>NZ_JACHCV010000002.1:0-662510 GCF_014200785.1 Mucilaginibacter sp. AK015
CCGGTTTAGCCAGATGCGGATGTCGAGGGCAAAAACAGATAAGAAGGATGCCGGGATGATTGCTGAATATGGAAAAATGGAACAGCCCGGTTTATGGCAAAAGCCAGAGCAGCATGTCATTACCCTGCAACAAACAGAAGCGTTATTAGCCAGGCTTCAAACAGAGCATACCGCTTTAAACAACCAGTTAGGCAGTTTTGAAAGCAGCGGCTTGCTGACAAAGGAGTTAAGACGGCAGATCCTTAGAGAGCTGCTTCATAAAGACCGCCTCATCAAAAAGCTGACGATACAAATGGAGCAGATAGCTCAGGTACATTATTCGGGTATGCTAAGCAATCTGGAAAGTATACCAGGCTTGGGCAGGAAAACAGCGATGATGCTGACGGTACTTAGTGGCGGGTTTAGTCGTTTTGATAATTATCGGGCACTGAGTTCATATATTGGCATTTGTCCGAGGATATTTGAATCGGGCACCAGTGTAAAAGGCAAGGCCCGGATCTGCAAGATGGGGATGTCGAGAATAAGGGCAACACTATACATTTGCTCATGGAGCGCATCCAGGTGTAATAAAGCCTGCAAAGAACTTTATCAGCGGCTGCTGGCAAAAGGTAAGGCAAAGAAACTTGCGCTGATCGCAGTAGCTAACAAACTATTGAAACAGGCCTTTGCTATTGCAACACAAAAAACAAAATACAACGAAAATTATTCAAATATTATTTGATTTTAAACACAGTTCATTGCGAGCGATAGCGTGGCAATCTCTTTAAGCCACTCCTCCATGCAAGGCGTATAATTGTCCTGAAGAGGTTGCTTCGTACCTCGCAATGACATAGTTTTATAGTAATATTAAAGCCCCGGCAGTTACCTGCCGGGGCTTTAATATTATCAGCAATAACTGCTTATGCTTTTTTTGCAGGCGCCTTTTTAGCCTTAGCTTTTGGGGCTTCGGCGGCCGGTGCTTCCTCTGTTACAGATCCGGCGGCAGGCGCTGCTTCTTCGGCAACCGGCGCAACGGCAGGCTCCTCGTTAAACAGCGGGAATTCTTTTAATATCAAAAACCAACTGATGATCTTTTTAATATCTGATGAGTAAACTTTTTCCTCGTCATGGTCGGCCGCTACTTCGTAAAAAAAACCGCGAAGTTTTTTGCCGTCATCCTTAACAGACGGCACGCTTGCTGCCGTTTTCATACGTTCAAAAATGTCGGTCAGCTTTATGTCATCCTCTAAACCAAAAACGGTTATCTCGTTCAATGCAGCCAGTTTCGCGGTAGAAATATTAGCCACCAGCTTTGTTTTTTTGTCGTCAAGGCTTTCTAAAACGTAACCCGTTTTGTTTTGGGCTAGCGCCCTCCATAAACCCGGTTTACCCGATACCGCAACAATTCCCTGTAAATTCATGTGTTAGTTTATTGGTTGATTAAGTTGATCGGTGAGTGGTTTTACTAATCACTACTCACCAATCAACCCTTCACTATTATCTATTCTTCAATTACTTCTATACCTAAAATTTTGTCCCCCTGGCGTATATCGTCAACCACGTCAACATTTTCAATAACTTTACCAAATACGGTGTGGTTACGGTCTAAATGCGCGGTGTTATCGCGGCTGTGGCATATAAAAAACTGCGAGCTGCCGGTGTTACGGCCTGCATGCGCCATTGATAGCACACCGCGGTCGTGGTATTGGTTATCGCCAGTAAGTTCGCAGTCAATACGTTTGCCGCTGCCACCGGCACCTGTGCCGGTTGGGTCGCCGCCCTGTACCACAAAATTGGGGATAACACGGTGAAAAGTTACGTTATCATAAAAACCTGATTTAGCCAGCCCTAGGAAGTTAGCTACGGTGTTTGGCGCATCCTTGTCAAAAAATTGAACGGTCATGTCGCCTTTTTCGGTTTTAATTATTGCTTTGCTCATTGTTTTTAATTTTAAACAGGTGGCAAAGGTAATGATTTGGGGTTAAAGCTGAAAGGGTTGAGTGGTTGATAAAGTGAGTGTAGAGTTGTCTTACTTCGCCAATTAATATTCAACATTCAGTGTTCGGTATTATAATTCACAATCAATAATATAGGGTTTAATCTGTAAATGATACTACGATCTGTTTATCAGCCGGTTGATATTTGAAAAACCCTTTTAGATTAGAGTAAAACTCTTCTACTTGATCGATGGGTCTTTGGGGATTTTTGGCGAATCCAGACAAACAATCTTCAAACCACGTCAGTCCTTTTTTTCCTGCTAACAAAAAAGCGAAATATGACATCCTTGTATACTGTATGCTATTGATATCGCGGTTTGTAGTAAATTTAAAAGTAAACATAGCTTTCTTCACTAGGTCTTCCTCGCCAAAAATTTCTACAGAAGTTCCGTTGTCGTCAACACCAACATACCGCGGGTTGCCATTGCTATCGGCCGTTTTCTTAAAAAGCATTGAACTGTCTGACGATTGAATTCGCTTGATTAAATGCGTTCTGCTTACCTGTATCCCTTCCTTTACAACAGGAGGCTCGCCTTTCTGCTGTGCATTAACTCCAAGCACAAATAACATTGAAATAATAGAAAGAACGATTGTTTTTAATACTCCGCGCTTCATGATTTACGACTTTGAGCTACTAATATAATACCATTTCCAATTAATCGTTACATTTGGTAGCATCCAAAAATGAACACCATCGAAAAGCACCTTTCACCTTTTACCTTTCGCCTTTTACCTAAAAGAAAAAGCTTTTTGCTTTTGGCCTTTCTGCTTTTAACTCAATTAACACGGGCGGCCTCTATCCTTATCCCGATGGATGATGAGCAAAAGGATCACCTGAAAAGTTACGGCATTGCTTTTTGGACCTTGAAGAACGGCGAAACGGTTGACTGGCTGCTTAACTACCGTGGCGGCAGCTTTATGATGAAGTACGACCAGAAGCTGGAACAAGAATGCAAGATACGCGGTGTAAGTTACGAGGTTTTGTCTGATGCAAAGGCTAACGAAATATTAACCGAAGTGAGCGACCCATCGGTAAACATGGATATGGTAAAACTGGAGAAAGCGCCAAAAATGGCTGTCTACTCGCCCAAAAACAAACTGCCGTGGGATGATGCCGTTACCCTGGTGTTAAAATATGCCGAGATACCCTACGATGTGATCTACGATGAGGAAGTGATACGCGGCGACCTGCCAAAGTACGACTGGCTGCACATGCACCACGAAGATTTTACGGGCCAGTTCAGCAAGTTTTATGGCGTGTACCGCTACGCGCAGTGGTATAACGATGATGTAAAAAGCCAGCAGGCTATGGCCACAAAGCTGGGTTTTAAAAAGGTTTCGCAAATGAAGCTTGCCGTGGTGCAGCACATACGCGATTTTTGCGCGGGCGGGGGCTTCCTGTTTGCCATGTGTAGCGGTACCGATACTTTTGATATTGCCCTTGCCGCCTCTAATACAGATATCGTTGAAAGCATGTTCGACGGCGACCCCGCCGACCCCGATGCACAGGCCAAGCTCGATTTTACGCAGACCTTCGCCTTCCAGAATTTCACACTCGACCAAAACCCGCTATCCCATCAGTTCGGCAATATCGATGTTACCCCGGTTAGGCAGGTTGACCGTACCCGCGATTTTTTTACGCTGTTTGATTTTTCGGCCAAGTGGGATGTGGTCCCCAGCATGCTAACGCAGGACCATGATAAAGTGATAAAAGGCTTTATGGGCCTAACCACCGCATACAATAAAAATAAGCTAAAGCCCGGCGTTACCATTATGGGCGAAATGAAAACCGCCAACGAAGCCCGATACATACACGGTGAATTTGGCAAAGGCCAGTGGACCTTTTACGGCGGCCACGACCCCGAAGATTACCAGCACGCCGTAGGCGACCCGCCAACCGACCTGAAACTGCACCCTAACTCGCCCGGTTACCGGCTGATATTAAATAACGTACTGTTCCCCGCGGCCAAAAAGAAGAAACAGAAAACGTGATTTCAGTTAGCAGTTTTTAGTTGGCAGTTTGCTGTCTACAGGTAGCTGCATACTGGCAACTGCACACTGTTTTACTGCCAACGGCGTACTAATTATAGAACGTCCACGCTACGCCGAATTTCAGCATCTTATCCATTTGAGGGTAACGGTTCACGGTGTAAAAACCGTTGCTGAAAAGTCCCTGATTTACGTAATCGTATTGTATAAAAAGGTTAGTACGGTCAAGCGTGGCCTTAAAAAATACAGTTGCTATGGGGTACGATGTAAAGGTAATATCAGGCCCGTTATAAAACTGCCCCAGCCCCACCGCGTATGAAGGCGCGAGGTAAGGGGTGTTATACCTTACGCTAACCCCAAACTGCGAGTTTAGCACATTAAACAGCGTAGCGCCATAATACAAGCTGCTGAAAGTATAAACCTCGGGCGTACGCAAAATATTGGCGTTATCTGTTTTCTGGTAAACCACATAATTATCAAAATGGAACCTGCGCCACTCCAGGTTTTTGCCCACGCTTAGCTTAAGCATATTGATGGCCGATCCGTACTGTTTTGGAGTAGCGTCTATACCGCCGGGCTGCGCGGCAAAGTACAGGTAATCGTTTATCAGGAAGTATTCGGCCTTCAGGTCAACTTGCAGCAAATCGTTTAAATAGTTAAAAGACAGGTTGGTGGTTTTTTGATTGCTGAAATTATTGTTAAAAATATAATGGTTAGATATCCAGTTGGTATAAACCATGCCCGGCGAGCTGCTTTGTAAATAGGCGCCCAAAACAATGCGCCCGGCTTTAGGCCCGCCCGAAAGGGTAAGCTTGGCGTCGTATAGCAGATCGCCAAAGTTGCGGCCCTGAACGATCTGGTTTATATTACCATCAAGATTTATCCTGTCGCTGAATTTATAGCCCAGCCTGGCCTTTAAGGTAATGTTCTGAAAAGTCTCGTTTTGTACCCTTGATGGCTTTATCTCTTTGCGCCCAAATTCATTAATTAGCGTATCGGCAACAAACTGGCTCACTTTATAAAAATCCTGGGTTAGCCCTACATCCAGTTTCAATTCATTCTTAACCATTTTCAACGACTTTCCCCTTAAATAAAAACTGTACGAAAAATCGTTTTGCAGGTGCATAACATTCAACGAATCGCGCGATCGGCCCGCGCTAAAATAATAATCGGGGAATACGCCGTACCTGTCCAGATCATTTTGCAGGTAGTTATATTTACGTTGATTAAAATATAATGTGTAGGCTACCCGCTGCGTAGGCAGCACATTTTTACTATAAGCTTTACCCGTATTGAGGCTATCTATATGGCCTATGTAATAGAACTGCTTAATATATATGCCGGTGCTTTTCCAGTTGGTAAAGCTGCTTGGCAGGCGTACGGGTTCGCCGGTTTTATTAAACGACGATTGGCGGCTGTTAAATATGGTATCCTTTAATATCGATCCCGTTTCGGGCGCTTTAAGGTTATTAAACAAAACATTTGCCAACAGATTATACCGCTTATTAACGCTGTGGTACCACGTAAAAATCCCCGCAGTAAAATCGCTTACGTTTTGTGCCAGTATGCCATTGGTACTGTAATACCCCCTTGAACCGTTAAAGTTAAGCAGGAAGCCCACATTCCAGTTGGGTTTTACGTTTTGCGTATGCAGGGTCTTAAAAAGCTGCTCTTTAGAGCCACCGAGCGAACTGTATAAAGAAAGCAGTGTGTAAGGCGCGCGCGCATTAAAATAATTTATATCCTGCGGGTTTACCATGTAGGCATCCAGCGCGTGCATGCCTTCGTCAAACCCAATGGTTTTGCGCGGGTTAAACAGCAGGTCGCGCTGAGATACGCCGGGGTATCCCAGGCTTATTTTAGGGTTGCGCGGCTGGTTAAGCGGGCTGTAATTTTCAAAGTTCACCAAACCTGTATCCAACGGAAATAGCTGGATGCTATCCATCAGCAGGCGTTCGCTGGTAACTTTTATAAATTTAGAAGTAAATACAATAGAATCCTTCCTGTTCTCCTCGCGCATACGCACCGAGTCGAGGTTTTGTGATTCTCCCCTTCTTATCGCATTGCGCGATGTGTCGCGCGAATAAACCGGGTCGTTGCGGTTTTGACCGGGGAAACGGTTGGAACCGCCCACCTGTGCAAAAACATCGTGCGCCGCGGCGCAGATCAATAAAATAAGTAAATATTTAAGCCTGTTCGCCATTAAAGCCCTGCTATTAATTCTTTTAGTATCACGGTCAGTTTCGGTTCGGCTTCGCGGGCCACGGTCAATATTTCTTCGAGCGACACCGGTGTAAGTACCTCGGTGAAACCCTCGTCGGTAATTACCGATATGGCGAATACCGGCAGGCCCATGTGGTTGGCAACAATAACCTCGGGCACGGTGCTCATACCTACAATATCGCCGCCTATTATACGCAGGTATTTATACTCGGCGCGTGTTTCTAAATTAGGGCCGGTAACCGCAACATAAACTCCTTTATGGCAGGTAATATTGTTTGCTTTTGCAATGGCGAGGCCTTTATCTATCAGATCGTGGCGATAAGGTTGACTCATATCCGGGAAACGCGGCCCAAGCCCTTCGTTATTACGGCCGGTAAGCGGGTTAAAGGGCTGCAGATTTATATGATCTTCAATGATCATTAGATCACCTTTTTTGATCGCCGGGTTTAGCGAACCGCTGGCGTTTGATACGAAAAGCGTTTTTATGCCCAGCATTTTCATCACCCTTACCGGAAAGGTGATCTGCTGCATGGTGTAGCCCTCGTAATAATGCAAACGGCCCTGCATGGCCACAACCTTTTTACCCCCAAGCATCCCAAATATCAGTTTACCTGAATGGAACTCAAGCGTTGATATCGGGAAATCGGGAATATTCGAATACATCAGTTGTTTTTCAACCGTTATCTCGTTCACCAGGGCGCCAAGGCCGGTACCCAGAATAATACCTGCTTCGGGTTCAAAATCGCCAATGCGATTTTTTATATATTCAGTGGTGTGTAATATGCTCTCTAACATAATCCTTTACTAATTTATCAAAGTGCCGCTGCCCGTTATTTAAAAAGTGAACCCCTATCGGCAGTACTAAAATTGGCAATTGTTTAACGGCCGGCAACATCTCGTGTATCCCTAAACGTTGAGCATCCTTTTCTGTTGTGATAATAACTTTTTTTTGCACCCTGCAGGCAGAGAATTCGCCGGCAAGTTTAGCGATATTTTTTAAGCTAAACCGGTGATGATCGGGATAATTGTGGTGAATGATATTTGCGCCGGATTGCCTGATGTGCTGTACCAACGGTTTTGGATTGGCAATACCGGTAATTAAAAACACTGTTGTATCGGCATCAATAACAGTATCTGCCGGCTTACCCTGCATATCCTGCAACGGCTGGTAAGCAATCGATGTAAAAAACAGGGGTTGCCAGTTCAAAGGCGCGATACTTTCATAACAGCGGGTCATTTCCACTTCGGTCAACCCGTCCGGGCATTTAGTTACCACCATTACATCGGCGCGCCATCTGCCACTAAAAGGTTCGCGCAGGTTACCGGCCGGCAGCAATGTTTTTGGTCCCTGCAAATGTTTATAATCAAAAAGTAAAATGCTTAAGCCCGGCTTAACCCGCCGGTGCTGAAAGGCATCATCCAATACAATAATATCGCGGTTGTTTTGAAGCTTATCTATCCCTGCGGCCCTGTCTTCGCATACGGCTACGGTAATATCCGGAAACTTTTGTTTGAACTGCGCGGGCTCGTCCCCTATTTGCGTGGCGGTGGCGGCGTCATCAGCGGTTATAAAACCTTTTGTATTGCGACCGTACCCTCTGCTTAGCGTAGCCAATTTGTAATCGTCTTTTAACAGGCGGATAAGGTACTCGGTCATGGGGCTTTTGCCTGCACCACCCACCTCCAGGTTCCCTACGCCTATTACCGGCAGTTTAAACTCCCGCGATTTAAACAACCCCGCATCGTAACACCAGTTACGGATAATAACCGCCAGGCCATAAAGCAACGAAAAAGGTAATAAAAGCCAGCGCAGGTATTGCATAGATGATGTAAAGATAGGAAAACAGGATGTTTAAATTTAATAAAGCTGCGTCGCATAGGGTTACAGAAAAGTTCATAACTTTATTTATCAATTCCTCCTATGAAGTACCCCGCATTTATCTTCCTGATTTTTTGTACCCTAACCGCCTTCGCTCAAACCGACAAAAAGTTAACCGCTCAATTACAAACCGCTGTTAGAGGTTTTAACGGACAGGTAGGCATCTACGTGCAAAATTTAAAAACAGGCAAGTCGGCTGCTATAAATGCCGATACGTTGTTCCCTACTGCCAGCATGATCAAAGTAAGTATTTTAAGCGGCCTGATGGACAAGATAGAAAAAGGCGAAATGCAGTACAACCAAAAACTTGTTTATCGCGATTCGCTGTTGTACCCGGGCGAGGATATCCTGGGCTCGTTTAAGGATAAGGATACCATACAGCTTAGCAAGGTTGCCCTGCTGATGATAACCATGAGCGATA
Organism: Mucilaginibacter sp. AK015; assembly: GCF_014200785.1. Classification (NCBI taxonomy): domain Bacteria; kingdom Pseudomonadati; phylum Bacteroidota; class Sphingobacteriia; order Sphingobacteriales; family Sphingobacteriaceae; genus Mucilaginibacter; species Mucilaginibacter sp. AK015. Next base: position 8,489 of record NZ_JACHCV010000002.1, read on the forward strand.
ATACCGCCAGCATATGGCTGCAAAAACTGGTGGGCGGCGATTACATTAACACCTGGCTGGAACAGAATGGCTTTAAAGTAATGCGGGTAAATTCGCGCATACCGGCGCGCAGGCCAATTTGGGAAATATATGGCTGGGGCGTAACCACCCCGCGCGAAATGTGCCGGTTGTTTACCATGATAAGGGATGGCAAGGCGGTAAGCCCCGCAGCAAGCGAGCGTATGTACCGCATGCTTAACAGGATCTACTGGGATGATAAAGCGCTGTCGCAGATACCGCCTTATGTGCAAACCTTATCCAAACAGGGTGCGGTTGATGCATCAAAGTCTGAAACGGTGCTGGTGAACGCGCCGCACGGCGACTACGTGTTCTCCATTATCACCAAAAACAATAAGGACCAGCGATGGGTGCCCGACAACGAGGCAGATCTGCTCATTAAAAAAGTATCGGCACTGTTATGGCATTATTTTGAACCCCATAGCAAATGGCAGCCCGCGGCTGGTATGGATAAATACATGCTTAACGAATAACTTATTTAAGTAAGGCAAGCAAACCGGGGATATCCAGCTGGCGGGTGTACATGGTGATATTGCCCTGCTCATCCAGTGGCCACTTATCGCGCGGCTTGTCCCAGTATAGCTCTACACCGTTCTGGTCAGGATCATTGAGGTATATGGCCTCAGATACGCCATGGTCGGCAGCGCCGGTGATGCTGTATTTGGCATCGATCAATCGTTGCAGTATTTCAGCAAGATCCTTCCGTTCCGGATATAGTATAGCAGTATGATATAAACCGGGTGCATACTCAGGCGCCGGCGAAGCGCCCTTACTGTGCCAGGTGTTTAACCCGATATGATGATGGTAACCGCCGGCGGATATAAATGCCGCCTGGTCGCCGTACATGGTTATCAATTCGAAGCCCAGCAGGTCGCAATAAAAAGCCATCGACCTTTTCAGGTCGCTCACCTTTAAGTGCACATGGCCAATCCGGGTTTGGGCTGGTATTTTATAATCGTTCATGGCGTTTGTTTTTATGTTGTAAAGTTACAACGTTGTAAGGCTTTATATATCAACAGCAAGTAAAATAAATGTTTAAACATGTATTTATCGCGCATTCCAACTTTACAACATTCTAACCTTTCAACAATATACCCTACCTTTGCAGCATGATCATTAAATCAGCCGATTTTATTTGCAGCAATACCCAGATATCAAAATTGCCGCCGCCCTTAAAGCCGGAGTATGCTTTCATTGGCCGCAGTAACGTGGGTAAATCGTCCCTGATAAATATGCTCACCCAAAAAAAGGGACTGGCAAAAACCTCGCAAACGCCGGGTAAAACACAGCTTATCAATCATTTTTTAGTTAATGATAACTGGTATATCGTGGATCTGCCGGGTTATGGCTACGCAAAAGTATCAAAAAGCAAAAAGGCGGATTGGAACAAATTTATCCAAACCTACCTTGATAAGCGCGAGAGCCTGCAATGCGTAATGGTTTTGATAGACAGCCGCTTAGAGCCGCAGAAAATAGACCTTGAATTTTGCAGCTGGCTCGGCGAAAAAGGCCTGCCGTTTGTTACCGTGTTTACCAAGGCCGATAAGCAAAGCAGCATAAAAACAGACCAGAACATCGCGAGATTCCGCAAAGCGCTCCTGGGTTATTTTGAGGAGGCCCCACAGCATTTTATAACTTCGGCCGAAAGCATGCAGGGCCGCGATGAGGTACTGGCGTTCATAAGCAGCATAAATCAGAATTTTGAAGTGCCGGAATTTGATGGGGAGAGATATAGTTAATTTGGCTCCACTCTTGAGCGGGGAATTTAGAATAAAATGAAAAAATATTTATCATTAGTAACTTTTACGCATACCATTTTTGCCATGCCGTTTGCCTTTATCGGCTTTTTTTTGGCGGTAACCACTACAAATCATCGGTTTGAATGGCAAAAACTGGCCATGATGTTGCTTTGTATGGTGTTTGCACGCAACTCGGCCATGGCTTTTAACCGCTACCTGGACAGAAATATCGATGCTAAAAACCCGCGCACCAAACAGCGCGATATCCCAGCAGGCAGGATCAGTCCGGCGGCGGCATTAACGTTTACCCTGGTAAACTGCGGCTTATTTATATTAACAACATGGTTTATTAACCCCCTGTGTTTTTACCTTTCGCCAATAGCATTGCTGGTGGTGTTGGGTTACAGCGCTACCAAACGCTTTACGGCGCTTTGCCATATGGTTTTAGGTTTGGGTTTATCCCTCGCCCCTATTGGCGCGTACCTGGTGGTTACCGGTGCATTTGCTTTAACACCCGTATTCTTCTCGCTGTCGGTTTTATGCTGGGTAAGCGGCTTTGATATTATCTACGCCCTGCAGGACGAGGATTTCGACCGTAACGAAAAGCTACACTCCATCCCTGCCTGGCTGGGCAAAGTAAATGCGTTAAGGCTTTCCACTTTTCTTCATGTTCTTTCTTCAGTATTTATCATTATGCCGGTATTCTATACCACCGTGGGGTTATTATATTACATTGGTATCGGTTTCTTTTGTGCTATGCTCATCTATCAGCACCTGCTGGTAAAACCAAATGATCTGAGCCGCGTAAACCTGGCCTTTATGACCACCAACGGCATAGCCAGCGTGGTTTTCGCGGCCTTTTTCTTGTTGGATAGGGTCTGGATGCGGTAACGTTTTAGTCCGAAAGTCCGCAGAAGTCGGAAAGTCCGAAAGATTAGCTCTGTTGGGCTTTGTATTTTGACAATACCCTTGTTTCTCTGCGGACTTTCCGTCTTTCCGGACTTTCTGATTCATCCTCACCGTCTTTTCTACGTTTCCATTCTTTTCCAAATCCCAAATAATCTGCACATTTGCATATCTGCATATTTGCACATCTATAAACCAATGATCCATAAAAAAACAAGAACATATATCCCGGCTAACCTGGAAATTAAGTGGGAAACGCTGGAACCTATTTACAAGGAACTACTGGCCCGCCCCATCAATTCGGTTGAAGAACTGGAGCAATGGCTGAAGGATGGCAGCGAACTACAGGCTGCCCTGGAAGAAGATTTTGCCTGGCGCTACATCCGCATGACTTGCGATACCGTGAGTGAAGAATTGCTGCAAAGCTTTCAGTACTTTGCTACCGAGATAGAGCCTAAAACCGCGCCTTATAATAACGAGCTGAATAAAAAGCTGGTTAATAACGAATACGTTGGCCAACTGAACGAAGAGAAATTCTACATTATGCTGCGTGCGGTACGTAAGCAATTAGAGCTTTTCCGCGAAGAGAACATTCCGCTGCAAACCGAGATACAGGTAGAGCAGCAAAAGTACCAGTCGATAACCGGCGCTATGTCGGTTCATATTGGCGAGAAAGAATATACGCTTGAACAGGCTTCCGTTTTTCTGAAAGATACCGACCGCAGCAAAAGGCAGGAAGTTTGGGAAAAGATTACCGCCCGCCGCCTGCAGGAAAAAACGGTACTTGATACCTTATTTGACCACCTGCGTGCCCTGCGCCATAAAGTAGCGCTAAACGCCGGGTTCGAGAACTTCCGCGATTATATGTTCCAGGCGCTGGGTCGTTTTGATTATACCCCCCAGGACTGTTACGCTTTCCACGCGGCTATAGAAACTGAGGTAGTGCCCATCCTGCGGGAGCAGGCCGAAAAACGTAAACAGGCTTTGGGCGTTGATACGCTTAAGCCCTGGGATATGGATGTTGACCCATTAGGCCGACCCGCGCTTAAGCCTTTCAACAGCGGTGCCGAGTTGGTAGAAAAATCTATCCAGTGCTTCAGCAATATCAACCGTTACCTGGGCGAGCGTTTGGAGATCATGAAAGATAATAACCTGTTTGATGTGGAAAGCCGCAAAGGCAAAGCGCCGGGTGGTTATAATTATCCCTTATCAGAAACTGGTGCGCCATTCATCTTCATGAACTCGGCCAACACCTTTCGTGATCTTACGACCATGGTGCACGAGGGCGGCCATGCTGTACATACTTTCCTGACAGCCGACCTGGAGTTGAACGACTTTAAACATTGCCCAAGCGAAGTGGCCGAACTGGCATCCATGTCGATGGAATTGATATCGATGGATAACTGGGACGTATATTTTGACAACGAGGAAGACCTGAAACGCGCCAAACGCGATCAGCTTGTTGATGTACTGAAAACCCTGCCCTGGGTGGCGGTGGTAGATCAGTTTCAGCACTGGATATATACCAACCCCGATCACACCGATGCCGAACGCACCGAAGCCTGGCTAAAAATTTACGAGCCGTTTGGCGCCGGATTTGCCGATTGGAGCGGGCATGCCGAGGCCGAGCAAAACCTATGGCAAAAACAGCTGCACATTTTTGAAGTACCGTTTTACTATATCGAATATGGGATGGCCCAGCTTGGTGCCATAGCTGTTTGGAAAAACTACAAGGAAAACCCCGAAAAAGGCCTGCAGCAATACCTGGATGCCCTGAAACTGGGTTACACCAAAACCATTACGGAAATTTATGAAACCGCCGGCATCAAATTTGATTTCAGCGCGGGCTACGTAAAAGAACTTGCCGAATTTGTAAAGGCCGAGATGGATAAGATATAAATGATAGGCCCTCTCCGTTGGAGGGGGCTTTTTTAAATATGAACCAAGCCATCAACTTCTTCTGGACCATCATCTGTTTCGCCCCCGTTATTAGTTTTTGGGCTGGTGCCGCGGCCATGCAATTGCTTTATGTGCTTATTTTCATTAGTTCTTTGGGCCTGGCTATCCCCGCCAAAGTTTCACAATTAAGCTATAAGCCTAAGTTTTACGAGGCGCTGGGCATAAAATTCATCCGTAAGCTGGTGCAAAACGGCGAATATGCCAACAAGCTTATCCGCAGAAAAAACCCGCAGTATAAGTTAATAAAAAACAAGGCGCACGCTTTGCGGTATATTCATACCATAAAAATGTACGAACGATTCCATTTTTTTTGCTTTGTTTTCTTTATGCTTACCTCGGTACTTTGCCTGATTACGCGGCAATACAACTACTTTGCGGGTATAACCCTGGCTAACATGGTTTATAATGCATCACCAATGTTGTTACAGCAATACAACCGTGCAAGGGTGCTAAACCTCAACAGATAAGCTACTTACCATCATCATCTGCATATTATTTTTGGCATATATCAAAACTTATAGGGGTTTTATAGGTTTAACCATCTATGAAAAAGATATTTGTAATATTTAGCCTTATGCTGTTAGCAGCAGGTGGCTTTGCGCAAACACCCCTGAAACCGGTTAAGATAGATAGCCTGGTTACGGTTTCGCTACCTGAAAAATACACAAAAAAAGATACGCTCGGCCAATCCATATATTCAGGCAATGGCCAATATGGTTACATGGTGGTTATTCGCGCGCCCAATGCCGCCAATAATGAGCCGTTAAAAAAAGAACGTGACCTGAACAAGGTATTAAAAGATTATATAAAGGGCATTAAAGGGCAGTCAGAGGGCAGCACGCTCAACGTTCGCGATACCCTTATCGGACATCTTAAAGCCAAAACCTTTGAGCTACAGGTTGATGAAGGCGCGGGTGTACAAACGCGCAACTTTATTGTGATATACACCCAGGATGTAACTTACACCTTCGAATATTATTACGAGGAAATGCGTAAGGATGTAATGAAAGATGAGTATAAGGCGTACGCCAGTTCAATAAAGCTTTCGCCCGAAATGAAACGTACCGACCAATACCTGTCGAACGCTAAAGGTTTATCGCCTACGGCTAAAATAGGGATATATGGTGGTGGCGCATTGCTCCTTATCCTGATAATTGTGCTGGTTGTTAGTAAGAAAAAGAAAAAATAAGGGTCGCTCAAACACCTTTGTTTAACAGTCCCCGGCTCCACCGGGGGCTGTTTATAAAAACCTTACGGTCTATATAGCTAAGCCACAATACGGTTACTAAAACCCCCACTACCGAACCAACCGTAACATCTTCAAAAAAATGCTGGCTTAAATACATGCGCGAGTAGCCCACCATTACGGCCACAAAAAGTAATACAGCACCCCATGTTTTGTTTTTAGCCAAATAGGTAATTACAACCCCTGCCGAAAATGCCGTTACCGTATGGCCCGAAGGGAAACTGTGGTAAGTTAAAATATAAAGCCCCTTTACAAAATGTATTCTATTTAACTGGTCGCCAAAGTATAATTTGGGGCGCGGCATATCAAAGCTATATTTCAAGATCTGGGCGGAAACCGCAGTTAAGGCATAGCTGGTTATTACTAAAAATGAAGCGCGGTAGTTAAACAGCACCAGTATAATGGCAAGCGCTACAACTGTCAGGCCATCGCCGATATGGGTAATATAGGGCTCAATATTATCTGCCAGATCGCTATGGATACCGTTAATAGCAAAATATATCTCTGTACGCGTAAAAAGGAGTTTGATAACCAGGCAAATACACAAAATACATACATAAGGGATAAAAAGGTATCGTATTTTAAACAAAACATCTTTTGCACCTGCATTCATCGGCACAAAGTAAGCATATAGTTTTTCAATGCAAAAAAATGGTTATGTTTGGTTTGAAAAAGACCAAACTGATCAAATTACATGTCGAGAAGTATATTTCGAAGAAAGTCAGTCTCTAAAATATTAGCTGATGTAGCCAGCGGTTTTAGCGACAGTGAACACTCCGGTGGCCCGTCCGGGCTTGAAAAAGCATTAAATGTTAAAGACCTAACCCTGATGGGTATTGCAGCCGTTGTAGGCGCGGGTATATTCTCAACCATTGGCGAGGCTTCCTTTCAGGGAGGGCCTGGAGTAAGTATACTGTTTGTTATTACCGCCATTACCTGCGGGTTTTCGGCTTTATGTTATGCTGAGTTCGCATCGCGCATCCCGGTAGCAGGCAGTGCATACACGTATGCCTATGCATCATTCGGCGAGCTTATCGCCTGGATCATAGGCTGGGATCTGCTGATGGAATACGCCATAGGCAACATAGCGGTAGCCATATCATGGAGCGAGTATTTTGTAAACCTGCTTGAAGGGTTTAATATACAGATGCCCGCGTACCTTACTTTAGATTACTTCTCGGCCTTTACCGCTCACGAAAAAATACAGGAGCTTACCGCCGGCGGACACCTTGCCGAAATTACCGACCGGATGCGTATTGCAGCGTCGGCGTGGGCAACCGCGCCGGGAACGGGCAACTTTAAACTGATAGCCAATATACCGGCTTTAGCTATAGTTTTTGTGATAACTTACCTGGTATACATTGGCATACGCGAAACCAAAAAGGCCACTAACGCCATGGTGTACCTAAAAATTGCCATTGTAATTATAGTTATCGTGATAGGCTTTTTTTACGTTACGCCGGCCAACTGGCACCCGTTTTTACCAAACGGCTTTAGCGGGGTAATGAAGGGTGTATCGGGCGTATTTTTTGCCTATATTGGTTTTGATGCCATATCAACTACCGCCGAAGAATGTAAGAACCCGCAAAAGGACCTGCCCCGGGGGATGATCTATTCGCTGGTTATCTGTACCGTTTTATATATACTGATAGCCCTTGTTTTAACAGGTATGGTTAGCTATAAAGACCTTAGGGTTGGCGACCCGCTTGCCTATGTATTTGCCAAGGTTGGATTAAAGAATATAAGCTATGTGATATCCATCAGCGCGGTTGTTGCTACCGCCAGCGTACTGCTCATATTCCAGTTGGGGCAGCCCCGTATATGGATGAGCATGAGCCGCGACGGTTTATTGCCAAAGGCATTTTCGCGTATTCATCCCAGGTTTCACACGCCATCGTTTGCTACCGTGGTAACCGGCTTTGTGGTAGCCGTACCGGCCTTATTCTTAAACCTTACCGAAGTTACCAATTTAACCAGTATAGGCACATTGTTTGCCTTTGTGCTGGTTTGCGGCGGGGTATTGTTGCTGCCGCGCGAAAATGCTGTAAAGGGTAAGTTCCATTTGCCGTATATCAATTCGCAGTGGATAGCGCCGGCGCTCTTTGTTGTAGGGGTGTTCTTTTTCAGGCATAACCTGATGAACCTTATCAGCGGTACCGATCTGCACCAAAAGTTCCCCTACTTTTTATTCATCCTATTATCGGCAACGCTTGCTGTGCTGGCGTTTATCAAAAAATTGTCGCTTATACCTGTATTAGGGCTTGTAAGCTGTTTTTACCTGATGGCCGAGTTAGAATATGAAAGCTGGATACGTTTCCTGGCATGGCTTGTTATAGGGTTGGTTATTTACTTTAGCTATGGCTACAAACACAGTAAGCTGGGCAAACCCGAAAACGCGCACTTGGAGCGATAGCCTTAACGATATTATTAAATAGTGATAAAAATGCCGGCGAAATGCCGGCATTTTTATTTGAAAAAACTTGAATTTTTTAGAGAAATTTCGGGATAATTTTATGAATTAGCCAAAACGTCACTACTTCTGTAGCCGCCAAACCTGCTCGACGACGGGAGCCCCGGCCAATTCCTTTTTGAATTGATCGCAGCTTTCAAACTTCAGCGTGGCGAGCAACCGGCTTTCTAAACTCAAAGTAAAACTTGTTGTTTCAAATGGCCACGGCGCTATGGTAAGGGTGCCGTTGCTGTTACGCGATAGCTTGTATTGTTTATTGTCCGGCCCCGGGCTCACTTCAACCACACGGTTTTCGGGTGGCACCTGGTGCTGGGCAAGCAGCAACGACAAAGCATCGCACCACTCCAACAAACCATATGCCTCGCCGGCTTCCTTTTGAGTAATGCCTAATTCCTTCATCCATTGCTTTTGTAACTGCTTTTGTCCCGCCAGGAAACGCTTTACCTGCGGGTTTGAGAGGGCTTCGCTCTTGTGCAGAAAAACCATGTGCATAGAAGTCAGCAAGGCGATATACCTGCTTTTTGATATCGAAAAGTGATGCAATCGCGTGCAATGTTCCTGCTTAAATTTTTTCATGCTAAAATCTACCGGGCCGCCTTGAGGGGTCAGCAGGTCATCGGCCTCCAGTTCAGTTTGCGCGTCATCATGATCGGCAATAGCTATAAGCGTTTCCGTCCAGCGGTTGGGGCGGTCATTTTTTCGCCATTGCATAGCAATTTGCGCCGCAAGCACCCCGTGCGCCCGCTGTGTTATAATCTCCCAGCCATGTTCTGTATAATTGGCGATCATAAAGGAATAATGATCTGGAAAAGAAATTGTTTACGCTTATTGAACCATGTCATTGCAACGATAGCGCGGCAATCTTGTCGCCCATGCATAACTGCTTAGCATACTACGAGGTTGCCACGTCGCTACGCTCCTCGCAATGACATATTGTTATTTAATCTGCAAGCAACACCATCCACGCCTCTTTTACCTTACCTTCATCCAACAGGTGTTTAGCTTTTAAATGCAGCTGTAATTCACGGGTTTGGGTGTCGCCGATGGTAGCGTCAAAAAGTTCCTTCAGTTCATCGCTTTGCGTGTACGCTTCTATCTCTTCATCTGTGGGCAATACTTCTACATTCCCTAACTGCCCGAGGTTGTTGCCGGTAAGTACTTTCGAATTGCGGATAGCCCTGGGTATGGCATCAACCCCTATACCAATAGTGGTTACGGGTTTAGCCACCTTAAACAGGTTATCGGCAGTGACGCGGCAATACCAGTCGGCGCCAAGGCGGGCTACCAGGTCGATTTTTTCCTGGTCTATAACGCCATTTTCGTTCAAGATCGCCTCGTTAATATGGATGAATTTTATTTCGGCTATTACCAGGTTGCCCGCGCCGGGGGTATCAGCCAGACTGATAATATCCCTTACTACACACTCCAACTGTACCGGCGATTCGGCCACGCGGGGCGGCTTAACCATTACCGATGGCAGCTCGGTTAAGCCCGCCTTAATAAATTCGTTTACGCCTGCCGGATACTCCACGCTCGATAATGATACCTGCTGCACCATATCGTAGTTAACAATATTGATAACGCATTCAGGCACCTGCTTTAAATTTTCGAGGGTATGCTTGGTAGTATTATCCCTCACCCTGCGCGATGGCGAAAAAACGCATACCGGCGGGTTAACGCTAAACACGTTAAAAAAGCTAAACGGACTAAGGTTAACATTCCCCTCCGCATCAACAGTAGATGCCAGGCAAATAGGCCTGGGCGCTACCGCGTGATTGAGGTAAGCCTGGATCTGTAACGGCGATAGGTCTTTTATATCGAGTGTTAGCATGGTGTTCTCAACGCGTCATTGCGAGGTACGAAGCAATCTCCATTGAGGCATATCGGCTATGCATAGCCTTGAGATTGCTTCGTACCTCGCAATGACGGTTTTATTATTATTTAATATTGTTTATTTCTTCAACGCCAGCAGCGAAAAATCGTCCTTACTTTTTTTAATAATATTACCCAGCATGCCCAGGCCGGTTATTTCCATTTCCACCAGGTCATTTGGTTGCAGCCACTGGGGCTGGTAGTTAGGGTCGTTTAGCAGGCCTGTACCGTTTAGTTCCAGAAAACAGCCTGTGCCTACGGTACCCGAGCCAATAACATCGCCCGGCAGCACATCGCAGCCATAAGCACAGCGCTCAATAATTTCCGCGAAGGTCCAGTCCATATCGGCCATATTGCCGGCGCTTACCTGCTTACCGTTCACCACACATTTCATCTCCAGATTGTAAGTAACCCCGGTATGGCCTTCTTTTGGCGAGGTTTTATATTGCTCTAACTCATCGGGGGTAACCAGCCAGGGGCCTATCACGGTCGAAAAATCCTTGCCTTTTGCCGGGCCAAGGTTCAGCAGCATTTCTTCCATTTGCAGGGTGCGTGCGCTCATATCGTTCATGATCATGTAGCCCGCAATAAAGCCGTCGGCATCGGCCGCCCTTATATTACGCCCTTTTTTATTGAGCACAACGGCCACTTCCAGTTCAAAATCAAGCTTCTGGAAATGATCGGGCATGCACTCAATCTCGCCGGGTCCTTGTATGGCGTTATGGTTGGTAAAGTAAAAAATTGGGTACTGGTCAAACTCGGCTATCATATCCACCTTGCGGTTGCGGCGCGCAGCGGCCACATGCTGGCGGAAGGCGTACCCATCACGGCACGAGGTAGGGTGCGGCACGGGGGCCATCAACTCATAAAACAACTCCTCTTTTGCCTGCATTTTAGCAGTTTTAATGGCCTCGTTAACTTTTTTAGCACGATCCATTAATTCATCGCCTCCCCATAAAAATTCGTTCATATTATCGGGGATCAGCTTATCGCACGAGTTTAGGTTGTAGATATGGCCGTTTATGTAAATGCCTAAATGCTCCCGGTCTTCGGTTTTGTAGGATACTAATTTCATACGTTAGGAATTGGTTTATCGGAAATCAAAAGTAGTTATTTTGGTTGATTGTAGAGACGCGATACCTGGTGAAAAACTATGCTTGCATATTAATTGCATATATTGTAATTTTGATGTAATGATGAGCATTAAAAAACAGTTTTACTTTTCCCTCGGACTTACTTCTATGAGTAATTCCTCCTCTTTCAGGGATGCTGTGCTCTCTAAGATCGCCCTGGCGCAATTCTAATTTCTTATTGTAAAGTTTTAAGTTGAAAGGTTGGAATGTTTTCCTGCCCGGGCATTTAAAACTAATAGACGTCAACAAACGTTTAATATAAAGAATTTTATGGTGTAAGTATTTTGATATCAAAACTTTACAACTTTAAAACATTCCAACATTTTAAACCAATATAAACCATGCCTATTTACCATACTTTAGGGACTATCCCGCATAAGCGGCATACGCAATTCCGTAAGCCGGATGGCACTTTATATGCCGAAGAACTGGTATCGACAGAGGGTTTTTCCAGTTTGTACTCGCTGGTTTACCACACTTACCCGCCCACTATTGTAAAAGAACTTGGCGAGCCTTATTCTGTTGAGCCCAAAATAGCGCGCGAAAAGCACCTTAAACATACCAGCCTGATAGGTTTTAACATAAAACCCGAAGACGATTACCTGCAAAGCCGTAAGCCGGTTTTAGTAAATGCCGACCTGCATATTTCCTTGGCGGCCCCACGCCAAAGCATGACGGATTATTTTTACAAGAATAGCCAGGCCGACGAGGTAATATTTATTCATGAGGGCACAGGTACGTTAAAAACAGGTTTCGGCAAGATAAAATTCGAATACGGCGATTACCTGGTTATCCCGCGGGGTACCATTTACCAGCTGGAGTTTAACAGCGAAGATAACCGCCTGTTCATTGTAGAAAGCTTTAGCCCTATCCGATCGCCAAAACGTTATCGCAACGCATATGGCCAGCTCATGGAGCATGCACCCTATTGCGAACGGGATATTAAACGCCCTACAGACCTGGAAACCATAGACCAGAAGGGCGACTTTAAGATCCTGATCAAAAAGCAGGGACTTATTTATCCGTACACTTATGGCACCCATCCGTTTGATTTTATTGGCTGGGACGGCTTTCACTACCCATGGGCATTTTCCATACACGATTTTGAACCGATAACGGGCAGGGTACATCAACCACCACCGGTACACCAAACATTTGAAGGCCACAATTTTGTGATATGCTCATTTGTGCCGCGCAAGTTTGATTATCACCCCTTATCGATACCCGCGCCGTATAATCACAGCAATGTAGATAGCGATGAGGTTTTATATTACGTTGACGGCGATTTTATGAGCCGGAAAAGCGTGGTAAAAGGGCAGATAACGCTGCACCCCGGCGGCATCCCGCACGGCCCGGCGCCGGGCTCGGTCGAAAAATCTATAGGCAAAGAGTTTACTGATGAATTGGCCGTGATGATAGATCCCTTCCGCCCGCTGATGCTGACGGAGGATGCCGTACAGATTGAAGACGAAAATTATTATAAAAGCTGGGTTTTTTGAGGTTGTTGGAAAGTTGAAATGTTGTAAGGTTAGAAAGTTAATTCGCCAAACAACAACATTACATCTTTCCAACTTTAAAACATTACAACAAATAAAATGGAAACATTAACATTAGATACCAAACCAACCACAACAGATTTTTTGCCGCTTAACGGTACGGATTATGTTGAATTTTATGTGGGCAATGCCAAGCAGGCTGCCCACTATTACAAAACCGCTTTCGGTTTTCAGGACCTGGCTTATGCCGGACCCGAAACCGGCGTGCGCGACCGCGCATCGTACGTTTTACAACAAGGTAAAATACGCATTGTGTTAACTACACCGTTGCATTCCGATCACCCGATAGCGGAGCATATTAAAAAACACGGCGATGGTGTAAAGGTGCTGGCGCTATGGGTTGACGACGCTTACGACGCCTTTAAACAAACCACAAGCCGCGGAGCGGAGCCTTTTCAGGAGCCCCAAACCATTACCGACGAACACGGCGAAGTGCGCACCAGCGGCATTAAACTTTATGGCGAAACGGTTCACCTGTTCATCGAGCGTAAAAACTACAGCGGACCGTTCCTGCCGGGATATAAAGCCCTGCAAACAACTTACCGTCCGCCTGTTGCAGGCCTGTTGTATGTAGACCATTGCGTGGGTAATGTGGGCTGGCATAAAATGAACTACTGGGTAAATTTTTATGAGGAAATTATGGGGTTCCGTAATATTCTTACGTTTGATGATAAAATGATATCCACCGAATACTCGGCCCTGATGAGCAAGGTTATGAGTAACGGTAACGGATACGTAAAGTTCCCGATAAATGAGCCGGCCGAGGGTAAAAAGAAAAGCCAGATAGAAGAGTACCTGGAATTTTACGAAGACGAGGGCGTGCAGCACCTGGCATTGGCTACCAACGATATTGTAAAAACAGTAACTGACCTGCAAAGCCGGGGTGTGGAGTTTTTAACGGTACCTACCACCTATTACGACGAGCTTACCGATCGTGTAGGCCATATTGACGAAGACCTGGAGCCGCTTAAAAAATTAGGCATCCTGGTTGACCGCGACGACGAGGGCTACCTGCTGCAGATATTTACCAAACCTGTTGAAGACCGCCCTACGCTGTTCTTCGAGATCATACAGCGCAAAGGGGCAAAATCATTTGGCGCTGGCAATTTTAAAGCGCTGTTTGAAGCCATTGAACGCGAGCAGGAACTGCGCGGAAACTTATAGATCATCTCTTGCCAAGTCAAGAGCATCGTATTACCCAGGGTATGGTTCAAACTTGAACCATACCCCTTATTGAAAGGTTGGGTAAGGTAAATGCCGGGCGCTATGCCTCGCGTTCAGCGTTTTTGACAAGGGCAAATTCCCCCTGTAAAAAGGTGAATTTAAGCCCGAAACATTTATTAACTTGCGTAAGTTGTATTACCATGAGCACCAACCCTTTACATACCAGGTTCCGAATATTTCCATTGCTGGTAAGTGTGGCAATAACATTTGGTATCGGGTTTGTGGCCTCACTTTTTACGCGCCCCGAAATAACCGGATGGTACGCCGCCTTAAAAAAACCGGCGTTTACACCCCCTAACTGGCTTTTCCCGGTAGCATGGACAACCCTGTACTTGCTAATTGCCATTGCAGCGTACCTGGTTTGGCAACGCCGCGACAGCACATCAACCTATAAAACCACGGTTGTTATTTATGTTACGCAGCTTGCGCTCAACTTCTCGTGGTCGATAGTGTTCTTTGGCATGCACCACATATTGGCCGCGCTGTTTATTATCGTAGCGTTACTGGTATGCATCGTTTTAAACATCGGCTGGTTTGCCCGGTTCAGTAAAACAGCGGCCTGGCTGTTGGTACCCTACCTGATGTGGGTACTTTTTGCTGCTTTGTTAAACATTAGCATTAGTGTGCTTAACAAATAAGAAAAACACTATTTTTATTGCACGTTATCCTGTGCCTGAAATGAAAAGATTTTTGCTTACCTGCGTCCTCACAATTATTGCTGTATCATTTGCTTTGGCCGATACTATCGCCATCAACCATTTTGTAATAAAAGAGAACCCGTTTGCTAAAGATGAGATAGCCATTATAGCAGTTGATACCGCCGGGGTGATCCAGGAAAACGTGAGCGGACTGTTCACTTTTACGATAAATGGCTTTACCGAAGAGCTTACTTTTGATAAGGGCACTGCCTTTTATCGGCATAAGATAGAAAAATCGAGCTTTGTATACACCAGGCACGAGAATGTCAATGGCACCCACGCCATACTTTATTACGTTTACAGGCACGATAGCAGGCTTACCCCTGTAAAAATAAGCTGGATAGTATTAATAGGTATACCGCTTGCGTTGATATTGCTTGGTTACCTGTTTAAGCGGTTCATTATAATAGCGCTTATAATTTTTTGTATCTTCCTGTATTTTAACCACAGCAATGGTTTAAGCATCCCAACATTCTTCCAGAGTATTATTGATGGGTTAAAGGGGGTGTTTTCGTAGCAAGAGGTTAGAGCGCTAATGCACTACCGGGTGCCTCGTTTTTCAATACAACCAATCTCCGAATTAAAACGGCAGCCCGATACCAAAGTTTAGCTGCAAGAAACTGTAGCTGTCGCCTAATATCTTGCCATTATTGTCTACCCCTGTTTTATTAGCGCGAAGGTAGGCCTCCTTAAATTCGCCGGTTTTAAACAATTCATCAAAATGTTTAACAAATACCCATTGGTCTGATCCGTTGAACTGCGGGTCTTTAAATTTAAAAGCGGCATCAAGTCTAAAGACAAAAAAACCAAGGTCAAACCTTAAACCGGTGCCAATACCAATTGCGGTAGACTGCAGGATATTGTTAAACCTGAATTCGCCGTTGGGGTTATCGGCGGTTTTATGCAAGCGCCAAACGTTGCCCGCATCTATAAAAAATGCCCCTTTCAGCTTCGTGCCAAAAAAGTTATCCATTAATTTATAGCGGTATTCGGCATTGGCAACCATTTTTATTTCACCAAACTGATCCAGGTATTTTAAACGCGAGCGTGTTGTATCGGCGGCGCCGCCTACGCCATAGCTGGCACGGTTAAACTGGCCCGGCCCTAAGGTACGCGGCAGCCAGGCACGTATATCGTTTGCACCGCCGGTATAAAAATTCTTTTCAAAGATCAACTGGTTACTGTTACCGTACGGCACGCCGATACCGGGATTAAAGCGAAATATAAACTGCTTTTCGCCCCCTAAACTACGGTACCACCGGTAATCAACCTCGGTTTTTACATATTGCGAAAAAGCGTAACCAAACAAGGTGCGCTGGCCAAGCGTATCGCGGGGTGCGTTTACCAGTTTGCTTAGCAGGCTAAGCGTACCCCCGCCCAGATCAAGACCGCCCCTGAAGTATATAAAGTTTTTGTAAGAGTTTAACTCCTGCGCGTTGTACTGGAAGGTATATTGGCTACCTGATGTAAACGTAGTACGCCCAATAAGGTACACATACGAATAGCGGTTTTGCTTTAAAAGCTCGGCCTTCGCCACTGGGTCGATACTGCCGCTCGAAAATTCGATGCTTATAGGCGTAACGGAGTGCTGTTTACGGGCAGTTTCAAAAAAATCGTAGGTAACCGAGTTTATAAAACTGCGGCGCTCCACCAGTCCTTTTTGATAAAACAACTGGAAATTGGTGGAGAATGTGGTATGCGGCACGCCGAATTTAGCAAGGTTAGGAAATTTGAAAGGCAGCAGCAGTCGCGGATAAATAACACTGGCACCGGCCCTGAAATCCTGGTTTTGTATCCCCTGGTTAACCGATGAGTTGCCATTATCGAACAGAATGCTCCAATTGAGCTTTATCTGTAACGTTGCGGCCTGTTTAAAGATATTGCGGTTGGTAAAGGTATTACCAAGGTTATAGCCAAAGCGCCCCTGGTTAAACAAAAATTCGGCTTCTACCCGGTCGCTCATGAGTTTCAGGGGCACAACATCAATTTTGGTATTCAGCCGGTTGCTGCTGTCGGGTAGTTTCTCGTAAGTTGGGTTTGGCACGTTCCTGAATACGTTAAGCTCCGAAAGGCGGGAGGTGGTGAGCGTTTGCTTATCAATATCATACAATTCACCTTTCCGTTGAAAAATATAATCGGTAACGGTGCGGGGCTTAAACTTTCCCGAAAAATCAACAAACCTGAACTGGCTGTCTACCTGTATAGTATCTGCCTTGCCGGGGGTACGGCCATTACTGCGTGCAACGGTAACCAAAGTATTGTTAATGGTATAAACCGGGTGTTCGGTTTTGCCCTGCGGGTTATCGATGGTCATTACCACATCAACAATACTCTTATTAAAACTCGAATCGGGCAGGTAGTTGATATACTGGCGATAAAAGTCGTAATAACCGTTACGTTTCATTACCAGGTAAAACTGATCGCGGTCGTAAGCTAAACTATCTGTATCAAAACGGCTGCCTTTATTGATATGCGAGTAATCCTTACGCGTTTTGCGATACAGTTCCTGCACCTTGGGGTCGGCAATGCTATCCTTAAAGTTCCTTATCTTAAACAGCGGCCCTTCGGTAGCGGTAAAAAACAGCTGGGCCTTTTTCTTCTTCACAATAATGGAGTCGGCTACTTTGGCTTTTAAAAACCCTTTGTTAACCAGGTATTTTTGTATTTGCATTCGCGAAAACTCCACCAGGTTGCTATCCAGCAAAGCGGGCGCTTCGCCTATTTTGCGTTTACCGTTGCCGCTAAACAGGTAATAAAACTGCAGGTTAAGCCAGTTGTTTGGCTGCTGCTCTTTATCAACATAGTTAAGCGCCTCTTCCGAAAACTCTTTGTCAACGCCTTTGATCGTAACTTTGCGCACAATGGCCTGGTTATCTTTTATGCCTCTGGTAACACTGCAGCCGGCACCAATAATAACCACCAAAATACTTAATATTGCAAGACGGAAATGTCCGGGTGTATTATATGCTTTCAAAATCTCAGATCAGTTTACTAACGTCTTTACAACACAAAAAGTTCCGCAGGGAACATGGTTTATTTATGGTAGAAGGCTACAAATCAATAACTGAATTTGACGGTTCCGATTACCACCTGCATACCATATATCATACGCCTGATATTGCACCAAAATTGCTTAAATTATCCCAAAAAATAAACTTTCGGGAGATTTCTTTAAATGACCTTCAAAAAGTAAGCTCCCTGAAAACCCCGGCTGATGCAATTGCTACTGTTAAGATACCCCGATGGGGCAGCTTAAACCCTACAACGTTAAAAAATAAATTTAGTTTGGTGCTTGATGGTATACAGGACCCCGGCAACATGGGTACCATTATACGCACTGCCGATTGGTTTGGCATCGGCAACATTATTTGCTCGGAAGATACTGTTGATGCCTATAACCCCAAAGTTGTACAGGCCACCATGGGCTCGCTGGCGCGGGTAAATGTTACCTATACCAATTTAGCAGGCCTGGTTTCGGCAGCAAAGCTGCCCGTTTTCGGCGCTTTACTAAACGGCGAAAATATTTATACCACAAACTTTGGCACCGAGGGCTTGCTAATTATGGGCAACGAAGGCAATGGTATACGGCCTGATATTCAGGCGTTAGTAACCAAAGCTATCACCATTCCGCGCATTGGTAGGGCCGAATCGTTGAATGTGGCCATAGCCACGGCCATATGCTGCTCAGAGCTTGCCGCAAAATCCTACAAATAAAAATTGATTAGCAACAAATAATTACTATTTTTGCAATCCTTAAAATTGGTCGGGTGGCCGAGTGGCTAGGCAGAGGTCTGCAAAACCTCCTACAGCGGTTCGAATCCGCTCCCGACCTCAAGGTTAAAAACATTTAAAATAAAAAGTCATGGGCGTTACTCGTTTAAAAAGAAAAGATAGAAGGAACAAAACCACTTCGCGTTTAGAAGTTCAGTTTTTAAAATTAGCTACCAACATTGAATTGGGCAGCCGTTCTGCAGAGAAAAAAGACAGCCAGATAGCAAAAAACAATGCTGTTTTAGCTAAAGCCGCTGCAGGCAAATAAGTCGTCTTTTTTAAAGAAATTTAAAGGCATACCGGTAATGGTATGCCTTTTTTATTGGAGGTACGTTTTGTCAAGGAGGCTCCTTTGGAGCCAAAATACCAATTAACTTTTCTATAAACAGGGCGCCCCGCTGGGGCTTTAGCACGGCCATTTAGTATTTCCCTAATCGGCTAACTATCACGGGCTCCAGCGGAGCCACGTGTTTATAGAAAGACAGGGGCTGAACGGGCTCCGTAGGTGCCTCCTAGCTTTTGTCAAAAAAATCAAATAGATACTTATCCTCGAACGGAATTTCAAACTTCTCTAACAATTCTAAATACTCTTGCTTGAACGTTTTCGTTTGATGATGCCTTTCCTGATTAAGTACGTATTTTACAACCGAATCGATATGAGAATGAGAATATGAAAATACACCGTAACCTTCCTGCCAGCTAAACTTGCCCATTATCCAACTTTTGCTGTTTATAAATTCGTTGCTTTCTACTTTAAGCTCCTTTATAAAATCTGAAATTAAAATAGTTGGTTTAAAACCCACAAAAAGATGAACATGATCAGGCATACAATTTACAGCAAGCATTTTTGCTTTCCGGTTTTGTACAAGGGAGGTAAAATATTTATGTAATTCTTCTTTATGTTCCTTAGGAATCAGGCTTAATCTGTTTTGCACGGAAAACACAAACTGTAGATAAATTTGGGAAAACGTGTTTGCCATATTATTAAGTTTTCAACACCGCTTTATTAATCTCCCCTATCAATCCCGGTCCTTCGTAAATAAAACCAGTGTATAACTGCACTAACGATGCGCCGGCCTTTAATTTCTCTATCGCATCCGCGGCCGAATGTATGCCGCCTACCCCGATAATAGGGAACGCCCCGCCTGATATTTTATGCAGATAAGCGATAACCTCCGTGGAGCGATTGGCTAACGGTTTCCCGCTTAATCCGCCGGTCTCTGCTTTATGTGCTGATGTAAGCCCCTCGCGGTTGATCGTGGTATTGGTGGCAATGATGCCTGCTATCCCTGTTTGTTTTACAATATCGGCGATATCGTTTAACTGATCGTTTGTAAGGTCGGGCGCAATCTTTAACAGGATGGGCCTGCTAATACCATTCTTGTTATTGCGTTGCTGCAGCGTGTTTAAAATATGCATCAGGGGCCCTTTCTCCTGTAACTCGCGCAGGCCGGGTGTATTCGGCGAACTTACGTTCACCACAAAATAGTCAACCACATCAAACAGCCTATCGAAGCATTTGATATAATCGCTTACTGCATCCTCATTGGGCGTTACTTTATTTTTACCGATGTTGCCGCCTATTATAAGTGCCTGCTGCCCAGGTTTAAGGCTTTTACGATAGGCCGCAATACGCTCCGCGGCCACATCAACGCCATGATTGTTGAAGCCCATACGGTTTATCAGCGCCTCATCTGCCGGCAGGCGGAACATGCGCGGCCTGGGATTACCCGGCTGCGGCAACGGGGTAACGGTACCAACCTCAACAAAACCAAAGCCCAGGTTACCCATTTCGCTGATCAATTCGGCGTTTTTGTCGAAACCGGCGGCAAGGCCTACCGGGTTCTTAAACTTTAGGCCAAATACTTCGCGTTCCAATCGTTTATCATTACTGCCCCAAATGGCTTTACTTAGTGCCGCGCCACCCGGAAAACGATTGAAACGTTTAAGGTTACGGGTCACAAAATAATGCACGTTTTCGGGGTCGAACTGAAACAGCAGGGGTTTTAGCAATTGATACATGGTGCAAATTTACCGATTTTAACAATTACGCATCAACTTTTAACAATTAAGCATCGGCGTAATTAACAATTTGTATCTTAGGCAAGCGCTATAAATTTGCGCCGTTATAAACCAATACCAACATGACCAATAACAACTCGCGTCGTAATTTTATAAAAACCACCGCTGTGGGCGCAGCTGCAGCTATCAGCATCCCGCAAATTGTATCTGCTTCGGCTAAAAGTTACGGAACTAAAAAGGTGCGATTGAACGATAACGATGTGATCTTGTTCCAGGGCGACTCTATTACCGATTGGGGGCGCGACCATAACAAAACTGTCCCTAATGATAACAGCGCCCTGGGCAACAGTTATGTTTTGCTAACCGCTGCCGAGTTGCTTGAAAAATATGCTGCAAAAAACCTGCAAATTTATAACAAAGGCGTGAGCGGTAACAAAGTTTATCAGCTGGCAGATAGGTGGGACACCGATACGCTTGCGCTGAAACCAACCGTACTGAGCATCCATATTGGGGTGAATGATTTTTGGCATACCCTGGGCGGCGGCTATACCGGTACTATCGACACTTACATAACAGACTACAAAAAACTGCTCGACCGCACTAAAAATGCGCTTCCCGGCGTAAAGCTGATCATAGGCGAGCCTTTCGCCATGATAGGTACCAAAGCCGTTGATGCCAAATGGTACCCCACGTTTGACCTTTTCAGGAAAGCTGCACGAGACATCGCAGCGGAATACGACCTGCCATTTATACCCTACCAAACCGTATTTAATAACGCACTTAAACAAGCGCCCGCCACTTATTGGACACTCGATGGCGTACACCCCAGCCTTGCCGGCGCAAAACTAATGGCGCAAGCCTGGATGGAAACGATAAGGTAGGGCTCACAGCCAAAAGCACTATTATTTCCCATTACAAAGCTTTCCGCTTTGAACTTTAAGCTTTCGGCTCAAAACCGTATCTTTGCGGCCGAAATGATAGCTATAAATAACCTTACGTTCGAGATTGGTGCGCGGGCCTTGTATGATGAAGCCAACTGGCATATTAAACCGGGAGAAAAAATTGGCCTTATAGGCGCTAACGGTACAGGGAAAACCACCCTGCTTAAAATGATCGTTGGTGAATACACCCCAACCTCGGGCACTATTTCAATGGCTAAGGACCTTACCATGGGCTACCTTAACCAGGACCTGCTTTCCTACTCATCTGATAAAAATATTGTGCATGTTGCCATGGAGGCCTTTGAACGCCAAAACCAGCTGCACGATGAAATAGAAAACCTGCTGAAAAAGCTGGAAACCGATTACAGTGAAGACCTGCTGCACAAATTAAGCGATAAACAGCACGAATTTGAATTGCTTGACGGGTACAACATTGAATATAAAGCCCACGAAATTTTAGCGGGTCTTGGTTTTAGCGAGGCCGACTGCCAGCGTAAGCTAAGTACTTTTAGCGGGGGCTGGCGCATGCGTGTAATGCTTGCCAAAATACTTTTACAGGCGCCTGATATCCTTTTACTGGATGAGCCTACCAACCACCTTGACTTACCATCCATCCAATGGCTGGAAGATTACTTGAAGGCCTTTAGCGGCGCTATAATCATCGTATCGCACGACAGGTGGTTTTTAGACAGGGTAATTAACCGCACGGTTGAATCGCGCAAGGGTAAACTAACTGTATACGCGGGTAACTATACTTTTTACCTGGAAGAAAAAGCACTGAGGGCCGAAATACAACGCGGCGAGTTCAAGAACCAGCAATCGAAAATACGGCAGGAAGAGCGCCTGATAGAACGTTTCCGGGCCAAGGCATCCAAAGCAAAAATGGCGCAGTCGCGCATTAAAATGCTCGACAAAATGGAGCGTGTAGAAGACGTTGACGATGATAACCCCGAGGTTAACTTCAGTTTTAAATTCAGTAAGCAATCGGGCCGCCATGTGGTAACATTAGAGCACATCACCAAAAAATACCCTGCTATCGATATCCTGGATGATGCAGAGGCAATTATTGAAAAAGGTGATAAAATAGCGCTAATAGGTGCTAACGGTAAAGGTAAATCAACCCTGCTGCGTATTGTTGCCGGTGCTGATAAAGAGTTTGAAGGAAAAGCGATAACCGGCCATAACGTTACGCAAACCTTTTTTGCGCAGCACCAGTTAGAGAGCCTGCACCTGGAGAACCAGATACTGCAGGAACTGCAATCCTTCGCCCCAAAACATACCGAAACGGAGCTGCGCTCGATATTGGGTTCGTTCCTGTTCACGGGCGATGATGTATTTAAAAAGATCAAAGTACTATCGGGTGGCGAAAAATCGCGCGTAGCGCTGGCTAAGGCCTTAACCGCGGATGCAAACTTTTTGGTACTGGATGAGCCTACCAACCACCTGGATATGGCATCGGTTAATATATTGATACAGGCACTGCAGCAGTACGAAGGTACGGTGATAGTAGTATCGCATGACAGGCATTTCCTTGATAATGTGGCCAACAAAATATGGTTTATAGAAGACCAAAAGATAAAACAATACCCGGGCACTTATGCCGAGTACGACGAATGGGCGGCTAAACGCAAGTTAGAGCCCAAAACAGCCGTGCCTACCCCGCAACCTAAAAAGGAAGAAAAAAAACCGGAGCCTGTTAAACAGCCGCAAAGCGAAAACAAAAACCAGCAGCTAAAAAGGCTGAACCAGGACCTTAATAAGCTGGAAGAACGTATTGCCGAAATAGAAAAGGATGTAAAGGTGCTGGAAGTACAACTGGCCGACGACACTATTTACAACCAGGCCGAGAAACTAAAGCAGGTTAACGATAACTATCAGCTCAAAAAGTTAGAGCTTAGGGAAAACCAGGCACGCTGGGAGGCCCTTGCCGAACAGATAATGGAACTGGAAGCATAACGCTAAAAGCTTTAATTAGCATGGGCAGTTGCAAGAGTAGCTGCCTTTTTGTTCGCGGCAGCAACATAGTATGAGCGATCAAAAAGCGCAATGTCATGGTGAGCTTGTCGAACCATTAGCGAATTGCCCGCCGCGCACCCTTCGACAAGCTCAGGCTGACACTCGTATCTCATTTTCATATCCGAAATAATGCGGTATAACAAACGTTTTGTTGTTATCTTGTGATGATGAAAAGTTTTTTACTAAGCCTGTTCCTGTTAATTTCCGTTGCATGTTTTGCGCAAAGTACACCGTTTGATAACAGCGTTTACCGGCACGAGATAAAAAGCGTTGAGTTTTACAACTCAAAAAAACCGGCATCCTTCCCGGTAATAGAACTGGGCGGGCGCGAAACGGTTACCCTGGGTTTTGACGACCTTAGCGGTGCCAGCCGCACTTTTAACTACGCCCTGCAGCATTGCGATGCCAACTGGCGCCCATCTAACCTATCGCCCTCTGAGTACCTGGAAAGCTTTACCGACGATCGCATTAATGATTATACCTACTCATCAGGTACATTCCAAAAATACACCCACTACGAGGTTAAGATACCTAACCGCAATATCATCCCTAAGATATCCGGCAATTACATATTAAAGGTTTATGAGGACGGCGACCCTGCCAAACTGATACTTACCCGCAGGCTTTACGTGGTTGATAAGCGGGTATCGGTAAGTGCAAATATTATTGCATCAAACAATGTATCGGCAAGGCGCACCAATCAAAAGGTAAATTTCACCATCGACTATACCGGCTTGCCCGTACAAAACCCCAACACCGACATCCGGGCATTTTTAATGCAGAACGCCCGGCTCGAAACGGGGATCATGAACAACAAGCCAACCTACATACGCGGTACGCAGCTGGTTTATAACGACGTTAACATTAACGATTTTGCCGGCCGTAACGAGTTCAGGCATTTTGACACCCGTACGCTAAAGCTCAACTCCGAACGAATATCCAAGATCTATAAAGATACTGCCAACACCGTAATGCTGCTGGGCGACCCAAACCGCAACCTGCCAAATTATACGTTGCTTTACGATATCGACGGCAAGTTTTTCATCCTTAACCAGGATGGTAACGACCCGCGACGCGACGCGGATTACGCGTACATGTATTTTACCCTGGCGGCCAATAAATCGCAGGCAGAGGGCACAGCCTATATTGTGGGCCAGTTTAATGATTATAAGCTAGACGATAACAGCAAGCTCACTTATGACGATCGCGGGCGCTGGTACACCAATTTACTGTTAAAACAGGGCGTTTACGATTACCAGTACGTTTGGGTAAGCAACGCCACCAGGCAACCTGATGATACCGCTTTAGAAGGCAACTATTTTGAAACCGAGAATGAATATCAATTACTTGTTTACTACCGGCAAACCGGCGCGCGGTACGAGCAGTTGGTGGGGTATAACATGCTTACAACTACAAGGCAATAGCATTTATCGCCGTAAGGTAAAGAACAGGCTTCTCTTGTTTATTAAGCGCCCATACTTCCCTGCTAAAGTTTATCTTTGCGTTATGAAAGGAAAATCATCCAAAGAATCGTATACTATCATGAACGAACTGGTGTTACCCAATGACACCAACACCCTTAACAATTTAATGGGGGGCCGTTTACTGCATTGGATGGATATCGCTGCGGCTATATCGGCACAAAAACATTGTAACCGTATAGTGGTAACCGCGTCGGTAGATAACGTGTCCTTTCAGCACCCGATAAAACTGGGCGATGTAATTACCATAGAAGCAAAGGTTTCGCGCGCGTTTACCACCTCTGTTGAGGTTAGGCTGGATGTATATGCCCAAAACATACCATCCGGTACGAAAGTTAAAAGCAACGAAGCTTATTATACATTTGTAGCCCTTGACCAAAATGGCCGCACCATACCCGTGCCGCCTATGCTGCCCGAAACAGACGAAGAAGTTGCCCTTTATGATGGCGCACTGCGCCGCCGCCAGTTAAGACTGATACTTGGCGGTAAAATGAAACCGGATGATGCTACCGAACTAAAAGCCCTGTTCTTTGGAGCATTAGATAAAGATTAGAGATTTATTAGTCGGAGATTAGGAAATTATAAAAAAGGAAGCCCGACGTTTGTCGGGCTTCCTTTTTTATATCAATCAAATGATTCTAATCTCTGATCATAACATTTAATATCTAAATCCCTACCACACTTTTATCCTATCCTCGGGGCTTTTGTACATTTTATCGCCGGGTTTTACATCAAAGGCGGTGTACCAGGCATCCATATTAGTAACCGGGGCGTTGGTGCGGAATTGCTCGGGTGAGTGTGGATCAGTCAGGATACGCTGCGCTGCTGCCTCGGGACGCTGCGAGCTTCTCCAAACCTGCGCCCACGATAAAAAGAAACGCTGATCAGGCGTAAAGCCGTCGATTTTTGTGTTTGACTGTCCCTGTTTGGTTTTCTTAAAAGCCTCATAGGCAACGTTAAGCCCACCCAGGTCGGCAAGGTTTTCGCCAAGGGTAAGCCTGCCGTTTACGTGCATGGTATCAACCACGGTAAAGGCATTGTATTGGGCTACTACCCTATCGGCGCGGGTTTTAAATTTATCTGCGTCGTCTTTTGTCCACCAGTCGCGCAGGGTGCCATCGGCGTCGTACTGGCGGCCCTCGTCGTCAAAGCCGTGGGTCATTTCATGGCCTATCACCGCAGCTATACCACCATAATTTATGGCGTCATCGGCACCAAAATCAAAAAACGGGAACTGCAGTATCCCCGCAGGAAAAGCAATTTCGTTGTTGGTAGGGTTGTATGATGCATTTACGGTTGGCGGGGTCATACCAAATCGTGTCCTGTCTACCGGTTTGCCCAGGCGGCTAACGTTGAAATTATAACGCCATACGGCTATACGCCTTAGGTTTCCGGCATAATCATCGCGGTTGATCACCAGGCCGTTGTAAACCTCCCATTTATCAGGGTAGCCAATTTTAACACGGAACGCAGCCAGTTTTTTAAGCGCGCGTGCCTTTGTTTCTTCGCTCATCCAGTCAAGGCGTTTTATGCGGTCTCCAAGGGTAACCTTAAGGTTGTTCACCAGGTCAACCATGTATTTTTTCGCCGCCGGGGTAAAGTATTTTTCAACGTACAACTGGCCCAGCAACTCGCCAATGCTGCCATCTATCAGGCCGCTCATGCGCTCGTTACGCGGCGTTTGTACCTTTTGGCCGCTAAGGCTGCTGCTATATGCAAACCCGGCCTTAACAAACGGAGAGCTCAGCGATGACGCGGAACCCTTTAATATATTCCATTTTAAATAGGTTTTCAGATCGTTTACCGGCGTGGCAGCCAGCAACGCATCGGCATCTTTAAAAAACGCGGGCTGCCCAACTATAATGGTATCCTGCCCGGCTACCTTTAGCATGGGCAACAACTTAACCCAGTTTAAATGCGGAGTGGTTTTACTGAAATCTAAAACCGAGAACTTGTTATAGGTTAAATGAGGGTCGCGCTGGGCTACACGGCTCAGTTGCGATTTTGCCAGCGCTTTTTCCAATTCAAAGATCATATCCGCGTTTTTAGCCGCCTCGTCTGCGCTGGTACCAGTTAAGGTGAACAGCGTGGTAATGTAAGTTTTCAGCGCGTCCTGTATCTTTTGGGTGCGGGCATCACTTTTCAGGTAATTATCCCTGTCGGGCAGGGTGGTACCGCCCTGCCGCAGGCTAACAATATAGCGGTCAACGTTTTTCTCGTCCTGGCCAACGCCAAAGCCAAACAGTGGGCTGCCTATTCCGTTAACGCGTTCGTAAACCAATTCGTTCACAATGCCGTTAAGATCGGTTATATTGTTAATGCGCGCCAGGTCGGCTGCAATTGGTGTATAGCCTTTCTTTTCAATAGTAAGGCTATCCATACCGCTGGCGTAAAGATCGCCAACGCGCTGTTTAAGGCTGCCTTTTGGCTGGCCCGGGGTTTTGCTTACCTCGTTAAGCAGGCCCAAAAGGCGGTCGGTATTTTCCTGCCTTAAAATATTGAAGCTGCCCCAGCGGGTCTCTTTGGCAGGTATAGCATTTTGTTTTATCCAGTTGCCGTTGGCATATTCAAAAAAGTTATCGCCGGGTTTTACCGACAGATCCATATTGGCCGGGTCGATATATTTTTTAGGCGGGATAGTATGATGTTTTTGGTTGGCTGGCTTAGGGCCGTTACCGGCAAAGGCGGTTACCGACAGGCACAGCGCACCCATCAGCATTAAATTGGTAAACTTTAGTTTCATGATAAATCAGTAAAACCATGAAGTTAATTTTTTATATGCGGGATGGCAAATATTTGAGCAGGCGCATTTATTTATTAAACCAGTTGATAACAACTGACAGGCGCGACATTTTGATAAAAGCCACCAAAAAACGATTTAAGGGCACTGTTTTCATGTCTGGATTTGTTTACAATGTATAAACGTATGTATGTAAAAATATTGTTGCTGATTGTTTAAACTGATTAATTCATAATTGTTCCACATAAAACTTACCCACAACCCCCGCCGCGGGAGAGGGCTTTAAAACCAATTTAAATAATCTTGGCTCCTGTGCAACGGGTTGCGGAGAGGCTATCTCATTTACCTATTCCCAATTAGCGCCAAATAGTTATTTTTGCAGGCTATGAGTATTGCAAAAACCTATTCGCCCGCACAAGCCGAAGAAAAATGGTATAGTTACTGGTTACAGCACAATTTTTTCAGGTCGGTACCTGACGAACGTGAACCTTATACCATTGTGATCCCTCCGCCAAACGTTACCGGCGTGCTGCACATGGGCCATATGCTAAACAATACCATACAGGATGTTTTGATACGCCGCGCCAGGATGAACGGCAAGAATGCCTGCTGGGTACCGGGTACAGACCACGCCAGCATTGCTACCGAAGCAAAGGTTGTGGCCATGCTAAAAGAACGGGGCATCAGCAAAAAAGACCTTACCCGCGAAGAGTTTTTAAGTTACGCCTGGGAATGGAAAGAAAAATACGGCGGCATCATCCTGGAGCAATTAAAAAAGCTCGGCGCTTCGTGCGATTGGGAACGCACCAAATTCACCATGGACGAGGATATGAGCGAGTCTGTTATAGACTACTTTATTCACCTGCACAAAAAAGGCTGGATATACCGCGGCGTGCGTATGGTTAACTGGGACCCGCAGGGAAAAACTGCCGTTAGCGACGAGGAAGTTATTCGTAAGGAGGTAAATCAGAAGCTTTATTATGTTCGATATTATTTGAGTCAGAAAGACGGAAAGTCAGGAAGTCCGAAAGACGAAGCCTCTCTTTCGGACTCACCGACTTCCGGACATTCGGACTTCTTAACCATCGCAACTACCCGCCCTGAGACCATTATGGCCGATGCTGCGATATGTATCAACCCAAATGATGAGCGGTACACGCACCTGCATGGCAAATCGGTTTTTATTCCGCTGATAAACCGCGAGATACCGGTTATACTGGATGAATATGTAACCATGGACTTCGGTACCGGCTGTTTAAAGGTTACCCCGGCGCATGATCTGAACGACTACGAGCTTGGCCAGCGCCATAAGTTGCCGGTTATTGATATTTTAAACGACGACGCCACCCTTAACGAAAAGGCGCAGATACTGGTAGGCGAAGACCGTTTCGCCGCCCGCAAAAAGATAGCAGTGCTGCTGGAAGAAGCAGGCGCGCTTGAAAAAACAGAAGATTACACTTCGCAGATAGGCTACAGCGAACGCACAAACGCCGCTATCGAACCAAAGTTAAGCATGCAATGGTTTTGCAAAATGCCCGAGCTGGCTAAACCTGCCCTGGATTACGTGCTGAACGGCGATGTAAAGCTGATACCCGAGAAATTTATCAACACCTACCGCCACTGGATGGAGAACGTTAGGGACTGGAACATCAGTCGCCAGCTATGGTGGGGGCAGCAAATACCGGCATACTACCTGCCAAACGGCGAGTTTGTGGTAGCCAAAACCAAAGAAGAGGCATTAACCCAGGCACAAAAAGCAGATGCATCGCTTACTATAAACGACCTTACCCAGGACGAAGACGTTTTAGATACCTGGTTCTCGTCGGGTTTGTGGCCGATGTCGGTTTTTGATGGCGTACGCAACCCTGATAACCCCGAGATAAATTATTACTACCCTACAAACGACCTGGTGACAGCCCCCGAGATTTTGTTCTTCTGGGTAGCAAGGATGATCATGGCAGGGCACGAACTGCGCGAGCAGAAACCTTTTACCAACGTTTACCTAACCGGTATTGTGAGGGACAAACTGGGCCGCAAAATGTCAAAATCGTTAGGTAATTCGCCCGACCCTTTAGACCTGATAGAAAAATACGGGGCGGATGGAGTACGTGTGGGTATGCTGCTATGCTCGCCTGCGGGTAACGACCTGATGTTTGACGAAAGCTATTGCGAACAGGGCCGTAACTTCGCCAATAAAATATGGAATGCCTTTAAATTGGTAAAGGGCTGGGAAGCAAACGATAGTATTGCGCCGGCCAATCAAATTGCCATTGAATGGTTTGGCAGCAGGCTGAACCAGGCATTGGTTGATATTGAAAGCGACTTTAAACAATACAGGTTATCTGAGGCGCTAATGACCACCTACAAACTGGTGTGGGACGATTTTTGCGCCTGGTACCTGGAGATGGTTAAACCTGCCTACCAGCAAGGCGTTGAAAAACAAAAAGTCGATCGGGAAACCTACGATGCTACGGTAGCTTATTTTCAGGATATATTGAAGGTATTGCACCCTTATATGCCGTTTATTACCGAAGAGCTGTGGCATGATGAGTTGTTTGGCACCCGGGCCGATCTGGATTGCTGTATTGTTGCACAACTGCCAGTTATCGGGCAAATAAATACCCGCCTGGTTACCGAGATAGAAGTAGTGCAGCAGGTGATAGCGCAGGTAAGAAACACGCGCAACAGTAATAAATTATCGCCTAAGGACACGTTACCGTTAGCGGTAAAAACGAATTCGGCTATTAATTATAAAACGTACGAAGGCGTTATTAAGCAACTGGGCAACATCAGCGATGTGAGTTTGGTGAACGATGCAATTACCGGCGCAAATAGCTTTATTGCAGGTACAGACGAGTTTTTTATCTCCCTTAACATAGAAATCGATGTTGAAGCTGAACGGGCCCGGCTTGAAAAGGAAAGTGATTATTTGGCAGGGTTCCTGAAGTCGGTAAACGCCAAACTGGGAAACGAACGTTTTATGGCAAATGCCAAACCCGAGATAATTGACAACGAACTTAAAAAGAAAGCTGATGCCGAAGCCCGGTTAAAAATAGTGGAAGATAATTTACGCGGCCTGGCAGGCTAATTGCATGGCATAAAGGCACGTTGATACTTAATTATTAAGTTATTGTGTATATTATTACCGCAATATTTAATATTTTAGTTCGTCCTAATTTTACCGGCAAGCAAAGGAAGTGGATTTTTTTAATTTCTCTATTAATAAAATACTTACCCGGGAGCAGTCAATACTTGACCAGGCCCGCATCCGCTTGCTATACTATGGCTTTTTGTTAGCTATTGTTGGCATTGGCGCGCTGTATCTGAGCGTATACCTTCAGGATTTGCATGTAATGTCGATCACATTAGGTGCTACCCTCTTGCTTATCATTGCGCTGTTCAAGTATCTTACCTATAAACCACACTGGCATACCATATCGCACATATTGCTTGTAATGGGTACGCTCATAAACCTGGCCACGGTGTTTGTGATCATGCAGGATGTAAACATCATTACCATACAGATCATCATCCTGGTTATCGTATTCAGCTTTTATATGCTGGGGCAAAACTGGGGGATGTTTTTTTCGCTGCTTAACCTGCTGCCGGTATTGATATTTATGGTAATGCAGTACGACCACAATTATTATATCGATTTTAAGCCTGAAAAGTCTGATCAGTCGACCACTATTATCGCCATTTTCGCCAATTTTATCCTCATCATATTTATTCACAGCCACTTTTACAGCGCGTTTTTAAAAAATATAAAGCAGCTTAAAGAAACCGGCGAAGAGCAGGCGGCTTTGAATATAAAATTTGAAAGGGCTATTGAAAAGGCCGAAAAATCGTCGCAGGTGCAGTCGGAGTTTTTATCCACCATGTCGCACGAGATACGCACCCCGTTAAACGCGGTAATTGGTATGAGCAACCTGCTGCTGATGAATAACCCCCGGCAAGATCAAAGCGAAAACCTGGAGATACTGAAATTCTCGGCTAATAACTTGCTGGCTATTGTTAACGATGTACTTGATTTTAATAAGATAGAATCGGGCAAGGTGGTGTTCGAGAAGATCAAGTTTAACCTGGTTGACCTGATGCAGAATATCTGCGGCGGGCAAATTATCAAAGCCGAGGAAAAAGGCTTGTTGTTTAAGCTGGATATCGACAGCTCGTTGAGGCGAAAGGTAATATTTGGCGACCCCACCCGCCTAACCCAAATAATTTTTAACCTGGTTAGCAACGCCATAAAATTTACAGCGCAAGGCAATATATGGGTAAGGGTAACCTGCTTAGAAGACCGTCATAATAACATTACGGTTGGTTTTTCGGTAAAAGACACGGGTATTGGTATCAAAAAAGAAAACCTGGAAACGATATTCGAGCCTTTTACCCAGGAATCGATAACCACTACCCGCCAATACGGCGGCACCGGCCTGGGGCTGGCTATTGTAAAGCGCCTGCTTGAGCTGCAAAACCTGCAGATGCATGTAAGCAGCAAAGTGAACGAAGGATCTGAATTCTCGTTCAATATGGAGTTCCCGGTATCCACCGAAGCCGTTGCCCGGATAAAAGAACCCACAGCCGAACCACAGCCCCAACAACCGCAACAGCCGCAGGTGGCCGAAGTTGAGGACAGCAGCAGCAGCCTGCGTGTTTTGATTGCCGAGGACAATCCGGTTAACGTTATGCTGATGAAAAAGCTGCTTTCGAAATGGAAGATAGTGCCAACAATAGCCGAAAATGGTGAGCGCGCCGTAGAAATTATGCAATACGGCAACTTCGATATTATTTTAATGGATTTGCAAATGCCGGTGATGAACGGCTTTGACGCCTCCATGGAAATACGCAAAATGCCCGACCCGGCTAAAGCGAATATTCCGATTATAGCCTTAACAGCATCCGCCCTGTTTGATATACGCGAACAGGTAATCAACGCCGGCATGAACGATTACGTGGCCAAGCCCTTTAAACCAGATGAGCTGATGGAAAAGATGCAAAACCTGGTAGCTGCTGTAAACAGTTAAAGCTTATTATAAGCAGGCAGGTCCTGTAAAAACTTAAAACTTTCGGTATCGTGGTCAATGTGGCAGTAATAATGCTGTAAACCGTTGGTTACTGCCATAAGTTGTACTTTATGTACCATGTTATAGCGGGCCGCCTGGCTAAAGGTAGCCTGGTTAATCGTAACCGAAGGCGCCTTACACTCAACAAGCAGTATTTTTTGGCCGGCTGGGTTAAACACAATAATATCGGTGCGTTTAGCCATGCCGTGCAGCTTAAGCCCTCCTTCCAGCTTTATCAATGTTTTGGGGTATTGCTTTTGCCTGATCAGGTATTGTACAAAATGCTGCCGCACCCACTCTTCGGGGGTAATAATAATGGTCTTCTTCCGCAACTCGTCAAACACGGTTAGCTTGCCGTTTTGGTCGGTAAGCTTAAAAGGGTATGGCGGTAGGTTAAGGGGCTGCAATAAATCCATTTTTGAATAAATCAAAAGTAAAAAGTTAAAAGTCAAAACGCATAGCATATCCAATTAAGTTGAGGTTTATTATTCCACAAACACTACTTTTTACTTTTAACTTTTTACTTTTGGCTTAACCCATGGCCGCTCCCGACATTATAAAAGACCTTAAGAACCGTAAGTTTAAGCCCCTGTACCTGCTACATGGCGAAGAGCCGTATTATATAGACCTAATAAGCAATTACATCGAAAACAACCTGCTAACCGATGCCGAAAAAGGGTTTAACCAAACCATATTATACGGCAAGGACACCGATATCATGACGGCCATTAACGCTGCCAAACGGTATCCCATGATGAGCGATTACCAGGTGGTGATGATCAAAGAGGCGCAGGATATGAAATGGGGCCGCGATGATGACGATAAAAAAAACATTAACCCCATACTAAGCTACCTTGAAAACCCGCTGCCAAGCACAATAATGGTTTTTTGCTATAAATACGGCAAATTTGACAAGCGTAAAAAAACCTATAAGGCTATCGAGAAGAATGGGCTGGTGTTTGAGTCGGCAGCTTGGTACGACAGCAAAATACCGGGTTGGATAGAGGGCTACGTAAACGATAAGAAATACAAGATAAGCCCACAAGCGGCGGCCATGCTTGCCGAATACCTGGGTAACGACCTGTCGAAAATTGCCAATGAGCTGGATAAGCTGATGCTTAACGTTACTGCCGGCCAGGAAATAACCCTACAGCTGATACAGGATAATATCGGTATCAGCAAAGAGTATAATGTTTTTGAGCTGCAGAGCGCATTAACAAAAAAAGACGCCTATAAAGTTAACCAGATCATAAATTACTTCGATGCCAACCCAAAATCAAATCCTATTGTGCTGGTATTGGGTAACCTTAATAACTTTTTCAGCAAGGTGCTGGCCTACCATTATGTTAAAGACCGCACCCCGCAAAACCTTGCCCGCGAACTGGGTGTTAGCCCCTACTTTTTAAAGGATTACGAACAGGCGGCGCGTGGTTACAACCTGGGCAAAACCTTTGAGGTAATCAGCTACCTGCGCGAGTACGATTTGAAAAGCAAGGGTGTAGAATCAAACACCGACCACGGCGGTTTGATGAAGGAACTGATGTTTAAGATATTGCATTAAGCCGCATCAGGTCAAGGTTTTCTCAACCCGGGCGTTAATATCTTTGATGATATGATCAAGCTCAACGGCGCTTAGCTTAAGCATTTTCAATGGCTGCTCCAGTTGCTCGTTGTTATGGGGGGTGCCGTCTAAGGAATTGATGATCCCCATGATGTTGGCCAGTGGCTTACGTATCAAATGCGAATTGATGTATGCGATCTGGTCCAGGCTTTGGTTTTTAAGGTTTATCTGTTCTTCGCCGTGCTTTTGTCCGGTGATGTCCTGAAAGTAAACCGCAAGCCCTTCTGCACCCGGATAAACGGTAAAGCATATCCATTTATTCAGCGGCGACACATATTCTTCAAACTTAACCGTTTCATGTTTTTCGAGCGAAAAGTTAAATTGCTTAAAAACCTCCAGCTGGCGATAATATGGGTATAAATGCCATAGCGTTTTGTGCAAAACAGCAGCCCGTTTTGTTGCCAGTATGCGTTCTGCTTCCTTGTTAAGGTAAGTTATACGCAGTTTACTATCCAGTGTAATAAACCCGTCTGTTATACTTTCCAGGGTCTCGTTAATTTTATTTACCGCTTGGGTGAGCTGTATATCCTTAAGTTTTTGTTCCGTAATATCGTGTATAATAACCATGCGGCAGTGGCAGCCGTTATAAGTTACATTGTACGATGTAATGTTCACATAAATGGTGCTGCCATCCTTTTTTAGGTGAGTGAGTTCTTTTTTTACAGTTTGGCTATGCTTTATCCGTTTGATAAGGGCAAGCATATCCTGCTGTTCATAAACGGGCCGTATTTGCGAAAGTGTTATTTCATACAGGAATTCTTCGCGGGTATAGCCATAGTGTTTTATGGCCGCATCGTTCACTTCTTTAAACATCAGCGTATCAACCTCCACAATCCACATGGGGTTTGGGTTGTGATGAAACAACACACTAAAGCTGGCATCATCGTTACTGATCCTTAAAGACATAATTTACATAGCTGCGCAGATAAACACTGTTAATACAATTATATATAATATAGCGTTAAGATTAGCTATAAATTAGTTTTTTCGTAAAAGGAAATAATAAATGGTATGACTTACAGAAAAGCGCTGGTTCCATATCAGTTAGACGCGGGCTGTAAGCCCCGTTGCCATTAAAACTTATGGTTTAATAAGTCAATGTACCCTTGGGTGTAATACTTCCGGGTTTAAAATTTCTGGCAGGCAGCTATTCCTATGATATATAACAACTCTTACCGCATCGCCCAAATTAAACGAATATTTGCTCAGGTCTATCTCAAAGGCCGAGGACTCGAACGCATCCGAAGTAGTCATGCCATTAACTTTCACCTCGTAAACACAAAAAGTTTCACCAAAATTACTATAAGGGTTTTTTACATACAGGTTGTGGCCTGTATAAATGCCATCAATTTCTATCATAACGCGTTCAGGTTTAAACAACAATATCGCAATTATTTATAATAGTATACGTGCTGATAAAGATATTCAAGACCAAATAATTTTAATTTTTCAACGCATTTTGTCACCTTTACCACAAGTTAAGGCAACAAACTAAAGCACCCCCGATACCTTATAATATGCACCATTGGTTAGTAAAATCCGAACCTGTAAAATATAGCTGGGAAAAATTCAATAAAGAAGGCCGCACCTTTTGGGATGGTGTGCGTAATTACCAGGCACGCAATAACTTAAAACTGATGAAAGAGGGCGACCTGGTGATGTGGTACCACAGTAACGAGGGCAAAGAAGTAGTAGGTATTGCCCGTGTGGTTAAAGAGTTTTACCAGGACCCCACTACCGATGACACCAACTGGGTAGTGGTTGACCTTGAACCCGTTGAACCGTTGAAAAAACCCGTTACCCTTGAACAAATAAAAGCCGATGAACGCCTGAAAGACGTCGGGCTGATCCGGCAGGGGCGCTTATCAGTAATGGCTTTAAAGCGTGAAGAATTTGACCGGATAATTGAATTAGGCAGCTAACTTTCCGGAAAAATTCTTAAAAAAATTGAAAATTTTTAGAGTAATTTCTGGTAAATTCTATAGTTCTCGTCATCGAAACAAATAAACATTACCTCCCGGATTTCTTCGTTCCCATATAGAAATTCGTTAACTGTTTTAACCGCTATTTCCGCCGCTTTGTCTTTCGGGAAACGGTAAACACCGGTACTGATATTCGGAAAAGCAATGGTGTTAACATTATTGTTCACTGCTATGGCAAGGCTGTTGACGTAGCAATTTGCAAGCAGGGTTTCCTCGCCGCGTTTGCCACCACCCCAAACCGGCCCCACCGTGTGTATCACATATTTGGCCGGCAGCTTGCCGCCGGTAGTAATTACAGCATTGCCGGTTTTGCAGCCTCCCTGCCGGTTAACTATGTTAACGCACTCTTCCAGTATCTGCTTGCCGCCTGCACGGTGTATGGCGCCATCAACGCCGCCGCCGCCCATGAGGCTGCTGTTGGCCGCATTTACAATAGCATCAACGGCCAGTTTCGTTATATCGCCTTGCCGCAGTATTATACGTTTATCCATATCAGGTTAACCAACAATACTTAACGTATGTTTTAAACTGCACACGGCGTATTGTCAATATTTACCTCGCCCCTACATTGATGGCTTTCAACCATTCAACTAAACGTATATCTTTGCGGCACTGACACATTATATGATAGTTCACCAATTTTACGATAAGGGCCTGGCACATGCCTCGTACGCCATTATCCGCTCGGGCCGGATGGTTGT
The DNA here is from genome assembly GCF_014200785.1 of Mucilaginibacter sp. AK015. Lineage (NCBI taxonomy): Bacteria > Pseudomonadati > Bacteroidota > Sphingobacteriia > Sphingobacteriales > Sphingobacteriaceae > Mucilaginibacter > Mucilaginibacter sp. AK015. The sequence continues at coordinate 45,687 of NZ_JACHCV010000002.1, forward strand.
TATCGACCCTGCCCGCGATCCGCAGCCATACTATGACTTCGCCGCCCTGCATAACGCGGATATCACGGGCGTTATTGAAACACACCCCCACGCCGATTTTGTAAGTTCGCACTTGGAGATACATCAAACTACCGGCGCAGTAATTTATGTGAGCAAACTGGCCGGCGCCGGATACCCGCACGAAAGCTTTGACGACGGCGACGTGATATCCCTTGATGATATCAAACTTAAGGCTATGAACACCCCCGGCCATTCGCCCGATTCTATTTGTATTTTACTGGAGGACGAAAACGGCCGCGACTGCGCCGTATTTACCGGCGATACGCTTTTTGCCGGCGATGTGGGCCGACCCGACCTGCGCGAGAACGCAGGTAACATTACCGCAAAAAAGGAGCAACTGGCCCGGCAAATGTACCATAGCACCCGCGAAAAGCTGATGGTACTGCCCGCCGATGTTACGGTTTACCCCGCCCACGGCCCGGGCTCGCTGTGTGGTAAAAGCATGAGCCCCGACCTGCAAACCACCATTGGCAAAGAACTGCGCGAAAATTACGCCCTGCAGCTGATGGACGAATTGGCCTTTGTAAAAACCTTAACGGCCGACCAGCCCTTTATGCCAAAATATTTTGGTTATGATGTAGAGCTGAATAAAACCGGGGCTCCTAACTTTGAGGAAAGTATTGGCATGGTAAACCGGCCGTCGAAAAGTATCCCTTTGGAAAAAGGCGCTTTAGTTATTGATACCCGCACCAAAGATGTTTACCGCGCTGGCCACGTTAAAAGCTCGATCAACCTGCAGGACGCTGAAAAATTCGAGACCTGGCTGGGATCAGTGATAGGGCCTGATGAACAGTTTTATTTAATAGCCGGCAATGATGAGGAATTAGAGCGAATGATAGCCAAAACAGCTAAAATTGGTTACGAAAAAAACATAATTGCCGCGATGTTGCCTCCTGAAGCCGCCACTGAGCGGTCGCCTGAGCTTAAATACGATGATTTTAAAGCACACCCGGATGACTATACCATTATTGATGTGCGCAATTGGGCCGAAATAAAGGCAGGCAAATTATTCAGCAACGCCCTTACCGTTCCCCTGCCCGAGTTACGCGAGCGTATAAGCGAAATACCGGCCGATAAACCCATAGTGGTGCATTGCGCCGCGGGTTACCGCTCGGCAGCGGCGGCAGGTATTGTCGAAAGCAAAATAACCGGGGTGCCGGTTTATGACCTTGGCGAAGCCATTAACGACTGGAAGTAAGTCGCTGCGTTAAAACTTATAGCAAGTAATGCACATAGCTACACCTCGCCCTTTTTCAGCGCGCTTACAGCGTAATTTGCAGCGCGCGCGGTTAGGGCCATAAAGGTAAGCGAAGGGTTCTGCGTACCGGTAGATGTCATACACGCGCCATCAGTTACAAATACATTTGGGCATGCGTGCAACTGGTTCCACTTATTCAGTAACGATGTTTTAGGGTCGTGCCCCATGCGTATGCCGCCCACTTCGTGAATATCAAGCCCCGGCGCCTGTTTGCTATCATTGGTGGCAATATCTTTGCAGCCTGCCTTGTCCAGCATTTCGGCACCCTGCACCAAAAAGTCTTTCAGCAGTTTTTCATCGTTATCATCATAATCAACAGCAATACGTAATTGCGGTATGCCCCATTTATCGTTTTGCTGGCGGCTTAGCTGTACAAAGTTGCTTTCTTTAGGTATGGTTTCGCCCTGCATCATCATATAAATGCCCCATGGGCCGGGTTCGGCAATGGCATTTTTGTAGTCCGCGCCAATAGGTGCGCCTTGGGTAAAATGGCCCCAGCCCGGGCGTGTTGCGGTATAAAACGTCATATAACCACGCAAAAAGTCCGTCTCTTGCTTACGTACGTTCCTGAAGTTAGGCATCATCACCGCTGTTGGCCTGCGCCCGTAATAATAACTATCCATCGGCCCGTCGAAACTTGCCGTCATAGACCCGCGATAGTTATGAAATGCAATGTATTTACCAAGCAAGCCGTTATCGTTGCCCAAACCATTGGGGAAGCGGCCCGATGTTGAATTAAGCAGGATAAGGTTGCTGTTTAAAGCAGCGGCATTAACAAAAATGATCCTGGCAAAATACTCAATGGCTTTGTTGGTATGCGCATCTATCACCCTTACGCCAAGGGCCTTTTGTTTTTTTTCGTCGTAAATGATGGAATGTACAACCGAATCTGGCCGAAGGGTTAAGTTACCTGTTTTGGCGGCCCAGGGTAGGGTGGATGAGTTAGAACTGAAATATCCGCCGAAAGGGCAGCCCCGTTCGCACAAGCTGCGGGCCTGGCACTGGCCCCTGCCCTGCTGCAAATGTATTTCTTTGGGTTGGGTAAGGTGGGCGCAGCGGCCAATGATAACATCCCGGTCATGGTAATGGGCCATAATGCGCTTTTGGATCTCCTTTTCCACCACGTTCATTTGCCATGGAGGCAAAAAGTCGCCGTCGGGCAGCGTTTCCAGGCCATCGCGATTACCGCTTATCCCGGCAAACTGCTCTACATGGGTATACCAGGGCGCGAGGTCGTTGTAGCGTATTGGCCAGTCTACCGCGAAACCGTCGCGCGCGGGGCCTTCAAAATCAAATTTGCTCCAGCGCTGCGTTTGCCTTGCCCAAAGTAATGATTTACCCCCAACCTGGTACCCGCGAATCCAATCAAAGGGCTTATCCTGTACATAAGGGTGTTCCTTATCCTTAACAAAAAAATGTTCAGACGCTTCGCCAAATGCATAACACCTTTCGGCAATAGGGTTTTGCTGCTTCACCTGCAACGGCAATTGGCCCCGATGCGGAAAATCCCAGGGGTTTTTTGTAGCCGTAGGATAATCTTTTAAATGCACTACATCCTTGCCGCGTTCTAATACCAGGGTTTTAAGGCCCTGGCCACAAAGCTCTTTAGCCGCCCAGCCGCCGCTTATACCCGATCCTATCACGATAGCATCAAAAGTATTGGCCGCAAGCTTGTTTGAATTTACATATGCCATGATTGGTGGTTTGGAAACGGAAATTAATGATTGTTGACCGTAAGCGCAAAGATATATTGATGCTATTGGCAAATACTCCTGTAATCAACCTGCATGCCTAAACCTTTACAACACTTCCCTTATCACCGGCCATACCGTTTCGGCCACCACCTTACCCTTCGGCCGAGGGGTGCAGTCTGTCCCATAAGTTAAGGTGCTTTACACCTGCCACGCCTGATAATAAAAAGGGCACAAAGGCCATTTGATTGTCCTTTGCCAGTTTGGGGTATATGGCGTTAAAAGCAATAGCCACTTGGCCGCCTAAAAATAAAGGCACTTCCATACCCAGCAGTACCAGTTTAGCCTCCGGGTATTTGTTTTTTACACGATTAACTATTTCCTGCAGGTTTTGAGCGATAAGGCCTGGCGGCGTGCCTTTACGTATATCATTTATTCCCAGCTCAAGCACAAATACCGCTATGGGTTTATTCAGCCAATGATCCAACCGGGAAAGGCCGCCTGTTGTAGTATCGCCGCTAAGGCCGGCATTTATTATTTGATAGTGAAGGCCCAGGGCGTTTATTTTATCGCCGATAAGCGCCGGGAACGATTGGGCCGCGGCATTACCAAGCCCATAGCCGGCTGTGAGGCTATTGCCAAAAAACAATATATTTTGCATGGATCAGGTCCCCTCCAAATTCCACAGACCGGGGTGATCGCGGTAATGGCTTACGCTTTCTATAATTTCTTGTATCTCTTCTGTGGTTAGCTCATCGCGACCGTCGGCGGTGTATGTAAACAATTTGCCCGGCTCCTCAAAGGTTATATAACCCAGGTAATTGGGGTCGAGCTTTTTTTCCAGGAGCAGCTCGCTTTCCTGTCGATCTTCCTCTTCCACATCATCCCCCCCGTCGTTATAAATATTATAAGTATAGGTTATTACCTGATGACCATTTACCCGGGCCTGCGTGTTCGGTATAACCTTTACAGGCCTGTCATTCCCTACTGTAAAGTATATAGGTATCATTGGCTGCGCTTTAGTTATCAAAAAACAAATGTTGTACCAAATAAGCGTTGCGTTGCCTGTTATCAGTAATTATAAACATTTGTTTTAAGCCAAACCTACCGCGTACGCAATTTTAAAAGGTGTAAATACTTTAAAATAAACGGTTTATTATTATTTTAGGGTAACCAACCTTAATTAAATGACAAACACCGCAGCCGAGCCGGCCTACTGGTCGCCATTGCGCAAGCTCTCTTTGCGCTTCTTCATGATATTTTTTATTGCGTACATCGTTTTTAACCCCAACGGCGTTTTGCCGAATATTGATAAGCTGTACGAAATTTATATTGAGCCTGTACACACGTTAATTGTTTGGCTGGGTAAGCATGTACTGCATTTAAGTAAGCCCATAACCGTGTTTACCAATGGAAGCGGCGACACCACATACGATTATGTGCTGCTGTTTTTTTGCTTTGTTACTGCAATTGTTAGTGCAATAATATGGTCGGTGGCCGATAGAAAAGCCCGCAATTACAACAACTTATTTTACTGGCTTACGGTAGTTGTACGTTATTATGTAGCCATCACCATGATAACTTATGGTTGTGTAAAAATTATAAAACTGCAGTTTCCGTCGCCATCGCCCGATAGGTTGCTGCAGCCATTTGGCAATGCGTCGCCTATGGGCCTGGCCTGGACCTACATGGGGTATTCGACCGGCTTTAACTACTTTACAGGCTTTGCCGAATTTACATGCGGCGTATTGTTATTTTTTCGGCGTACCGCCACACTCGGCGCTATTGTGGGGCTGGTTGTGGCGGGTAACATCATGGCTATCAACTATGCTTTTGATGTGCCTGTTAAACTGCTGTCAACCATGCTGGTGATCATGTGCCTGTATATATTAAGCAAGGACTTTATCCGGCTTACAAATTTTTTTATCCTTAATAAACCGGCTTCGGCCGCAAATTTAGGCCGGCACACTTTTAAGAAGCGCTGGAAAAACCTTACCCTGTGCATTGTAAAGTATGTATTGGTGATATATACCGTAGTAATGAATTTTTACGGTGATGTAGAGGCAATGGACCAATATGGCGATGCCGCTAAAAAACCACCTTTATATGGCATATATAACGTACAAAGCTTTGTACGCAATAAAGACACCATCCCGCCGCTTAAAACGGATACCACCCGATGGGATAAGCTGACTATTAGTTATGCTGGCCGGGCGAGGGTGATCATGAGCGACGATACCAGCCGGATGCACGATTTTAAGATAGATACGCTTAAACATACCATTGATATGTACAGCTACGCCGACACTACCGGCAAAGCGCATTATACTTACAGCCAACCATCTAAAGATGTGCTGCTGCTAAAAGGGACCATGAGGAAAGATTCGATCAGTATACGCCTTAAAAAATACGACCTGCAAAACTTCAGGCTTTTGAACAGGGGCTTTCACTGGATAAATGAGTATCCGTATAACCGGTAGATTGCCAAAACTGATGTAAAAAAAGCGGCTACCCGAAATGGATAGCCGCTTTATAATTAATTATTAATTGATCTTATGATTAGTTTACTGCGCCTGGTGTTGTGTAAGGCATCACCTGCGGGTTATAGTTAGCCCAGCCTGCGCTCCAATCCTCGGTACCAAATGCACCGCGGTAAGCTACTTTCTCAAAAAACGCATCGGCCAGTTTGGTGTCGGTAAACACCGCGCCCGATGCAGCAATTGAGCCTGCTTTTACTGTAAATATTGGTGTACCCGGCAATGCAAAGTCTGATGAGAATTTAAACGGATCGTTTATCAAAGCATCAGCGTACTGGCTTGCGTCAAAAATGTTGGCAGCGCGCAGGGTAGCTTCAAAAATAGCTTTCTGGGTTGCGTTGTCACCTTTTACTTCGTTACCTTTTTTGTTGCTTCCGTAAATAATGTTGTTAGCAAATTTTAAGCGGCCGGCCGTAAAGTTTGTTGAGGTAGCACCCGCTGTTGCAACTTTTGAATCGTCGATATAAATACCTTCCTGGAAACCTGAGAATATAGAGTTGAAGATACTTTCGGCAGAGTTGCGGCGTATTTGCGCAGCGTGCTGATAGTTAGCATTAACAGCTGGCAATGTTGCACCTGCTGATGCAGGTAATACAGGGCCTAATAAGGTCATATTAGCAAACACAGCCGAAGTTTGAGGGGTTTTATCTGAACCCGAGCCATCATTGTCAGATTCAAAAGCGTTTGAGCCCGATACGTCGGCAATGGTTGGATAACGTTGTGCCAAACCAAACTGAACTTTACCCGAGAAACCAAAGTCGGTATCAAAATCATCGTCAAGGCTGCCTATAGCTAATAAGTGTTTAGCGTTTACTGTACCGCCAAACCATTCGTAAGCGTCATCGCCAGAGCGGTAAACCTCTACATAATCAATAGTAGTACCGGCACCAACGCCGCCAAAAGTAATACCGTTGATCTCGTTATCGGGCGAGAATGGGATACCTGCGTACTCTACACGTACATATTTCAAAGTGCCTGAGTTGTCGTTAGGATCGTTGCCGCCATATTGTTTGTATTTGGCATCGTTACCTTTACCATCAAGGCCACCTTCGATATTTACGTTATCGCCCTGGTTAACCGGCGCCTTACCCAAAAGGATAATACCGCCCCAGTCGCCGGCTGTACGTGTACCTGCAGCAAAAGATGATGTAAATACAATAGGTTTAGCCGGTGTGCCTATGGCCGAAATTTTTGCACCACGGGTAATTATTAATGTGCCTTTGCTTGCCTTATCACCTTTAACGATGGTTCCGGGCTCAACGGTTAAGGTTGCGCCATTGGTAACATAAACAAAGCCTTTTAAAGTGTAAATTTTGTCGGCTGTCCAGGTAGTGTTGGCATCTATATCTCCGCTAACCTCTACAGTGTTGCCGTTTTGAACAGGCGGGTCAACAATAGGATCGATAATGGCATCTTTCTTACTACAAGAACTTGCCATAATAACTGCGCTAAGCGCTAAAAACAATAATGATTTTTTCATGCTGATATCTCTCGATTTTTTAACAAATAACGGCCGCCTGTATTAAGTAAATATTAACTGCCGTTTAACAAATAAATATTATTAAAACGTGTAATTAAATGATAATGAGTAATTTGAACCCATTGCATAATTTTTAAAAGTGGTGCCGGTACCTGATGGTGCGTATGGTTTGCCATCAAGCTGGTAAACAAAATTGTAGCGCTGGTTAAGGATGTCGCTGCCGCTAAACTTAATTTCACCGCGGCTTTTAATAACCTTATAGCCTATCTGAAAATCCAGCATATCGCGCGGTTTTTCGTAGATGCTCGAGAACCTGCCGCCGCCTGCAAAAAATATCCTTTCGCCCAGGCGGTTATAAAGCACATTAATTGACAGTTTGTTATTCAGCTCGGTATGCTGCAGGCCAGCGTTTATTACGTAAGGCGATTGCCCAACCAACGGCCGGGTCTTCTCTAAACGTGGTATACCATCGGTAGGGTTGGTTACTTTTGAACGGTTTATAGAAAGGTTGGCATATGCTGTGGTGTTTTTAAAGAAATTGCTGCCGTTAATAAAATCAAGCGATTTGCGGGCCTCCAGTTCAAAACCATACACATAAGCCGACTTAGAGTTAAAGTAGGTGATGTTGGTAGTCGAGTTTTCGTCCTGTATCAGCGGCTCAATCGCGTTCTGGAACTTTTTATAGAATGCCGATACCGAAAATATTTGCCCTGCCGAAGGATAAAATTCGTAACGCAGGTCGGCATTGTCAATTATCGTGCGCTGCAGATCAGGGTTACCCTGCTGGTTGGCCAGCAATTCGTAATCGTAATATGAGAACAACGCAAGCTCCCTAAACTCGGGGCGCGCCACGGTACGGTAGTAAGATGCCCTTAAGTTAGCTTTATCTGTTAACGCATAGGTAAAGTTTACTGATGGCAACAGGTCAAGGTTATTCAGGTTAACCGCTTTTGCGGTAGGGTCTTTGGTTAGCAGGTTAAGGTCGAATTTTTCGGCCCTTAAACCGTACACCACACGCACGTGATCGCCAATTTTGCTATCCAGCATGGCATAGCCAGCGTTGGTTGTACTATTGGCGGTGTACCTGTCCGTCAGGTTTTGCAATTCATCAAGGTTGTATAAACCTGCGGCTATCACATTTGGGCCAAACAAGGTTTGTATTGGGCGCATCCTTATCGCCTCGGCGTTGGGGTCGTTGGTGTTTAGCACCAGGCCAATAAACCGTGCGTCGAAGGACCTGTCGCGGTACTGCGAGCTTACACCCAGTTTAAGCGTGCTTTGTTTAAACAGGTTTACCGGTACGTTATAATCAACCTTACCCGAGTAAATATTTTCGTTAAGGTGCGAGAACAAGCGGGCGTTCTCTTTATTCAGGTTGGTTACCTGTGCAATAAAGTCTTCGCCGGCGTTGTGTTGTGTATAATTAACTTTCTTTTGGTCGGGTTGGTCGTTAAGTATATTGCTGTAGCTCAGGTTCCATTTTAACTTAGAGCTTTTTTGCCCCAGGCCGTGCTCACCTTCCAAAGTTGTTTTAAATAAGGCTTTCTCTAAAAGGTCGAAAGCGTAAAAACGGTTATCGTTCGACGATGTGCTGGTGTTAGCGCCCGTGCGGTACGTAAACTGATCGTCTAAAACGCGGTTATACAAGTTTTTTAAAGTGATCTTACTTTTGCCAAAGCTGTAGGCAAAGTTTGCCAACGCCCCAATATTGGTCGAAAACTTATATTGCTGGCTGCGATAATCAAAGTTATCGTACTGCTGTATAAAGTCGGGCACAATGGTTTGCGCGTTGCGGTAAGTTAGCGCGACGGTGGTACCAAAGCGGTTTTTGTTTTCGCCAATTTCCTTTACGTTACCAATGGTCAACTGGTAGTTTTGGGTAGGTAATGCTTTAGATGTGTAAACGTTATAATCGTTATTAAGGGTGTTGATAGCCTGTATATTCTGCTTAGCAGGCAACTGCCTTAAGGTGATCTGGCTGGTAGTCGGAAAATTGTTTACCAGTTTGCGGGTACCATCGTCAAAACCCAAATAATCAATACCGCTGCGGTAGCCGCTTTTAAAATCTTTAAAAGTGCTTTGGGTATTGTAGCCCAAACCAAGGCCAACGGTTACAAAGTTTTGGTCGGGGATATCTTTGGTCAATATCTGTACGCTGCCGCCTGCAAAATCGCCCGACATATCAGGGCTGGCGGTTTTGCTGATAACGATATTATCTACCAGGCTTGAGGGTACAATATCAAACGAGAACGCTTTACGGTTAGGCTCGGTGCTGGGCAGCGGCGCACCGTCAAGCGATGCAGTGTTATACCTGTCGCTTAAGCCGCGCACTACAACAAACTTATTATCCTGTATGGTAGCGCCGCTTACGCGTTTAAGCACGTCGCTGGTGTTGCGATCGGGCGATTTTTTGATCAGTTCTGACGAGATACCATCAGAAATGGAAACACTGTTTTTTTGAATGGCGTATAAAGCCCCTACCGACTCCTGGCGGTACGTGGCGCGCACCACCACCTCTTTAAGCGCCTGCGACTCGGCCGGCGCTACGGTAATATCAAGCGGGGTATTGGCGTTTGCCTTCACCTCGATATCAGATACGGTTTTGCTTTGATAGCCAATGTAACGTACCAATATGGTGTATTTGCCAGGGGTAAGCCCGCCCAATACATAATGGCCTTCTACATCGGTAGCGGCGGCTTTGGTGGTGCCCTCAATATTTACGGTGGCGCCAATTAAGGTCTCGCTTGTTTTCTGATCGATTATTTTGCCTGATATACGGCCGGTGCCTTGTGCAAATAAACTGCCTGCATTAAGGCTTAAAACAATGATAATGGTTATAGCAGATAAAACTTTTTTCACGTGTATTAATTTAATACCGCAAAACTATTACCGCTATGTTAGTTGAATGTTATGCGTTTATTACCATAACAACCACTTAATATTAATAAAATGTTAACTGATTTTGGAAGCGGTTATCAACCAGCTTTTTGGCGCCCGGCCACGCCTTGCTGCTTTAATTCCTGCAATTCCAGCTCGTAGGCACGCATGCGGGCGTGCAGTATATCCACCTCGGTACGCATCATTTGTATCTCGGTTATCAGCTTGGCCGAATCGGGCTTGTGTATCATTTTTTCGCCCGTGCCCAGTATCAGCCACTCGGGCGAGTACTTTAGCTGGAAACACAGTTTACGGATCAGGTAATAGCTTACATCCTGCTTTTGGTTAATAACCTTGCTAATAAAACCCTGATCTACCCCAATGGCATTGGCAAGGGCCAGCTGGCCGCCATGTTCTTTAACGATAACCTTTATTCGTTTTACAACTGCTTCATCAGACATGCTGCAAGTATAAACATTTTTGATAAAGCAGGCACATTTGCTTAAAAATTGCGATAGCGGCCGCCCCAACAAATGATGAAAGTTAAGGGGCCAGCCTGCGGGAAACTCAATACTTTTCTGACGTGTTCGTTTGCAATAAAAAAATAAACATATCTGATACATAGGCGTTACAATATAATACAGGGCGAAATTTAATTACTTTAAAAGAATTAATTATGCGTAAAAGATATCTGGTAGCCATGCTGATAGCTTGTATGGCATCTGCATGTACCAAAACACCCGAAGGTGATATTACATCACCATCAAATAACAGCCCCGCCGGTGCCGATGCATCGGACCAGGAGTTATTGGCAAACACCGCTTCTGATGAGCAAAACGAATCTGATTTTGCCACAGACGACGCTATTCCAAAAGTTTGTGTAGATAAATTTACAAGTAGCCAGCCTATTGTATTAGATGAGGAGGATGACGAGGTAAGCAAAAAAGGTGTTTTTGTAAAAGGTACCAAGTGGCCAAAAGGCAAAACGCTAAAAGTATATTTTATAAACGGCAGCGACTTTTTACGAAATAAGGTAATTTTTTACGCCCGGAAATGGGCCAACCATACTACCCTGCATTTTGTGGTTACCAGCAAAAAGTCCGAATCGAACATACGTGTAGGCTTCAAGATCAACAAAGACCATGGCTCGTGGTCATTGCTGGGTACCGACGCCGAAAAATATAAGGCTTACCAAACCATGAATTTTGGATGGTTCAACAAACACACCGAGGATAAGGAATTTAGCCGTACCGTAGTGCACGAATTTGGCCATGCCATTGGCCTGGGCCACGAGCAGCTAAGCCCGGTTGAAAAGATACCGTGGGATAAGCAGGCGGTTTATGATTACTATATGGGCCCGCCAAACAACTGGACAAAAAAACAGGTGGACTTTAACATTTTTGACAGGTATAAAAAACGTGATGTACGCAACACCAAATTCGACCCGGAATCGATAATGCAATACCCTGTACCAAAAGAATTTACTACCGACGGTTCGTCGATAGGGTATAATTACTACCTGAGCGATAAGGATAAAAAGTTTATCGCCAGGATATATCCGGATTAAGTAAATAAAAGGGCAGACGTACCCTGCCCTTTTATTTTATGAAGCTAGGTATGTTATCTAACAATAACTTTATTAGCGTTTTGTGCTGCCATTACTGCCCAGATAATACAGCCTACCCAGGCAATTGCGGCACCAATAATGGGGATAACGAAAAAGAGGATAATTGTAGCGAAAAACATTACCACGCCACCAAGTATCGAAGCGTACAGTAAGCCTAGCGGCCCAAATAAAAAGGCTAACAAAAATGCGGTGCCAACACTTTTTTGTTTGGCTACAATAATAATTTGCTGTTGTGGAGGATTGGTTTGTTCCATAATTTGTGAAAGGTTTAGTTGAAGGTTTTAATAAAAATGTACTACTAGTTACTGTACTACAATAGGTTATATCAAATATTATATATTAAACCAACAATTCAAAATATAATGATATTTGATTTTCATGCGTATACTGGGCCTTCTGTAAGCGCATTCTGCTTGCCATAGCCTGGGTTGTTATTGGTGCCATTGATGTTTATCGATGTTTTAAAGCTCATCAAACCCATGTCACAAATTCCAATTTGCACATTCGTACATTCGCACATCTGCACATTTCGCCGTATCTTTGCGGCACCAAAATAATCATCTATGTTAAAAGGATTTTTTAATGTTCCGGCACCTGTAAATGAGCCTGTATTAAACTACGGCCCGCGCAGTGTGGAGCGTGCGGCCCTTAAAGCCGCTTTAACCGAGGCACGCTCAAAACAGGTTGATATACCCATGTATATTGGCGGCAAAGAGGTGCGTACGGGTAAGCTCAAAGAGCTGCGCCCGCCTCATGACCATCAGCATTTATTAGGCACATTTCACTACGGCGATAAAACCTATATAACAGCGGCTATTGATGCAGCCCTGGCTGCCAAAGCCGATTGGGAAAACCTGCCATGGGAGCAGCGCGCAGCCATATTTTTAAAAGCTGCCGACCTGCTTGCCGGCCCATATCGTTTTAAGATAAACGCGGCCACCATGCTTGGCCAAAGCAAGAACGCTTACCAGGCCGAGATTGATTCGGCCTGCGAGTTCATCGACTTTTTGCGCTTTAACGTGCAATACATGACCGAAATTTACCAGCAGCAGCCCCCGGTATCGGGTAAGGGTGTATGGAACCGCGTAGAACAGCGCCCGCTTGAGGGTTTTGTGTTCGCGCTTACGCCGTTTAACTTTACGGCGATAGCGGGTAACTTGCCAACATCGGCAGCCATGATGGGTAACGTGGTAGTGTGGAAGCCTGCCGATACGCAGGTGTACGCTGCCAACGTAATTATGCAGGTTTTAATTGAAGCAGGCCTGCCGGCTGGTGTTATCAACCTGATATACGCACCCGGCCCCGAGGTTGGCGATGTGGTATTTAACCACCCCGATTTTGCCGGCATCCACTTTACAGGCTCAACCGGTGTTTTCCAGAACATCTGGCAAACCATTGGCAACAACATCCATAAATACAAAACCTACCCGCGCATTGTGGGCGAAACCGGCGGTAAAGACTTTGTGCTTGCCCACCCAAGCGCCAATGCTGATGCCGTTGCGGTAGCCTTGCTGCGCGGCGCATTTGAATACCAGGGGCAAAAATGCTCGGCTGCTTCAAGGGCTTATATACCTGCAAGCTTATGGCCTGCTGTAAAAGAACACATGGTACGCGAGATGGCTACTTTTAAAATGGGCCCTACCGAAGATTTTGAGAATTTTATTAATGCCGTTATCACCGAAGCATCGTTTGATAAACTGGCAAAATATATTGACGCGGCAAAAACCGACGACAGCGTTGAGATTGTTGCCGGCGGCAAGTACGATAAATCAAAGGGCTGGTTTATTGAGCCTACCGTTTTAAAGGTTAACGACCCGTACTATGTAACCATGTGCGAAGAACTGTTTGGCCCGGTATTAACCGTGTATGTTTACGATGACAGCGAGTGGAGCAATATACTGGATATTGTAGATAAAACATCTATTTACGCGTTAACAGGCGCCATTCTATCGCAAGATCGTTACGCCATTGCCGAGGCTACACAACGCCTGCGCAACGCCGCGGGCAACTTCTACATAAACGATAAGCCAACCGGTGCAGTTGTTGGTCAGCAGCCGTTTGGCGGCGCACGTGGATCGGGAACTAACGATAAGGCCGGATCAATGATCAATCTGCTGCGTTGGGTATCGCCAAGAACGATAAAGGAAACCTTTGACCCGCCAACGGATTACAGGTACCCGTTTTTAACGGCTGAGGTTTAATCCCATAGCCCCTTAAAGCGGAAGCTTTAAATAAGCATAATAAAGGCCAAAGTTTTTACTTTGGCCTTTATTTATGAATACCCGCGCTGTGGCAAGCAAACCTGCACAGCGCAACAGATATTCCGTTTCTCGGGATGACAAGCGGGTTATGTCTCTTAGGTATTGATCCTGCTATTTCTCAAACCTGAACACCTCGTCCATTTTCAGGTTATTATGGGTGCTTACCTTCATATCGGTAATAATACCGGTGGCAAGGCTGTACACCCAGCCATGTACGTTTAGCTCCTGCCCGTTTGCCCAGGCATTTTGTACAATAGATGTTTTGCAGAGGTTGCTTACGTTCTCTATCACGTTCAGTTCAACCAGGCGATCGCCGCGTTTGGATTCGTCTTCAATCGCGTCCAGCTCTGCAGCATGCACACGATAAACATCTTTTATGTGGCGCAGCCAGTTATCTATCAGGCCGAATTGTTTATTGGTCATGCTGGCCAGTACGCCGCCGCAGCCATAATGCCCGGTTACAATAACATGCTTTACCTGCAAAACGTTAACAGCGTAGTCTAATACGCTAAGCATATTCATATCCGTGTGTATCACCATATTGGCAATATTGCGGTGCACAAATATCTCGCCGGGTTTGGTATTGGTTATCTGGTTGGCAGGTACCCGGCTATCGGCGCAGCCTATCCACAATACCGGCGGTTTTTGCCCGTTTGCAAGCGTGGTAAAGTACTCGGGGTCTTCTTTTAAAGCGTTGGCAACAAAGTTTTTATTGCCCTCTAAAAGGCTCTCGTAGCTAATGTGGTTGGTTTCGTGTATATGTTTAGACATGGCGATAATTGTTTCTTATTTACTGACCGGCGCATTCTTCCGCGAAAAAAAGCGCATCAATTTGTGCCGGGCAACTGTTGATAAATCGTAATATAATATCGTGAGCAATATTAAGGGTATAAAGTAAAATATGGCAAACTCGTACAAATTAAAGAAGTATCCGCCAATAATGCCACCCAAAAAGTAAAATCCAAGCACCGTAAGGCGAATGTATATTTTGTTTTTGGTACCCTCGGCTTTGGTTGACCTGGGGTGATACCAATCGGATATATCTCCGCCCAGGTCTGTAAACAGCCCGGTTAGGTGCGTTGATTTGATAAGCCCGCCCGACACGATCGACACCATGCTGTTTTGCAGCCCCATTGAAAACAATATGGCGGCAATTACAATTTCGCGTTCGGTTTGGGTCTCTTCATAAAAATTATGGCCGTATATGGCCACAAATAACAGGATAATAATTTCGATAATAACCGGTGCAGAATGCGCGCGGTAGTAGCTCCGTTCTTCGTACGACCGGATGATAAAGCTGGACACAAACGCCCCTGCGAAAAACATGAACAACCACACCAGGAATATGATTATCTGGGCGAAGTTTTGCTCAACAATATGCCGGGCGAGGTTGGCCACATGCCCGGTAATATTTGACGTAAACGCCAGGAACGCCACCATGCCCACTACATTGGTAATGCCTGCTACCGCCGCCGTTGACGATGCCAGCAACAGGTTTTCTTTAAGCGTGCGGTCGTTTTTTGATTGCCTTAGCATAGGTACTGTTTTATAAAGGCTAAATTACTCTTAAAACTTATTAAAGTGCGGCGCTAAAAAAAATACGCCATAAAAAACCCCGGCTGCAATAACAGCCGGGGCAATATGTATAGATAGATATAGGGCGGATTAATGCGCGGCCAGCGCTTCGGTACCTTCCAGTTCGTACACATAGCCCAGGTTGTCTGGCCCGCTGCTGGTTAAGCCAAGGTCTTTAATAAAGCCGGTGCTTATATCAATTACCCAGCCGTGCACCTGCAGGTCGGCGCGGTGCATCCAGGCGTTTTGTACGATGGACGTTTTGCACAGATTATACACCTGCTCGCTCACATTCAGTTCAACCAGGCGGTTTACTTTTTGCTTCTCGTCGGTAATGCGGTCAAGCTCGTAAGCGTGTAAGCGGTAAACGTCTTTAATATGGCGCAGCCAGTTATCTATAATACCAAACTGCTTGCCTGTTAAAGCAGCTGCCACGCCGCCGCAGCCGTAATGGCCGGCAACAATAACATGTTTTACTTTTAATACGTTAACGGCATAATCAAGCACGCTAAGCATATTCATATCAGAGTGCACGCAAACGTTGGCAATGTTGCGGTGCACAAATACCTCGCCCGGTTTGGTACCCGTAACTTCGTTAGCGGGCACGCGGCTGTCAGAACAGCCTATCCACAAAACCTCCGGGCTTTGTCCCTGCGCCAGTTTTTTAAAATACTCAGGGTCTTCCTTTACGCGCTCGGCTACCCAGCTGCTATTGCCCTTAATCAATTTTTTATAGCTCTGGGCCTGGGCCAGCTTGATGCTGCCGGCATCAATAGCCGGCTTGTTTCCGTTCTTATTATTTTCAATTGTCGACATGATACTTTTTTGTTTTATGGTTTATAAACTAATTCTTTTAAAGGCGGCACATCGTACCTTTCCTTTACATCCTGCAATTGCACAACAATACCTTTGGTGTAAGCATTGTGCTTGTAATTGTGTATGATCTCTAATACGTCGGGGTCAATATAGCGCGACTGCGAGCCATCGATAATCACATCGCTGCCCTTTGGCAAACTTGTTAAGGTTACCTGTATAGCAGCTTTGTTTAAAAACGATACCTCTTCGGCCAGCTTTATGCGGATGGTGTTTTTTTCGCCGTTTGGCGCAATGGTGTAAAAATAGGGGTTACGCAGGTTTGTGCGCAGTATATAAAATACGCCAACCAGCATACCAATACCCACACCAATAAGCAGATCGGTAAAAATAACGGCCACTATGGTTACCACAAACGGTATAAACTGGTTCAGCCCTTTATGCCACATGTGCTTAAACAGCCCGATCCTTGCCAGCTTATACCCTACTGTTAATAATATGGCTGCCAGGCACGATAGCGGTATCTTATTCAACAGCGATGGTATGGTTAGCAGGCATATAAGCAGTAAAAAACCATGGAATATGGCGCTTACTTTAGTACGCGCACCCGAATTGACATTCGCCGATGAACGAACGATCACGGCCGTCATGGGTAAACCGCCCAGCAAGCCGCTTACTACATTCCCCGCACCCTGGGCAATCAGCTCGCGGTTTGTAGGCGATACGCGTTTAATAGGGTCAATTTTATCTACTGCTTCAAGGCTCAACAAGGTTTCTAAACTGGCCACAATGGCAATAGTGGCAGCAGTTATCCATACCTGTTTATCGCCTATGCCGCTAAAATTTGGTGATTTAAACAGGCCTAAAAACTCGCTTGTGCTGTTTACAACAGGTATCTGCACAAACTGCTTATCTAAAAGCGCTAAGCTTGTACCGCTAAATAACGAGGCTAACACCACACCGATAACCACAACCATTAACGGTGCGGGCACAATGGCCACCTTTTTAACTTTTGGCCAGTATATCATCAGCAGTAACGAAACACCTGCTATGATCACCGCGCCATAATTTATTTTGCTTACAGCGCTTATAATGCCCGAAAAGGTGTTGTTTGAATCGGCCTGGCTAAAGCCTTCGTCACCCTCAAAGTCCGAATCGTAACCAACAGCGTGCGGAAACTGCTTCATGATGAGGATGATACCAATGGCTGCCAGCATCCCCTCGATAACCGCCGACGGGAAATAGTTGGCAATAGTACCTGCCTTTACCAACCCCAGCACTATTTGCATGGCACCCGCTAACAAAACAGCCAGTAAAAAGGCCTCGAACGAACCCAATGTAGCAATGGAGTTTAACACAATTACGGTTAGCCCCGCGGCCGGGCCGGCTACACTTAGCTGCGAGCCGCTTAACGCCCCGATAACTATACCGCCGATGATACCCGATAATATACCGGAAAACAACGGCGCGCCCGATGCCAGGGCTATACCCAAACATAGTGGCAGGGCAACCAGGAACACCACCAGGCCCGAGGGGATATCTTTTTTTAGATTTTTAGCAAGAAAATACTTTTTCAGGTTAAGATCGCCGGCGGTAACGCCGCCTTGCTTGATTTGCATAACAATGATTTTATAATGAAAATTAAATAAACAGCATGTTAAACAACGCCGTGAAAGGGTATTGTAAAACAGCACAATTTGTTCGGCCTGCGTTAAAAACAGGGAACGCGCGGTTACTTACCGGATACGGCGTATCCGGCTATTTTCATTAAACGTTGGGAGGCGGGGTAGGTACCGTAGGGTGGTAAACTTGCTTGTAAAGCGATTTTTCTAAGTTGTGCAGTATATTGGTTTCGACAATGAAAGGGCGGTAAACAACCAGGTGGTTGATACTTTCATCGAAGACCTTTTTTTCTTTAACAGATTCTTTCTCGGGGTCTTCCTTTTCATTTTTCGATTCATGCTCTAACTGCATGATAACCGCATGAACTGTTTTATTATCAATGCACACAAAAACCGACGCAGTAGATATAACCATCTTTATAACAAAGATGCCCATAAATAAAGCGGCCAATGAATTTTTAAAAATCCGGTTTTTCATGTGCTACAAAGATATGATTTTTTGTAAAAGCAAAGTATCATCCCTGCGTTAAACGCTAATCTTACAATATAATTACTAAATAGCCTCACCTAATCCTCTCCAAAGGAGAGGACTTAAATTTCGGCCTTTTTTGAACCCTCTCCTTTGGAGAGGGCAGGGTGAGGCCAAATAGTTAACAATATAATTACTAATTTTAACGCTTTACCAATTAAACCGCACTGTGAATAAAAAGTTGGAGATTTTACAAAAAAAGCGCGACCACGCGCTTGAGGGTGGAGGGGCTGCACGTATAGAAAGTCAGCATAAAAAAGGGAAATTGACCGCCCGCGAGCGGCTGCATTTTCTATTGGACGAGGGCTCGTTCCAGGAGATAGGGATGCTGGTTTCGCACCGCTCTACCGATTTTGGCATGGAAAAGGAAAAATATCCCGGCGACGGTGTGGTTACCGGTTATGGCACCGTGAACGGGCGTTTGGTGTACGTTTTTTCTCAGGATTTTACCGTTTTTGGCGGCTCGCTATCAGAAACCCACGCCGAAAAGATCTGTAAGATAATGGATCTGGCCATGAAGAACGGGGCACCTGTTATCGGCCTTAACGACTCGGGCGGCGCGCGCATACAGGAAGGCGTGGTATCGCTTGGCGGTTATGCCGATATATTTTACCGCAATACCATGGCCAGCGGTGTAGTGCCGCAGATTTCGGCAATCATGGGCCCGTGCGCGGGTGGTGCCGTGTATTCGCCGGCCATTACCGATTTTATTTTGATGGTAGAGCATACCAGTTACATGTTTGTAACCGGCCCAAACGTGGTAAAGACGGTAACGCACGAGCAGGTAACATCTGAAGAACTGGGCGGCGCCAATACCCATGCAACTAAAAGCGGTGTTACGCATTTTGCCTGCGCCAACGAGATAGAAGCCATTAACAACGTAAAAAAGCTGTTAAGCTACATGCCGCAGAATTGCGAAGACCGCCCCCCTGCCCTGACTTACGAGATTAAGAACGAAGAGCGCCCCGCACTAACCGATATACTGCCTGAAAATGTTTCGCAGCCATATGATATTCGTGAGGTAATAGAACAGGTGATAGACGGCGGGTCATTTATGGAAGTGCATAAGGATTTTGCCGAAAACATTGTGGTTGGCTTTGCCCGACTGGCCGGCCGCAGTATAGGTATAGTAGCCAACCAGCCCGCGTTTTTAGCCGGGGTGCTGGATATTCACTCATCAACCAAAGGAGCGCGATTTGTGCGTTTTTGCGATAGTTTTAACATTCCATTATTGGTTTTTGAAGATGTACCGGGCTTTTTACCGGGCACCGACCAGGAGTGGAACGCCATTATCACCAACGGCGCTAAACTGCTTTACGCCTTTTGCGAGGCTACCGTTCCACGCATTACGGTTATTACCCGCAAAGCCTACGGCGGCGCGTACGATGTAATGAACTCCAAGCACATCGGTGCCGATATGAATTACGCCTGGCCAAGCGCCGAGATCGCCGTAATGGGTGCCAAAGGCGCTGCCGAGATCATTTTTAAGCGCGAGATAACCGCCGCCGAAAACCCGGAAGCAAAATGGCGCGAAAAGGAAGAGCAGTATGCCAGCATCTTCGCCAACCCATACCGCGCGGCCGAACGTGGCTTTATAGACGAGGTAATAACACCCGCCGAAACCCGCGCAAAGCTTATCCACGCCTTTAAAATGCTGGAAAATAAAGTGGTGAATAATCCTAAGAAGAAGCACGGGAATATTCCGTTGTGATATTAGATTTTAGATATACGATTTCGGATTTTGCCGGTATATAGTATGAAGCAATAACCGCGTGATTCCCTCCCAACGGGAGGGTGCAGGGAGGGGTTTTACAAAGCGATAAGCAGCGTTCAAGCCCCTCCCCGCCAACGCGCTACCCTGGCCCCTCTCCCAAGGGAGGAATGACACTTCATCATCCAGTGTTCGATATTAAAAAACCTTTTACCTTTATACTTTCGCCTTGTCCTCATGATAAGTATCGAACAAATAACCCCTCACCTAACCTGGCGGCTACGCAGGGATGTTCTTTATCCAGGCCAATACCTGCACGATATGGAGATGGACGAGGACAATCATGGCTATCATTTCGGGGCATTTGAAAATAATGCGTTGGTGGGTGTGGTATCGTTGTTTAAGCATAGCGATGACGATTGGCAGTTCCGCAAGTTTGCGGTGGTTGCTGATGTGCAAAAGAAAGGGATCGGTACACAATTGTTAAACTATATCACCACATTTGTTGTGCGCGAAAACGGCACCAGGCTTTGGTGTAATGCCAGGCTATCGGCCACAGGCTTTTACCAAAAATTTGGATTTACTAAAACCGGCAGCGAATTCCATAAAAACGGTTTTGATTACCTCATCATGCAAAAAAGCTTGTAATAAAGTATAAATTGCTTTATTTAGGTTTGGATACATGAATAAACATGCTGTTTTAATATTGCTGTTCTTTGCCGGGCTGATACTTTCCGCGATCAACCCGCACGATTATTTTACCTGGATGCTGGAAGTTTTCCCGGCCGTGCTGGGTTTTATTGTACTGGCGCTTACTTACCGGCGCTTTCAGTTTAGCTACCTTACCTACGTGATGATACTGCTGCACTGCTATGTGCTTTTTATAGGCGGGCATTACACCTACGCCGAAGTGCCGGCTTTTAACTGGCTGCGCGATGCCTTTCACCAGGCGCGTAACAATTACGATAAGGTAGGGCATTTTACCCAGGGCTTTGTACCTGCCATGATCACCCGCGAGCTGTTTATCCGGCTGCATGTTTTTCAGAAAAAGAACTGGATAGCGTTTTTAACCGTGTGCGTTTGCACCACCATCAGTGTACTGTACGAGTTTTTAGAGTGGGTTGTGTCGATTATTTCCGGCCAGTCGGGCGACTCGTTCCTTGGCACACAGGGATATATCTGGGATACACAATCGGATATGCTTTACGCCATGATAGGCGCCATTTGTATGGTTGTTTTTTTCTCGGGGTTACAGGACAGAGCGGTAAAAAATTAGCCGCTTAATTTTTAAGGATATAATTATACCAGATGAACAACTGATCGAACAGCGAGCCGGTGGCAAACTCTTCGCCCGTTGAGGTTACCATGCGCACAAAGCCTTGCTCGTTATCGGCTATCACATAGTCGAACTCGGTCTTTACAAAATCGCGCTGAAAGGTGAATTTTACCTTAACCGTATCGGCAGTGTTCTCACCCTGGCTAAAGGTGGGCACAAGGTAGTACCCATTGCTTGTTTGTAATGTAATATGCCTTGTGTCGCGTAGATCCATTGTGATTGGCAGCTTTTAACCTTTATGTAAAGTAAAGCAAAATACACAGGCACGTACAGGGCCAAAACCGCCTTTCTATAAGGGGAATATTCGCTTAGTTGCCGCCAAAATGTATATTTATACTTTAACTAAAAAAACATATATGGAGCCGGCACGGGGTTACATAATTAGCGGCGGTATCGAAGGCAAAAAGCGCCTTAACCTACTTGCCGGGGTGTTGCACGGCCATACCCAATTGCTACTGCAAGCAAACGGCCTTGTACACGGCGCCTCGTTTTTTGACGTAGGGTGCGGCGGCGGCGATGTGGCGGTAATGGCGGCCAAGATAACCGGCAGCAACGGCATGGTTACCGCCATAGATTTTGATAAAGAGATCATTGCGCTGAATAAAAAAGATGCCGAAGGTAAGGGCATTAGCAATATTTTATATAATACCCAAAGCGCTTACGATATCAGCTATCACAACCAGTTTGATGTGGCGTATTCGCGTTTCCTGTTATCGCACCTTACAGAACCTCAAAGGGTGGTAAACAATATGCTAAAAAGTGTAAAGCCCGGCGGGAGAATAATTATAGAGGACATTGATTTTAGTGGCCACTTTTGCTACCCGGCGTGTACCGCCTTTGATGAGTATGTACGTTTATTTACCGCTACCGCGAAACAGCGCGGGCAAAACGCCAATATCGGCCCGTGTTTACCGTCGCTTTTTAAGGCAGCGGGTATAGCTCAAATAAACTTCGACGTGATACAGCCCGTGTTCGCCAAAGGCGACGGCAAACAAATGGCCGTGATCACCATGGATAAAATAAAGCAGGCGGTAGTAGCCGAAGGCCTTGCCGATGCCCAAACTGTTAATTCCATTATTACCGACCTTGAAGCCTTCACCAACGATCCCGAAACCATCATCAGCCCGCGCATCTTCAGGGTGTGGGGGGTTAAGGATTAACCCTGCCTTACACCCGGCAGCCTGTTCTTTGCCCGGTATTCGTTTGGTGAGCAGTTGAATATCTTTTTAAACTCCCTGAAAAAGTAAGTTTTGTTATTGAACCCGGTGCGGTAAAATATCTCTGAAACGGTAAGGTCAGACCCGGTGAGCAATGCCGACGCCTTTTGGATCCTGATGCTGCGGATCAACTCGGTGGGGGTCATGTCCGACAGGGTTTTGATTTTGCGGTACAGCTGTATTTTGCTCAGGTTTAAGGCATTCTCCAAAAAAGCGCCGTCAAGTTCCTCATCTATGTTTTCCTCGATAACGCGGGTTACCTTTTCGATGAATTTCTTGTCACTGTCGGCTACGTCCCGGCTATCCAGGTGGGCGATAACATTCCCCGAATTAAATAACTTGTGCAGCTTATCGCGGTATTCCAGCAGTTTTTGCACTCTTACCAGTAAATGCTCCGTTTGGAATGGCTTAGGGATATAAGCATCCGCCCCGCAGCTGTACCCTTCGGTCATGTGCTCGGTAGTGGTACGGGCAGATAACAGCACAAACGGGATATGGCAGGTTTCGGACGTATTTTTAATCAGATCGCAAAGCTGCAGGCCGTTCATATCGGGCATCATCACATCGCTGATGATCAGGTCGGGCATGGCGCGGTGTATAACTTCCAGCGCCTGCTTTCCGGTAGATGCTTCGTAAATGATATAGGTATCGCCTAAAATATCTTTCAGCAGGTAACGTATCAGCTGTTCATCATCTACAATTAGTATAGCTTTTCTCTCTTCCTGCTCAAAG
The DNA here is from genome assembly GCF_014200785.1 of Mucilaginibacter sp. AK015. Classification (NCBI taxonomy): domain Bacteria; kingdom Pseudomonadati; phylum Bacteroidota; class Sphingobacteriia; order Sphingobacteriales; family Sphingobacteriaceae; genus Mucilaginibacter; species Mucilaginibacter sp. AK015. The sequence goes on from NZ_JACHCV010000002.1 coordinate 69,013, forward strand.
CTTTTAACCATCGATCTTTTGTTGTTATCGGCAACGGTGCTTGGGTCAATGGTTTTTGTGCCGGTGGTTAACGAGTTGAATATGTACGACGCGTTGTCCGTTTTATCGGTATCGGTTATCTGCTCATGTTTGGCCGGTATATAGTTCAGCGGCAGCAAGGCTTTAAAGGCTATCCAGTTGTTTTCGCAGGTCACGGTTATTTCGCCGCCTAAAAGCTGCACGATCTGCCGGGTAAAGGCCAGGCCAATACCCGAGCTTATTTTGTTTTGCTGGCTGCCATCCACCACAAAAAACTTATCAAACAGCTGCCCCACTTCACCTTCAGTTAGGTTACAGCCCGAGTTAGCTACCACGATTTTCAATTGGTTGGTTTTTTTGCACGCGTCTACCGAAAAGATAATGTATTGCTTAGCGGTGCAATGCTTGAACGCGTTGGAGAGCAGGTTGAAAATGATCTTCTCCAGCTTATCCTTATCCATCCACATGCTGATGCCCGGCTCGATGTGGATAGAGAAATCAAGCCCTTTCTGATCAACCAGAACACTGAATAATCCTGCCCGATTTGTCAGCAGGTCTGATATATTAAAGTAGCTGTAATGATTTTTCAATTGCCCCGATTCGGCCTTCCTGAACTCCAGCAGCTGGTGTACCAGGTAGTGCAGCCTGGACGCTTCCTGGCTAACGATGGACAGGAACTGTTTACCCTGCTTTGGCTCTTCAAATCGTTTAGTTTTAAACAGGTAACGCTCCAGCGAGCCTAATATCAGCGTTAGCGGAGTTTGCAGCTCGTGCGCTATGTTGGTAAAAAAGTTTATTTGTTCCTGGTGCAGGTTCTCGTCCTTTTCGCGCAGCATGTGCTCCATTTTTAGTTCATGTTCCATCAGGAATTTATTTCTGCGATAGCGCACCAACAGGAAACCGGCACCTACCAAAACCACTGCGTAGGCCAAAAACGCCCATAACGACAGCCACCAGTATTGCTTAACGGTTACCGTAAAAGCGGTAACACCCGGTGTCCACGCCCCCTCTCCGTTCGACCACTTTATCTTCAGCGTATAATCGCCCGGCGGCAGATTATTGTAAATTATTTTTTCGTGCTTGCCTATGTAATGCCAGCCTTTGTCAGACCCCTCTAAAAAATAAGCATATTGGCATTTTTGCGAATTAACATAAGTAATAGGCTGCAGGTTAAGCTCAAAGTAATTGTCCTGGGGTTTTAATATATAATGCTGGTTAATTACCGAGCCGTTCTTTGTCAGCACTTTCAGTCCACGCTCGGGGGCGTTTTTGCCGGCAAACTGCATATCAGATATCAGCAGGTGAGGCTGCTCGTTACTCACATGGATATTTTGCGGGAAGAAATAATTAAAGCCATAAATCCCCCCAAAAAACAGCATGCCCGCTTTATCCTTCCAAACAGCATTATCGCTAAACTCGTCGCTTTGCAGCCCATCCGACTCTTTGTAGTGTACTATCTTTAAACTTGCCGGGTTTATCTTAGCCAGGCCCTTGTTAGTGCTTATCCATATATTGCCTGTATTATCCTCGCTTATGGCATGGATGGTGTTATTGGGCAGGCCGTTATCTACATGAAGTTTTTTAAACACAGGCTTAGCGCTTTTTATGGCCGTGGCCTCATCGGCCCAGTTCAGGCCGAAGCTTGTGCCTACCCACAACCGTTTATTGTTATCCACGTATAACGACAAGACATCGTTGTTTGACAGGCTGCCATCGTAACTACGCGCCTTCATGGTGCGGAATTTTTGTGTTGCTTTATTAAAAACGCTTAAGCCACCATACCGGCAGCCTATCCATAAATTATTGTTGCTGCCCTGCGCAAGGGTATATATAACATCATTACCGGGGCCCCTGGCATCGCCCGTGTATTGGTATTTGGTTAGATATTTTATCCTGATCTTACCGTTATCACGTTCCAGTTTAAGGTGTACCAGCCCGCTCTCGTTCAACCCCAGCCAAACCGAGCCGTCGTTATCTGATAAAATGCAGTGTACCGAGCCAAAGGCCGGGTAAGCGCCGCTGTTGCTGATATCCTCCCACTTGGTAAATTCTTTCGTTTTCAGATCATAAAGGGTTACACCCGCCGCATCCGAGCCAATATACGCCAGCCCGTCATTACCCTTTTCAATAGTGTAAACGCAGTTATCCAGCAAGTCTACATTAGTGTGAAACGATTTAATGGCCGAGAAAGCTACATTTTTACTCCCCCAATTTTTTATAGTGATGATGCCGTTGCCCTTTGTGCCTATCCATAGTTCGCCGTTTATTTCGGCAAATGCCCTTACAGGGATATGAAACGACTGCCCGTTGGGCTGCTTTTGCACGATACCGAAATAGTTCTCTTTTTTGGCAACCTTTAACACGCCGTTGCCATCGGTACCAAACCACAGCAGGTTGGTAGCATCGTTCATTAACGAGGTTACCCTTACATTCTGCAAAACGGGTATCTGTGCAGCTATGGTACTTACAGGTTTGAATTGCTCATCGTATTCGCCCATGCCTTTTGAGGCCCAGGCAAAAACGTAGTGCTGTTTAAAAAAGCTCATTGACCGTACCTCGTGCGGTAATTTTAGCAGGCTTTGCTTTGCATACTGCTTATTGATACCCACCAGTACGCCACTTTTTGTGGTATAAAAAACCCTATGATTGGCCATAAAGACATTGTCGACATCCTGTACAGATGTAAACTGCTTTACCGACTCGAAACCGGCAGCCTTTTTCCGGAATGCTTCCAGTATGCCGTTATCTTTTAAAAGCCACAGAGTACCCTGTTCATCAAACAGCATCCGCAGCAGCATAAAGTTGGTAAGGCCCTTAATATTTACCCTGTTAAAACTATCGGTTTGGGTGTTGTAGATAAAAAGCTCTGAACTGTTTTTGCGCGCCGCGTAAACCTGTCCCTTGTTGTCAACTGCAACGGTGTAGCCGTTGGAATTTACTTTTTTTGGATTATAAAAGTAATTAGTAAAATCGCCCGTGTTTTTATTGAATTTTGACAGCCCCTCTACAGTGCCTATCCATATATTACGTTTGGTATCGCCGGTTACCTGGTAAATAACATTGCTGGCAATGGCATTTTTGCTATTCCCTTTCTCGTAGTTGAATACGTGAATATTGTTGCCGTCGTAAAAGTTTAACCCGTCCCAGCTGCCAAACCAGATGATATTGTCAGAATCCTGGTAAATGGTGTTGATACAACTGTTTGACAGGCCGCTGCTGTTATCTATCTGCTGGTAAGTGTATTGCGCCCGGCTTTCGCTGCTCCATAACAACAAGCCTATACAAGTAATTAAAGCGTATAAATATCTCATATACAAAAGCATAAGCAGATATAAACCTTACCCCGCTCTTATACAGCAGTAACCCGGATATACGAAATGGTAAAATGTGTTTATAGCTGGTATAACAAACTTATAAAATAAGCCCGTATATGAGTAATACTATTTTAACATTTAATAATGTTTAGGCCGCTATAATCGCCCTAAAATTAAAATGAAACAACATTTTTACACAATTTAAACGTGTACTAATTACACACCATAAGAAGTTGCAGGGTTATTTTACCAACAGGATAAGCACAACCTCCTGCCCGGCATTAAGTTTAACGCCTTTAATATTTAACCGCTTATTAATCGCCTTAAGCTGTGTAAATTGTGTGGTTTTTAGCGCTGATGGATAAAAAGCCTTTACCATCGCCGCTCCTGCACCGGCATACGCGAATGACACATCAGTATCCAGATCCTCGCCGGTAGTATTAAGCAGGTAAATAAAGTACTTATTGCCGCATTGTACCGCCTGTGTGTGCAGCCTGCCGGCGTTAACGGCAAATTGTACAAATTTACCATTGCCTGCTTTCAGCATCATATCGCTGATTTGCCTTACTCCCTTAAAGTAAGGCTCCATCTTTTGATCGTTAAAGAACTCCCACCACCAACTCATGGGTAATACAGGCGTTGGACTAAACATACCATACCATAACCCCCGCTTAAAATCAAAATTGGCCTCTTTGGCGTACTTAGGGTTGGCATCTTCCCATCTGTACCCAAATTCGCCTACCACGTAAGGTTTACGATAGTTTTCGATGTATTCAGGATAGATAGCGGGAATCTTTTCGGTGCGTTTATAAATATGCTTCTGGTTAAAATCCAGGTATGCTATCTGGTTCATGCCGGCTATATCGCGATGCGAGACGCTGGTGGTAACCAAATGTTTATAGGGGTCGATATCTTTAAGGTACCGGCTCATATCATCATGCCACTGGGTGATAAAATGATGCGGGATCAGGATGCTGTCTTCTTTGGTAAAGGCGGCATTATCCACCTCGTTAAAAAACTCAATAGCGGCAATATTTGTACTGTATCCCCAGCGGGCAATAACGTACCTCAGCTTGTTCTTATATTTTTGCTTTGCAGATGTAAAGCTGAAAAAATCGGTTGGTGTTTTTGCCGGGCCGCCATTTAGCTGGTTATAGGGGCTGTTTTTCCAGCCTCCGTCTTCCATTAAATGGCCGTGCCAGTCCAGCGTGAGCATAAAGTATAGGCCAAGCGAATCGGTCATGTTCACTAACTCGTCCATGCGTTTGATGGCGCCGGGGTTAAAGTATTGGTCGGTATTGCTGTATCTTTTTGTCGACCGCACCTTTTGCCACTCCAGCGGCAGGTTCCAGTAACACATCCATGTCCTGAAGAAATTTGCGCCGTTCTTTGCCAGTTCGGGCAGCAAACGATCGTAAGTATACTTGTCGTTTTCAAACGAGCGCGATTCCCAACCTACGTTCTCACCTATTCCTCTGAACAGCTCACCGTTATCAAATTTAAATGTCCAAAGGTTATTCTTATGCAAAAATCCGCGTTTGGCAGATGGCTGTACGGTAAATTTACCTTTAATGCTTTCGGTGGTTTTACCTTTGGTGTTGAGGTTAAAGTAGTAACTGTAAACACCGGTTTCCTGTGCGGCAAAACGGGCCTTCCATGCAGACGATTTGCTATCGCCCCTATCAAAATAACAGGGCAGTACAAGCGGCTTACCCGATGGGCTGGCAAGCACCATATCCACACTTACCTCCTGCTGGTCGTAAGGATTTTTAAAGGGAACGGATAGTTGAATATCCCACTCCGCTTTTTCATATTCAGTTACTTTTTTGTTTACCTGGCTATAGGTGATACCGCCGGGTTGCGCGCAGGCATTGCCCGCGCGCAGCAGCGATACTACAACCAATACACCAATCAATCTATAAAAGCTTTTCATTTATAATATTTCAATTTCAAACCAGCTTTTTAGCCTCACCTGACCCTCTTGAAAGGAGAGGACTTAGCTAAATATAGCTGATTTTAAGTCCCTCTCCTTTGCAGAGGGATTTGGGGTGAGGCCTACCAGCCAGGCATTTTATCTAAGGTTACCACGTTTGGCGCTGTATATAAAGCCTTTACCTGCGCATCGGTATTTGACGAGAAGGTAAGTTCAGACCAGCTCATGAAGAACGCCCATTTAGGTTGTGCAGAAAGTTGCGCCGCGGTAGGCAGTTTATCACATTCGCCAATAGCAATGGGCTTGCCTTTTGCGGCAGCTACCATAATATTATATTTTGCCGTAGTGTAACCACTGCCGTCGTAAAAATCAAGCGCGGCCACATCCCAGTAGTCCGAACCGGGGTTGTAAGCGTTCATATCAGTTTCCAGGCTACCAAAATCCTGCATATCCCAAACCCAAATCAGGTTGGTAAGGCCCTTGGTATTGGTCATGTAATCGTGCAACTGTTGGTATAACTTACGGGTACCATTTGCACCAGGCCTGCCGCCCCACCAAAACGCGCCCTGGTTCATTTCGTGGTAGGGGCGCCATAAAACCTCTACATTCTTATCTTTTAATTGCTGCAGGTATACGCACACTTCGTCAACCAGGTTTTTCCACTGGGTGTTAATGGCGGTGCCATCGGTTAACAGGTCGTTCCATTGGGCATCGGTTAATTTGCTTTTAACGCCGCTGGCATCAAACCCGCAGGGCTCGGCCAGGGCCGGGTTGCATGAGTGCCACATGATGTTTACAACAGCGCCCTTTTTAAATTGGGCCTCCGCCTCGTTGATCATCAGCTGGCGGTTGTTTATGTTATCCGCCTGGAAAAGGAAGTCGCCGCTCCATAACGCAGGGTATTTGCCTGTTACGCTAAATGCTTTGTCTGTCCATGCTTTTGGGGTGCTGTTTGGCTCGCGGTTGTGTATACCCGAGAGCGTTTTGGTACCAGCTATGCTGTACAGGTATTTCAGCGATTTAAATGGGGTATTCGGGACCACCGGTGGGTCTGTAACCACAACCGGCGGATCGTTCTTTACGGGTGTAATATTGTTTCCGCCATCCTTGCCGCACCTTATTATCGAAAATAAGACAGCTACAGCTACCAGGCACATCAACGGAAAATATCTTTTTTTCATAAGGTCTGTTATTAATACTATCAACACTTTGATCTTTTTCAGGAATGCAGTTTATAATTTATCCAATACAATATGCTACAGCGGCGCGCCCTGCAATGAGGTTCGTAGTGCTTCTTTACAATTCCAATCATGGTTAACATGGTTAACATAATTAAGCTAATTTTTAACTTAAAAACTTGATAATAAGATACTTATGTTAAAACCGTGTTAACCATAATTCGCATTGATCTTTTCCTAAATATGGGCAGCGCCGCTGTGCGCATGTACTTTATTGTTTTTTAACATCTATCCAGTAAACACGAGGGTGCTTAACAAATTTGTCGTAATCCGAGTAGATGTTGTTCCAGTCGTCGGTACCGTTAAGCGTGAACATGAACGAGTTATCGGTTACCGTTCTTGATTTGCCGTTACCCAGATCGGTAGTTGTGCCGGGGCTTACAAACGTTGCTGTAGTGGTTTTTCCGTCGGCAGACTTGAATATCACCTTATTGGCGTTGTAATCGTGTATCCAGGTGCCCTCACCTTTTGGTATGGTACGATAGAAATTGTTTACATCTGTCGGCGGGTTCAGGATATACTTAAAGTCGGCGTATTTGCCGTCTGCACCGGCATTATTGGTAACAGTACCAGTTGTATTTCCCTCAGGGGTCACGCCGGTGTAAACAAAGGTAAGTGTGTTATCCTGCTCCGCTTCGGGGCCGCCAACCGCAGGCCATACCCACGGTTTATCGGTCATTTTTATTACACCGCCGCCACCATACTCAGGGCCGGTACCACCGTAAACCACCAGGCTTTGCACGTTAAATGTGCCCAGTAAGGGCTCCGTAAACGGCACAAGCTCTACCGTCCAGTCGCGGGTTTCGCCCGTTTCAGCAGTTACTGTGTAGGTTGCCTGGTTATCGTGGGCGGCAAAATCAATAGATGTGCCCGATTCAGGTTTTACAGTTGATTTATATGACGTTTGAATATTGGCTTTAACGTTGTCGAACGTTGTACCGTTCTGCATCAGCACGCGCACGGTTACTTTTGAGTTTGCGCGGTCGACCACAGCGGGGCCAACCTGTACCAGGCCATCACCTAAGGTTACAGCCTCTATGGCGCGCTCATGGCTCTGTATGCCTTCTGAAGGATCTTTTTTACAAGCCCCAAGCAAAATGATGGCTATGATGAATATATAATTTATACGTTTCATGATGATCTTAATTTGATTGGTTATTTAAGTTAGGGTTCCTGTCAACCTCTGATTGCGGGATGGGGAAGAAATACGGGTCGCCGGTTACCGTTTTGCCATATTTATCAACCAGGATATTTTCGATATTATGAGTACGGCGCAGGTCAAACAAACGCTGTCCTTCAAAACAAAGCTCCCATGAGCGCTCCTGAAGTACAGCATCCCTGAACTGCTTAACGCTTAAACCCGGCGGCAGGTCGCCTAATCCGGCGCGGTTCCTTATCGCTTTTACAGCATTGTAACCTTCGGTTGTAGGGCCGCATGCTTCCGCATAAACCAGCAGCACATCCGAGTAGCGCAGTATGGGTGTGTTGCAGCTGGTTTGATCGCCGGCCTTCCAGCCGCTATCATTAAACTTATTGCTGAATGGCCTCGTGTATGCATCGTTTATACTCAGGTTTTGTGTTGGCCCTGTGCCCGAGTTGCCGCTGCCTACATCGTAAATGGTTGATATGATCAGCTCGTTTTTGCGTTTATCGTTGTTATCAAAGCTGTTGTACAAGGCCGGTTCGGTTAAAAATTCGTTAAACCCACCCGGTACAAACACCCCGTTTGGCAGCTTAAAGTTCAGGTTTGGCATAAACATCTTTGGCAGTTTTGAGTACAAGCCTTCGTTGGTGCCGGTACGGTCGGCAGATGCATCCCACAGGTGCTCGGGGCCGTTCTTTTTGTTTACATCATAAATATCTACCAAATTTGGATCCAGGCCATAAACGCTTTGGTTATTTACCACCATGCCCGCGTACTCTTTTGCCTTGGCGTACATCGCGTCGGCATTTTCAACAAACTCGTAACCCGGCGAACCGCTTTCCTTGCCCGATGCCAGGGTTAAGTATACTTTTGAAAGTAAGCCCCATGCCCCTACCTGGTTAACTCGGCCCAGGCGGCGTACCTGGTCCATCATACCTGCGGCTTTGGTCAGGTCATCGATGATCTGATCGTAAATAACCTTCATTGATGATTTTGGCAAATTGGTTTTGCTTGGGTCGTCAACGGGTTCCAGGTGCAATGGCACCGCGCCAAATAACCTAACCAGGTTAAAGTAGTGCAGGGCGCGCAGGGTGTAGGCCTCGCCCACCACTTCGTTGCGGGCAGCCTCGCTCATAGATGTTATTTTCGGCACATAAGCAATTACCAGGTTGGCGCGGTTTGCCCCCACATACGGCAGCTGAAAACCGGGCCTCAGCGTAGCGTTTACCGGCGTGGCGGCCAGTTTATCAAGCAACACGTTATCTGCACTTTTACCGGCAGCTATCTCTATATCTTCGGTAGGTGCTTCGGTAAGGGTGATAAAGTTACGCGAGTAATAATCCAGATCGGGCAGGATGGAATAAGCGTATATCAACGCCGAATTTGCATCTGCTTCGGTCTTATAAAAGTTTGCTGTCGACAGGAAACCGTAAGGCTTCTCGTCAAGCTGTTTCCGGCAGGCTGTAAATGAAGTTGCTGCCAGGATAAGCGCTATATATTTTAATTTTTTCATGTTTAATTCAATTTTTAAGGAATTAGAAACTTACGTTAAGGCCAAGGGAATAAGCCCGCGGCTTGCGGTAATTGCCTCCAAATTGTCCGTTCTCGCCAACTTCAGGGTCGTAGCTTGGGTTAAATTTGGTAAAGGTGTACAGGTTATTACCCGAGAAGTATACCCTTAGGTTTGATATTCCTTTTACAAAATTCGGTTTAAAGTTGTAGCCCAGGTTTACATTCTGGATACGCAGGAACGAACCGTCCTGCACGTACCAGTTAGAGGCATAATTTACACGGGTAGAGTTTACGCTCGGATAAGTGTTGCTTGGGTTATCAGGCGTCCAGCGTTGCAACTGCGCGCTTGGGGTAAACTTCGAAAAGTTGAAAATATCGTTACCCTGCACGCCGTAGATCTGTGCCGAAAGATCAAACCTGTCGTACTTTAACGAGGTATTGAAGCTGTAGGTAAACTTAGGGTTGGGGTTACCGATGATATACTTACCGTTTTGCCCTACCGGCAGCGGGCCGCCTGCTATGTATTTGATATCGCCGGCTTTTTGGGTGGTACCATCAACAGGCGATGTACCGCCATCCTGCTGCACAATGCCATCAAACAGGTATCCTACAAATACGTTGGCGGGCTGGCCGTTTATATAATAGTTTAACGGCGCGCGTATGGCCTCGATATCGCCCTGCGCAGCCTCAATGCTGTTGCCGCCACCAATGTTCAGTACTTTGTTACGGTTAATACTTAAGTTACCACCCACATTCCAGCTCAGTTTGCCTTGCAGTACCTGCGCGTTTACACCTAACTCAAAGCCTTTGTTATCAATAGTACCATCGTTAATCTGGATAACGCTGTAACCCGATGACAACGCTATCTGGTTTAAGCGAAGCAGATCGGTAGTATGTTTGTAGTAATAATCTGCCGTAATAGTAAAGCGCTGGTTAAACAAGCCTATATCTACACCCAGGTCAAGCTGGCGGGTGGTTTCCCATTTAAGGCTTTTGTTACCAAGGCCGTTAAACACCTTGCCGTTAACGTTAGATCCATCGTTGAAGAACGGCGGGCCGTAACCTGTTTGGAAGCCGCCATCGGTAAAATATTTGTAGCTACCCAATAACGACAGGGACTGATAGGGCGATATGCCCTGGTTACCTACCAAACCGTAGCTTCCGCGTACTTTTAGTTCAGATATCTCGGGGATGGCTTTCATAAACGATTCTTCGTTCACCTTCCAGGCTACAGCACCCGTAGGGAAGAAAGCGTATTTGTTATTATCACCAAATTTAGACGAACCATCTGTACGGCCGGTAAACGTAAACAGGTAACGGTTAAATAAGGTGTAATTGAAACGGCCGTAGTACGACTCTAACACCGTGCGGGTAAGGTTATTACCTACTACGTAAGTAGTGGCGCCGGCAAGGTTCTCGTTGCCCAGAATATCGTTCACAAAGCCCTGGCCCTGTATAAACGATGTGCGCACGGTAGTGTTTTCGTAACTGGTACCGGCCACAAAGTTAATGTGGTGGTCTTTACCCAGATCGCGGTCGTAAGTTAAAAAGTTCTCTACAATAAGGTGATTGGCGCTATAGTTATTCAGCTGGCCAAATCCCTGAAACTGGTACCCGGTCCCGGTTGCATCGCGCGGCTGGTAATTATCGCTGATGGAGTTACCGTAGGCGTTACTGATGCGGCTGCGCAGATTTAAACCCTTCATAATATCCCAGCTTATAAAAGCGGATGACAAAAGGTCGATAGTTTTGCTTTGGTTGGTAACCTCGTTGGCTATTTGCAGCGGGTTGCCATAGTCGTTACTGCCAATATGAAAGTACGTTCCGTCCTCATTATAAGCGGGGAAGATGATATTACGATCCACCGACAAGCCCTGTCCGTAGTTTTTTGTCCAGGTGCTTATCACGTTAATACCTGCGGTAAGGTTTTGTTTAAGCTTTTGTTCCAGGTTAACACGGCCGATGTACTTTTCGTAGCCGTTTTTGATAGCCAGGCCCTGCTCATTATAATAATTGCCCGATATGGCGTAGATGGTTTTATCGTTACCACCGTCGGCTGTAAGGGTATAGCTTTGCGATATAGGGTTACGGTAAACCAGCTTTGCCCAATCGGTGTTGTATGGCCATTTTGATTTGTTAGGGTCAATACCACGCAGCTCGGCAACCGATGGGTAATAAGTACCGCCAATGGTTTGGCCAACATACTGCGGCGCCTCGCCACCGTTTATACGCGACTCGTTACTTAAAATGGCCACATCGGCCGGGTCATGAAATACGTCGAGTTTATTACCTAAAGTAGAAAGGGTAGTGAGCGCGTTTAATGTGATACGCGCCTGGCCTTTTTTACCTTTACGTGTGGTGATCAAAAGCACCCCATTGGCCCCCCTGGACCCGTAAATGGCCGCTGACGACGCGTCTTTAAGCACTTCTACCGATTCGATATCATCAGGGTTTACCTGTTTAATATCGCCGGCATCGCCCAATGGGATACCGTCAATAACCACAAGCGCGTTGGCATCGCTGCGCGAACCATAACCCCTTACGCGGATAGTTGCGCCCGCGCCGGGCTGGCCCGATGGCGCAATTACCTGCACACCGGCAATTTTTCCCTGAAGTAACTGGTCAACATTACCAGACGGAACGCGGTTTAGGTCGCTGCCCTTGATAGAGCCTACCGAACCGGTTACATCGCGTTTTTTAGTAGTACCGTAGCCTACAACTACCACATCGTTAAGGTCGCGTGTGGCGTTTTGCAGGGTAACATCTAATTTAGTTTGCGATGCATTTACCGGCAGTTCGCGGGTTTGCATCCCTATAAACGAGAAAACAAGGGTAGCTCCTGTTCCCGGTACAGATATAACATATTTACCGTTAACATCAGATACCGCCCTTGTAGCGGTACCTTTTACTGCAATGGTAACACCCGGCAAGGTAATCCCCTCCTGGTCTGCTACCGTACCTGTAACCTGCCTTTGCTGGGCTAACACATTTGCAGTGCTAAAGCAAAGTAAGATCACACAAACAAATGTTGTGTAAAAAATTGTCCTCATAAATTTTTAATTGGTTTATAGCGGCAATATTAGTTTAGCCGCAAAACTTGTTATTACACTATAGTTACTAAGTAGTACACAAACGCGTTAAACCGCGTTACAATAGCCTTAAGGCATTATTTTTTCGTAAAACAAAGGGGCGCTTTTCTTATTAGCATAAATAAATAAACTAAAGGCTTCATTACATGTTTATTCATGTTGCATGAAGCGTAAAAACCTATATTTACAATATCGGGTAACCGTTATCGTTTTTTTTATTTACCAAATCATCTAAAACATGAAGTTTTTAAAAACATCTATTTTACCATTTGCACTACTATTAGGTATAGCCGTTTTACCGGCTTGTTCAAAAAAAGTAATGAAACCATCGCCGCCCTTTATAGCGCCGGCAAGCAATACGCCAACCACACCGCCACCAGCCCAGGAAAAACCTGCACCAGCGCCAGAGAAACCAGCGCCTGCACCAGCCCCCGCACCACCCGACTATAATTTTAGCAACATACAGTTTGAATTTAACTCAGGCATTTTAAAAACAGATGCCTACCCTATTCTGGATAAGGCTGCCGCCGAAATGAAAAAAGACCAATCGGTAAAATTTGTACTGAACGGCAATTCATCTGCCGAGGGTACCGAAGAGCATAACATGGCACTTAGTATTGAGCGCGCTAACGCTGTTAAAACCTACCTGGTTAATACCGGTGTAAACGGTGCCAACCTGGAAGTGAAAGGTTACGGCGAATCGAAACCCATCACCTCGAACGCAACCGAAGAAGGCCGCGCGTTAAACCGCCGGGTTGAAATAAAAAAACAATAAGTTTATTTTCTTATAAAAAAGGGCGATGCGTTTATAACACATCGCCCTTTTTATTTACAAACCAGCTTTACTTTTTCACCAGATCTGCCGGGTTAACGGGATTGCTTAGCAGGTGGCCAAACAGTTCCCAGCGTTTTTCGGGGGCCTTTGCAGTGCCGCCGTTGCGTTCTATATAGCCTTTAACCAGGTCCTGCCCGTAGTTGTAGTTAATAACGTAGCTGCGGTATTTTTTGATGAAGCTCATAGATTTATCAGCGGTTTCATCGTTCATTAAACAATACTTTTTAAGGAAGCTGCGGGCTTTACTTTGGCTCATGGTTTCGTTTATCAAACCCCGCGCCGCTTCGTTACGTGCGTAATTCAGCCTGCCCTTCAGCTCTAATGCCTTAAAATAAGTATCGATGCCGGCGGTATCTAACCCTGCCAGCGGCAGCAATACATTTTTGGCAAACTTTACCTTATCATCCCCCGGGAAAGCTACCTCGATACCATAATTGGCGCTGCCCTCGGCAATTAGCGATTGCGGACTAAACAACGGGTAAAGCGATATCTCTACCCACCCCCTGTCGTGATACAGGTTTTTTTCCAGCAGCATATTGTATACGTGGTGGCCCGGGTAACTTTCGTGGCTGCCCACATCAATAGCGCGGTCAATAAATATCTTAATATCGGTATTGATCTGTACGGTGCTTTGGTACTTGCCTTTATACCAGTTGTAGCCGTTCCAGGGTTTATCGGTAACATATTCTAACGCGAAGTTTTCGCCGGCAGGAAGCTTATAATGTGCAAGCGTGCGTTTGCGGGCCTCAGCAATGGCGGCCTTCATTACCGCATCCAGTTTATCTTTAGGGATAACAAATTTGTTGGCCAGTTTCTGAAACCTGTCGTTTACATTGCCTTTGCCCGGCAGCAGGCTATCCAGCTTATCTAAATCCGCTTTAAAATATTCTTCGGCGTAAGCCGGCGCTGCAACGCCAAATAATTCTCTCGATTCTTCATCGAACGAGCGGTACTCGCCGGCGTAAATTCTTACCCGCCGGCCAAACGCTATCAGCTGGTTATACATCCAGTGCGCCCTTATCTTATTCGAGTCGACCTGCGAGCCATCCGCCAGCAGCTTTATATCGTTCATTAACATGTTAATGCTGGCCAGCAGGCTATCCCGGGGGAAGGTTTTATCTGTAATTTCTTTCGGTTTCAACGAGTCGGGGCCGTAGTAGGCATCCACAAAATCGCTATCGAACTGGCCAATGGTAAGGCCAAGGGTTACATATTGTTGCGCGAATTTATTCAGTTTTTTACCTTCGACGGTATCAGAAGCCTTCTGTTTGCACGACAGGGCGAACAAAACAGGTATCAACAGCAGTAGTTTTTTCATGGGCGGATGTTTGCGCCGCAAGTTAAGAATTCCTTTTTAAACGGATTTGCAATGGCCGCTATAAGTACAATTAAAAGCCGCGGAAGAATTTTCTGAAAGTCCATCTATCATTAGCGTTTAAACCTCATCTTTGGTTATCTGATATGAAAAAAATCTTGCTTGTCATCTTATGCATTGCTCCTTTAGCCGGGTTTTGCCAAACCGGGGTAATTCGTGGCAAAATAACCAATACGTTAAGCAATGCACCGCTATACGGGGTAAGTGTAAGCCTGTTATCCGCAACAACCGGTACCGTAACAGATAGTGCCGGCAACTACCAAATAAGCCAATTAACACCAGGTTATTACACCCTGCAGGTTTCGTTATTAGGATACCGCACCAAAATAATTTATGATATCCAGGTTACCAATGCCAAAACAGCCGTTGCTGATATCAACCTTGACGAAGACGCGCAAACTTTAGATGAAGTAAAAATATCCGCATCAAAATTTTATAAACCGTTAGAAAGCCCGGTATCGTTACGTACCATTGGCGCTACCGAAATAAAACGCAACCCGGGGGGCAACCGCGATATAAGTAAGGTGATACAGTCGCTGCCCGGCGTATCGTCGCCGGTAAGTTTCCGGAACGATATCATCATTCGTGGCGGCGCCCCTAACGAGAACAGGTTTTATATTGATGGCGTAGAGATACCAAACATCAATCATTTTGCAACACAGGGTTCATCGGGCGGGCCTGTGGGGCTTATCAATGTTGATTTTATAAACGAAGTGGATTTTTATTCGGGCGCGTTTCCGGCTAATCGCGGCAACGCTTTAAGCTCGGTATTCGAGTTTAAACAAAAAGATGGCCCAACCGACCGCCAGCACGCCACATTAACTTTAGGCTCGAGCGATTTCGCTGCTTCGCTGGCGGGGCCGCTGGGCAAAAAAACCACCTTTATATCGTCTTACCGTTATTCGTACCTGCAAGGGTTGTTTAAACTGCTTGGCCTGCCGTTCCTGCCATCGTACCAGGATTTTCAGTTCAAATTAAAAACAAAGTTTAACCAAAATAACGAACTTACTATTTTGGGCCTTGGTGCTATTGACAGGTTTAAACTTAACCTGAACGCCAAGAACACCGAGCTAAACAGCTATACACTGGCCAACATCCCTGTTAATTCGCAAAATAACTATACCATAGGGGCAACCTATAAAAACTTTCGCAGCAACGGGTACAGTTTGTTTGTTTTAAGCCGCGATTTTTTAGATAACCAGGCAAAAAAATACCAGGATAACAACGAAGCCGGCACCAAAACGCTGGATTACGTATCGCAGGAGATAGAAAATAAATTCAGGTTCGAGAACGTAAGCAGCATGAATGGCTACCGTTTGAATTTTGGCGCCGGGGCCGAATCGGCCGAATACAGCACCAACACGTTTAATTTGTTGCCCTTCGGCAGCAATATTTACACATCAAACATCAGCTTTTTCAAATATAGCTTGTTCGGGCAGCTAAGCCGCCCTTATTTACAGGACAGGCTTATGCTATCATTTGGGGTGCGTGCCGATGCCAATACTTTCTCCGGCAGGATGAATAACTTGTTAAAAACCCTTTCTCCGCGTTTATCAGCTTCTTATAATTTCACCTATAAAATAAGCCTTAATTTCAACACAGGTATTTATTATCAATTACCTGCTTATACCGTTTTGGGCTACCGCGATAAAAACGGGATACCCGCCAATAAAAACGTTGACTATATAAACAATAAACAACTGGTGCTGGGGGTTGAATATAATACGCAAAAAAATACACGCTTTACCGTAGAGGGCTTTTATAAAGCTTATAAAAACTATCCGCTTGAGCGGGTACTCGGCGATAGCATCCCACTTGCCAATCTGGGTGCCGATTTTGGCGTAGTTGGCAACCAGGAGGTTGTTGGGGCTACAAACGGACGTAGTTATGGGGTGGAATTTTTTGCTCAGCAACGGTTGAACAAGGGGTTTTACGGTATCCTGGCCCTTACGCTTTTCAAAAGCGAGTTCCAGGATAAAAATGGCAGGTATGTGCAGTCGTCATGGAACAACCGTTATATTTTAAGCATGACGGGTGGCAAGGTATTTAAACGCAACTGGGAGGTTGGCGCTAAATTAAGGTACACAGGCGGCAGCCCGTATACGCCTTACGATATAAGCTCGTCAACATTGAAAAGCAACTACAGCATTTTTCCGCAGGGGATACCTGATTGGACGCAGCTTAATACAAGGCGTTTAAAAGATTTTTACCAGCTGGATGTTAGGGTTGATAAAAAATATCCGTTCAAAAGGTTTACCCTTAATATATATGTAGATATTCAAAACCTTACCAACAATCAGTATCAACTGCAAGCATACCTGGTTCCATACCGCGATGCCGAAGGTAATATAACAGATGCTCCCGGCGATCCTTCACGGTTTAAGTCGAAATTGCTTGATAATAAGAGCGGAAACGTACTGCCAACTATTGGGGTTATCTTCGAATTGTAGGTTATACCCTGGGCAACCGCCAGTTATGGCGCACTGATAACAATCGAAAGCTACAGATCAACACCACCGAAATAGATTCCGCGAGCTGCTTTTCTATCAATGGCAGTAAAAGAACATAGCAAACGCCGCCGGTAATACACGGAATGGCATACAGCTCTTTATGAAACAGCACCGGGATGTGATTAAGCAGCATATCGCGCAGTACGCCGCCAAAGCAACCGGTAATAGTGCCCAGGGCTATGCAGGCGCCCGTACCCAGATGGGCATCCAGCCCCTTTTGGATGCCTATTATGGCAAATAACCCCAACCCCAGCGCATCAAAAAGCACCAGCGTTACCTTGAAGTTTTTAACACGTTTTTTAAAAAGAATGGTTACCACAGTGGTGGCCAGTATGATGAGCGGGGTGCTTACATCCCGCAGCCACGAAACCGGTGTATTACCAATAAGCAGATCGCGCAGGGTACCACCGCCAATAGCCGTTACAAAGCCCAGAATGAATACCCCGAAAACATCAAGCCTTTTTTGCATGGCCGAAAAAGCGCCCGATACCGTGAAGGCAATGATGCCCAGTATCTCTATAACGGTTGAAAAGCTCACGTGCATATGGTTTTAAAAGAATCAGGATATTTAGAGTCAGGAGAGGAAGGCATACCTGTATTTCCCTTAATTCTTGACTTCTTGATTCCTGACTCTCTTTTATTGCAAACCTAACTTTTTGTACCGATATAACCATTCGCTTTGTTTTTCATGCTCATATAGCTATAATTGCGAAGTATTAAAATTTCTGCATCTATCATGACCAAGCAAAAAGGATTCACTACTACATTGTTACACGCCGACCGCTTACGTAAACCCGAGTTTGGGGCCCTTCACCAGCCCATCCATACTGCGGTAACCTGGGGATTTGATGATGTGCAGGATCTGGTGAACGTGTTTCAGAACAAAGCGAAGGGTTACGCCTACTCCAGGCAGGGCAACCCCACTACCGCCGCGCTCGAGAACAAGGTTACTATGATGGAGAACGGCCTGGCCTCGGTGAGTTTTGCCACCGGTATGGCAGCCATTATGGCTACCGTTTTTGCGCTGGTAAAAAAGGGCAGCCACATAATCGCCAGCTCGTACCTGTTTGGTAATACCCGCAGCGTACTGCAAACCTTTACCGAAATTGGTTTGGACATTTCTTTTGTGGATGCTACATCTGTCGAAAATATAAAAGCAGCATACCAGCCTAATACCTGTATGGTTATGGTTGAAACTATTGCAAACCCCGCTACCCAAATTGCCGATATGGAAAACATTGGCAAATTTGCCCAGGAAAAAAACCTGATATACGTGGTAGATAACACCATGACCTCGCCTTACCTGTTTAAACCTGCAACGGTTAAGGCATCGCTGGTTATAAACGCGTTAACCAAATATATAGGCGGCCACGGCAACGCGCTTGGAGGCTGCGTAACCGATACCGGCCTTTATAACTGGGCCAACTACCCCGGAATAGCCCAAGTGTTACGCCAGCAAATTAAACCCGAGTTATTAGGCATAACCCAGATACGTAAACGCGGCCTGCGCGATGGCGGGGGAACCCTGGCACCCGAAGCAGCGCACACCATATCGGTAGGGGCCGAAACCCTTGCCCTTAGATTAGAACGCGCATGCGGCAACGCCGCCGCATTGGCCGAGTATTTACAATCGCACCCGTTAGTAAGCAAAGTTTACTACCCGGGCCTAACAGACCACCCGCAGCACCAGCTATCCAAAAAGTTATTTAAGTTTCCGGGTGGGCTAATGAGCTTTGCACTGAAAGACGGGGTGGATGTATTTGCGTTTTTGAACCGCCTGCAGGTGGTAATTAAAAGCAGCAACCTTGGCGATACCCGCACGCTGGCAATACCTGTGGCCCAAACCATATTTTTTGAACTTGGCCCCGAAAGGCGCGCAGAAATGGGCATCCCCGAGGGGATGATACGCTTATCGGTAGGTATCGAAGACCGTGATGACCTGCTTGAAGATTTTAAGCAGGCTTTTGAAGGGGCTTTGTAAATTAGTGATAACAACAGTTCCCCTCTCGAAAGGGGGCGCGCCTGATAGTGCGATTGCAGGGGTGTGTTTGTACGCTTTACTAAACCCCTCCCTACACCCTCCCGGCGGGAGGGAATCGCACATGGCCATCTCTTTTTATAAAACTATATCTGTAACATCCGATAATTACCGATAACGACTTTTAGAATATATTTATTTTGAGACGCAAACTGCTGCTTTAGCCGGATAAGTTGCTGCACGTGCCGGCTGGTTATTGCACTTACCCAGCAAGGTGTATATCACAATGAATATAACGATGGTAGACAGGCAACCACCGCCTAACTTTTTGGCGCCCCATGCCGCAATTATTCCCCTGAAAAAATTATTCATACTCGCTTTTATATGATAAACGCAATTTTTTGCAGATGGTTTTAACCGCTGTTAGGGCAGTTTCTTTTTTACGTTAAAGGTTTGTTCGCCATAAACCACATCTTCGTCGGTAAGGCCCTGTACTACAATTTTAAACGGGCCGGTAATATCGTTAGTAAAAAACGTCAGGTTGGTTTCTGCCGATGAACTTAAAGGCACGTTGTATTTCCAAAAAATAGTAGACTGGTAATCGGGCGGTGCGTCTTTCTCTTTATCGTAATCTACCACATAAAACTCCTTATGGGCATAAATACCCTTTAACTGCAGCATACTTGTGTACTCTTTTTCTTTATGTAATACGCACCCGCGATACACCTCGTTCACATACTGGCCGCCCCGCCAAACTTTAACGATATCTCCTTTTTTAAGCGGTTGAAACCTGTTATTACCAAACGGATGGTTGCCGCAGTTAAGGATATTGTTAAAGCACACCCAATCGCCGCATTCGTTTTTACTTAAGTCGTTTTCAATGGTAAACCTGGGCAGGCTTTCGTAAAAAAGATTACTTTTAACCGCCTTTATCTGCACTTCTTTCAGCTGCTTTATTTTATTCGGCAGTTCCATCACAAAATCTTCATTGCTCCCCGCCGATGCGGTTGTTACCCCGTCATAAAATGTCAGCGTATCTGCCAGCTTTTGGGTAAATTCTTCAAAAGGGTTGTTTATATGAATAACGTAGGGAGCGGTTTTGGCCTTTCCATTAATGAACAATATCATTTTTTTATCGGCTGGCGTAACCATGCTGCGCTCATTCATTTTAAAATGACCGCTGCTGTCGGTATGTACTATCTGCGCTAACGTGTCGGCAATGGCACTTAAATCAATGGGCTTTTTTAATGGCTTGTTACTAAAGGTAACGTCGCCATTATAGGCTAAGTTACGGTATTGCTGTATCGTATCCGCCATCTGCGCTTTTATCATTTCCGGCCAGGTGTAGCGGCTCCAGCCCTTTATCAGCAGTAATTTATTCAGATAAGCCCTGTTGGTACTTTCGTCGCCCATTAAGTTATCCTTGGCGGGCATATCATGCAGCTGCCGCATCAGGTAATAATAACTCTCGATGTTGTTAGGCTGTTTATAGCTGATACGGTTATCCTGTACGCAAGCTACCGAAACATACCCCGATAGCGGGTTACCGGCTGCATTGCTCAGCTTGATATTAAGTTTCACCTTTTGCCGTATATCATATTCCTGGTTATCAGTTTTAAGGTTTAACACAGATCTTTTATCGAAATGGGAAAAAAACACACGCTCTGCACAAGGCCTTTCCAGGCTGTCTAACACCGTTATCATGGTTAAACCGCGCGGCAGATCGGCAAGGGCAAATTTTGTTACCAGGCCTTCCGGATAGATCTCTTCTTCCAGCGAAGTGAAAATCTCGTGGTAGTTATGCAATAATATCTTAACCTGTTGCTGCCGTGTGCTTTGCAATTTGATGGTAATACTATCTGGCGATAAAGCATCAACCACCTGTAATACCACGCCTTGCGACAAGGCCTTTGGCAGCGTATAAACGGTATCTGCCATACCTGCACGCGCCAATCTTACCTGGTAAGCTGCCCCTTTTTGGGGCGCCAGCTTAAACAAGCCCATACCGTAACTGTCCGTCGATATCGTATCAACGGGCTTACCGTTCTTTAGCAGTATGCCCCTTATGGTCAATGGCTCCCCATTAGGGCTTTTAGCTTCCCATCCAATATTGCTTGTTTTACCATTTACCAGGTAACCCCCTTCGGGGTAAAACCTGATAGCGGCCTTTGCCTTGCGTACCGGGAGGTTGATGCGGATACTTTCCTTCAGCTTCCCGTCGCCAACATCGGCCTTCAACACATGGCCGGCCGGCGATACCTGGCTTTTATCCAGGGTGAGGATATGCTCGCCGGTGACACCCGTTTTTCCGGTGGCAAGCACCGCGCTGCGCCCGGTGCCATTCAGTTTATATTTTACTGGGGCTGCAATCACGGGCAGTTCTTTTGATTTTGCAGTAAGCACGGTTCTTATTTTGCCCCGGGGCGTTTGGGTGCTATCCAGTATGCTAAACGATAAATTAAGCGCCGGCTGATTTGTTGTTTTTATGGTTACCGCTTGCTTAAAAAAAGCCGATGGTTTGCCGTTAACCAAACGATCGGTATAGGCTACCAGGTGGTAATTACCGGCGCTAACCGAATCGGGGATATACATGCTGCCAAAGCTGAGGCCACCATCCATAATAAAATTCGCCTGGGTGGCTATTTTATTATCGTCATCACTAATAAGCGAAACCGAAAGGATGTGATGTTCCTTAACCTTATTAATATCCGAGCTGATGAGATACCCGGTAAACCATATCTCCTCGTTGTTGGTGTAGATGTTTTTATCAAAATGAACAAATAATACGGGCGATTGGTCTTTAAGTCCGTACAAATTCATTTTTGCAACAAGCGTATCCGAAAGTTCAGCTTCGTCCTGTGCAAAAAGTGCCGGCGACGCCATTAAAAAAAATAATATGCAGCTTATCAGGCGAAAAATAAACTTATCCATTGCCTAAAAATAACAATAAGTTTATAAAAACACCGCCCGATGCCTGCTGAGCTTTATAAATAATTACACGTTATACACAGGGTTACGCCTTAAACGAAGATGCGTTTTTTGTCACATCGCGATACGATTTTTCCAGATAGACCAACAATTCGGCAAAGCCAATAGGTTTTGACATAAAGTAGTTCATACCGGCCTGCAGGCATTTCATTTTATCCTCGGGCATTGCGCTGGCCGTCATGGCAATAATAACAGGCTGATGGGTGTTTTGCCGCCGTATTATTTGGGTGGCCTCTAAACCGTCTAACTCGGGCATCTGTACATCCATTAAAACCACATCGAATTTTTCCATCTGCGTTATGTCAACCGCTTCGCGGCCGTTAGCTACCATAAAAGGTTCGTACCCAAATTTCTTCAGTATCTGTTTAATAACTTTTTGGTTGATCAAATTGTCTTCGGCTACCAATATTTTCAATGGGAACTTTACGGCAAAACCGGAAGAAACAGCCTGCGGAACCGGGTTAGGCGCGGGCTGATGCTGCGCTGAGGGTTCGTCCGCAGGCAGCCGGCATAGCATGCTAAAGGTTACTTCGGTACCAACATCCAGCACGCTTTCGATATTCATTGATCCGCCTAACAGTTCAACAAGGCGCTCGCAAATGACCAGGCCGAGGCCCGTGCCCCCATATTTGCGTGTTGTAGACGAATCACCCTGCGAGAATGGCCTGAATAAGCGCGAAAGCTTGTCGGGCGATATGCCAACGCCTGTATCTTTAACATGGAAGGATATTTTCGCGTCCGCTTTATCTACATAAAGCAATTCTGCAGCAACAGATACCGTGCCCGCTTTAGTAAACTTTAATGCGTTGCCTATCAGGTTTATCAAAACCTGCTTTAACCGTAGCTTGTCGCTGATCACCTTTTCGGGGATGTTCTGGTCAATTGAACAGGTGAGCTGTATGTTCTGTTTAACGGCTTGCCCGCTAAACAGCTTTAGTACTTCGTTGATACATTCCTGCAGGTCAAACTCGTGAATATCGAGTACCATCTCACCCGATTCTATCTTCGAGAAATCGAGGATATCATTTATTACGTTAATAAGGCTTTCGCCGCTTATGCGGATGGTTTCTGCATATTCGCGTTGCTCGGGGTCAAGCCTGGTTTCGCATAATAACGATGCCATACCCATAACACCATTCATGGGGGTGCGTATCTCGTGACTCATGGTAGCCAGGAAAATGCTTTTGGCGCGGTTAGCCCGTTCGGCCTCCATTCTGGCTTTCAGTTCCTGTTCGCGCTGGTCTCTTAGTTCTTCCGATTGTGCCTGTAATTCTTCATTTATGGCGGTCAACTCTTCCGACTGGTCCTGCAACTCATTTGCCTGCTTTTCAATCTCTGCGGTGCGCTGTTTAACAATACGTTCCAGTTCGGCTTTTTTTGAGCGTATATCGCTTAAGCGGTACCGGTAATAACCATACAGTAAGCCGGCAACAGTTATCGCAGCCAAAATTTTAAACCACCAGGTCATCCAAAAAGGGCCTGCTACAATAATGCGTAATTGCGCGGGGGTGGTGTTCCACACGCCGTCGTTGTTGGCGGCCTTTACCTTAAAAATGTATTCGCCCGGGTATAAATTGGTATAGGTTGCCCGGCGCTGCGTACCTACATAATTCCAGCCGTCTTCAAAACCTTGCAATTGGTATGCATATTGGCTTAAACCCGGTAAGGTATAACTTAATGCCATGTACTCAACCGTAAAAACCGATTGCTTGTAGTCCAGCTTTATCTCTTTTGTTTGGCTTATAACCTGTTTAAGCGGCGAGCCTTTACCAATGGGTAAGGCCTTATTAAACAGCTGAAAACCGCTTATGATTATTTTGGGTGGGTGGCTGTTAACCGGCAGGTTCGACGGATCGATTATATTAAAACCGTTAAGCCCGCCAAACAACAATTTGCCGCTTTGGGTTACCAGGCCGGCGCCTTTTGAAAACTCGGGGCCCTGCAAACCGTTAAGATTTGTAAAATGCCTGAAACTGCCGGTGCCGGGTTTAAAACGAATTAACCCGTTTGTTGTGCTTACCCAAATATACCCATATCTATCTTCGGTTATAACGTTTATGATAGAATAAACATCGCCATTTGGGAAGTGATAACCTGCAAAGTGTTTGCTTTTGGCGTTGTACAGGTTTAGCCCCCCGCCTATTGTACCAACCCACAAGTTACCCTTGCTATCCTCAAAAATATCTGATATGGTATTATTGGTTAAACCGGCATTAAATGTTTTAAACTGTGTAAAATTATTTTTACCCGGGTTATATAAGTTTAGTCCGTCATAAGTACCTACCCAAACGTTGTTCTTCCGGTCGCGGTAAATAACGCGTACATCGTTGTTGCTCAGGCAATGTAGCGTATCCTTTGTGTCGTACTTGTACCGCTTTGTTACCAAACCGCTATGTATAACATTTACGCCCCCTTCATCAAGCCCCACCCAAATATCATTATTCTGGTCCTGCATTAACGAAAACACTATATCGCTACTGATATTTTTGGGGGTAAGGCCCTTTGAATAGTGCGCTATTTTTTTGGTTTTACCTTCAAGTACATCTAAACCGTTGCCATAAGTGCCTGCCCATAGCTTGTTATCTTTATCCTTTAAAAGCGCAAGTATCTTACTACCGCTTATGCCAATATTATCATGGGTTATTTTTTGTGTGGCCTTGTCCATGTAGTTTAGCCCCCCGCCGTCGGTACCTATCCATATATCGGGGCCAACCTCGGCAAAACACAGCGCATGATTGTTGGTTAACGCGTTTACGGCACCTCTTTGATTTGAGAATTGTAAAAACGAAGGGACATTGTTATCGTATTTCAGCATGCCCGACTCAAATGTTCCAACCCGCAGTATACTGCCGGTATCGTACACATAATTAACCGAGTTTACCTTGTTATTAAATTTGTTATAACGATGGTCAAACGTATGAGTAGTTTCATCAAAAAGATCTAATCCTTCCTCGGTACCCACCCAAAGTTGGTGTTCGGATGCAAAGGCAAGGCTAAATACCGAATTATGGGTTATGGAATTTGGGTTATTCGCCTGGTGGCTGTAATGCGTAAACGATTCCGCCGCGCGGTTAAACAGGTCAAGCCCGCTATCCGCCGTAGCGATCCATATATCCCCGTTATTTTTTACAAGCAGGTTGCGGATATGATCAGTGGCGATGCTTTTGCTGTTTGAAGCGCTATGAACATATTTTTTCTTCTCCCCGGTTTTGTAATTAAACCTGACCAGGCCGCCATCGGTACCCAACCACAGGTAGCCGTATTTATCTTCCTTTACCGAATAAATATGATGATCGGCAATGTAATCCTTGTCCTTTTCGTAAAAAAAACGGGTTACCTTATGCGTTACCGGATCGAGCAGGTTTAAACCGGAATAGGTGCCCACCCACATATTGTTTTTGCTATCGCGATAGATGCTGTTTATATCATCGTTAGATATGGTGGTGACAACATTTTTATTTGCGGTAAAGTTTATAAACGAATCGGTGTCGCGGTTATACAAACTTAAGCCGCCGCCCCCCGTGCCAACCCATAAGTTGCCCGCGGCATCTTCAGCAAGAACATTGATGTTGTTGACCCTTAACGAGTTTTTATCGTTGGCGTTGTGGCGGTAAACTTTAAAACCGTACCCGTCGTAACGGTTAAGGCCATCATCGGTAGCCAGCCAGATATAACCTACCCTATCCTCAAAAATAAATTTAACGTTACTGTGCGACAGGCCATCGCTGATGCTTAGGGTAGTTTTATAGGCATTTTGATATTGCGCGGAAACCTTTACAGATATTACAGATAAGGCACTTATTATTAATATGATAAACACCTGTACAGGCCTTAAAGATCGTCTGCTCATTAAATACTACTTTTTTAAATACTTAAACACGCTCGTACAGAACTAATTAGCAAGCAGAATAATAACTTATTGAATTTAGATTTACTGGTTTGTACGAAAGTAATGTATAAAGGTTGTAAATTTTCTTTACATGAAAGTATTTAACACTATTTTTTTCTGCAAGTAAAATATCTGTCAATCAGACCATTATTACAACAAAAAAATAAGCTATAACTTAATATTAAGGAAAAAGGTTTATAAATAATAATATGACAAACGCTATTTATTGTAATACCGGGGTTTGCGTATCGGTGATTATATTACCGGCTATTTCATTGTTGAAAGGTGCTATATCCTGTATAGTGCGCGATGGATAACGCCTGGTATCGAATTTGCCCGTCCAGTCGGCGTTTTTACTGCCGCCAACTAAAATACCCGTAATGCAATGGCTTATGTGGTTGTTTTTGATGATGCAATTGCTTGCTGCTATGTAAAAACCGGTGTCTCCCCTTCCTTTGGCCATGCCGTACATTAGCCTGATGGCTATGGGCAGTCCTTTAAAAGTATTGTTGGTAACAGTATGGGCGGTGCCGTTAACGCGTATGCCTCCTGTACCGCCTTCAAAGCTATTGCTGTCTATTAAACATTCGTGGCCGCCGCGCATTACCAGTTCGCCGTGGCAATCCTCAAAATAGTTATTGATATACTTATTACCCGATGCCTTGTTACTGATCACTTCCGGCTCGCCGTTGCAGCGTATAAAGCGGTTATCGCGTACGGTTGTATACGAATAGCGGTTACCTAACAATATGGGGTCCTGCCCTATTTGTACACATTCGCCGCCGTTGTTACCCTTCCAGGTTACGCTGTCCTTATCCATAAAAGTGTTATGATCTATTAGCGTATGTAACGATACCTCGTTCGGGCCGACTCTTACCTGCACTTCCTGGTTGTTAAAATTGCCGCTAAAAGTGCAATGGTCTACCCGGTTATGCTCGCCCTGCCCGGATACCGCCAATATAGGCATAAACTGAGCATTTACTGTATTCCTGGTAAAAATGCAATCGGTTACCCGGCAATATTTAGCGGCCTTCATTTCAATAAGCACTACGTTAGCGCCTTTTTCCTTAAACAACCGGCAGCCTTCAAATTTTAAACCTCTAACTTGTATGTAACTACCTGTTACCTCTAATACTGCCTGGTGCACCTCGCCCGTAAATACCGCCTTGCCTGTACTTTCGGCCCTGATGATAATAGGCTTGCTGACCGTACCATTACTGTTAACAGCAGCGGCCCAGCCCTGGTAGCTGCCATTGGCAATTACAATTTCATCCCCCGGTTGCACAATAGCCGCAGCTTTGCTGAACTCAGCGGGTGTTTTTACTTTATATTTTTTGCCAAAGCTTACCTGAACGGACAGGCAGGCAAGTGTTACCAGTAAAATCTTCATTAAATTTATGTTGTTTATAATTTTATCCACGGCAGTAGGTGTACTTAATTGAAACATCATAGGTGGATTAACCAAATACCGGCCCCGCTATGCGCGGGACCGGCGAAATGGCACTTACTCACTATATTAATTAACCATGTTTCGGTTCGGGTGCAGCTTACACTGAGATAGTACGTAAACCGCAAGGTCTGCCGCTGCTTTATCATTATCGAAACCGGCGGGCAAACGGCCGTTAACATATTCGTTATACAGCCATGGGTCGCCTATGGCTATAACGGTGCCTTTGCCGTATTTAGTTATGGCTGCTATCGCGGTACCGTTCGCAGCTTTTAAAAGCGGCTTTGCCCGGCCGGATAAACCTATGCTGCATGCATCTTTTATAAAAGCCTTTTTAGATGTTTTAAAAACGGGGTTGTTGCTTATCAAAACCGCGCCATTCTCAAAATGGGCATCATCAATTACATGGCTTTGCATGTCGTTGTTAAAGTGCATGCCAAACTTGGCGGCAAGCACGTTAAAATGGTTTAACTCCACATTAGCGCTATCGTTTGCCATCATGATAAGCACACCGCCAGCCTTTACCCACCGGGCAATATTATCGGCATCGGCCTGCTGTATGTAGTTGGGGTTCGGGTTCTCTTTACGGCTATCGGGGTCAACAATAATATATACCGCTGTGCCCTTTAAATTTGCTGCCGTTGGCGCTGTGTCCAGCCTGCTTAAAGTTGCCCCCTTTGATCTGAAGATATCACCCCATACCGAGAAACCTGAATTGGCGGTATCCTCCCATAAGTAATGAAACCGCTCGGTTTGGCGGCCCTTTGTTTGATGTGTTTCGTGGTTAAAAAAATAATCAAGGGTAACGGTTTGCGCCATTACCGTGCCGGTAACTAAATACAGGGAAACTATAACACCGAAAAAACTGCGTTTCATGCTTTGCAAATAACCGGGTAAATAAGCAGCGTTTATAATTGGTAATAAAGCAACTGCGAATCAAAAATACCCTGATTACCATATCGATGGCATGTTTAAAGGATATTTATTTACGATATCGTTTTCGCTGCGGCCCGGCCAACTATGATGTTTTACGCGCGGTTGAATGGCGGGTAACCAGTTGGGTAGGCAACACAATAGTTTCAAATTCGTGTACAGGGCGTTTTGATAAAATAAGGCTTAACAGCATTTGGGTGGCCTTTTGCCCCATTTCAAATCCCGGCTGATAAACCGAGCTAAGCGAGGGGTTCAGCGCGTCGGCCAGGGTGGTATTGGTGTAGCCTATCAGGGCAATCTCCTGCGGGATCTTTATTCCCAGTTTATTCAGCAACAGCAAAGTGGTGGTGGTTATCCGGTCGGATGTGGTGAAGATCGCGTCGGGCTTTTCTTTCAGCGATAGCAGTTCGTTCAGCGCGTTCTCAATTTCGCCCACATCGCGGCCCCCATGCGGGCAGTGTTTAATGTATTCATCGCCCATCGTTATGCCTGCCTCCTCGAGCGCTTTACTGTACCCGGCAAAACGTTCTTTGGTGATAGAAATATTTGGCGGGCTGGTAATATGCGCTATGCGTTTGTACCCTGAATCCAGCAGGTGGCGGGTGGCGTCATACCCTCCTTTAAAATTGTCGGCAATTACTTTATGGGTGTCTATCTCGTCGGTTATGCGGTCAAAAAAAACAATAGGCAAGCCCTGGCGGTGCAGCTTGTGCAGGTGTTCAAAGTCTTTGGTCTCGGTGGATAGTGATATCAGCAGTCCATCAATAGACCGGTGTGTAAGGTGGTCAACGTTCTTTACTTCCAGGTCGAACGATTCGTGGGTTTGGGTAATGATCACATTGAACCCTGCCTCGTAAGCAACGGATTCGATGCCGTTGATCACCTGCGAAAAAAACTGGTTCTCGATGGTGGAAACTACGATACCGATTGATTTGCTGTGCCCCTGTTTTAAGCTTTGAGCAATAGGGTTTGGCCGGTAGTTATGTTGTTCGGCATACTCATTTACAAGCTTTTTTGTATTCTCGCTGATCTCGTAGCTATCCCTTAACGCCTTTGATACGGTAGAAACCGAAAGGTTAAGCGCGGTAGCTATATCCTTAATTGTAATACTGTTAAAATTCATATTAGGTTAATGCCAAGCAAACGCCATCAACACTGTGCTTAACATTTCACCAATGTAATAAATCTTACTTGTTTATGGAAATATCAGGTTACAGTTTCACCACCTTCATCCTGGGGGTTAACAGGTGCATAATGAACCAGGCCAGCAAATAAGCGCAGGCGCACATGGTGAAAATAATGTTATAACCCGCAGTGATATTACCCGATGCCTTGGCCGAATCTAATATCCAGCCGATAAAGAACGGGAATGCTATACCGCCTACGGCCCCCGCCATACCCCCTATACCCACAACCGAGCTTACCGCCCGTTTAGGGAACATATCTGATGCTGAGGTAAAGATATTGGCGCTCCAGGCCTGGTGGGCCGCCGCTGCCAGACTTATTAACCCCACAGCCTGCCAGATATTGGCCGCATACCTCGCCGCAAATATGGGCACTACGCACAACGCGAAAATGAACATAGCCGTTTTACGCGCCCTGAATATGGGCATCCCGCTTTTAATGAACCGCGATGATAAATATCCCCCGCCTATGCTGCCGATAGTTGTAGCGGTATAAACCAATACAAGGGGCAGGCTTGGTTTGGTAAGATCGAGCTTGAAGGTGCTTGCAAAGTACGATGGCAGCCAAAACAGGAAGAAGTACCAGATGGGATCGGTGAGGAACTTGCCAGCCACAAATGCCCAGGTTTGCCTGATGCCGAACAGCCGCACCCATTTTATCTTTTCCTGCGGGCCGTCTTCCACGGCTGGTTCGTCAACATCACTGTGTATATGCTCAAACTCGGCACTGTTTATCTTTTTATGCTTTGACGGAACCTCGTAAAATATCCACCAGAATATCAGCCATAAAAAACCAATGGCGCCGGTTATGATAAAGGCCATCTGCCAGCCGTAAATACCCAGTATCCAGGGCACCATTATAGGTGCCGCTACCGCGCCTATGTTCGCGCCCGAATTAAATATCCCCGTTGCCAGGGCACGCTCTTTTTTGGGGAACCACTCGGCAACAACCTTAATGGCCGCCGGGAAGTTGCCCGACTCGCCAAGGCCCAACGCCGCCCTTACCGCGCCAAAACCTAAAGTTGTTTTTACAATGGCGTGCAGCATGGCTGCCACGCTCCAAAAAATGAGCGATATGGTGTATCCCAGTTTGGTGCCCAGCTTATCGATAAAGCCGCCAAAGGCCAGTAAGCCAATGGCATAAGCCGCCTGAAAAGCCATAACTATGTGGCTGTAATCTTCTTCTGTCCAGTTAAATTCTCCTTCAAGCTTTGGTTTCAATAAGCCGATAACCTGCCTGTCGAGGTAGTTAATAGTCGTGGCAAAAAACAGCAGGATCACAACAATCCACCGGTAGTTGGTTTTTTTGGTATCGGTCATAATTGGTTTTATTATCGTGCCGACTTTACTAACTGTAATGCCCGCAACGTTTCTGTATATAACTGGTCGTACGCTTTGTTATCAAGGATGCTTTTTGTGATCAGTTTGCTGCCCATCCCAACAGCCGATACACCCGCGTTAAACCATCCCGTAATATTTTCCAGGCTCATTTCTACTCCGCCGGTAGGCATCATTTGCACCCCCGGGAAAAGCTCTTTCACCGCCGATACGAACGCATGCCCCAATATATTGGCGGGGAACAGCTTCACCAATTTGGCGCCAAGCTCCTGCGCCTCGTAAATTTCAGTGGGCGTCATACAGCCGGGTATCCATAGCAGGCCGTGTTTTGCGGCAACCGCTGCAACCTGGTGGTTAACCAGCGGCGATATTAAAAAATCCGCACCGGCGGCGGCAAACTGTTCGGCCTCGTCGGCAGATTTAACGGTACCGATGCCCAAAAGCAAGCCCGGCAATTGCAGCTGCTGCTTTTTAAGTGCTTTAAAATTATCGAGCGCTGCCGGCCCACGGTTGGTATATTCAATGGCACGGATGCCTGCCTTATACAGCGTTTGATTAATAGCCATACTTACCTCGCTGCTTTCGTTATAGTAAAGCGGCAACACACCTTGTTCTACAATACTATCCTGTACCTGCTGCTTAGTTTGCATTGTTAATAGCTTTGGTTATTTTTTCTACGGTGCTTTGGGTAGCATCCCCCTTTACTGACAACTTATCGAACGCAGCTGCTGTAGCAAAATTCAGGGCTGTCCAAAGCTCCAATTTAAGCCCGTAGCAGTATATCAGCCCGGCCATAAAACAATCGCCGCTGCCTACCTTATCAATTACTTTGTTTGTAATATATTCGTGTGAATTATAAAATTCCCCTTCCTGGTATAAGGTGGTATAATATTTTATACCACCTTCATGGTCGAACCTGAAGGTATTGGCAACTGTTCTGCATGCAGGGAACCTTTCCATTATCTTTTTGGAACTGCTAAGCGCTTCGGCAAGGTAGTTTTCTTTTGTATCAATATCTGTCAACTGCGGACTAACCGGTATGCCTAATAAGCTTTCGGCCGCCCAAACATTGCCCATTACCATGTTGCAATATTTTACCAGTCGCGGCATAATTTGCTCCGGCTCCTTGCCGTACTGCCAAAGCTTTGCACGATAATTCAAATCGATAGATATGGTGATGTTTCGTTTGGATGCTGCTATCAGCACCTCTTCGCAAAGGTCGGCGGTTTGCTCCGTCAACGCCGGGCAAATAGCGCTGAAGTGAAACCAGCTTACACCTGTTAAAACTTTGTCCCAATCAATAACGCCCGGCTTTAATTCGGCAAATGCCGAGCCAGCACGGTCATATATTACCGCGTCGTGTTTCATATCGGCGCCGCTGGTTAAATAAAATAACCCCTGGCGGCCTGCACCTTTATGGATAGCCGAAGTATCGATGCCCCTTTCGGCGACATAATTAATGATTTGCGCCGACAAGCCGTTATCGGGCATGGCGGTAAAATACTTTGTTTTAACATTCCATAAAGCCAGCGCGGTAGCCACGTTTAATTCAGCGCCGCCCACATAAACCGGCAGGCTGCTGCTTTCAAGCCATTTGCCGCTCGCATCAGGGCATATCCTGAGCAGCAGTTCGCCAAAAGTTAAAACCGTGTCGTTACTTTGCGTGCCTGTTTCCATTAAACCCCTCCAAATATCGAGAACCCGCCGTCAACACATATCATAGAGCCGGTTACAAATGCCGATGCGTCGCTCAGCAGCCAAACCAGCGCGCCAATCAGCTCATCCGGGTGGCCAAAGCGTTTAAACGGCGTTTGTTTAATAACCAATGCGCCCCTATCGGTGTAACCGCCTTCGGGCTTTGTTAAAAGGTTGCGGTTTTGTTCTGTTAAAAAAAAGCCTGGGGCCAGGGCGTTCATCCGTATCGCATCGCCATAACGGTTGGCCAGCTCAACGGCAAACCATTGGTTATAGCAATCAACCGCGGCCTTGCCCATATTGTAGCCCAATACCCTGGTAATAGCCCGCTTGGAGTTCATGGATGATATATTAACTATACTGCCCTTGCCTGTTTTGGCAATTGCTTCGCCAAACACCTGAGTAGGCAGCAGGGTGCCCCAAAGGTTTACTTCCATTACTTTTTTCATCCCGTTAAGGTTCATATTGAATATGTCCTCATCGGGCTGCAGCACACCTTCGGGCATGTTGCCGCCGGCTCCGTTAACCAACCCGTCTATACGGCCAAATTTATCAAGCAAAGCAGTTTTGGCGGCTTTTAAGTCGTCTTCCTGCAACACATCTGCAACAAGCGCAATGGCCTGCCCGCCGTTTTTATTGATGGCTTCGGCCCTTTCTTCGGCAACCTGCCGGTTGCGGCCCAGTATCCCTACCGTGCCGCCGGCTGCTACAATGCCATCTATAAAAGATTTGCCCAGTATGCCAGTGCCGCCGGTTACAACAATTACCTTCCCTTTTAACGAAAAATTATTCTCCACTGTGCTTATTTCTATTTTATGTTATCAATGCTGATGGCATCCATATCTGTATAATCAAGGTTTTCACCTGCCATGCCCCATATAAAGCTGTAACTGCCGGTACCTGCTCCAGCGTGAATGCTCCACGGCGGCGATACCACGGCACCGTAATTATCAATTAATATATGCCTGGTTTCGGCTTCCTCGCCCATCAGGTGAAATACCCTTTGCCCCGCGGGGATATCGAAGTAAAAATAAGCTTCCATGCGGCGGTCGTGTACGTGCGGCGGCATGGTGTTCCATACGCTGCCTTCGTGCAGTGTGGTTAAGCCCATAACCAGCTGGCAGCTTTTTATACCGCCGTCGCCGTTATGTATATATTTATTAATGGTGCGCTTGTTAGCGGTGGCGCTCCTGCCAGTGTGTACTTTTTCGGCCTGCTCAATGGGCAAAAGGGTTGTGGGATAATTTGTATGCGCGGGCGATGAAAGCAAATAAAACACCGGCGGCGTGGCGGCATCAACTGCGGTAAAGCTTACTTGTTGTACGCCTTTGCCTATATACAGGCAATCCATTTTCTTCAGGTCGAAAGTTTGGCCGTCGGCTGTTACCCGGCCGTCTCCCGCAACATTGATGATGCCTAACTCGCGGCGTTCTAAAAAATACCCGGCTTTAAGGTTATCGTAATTTTCAAGTACTAAGGTTTTACTAACCGGGTGTGCACCGCCTATTATCATGCGGTCGTAATGTGTGTAAACGCAGTTTACCCGGTCTGCCTTTACCAGGTCGTCAATTAAAAAGCGGTCGCGTATCTGTTCGGTCTGGTAGGTTTTAAAATCACCGGGGTGAACGCTATGTATTACTTTCAAAACAGGAAGTGTTAGAGTTTAATGTATAATGTTCAGCAAGTCTACAATTATGATATTTTAATTTGAAATAAACGTGTTGTTATTTCTACGCAAACGTTATCGAAAACTTTCGCTTACTAAATTAATATAAAATACACGGCCTTTACTATAACGTTTGCGTAGAATTAGTAGCGGCCACCGGCTGAAATTTAAACTATTTCCTTGTAATATTGACCTATGGCAGCGCAGTAGAGGCATAGCCGCCGGCGCATTGCCGGTTATAAACCAATTGAATAATATCATGAAAGTTAAACCTTTATTTCGGCTAGCAATAGCTGCTATCAGTTTTATCGCGATGGAAAATACAGCAATAGCGCAAACCGGCACCGGCAATAATGTTAACCCAAAAACCGCCCGGGAATGGGCACAAAGCAATAAATGGAAGAACGGCTTAAAATTAAGCTTGTATAAGCATGTAAACGCAGTTGAGTTTTATAAGCAATACCATAACAATAAAGCCGTGTGGGATAAAGTGTTTAGCTATTTACGCGAACAAAACCTGGATACCTTAAGCGCGGGCAAGCACCCTATTGACGGCGAGAACGCTTATGCCAGCATAACCGAGGCACCATCAAAAGAACTGGATAAGGCGGGGTGGGAATCGCACCGCAAATACATCGATCTGCAATATGTAATAAAGGGTAAAGAGCGCATTGATGTTATCGACATAAACAAAGCCACCATTACCAAACCCTACAGCGAAACCAGCGACGCCGCAAACTATACTGCCGAAGGTGCTTCGTACATCGCCGAACCCGGCACATTCTTTTTGTTTTTTCCGCAGGATGTACATCGCCCTAACATTAAGATAGAAGGTTACGATGTAGTCAAAAAATTAGTGATAAAAATTAAAGTGGTCAATTAAACGGCCCTATTAAATACATCCATGAACATCAAACATATTATACCCCTGATAGCATTGAGCGTCGCTGCTATTAGCGTATCGGCACAAAACAACGCGCGCGAAGCATTCAAATTCGCAAAGCATCAAACAAAACTTTTATTAGCCGAAACTGCTAAAATCAAAGCGGCTGCCAACAAGCCCAACCTGTTATCGCCGCGTGCACTGAACACAAAAGGCGACCTGGTGATGGTATCATCAAAAGATTGGTGCAGCGGCTTTTTTCCCGGCAACCTGTGGTTTTTATATGAATACACCGGCGATAAATTCTGGAAAGAACGATCTGAACCGTTTACTGCCGAAATGGAAGGCGAAAAAAGCAACACCGGCACACACGACCTGGGCTTTATGGTATATAATAGCGTAGGCAACGCCTACCGCTTAACCCGCCAGCAGAAATATAAGGATGATATCATCCAGACGGCCAGGTCACTTATTACCCGTTTTAACCCAACTGTCGGCTGCATCAAATCATGGGACCATCAAAAACAATGGCAGTTCCCGGTGATCATTGATAATATGATGAATCTGGAATTGCTTTTTGAGGCGACCAAACTAAGCGGCGATTCCAGCTTTTATAAGGTGGCGGTCACCCATGCCAATACTACGCTTAAAAACCATTTCAGGGCCGACAACAGTTCGTTCCACGTTATTAATTACGACCCCGAAACCGGCAAGGTGCTTAACAAACAAACCCTGCAGGGCTTTGCCGATAGCTCCGCCTGGGCTCGCGGGCAGGCATGGGGGCTTTATGGCTACACCATGTGCTACCGCGAAACCGGTAACAAAGCATATCTTGCCCAGGCCGAAAAGATAGCCAGATATATTTTCAGCAACCCGCAGATGCCGCCCGACCTGGTGCCCTATTGGGATTTTGACGCGGCTAAACTGGGCAACCAGCCACGCGATGCATCGGCAGCGGCTATTGCCGCGTCTGCTTTGTACGAATTAAGTACCTACAGCAAAAACGCCGTTACCTATAAAAAAACAGCCGACAAGATATTAAACAGCCTGGGCAAAAGCTACCAGGCACAGCCCGATAGCGCCAGCGGCTTTTTGCTGTTGCACAGCACCGGCCATAAACCCGCCAACAGCGAAATTGATGTGCCCATTATTTATGCCGATTACTATTACCTGGAAGCCCTGCTGCGCCAAAAACGCCTGGCC
This sequence comes from Mucilaginibacter sp. AK015, assembly GCF_014200785.1. NCBI lineage: Bacteria > Pseudomonadati > Bacteroidota > Sphingobacteriia > Sphingobacteriales > Sphingobacteriaceae > Mucilaginibacter > Mucilaginibacter sp. AK015. Next base: position 105,185 of record NZ_JACHCV010000002.1, read on the forward strand.
GAGAAAAGGCCGGTTATCAACGCTACCGGTACCCTTAAAAACTGACCGGGCATGATACAAAGCAACTTATTCCAGTTTGAGGATATCGCTAACTGGCAAACCGTTGGCAACGGCGTGCAACGGCAGGTGTTGGGCTATGATGATAAGCTGATGATGGTAAAGGTAAGATTTATCAAAGGGGCTTGCGGCGCCCTGCACAGCCATGCGCACGCGCAGGTTAGCTATGTAGAAAGCGGCGCGTTTGAAATGACAATGGGCGAAACGGTAAAGATCATTCGCAAAGGGGATGGGTATTATGTGCCGCCGTTTACCGTGCATGGCTGCGTTTGCCTGGAGGATGGCATGCTGATTGATGCCTTTAGCCCCGCCCGCTGGGATTTTTTAGCTGCCGACACCGAACAATATACTTTGTAAATTAGGCGATCAAAACTATTTAAATGAGCTTAGAACAAACATGGCGCTGGTACGGGCCTGATGACCCGGTGACGTTGGCCGATGCCAGGCAAGCCGGGGCTGCCGGTATTGTTACCGCCCTGCACCATATCCCCAACGGGGAGGTTTGGCCGGTAGATGAGATCCTGAAAAGAAAAAAATTGATTGAAGACGCGGGTCTAAAGTGGTCGGTAATTGAAAGCGTGCCGGTGCACGAGGATATCAAAAAACGTAGCGGCAATTACGAGCGCTATATCCAAAATTATCGCCAAAGCCTGCTTAATATAGGGCAATGCGGTATCAGCATCGTTTGCTATAATTTTATGCCCGTGCTCGACTGGACCCGCACCGACCTGGATTACCCAATGCCCGGCGGCGCTACCGCCCTAAGGTTTGATACCGTTGCCTTCGCCGCTTTCGATATTTATATCCTGAACAGGCCGGGCGCGGAAAACGATCATCCCGAAGCCATAAGGTTAAAGGCAAAGGCATACCACGATAGTTTAAGCGAGGCCGCCAAACAGCAATTGGTAAAAAACATAATAGCCGGCTTGCCCGGGTCAGAGGAAGGTTACACCCCCGCCAGGTTTTTAAACATGCTGGCCTCGTACGGGCATATCAGCGCGCAAACGCTGAAGGCTAACCTGGCTTATTTTCTGCAGCAGGTTATCCCCGCGGCGGAGCAGGCCGGCGTACTGATGTGCATCCACCCCGACGACCCGCCATACCCTATACTTGGCCTGCCGCGCGTGGTTAGTACCGAGCAGGACATACTGGATATTTATGATGTAGTTGATAGCCCCAATAACGGGCTTACCTTTTGCACCGGATCGTTCGGGGTAATAGCAAGTAACGATTTGCCGGGCATGGTTGAGCGCCTGGGCCATCGTATCCACTTTATACACCTGCGCAGCACCAAACGTGATTCGGAAGGCAACTTCCACGAAGCTGACCACCTTGACGGCGATGTAGATATGTATGCAGTGATGAAGGCCCTGCTGCTGGAACAGCAGAAAAGGGTAACTGCGGACCGAACAGATATCAGTATGCCCTTCCGCCCCGACCACGGGCATAAAATGCTCGATGACCTGCATAAAATAACAAATCCGGGCTACTCGGCCATCGGCCGCCTGCGCGGACTGGCCGAATTGCGCGGGCTGGAGTTGGGTATCAAAAGATCATTAGAAATCTAATTTTACATGAAAAAGTTCGTCTGCTTTTTGGCCCTTGCCGTTACAACTTTTTGTGCCGACGCGCAGTTTGCAAGCCTTGACAAAAACGAGGTAAAATTGATGCGCGAATCGCTCAAAAAAGACAGAAAATTCTCGAAAATTTTCAGGAATTTTCAAGTAATTGCCGACCAATCGCTGAGCGAAACCCCCAACCCGATAGCGGTTATTTTGTCGCAGGGCCTGCTCGCCGGCGACCCCAGGAAGACCGCAAGCCTGAAAGCCCTGGAAGATGCCAATAAGGTTTACGCGCTTGCATTTGCCTACAAAATATCGGGCAAAACCGCTTATCTGAACAAAGCAACAGACTTTTTTACCGCCTGGGCAAAGATCAACAAAGCCACCGACGACCCCATCAACCAAACCAAACTGGAAGATATGGTTACCGCGTATGACCTTGTAAGAGAGGATGTTACAGCACAAAGCCGCACCCTTACAGACGATTGGCTACGCGGTATAGCTGATGCACTGGTGGATAGTAAATACGCCAAAGGCAGCCGCGGCACCGCCATCAACAACTGGAACTCGCACCGTATCAAGATGATAGCCCTTATTGCTTATACGCTGCACGATAATAAATACGATAGCGTTATCAGCACAGAGCTTGAAAAACAGCTTAACGTAAACCTAAACCCTGATGGCACCACCCATGACCTGATGGAACGCGACGCCTTTCACTACCAAACTTATGATATTGAGCCACTTATATCAACCTGCATAGCTATTTACAGGGCAACAGGCAAAAATTATTTTGACTGGAAAACCGCCAACGGTTCGACGATAAAGAACTGCGTTGACTACATGACACCCTATATGACCGGCGAAAAAATCCATCCCGAATTTGTAAAAAGCACTGTAGCCTTTGATAAAAAACGGGCGGAAAACGGAGAAAAGGGCTATGCGCCAGGTACATTGTTCGAGCCTGTTAACGGCGTTCACACCTTCTCGCTGGCAGCTTACTTTGATAAAGGATATAATACGATCATCCGCCGGGCTATGCACGATGATAACTACTTGAACTGGCGAATGGCACTTAATGCTTTTACTGTTGTAAAACCATAACAGACAGCTGTTTATGAATAAAAAGGGCGAATGACCATCAGATCATTCACCCTTTTTAGTTTTCCTGAATGGATTCGAACCACTACTAACAGAGTCAGAGTCTGGTGTGCTACCGTTACACTACAGGAAAATAGCGGTATTGCTTTATGCTGCAAAAGTATAAAATTGACAGATGTTTGCAACCATAATGCTGTAAAAATTGAGAATATCTCCACGCTTCATTGCGCGGAGCGAATCGACAAACGAATCTCTTTAAGCTATTGGTTTATGCAAAGTGTAATTGTCCTCAAGAGATCCCTTCGTTCCTCGCAATGACGTGGTGAAAAACTTCACGATGACAACGCTGTGAATCGCATCTCTCTATTATCTGCACATTTCTCATATCTGCACATCCAACTATATATTCCACCAATAAGTCCACTTAATGGTAAACTGCCTGTTTTTAACAGTGAAGGGCGATGGGATAGAGTTATCGCCATAAACGATAAACAGGTCGGAGGCGGGTTTGTAGCGCCATTGCAGGCGGCTGTTGATGTTCATGTTGCGGGCTTGCTCGTTATATTGCACGTATGTGGTAAAATACAGCGTATTGGTGAAGGTAACATCAGCCCGCGGGCCAATGAGCCAGAATTTGTTGCGTCCATAAGGTGCGGGCAACTGCAGATCATTATACGAGGCGTTCAATATCAGGTTAACATACGGCTGAAAACGGTAGCCCAACTGCCCTACCAGCGTGGTTTTGGTACCGTTATCATAATACCCGCCGCGGGCAACCTCAAAAAGATAAGTAAACACGCTTTGTGGTTTTGATGCGTATTGTACATCGATGGTGTTCCAATGGCTTTTAAAGCCCACGGGCAAGCTGTCCTTACCGGTATTGGTAGGGTCGTATTCGCGCAGCAGCTTCACATAATCATCAAGCGCGGATATGGTTAAGGTACCACGGTCGCGGAAGGTGATCAGGTAGCTGAGGATGCTTTCGTTATCGGTTGGTTTATAAGCCTCGTCAAAAAAGTAAATACCGGTGTACTGCAGGCCATGCGATAATACTACCCCGCTTTTAGGAAAAAAGTTGTGCTGCAGCAGGGGGTTCAACTTATTATAACCGGTACGGGGCACATAGCCAACTTCGGCGTTGTAATCTTTCCCTACATATTGCTGTTGCAAGGCCGCTGTCCAGTATTTGCTTAGGTATTGCAAATTGGCCGCCTGCACGAATTCGCGCCCTTTTACCCCTGCCGTAAAAGATTTTAACCCCAGCAGCTTGCCGGTCCATTGGTTGTTTGATGATGCCAGGTTAAATTCGGCGCCTATGTTACGGTTATACGCGTTGGCTGCACTGCCCGGTGCAGGGGCGCTGCCGGTACCATCCTTATTTACAAACATAAAACCAATATTCGACCGCGAGAACACCCGCCTTTGCAGGGTAACAATACCAAAGTTTTGCCCTGGTAAATTATCAGATGCCGACCGCCCGGTTTGTATATCCATTACCCCTACCCGCCAGTCTTTATCTATTTTCCCGGTTAACCGCGCGCCCGCGCGTATTGGCGCATTTAAACCGATACGGCGCGAGAAGAACGGCCTGATATCGCCATAACCGAAGTTGGCAAACAGATCACCGTTCTCCAGAAAAAACTGACGCTTTTCGGGGAAGAACAGCTCATACCTGTTCAGGTTTATCACCTGCTGATCAACATCCACCTGCGAAAAATCGGGGTTAACGGTCATGTCCAGGTTAAGCGACGAGGTAAGCCCCACCTTTACATCACCCCCAATTTCTTTACGCCAAACTGCCGGTTTATCGCTCTGAAAATCTTTGGTGATGCCCCCCAACGCGTAAGGGATGACTGATATGTTATGTGTAGCCACCGGCGGCGCTTCATCCCAAACAACCGTACCGGTGTAAGCCAGCGCGGCGGTTGGGAATTGTCTGGGTATAGGCGTCCAGCTCGATTTCTCGGTAGTGACCAGATCATTACGGCTAAAGTTTATTCCCCACTCTTTTATGCCTTTTTTGTAACGAATACTTTTAAAAGGAATGGCCGCTTCGAACACCCATTTATCCGGATAATTTTTTACAGCCGAGTACCACTTGTTATCCCAACTCAGGTCAACCTTGCTGCCTTCATACATGGTGCCATCCCATTGGGCCCCTGCCGCGTTGGCGCCGAAGCTAAAGCCATCGGTACGGGCATCAAAGGGATCCATAAAAAAGATGAAGTTATCATTCTTCAGAAAGCTAAAATCGCGCTTCAGCGATTCCACCATATAGCCTGCTGTTGGCGTATAGCAAACCGCCGATATGTAAAAGTTATCGTTATCATACGCCAGGCGAACTACTGTGCGTAGTTTGGCAAGGCTGGTATCCATAGGCAATACCATAAAAAACGGGCTTGTAGTATCGGCCTTAAGCCAGTCGGCTTCATCAAGCAAACCATCAATTTTTATGGGGGATGCAGCACGCTTGATATGGTATTTGTAACCGGCGTTCTTTTTTTGCGCGAAAACAAAACTACTAAACATGCAACAGCACATTAGTAATAGGGTAAACTTTGGTTTTAGCAATTGGTATGGTACTTAGGATGTGAGATAATACCACCGCTATTGTGTTAACGGTACACAATAATATAAATATTATGCGATAATGCATAAGCACATTGGCTTATCAAACCAAATTTTTAAAGCCATTGCAATATTGTTACATTGCAGCCGGGCCGACTCACCCCCTGCCCCCTCTCTGCTGCGCAAAGAGGGGGAGGATTTAAGAACCAATTTCCCCAGTCGGGGAGAGTCGACTACAACGCTAAACTAAATACCAACATGGCAAACCGCTTGCAGCAGCTTTACGGCAATATTGATATCTACCTTTTCGACCAGCTTTTGAAGGGACGCTTTGATGGGTGCACAAACGTGCTGGATGTTGGCTGCGGCGGCGGGCGAAACATCGTATACTTTCTGCAAAACGGCTATGAGGTTTATGGCATCGACCCAAATCCTGAAGCAGTGGCGCTGGTAAAAGCATTGGCCAAAGAGCTGGCTCCGGCTACTCCGCCAACAAACTTCAGCATAGGCAAAGCCGAACAACTGCCCTTTGAGGATGAAATGTTCGACCTGATAGTTTGCAGCGCAGTACTGCATTTTGCAGCCGATAGCAATCACTTCGACGCCATGCTGCGATCAATATGGTGCGCATTAAAAACCGGCGGTTATTTTTTCGCGCGGCTGGCATCTGATATTGGCATCGAGGATAAAGTGATTCCCCTGGGCAATAGCCGCTACGCCCTACCAGATGGCTCCGAACGCTTTTTGGTGAACGAACAGGTGCTAATGGAGTACACAGCCAGCTTAGGCGGCGAACTTTTTGAGCCGATAAAAACCACCAACGTGCAAAATTTACGGTGCATGACAACGTGGTGTTTGCGGAAAGTGGCCTCACCTAAACCCTCTCCGGGAGAACGAACTTTTCCGTTATAATAGCCAACCGCCCGCTCAAGCGCGAACATTTGAATTGGCGATTAATTTTTAAAACCCTGCAAATCACACTCTAATGCTCTATCCCAATTACCTGTTGTGGCGGCGGCATTATAGGTAGTTTGCAAAAACTGCATCAGGGTATTTTCGGGGTTGGCGGCTTGCTGTACCATTTCGTACATTAAAAAATATTCGCCCATTTCCTGGCTGTAAAAGGCTTCGGGTGGGCTCACCTGCTGCTTGCCGTAATCTTCAGGAGTTGGGTAACAATAGGCGTAGAACGCCGGCTGCGGAAACGCCTCGCTGCCCGGCCAAAACCCGCATGAGCTAACCTCGTGCGAGTATGCTTCCTGCATTACATCATCGGGCATGTTGGGCGCGCCGCCGGGGTGTTTGGGCGCCGGCCGGCCGCTGAAACGGGTAACTGCCAGGTCGAACGCGCCCCAAAAGAAATGTACCGGGCTGCATTTGCCCAAAAAGCCTGCCCTGAAATCAGTAAAAACATTGTGTATCCTGATGAGCGCCTGCCACAGGTTGTGCATCACATCGCTGTCGTAAGTACATGGCTTTTGGTTTTCGGCGAAGGGTATGGCCGGGTCAACCTCATTAGGCGCGGCATAAATTTCCACTTCAATACCCGCCAACCTCAGGTTAGCCATAACTCGTTGTAGAAAGCGGCTATGGTTTCGGCGCCTAATGCCGATGAGATATTTTCGCCCGTACTGGTGGTGATATGCAGTTGATGCTTTATAAAATCAAGGTCTATCTGGAACACCCCGCCGCCGTAGGGTATGCTGCCTGTTGTTAAGCCTGTAGCGCTTACATACAGCGTAACCTGCCACGAGTGGTTTATCCACGGCATTTTTTTGAGGCGCACCTTGCCTATCATTTGTGTCCACATGTGTACCGTGGCAAGGGTGTCCTTCAGGTAATGATAATCGAGTTTTGGCCAGGGGTGAGTGGTAGTGTTCATACGTAAAGATACAATGAAATGGGGGAATTTTTTATGTAGTGTGTTAGTTTACTCACCAAGCGACACTTCGTGCGTGGCCCTTTCTGCTACGCAAAGAGGGTGAAAAATTAGAGAGTGGCCAAGCCTGGCGATGACCGGGCAGTAACCAAAAAAGGCGATGGACTCCTCAGCCCACCGCCCCGTCATTATAGTCAGTCAGTATAGTTTCAGACGTCGCGGGTAGATTCGAACTACCGTTAAAGGTTTTGCAGACCCACACCTATCCTCTCGGCCACGCGACTTTATCTTTCAGCCAGTTATTTATTGGGCTGGGGCGTTGTACGCAAATACGGTTTTACCTCTTTAAACCCTTTAGGGAATTTAGCCGGGATATCTTCTGTTTTGATTGATGGAAGCACCACAACATCTTCGCCGTCTTTCCAATCGGCAGGGGTAGCAACGCTGTGGTAAGCGGTTAACTGCAGGCTATCTATCACCCTCAATATCTCCTGGAAATTTCTGCCGGTTGATGCCGGGTAGCTGATGATCAGTTTTATCTTTTTATCGGGGCCGATAATAAATAACGAGCGCACGGTTGCTGTTAGCGAAGCATTAGGATGTATCATGTCGTAAGCTTGCGATATCTCGCGGGTTTCATCGCCTATGATCGGGAACGTAACTTCAACATCCTGGGTCTCATTGATGTCTTTTATCCACCCCTTGTGCGATTCTACATTATCGGTGCTTAAGGCTACTACTTTTACATTACGCTTTGCAAACTCGTCTTTGAGCGCTGCGGTTTTGCCCAGTTCAGTGGTGCAAACGGGGGTATAATCAGCCGGGTGCGAGAAAAGCACACCCCAGCTATCGCCCAGGTATTCGTAAAAATCTATTTCTCCTTGTGATGTTTGTGCTTTAAAATTTGGGGCGTCGTCGCCAATTCGTAAACTCATGTCTTTTTAAATTTTAAGTTGATATAAAAATATACAGCCATTAATGCTATGCTAATAGTTACAAAACTTATACAGGAAATTTGAAGGGATGCCGGCAGATGCAAGAGCATGTTTTGGATGCAAAACATGGTGGTCTTTTAAATCAGCTTATCTGTCTCCGACGCTATGCGGCGAAGCAGGAATTAGCACCTTACACAAGCTAAAAGCTGTACAGGTTGCTAAGACATCATAGGGCCTTTCCCTCTGTCTTTCTGGATAAGTATATATTTAAAGAACGATTACATTACAAAAGTAATTATAAATTCTATAATTCCTATAGACTTTATAATTTATTTTTAACATCTGTTTTAAACAGCTAAATTTCAGGAAGATAATCTATATATTATAACTCTTTTCTGTTGCTACCCAGTAATGCGGGTCTTCCATAATATTTACATCAATAACATCAGCGGCATTTTTTAGCAAAGCGATGCAATCTTTACTCAGATGCTTTAAATGGAGTTTTTTGCCTGCCTTACGATATCGCTCTGTTAATTTGTTAAGGGCTTGGATACCCGACATATCGGCAACGCGACTGTCTTTAAAGTCTATAATCACTTCGTCAGGATCGCCGGAGATGTCAAACTTTTCAGAAAACGCCGTTACCGATCCAAAAAATAACGGGCCGTAAATTTCGTAATGTTTGGCGCCATTACCGTCTACATATTTACGGGCGCGGATGCGTTTTGCACTTTCCCAGGCAAATACCAGGGCCGATATAATAACGCCTATCAACACAGCCAATGCAAGGTTGTGCAGCAGTATAGTTATAACAGCAACTAATATCCCCACAAATACATCCTGTTTGGGCATTTTATTAAATATCCTGAAGCTTATCCATTCAAAAGTACCAAATGCCACCATGATCATCACACCGGTAAGGGCGGCCATTGGCAGTTTGCCTATAACAGGCGCCCCAAAAAGTATAATCAATAAAATAGTTAGCGATGCTATTATACCCGATAACCTTGCCCTGGCGCCTGCTGATAAGTTTACCAGGGTTTGCGCTATCATGGGGCAGCCGCCCATCCCAAAAAAGAAACCATTTAAAATATTGGCGCTTCCCTGGGCTATACATTCGCGGTTGCCGTTGCCCCTTGTTGCGGTCATTTCATCAACCAGGTTTAAGGTAAGCAGGCCCTCTGTTAAGCCTACAGCCGCCATAATTAAAGCATAAGGGAAAATAATGTTGAGTGTGTGCAGGCTTAAAGGTATGGCAGGAATATGAAAAGGCGGGAAGCCACCGCTGACAGATGCAATATCGCTTACTGTTTTTGTGTGGATACCAAAACCCAGCACCAAAACAAATACAACAATAATTGCCACCAGCGACGATGGTACCGCCCTGGTAATTTTTGGGAAAAGCACCACAATAGCTATGGTTAACGCCACAAGGCCGCCCATAATTAACAATGGAGCGCCGCTAAGCCAGGCCGGCTGCCCGTTAACCACCGTTTTAAATTGTTGTAGCTGCGCCATAAAAATGATCACCGCCAGGCCGTTTACAAAACCATACATAACAGGTTGCGGCACCAGCCGGATAAGCTTTGCCAGTTTAAACACCCCAATAGCGATCTGGATAATGCCTGCTAATGCCACTGCGGCAAATACATATTCTATCCCGTTGGCCTTCATTAATGCTATCAGCACTACAACCGTGGCCCCTGCCCCGCCCGAAACGAGCCCCGGCCTTCCGCCGAATATAGCGGTAACAAGCCCCATTATAAAAGCGGCATACAAACCTACCAATGGCGGGAAGCCCGCCAGTATGGCGAACGACAATGATTCGGGCATCATGGTCATGGCAACAGTAAGGCCGGCCAGTATTTCGGTTTTATAGTTAACCTTTTGTGTAAAATCGAATAATTTAAAGCTCGCCTTCATGGCCGCAAAGCTATAAAAATGCCTGCAACATACCGGGCGTATTGCTGTTCTACTTTCCGTTTAGTTTTTTTATCAGCTCCACTTCTTCGGCCCTGTAAGGTGTGCCATCCTTCCGGAATATATCGTGGAACCACTCTTTAGGTTCACTGCCATCAGGAATTGGGTTATCCCAGGCGTAAATGGTATTGGTTTTACCCATTACAAAACCCCAATTAAGTGCGCCCACGTTCTCTTTTTTGAGCATAGGCATTACATTGGCAAATTTGCTTCCGCGGGTGCGGGCCATATATTCGGTACAGATAAGCGGTTTGCCGTGGCTTTTTAATAGTTGTATAGTTTTTAGGTGTGAGGCTTCGTCGGTATAATCGTGGTAAGTAATAATATCCGAGTTAAGGGCCTGGTAGGCATTCAATTTTTCAAAACTCCAATCCCATAAACCAGCGGATACAGGCTGATCGGGGTTTACCGCCCGTGCCCAGGTAAATACTTTGTTAAGCAATGCAAGCGAGGCATCCTTTTTACCGGAATTGCCCGGCTCGTTATACAGGTCCCACAGCAGTATGCGCTTGTCGTGCTTAAAGGCAGTCATAACGTCAGTTACGTAAGCCTGCAACATGGCGGTTTCGCCGGGGTTGTTCAGGCGGTTGCCCGGGTCCTGAAGCCAGCCTGAATTGTGTACGCCAACCTTTGGCGCAGGCTGGGTGCCAATTTTGGCACCGGCGTTCCAGCAGTCATCAAAAAACACAAACATGGTTTTAATGCCGTGCTTATCGGCAATGGCGAGGTATCGGGCAATACGTTTTTTAAAACCGGCTTTATCCTGCTGCCAGGCAAGGCTATGCAAAAACACCCGCATGGTATTAAACCCTATCCCTTCGGCATAACCTAACTCCCGGTCGATGGTTGCAGGGTCGAACGTTGCCGCCTGCCACATCTCTAACTGGTTAATCGCGGTACTGGGTATAAAATCTGCACCGGTCATCCATTTATGCTGGCCGTACCAGGTATTGGCCTTGGCCACCGACCATACTTTACCTGCAGGCGTCGTTTGGGCGGCTGCGCCGGCCGTTATTGATATCAGAACAATTGTAAGCAGCTTCAAGAATTGTTTTCCCATCGTTGTAAATTTTGTAAGGCTAAATATAGAAAATGATGCTGTAATTAATAATGTCAAACTCACATATAATTTAAACGGATATAAACCGCCTAATACGCTACTGGATTTATGAACACATTGAATAGCAATAATATTTCTTTTCAGTTATGATATTATTTCGCCGAATATTATACTATTTTTATCCGCTCAAATTTTCATAACCCTGCGGGTAAAAAACCGTATAAGACCCTTACATTGTTTAATAAGGTAATTTTCAGCGCTATAGAAATTTTGACAATGACCAATAAGCGTTGAAAAGCCCGGATGGCAACCAATAAAAAATATTTAAGACTGCGGGTTTAATACAACTTTTGGTTTTAATTATAACAGAATTGTGCTTTTGGCATATATTTTATTAGGCCATGTGGTAATTATAGATTAGTGATTAAAGTGTAAAATGAGTTTTTCTGACGGTCATAAGTTTTCTGGCGAAAGCATAGCTCATATTGCGCGTATAATTGACAGCATACATTTAGGCATTTGGGAGTATAACACCGATACCAGGCAGGTTAAATGGTCGCCGGGGTTTTATACTGCGTTGGGGTATAAACCGGGCGAGATAGAATGCTCATACAATTACTTTTTTGAACATCTGCTATATTACCACGATAAACAGGCCTTCTTAGCCTCTACCCATCATACAAGGCTTGGCAATTCGCCGGTTGTGCATATCAGGCTGCTTACCAAACAAAATGGTTATCAATGGTTTGAAAGTACCACTCAAAAACATGATACCGCAGACGGACCGCTGATATACGGCGTACTTAGCAATATTAATGCGCTTAAAGTAAGCGAAACAAAAGTTGCTGAAAAAGAACTTAAGTGTGCCGAAATTGGACGTATAGCAAAAATTGGCAGCTGGGAAATCGATGCCGCTACAATGGCGTTGAGGTTTTCGAAAGAGACATACAACATTTTTGAACTGGATGCACAGCCCCCAATAACGGTACCCGAAGCCATCAGTTTTTTTGAACCGCAATATCGCCAGGTGCTTACAGCAGCTATCGAAAACGCTATAAAATATTCCAAGCCTTATGATATTGAGGTGTTATTTAAAACAGCCAGGAATAACGTAATATGGGTACGGTGCAAGGGTGTGCCTGTGCTTGATGATTATGGCAATTGCATTATCCTAAGGGGCATTTTCCAGGATATCGACAGCATCAAAAAGAAAGGTATCACGCTGCAATCATCTTTGAATTTGTTAGACGACCAAAACAAGCGGCTGCAAAACTTTGCTTACATTGTATCGCATAACCTGCGTTCGCACGCTGGAAACCTAAAGTTTATGGTAAACCTGTTTGAAGAATCGCACCTGCAGGACGACCGCACCGAAATTTTCTCGCACATCAAAACCATTAGCGAAAGCCTGAGCGCTACCATGGGGCATTTGGATGAAATAGTTAAAATACAATCAGAAATCAGCAAGGGAAGGAAGGTTATTGATTTTGAGACTATATACAACAACGTTGAATCGGTATTACATACCAATATTGCCAATGCCGGTGCTCAGATCAATATTGATTTTGCCGGCTGCCCGCAAATAGATTATATACCCGCTTACCTGGAAAGCATTTTTCAGAACCTGCTTACCAACGCTATAAAATATAAGCATCCCGATCGTAACCCGGTTATAAATATTAACACCCACAAAATTGGGCACGAGGTTTACCTGGTGTTTGAAGATAATGGGATTGGCATTGACCTGAAACGTTATGGCGACGAGCTTTTTGGCATGTACAAAACGTTTCACCATAATCAGGACGCTAAGGGCATAGGACTTTTTATTACGCGGAACCAGGTAGAAGCCCTGGGTGGAAGCATACAGGTAGACAGTGCCGTAAACGTTGGCACAAAATTTACTATAAAGCTGGTATAACTAATACCCTTTAATGAATACCGAAAACAAAATTGTGACAGCCGGAATTGTTGATGATGATGAAATTTTCACTTACGGTTTTAAAAAATTAACAGCTATAAGGCGCTTATTTGACAAAATACTGCATTTTAACAATGGCAAAGAAGCTATTGATTATTTAACAGATCCGCAAAACAGCAACCATTTACCTGATGTTTTATTTGTAGATATTAACATGCCGGTAATGAACGGCTGGGAATTTAACGCTGCTTTTGAGGAAATAAAATCTCAACTGGGAAAAAATATCACAATTTACACGATCAGTTCGTCGGTTGACCTGGGCGACATCAGGCGTGCTAAAAATAACCCGCTGATTGCTGATTATCTTTTAAAACCTATTGATGAATTATACCTGGCAGAGATAGCAAGAAAACTGCAAAACCCGACCGATATGGAACGCTATAATTGATCAGGACACACCGATTGACAGTAGATTATACAAATAATAAATATGAAAAGACCGGGCTCAAATTAACCCGGTCTTTTTATATCAGTGAAATCAAAAGGAACCTGAGAAATCTATTATTCTATATAATTCTCTAAAATTTTAAAGCCCGATGTGGTTTTAAGCTCTACTTTACCGATGGTTTTTGGCAGCAGTATGCATTCGCCCATTTTTACCGGGTAAGCCAGGCCATTATATTTGATGGTGTATTCGCCGCCAATACAAACATGTATCACAAACGAATCTAAGTTCGAATAGTCTTTATCAAGGCCGTGGGTATAACCAAGCACGTTAGTGGTAAAGTACGGGCAGGTTACCAAATGCACATCCTCGTTTTTATGCGGGGTATAAAGCGTTTTATATTCCGGATAATGTTTGTAATCAATTGCTGCCAGGGCCTCTTCGGTATGCAGTTCGCGCTTGTTGCCCTTGTCGTCTACCCGGTCAAAATCGTAAATGCGGTAGGTAATATCGGATGTTTGCTGTATTTCGGCAATCAATAAACCTTTGCCAATGGTATGCACACGGCCCGCCGGTAAAAAGAAAACATCACCAGCCTTTACATCTTCCCGGTTCAGGATATCCATAATATGGCCGCTGTTTAAAGCTTCCACATATTCTTTTTCGGTCATTTCGCGGTTAAAGCCGGCTATCAGGCTGCTGCCCGGGTCGGCTTCTATTACGTACCACATTTCGGTTTTACCAAACGAGTTATGGCGTTTTTTTGCCAGTTCGTCGTTAGGATGTACCTGTACGCTCAGGTCATCATTCGCGTCAATAAATTTAACCAGCAAGGGGAATATGTTGCCAAAGTGCTTGTAAACCTTATCGCCTACCAGTTCGCCCTGGTATTTTTCCAGCAGGTCGGCAAGCGACTGTCCCTTTAGCTCTCCGCTATCTACAACCGAAACATCCGACTTTACGCCCGAGATCTCCCAGGTTTCGCCGCAGTTTGGCAAATTGCCGATGTTTTTATGCAGGTAAGTTTCAATCTTATGGCCTCCCCATATTTTATCTTTAAATATGGTTTTAAATTTTAGCGGATATAATGCTGACATGGTAGTATATATTAATGCGGCTAAGTTAGGGATTTTGAAGGAGCAAAAATAAGAAAGTGTTCACGTTCACTGTCGTGAACACCCGTGAACGCTCATGAACACTTCATAGTCAAGCGTTTAAAAATAATGGTGACACAACAGTGTCACCATTATCCGGAAATAAGCATAAAAAAACCCGCTCTAAAAGAGCAGGCTTCATATTTTAATCGGGCTTTTTACTTACCCAATTTCGTTTTCAAATTCTCGTTAATAGCTTCCAAAAACTCTTCGGTGTACAGGTAATCAGTACCATGCTCTACCTTTGGTTTTATGGTGATAGCCAAATCTTTTGTCATTTTGCCGCTTTCTACCGTTTCAATACAAACTGCCTCTAAGGTTTTGCAGAAGTTAACCAGTTCCTGGTTATTATCCAGCAATCCGCGGAATTCCAAACCGCGTGTCCATGCAAAGATAGAGGCTATAGGGTTTGTTGAGGTCGGGCGGCCTGCCTGGTGCTCGCGATAGTGGCGGGTTACCGTACCGTGCGCGGCTTCTGCCTCCATAACAGTACCATCTGGCGTAACCAGCGTAGATGTCATTAATCCTAATGAGCCAAAGCCCTGTGCAACGGTATCAGATTGTACGTCGCCATCGTAGTTTTTACAAGCCCAAACAAAGTTACCGTTCCATTTAAGGGCCGATGCAACCATGTCGTCAATTAAGCGGTGCTCGTAAGTGATGCCGGCCTCTGCAAATTTGGTTTTATAATCTGACTGGTATATCTCTTCAAAAATATCTTTAAAGCGGCCATCGTATTTTTTAAGGATGGTGTTTTTGGTTGACAGGTATAACGGCCAGCCTTTCATCAGCGCCTGGTTAAAACAGGCATGTGCAAACCCACGGATCGATTCGTCGGTATTGTACATAGTAAGGGCAACACCATCACCTTTAAAGTTATATACTTCAAATGACTGCTCTTTACCCCCATCTTCGGGCGTAAACGTTACGGTTAGTTTACCTTTTCCTTTGGTTACAAAATCAGTAGCCCGGTACTGATCGCCAAAAGCGTGGCGGCCAATGCATATTGGTGCTGTCCAGTTAGGTACCAGGCGGGGTACGTTTGCCATAACGATAGGCTCGCGGAAAACCGTGCCATCTAAGATATTACGAATAGTTCCGTTTGGCGACTTCCACATTTGTTTAAGGTTAAACTCCTTAACACGCTGCTCGTCAGGCGTAATGGTAGCACACTTAATACCTACGCCATATTTTAAAATAGCGTGTGCGGCATCAACAGTAACCTGATCATCGGTCTCGTCACGGTATTCGATACCTAAGTCGTAATATTTTATATCCAGGTCAAGGTAAGGAATGATCAGTTTATCTTTTATGAACTTCCAGATTATGCGGGTCATTTCATCGCCATCCAGTTCTACTACCGGGTTTTCTACTTTAATTTTTGACATACCTGATTTATGATGATTTTTTATTAAACGGCTTCAAACTTACATTTTTATTTGCAAAAACATACGCCCATTAATTTACATTTCCATCTGCACAAACAATAATATAGCGTATATTTTGCGTTCATTAAAATACTATCGCCAGCGTTTCGTTTTTGTTGGTAAGTACAATTTATTTGACGTTTTTGTTGCTATTTAAAAGTTTGATGCTACTTTTATAAAAATTTATACATCTGCTTTTTAGCCTATTATTGCCTTATATATGATAAAGTTGCTTACTAAAACAACGTTTTTTACCCTATTATTATCCTCAATTACACTTTTATCAAAGGCGCAGGTGGGCTACGATTACGCTCAATATGATATTGGTTTTGGGGGCAGCGTAAATCAGCTATACGGCGACGCAGAGACCTTAAAATCTACAGTAGCGGCAAACGTTAGCTTTATTTATAATCAAACACCATTTGTTAATTACCTTGTTGAATTACAAAATGGCACTTTAGAAGGCGGAAACCGGAAATCGAAATCGGGCAGGTACTTTAAAAACGGATATACGTCAATATTATTCAGAGGGCAGCTGCAAGCCGGCGAATTAATAGATTATTCGGGCGGCGGGTTGATGAATATCGCTAAGAACTTCTATCTGTCTACGGGATTTGGCTACATTTTTAACAAAATAGACGAGAAAAATATCAACCGTATATCAAACACAACGCCGGAATTTACTACCGCGGGGTTAAACAAAAGCAACGAGTTATACATACCGGCCCGGATAGGTTACGAGTTTAAGATATTTAACAAGTATAATCAACCGTCTATAAAAATAGACCTGGCTTACCAGTTTAACATGGACCTTACAGATAACATGGACGGCTTCACTGCCGGGAGCAGCAACGATAAGCTGGTACAGTACTCGTTAGGTGTTAAATTCGCACTTGGCGATGTGATATCGTACCGTAAGTCTATAAATTAATCTGCAGCTATAGCTACGTTACTTTTTTGGCAGGATTTTTAGTATATATACGTAAAACTATAAGCTATGATACCCGATAACCAAAACCAGGATTTTGTTACTGACCCAGAGGACAGGAACACCCCGCTAAACGACGATATTAACGAAACCGGCGACGGCGAAAACCTTAACTACGACGAAAGCACCAACAGCTACGAATACGATGTAAAAGGTGATAATCCCGATTACGATCATCCTGACCCGTATGATACCGCTGCAAAAGATGGAGAGGACTTCAACTCCACCTACGACGAAGCTAACCCATACGATACCAACGGTGAATATGATGCTAACCGGTCGTTAGAAACCGATGCTGATACCCTGGGTATGCATATTGATACCGGGAAAATAGTAGAACTTAACCCACGCGATGCAGCCCTGGCACATACCCCCGAGGATGACCGGGATGACCTTGACGAAGAAGGTTATCCTAAAAACGACACACCGGATATTTTGAAGTAATAAAAAAAGCGAAGTATTGCGTATCTGTTAATTTTTGCGGAGAACGTGATGCTTCGCATCTTCTGTCAATCAAAATCAAGGTTAAATTTATTTTTCAGATCTATTAGCTGGGGGTTTTTGGCTGCCAGGTACTGAAATTTCTCCATAGCGGTGTATGGCCTGCGGGCAACAGTTTGCTCATCTACACGTGCATTAACCTCTATGCTGAAATTTTTTAGCGTGGTACGCAAAAAGTTTAGCAGGTACGGCCGTTCGTCCCTAAAGGCAAGTTCCTGTACCTTGTTTGATACCGGCACCTCAAAGCTCTCGGGGCCTAAAACTATTGGCGTTACAGCTGTAAATATGGTATATAGCGTAGCCGGCTTACCCTCTGCCTTAAGCTTGGCACCATGGTTGGTCCATAATTGCAAAAACTCATCTATGGTAAAAGGCTCTTTATCGGTACCTTTCAAGTAAGGGTCGTCTTCCTCTAACGCCGCTTCTTCAACCTGCTTACCCAAATCTTTTAACGAGGGTATTTTTACAGAAGTAGCCGCCGAATGCACGTTAGGGATAAAAACCTTTGGCTTATCAACAACGGGTTCTGCCTTTGCTTCGGCAGTCGGTATAGCCATTGATGGTGTAGCGGGCGCTGCAACCGATGGGGTTTTATTATAAGTAACCGGGTTATCCCTTGCAACGCTTAGTTCGTCAGTCGCTGCAGCCGGTGTACTATTTACTGCGGTATCAGGTTTTTTTTTTAACTCCCCGTTTGGGGCAGCAGCGTTTTCGCCGGCGGGCAGAGCAGCGAGGTTGAACACCGAGAGCAGGTTACTCATTTTAAGCAAGGCAAGTTCAACCTGTAAGCGCTGGTTTTTGCTTAGCTTATAACTGATATCACACTGGTTAGCAATATTCATGGCCGATAGCAAAAACGATACAGAGGCCGCTTGCGACTGCTGCAGGTAACGCGCCTTAATGGTTTCGCTAACTTCTAATAATTTTATGGTTGACGCATCTTTGCCCACCAGCAGGTTACGGAAATGTTCTGACAGGCCGGAAATAAAGTGCGCCCCGTCAAACCCCTTACCTAATATCTCGTCAAACAGCAGCAGCGTGGCGGCGCCGTCCTCTGTTAAAAGCTTATCGGTTATATTAAAGTAGTAATCGTAATCAAGGATATTAAGGTTATCAATTACTGTTTTGTAAGTAATATTCGCACCGCTAAAACTCACTATCTGATCAAACATAGACAGCGCATCGCGCAAGCCGCCATCGGCTTTTTGGGCGATGATATGCAGGCCGTCAGGTTCGTAAGCAATATTTTCTTTTTGCGCTATGCCTGCCAGGTGGCCGGCCATATCCTCTACCCTGATGCGGTTAAAATCAAATATCTGGCAGCGCGATAATATAGTTGGCAGTATCTTATGCTTCTCGGTAGTAGCTAATATAAATATCGCATAGCTGGGTGGTTCTTCAAGCGTTTTCAGAAAGGCGTTAAAAGCCGCCTGCGACAGCATGTGCACCTCATCGATAATATAAACCTTGTAGCGGGCGGCTTGTGGAGGTATGCGTACCTGTTCTATCAAACTGCGGATATCATCAACCGAGTTGTTCGATGCCGCATCAAGCTCATGTACGTTAAACGAGTTTCCGTTCATAAACGCGCGGCAACTATCGCACTCACCGCAGGCTTCGCCATTGGGTTGTAAATTGGTACAGTTAATGGTTTTTGCCAGTATGCGCGCACAGGTTGTTTTACCCACCCCGCGTGGCCCGCAGAATAAAAATGCCTGCGCCAGCTGGTTATTCTTAATAGCGTTTTTTAACGTATTAGTTATATGTTGCTGACCTACAACGGTATCGAAAGTAGCCGGGCGGTATTTGCGTGCCGAAACAATGAAATTATCCACAGGCACTAAGGTAGCAACAATTGCTTTAAGTTAAAACCTCAAATAAGGATTGTGAACAAAATCAATACGTGCTATTGCAACTCTTCTTCGGGCAAGTGGTCGTCATCCTCGGGGTCGGGTTCGCCAAGGTCATCATCAACCTGTATTTCGTGCAGATCGTTGACAGATTCCGTCTGGTCGTCAAAGTCCTCGTCGTCTTCGTCGTTCCAATCACCTTCAACGGGGTTGCCTGTGTCTGTTGGTTCAAGATTCAAATCATCCGCGAAATCTTCGTGGCTATCCTGGCCGGGGTGTTGGTTGGCAAATTGCATAAGTAATGTTTTTTATTAATGACAATTTTGCCCGCATTTATGTTTTATAAATTAACGCCTATTCTGTTTGGGTGTACACAGGCTGCCCACGAGGCTTAATAACCAGTTTACCATACACGTCAGGAAAATAGTGCTTTATCTGATCGTCGCTCATGGCGCCTACATCAACAAAACTCCACGTTTTACCTTTATCAGTGCTCAAAGCCAGCAACGAACTATCTAAATAACCCCTCGTTTTTTTTGATGGTATGTTTAGGATGGTTCTTTGTATCATAACAGTATACAATCCCGAAGGGGTTTTGATCACCGCCCCCGGCTCATCTATCGAAAAATCAAACTGTACACCATTTTGTAGCATCGGTGCAAACGACGCTTCGATACTTTTGGCCAGGCTATAAGGTCCGCCCGAGGCAGCTATAAACTTTGGCATTATATACTTGGCCGCTGCTATATAATCTTTGTTGATCATATGCGCTATCATCTGGGTTGCATCGCGTTTGATGTTATTACTATACTGCGCAAAGGCGGTGCAGTTGACGAACATCAGTAGTAAAATTCCAAAATACTTTTTCATACTTGATAATTTCGCTTACAAAATATCAACCGATACAATTTCTTTTACTTTATAATACCCTTTAGCGGGCGGCAAATAAACTTCCATCTCCTGCCAGGTAACCTTTAAATTTTTACCGGCAAACTTTACCGTAGGCCCCATAAATTGTTCAGAGCCCGGGAACTGCTTCAACCAGATAAATGAACGCTCGCTGCCGGCGGCATCTGTAAGTACAAAATAATTAAAGCCTTTGGTATCTATCCGCTTAAAGGTGCCCGTGGTTGCCTGGGTAACTGTTTCTGTTTCGCTATCCTCATCTTTCCCGGCCATTTTAACAGCAAGCTGCATAAAGCCATCGCATTTAAGCCTCATTAAATTTTCGGCTATATCTTTACCGATTTTTTTCATGGCTTCACCATCGCTAATTTCAACTTTCCGTTCGGCAGCTACATCCGGTATAAGATCTGCCTGTTCACCAAAACAATCCATAAAAGCTGCATTAGCCTCTTTTGCCCCTTTAAGTTTCGATTTATCGAGTTTGGTAATGCAATCGCATAAGGCGTTGGTCATTTTAACTTCGGCCGGTCCGGGCGTTGCTTGTGCTTTACAAAACGCGGCACAAATCAGCAGTGCAATTAGTATCGAAATTTTCTTCATGATATTGATAAGGTTGCTCTTAAGCCCTCAAAAATACAACTTAAACAGCTTTGATTATATAATATTTCTTCATACATTTGCAGCCCCGATATACCGGGGTAAATAATTAAAAATCAAAATAATAATGCAACAGTACGAAATCGTGATCGTTCTAACCCCGTTGTTATCAGATGAAACTGCTAAAGAGGCAATTGCCAAATACAGCAAAGTTTTAACTGATGGCGGAGCCGAAATTGTCCAGGAGGATAATTGGGGTTTGAGAAAATTAGCGTACCCTATTCAAAAGAAAACTACAGGGTACTATCACCTAACTGAATTCAAGGCTCCCGGTGATCTTATTAACAAACTGGAAGTTGAATTAAGGCGCGATGAGCGTGTGTTACGCTTCCTTACTATTGCTTTGGATAAACATGCCATTGCTTACAACGACAAAAAACGCAGCGGTGCCTTTAACAAGAAACCTGCAGCTAAAGTGGAGGAAAACAACTAATGGCAAACGACCAAATTAAATACGTTACCGCTCCAAAGGTGGAGGATAACCGTAAAAAATACTGCCGTTTTAAAAAGAATGGTATTAAGTATATCGATTACAAAGACGCTAACTTTTTACTAAAGTTTGTTAACGATCAGGGTAAAGTGTTACCACGCCGTTTAACAGGGACTTCGTTGAAGTTTCAGCGTAAAGTGGCCCAAGCTGTTAAGCGTGCGCGCCACATCGGTTTATTACCTTATGTTACAGACTCATTAAAATAATCGGAGGTAAAAAGCAATGGAAGTTATTTTAAAACAAGACGTAAAAAACCTCGGCGATAAAGACGATGTAGTGAATGTAAAGCCAGGTTATGGCCGCAACTTTCTTATCCCTAAAGGTTACGCAATATTAGCAACTGTAAGTGCGCGCAAAGTTTTAGCAGAAAACTTAAAGCAGGCACAGTTTAAACAAGAAAAAATACGCAAAGATGCTGATGCTATCGCCGCTAAATTGGAAGGTGTTAAACTTTCTATCGGTGCTAAAGCAGGCGAAAGCGGCAAGATCTTCGGTGCTATCAATACCATACAGGTAGCTGATGCCCTTAAAAAAGAAGGTTTTGAAGTTGACCGTCGTCGCATCACTTTTGACCAGGAGCCTAAATTTGTTGGTGATTACACCGCAATAGTTAACCTGCATAAAGAAGTTAAAGTTCAGGTTCCTTTCTCAGTTGTTGCTGAGTAATTAACCTTTGATATCGGATTTCGGAATTTCGATTTCGGATTTAGATTTTAGAATTTAAAAAAAGGTGTTTAGTTTGAGGCTAAGCACCTTTTTTGCGTTAATAAAAAGATTATACGCAAATTAGAGGCACCAAATATCACAATGGCCACAAAAACAAAAAGTCGCAAAAGCAGCAGTAAAACAAAAGGATTTTTCAATAATGGTGTAGTAAGGCTGGTATTACGCATACTTAAACTTGCGATTATTGTATTTGTTGCTGCCAGCTTGTTTGGTGTATTGTTCTTCAAGTTTGTAAACCCTCCTTTTACCTGGCTGATGATACAGCGCGGCTTTGAACGCAAAGCCGATGGTAAGGACTGGAAAATAGATAAAAAATGGGTTGCGTTTGATGATATTGCCGATAACATGAAACGCGCGGCCGTTGCTGCCGAAGACCAAACCTTTTTAGAAAACCACGGGTTTGATTTTAAAGCCATTGAACATGCCATTCAAAAAAATGCAAAAAGCAAAAAATTGATAGGCGGCAGCACCATTAGCCAGCAAACAGCCAAAAATGTTTTCCTGTATCCGGGTCGCTCGTTTGTGCGCAAGGGCTTCGAGGCGTGGTTTACCATACTGATAGAAACCTTCTGGAGTAAAAAGCGCATTATGGAGGTGTACCTTAACGTTATTGAAATGGGCGATGGTATTTACGGCATCGAAGCCGCATCGCAGGCGTATTTTCACAAACCGGCATCAAAGCTAACCAAACGGCAGGCGGCAGCTATTGCGGTTATATTTCCAAGCCCGCTTAAGTGGAGCGCCACCAGGCCAACGCGTTATTTAAAGCACCGGCAATACCTGATCATGAAAAACATGCGCAGGCTTGGCCCGCTTGAGTTTTAATTGTATTGGTTTGTATATAAAACCCTAAATCCGGCGTTATTACATCGTCTATGTTGAAAAGATCATTAATAATTTTATCGATAGCTTTTGCGGCGTTTACAAGCCGTGCCCAAACTGCCGATGATGTGTATAATCAATACCTTGATTTTAACCTGGCCCGCCTGCAAGGCGAAACTGATAAGGCGTTAACACTTGGCCAGGACCTGATCCCCAACCTGGACAAACTGAAGGCCAACGCCCGGATAAACTTTTATTATGCCATTGGCAACCTGTTCGAGAACGACGGCCAATCGGTAAAGGCCCAGGAATATTACGAGAAAGTTGCCGCGGCCGTGCCCGATTACTATGTGGTGCAGCGCGCGTTAGGCTACCTGTACATGAAGGATGTTACCGCCCTTGGTGATAAACTTAATGCTAACAGGTTTAACAAAGACGAAGCCAAACGACTGACCAGTCTTTATACAGCAGCGGTAAAAAAGGCATTGCCCTGCCTGGAAAAAGCCCAGGCCTGCGACCCAAACGACGATACCCTATCGCTTATTAAATCGCTTTATAAAAACATCAATGATGCGCAGGGGGCAGCTACATTAAACGGCCGTTTAAAAGCCCTCTCCAAAAACTGTATCGATCTGCTGGATGATAAATAGCCTTATAATTGTAAAGCTATACCTTGTTTAGGGTATATTAAGTTCAGTTGTAGCTTATTAGCAGTTTTTAACTGCGCTTTTATCTTCAGCATGCTTTTGTAAGGCGGCTTTAAATGGGTTATCACTACATTCAAGCCTTTTAAAGATGTACCCGATAGTTTGCCCAGTTCTGTCATTTCGTTCATTAGCAGGTGCGGCGTAAGGTGGCCAAACAGGTTTTTCTCCGGTTGTTCGTTCGGGAACGATACTTCTATCATAATCGCTTTCAACTTTTTGCCTTTTACCAGCGGGGCAACCGCCACCCACAGATTATGCAGGTTTTTGCTTTTCTCTATTTCATCGGCGCCCGTATCGCCTAAATAAAGTACATAGTTATCCTTGCTGCTTACTAGAAATGCAGTACTGGTTAAATTAGCATGGCTTAGCGGAAATATCTGTACCTGCATACCGGTATTTTCAACAGGCATTTTTGAGCCGGGCGTTAATGGTTGATAATGATATTTCTTTAATTGTGGCGCAACGCCGTCATCGGCAAAATTGGCCCAGCTATCCCAGGTAAAGTAATGCGTTTTGACGGTTTCCAGGGTACTTTGCAAACCATAAATATTCTTAGTGCTATCTTCCGGCGAGTTCATAATAAGCCCCGCCACATGGTCGAGGTGAGCGTGCGAGATGAAATAGCCTTTAATATCCTTTTTAAGTACCTGCTCTGCGGGGATGGTAAAGGTTTTGTATGCTATGGCTTTGGCTATCCCCGCGCGAATTGTACCGGCATCTAAACAGATATAATTATCCGATCCTTTTGGCGCCAGCATATAGGCCGACAGGTTACTTTCATCGGCACCACCTAAAACGCCCAATGGCACTATGCGGAATGAGGTTGCACCCGTATTGACCTGTGCAACTGCCATGAAGGGTAACCATAAAAAAACAAGCAGCAATAGTTTTCGGTAATCATTCATTACATCAAATTTACTAATTTGGCCGCTAATGAAGACAAGCCAGATAGCCGCCAAGATTGTAACCCGTTTATTTTTTATTTTACTGCTGATAGCCCTTATACCATTTTTGCAGGGTGATACCTCTAAACTCAAGCACATTTATCTTGCCCCGCAGCATGCCTGGACGCTCATATTCCCTATTTTGTTGATACTTGGCTTTGTGGCTTTGCTGATAATATGCTCGGTAAAAAAGTTCAGTAAAACCGATCTTAACTGGCTGCTGGTTGTAAACACAGTGGTACTGATGGCTTACGCCGCCACATTGTTCATTCGTATTTACGATTTGATAAACTAACTGAGGTAGCCAATCTCTGATTATTACATCACTCTGTTTTCATTTTCTTTTGCGCGGTTTCCTTATACTCGTAATCGCCGCCAAGCAGGTAGCCCCATGGCTTAAGGCTTTCTATCCTGTCGAATATTATTTTAAAAATGGCGATAGTTGGTATAGATAAGAACATGCCCGACAGGCCCCATATCATTTCGCCGATAACAATGCCGATGAATGAGATAAGCGCGTTAAGCCGCACCTTTGAGCCCACCACCGCCGGCAGCAAAAAATTAGCATCAACTATGTGTATGCCTATTGTACACGCCGCCACGGTAAGCGTTTGGCTTATAGTACCGGTTGCAAACGTTACAACAGTGCTTAGCAGTAAAGCACTAAAGATGCCGATATAAGGTATAATGTTAAACACACCTACAATAATCCCCAGTAAGGCGGCATACTTTATACCAATAATATAAAAAACTGTGATGGCCATGCCTGCTACAATAACCATTTCTATAAGTAATCCTAAAATGTATTGCCGCAGTATTCTTTGTACGTTCTCTACTATGTCAACCACAATTTGCCTGTTCTCTTCGCTGAAAACCCAGGTAATGAAGCGGAACAGCAAGCGCCTGTAAAACAGTATAAAAAACGTAAATATCAATATAAATACATAGAACAGCACAAGTGATGATACCGCGCCGAAAGTGGTACCCAGAACCGCAGTACCCGATGCCATAATTTTGTCGGCAGCACTATTCACATAGGTTATTTGTTTATGGCCGTTAATATGGAACGTGTTTTGAACCCAATCTGACAGGTTATTCACAGACTCTTTTACCTGGCTCTGCAGCATAGGCCAATCATTAGCGATATTAGTGATTTGAGCTCCTATCAGGTACATGATACTACCTACAAAGCCCACCAGCAGCAGTATAGAAATAAAGGATGATGCGCTGCGTGGTAACCTGCACTTTTTTTCGAAGAAGTTTGAAACAGGCAGCAGCAACACGGCAAACAAAAACCCGAATATCATAGGATCTATCAGCTCCTTGGCCATTACCACCAGGTAACCCAACACACAAAGGCCTATAAGTATAAGGGCCAGTCTTTCGTAAAACGGAGCTATTAGTTTTTTTGCAGGCATACAGGTGTTATGTTTCAATGCTCAACATATATATATTTTTTATGTTTCAATAGCAATGTAAATGTGCAACAATTTTCAGGCTTTACGATGTTTTATATACCATCTTTAAATATTACGCGTAACCTGTGCCGATATCATTTTGGCAAGCACTTTGCTATAAATTATAGTATAAAAACATACTACCATGGCAAAATATTCAGAAAAAGCGGGCGAAAAGGTTGAAAAAACCATGCACGAGATGAAAGAAGGTAAGTTAAAAAGCGGCAGCGGTAAAAAAGTTACCAGCAAAAAGCAGGCTGTTGCGATAGGTTTATCTGAAGCCCGGAAAGAAGGCGCTAAGGTGCCTAAGAAAAAATAACATTGATCTTCAATACAAAAGCCGTCTTAAAAAATCAGACGGCTTTTGTATTGAAGTAGTATCGCTACTGAGCTTAATTGCTTTCAAAGGTTTGGCCTACCCACGATTCCAATTTATTGTTCTTATCCAGTTCAATTAACCGTTCTATATCGCCGTCGCGCTTATGGGTTGGCTCCATATTATATTTCGCTATTACTGCCCTTAAAGCAACCATGTTGGCTTTTGTTTTATCAAAATCGGCCTTGTGCTGTATCGCGTATTTAGAAAATTGTGCCATATAGATAAATCCAAGCTGCGGGTTTGCATCCGAAAGATCCATAATCACCTGTTTCAGTTCGATAACAACATCCGGCGTACCCTGAGCCCATACCAAAAGAAATTGGGTCGCCGCTTCAGTTTTAGCAGGCTCGGCCCCCCATGGCGTTTTCATCAGCCAGTCTGCGGTTTTAACAATCTCTCCCTCGTATTTAGTATAATCTTCGTGGTTATTAAAATGATAATCTTTAGGCGCTTCATAACTTTGCGCCGACGCATTTACTGTAAATGTAAACGCCACAATAACGATCATGAAAAGATTTTTCATCGGGTTAAATTATGAAAATTTTACTTGCTGTTAAGCATACTTACCTGAAGACTTAAAAGGTCTTTTTTTGTTTGAAAATTTCGGTTTGTTATGGCCAATATATATGCGCCTGTACCTTCATTAAAAGCATTTATAGCGGCATTATCATAATTACGACCGGTAAAATAGGTAAGCTTTGTTGTACAATAATGCTTTAACGCTTTTAACTGCTCGTCCGAAAAATACGCGAGGTTCTCTTCGTCCTGTAATATTTCTAACATCCTTGGTTTTAATTTAACCTCCCGGGCGTAAATATCGTGCAAGTTATCTTCGATCTTATCATAAGGCATGGTTACATATACGTTGTTAAAATATGTCATCACATCCGTGTATAACTCGTAATCGTTCTGGCTACCGGCATTCACCTTAAACAGCTTTTTGTATTTAGCTACCAGTAATTCTTTGTCAATATCGCTTTTAGCTATACTGTAAAAATACATAAAAATGTCTTTATCTAATTTTTCCAATTGCTGCGCTGCTGCCAGCCGCTCCTGCTCAATCGCTTGCATCGTAGCTTCGGCATCGCTGCTACGGTGCTTTATACCTTTATAATCAAATGTTTTAATGTTATTACCTTCATTTACGATACTTTGCAGCACATTAATATCCTGTTGCATCCTGTCTATGGCAGTTGGCAAGCTGGTGTTGGCTGCTGATAATAGGTCCTCAATTTTTTTGGGGGCAGCAGTTGCCAATTCCTTAACTGCTTCATCTACATCAAACTGGCTAATACCGCGGCCATCGTAATAGCCTTTATAAAAATCATCCAGTTTATACTGGTCCGGATTTCCGAAAAAATCGCTCTTAAACACTTCCAGGCCCACACTTTCGGTTTTTTCAGTTGCCGATGTGGTCGAATACACGTCATCCGTAAGCAATCTCTGCAATGCGCCGGCATCGTTAAAAAGCGACCACGCTGTATCCTCAATTACCATAGTTTGCAAGTTAAGCGCTGTCAGGCGCGCCTCACGGTCGGCAGTTGAAGGGTGCGACGACCATTGATCGTTTATTACTACTTGGCTTGTATTTACCACATCAATACCATTAGGTATAACCGGCAGCCCATTTGCATCAATGGCAAGCTTGTTTTGCACCGAGTAATGTTTTATCATTTCCAGGTGCTGCGGATAAAAATTATCCGACCGGTTATTTTTTTCGAGTTGCGTGCTCCAGTAATTTAATAGTTCATTATAACAAAGCTGCCCTACCTCTATCCGTTTTAGCGAACTAATAACCTGGTTAGAGCCGCTTACATAGGCGGCCATTGCATCAGCGTGAAATTCCATCTCACGCGAGAGGCCCATGTACGTTTTATTGAGGACAACATACACTTGTTTAAGGATATACTGTATTACCCTGATCACCTGGATATTTATCCACGCTGTTAAGGTAAACAGCGAATGCAGCTTTGATATGGAGTTTAAAACCCGGCCATACCCTTCGTTATCATAAAGCAGGTTGTGTATCACTTTGTTCATGTTATAAACGTAGCTGCCAAACTTCATGCTCCGTTGCGAAAAATGACCAAACTCGTGCGCCATAACCGCTTTAAACTCTGATATGTTTAACGAGTTTACAAGCCCCAGTCCTATCTTTAAATTCTTCTTTACGGGGAAAAACATGCTCCAGAAACTGGAATCGTAAAATACGCCGGCGTTTACATCAGCTGATAAAAAAATATGCTTTGGAAACGGTGCGTTGGTTTCTTTAGTTAGCTGCCTTATAAACGCGAACAATTTTTGCTGATCATCCTCAGATATCTCTATCATCCCCGAGTAATCGGTAACATTTTGTTTAAAAAGAAACTTGATAATAAAATATACCAGCAATATCCCCGATCCAATAAGCGCCGCACCTAACACAAGTGTGAGGAAGCCTACTTTAGCAGCTATAATGGCTACACCAAGCGTACCAAATGCAATGGCTAAACCAACAACAGCTAAAAGCAGCACTATATAGGTTACAATAAACAACAATACCGCCCCAATTGAGCGATATACATTTGAGTTAAACGATGCCGAAGGCTTAAGTATTTCTTTATCCGCGCCCGCAGGTACAGGCGGAAAGGGCAGGCTTAGGTCAGTATCCATTACCTAAAGATAGTAAACGAATCCATCACTTTCATCAAAACTACAGCTTCGTCAATAGTGCACGGGTTTGGGCCCTCCCCTTTAAAGTATGATACTATTTTGGTGATCATAGGTTGCTGAATATGCTCGGGGTGGGTAAAGTTTACAGTTTGCTCACCTTCTTCATTTTTGCAGGTAACAAATGTGCCAAAAAACGGAAAAGTTATCTTCCCCTTTGTACCAATCATCTCGCAACTGTCAACTGCCTCGCTTTTTGCCACGTTAAAACACCACGAGCCGTTAACCACCACCTTATTTTTAAATACTATCTGCCCGCAAACATGATCATCGGCGGGGCTAAATTGGCCCTGGTTTAGGCTATAACCCGTAGAATGAGCAGGCTCGCCAAAGTAATATAGCATCAGGTCAAGCTGGTGCGGGGCCAGGTCATGAAAGTACCCCCCGCCAGATAGCTCGGGCTGCAGCCGCCAGTTTGGTGGCGCGTTCTCCTGCAGCTTAGGCCGCGGATATTGCCACATCCTTATCTGCACGGTTCTGATATCGCCGATAGCGCCATTATCTATCAGGCTTTTTACATGCAAAAACATGGGCAGGGCGCGGCGGTAATGCGCTACTGTAAGCTTTGCGCCGCTTTGGTTAACCGCATCAGCCATTTGCTGTGCTTCGCCGGCGTTGCGGGTAACCGGTTTTTCCACATACACATTAAGGCCTTTTTTAATCGCCCGCAAAGCATATTCCAGGTGTGATGCAGGAGGTGTGGCTATCGATACAGAATTCACTTCAGGGTCGTTCATTAAATCTTCAGCATCGTTATACCATCGGTCAACATGGTGTCGCAACGCGTAATCGGCTGCCTTTTCGGCATCGCGCCGCATTACCGCAACCAGCTTGCTGCCGGCAATTTTATTGTATGCCTGCCCGCTCTTTTTCTCGGTTACGTTACCGCAGCCTATTATACCCCATTTAATTGTATCCATTAAAAAATCTATTTAACCGATCATCGCCAGTAATTCATGATCGCTGATTATCGGAATATTTAGCTTATTGGCCTTTTCCAGTTTGGCAGGGCCCATATTTTCGCCGGCCACAAGGTAGCTTAGCTTGGCAGATATACTGCTCAATATCTTACCGCCATTTTGTTCAATAATATCCTTCAGCTCATCACGCGAGAATTTCTCAAACGTGCCCGATATGATAAAGTTTTGCCCGCTTAGCTTATCACTTGCCAGGGTCACCTCTTTTTCTTCGGCTACAAATTGCAGGCCGGCGGCTTTTAGTTTTTCAATTTCATGCCGGTGATCTTCATCCGCAAAGTAATCGGTAATGCTTTCGGCGATACGGCCGCCTATCTCCTCGGCAGCCATGAGTTCTTCGGCATTTGCCGCCATCAGCTTATCTATGGTTTTGAAATGAGCTACCAGTTTTTTGGCAACGGTTTCGCCAACGTAACGTATTCCCAGGCCAAACAACACCTTTTCAAATGGCTGCTGCTTTGATTTTTCAATACCATCCAGCATGTTGTTAATGGATTGTTCGCCAAAGCGGTCCATTTGCTTTAACTCGTCAATGTGATCTTGCAGATGATAAAGGTCGCTTATATGCCGTATAAAACCGCGGCTATACAGTGTATTGATGGTTTCGTCGCCCAGGCCGTCGATATTCATAGCTTTACGTCCAATGAAGTGCTGCATTCTCCCTACAATTTGCGGCGGGCAGCCCTCATCGTTGGGGCAGTACCAGGCAGCTTCCCCCTCGGTGCGCAATAGTTTTGTGTTGCATGCGGGGCAGTGGGTTATGTACTCAATTGCCCTTGCGCCGGGTTTACGCTTATCTAAATTTACGCTTATAATTTTGGGGATGATCTCGCCGCCTTTCTCCACATAAACGGTATCGTGCTCATGCAATTTAAGTCGCTCGGTGATTTCGTCGGCATTGTGCAGGGTGGCGCGTTTAACGGTTGTGCCTGCCAGCAAAACTGGCTTGAGGTTGGCTACCGGTGTAACGGCCCCTGTGCGGCCTACCTGGTAAGTAACGGCAAGCAGTTCGGTCTCTACCCTTTCGGCCTTAAATTTATAAGATATGGCCCAACGCGGAGATTTGGCGGTATAGCCAAGCTCCTGCTGCTGCGAATAATTGTTTACTTTGATAACTATCCCATCAATGTCATAGCTCAGGTTATGGCGCTCGGTATCCCAGTGAGCTATAAAATCTAACACACCGTTAATATCTTTTACCAGGCGGCTATGGTTATCTACATGAAAGCCCCAGCCTTTAACAGCTTCCAGGCTTTCCCAATGCGTTTTAAATAAGGGCCTCTCGGTATAAAGGCCGTACAGAAAGCAATCCAGCGGCCGGCGGGCAACCTCGGCCGAGTCCTGCAGCTTTATAGTGCCCGATGCAAAGTTGCGCGGATTAGCGTACGGTACTTCGCCGTTATCAACACGCTCTTTGTTTAGCCTTTCAAATGCTTTTAAGTGCATAAACACCTCGCCGCGTATCTCAAACAGATCGGGATAATCGCCCTCACCCAGTTTTTTTGGTATGCTATGTATCGTGCGTACATTGGTGGTTACCTCATCCCCCTGGGTGCCGTCGCCACGGGTAACAGCACGTGCCAGCTTGCCTTGTTCATAAGTAAGGCTCATAGACAAACCGTCGAACTTCAATTCGCACACATATTCAAAATTATCGCCAATGGCCTTACGTATACGCTGGTCAAAATCTACCAGTTCCTGCTCGTTATAGGTGTTACCTAACGATAACATTGGCCAGCGGTGCTTAACCGTCACAAACTCCTTGGTGATATCGCCGCCCACCACCTGTGTAGGCGATTCCGGATCGGCAAATTCTGGAAATTGCTTTTCCAGTTCGTTTAAATACTCCAGCTTTTTGTCGAATTCGTAATCAGAAATAGTAGGCATGGCCAGCACATAATAATTATAAGTGTGCTGTTTCAATTCGGCAGTGAGGGCCTTAATTTGCTCTTTGGGCGACATGTAACGAAGATAATTTTTTTTAGTTAATAGTCGATAGTCCATAATTCATAGTAAATGTTTTTGACTATGGACTATGTCTATAGGCTATGGACTAGTATTCCATTATAGCTACTACCGGATAATGATCTGACGGGGCGCGGCCATGGTATGTATTAGTTAATATCCCGTAGCGTTTTACTTTAAACTGTTTGGTCACAAAAATATGGTCAATGCGTTTATCGCCAGCGGTATTAACATCAAAGGCATTAAAAGTATTGTTTGGCGCCAGTTTTATAGGAGCCAGTACGTAACTATCTTTTAGTAATCCGGAATTATTTATAACCGCGTAACTATCGGATGTTTGATCTACGTTAAAGTCGCCGGTAAGGATGGTTGGCATGTTCCCCGCCATCTGCCTGATCTTCGCAAGTACCAGTTTAGCACTTTCCTGGCGGGCAACCACGCCTATATGGTCCATGTGCAGGTTAAAGAAATAGAACGTAAACCCGGTTTTTGATTCCTTAAACTGCGCCCAGGTGCAAATACGCGGCAATGCCGCATCCCAGCCGGTATTAGGCCTATCAGTAATGGTCGACATCCAGAAGTTACCTGTTTTTAATATTTTAAACCTGTCGACTTTGTAAAAAATAGCGGAGTGTTCGCCGCCATGCTTGCCATCATCACGGCCGGCACCTACCCATTTGTAGCCGGGCAAGCTATCGGTTAACTCCACCAACTGATGATACTTGGCTTCCTGCGTACCAAAAATATCCAGTTCCTGGAATTGTATTAGCTTGGCTGCCCACGGGAAACGCTGCCCCCAGCCGTTGCCCGCGGTCGAGTCGCCTTTATTAGCGTAACGCAGGTTATATGTACCTATGTTTAATTGTTGAGCATGAACCAATGAAGCTGTTACGGTCAACAGCAAAAAGATGAGCGTTAATTTTATCTTCATAATAGATGGTATTGAAGTGCAAGTATAACAAACTATGTTAACCGGGGCGAAAACAGCAGGTAAAAATCTTGTTCCAATTGGCGGGTATCACAAGAACTGCACACTACGCTACAATCAACTAATCAACACTCTCTAAACCTCCCCTTCGCGTTTTCTCAGGAACCATTCTGTGCTTAGCAGCAGCAGTATCAGTACAAAAACCCACCATACATCTATCAGGTCGCTGTAACGCTTGTCTTCATAAACCACGGTTTTAACGTTTTCGTTCTTGCGGATCAGGTCGGCAAGTTTATTTAGTTGCGATGGCAGCAGCATTTGTCCGCCCGATCGTGTGGCCATATCGCGCAGTAGGCGGTGGTTGGCGGTGCTTTGGCGTGCTTCCAGGTTTAGCTGTTTAACGGTTAATTGCCCGTTTGCTGCAAATTGTTGTTTACCGATGGTGGTTGTGGCCTGATAAGTGTAATCCCCAACCGGCAAAGTGCCCGCGTTAAGCTGGTAACCTTGCCCGCTACGGGTAAACAGGAAGCTGTAATTTTTTCCCGATTGGCTTTTCAGGTTTATCTTCACATCCGGCGTGTTGATCAGCTCCAATGCGTCGTTGTATAATTCGGCATTCAGCAACACGTTCTCACCTTCGTCAAAAACATTTTTTGACGTGTACACCCTAAACCGTTGACGATTGGTGTTGGCCGTTAGGTATTGTACCGTTTGGCTTAATAGTTCCTCAATAGCGTGGTGATTACCGTATTCCCGGTATTCGGCAAGTTGCCAGCGCCACAGGCCTTCTCCGGTAAGCACAGCCAGCCTGCGCCCGCCTTCGTCATTAAAGGCCAGCAGCGGATAATTGGTTTCTACGTTGCCTATCTTTTGCTTTAACAGTACCAATGCGGTTGGCGAGGCTGTATAGCTGCCAAATTGCCCTACCAATGGCGGCATTTTGCTTAGTTTAAAGCGTGTTGAATCAGTAAGCGTAAAAGCCGCAAATGTGCTTACGGGCACGGCGAAGGTCTCCTGTATTTGCTGCCCGTCGGCGTTTGCCTGCACTGTTTTTTGATTGCTGTTAAATGCCTGTATGCCGGCCTGCGTACCCGCTATATGCCACACCGGCGTTTTGCTTTGCAACAGGTTTTGCAGTTTATCATAACTATTGGCAGAAAGCTGGTACAGTATAGCCAGTGTATATTCACCCATTTTTGCCGGGACTACATCACTTACCAAACTCGTTTTTACCTCGAAATTTTTATTGCTTTCTATAGCCTGTTTAATCACGCTTATATCGGGGTGCGGACTGTCATAAAGCAGCAGTATCTTTTGCCGCGCATCAAGCACATCCACATAAATAGTTTCGGTGTTGTTTTGTAGCGAAAGCTCATTTTTAACCGGTGCTAAATTAATGGTAAACTTACGGGTACCCTTTTTATCGGCGTTTAATTTCAGCGGTATCACCTTTTTAAACGCTGCCGATGCTATCGCGATGCTTTGTGCGTACACTTGCCGGCCATCTTCAGTTATGGTGAGGCGCATTTTTTCGCCTGCGCTTTGGTAGGCTTCGGCCAGTATCTCTACCTCAAAATCGTTACCCAAAAACGCGGTCTTGTTATAATTTAGGTTGCCTATAAGCAGGTCGCGGTGCGGGGTAGTGTCGCCGAGGGCAATAGTGTAAATATTTGTTTTAATGTTACGGGCTTCGTATTGCGGATCAGCGCCCAGATTATACAGCCCGTCGGTAGCCAGCACCAGCGCACCTATGTTTTGGTTTACAAAGCGCTCGTTCAACTGGTGCAGTGCTTCTGAAATATCGGTTTGCCTGCCGTTGTAAGAATTTGAGAGGCCACCCTTCAGGTCTTTATCGAAATGAAATTGGTGGACTTCGTAACTGTCGCCGAGTTCTGTTTTTAAGGCCTCCCCCCAGTTTGCCGGAAGCGCATTTTTTCCAAACAATCTTACAGATTCGGAATTATCCTGCGCTATTACTATCACCGGCTTTTGCGGCTGGTAGCGGGTGGAGCGTACCAAAGGCGATACGATGAGCATCGATAATATAAAAACAACAAGAGCCCTGAGGGCGAATAAGGCGTAGCGCATACGCTTATCCAATTGCACCGGTTTTCGATACATGAGCCAGGCATAAACCAAGCCCAGCACCATACAGGCAGGAACCCACCACCCTGAAACCGATCCCCAGGATAACGACATTAGCTTAGTAAGTATTGAGTGGTGAATAGTGAGTTAAGGCACATAACATCCATACCCGCAAAATGCGAAATTATTATGGAATGGGTTAATTAATTTTTATGCGGATTGGCCCCTTAATGTGCTCAACATCTACCGGCCGGCCCTTTTGCGTTATAGCCACCTTACCTGCCTTTTGCAAGGCTATTGCCTCATTGCGCACCTCCTGCATATGTTTACGCCAATTTGTTGGGAATAAGGCCCGGGCAATTTCGCTCGGGCAAACGGTTTTATCAGGCCCGCGTTCGGCCGCCATGGTTAGGATGGTTCGGGAGATGGATGTTTCCGGCATTATGTTATAACAAGTAAGGCCAGCTTATGCTTGTCTTACTTGTTATAATTCGAGTTATGCCCGATTTACTTCGACGCCTCATTTACAGATAGCACACGCCGGCAAATTCTTGGGAAGGCCCCCCGAACAAACTCAGGATGACAAGTGGTTATTCTCCTATTAATCCTATCTGATTCTTTATCTTCTCAACAGCATCGGCGCTGACAGGCACCAATGGTAAGCGCAAAGTATCACCGCAAACGCCTAAAGTTTTTAAGGCCGATTTTACGCCGGCCGGGCTGCCCTCGGCAAACATCAGGCGGGTAAACTCTATCATGCTGTAATGCGCCGTGTGTGCGCCTTTAAAATCACCTTTAAGGCATTTACGTATCATATTGCTGAACTGCTTTGGCAGCGCATTGCCTACAACAGATATTACGCCAACGGCGCCCATTGCTATCATCGGCAGGCTTATCGGGTCGTCGCCGGATATTACCAGAAAGTCTTCCGGTTTATCGCGAAATAGCTGATTAAGCAACTCAAAACTACCCGATGCTTCTTTTATGCCTATGATGTTCTTGAAATCATTTGCCAGCCTAACGGTAGTTTCGGCACTTACTGATGTACCGGTGCGGCTGGGTACATTGTATAATATAATAGGGAGCGGTGCAGCTTCGGCTATTGCTTTATAGTGCTGGTAAATGCCCTCCTGCGTTGGCTTATTATAATGCGGACTGGCCGATAGTATGGCATCATAGCCGGTGGTATCAAAAGCTTTTATATCCTCAACCACATCCAGCGTATTGTTGCCTGCTACGCCGGCTATCAATCCTACACGCTTATTCACGGCTTTGGCAGTAAAGGAAAATACCTGCTTCTTCTCTTCCTTACTTAATGTGGCGCTCTCGCCGGTTGTACCAAGTGATACCAGGTATTCTACCCCGCCATCAATCAGGTGGTCTATCAGCTTTTGCAACGCATCATAGTCTACCTGTCCATCTGCCTGAAAAGGAGTGACCATCGCAACTCCTGTTCCGTGAAATTTGTTCATGTGCCTGAATGTTATAAGGCTGCTAAGATAATAAAATGTGCAGATGTGTAGATATGCAAATGTGCAGACCATCAAAACCATGTCGTTGCGAGGAACGATAGCGGCGCGGTGATCACCGGTACTTTAGCGGACTTTTCTATCGAAGATTGCCACGCTACGCTCGCAATGACGCTTAATTAACCAGGAAGGCTTATATCACCCCGTGCAGCGCCCCACCCTTTTCGCCCATCTTATCCACCAGCTTTTCTATTGCCGGGTCGCGCTCAAGCACCGGGGCGTGATGTGGTTTTATGCGGGCATCAATAATAAGCGGACCGTTACAGCCCCAGTGCTTATGCTCGGTAAAGCTGTTTATGCCGTAGATATCGTGGCTTGGGTTGCTGCGGGTAAATGTTACCCACACAAAGTTATTCAGGTTTTGCGCGGTAAAACCGGCATCGTTGCATAAAACCATCAGCGTCAATCCGTTTAATTCGGCGTCGCCAAGATGCTCCTGTAATATCTCCAGCATTAGCGGCATATCACTTGCGCGGATATTTTTTGGCACTTCAACCGCCAATACACCCGGCATTACCATTTTGTAATTCACAAACGGCCTTGGCAGCGTAAACGACGATGGCAATTCGTTCCAGAGTTCCCGCTTGATATCGCCGGCAACGGTGATGGCAACCTTGCTGCCGCTGTTTAGCCCGTCGCCGCTATAATCAAGCGTATCAATGGTGGTGCGGGTATGAAAATGCAGGTCGCGGGTTAAGTCGACGCGCTGCAAAATGTGTTTCAGGAAGCCGCCTATATCATTCACATCCAAATTAGGGTTATCCTCTTTTGCCGCAATGAAAAGGTATTTGGCAAGGCTCAATTGCCCCTTACCCAAAATATGATTCGCTACGGTAATAATCTCCTGCGGGTGGCGCTCCTTTACATATGGCGTGTAACGCTCGCTGCCGATGGCAAACAAAAGCGGGTGGACCCCGGCGGCATCAACCGCGTTAACTGCATGCAGGCCGGGTATCTCTTTAGGCAAGGCATTGCCGGTAATATCATGGATCAAAGCGCCGAAGCTGGTATCCTCCTGCGGCGGCCTGCCCACTACCGTAAACGACCAGATGGCATCCTTGCGGTGATAAACATTATGTACTTTCATCAGCGGGAAGGGGTGCTTTAGGCTATAATAACCTAAGTGGTCGCCAAAGGGGCCTTCGGGCTTATTCTCCATCGGCATAACAGTGCCGGTTATCACAAAGTCGGCATCGGCCGAAATACAAAAACCCTCGTCATCATAAAAATATCGGAAACGACGATTACCCAACGCGCCGCCAAAGGTCATTTCAGATAAACCTTCGGGCAGGGGCATAACAGCAGCCACAGGGTGCGCCGGCGGGCCGCCTACAAATATGCTTACCTTTAAAGGCTGACCTTTTGCATTAGCCTTGGTTTGATGCACACCAATGCCCCGGTGCAGCTGGTAGTGCAGGCCGATCTCCTTATCCTGCACGTAGTCGTTACCCGCCAGCTGGATGCGGTACATACCCAGGTTGGCATTCATGATCCCGGGCATATCAGCATCTTCGGTATACACCTGCGGCATGGTTACAAAGGGGCCGCCGTC
Organism: Mucilaginibacter sp. AK015; assembly: GCF_014200785.1. Classification (NCBI taxonomy): domain Bacteria; kingdom Pseudomonadati; phylum Bacteroidota; class Sphingobacteriia; order Sphingobacteriales; family Sphingobacteriaceae; genus Mucilaginibacter; species Mucilaginibacter sp. AK015. The sequence continues at coordinate 143,443 of NZ_JACHCV010000002.1, forward strand.
TTTTGGCCAGTTCACTATCTGCGGCAGATGGCTTATCCGCGTTTTACCAAAGCTTATAGGCGCATCTTTACGTACTTTCATGGGCAGGGCCGATAGTGCGGTCAAGGCCGTGTTGGCATATTTAAAAGGATGCTTTATGGCTTTTATAGGGTCGTTTTTGATGTCAACAAGCGTTTTGATCTTATCCAGCGTATCCCTGAAAATAAACCGCGACCTATCCAGCGTGCCAAACAAATTTGATACCGCCGGAAACTTACTCCCCTTCACATTTTCGAACAAGATTGCGGGTCCTTCGTACTCAAATACACGCAGGTGTATGGCCGCCATCTGCAGGTACGGATCCACTTCTTCCTTTATGCGGATAAGGTGGCCGTTCCTTTCCAGATCAGTAATGCAGGCTTGTAAACTATTGTATCCCATTTAGCCCCAAAGATATTATACATTTTAATGTTTTTGGCGATATTTAGCTTATGAAACCACTTATAGTTTTGCTGGCCGTGTTTGCCGTAAGCTGCCTGGCTACTTTTGTGGCAGGCCACCCGGCAGATTATTATTTTTGCGGCAGGCTGGCCATGGGGGTAATGCTGATGTTTACAGCAACCGCGCATTTTAAATTCACCAAAGGCATGGTACTAATGCTGCCTACTTTTGTACCGTTTAAACAGGCCGTTATCTACATAACCGGATATATAGAGATATTGGCCGGGATAGGCTTGCTGGTTAAAGCGGTGCGCGGGCCGGTAGCTTTGTTTGTTATTTTCTTTTTGGTGATATTACTGCCTGCCAACATCCATGCAGCCCAAAACAGAGTGAACCTTGAGAAACCCGATGCCTGCGGAAATGGCTTGAAGTACCTCTGGTTCCGGATACCGCTGCAATTGTTTTTTATTGCCTGGGTGTACTATTTCGGGGTGATACACTGATCTTAAAATAAGTTAGACGATAGATTTACTTCCTTTTTATCATTAAAAAAGTTATATTACTTTTACGGTTCAAATCAACTGAACGCCGTATGTCGGTACTTGTTTTCACTGTAATTATACTTATTGGGGCCTATTTTGCCGGACTGCTTGGCTCATTAACCGGGCTTGGCGGCGGGGTGGTAATTATACCCTTACTTACGCTTTTATTGGGCGTTAACATCCACTATGCCATCGGCGCCTCATTGGTTTCGGTTATCGCCACTTCGTCGGGCTCGGCAGCGGCGTATGTAAAAGAAGGTATCACCAACATAAGGCTGGGCATGTTCCTTGAAATTGCCACCACTATTGGGGCGCTCACAGGTGCACTGGTAGCGGTATATATCCCTACCCAATATATAGCCATATTATTTGGGGTGATACTGATACTGTCGGCATTAATGTCGTTACGTAAAAAAGCGGAGACCATTATTTCGAAACCTACCTACCTTGCTGCAAAACTAAAGCTATACGGCAGTTACCCTAACGGTAATGGTGAACAAGTTGAGTACGGTGTTACCCATGTTGGCGGCGGCTTTTTTATGATGCTTTTTGCAGGTACTATATCGGGCTTGCTGGGCATTGGCTCGGGCGCTTTAAAGGTTATAGCCATGGATACCATCATGAAGATCCCCTTTAAGGTATCAACCACCACCAGTAATTTCATGATAGGCGTTACCGCCGCGGCCAGCGCGGTGGTTTACCTGCAAAGGGGGTACATCGATCCGGCCATATCCATGCCGGTTGTAATAGGCGTTTTACTGGGCGCCATTACCGGGTCGAAAATATTGGTGCATACCAAATCGTCGCGGTGGCTGCGGTGGGTGTTTGCCATAGTGGTTACCTTTTTAGCCGGGCAAATGATCTACAACGGCATTACGGGGAAATTGTAGTTGTTGGGCGGAGAGCGGTGAATAGTTGCAATATACTATATTTAAATTTTCTATTTAACTTGTAACCCTTACCAATAAACCATTCACCACTCACCAGCAGCAATGAAACGCCTTATCACTAATTTAACTTTTCAGGTAATTGTTGCCATTATATTAGGTGTGCTTGTGGGCCTGTATTTCAAAGGCTTTGCGCCAACGGCGCAACTGATCAGTAAGATATTCATCAGCCTGATCACCATGCTGATCGCCCCTATTATCTTCTTCACCATTGTACTGGGTATTGCCGGCATGAGCGATATGAAAAAGGTAGGGCGTGTAGGCGGCAAAGCCCTGTTATATTTTGAATTGGTTACTACACTGGCCCTTATCATCGGCGTTACGGTAGCCAACGTAATGAAACCCGGAGCCAATTTTATTAATAACCATGTTAAGGTTGATACAAGCAAGCTCGCGGGGTATGAAAAGGCCGCTTCTGAGATGAAATGGGGCGATTTTATCGCCCATATTGTGCCTGCTAACGCTTTCGAGGCGTTTGCCAAAGGCGATATTTTGCAGATACTTTTCTTTGCCATATTATTCGGTTTCGGTTTAAGCCGGATGGGTGCTGCGGGCGAATCAGTGATCACGTTGTTTGATAAGCTGTCTAAAGTTTTCTTTAACATTATGCGGATAATAATGAAAGTGGCCCCTATTGGCGCTTTCGGCGGGATGGCGTATACTATAAGCACCTACGGCCTGGCCACGCTTAAGCCGCTGGCCCTACTAATGGGGTCGGTTTACATTACCATGTTCCTGTTCATTTTTGTGGTGCTTAATATCATTTGCTACTTGTTTAAATTTAGTCTGTGGCAATATTTAAAGCATATTAAAGAAGAGATATTGATCGTCCTGGGTACTTCGTCATCAGAATCCGCCCTGCCGGGGATGATGGAAAAGCTGGAAAAATTTGGTTGCTCCAAATCGGTAGTAGGCTTGGTTATCCCCGCAGGGTACTCCTTTAACCTGGATGGCACGACCATTTACCTGTCCATGGCGACCATATTTTTGGCGCAGGTGTTTAAGATAGACCTTTCGATAGAGCAGCAGCTTACCATTATCGGCATCCTCATGATTACCTCAAAGGGTGCAGCAGGGGTAACCGGCAGTGGTTTTATTGTGCTTACCTCCACACTGGCGGCCATAAAAATAATCCCGGTTGAAGGCGTGGCTATCCTGTTAGGGGTCGACCGCTTTATGAGCGAAGCACGGGCAATAACCAATGTAATAGGCAATGGTGTAGCAACTATTGTGGTGGCAAAGAGTGAAAAGGAATTTGTAACGCAGGAATTAAATGGCTAATATTTTATACATTATATTAACCATATTGAAGGCCGCTGTTATAATTTATGCGGGTATATATGTTGCCAGAAATATACGGCCGGCCTTTAAAAGTAATGATAGAAAACAATTAAGGAAGATCGTAAAGCTAATCTTGCTCACTTTTCTGTTTGTATTGGTATTAACAATCATAGAATTTGGAATTGCCCTCAATGGATAATCATTCTGTGTCGCTATCCACCTTAAAACCCGGCTTGGTTATCTTCTCCTTTACAGGTTTCTCTTTAAATTTCCTGAAGCTATCTTTGATATAAAATATCAGGTTGTAATCCGTCATGGCATCTATCTGTGCGGGGGTGGGGCGGTATTCATTCATAAAGTCGTCCAGCGTATCGCCTTGCAGCCCCGTTATCCCGCCTGCAAGTTTCCGGGTAAAGCGCTGGTTGGTATGGTCTTCCCGCTCGTACCGCAGCATAGTTTGCTGCAGCCGGTACGCCCGCGTTTTCTTTTTCGTGAGCGATTTAAACAGCGACAATACATCTATGGTAACAAAGGCAAAGGGCACATTTACGGTGGTTGGCCGCATAATTTCGGTAAAGGCGGGTCCTTTAAATGCAAACTCTTTGGCAAACTGCTTGCGGTTGTTCGTGCTATCGCGCAAGTAATTGCGTTTGGCTACAATAGCTACCTCGTTCAACCTGATCGAAGCTGTTTCCAGTTCTATCAGCTTTAACTTACCACTCCACGGACTAACCGGCAGCGTATAAGTTTTATAGCCCATTGTTTTTATGCGCAGCGTGTCGGCGACTTTTGTTATCCGCAGCGTAAATGCGCCCTGCTCGTTGGTCATGGTGTTGGTGGTTGATGCCGATACAATAACATATTCAACCGGATTGCGTGTTTTTTTATCGATAACAAAACCTGTAACCAGCTGCGCGCTCGCGTTGATGCAAAGGAGTAACAGTGTGGCAGATAGCAGGTATTTCATGCGGCAGTTAAATATACGGGTATAATAGCGCTGTAAAATTGATTTAACACATTTTAACAAGGATACTCCGCAGTAAATATCCCGCTAACTGATAACACAAATGTAATTTTTGAAAATTTAACCCATTAGCAGGATTGAGGGCGAAATTTTTTTTAGCTTTGCCCTACAAAAATCAAAAGCCGATGAGCGTTCTCGTAAATAAAAATTCTAAAGTTATAGTACAGGGTTTTACCGGTAAAGAAGGCACTTACCATGCCGAGCAGATGATTGCCTACGGCACACAAGTGGTTGGTGGTGTAACACCAGGCAAAGGTGGCCAAAGCCATCTGGACAGGCCGGTTTTTAACACCGTTAATGATGCGGTTGACAAAACCGGTGCTGATGTATCTATTATTTTTGTACCCCCTGCTTTTGGCGCTGATGCTATTATGGAGGCCGCCGAAGCCGGCATAAAGGTTATTGTATGTATTACCGAAGGCATCCCTACAAAGGATATGATTGCGGTAAAAGAATATTTAACTGATAAGGATAGCCGCTTGATTGGCCCTAACTGCCCGGGCATTATCACCGCAGATGAAAGCAAAATTGGCATTATGCCGGGTTTTATCTTCAAAAAAGGCAATGTTGGTGTGGTTTCAAAATCGGGCACACTTACTTACGAGGCGGTTGACCAGGTTGTTAAAGCCGGTTTAGGTATTACTACCGCGATCGGCATCGGGGGCGACCCCATCATTGGTACGCCAACCAAAGAAGCTGTTGAATTATTAATGAACGACCCAGAAACACACGGGATCATTATGATAGGTGAGATCGGTGGCGGCATGGAAGCAGATGCTGCGCGCTGGATAAAAGAAAACGGCACCAAGCCAGTTGTTGGCTTTATTGCCGGCCAAACAGCGCCTCCGGGCCGCCGTATGGGCCACGCGGGTGCTATTGTTGGCGGTGCCGACGATACTGCTGCCGCTAAAATGAAGATCATGCGCGAGTGCGGTATCCGTGTAGTAGAATCACCTGCCGAAATTGGCGCTGCCATGGCAGAAGAATTGGCGAAGAAATAGCGTCAGGACTTTTAGTGTCAGGAATCAGGATAAAAGAAAATCCCGGTCAATATTTGGCCGGGATTTTTTTCTTTGGGGCCACTATGTCATTGCGAGCGATAGCGTGGCAATCTCATAGGACAAGCGGATATCCTGAGGTGCCACGTCACTACTTTCCTCGTAATGACATGTTATATAAAAATCCTTAAATTCGTTTCATCCCGGTTCAGACAAAAATTGCCGCTATGAAAAAATACCTCACCCTTTTTCTCTTCCTCTCCACCACAACCTTCGCCCAATACAAACCGGCCGCTTTTAACGATCCCGACAGGCTTAAAAAGATTGAGGATACCTTCCCGGTGATAGATCAATTGTATAAAGACTACGCGGAAAAGAACCACTGGCCGGGTATGGCCTACGGTGTTTTGGTTGATGGTAAACTGGTGCATACCGGCAATACAGGTTATACCGATATAGATGCAAAAACGCCGGTAACCTCGCAGTCGGACTTCCGTATCGCCAGCATGACTAAAAGCTTAACCGCAATGGCTATCCTTAAACTTCGCGATGAGGGCAAACTTAAATTGGACGACCCGGCATACCTATACATCCCCGAGATGAAGAATAACAAATACCTTACTAAAGATGCAACCCCGGTAACCGTCCGCCACTTGCTTACCCATTCGGCGGGCTACCCCGAAGATAACCCTTGGGGAGACAGGCAGTTGGCGGTATCTGATGCGCAGCTGATAGATATTTATAAAAAAGGTGTATCGTTTTCTAGTAACCCCGGGCATGGATACGAGTACAGCAACCTTGGTTTCGCTACTTTGGGGTACATTATCAAAAAAGTATCGGGCAAAACGTACGAGCAATACATCAACGATAATATTTTAAAACCCCTGGGCATGACCCATACCTATTGGGAATACACGCAGGTGCCCAAACAGCAGTTGGCCCTGGGGTACCGCTGGCTTGATGGCAAATGGGTGGAGCAACCCCTGCTGCACGATGGCGCATACGGCGCTATGGGCGGCCTGATAACCACAATTGAAGATTTTAGCAAGTACATGGCCGTGCACATGAACGCCTGGCCTATGCGTGATGATGCCGAGACCGGTCCGGTTAAACGGAGTTCGGTCCGCGAGATGCAATACCCCTGGGATGTAAGCTATTTAAATGCCAATGCGCGCACCACCACCGGCAGACTTTGCCCAACCGTATCAGCCTATGCCTATGGCCTGCGCTGGGCTAAGGATTGCGACAACCGCGTGTATGTTGGCCATACAGGCGGCTTGCCCGGCTTTGGCAGCAACTGGAACATCCTGCCCGACTATGGCGTGGGCGTGGTTTGCTATGCCAATTTAACGTATGCTAACGCAGGCAGGGCAAATAGTATTGCTTTAGATACTTTGCTGGCCTTATCAGGAATTAAGCCCCGCACGCTGCCGGCATCGCAGATACTTACACAGCGCAGGAACGAACTGGTTAAACTGCTGCCCAACTGGAATAATCCACAGGCCACAGACATTTTTGCCGACAACTTTTTTATGGATTACTTCCCCGATAAGCTGAAGGCCGAAGCGCAGGATGTTTATGCAAAGGCAGGTAAGATATTAAGTGTGGGCGAAGTAGTACCCGAGAACAACCTGCGCGGCTATTTTATGATACAGGGCGAAAAGGCGAATATTAAAGTATCATTCACTCTAACGCCTGAGAACCCACCGCTGATTCAGGAATATCATATTACCCAGGCCCCCTAATCCCTGAAGGGAAACCTGCTTTGTTATGCTGAACGAGAGTGAAGCATCTATCGCCGACATACAAGTTTGCGAATAGATCCTTCGTTCCTCAGGATGACAAATCCCGAATAGTCAACCCTATGTAAACATGCTCCTGCCAAACAAAATTCGCCACCAAATTGTCGTATATTTATATAGAACGAAGTGAGAGACGAAGCTCAAATCGCTATCCCGATAGCTATCGGGACATAAATCATCACTAATTCACTATATAAAATGGCATACAATCAATTAACCCCCGAAGAAGAATATATCATATTACATAAAGGTACCGAGCGCCCGTTTACCGGCGAGTTACTTAACAATAAGGCCGAAGGCGTATACGTTTGCAAGCGTTGCGATACACCGCTGTACACCTCCGAATCGAAATTTGAGTCGCATTGCGGCTGGCCAAGCTTTGACGACGAGATACCCGGCGCAGTAAGGCGCGAAACAGATGCGGACGGCCGCCGTACCGAGATACTTTGCGCCAATTGCGGCGCGCACCTGGGCCATGTTTTCGAGGGCGAATACCTTACCCCAAAAAATGTAAGGCATTGCGTAAACTCCGTGTCCATGAAATTTGTCCCTGTTGCCGAGCTGAAGAAATAAGCGGTAACTAACTGGTCTGAAAATTGAACCCAGCAGGTTATAAAACCCGGCAGGGACCTTTCTTTTTCCACATGCGATTTTATTAAAAAACACGGTGGGTTTTGGTGGGTTTTCTGCGTGCAAAAACGGCCTTCCCAAGGTCTTTTCCCTTAGGCATTCCGCTGATTTTTAGGGCAATTAAGAACATGTTTATATCCTGCAAATTTTTTTGAAATTTTATTTAACGTTAATTCAATAGCCGCGTAAAGAGCCGATAAAGCACTGTTGTTTAGCTATTTGATTTTTTTGTCATCGCACAATAATTTTAATATCGCTAAATAATTTGTGGACAACTTATAGGGGATGTTAAAAACTTAGACTAACATGCAATTACATGTTGCCCTATCTTTGAAGTACAAGTTCTTTTAACGCTATCTATGTTATCGATATTTCTATCATAACAGAAAAGAAGACCATGATAAAACATGGGCTAATGTGCAACTAAAAATAGTTAAGAAACGATTAGTGCGGGGGTGTAAAAGCGAGTAAAATAAACGCGAAAAAAAGCAAGTTTTCGCCTTTTTAAATGAAACTCGCATGGTACACCTGTCTATTGTCGGCTCGGTACAAAAGCGGTTTCATCGATACGTTAACAGGGTAAAGAATTTAAAAAATATAATATATACGTCGTCATGCAAGAGGAAACCGAATTACTTTTAAAGGAGAACAAAGACCGCTTTGTGATCCTCCCCATTAAGTACCCCGCTATTTGGGAAATGTATAAAAAAGCCGAAGCCAGTTTCTGGACAGCCGAGGAGATAGACCTTTCGGACGACATGAAGCACTGGGAGAACTTAACCCCTGGTGAAAAACATTTTATATCGCATATCCTGGCGTTTTTTGCAGCAAGCGACGGTATTGTAAACGAAAACCTGGCCATCAACTTCATGAGCGAGGTGCAGCTGCCCGAGGCGCGTTGTTTCTACGGTTTCCAGATCATGATGGAGAATATCCACTCAGAAACTTACGCCCTGCTAATAGATACCTACGTTAAAGACCCGGCAGAAAAAGACCGCCTGTTCCACGCTATCGAGACAGTGCCTTGTGTGGGCAAGAAAGCCGAATGGGCTTTAAAATGGATAAACAACGGCACATTTGCGGAGCGCCTGGTTGCCTTTGCAGCGGTAGAGGGCATCTTTTTCAGCGGCAGCTTCTGCTCTATCTTCTGGTTTAAAAAACGTGGCCTGATGCCGGGCCTTACCTTTAGCAACGAGCTGATATCGCGCGACGAAGGTTCGCACTGCGAGTTTGCCTGCCTGCTATATGGTATGCTGCAAAATAAACTATCAACAGAGGCGGCTACCAAAATTATTACCGATGCGGTTGAGATAGAAAAAGAATTTGTGAACGACGCGTTACCGGTAAGCCTGATAGGCATGAACGCTAAAATGATGAGCCAATACATTGAGTTTGTGGCCGATAGGTGGCTGGCCGAACTGGGTTACCCTAAGGTTTACAATGTATCATGTCCGTTTGATTTTATGGAGATGATAAGCCTGCAGGGTAAAACCAACTTTTTTGAAAAACGCGTTGGCGATTATCAAAAAAGTGGCGTAATGAACAGTACTGCCGAGAGCAAAGCGTTCTCGCTCGATGAGGATTTTTAAGGATTGAAAACTGAAAAAACTCGAAAAAATTAAAGAAAATTCGAGAAAATTCGGGGTGATTTATCTGAAATATTAAACTAACTAATTAAAATAAAATACCCCTGCCGGGTTGGCAGGGAATAAGGAGGTGGCAAAATGTTCGTAGTAAAAAGAGACGGAAGAAAAGAGTCGGTAAAGTTCGACAAGATCACGGCACGTATTGAAAAACTGTGCTATGGGTTTAAACTGGTTGACCCAATTGATGTGGCAAAAAAAGTAATTGAAGGTTTGTTTGATGGTGTTACCACCTCCGAACTGGATAACCTTGCAGCTGAGACGGCGGCATCGTTAACCACCAAGCACCCCGATTATGCTTTGCTTGCATCGCGTATAGCGGTATCAAACCTGCACAAGAACACCACCAAATCGTTCTCTGAAACCATGAAACGTATGTACGAGTACGTTGACAAAAAAACCGGTAAAAATGCCGCTTTACTGGCCGATGATGTTTACGAGGTGATTATGGCCAATGCCGATATCCTGGATAGCAGCATTATTTACGACCGCGACTTTGGTTTTGATTACTTCGGTTTTAAAACACTCGAAAAATCGTACCTGTTGAAAATAGACGGTAAAATTGCCGAGCGCCCGCAGCACCTGTTTATGCGCGTATCGGTAGGTATCCACAAGGATGATATAGAAAGCGCCATCAAAACCTACAACCTGATGAGCGAGCGCTGGTTCACCCATGCTACGCCAACCTTATTTAACGCGGGCACACCAAAACCACAAATGTCATCGTGCTTTTTGCTGACCATGAAAGACGACAGCATCGAAGGCATCTACGATACCTTAAAACAAACCGCCAAGATATCGCAAAGCGCAGGTGGTATTGGTTTAAGCATCCACAATGTAAGGGCTACAGGCTCGTACATCAGCGGCACAAACGGCACCAGCAACGGTATCATCCCGATGCTGAAAGTGTTTAACGATACCGCACGTTATGTTGACCAGGGCGGCGGCAAGCGTAAAGGCGCCTTTGCTATTTACCTGGAACCATGGCATGCAGATATATTTGAGTTTTTAGACCTGCGTAAAAACCACGGTAAGGAAGAAATGCGCGCCCGCGACCTGTTCTACGCCCTTTGGGTATCTGACCTGTTTATGCGCCGTGTTGAAGCCAACGAAGAGTGGACCCTGTTTTGCCCGCACGAAGCACCGGGCCTGGCAGATTGCCACGGTAAGGAGTTTGAAGAGCGTTACGAGCGTTACGAAAAAGAAGGCCGCGGACGTAAAACCATTAAAGCGCAGGAACTTTGGTTTGCCGTGCTTGATGCACAGGTAGAAACCGGTACACCATACCTGTTATACAAGGATGCTGCCAACGCAAAATCAAACCAGCAAAACCTGGGTACCATCAAAAGCTCGAACCTGTGTACCGAAATTATGGAGTACACTTCTGATAAGGAAGTGGCGGTTTGTAACCTGGCATCATTAGCGTTACCACGTTATGTGATCAATGGCGAGTTTGACCATGCTAAACTATACGAGGTAACTTACCAGGCTACCATAAACCTTAACAAGATAATTGATAACAACTACTACCCTGTTGAAGAAGCGCGCTATTCAAACCTGCGCCACCGCCCTATTGGTTTAGGTGTACAAGGTTTGGCCGATGCCTTTATTTTGCTGCGCTTACCGTTTGAGAGCGACGAAGCAAAACAATTGAACAAAGAGATCTTCGAGACCATTTACTTTGCTGCCATGACGGCTTCAAAAGACCTGGCCATTAAAGACGGCGCTTACGATACCTTTAAAGGGTCGCCGTTATCTGAAGGTAAGTTCCAGTTTGACCTTTGGGACGTAAAACCTGCCAGCACCCGTTGGGACTGGGATAACCTGCGCCTTGACGTAATGAACCATGGCGTGCGCAACTCGCTGTTAGTAGCGCCGATGCCAACCGCATCAACATCGCAGATATTGGGTAATAACGAGTGTTTTGAGCCATACACCTCAAACATTTACACCCGCCGTGTATTAAGCGGTGAGTTTGTAATAGTGAACAAACACCTGCTGCGCGACCTTGTTGACCGTGGTTTATGGACCAACAACATGAAAGACAGGATCATCAGCGCCAATGGTTCTATCCAGGATATTGCCGAGATACCTGCAGATATCAAGGAACTGTACAAAACTGTTTGGGAAATTAAGATGCGTAACATTATAGATATGGCCGCCGACAGGGGCGCTTATATCTGCCAGTCGCAATCGTTAAACCTGTTCATCAACTCACCAAATGCCTCAAAACTTACTTCAATGCACTTCTACGCATGGAAGAAAGGGCTTAAAACAGGTATGTACTACCTGCGCACACAAGCGGCATCGCAAGCGGTTAAATTTACAGTTGAGAACCAGGGTGGCGGCAAAAACATGGAAGCCGTTATACCCGAAGTTGTTGCCGACAGCAACGACGAGATACCGGCAGGCCCAACCTGTTCAATGGAAGAAGGTTGTGTTACCTGCTCTGCATAAATAGCCTAATACTATATAGATTATAAGTAGCCGGAAAGTCAGAAAGTCCGCATAAGTCCGAAAGTTGAAGATGTTTTCTCATCTTTGCTTTCGGACTTTTTTATTACAACAATATCTTACGGACTTGCGGTCTTTCCCGACTTCCGGACTCAAAACAATGCTCATCTCCCCCAAACACGAAATACTCCACTGCGACCGCTGCCGGGCTCCTTTTGAATGTAAAGCAAATTCATTCACCAGGTGCCAGTGCAGTACTGTGCAGCTAACCATTAACGAGGTGCAGTACGTAAGCGAGCTATACGACGGCTGTCTGTGCGCCAATTGCCTGTTGGAGTTGCAGAAAGAGTATCAGGAGGGGTTGTAACATAGCTAAAAAGCAGAGGCCTTGTGCGATTCCCTCCCAACGGGAGGGTGCAAGGAGGGGTTTCGCCGCTTTGTGCCCCCCTGCCATTACACACGCCAGCCGCACCCCTCCCCAAGGAGGGAATTATGATCTGCCAACATAAGGGCAGGAAAGTAGCATAGCAGAGGCCTTGTGCGATTCCCTCCCCACGGGAGGGTGCAGGGAGGGGTTAATAAATCAGACTAACCCCTCCCGCCAATACACGTACCGCCCGCACCCCTCCCCCGTGAGGGAATTGGATCTTCGGTTGTTGGTGTACACTAACATGAGTGAAAGTTATAAATAAGAGTGGAGCCGGGGGCTTGTGCGGAGCCCCCTCTTGAGAGGTGTGTAGTGTGTGTATATTACGCGTAAACACACCCCTGCAGCCGCACAGCCTTTCGCGCCCCATCTCAAGAGGGGAACGGCATTAGGAGTTATCTTACAGCTTATCCTTTACATACACCTCGCCCTTATAAGGCTCAATTACCGAGTGGAAGCTGTAACCGGCCACATGCAGCAGGTAATAGGTCATGATATCGCACCAGCAGATCTCGTCATGAAACATAGGTACTTTGGGAAACTTGCCTTCCTGTTTGCTTTCTTCTTTGTTGTAGTTGTACTCGCCATCGTGCTTGCGTATCCATTCTTTAAACAGGTCCATCTCTGATGGTTCGGAGAATACGATCTTGAAAAAGGTTTCTTCAGTAACGTCCTTCAGGTCGTCGTTCATGTAATGGTGATACTTATGGCGGTGGCGGATGATCTTTGCGGTTAACATGTTGTTGTACTATTGTGTATTAGCCTAACAACAAACTTGGGCAAGCGTTTGAGGCGAGGCAAATTTTGTTTGCTTTACTGATGTTACGGCGCGCCCGCTTCCGTCTTTCGCGCTAATTCCATATCTTCACCCACTGTAAAACTCATACTTAAATTATGAAACTACTTGAAGGAAAAACGGCACTCATCACTGGTGCATCAAAAGGCATAGGCCGCAAAATAGCAGAGAAATTTGCCGAGCACGGCGCTAATGTGGCCTTTACATACTTATCATCTGTTGAAAAAGGGCAGGCGCTTGAGCAGGAACTGCAAAGCTTTGGCACACAGGTAAAAGGGTACCGCAGCGATGCCTCGAAGTTTGAGGAAGCCGAAAAGCTGGTTACCGATATCGTTGCCGATTTTGGCACTTTAGATATCGTAGTGAACAATGCCGGTATCACCAAAGACGGCTTGCTGATGCGCATGACCGAAGAACAATGGGACGAGGTACTTAACGTAAACCTGAAATCGATATTCAACGTAACCAAGGCAGCATCCAAGATAATGATGAAGAACCGCAAGGGGGTTTTCATTAACATGAGTTCGGTAGTGGGTGTGCAGGGCAACGCCGGGCAGGCCAACTATGCCGCTTCAAAGGCAGGCATCATCGGGTTCTCAAAGTCGGTGGCCAAAGAGCTTGGCTCGCGTAACATCCGCACCAACGTGGTAGCACCGGGCTTTATCCGCACAGAAATGACCGAAGTTTTAGACCCTAAAGTAGTTGAAGGCTGGGCAGCGGCTATCCCGCTTAAACGTGCCGGCGAAACTGAAGACGTGGCAAACGCCTGCGTATTCCTGGCGTCAGATATGGCAGCCTATATTACTGGGCAGGTGATACCTGTTGACGGCGGAATGTTGTAGCTGCAAGTTGAAAGTACAAAGTTGAAAGTCCGTGCCATCCTGAACTTGCTTCAGGGGCTCATCCGGTCGGCTTGCCCGGACGCTGAAAACCCGGCATAAAACAATAGAAATAATCAACAAAAAATCCGGATAGCTTTAACTACCCGGATTTTTCTATTAAAAGTAAAATAACCTTTCGACTATTTTGTTACGCTTTGTTTTTCGCTTCCTGAACTTCAAGACGGATCGACTGCGCTAAGTTTTTCAGGTCTTGCATACCTTTACGAACGCGTGTGCCGGCAGCACTGTTGCCTTTGTTATAAAATTTGTCGGCATCAGCTTCCAGCGATGCAACCAGTTCTTTTACTTCAGTAAATTTTTTCATTGTGAATGCTCCTTTAATTTTTGAGGTTTATTGTTTTAACTTAAGCTAATCTAAAGTGTTTTTATTTAAAAAAAAACTTTTACGATATAAAAATAGTGCCTTTAAAGTGGTTTTTTTCCACATTTCACCGTTTTTTATTACCGTAAAACCACGCCAATGCTCATTTAAAAATCGCCTGTTTATTAAAATTTTAAGTATTTGAATAATTAGTTACATCATAGGCAATTTTATTTGTCAAATATTCAAATAATTACAACTAATGAGTTTGTTAGTTACAACCTAAGTAAGTTATTCACAATTAGCTGTTTGCATTATAAATTTTTTGACAGTAACCGGTACCACGGGTGTGTTGGGCACCCTGCCTTTTAAGGCAAACAATGCGATATAACGCGGTTTAAACGAAATATCTTTTGCGGCTACCTCTTTAAAAGCGGCGTTAGGCGTATTGCCCCCGGCGTATAAAAACCGGTAATGTTTGTCGGTCCCTTCAATGCGGAGGGCGGTATATTTCAGATTGTCTGCAAGCGTTGGTTTAAGCCTAATGCTATCTAAAAGCATTACTGTTGAATGTGCAAACTCTTCGGGCTTGTTATTTTGCCCTGCCGACACGATTGCTTGTACCAACACTTCCTTAGGCTTATTATACCCGCCAAACATATCATTGTAAGCTAAAGAAACCCTTACACTGGGGCTGTTTAGGGTGGTATCTTCTAAAAGCAACAGCCCGGCCTGCTGCCACTCGGCCATGGGTACAAAGTTCTGCATTTGAAGTTCGGCGTTAAAACAACCGTCGGGCAGCGCATGTACAAGCAAATTTTTTATTTCCGGCGGCGTGTTCCCGTCGGGCCAGTTATCGCCTTGCAAAGTGAACAGTGTTAAACTGCCGGGCCTGCCTGCCCTTTTTGCCCAATAAGCGCTATCCTTACCCAATACGCTCCATCCTGTATTTGTAAGGTGCATGGCGCTCAGGTCGGCAAAATCCTCATTAACAGATAACTCATGCTTGCCACGGAACCAAAGGAAAGCTGCAGCCGTAAACACAAGTACCAGCACGGAAGTGAATAAGATTTTTTTATTCCCGGATGGCTTATCCGCGCCCGCCAGGGTTAAGTTTTTACTGCGGTACATAAACCAATACGGGTGGTGTCCTTCGTCGTTCTTACGGGCTATTTCGTTAGTGTATGGCGCTTGCAGTACGTACCGTGCCAGGGTATCCATAGACGCGACGGAAGGGTTCTCGTCCCGACTTTTATCCAACACAAAAAACGAATAGTTTTTTAGGCTGCGCCAGCCAATAGTTAAGCCCGTTTTCTCAAAGATCTGCTGATAAAAGAGCTTGCTTTCGGTCTCGCTTATTGCGCCGGTAAACAGCTTGTTAAAACAGCGCGCATAGGCCTCGGCGTATAATTTTGCAAATACAACAAAGTCGGGGTCTTCCATTACTCAAATATACAATTCCGTTACGTTTCCGTTACGTTACCGCATTATCTCGCCTGTCCGGAACATTTTTGTGCGATCTAAGCAAACTTAATAATACGGACTAATGAAACATCTAACGGTTATTTTCCTCGTGCTCTACGCCTTGCAGATCAAAGGCCAGTCGTTACAATTACATTACGATGCCAGGCACGCTATTGACCCTGCAAACAATCCTAAAAACTTTGTTTCGTTCCAGTTTGAGTATCTGAAACAATTAGACACGGGCAAAACATTTATAAAGCCCGGCACATTTCTTTTAAAGCTGCAGGCGGATATGTCGGGAGATCAATCCAGCATTGGTAAGTGTTATATGCAGGTATCGCAGGAAGTGCGCTTTTGGAAACCCCGAATTTTTATAAACCTGCAATACAGCGGCGGCCTGGGCGTTACCTACCCCCGGCAGTATAGCTACTATATACAAAACACTTACCAGGTTGGTGTAAGTTATCCGTTTAAAATAAGAAAAGGATACTTTAGCAGCGTTTTAAATTACAAGTATATATCCTATAAAAAGCCAAGTCACGACTTTTTTTACACGCTTTATTTCTACCAGGGGTTATGGAATTATAAAGTTGAGTTTGCGGGCGATTTTTCTTTTGGCACCGAAAACAGAAACCATGGCGATGAATTTACGGCCAGCCTGCATGGCAAGCGTTTTATATTTTTTGCCGAGCCGCAGTTATGGTATAATATTAATAAAACCGTAGCCTGTGGTACCAGGCTCAATCTTTATTATCATATACTTAGCCCTGATAACCGCACCCAAGCGTACCCGACACTGGGGATAAGGGCTAAATTATAAACTAAAAGCCCCGCAATAATGCAGGGCTTTATGATGCCATAAATATACTAAGATGCAATTGCCATTTTATAATGCCCCTCCTGCAACTTCGCCGAAACGGCGCTAAAGGCTGTTAGCGTGTACTCTACATCCTGCAGGCTGTGCATGGCGGTAGGTATCAGCCTAATCATGATCAGGCCTTTTGGTATTACCGGGTAAACTACAATTGAGCAAAAAACACCGTACTTTTCGCGCAGTTCTGTGGTTAAGCTGGTGGCTTCGGTAAGGTCGCCTTTTAAAAATACCGGGGTTACCATAGTGTCGGTTACACCAATATCAAAGCCCTGGGCTACCAGGCCCTTTTGCAGCGCTTTTGCAATTGTCCAAAGTTTCTCGCGCAACTGCGGGTTTGTTTTTAACAACTCGAACCGCTTTTTCAAGCCCATCACCATGGGCATAGGCAATGCCTTGGCAAACGTTTGCGACCGCATGTTATAACGCAGGTAATTGATGATGCCGGTATCGGCGGCTATAAAGGCCCCTATGCCGGCCATAGATTTTGCGAAGGTACCGAAGTAAAGATCTACCCCTTCCACGCAGTTTTGCGCCTCGTGCGTGCCCGAACCGGTTTTACCCATGGTACCAAAGCCGTGCGCGTCATCAACCAAAAGGCGGAAGTTATATTGCTGTTTATATGGTATGATCTCCTTTAGCTTACCCTGCGCGCCCGACATGCCAAAAACGCCCTCGGTTATTACCAATATACCGCCGCCTGTAGCATCGGTTATATGGCGGGCATGCTCCAGCTGTTTTTTAAAGCTATCCATGTCGTTATGCCTGTAAACAAAACGCTTGCCCATATGCAGGCGCACACCATCAATTATACAAGCGTGCGATTCGGCATCGTAAATGATCACATCGTTACGGTCAACCATCGCATCAATGATAGACACCATACCCTGGTAGCCATAATTAAGCAGAAAAGCGGCTTCTTTGCCTACAAATTCGGCCAGGCTATCTTCCAGCTCTTCGTGGTGTTTGGTATTGCCCGACATCATCCTGGCGCCCATGGGATAAGCCATACCATAATCGGCGGCGGCCTGTGCATCCGCTTCGCGCACTTCGGGGTGGTTGGCCAGGCCCAGGTAATTATTCAAGCTCCATACCAGTTGTTTTTTTCCGTTAAATATCATGTGGGGGCCTAACTCTCCTTCCAGGTTGGGGAAAGAGAAATACCCATGCGACCACTTTTGGTGCTGCCCGATAGGGCCGCCCATATTTTTGTTTATCTTATCAAACAAGTCCAAGGTGAGTTTCTTTTTGTTAAATGCTGTAAAAATAGAACCCTTAAAAAGGCTGTTTATTGCGTAACAACCTTATAACAAAAAAGCCCCTGCATTGTTGCAAGGGGCTTTTATATAATGGGTTCAGATCAATTAGTCTACGTTATCGTGTAAAAAGGAATTATTGTTCCTGATCTCGGTTTTACCGTCGCTATCAGGCAGTAAAGAGAACCTTGACACCTGGCTTTCGTCGGATGCCGGGGTTTGCTGAAGGGCAATTTCCTTACGTTTATAGGCCGGTATATTCTCCAGCTCCTGGATGTTACCGTTGCGCAGCTTCATACTCAGGTCTTTTAAACGCATAATACGCTCGCGCGATTTACGCAGCTGCTCTTCTATCGATTCGTCAGTTTTGTTTTCGTCGGCGCTAACTATTTCGGGTTCCGGTTCCGGTTCTGGCTCGGCCTGTACTTTTGCGGTAACCGGTTCAAAGTTCATTACGGTTTCGGTAACCTTAAAGGTAAATTCCGATGGGTCGTTCTCTTCGGCAGCAGGGGTTTCGTCGTTAAGGTCGTATTTTATAACCGTATCGTCAGCCGCGTCCTGTTGTTCGGCGCGCGCAAAAAGGTCAAACAAGCCGGTTTGTTTTGGCTCATCCTTCAGTTTCATATACGGCGCGGCATCCATTTCGGCATCGGTTTTAACCGGAGTGATAAATTCGTTCACCGGTTTTACCAATGGCTCATTCTCGGGCACCAGCATCGATACTATTTTTTTATTACTGTTCTCTTTCTCGCGCTCATCTTTGGTTTGGAAACCGGTTGCAATAATGGTAACCGAAAGTTTATCTCCCAAATTCTCGTCGCGGCAGTTACCCCATATCAGGTCTGCGGCCAGGCCGGCTTCTTCCTGTATATAATCGGTAATAATACTTACCTCGTCCATGGTAACTTCCTTATCACCCGAACTGATATTCAATAAAATATAACGCGCGCCCTCTATTTCGTTATCCTTCAGCAGCGGAGAAGACAGCGCACCTTCTACTGCTTTTAAGGCACGATTTTCGCCTTCGGCAGAGCAACTGCCCATGATAGATACGCCACTGTCTTTCATCACCGTGCGCACATCCTTAAAATCTACGTTGATATAGCCCGGCAGGGTGATGATCTCGGCGATGCCTTTTGCAGCTGTGGTCAAAATATCATCGGCCTGTGCAAATGCCGAACCCAGCGTTAGGTTGCCGAATATCTGGCGCAGCCTGTCGTTTGATATCACCAGGAAAGAATCTACATATTTTTTCAGCTCTTCCATACCGGCATCGGCCTGCATTTTACGGCGTTTGCCCTCAAACGAGAAAGGAGTTGTTATGATACCTACTGTAAGGATATCCAGCTCGCGGGCTGCTTTGGCAATAATAGGGCTTGCGCCTGTACCGGTGCCACCGCCCATACCCGCCGTAATAAACAGCATTTTGGTGTTTGAGCCGAGCATCTGTTTAATGTCGTCGATGTTTTCGATAGCCGAATTTTTACCCACTTCGGGTATAGAACCGGCACCCATACCTTCGGTAAGGCTCGCGCCCAACTGAACTTTGTTTGGGATAGGGCTTAACTCAAGCGCCTGGGCATCGGTGTTACAAATTATGAAATCGACACCGGTAATTCCCTGCCTGTACATATGGTTTACCGCGTTACCGCCGCCCCCGCCAACACCAATTACCTTGATGATAGACGATTTTTCCTTTAACATCTCAAACTGCATAATCCTTATTTTCAGCTATATGTATTCTGGTGAATAAATAGATTTTCTTAATGTAATAATATGACTTTTTCCACAAGCTTTTTCCACAATTGTGCACAATGTGGAAAAGTTTTAGGATGTGAATAAATAGTGAGCGGTTGCTTAAGTGAGTGGTGAATAGTTGTAGATTAATACCCATTTACCACTTAACAACTCACTACTCACTTATTTCAAAAAGTCCTCGTCTTTTATGTCGTCCTTAATAAATTTTTTGCCCGATTCAAGTATTTTGCCCAATAACCCAAACTTGCGGTCGTCGGTATATTTTGCTTTTTCGGCTTTTACAGCTGCTGCTGCCGGTACCTGCGCTACGCCGTTATATTCCATTTTCTGGATACCTTTTATCAACAGGCCTATACCTGTAGCAAAAGTTGGGCTTTGCAGTTCCTCGTAAGTACTTTTAGGCAATACCTCATTCTTGGCCAGGTGCTCGTTGGGGTAACCCACACGGCAATCCAAACCGGTAACGTATTCTATTAACTGGGTCAGGTGCTTTAATTGTGCGCCGCCGCCGGTTACTACTATACCTGCTATCAGTTTCTTTTCGTAGCCGGATGATTTGATCTCGTAGTACACGTGCTCTATAATTTCTTCCATACGCGCCTGTATCACAAACGCCAGGTTTTTCACCGAAATCTCCTTTGGCTCGCGACCGCGTAAACCAGGCACGCAAACTATTTCGTTCTCTTTATTTTCCTCTGCCAGCGCCGAACCAAACCTCACCTTAAGTTGTTCCGCTATGTTGCGCATTACCGAGCAGCCTTCACGGATATCTTCGGTTACGCTGTTACCACCAAACGGAATAACTGCTGTATGGCGGATAATGCCTTCGTGGAAGATAGCCACATCCGTGGTACCGCCACCAATATCAACCAACACCACACCCGCCTCTTTTTCCTCGTCGCTCAACACAGATTCCGACGAGGCCAAAGGTTCCAGTATAAGCTCCTGGCTTTCCAAACTGGCTTTATTAACGCACTTCACAATATTTTTAATAGCGGTTACCTGGCCCGATATGATATGAAAGTTGGCCTCGAGGCGCACACCCGCCATACCTATCGGGTCCTTTACCCCAGGTTCGTTATCTACAGTAAACTCCTGTGGCAATACATGGATGATCTCTTCGCCCGGGGGCATCACCAGGTTGTACATATCCTCAACCAGCTTATCGATATCCTTGCGGCTTATCTCCGAGCTCAGGTCCTTACGGGTGATAAGCCCCCTGTGCTGTAAACTTTTTATATGCTGACCGGCAATACCTACGTTAACTATCCTGATCTCGACGTTTGACTGTGTGCCCGCTATATCAACCGCTGTTGAAATACCTTGCACGGTTTTGTCGATATTTGATACCATACCGCGTGTTACACCGGCCGACTCGGCCTTGCCTATGCCCAATACCTCTATTTTGCCGTTCTTGCTCCTTCGGCCAACTATCGCGCAGATCTTAGTGGTTCCTATATCAAGGCCTACTACAATTGGCGAACTTTTTTCTTGTGTTGAACTTTTGTCCATATAAATTAGTTTTTAATAGATGTCTTTTTACCCGTTGTATCTTTTAAAGCAGCCGCTTTTACGCTTGCCGTATCCTGATTAAATTGCGCCTTTTTTACCGAGTCGGCCATAAACTCGCGGCGGCGCTTCAACGAATCCAGCAAGGTTTCGTTTTTTACACCCACTACCTGGTTTATGTATTTGATGTTGATCAGCTTATAAGCATCCCACCCAACCAAAGGCAAAGCCTGCTTATAAAATACCTTAAGGTTATTAAACTTTGTTGCCAGCGAGTCGGCATTGCCCAGCAAAATACGCTGGTTGCCCACGCGGGGTATCAATTCTATCTCGTGGTCCTGGTTCACATACAGCTGTTCTATCTGTGCGTCCCAAAGCGAATCCTTCCTGATAAAATCAGCTGTTTTAAATATCTCTTTTGCCAGCGCGGTGTGTAACGAATCGACCTTATTGGCAAACAGCTCGTCGATGTAACCGTTAACGGCCAGCACCCTTGCGGTAAAGTTTGGCGATAACGGCATTTTTAGCCCATGCTGATCCACATAAAAATCCTGGTCAAACCTATTCATTACCCGCAGTATGGGCTGGCGCTGGCTCACTTCAACCTGCAGGGTTCCGTCCATCTCAATAAACACCTTTGCAAACTCAACAAAGGGATTAACCTTTAATTTGTTTTCGAGCGCGTGTATATCAATATTCTCTAACCTGCGGCCAATAAGTGTTTGGCTGGTGGTTTGCAGTATATTATCTATTTCCTGCCTGTCAATAAAATACTGGTTGCCCGGGATATATACGTTTACTTTTTTACAGGTAAGTTCAGCTTTTTTAACCTCAATAAAACTCATAAGCACCACCAGGCCGGCCAGGCTTATAAGCCAGCCAAACCCAATAAGAAGCGGCTTCCATATGCGTTTTTTAAACATCCTGTAAAGCTTGTTTTAAAGGTGTAACCAATTGGTCAATATCGCCCGCACCTACAGTTAAAAGTAACGCGGGTTTTTCAGATCGCACAATTTCAATGCTCTCTTGTTTTCCACATTTGCGTTTATTCAACATTTTCATACGGCTGAGTATCATGTCGCTATCCACGCCCCCAATGGGCAACTCGCGGGCCGGGTAAATATCCAGCATCAGCAGTTCATGGGCCATATCCAGCACTTCGGCAAAGCCATCGGCAAAATCGCGCGTACGTGTAAACAGGTGCGGCTGAAAAATAACCGTTAGTTTTTTATCAGGATACAAGCGTTTTACAGATGATATGGCCGCCCTTAATTCTTCGGGGTGGTGCGCATAATCGTCAATATAGATATGGGCTGTGTTTTTTACGACATACTCAAACCTGCGCTTAACTCCTTTAAATGAACCCAGTGCCTCGTGTATGGCAGCAGGCGGTATTTCTACATGCAGTGCAGCCTCAATCGCCGCAACGGCATTTTCGATATTATGAAGCCCTGCTATACCCATTTTTATATCAGGAATGCTGGTGCTGCCATCGTTAAAATCGAAATAAAAATTGCCTTCTTCTATCCGCACATTGGTGGCCATAGCCTGCGCGTCATCGTTCATAGCATAAGTAAACCCGTTGCCCAAAGGCAGGCCTTTGTGGTAAATTAGCGTACCACCCTGTTTTAATTGCGAAGCAAACAGCTTAAACGATTCCTCGAGATGCGCATGGTCGCCGTAAATATCCAGGTGGTCGGCATCCATCGAGGTGATGATGGCTATATCAGGGTGCAGGGTAAGGAACGAACGATCATACTCGTCGGCCTCAACCACCACAATGTTATTGTCGCCATACAACACATTGGTTTGATAATTTGACGATATGCCACCCAAAAACGCTGAACAATCCTTGCCCGAATCTTTTAATATATGTGCTATCATGCACGAGGTGGTGGTTTTGCCGTGTGTGCCTGCCACAGCAATGGTATACATGCTTTGGCTGATGATACCCAACACCTGCGAACGCTTATACAATTCAAAACCCTTACGGCGGAAAAAATTTAATATTTGGGAATCTTTGGGGATAGCTGGGGTATATATAACAAGGGTATCGTTATCCAGTTCCTGGAAACTCATTGGTATCCAATCCGCCCTATCCTCAAAAACCACGCAGATGCCTTCGTTATGCAGTTCGTCCGTTAAGGGGGTATGGGTTTTATCGTAGCCGCAAACAACACAGCCTAAATGATGGAAATAGCGGGCCAGGCCGCTCATGCCTATGCCGCCTATCCCTACCAGGTAAACTCTTTTTATGTTGTTTAGTTCCATATTGGTGAGTGGTTGATTGGGTTAAGTGGTGAGTGGTTCATCTCACCTTGTAACTTATCAGCGCTATCTGTTTTTACTATTAATATTATTAACTACTCTCTATTCAATTGCTCTCCATTCAGTAATCAACTAATACAAAGTCTTCCGCCCGCATAGCAGACGGAATGACTTACTTTAATTGTTGTTTGTTATTTGGATAACCTCTTTTGCAATTACCTCGTCGGCATCGGGCAGGGCCAGCTTACCAATGTTATTGCTTAATTTCTTTTGTTTGTCATTATCATTTAAAAGCGCCAGCACTTTATCAACCAGTTTTGTTTCGGCATCCCTGTCGGCCACAAATACTGCGGCATTCTCTTCAACCAAAGCCAGGGCGTTCTTGGTTTGGTGGTCCTCGGCTACATTTGGCGATGGCACCAGTATCACAGGTTTCTTTACTACACAAAGCTCGGCTATAGTACCCGCGCCGGCTCTTGATATGATTACATCGGCAGCGGCATAAGCCAAATCCATGCGGTTTAAAAACTCTACCACGCAAATGTCCGGGTGGCGATTTGGCCCTAACTGTTCTATAATGGTTTTATAGTAGAACTTACCTGTTTGCCATATCACCTGCACATCGGCGGCAATCAATTTATCAATGCCCGCCTGTATACTGTTATTTAAAGTGCGCGCACCCAGGCTGCCACCTGTTATGAGTATTGTTTTTTTGAACGACGATAACTTAAACAGCTCAAGCGCCTGCATGTGTTTACCGGCTATATTTACCGATTCCTTACGTATAGGGTTGCCGGTTTTAATGATCTTATCGAAAGGGAAAAACTTCTCCATCCCGTCAAAAGCCACGCATATCTTTTTGGCTTTGGCCCCTAACCATTTATTGGTGATGCCTGCGTACGAATTTTGCTCCTGTATCAAGGTTGGAATGCCACGTAATGATGCCGCGTATAATAACGGCCCCGAGGCATAGCCTCCAACACCTACAGCGGCATCGGGCTTAAAATCCCTTATTATCCGGATGGCCTTGCGCACACTGTTTATCAGTTTTACCGGGAACATCAGGTTTTTTAAGATTGATTTACGCTGAATGCCCTGGATATCCAACCCAATAATTTTGTAGCCGGCCGCCGGCACTTTCTCCATTTCCATACGGCCGCTGGCACCAACAAATAATATCTCGGTAGCCGGATCAAGCTTTTTTAAAGCGTTGGCAATAGCAATAGCCGGGAAGATGTGCCCTCCAGTGCCGCCGCCGCTTATGATGATCCTTTTTGACATTTCTTTTTTAAATTCTAAATCCTAAACTTCTAAATCCTAAACTTTGAATCCCAAACTCTAAATAGCTGCATTTGAAAATCCGAAATCGAAATCCGAAATCCGAAATTATCTTGCTACGCTTATTTCTCCTACTACCACCTTCTTCGGCTCGTCTATATCGCGACTTACCGATAGTATGATACCGAACGCCACACTGGTAAATAATATGGATGTACCACCCATACTTACCAGTGGCAACGGCACCCCGGTTACCGGCCCCAGCCCTACTGCCACCGCCATATTAGCAAAGGCCTGTATGGTTAAGCTAAAGCTTAGCCCCGCGGCCAGCAGCGCACCAAATGCTTTTGGGGCTTTAGTCACAATTTTTATACACCTGTATAATAAGAACAGGTAAATACCCACTAATGCTATACCCCCTATTAAACCGTATTCTTCAACAATGGTTGCATAAATGAAATCTGAATAAGGGTGCGGTAAATAATTACGCTCGGTACTATTACCCGGCCCTTTACCCAGCACGCCGCCGGTGGCAATGGCAATTTTTGAATGGTCGGACTGGAACGATTTATCAGCAGTTGCCAGTTCGGGATGCATAAAGGCGTGTATACGCGAAACATAGGTTTGGCGGCGCGGGCCTAAAAATATAACCCCGGTAAGTAATAATGCACCTGCCAGGCAAACCACCGCTATTTGTTTAATGCTGATACGGCCTATGATCAGCAACAAAATGCTTACGCCAAACAGCATCAGTGCGGTTGAAAGGTTAGCCAGCGCTATCAATATAAATACTACACACACCGATCCCATTATAGGGATGAATGATTGCTTTACATCTTTTATATTCTCCTGCTTACGCGATAATGTGCGCGCCAGGTAAGTGATCAAAGCCAGTTTGGCCAAATCGGAAGTTTGGAAGGTTAACCCTGTACCTGGTATAGATATCCAGCGGCTGGCATCGTTAACATGGTTACCAAATACCAGCGTATACAATAGTAAAGGAATTGTTATCACCATTAGTATTTTTGAGATACCGGCGTAATAGCGGTAATCTATACGGTGCGATATATACATAAGCGCCAAACCACCAAACAGCATAGCCATATGCTTAACCAGGTAGGTTTCGTTTGCCTTCCCTTTTATATAAGCCAGCGTACCTGTCGAGCTGTACACAGCCAGCAATGATAATATAGAAAGCAGGATAACGATAAGCCATATCCAGCGGTCGCCTTTTACGTTACTGAGTATTTGATTCATATTGTTTTTAAATGTGCAGATATGCAAATGTGCAGATGTGCAGATTATTAATTTTATTTAGTGCGTTGATGATATAATTTTACCTAACACCTTTAATATTGATTGTATATCGTTATACATTGCTTCCTCAAACGGGTAACTTTCGGCATGCTTACAAAGCAATAACCAGTACTCTGTTTCCTCCGCTTCCTTGTATGCAATTTACATTTATGCCTAAAATCAATTTTACTTTGCGCCCCTTGCGCCTCTCTTACATTTGCCCCTACTGATGTTCCGCTTCTGAATAATTGGTTAGCCATGTTAAATTTCTTTTTCGATTCGAGTAATTCTGTAAACTCAATGATCTTCAAAGAAAAGTTGAAGGTTAAGTCAACTATTAAATTTGGTTTATCATTCATTAATCATTTCTTCATCTGCACATTTGCATACTCTCACATCTGCACATCATCTACAATTCCTTCACCGCGTCCTTAAACTGCCTGCCCCTGTCTTCATAATTTTTAAACAGATCAAAACTTGCGCAGGCAGGTGATAACAATACGGTATCGCCTTTTTCAGCCAGATGATAGGCAACCTGCGCTGCTTCCTGGGCCGATGAGGTATTTACAATAACTTCAACATCCTCTTCAAATGCATCGTGAATGCGTTTATTATCTTTACCCAAACATACTATGGCCTTTACTTTTTGCTTAACCAGTTGCTTAAGCATGCTATAATCGTTGCCCTTGTCAACGCCGCCTAAGATCAAAACAACATCGGTTGTCATGCTCTCGAGCGCGTACCAGGTGGAATTTACATTGGTAGCTTTTGAATCATTAATAAAGCTGATGCCCGATATTTTACCAACCGACTCCAACCTGTGCTCAATGTTCCGGAAGTTGCCCATACTCTCCCGCATTGTTTCGTTGCGTAGCTCAAGCACTTTGGCTACGATACCCGAAGCCATAGAATTGTAGATGTTGTGCTTTCCCTGCAGGGCCAGTTCGTTTATTGACATTTGAAAATGTTGTTGGTGTACGTTTATAATTAGGTTATCCTTATCGAGATATGCTCCCGTTGTAATCTTTTTTTGTATCGAGAATGGCAGTTGCTGCGCCGCTATCTCTTTGCCTTGCATCACCTTTATTGTTTCGGCATCATCCGCGCAATAAATAAAATGGTCGGCGCCGGTTTGGTTCTGCGTTATCCTGAATTTTGATGCGGCGTAGTTTTCAAGTTTGTATTCGTACCGGTCAAGATGGTCAGGCGTAATGTTTAACAACACCGCTATATCCGCCTTAAATCGGTACATGTTATCCAGCATAAAGCTGCTTATCTCCAGCACGTAGTAGTCAAACTTTTCGGTAGCCACCTGGTAGGCAAAGCTTTTGCCAATATTACCTGCCAGCCCTACGTTAAGTCCGCCGTTTTTAAGGATATGATAGGTAAGGCTGGCGGTTGTTGTTTTGCCGTTTGAGCCTGTTATACATATCATTTTTGCATTGGTGTACCGCCCGGCAAACTCTATTTCGGATATCACCGGAATATTGTTCTCTGCCAGCTTTTTCACTATCGGCGCCTTATCGGGTATACCCGGGCTTTTCACCACTTCGACGGCCTTCAATATCTCGGCTTCGGTGTGGCCGTTTTCTTCAAATTTTATGTTCCAGTCCTGCAGCTGCTGTTTGTAATGATCTGCAACCGGCCCAAAATCAGATACAAATACATCGTACCCCTGCTGTAAGGCCAGGTATGCCGCCCCAACACCGCTTTCGCCGGCGCCAAGAATGGCCATTTTGGTATTTGTTCTCGTTTTGTTGTCCATAGTCGATGGTCGATAGACCATAGTTTAACCTTATATTTTATTACCGTGGGACATTAACTATGGCCCATGGACTTCTTTTACCTTAGTTTCAACGTAATCACCGTTATTATTGCCAAAAAGATGCAAATGATCCAAAAGCGGGTTACGATCTTCGATTCATGAAAACCTTTTTTCTGGTAATGGTGGTGCAGCGGCGCCATCAGGAAGATCCTACGGCCTTCACCATACTTGCGTTTGGTAAACTTAAACCAGCCCACCTGCATTATAACCGACAGGTTTTCAACCAAAAAAACACCGCAAAGCACCGGCACCAATAATTCTTTCCGGATCACAATGGCAAACACCGCTATGATACCCCCTATTGCCAAACTGCCTGTATCGCCCATAAAAACCTGCGCCGGGTACGAGTTGTACCATAAAAAGCCTACGCACGCCCCCACAAAAGCACCCGCGAATATTACCAGCTCGGCCGAATTGGGTATATACATGATGTTGAGGTATTCGGCTATCAGCGTGTTACTGGATACGTATGCCAGTATGGCTAACGTTAAGCCAATGATAGCCGATGTACCCGTAGCCAAACCGTCGATGCCGTCGGTAATGTTGGCGCCGTTTGATACCGCGGTAATGATCACGATCACAAAAAGCATAAATACCAGCAAAGCATAATGCTCGTAACCGGGCCCAAGAAATTTCAACACCTTACCGTAATCAAACTCGTTGTTTTTATAGAAAGGCATGGTGGTTTTGGTCGATTTGATGTCTTGCGTCAGCACCTGCTTATCGCCCCGCATATGAAAAGCTACCGGCACGTCGTATGTTATAGGCAGCTTTACTTCCTGGCGCATGGTAATACTCGTGTTAAAGTACATCGTCCAGCCAATAAAAATAGCTAACCCAACCTGGCCGGTAATTTTAAACTTACCTGCTAACCCTTCCTTATTCTTTTTAAATACCTTAATATAATCGTCTAAAAAGCCGATAGCACCCAGCCAAACAGTAGTAACCAGCATCATGATGATGTAGATGTTATCAATTTTAGCGAACAGCAGCGTAGGGATAAGGATACCCAAAATAATAATGATACCACCCATTGTAGGCGTACCCGATTTTTGCATCTGCCCCTCTAAACCCAGGTTACGCACCGTTTCGCCAACCTGTTTAAAGCGCAGATAATCAATAAGCCTGCGGCCATAAACCGTTGTTACCAATAACGATACAATTACCGCCATAGCCATCCGGAAGGTAATGTACTGCATCACACCTATCCCGGGGATACTGTAATTCTTACTTAGGTAGGTAAACAGGTAATATAACATTGGCTTTCAAATGTGCAGATGTGCAGATTTTAGATGTGCAGATGAAGAGGTCAATCCAGATGTGCAATTTAAAATGGGCAGATTTGCGGTTATGTTTTAATTATCGTTGTTGTTTAATTTGTTGATGAAATTATTCTTCCTAAAACTTTTATAATCGATTGTATACTGTCGAACATTGATTGTTCGAATGGATAACTTTCTGCTTTTTCGCATAGTTTTAACAGTATCGCGTTTCTTCTGCTTCCTTATAAGCTATTTTACATTTATGTTTAAAATCGTCCTTGCTCTGCGCCCCCTGCGCTTCGCATATATTAGCACCTATTGATGTTCCGCTTCTAAAAAGTTGATTTGCCATGTTAAACTTTCTTTGTGTTTCCAGTTTTTCTGTGAAGCGTATTATTTGCAAAGAAAACTCAAAGGTCAAGTCCACTATTAAATTTGGTCTGTCACTCATTCGGTATTATTTTTTTCATTTGAGATCTGCACATCTGAAATCTGCACGTCTGCACATTTACTTCATCATTTTAAATTGCTCCAACAATTCTTCCATATCATCAAAATGGTTTTTAACGCCATTTATCTCCTGGTACTTTTCGTGGCCTTTGCCAGCAAGCAGAATGATGTCTCCGGGCTGCGCCAACATGCAGGCCGTTTTAATCGCCTCGCGCCTGTCAACAATACTTACGGTATGACGCTTAAAAGCCGGATCGATACCTTCCTCCATATCTTTGATGATCTGCGCCGGGTCTTCCGTACGCGGATTATCTGATGTAAGGATAACCTTGTCGCTCGATTCGGTTGCTACCTTGGCCATAACCGGCCGCTTGGTCTTATCCCTGTCGCCGCCGCAGCCGATAACCGTAATTACTTTTTCGCTTCCCTTGCGTATGTCATGAATGGTGCTTAACACATTCTGCACCGCATCGGGCGTGTGGGCATAATCAACAATACCAATAACCTTGTTAGGGGCTACTATATATTCAAACCTGCCTTCGGCACCGGTTAATTTGCTCAGGCTTACCAGCACCTTGGATTTATCTTGTTCTAAAAGCAGGGCTGCCGAGTAAACCGCCAACAGGTTGTAGGCATTGAATGTACCTACCAGTTTAAACCATACTTCTTCGTTATCGATGTTTAATAACAAGCCGCCAAATTGGTTCTCGATAATGCGGGCCTTGTAATCGGCCATGCTTTTTAGTCCGTACGTTTTTTTGTGTGCCGATGTATTTTGCAGCATTACATTACCATTTTTATCGTCGCTATTGGTAAGGGCGAACGCGCTTTTTGGCAGATGATCAAAAAATGCCTTTTTAGCCTTCAGGTAGCTATCGAATGTTTTATGATAATCTAAATGATCGTGTGTAAGGTTTGAGAATATACCGCCCGAAAACACCAGCCCGTCTATACGGTGCTGCGCAATAGCGTGCGAACTTACTTCCATAAAGCAGTAGTCGCAACCCTCATTAACCATATCGGCGAGCAATTTATTCAGCGCTACCGGATCAGGCGTGGTATGGGTTGACGGGATAATGCGCCCGTTCACCTGGTTTTCAACAGTGGAGAGCAGCCCGCATTTGTAACCCATATCGCGGAACAGCTTGTAAAGCAGGGTAGCAATAGTGGTTTTGCCATTGGTACCGGTTACCCCAACCAGCTTAAGATTTGATGACGGGTTTTCGTAAAAGTTGGCGGCAAGTGTCGCCAGTGCTTTAGCCGAGTCGGCAACCATTAAAAAGTCAACCTCGGCCGCTGTATGAGCTGGCAGTTCTTCGCAAATTATAGCTATAGCGCCGTCTTTTATTGCCTGGTCAATATAGTCGTGCCCATCTACCGCGGTACCTTTAACGGCTACAAACATGCAGCCCGGCACTACCTGGCGCGAGTCGAACACAACGGCCGAGATCTCCACATCGGCACTTCCCTGCAGTTCGGTAAATGCCACTCCTTCTAATATGTCGCTCAAATATCTCATTGCAGTTCTATTGTTATTTTTGACCCCTTTGGAATTACGCTTCCCCCCGTTACCGATTGCGCAGTAACTGATCCGCTGCCCTTTACCGCCACTTTATATCCTGCATTGCCTAACGCGTAAAGTGCATCGCTCAGGCCCATGCCTGTTACATTGGGCACTGTGCCGGTTTTGTATTTATTTTCTTCAAAAGCAATGCCGCTGCTGGTATCAACTCCGTTTAGATTGGCCGAAGCATATAGTGGTTTTATACCAAGCTTACTGTAAACCTTTTTTAACGCTTTTATATTACCCTGCTTAAATTTGGGCAGGGTGGTGTTTCCTATTAAATGCGCCGGCGTTTGGTTCACTTCCATATCGCCCGCGTAGATACGGTCGGCTATTTCTCTGAAAACCGGACCCGACACTAATGCACCATAATAAGCACCCTTAGGATCATTGATAACCACTATCATAGAATATTTAGGCTTATCCGCCGGAAAATAACCTACAAACGATGCCTGATACTGGCTTTTTACCTTATATCCCCTGTTTCCGTCTGCAACCTGGGCCGTGCCGGTTTTACCGGCAATTTTGTACTCGGGGTTATAAACTACCTGCTTACCGCTGCCTTCGGTTACCACACCTTCAAGCATGCTTTTTATTTTACTCAGCGTTTCGTCCGAACATATTTTTTCGTTTACCACACGCGCCTTGAACTGTTCAATCGGGTTGCCCAGTCTCCTGATCTCACGTACAAAAATGGGGGCTATGTATTTACCATTGTTTGCTACAGCGTTGTAAAACGAAAGCATTTTTAAAGGCGTTAGCTGCATTTCGTACCCATAAGCCATTTGCGGCAGGGTCATATTCTTGTTCCAGCTGCGGTTGCCTGGATTTTTCACCACCGGCTGTGCCTCACCCGGAATTTGCAGCTTCATTTTCTCATTTAAATGCCAGGCATATAAATGGTCGGTAAATTTTGACTGATTGTTACCGTAGTGCGTATTGATCAGTTTGGCGATGGCAGCATTAGACGACTCTTCAAAGGCCTTTTTTACCGTTACTGTTTCAATTTTCGGGTGCGAGTCGGTTATAAGCTTACCTGGTATCTGGTAATAACCTGTGCCTATCATGGTGTTGGTATCAACCAGTTTATCTTCCAGCAGGGCCATGTATGATGCCAGCTTGAATGTAGAGCCGGGGTCCTGGTTACCTGCTATAGCATAGTTAAATTTTTCTTTATAAACCCCTTCTTCTACTTTAGAAAAATTGGCTATAGCCCTTACTTCGCCGGTGGCAACTTCCATTACAATCACAACGCCATGATCTGCCTTACTTTTAATAAGTTGCTTTTCAAGGGCGCTTTGTGCCAGGTCCTGCATGTTTACATCAATGGTAGATATAATATCCGCTCCCTCTTTTGGCGCTATTTCGTTATCGTCGTTAACAGGCATCCACACACCGCCCGCCATGCGCCGTTCTAAACGCTTGCCGCTTTCGCCGTTAATGTATTCGGCATACGCCCCTTCAAGGCCTACCCCATTTTTAACATTCTCGTTTTTATAACCTATGGTACGCGCTGCTAAAAAGCGGAAAGGCCTGATACGTTTGTTTTGCTGCACAATTATCAGCCCGCCCTTGTATTTGCCCATATTAAAAATTGGGAACTTACGGATCTCTTTTAACTCGCTGTAAGTAACTTTACGCCTTACCAACTGGTAGCGCGAGCTGTCCTTACGCGCATCCCGAAACATCCTTGAATAATCGCGGGCCGATCTGTCGCCAAAAAAGGCCGACAATTTCATGGCCAGCGAATCTATTTTAAGATTAAATACTTTATCATTCTCTATACCACCGGCCAGCATATCCATTCGCAGTTCATACTCGGGCACCGATGTAGCCAGCAGGCTACCATCGACCGAAAAAATGTTCCCCCGGGCCGCTTCAATGTTTCTGTAACGGGTAGACATGGTTTTTGACATCGCCTGCCACTTTTTACCTTGTATAAACTGCACACGGCAAAGCTGGAACACTACCGCTGCTGCAAACAGCAAGATTAACCCAAAAGCCAGGTAAACCCTTAACAGTATGTTTGTTCTGATACTCATTACTGCGCGTCCTCCTTCACGGTTATTTTTTGTGGCGGCTCCGTAGGTTCTCTTATACCCAGGGTATCGGCACGTTTGGCAACCTCGGTTAAAGTGCTTTTAAAGGCCAGGTCGGCTTTACTGCTTTTATATTCCCAGCTCAGCTCTTTAACTTCTTTGCTTATCTTATCAATATCGCGTATGTTGTTTTCAGATACATGCCTGTTACCAATATACAGCATGCCCAAAAACGCCACATATAATACAAATGGCAGTGCACGGGTAGCATCGTCAGTTGTTATTACCCCGTTTTTTAAGAACTGCGTTAAAAAGTTATCGGGAATTTCCTTTGCAGGCTTTTCTTCCACAATAAGCTTTTGTTCTTCTAATTCTTCCTCCTGAATTTCTGTACGTAAACGATTGGTCATTTTTTTACAGCTATTCTTAATTTGGCACTGCGTGCCCTGTTATTGCTTAATATCTCTTCTTCGGTAGCTACAATTGCACCGCGGCTAACCGCGTCAAAAGGCCGGTTATTGTTGCCATAAAGGTCTTTCTCAACCTCGCCGCTGAACTTGCCTTTAGCAATAAAATTTTTCACCAGCCTGTCTTCAAGTGAGTGATATGACATCACCACCAGCCTGCCGCCGGTTGCCAATACTTCAGCGGATTGTATCAGGAAATCTTTCAAAGCTTCCAGTTCCTGGTTCACCTCTATCCTCAGCGCCTGAAAAACCTGCGCCAGGTATTTATTCTCTTTACCCCGCGGAGTAATATTGCTTATCGCATTTTTCAGGTCGGCAACAGTAATTATGGGGCCGTTAAGCCTCGCGGTTACAATAGTTTTAGCCAGCGATTTGGCGTTTTGAACTTCGCCATACATGCCAAAAATGCGGTGCAGGTCAGCTTCGCTATAGTTGTTCACTACTTCTTTAGCGCTAAGATCAGATGCCTGGTTCATGCGCATATCCAGCTCGGCATCAAAGCGTATCGAAAACCCGCGGTCGGCCTGGTCAAACTGATATGACGATACACCCAGATCAGCCAGTATACCATCAACCGGAATGGCATCGTGCAGCCTCGTGAAATTTTTGAGGTACCTGAAGTTTTGATCGATAAAGGTGAAGCGCTCGTCGTCTATCAAATTTTGCTGCGCATCGGCATCCTGGTCAAACGCCAGCAATCGCCCGCCCGCGCCTAAATGCTTCATGATCTCGCGCGAGTGGCCGCCGCCCCCAAAGGTTACGTCAACATAGGTACCATCGGGCTTTATATTCAATGCCTCGATGCATTCGGCAAGCATTACAGGGGTATGATAATTACTCATCGCGCCCCCTTCCTTTATTGCCCATAACCTCTTCGGCCAGGTCAGCAAAATTCTCGGGCTCGTTGCTTATCATTTCAAGATGGGCCTTTTTATCCCAAACCTCAACCTTATTTAATAAGCAGGTAAGCACAACCTCGCCGGTAATGCCTGCATAATCCAGCAGGTGCTTTGGCAAGTTTACCCTGCCGGCAGCATCCGGCTGTAAAACCGTTGCGCCACCGGTAAAATATCTTACAAACTTGATACTTTTCCTGTCGTATTCGTTAAGTTTGCTCAGTTCGCCAAGCTTTATGTCCCATTCCTTTTTAGTGTAAATAACAAGATAGTTCTCAAGGCCGCGATTGATCACAAGACCTTCATTGTCAGCTTCCGGGAGCTGCTTCTTAAGGTCCGCAGGGATCATCATCCGCCCTTTGGTATCCAGTTTACAATTAAATTCTCCGGTTAAATAGGACATTCTACAAGGTCAACAACATTTGTAACGTAAAAGTATATTACTTTTACCACTTTTTACCACTTTTTACCACCAAAAAGTTTTCAACACTTTTGGTGCCTTCGCGGCTATGTTATGTTGCGAATAATTATAGCTTTGAAACTGTATTTACACGCCAAAACATGATCATCGTTATCCAATGCACCGACCGTGTAGGCCTGGTTGCGGCTATATCGGGCCTGCTTGCTCAAAAACAGTTTAATATTACCAGCATGCATGAGCATGTAGACAATACCGCCAACCTGTTTTTTATGCGGCTTGAAGTAGACAAAACAGATAATGCTGAAGGACTTGAAGAAGACCTGTGCCAAATTTTACCTCACGGCGCGATAGTTAAAATAAACCCCTTGCCCGAAAAAAAGATCATTGTACTGGTTACTAAAGAATATCATTGCCTTGCAGACATTTTGGTGCGTAATTATTTTAAAACATTGGGCGCCAGCGTACAATGTGTAATTGGCAATCATGATACCCTGCAGGATATCTGCCGGCGGTTCGAGGTGCCGTTTTACCATTTACCCGCAAACGGGGATAAAGAATTGTTTGAGCAAAAGCTGCTTAACACAATCGGGAAATATGAATATGACTACCTGGTGCTGGCCAAATTTATGCGGATACTCTCGCACCAATTTGTAAGCCGTTTCCCCATGCAGATCATCAATATCCATCACTCGTTTTTGCCGGCCTTTGCAGGGGCCAGCCCCTACCGGCAGGCTTACGAACGGGGAGTTAAGCTAATAGGCGCAACGGCGCATTATGTAACCGATGAACTGGACGAAGGCCCCATCATCGCGCAGCAAATTATCCCTGCCAATCACTCGCTTGCCGTATCTGATATGGTAAAGGCTGGGAAGGAAATAGAAACTGCCGTTTTAGCCAAAGCATTAAAGCTGGTATTTGACGACAGGGTTTTTGTGTATAAGAACAAAACTGTGGTGCTGGAGTAAGCCTTGTAACAATATTTTAAACAATTGGCATTAATTGGTAAATATTTGTAATTTACAGGTACCAAACCGCCGCAATGAGATCATTTCTAATCACCTTTTTCACAGCATTTTGCGCATGTGCCGCATTGGCACAACAAGTTACGCCTCCGGTTCAAAGAAGCATCCGGTTTGATTTTATCAGCGGTGACAGCACCCGCCTTAGCTTTAACGAGGACTTTAACCTGATTGAAGATAGCTGCAGCCAGGTTTACCGCTATGCGCATGTGAATATTCAGACCAGGAGATATACCGGACCATTCAGAGACGTAAGTAAGGCCGATGCCAACCTGCTGATCACCCAGGGCACATACACGCCCGAAGGCCTTAAGGAAGGGCCATTTACTATCAATTATTTAAATGGTACGCTGCAGGCAAAGGGCAATTTTAAGAACGGGCTTTTTGACGGGAGATGGGAGGTTTTTTATGATAACGGCAAACCCAAAATAACTTTTGAGGCGGATGGCAAAGACATTAAAATTATTGATGAATGGGATGCCAAAGGTAACAGGACCGTAAACAACGGCAACGGAACCTACCGGGCAGATATGGGCTTTATCTATTGGAAAGGAAAGCTGCTTAATGGCAAACCTGAGGGAAAGTGGAAATCCAAAAAAACATCGGACGACAGCGACCTTACAACCGAGGTTTATAAAAATGGCGTTTTTCAAGGGGGCAGTACCTCCGTTTCGGAGTATCATGATGCGTCCAGAATGGTGTTGATCTCCCCGGATATATTCCCTTTTACAAATGCCGAAAAACTCCAAATATCCTTAACGCCATGCAATGGCGTAAAGCCCGGGTCAGTTGTTAATGCTTCGTATATAGGAGGAACCGCATCTTTTAATGACCATATCGCAGAGCTAACAAACGCCTTTATAAAAAACGGCAATCTTTGGTCAATAAGCGGGCAGATAACATTAGATGGTGAAGTAAACGAACGAGGCGCTATTTTTAAGTTAAAAAACCGCGATCCGGGTTATTCAGATCTTGCACAGGCATTAATTTCCAAGCTACGCTCGCTGCCCAATTTACAGCCCGCTACAGTTAACGGAAAACCTGTTAAACAGGGTTTTACTATAACCTACACTTTTCAAACCGGGTCGTATAGGTATAGCTATCGCTTCTTACCAATCCGGCCATAAGCTATTATTGCCAAATAGACCGGAGCGGCTGGATCTGTAAATGTTCAATCTCCATACCGTTGTTAACGATGCTTAAACGGGTATATGGCTTCTTAGGGAAATAAATGGAGGTAAGGTTGCTTAACCCGCCATCGGCAAATAATTCTACAGACGACGCATCTACCAGCAGCTCAAAATTTGAGGTAGGTGATAATGATACCCGCGGGGCGTAGAGTACAGCCGCGAAATTTTGGCTAAAGCCGCTTTGGCCGGCTTTGGTTCGATCGATATAATAGCGGCTGTTTTTGGCTTCATAGCCTATAACCAGTTTCTCGCCCGAACCGTTAGATAAAATAACCGAATAATCTTTTACGGCCCGGGTATTAAATTTTAGCCGGTATTGTGCAGGCGTTTGTTTGATAACCGAAAAGATATTGTTGTCTTTTGCCAGCAGGCCTGCGTCGACCTTAATGGTTTTGGTAACTATTTTCTTCAATTCCTCAACCGGGTTAGAGGCAAGCCAGATATCGCCGGCCATAAGCTTTAAAGAAAGCTGTCGCGGTATGGTCATAGCATTGCGCCACTTCAGGGTTGGCACCTGGTTGGCATACAGCCAATTGCTCATCCAACCCAAAAACACTTTGCGTGCGCCTGTATTGCCAAAGGTTACGCCCGCGTAATTGTCGGGCCCGAAATCTATCCACTTGGTTTGGCTGCCTATCGGCGTGAATTTCCCCCCGTCGAAATGACCCACAAAGTATTGCGTAGCCGAACCTTTATTTGGCCCGCCCGGGTTAATGCTAACCAGTAGCACCCAATATTCTTTACCATTTAGTTTAAGCGATATCAGATCGGGGCACTCCCAAACGCCGCCGTGCGCGCCAAGCATCTGGCCAAATTCGCTTTCTTTTTTCCACTTCTTTAAATCAGGCGATGAATAAAAGGTAATTCTGTCTTTAGTGGCAAGTGTCATTATCCACTTATTACCGGGGGCATACCAGCAAACTTTCGGATCCCGAAAATCTCTGATACCCGGATTTTTGAGCACCGGGTTGCCCTTATACTTTATCCAGGTAAGGCCTTCATCTAAGCTATATGCAAGGCTTTGATTTTGAAATTTAGCCGAACCAGCTTTCTCGCCTTTCGGGTCGTGATGGGTAAATATGGCAACTATAGCAGGCTTATCTTTAGTGCCCAACCCGGATGTATTATCTTTATCTATAACCGCGCTGCCGCTAAATATATAGCCCAGCTTATCAGGATATAATGCAATAGGCAACTGTTCCCAGTGGATCAGATCTTTACTCACGGCGTGGCCCCAGTGCATTGGCCCCCAAACCGTTGCTTTTGGGTAATACTGAAAAAACAAGTGATATGTACCTTTATAATATACCAGGCCGTTTGGGTCGTTCGTCCAGTGTTCTTTAGGCGAAAAATGCACTTGTGGACGATAGGGCTCATGGTAAGGCGTTATTTGTGCCTTTTGTGCAAACGATGCAAACCCCGCTAAAATACAGCAACTCAATAATAATCCGTTCTTTGCCATAAATTTCATGATCATCTACAGGTTTTTAGATTAATTACGCCAATTGGCAATAAGTTGTGAATTATTTTTCGAATAACGGGCATTAAATACTTACCCACTAAAGGATCTGGTTAAATTCCAGCCGTTCGCCGTCGGGGCCGGTTATGTTAAAATAACGGCAGCCCTTGCTCCAAAACTGCAACAATACAGGTTCCGGTTCAATAATATTGAACCCGGTACGTTTTATCTCGGCAAAAGCCTCGTCAATATTCTCTACATTAAAAGCTATATGGTCTATATGTCCGTTCTTACGATTTCGCACCTCCTGTAGCTGAGGCTCGGGTAACTGGTATAACTCTAAGAGCATTTCGCCGCGCCGCATCATTACGCATGTACCCGGCCGGCCACCATCCATAAAGCCGGCCAGCATGGCCTTGGTAAAGCCCAGCCGTTCATAAAACGTTTGCGAATCGCCGATGTTGGTTACCGGGATGCCGATGTGCTGTATGGCGGTGATATTGATGTGCGGTTTCATTAGTATAAAAATAAGTAAATGCAATATGCATATCCAAAAAAATGACACAACAATAAGCTATGTAAATAGTTTGTATTTGATGTTTTCACAGAATGATACTAAAATAACAACAGCGTTAGCTACCAACCTTGTTCGGTTAGGTGTTCACGTTCGCCGCACGTGAACACCGTGAACACTCATCAACACCTGATAATCAAACAATTATATATTCTACCTTACAACACCCTCACCTTCAAATAACTTGGGTGCGCCTTTGATGTATACACCTTATGCGTCGCTTTTTTAAAATCGGTATCCTTAGCCTTCATGATATCCTGAAACTGCTGCGTGTTCCTGTCGATAAGCGGGAACCAGGTGCTTTGTATCTGCACCATAATTCGGTGTCCTTTTTTAAAGGTGTGCAGAACATCCTGCAGTTCGAAGTTTACCGGGGTTACTTTGCCTGGCACAAACGGCTCGGGTTTGCTAAAGCTGTTGCGGTATTTGCCCCGCATAGCCTCGCTGCGTACCATTTGCTCGTAGCCTGCCATTTGCACATCCTTACCTGTAAATTTACCCGCTGTGGCGGTATCAGGGTAAACATCCAGCACTTTTACCACCCAGTCGGCATCGGTGCCGGTGGTGCTCACCTTCAGGTTTGCCCAAATGTTGCCGGCAATGGTAATATCTTTATCAAGCACTTCGGTTTTATATGTTAACACGTCGGGGCGTTTTTCGGCAAAACGCTGGTCGGCAGTCATGTACTCGCGCTTCATATCAAAGTCAATACCATCAATAAAAGGTACCGGGTTCATTGGGTCTGATACAAACTCTTTAAAATCATCTTTAGTGTTTACAGGCGCCGTAAACGATAGCTTACCGCCCGACAGCAGGTATAGGTTTTTCTCCTGCGCCTCAGCAGGTGGCCAGGTTTTGTAGGTTTTCCATTCGTTTACGCCGGTTTCAAAGGTGTTCACCTTTGCTATATCCAGCGGGGTGCCCTTCAGGTAATGACTAAAAAACGCGAATTCTATCTTCTCCCTGTAAAACGGACCGGTTGGCCCGCCGAAGCCAACATCGCCCAGGTGGTCGCCGTTGCCGCGCGCCCATCCGCCATGCACCCACGGGCCCATAGCAAAGTAAACGGGCGTGGTTGGGTTCTTTTTGGCTAATACCTTATAAGTGTTGATAGCGCCGTATAAGTCTTCGGCATCGTACCAGCCGCCGGTAACCAGTACTGCGGTCTTAATATCGTGCAGGTGGGGTAGCACGTTACGGTCTTTCCAGTGCTGGTCATAGTCAGGGTGGTCCATCATCTCGTTCCACAGGCGGATGGTATCTTTATAATATTTTACGTTGGAGTTGCGCATGCTGCCCATATCCAAAAAGAATTTGTAACCATCTTCGGTACCCGGGTTAAAACTCTTTGCGCGGCGTTGGGTTGGTTTATCATCCTGCCTATTGGTAAAGCCGGGGTAAAAACCAAAGTTGGCAACCAGCATAAACGCGCCGTTATGGAAAGCGTCATCGCGGTACAGATCGGCGATGGGCGCCTGCGGCGACGCGGCAACCAGCGCCGGGTGGCGGCTCAATAAAGCAGTTGTGGTGTAAAAACCGGGGTAAGATATCCCCCATACCCCTACCTTACCGTTGTTATTCGGCAGGTTTTTAAGCAACCAGTCTATGGTATCATACGTATCGGTGCCTTCATCAACATCCTTATTGGTTTTGTGTACTTCCAGCTCGGGGGTCATCTCCTCGTAAATGCCCTCGCTCATCCAGCGGCCGCGCACGTCCTGGTAAACAAATATATAACCATCGTGTGTAAACTGGCTTGATGGGCCAAGGCTGCCTTTATATTTATCGGCCCCGTATGGTGCAACACTATAGCAGGTGCGGTCCACCATGATGGGGTATTTTTTGGTTTGATCTTTTGGTACGTATACCGATGTGAACAGCTTTTTACCATCGCGCATAGGCACTTGGTATTCAAACTTGGTATAATTCTCTTTAATGTAGGCGGCATCGCTTTGCGCGAAAGAGTTGAAAGCCAAAAGGATAAAGCAGAAGGCTATAAGTATGTTTTTCTTCATGATGCTATGTTGATGGATTAAAAGTAATGAATTAAACAAAAAAAGCCTTCCGAAATCCGGAAGGCTCCTTATAATATTTACGTTACAATATTAGTCTTCGTTTATCGCTTTAACGCCCGGCAGTTCCTTACCTTCCATATACTCCAGCAAAGCGCCACCGCCTGTTGATACGTAGCTAACATCAGCTGTCATATCAAACTTGGCTACCGCAGCAGCCGAATCGCCGCCGCCTATTAATGAAAAAGCGCCATTTTCTGTAGCTTTGGCCACCGCTTCGGCAATGGCTTTGGTGCCTACCAAAAATTTCTCCATCTCAAAAACACCCATCGGACCGTTCCAAAGGATGGTTTTTGATTCTTCAACCACCTTGCTGAATAGTTCAACCGTTTCGAGGCCGATATCAAGTCCCATCCAGTTGTCGGGGATCTGGCCTGTTTTGGCAACATCAGTATTGGCATCGTTAGAAAAAGCATCGGCAATTACGTTATCAACCGGCAGCAGCAGGTTAACGCCTTTTTCTTTTGCTTTTTGCTTCAGGCTCAAAGCAAGGTCAAGCTTATCGGCCTCAACCAGCGATGTACCTATGGTACCACCATCGGCTTTAGCAAAGGTATAGGCCATACCCCCGCCAATGATCAGGTTATCCACCTTATCCAGCAGCTTTTCAATCAATTCTATTTTGTCAGAAACTTTAGACCCGCCCATGATAGCCGTAAATGGCTTAGGGGCATCGTTCAGTATTTTTTCGGCGTTGTTTAATTCAGCAGCCATCAGGTAACCAAAAAATTTGGCTTCGGGGAAAAACTGCGCAATTACGGCGGTTGAGGCATGGGCGCGGTGAGCTGTGCCAAAGGCATCGTTTACATATACATCGCCCAATTTTGAAAGTTTTTCGGCAAAATCCTTATCACCTTTTTCTTCCTCTTTATAAAAACGCAGGTTTTCTAATAAAAGCACTTCGCCTTTTTCAAGGTTTTTGGCTTTTTCTACAGCTTGTTCGCCAATGCAATCGTCGGCAAAATCTACGTGCTGGCCCAGCAGGTCGGCCAGGTGAGGTACTATATGTTTTAAGCTAAATTCTTCGGTAGGACCGTTTTTAGGGCGGCCTAAGTGCGACATCAGGATAACGGCACCACCATCTTTTAATATCTTTTTAATGGTTGGTAACGCGGCGGTCATACGGTTATCATCGGTAATGTTATAGTCTTTATCCAAAGGCACATTAAAATCTACACGGATAAGCGCTCTTTTACCGTTAAAACTGATCTGATCTATTGTCTTCATATTTGATGTTATAATTTTTACGAACGGGGCAATTTGTCGAAATTTATCTTAAAACCCAACCCAAAAGTTAAAAAGGTGCTATGTTTTCATCAAAATTTCATTGTATCTTAACATACATTACATGATGCGGGCCAATGCCGGGTACCTCAAACTCCTGAGAAATGATCTCGAAACCGACCCCTAAATAAAATGGCACCGCTTTTTTACGTGCATTGCACCAAAGGTAGTTAACCTTTTGCCCCCGCAGGTACGTAATAGCAAAATTAACCAACATGGTACCATAGCCTTTGCCCCGATATTTTTCCAGTGTGGCCATACCCCTTAATTGGTAAGCCTTGCCTTCCATACCCTTATACGCCGTTGGATGAAAAGACGCGATGCAGGCCAGTTCACCATCTTTATAATACCCCACGTGGAAAGCTTCTTCTGCATCATCATTCGGGAAACGGCATTCATCAAGTGTTAGCTTACCGTCGCGCAATACCTGGTTGCGTATGGGCAGCACCTCATCGGCAGTAATAAATTTTATCATGCGGGCAATTGGCTTATTTTT
This sequence comes from Mucilaginibacter sp. AK015, assembly GCF_014200785.1. Lineage (NCBI taxonomy): Bacteria > Pseudomonadati > Bacteroidota > Sphingobacteriia > Sphingobacteriales > Sphingobacteriaceae > Mucilaginibacter > Mucilaginibacter sp. AK015. Next base: position 186,328 of record NZ_JACHCV010000002.1, read on the forward strand.
TCAACCAGGTCGGCCAGGCGGCTGCTGTAACCCATCTCGTTATCGTACCAGCCCACCACTTTTACCAGTCCGCCTACTATCGAAGTTAACTGCGCGTCAAATACGCAGCTATGCGGGTTGTCTAAAATATCTGTTGACACGATAGGGTCCTCGGTATATTCCAGTACGTTTTTCATGGGGCCATGAGCGGCGGCTTTAAAGGCGGCGTTTATTTGGGCTACAGTTGGCATTTTTTTTAGGCTGCAGGTAAAATCGGTTAACGAGCCGTTAAGCACCGGTACACGTATTCCCGCACCACCCAACCGGCCTTCTAAATGTGGAAATATGTTGGTAATGGCCTTTGCGGCCCCGGTGGTTGTGGGTATGATTGAGGCAGACGCGGCCCTTGCCCTGCGCAGGTCTTTATGCGGGGCGTCGTGCAGGTTTTGGTCGCCGGTCATAGAGTGTACAGTGGTAATGTATCCATCTTTTATGCCCCAGTTGTCGTCAAGTATCTTAACCATGGCAGCCACATTGTTGGTGGTACACGAAGCGTTTGACAGTATAGGCGATCGTAGGTCGACCGCGCCATCGTTAACAGCCAAAACAACTGTTGGTATGCTTTTATCTGCCGGCGGGGCCGATATAATAACTTGTTTAGCACCGGCGGTAAGGTGCTTTGATGCATCTTCGCGACTTATGAATTTGCCTGTAGATTCTATTACCAGGTCGATATCAAGTTCCTTCCAGGGCAGCAATGCGGGGTCGGCCTGGCGTAGTACTTTTATAGCGTTGCCATTTACATACAGATTTTCCTCATCGGTAGTAACTGTACCTTTAAAGCCACGGTGAACAGAGTCGTACTTAAACAGATGGGCAAGCGTAGCGGTGTCGGTTTGGTCGTTTATGGCCATAACAACAATACCCGGCTTTGCAAGAATGGTCCTCAGAAATATACGGCCTATACGGCCGAAACCGTTTATAGCGATCCTCATTTATGTTAAGTTAAGGATGCAAAATTAGCAAATTAAATAGCGTGCGGGGGTGTTATGCAAAAAGGTTACGCAGAGACACGTTGTCGCGCTCTTTTGACCTAAGCAGGAACGTTATTGCCCAGTTAAACAAAACAGAGGTTGAGAGTATAATCACGATGAGCGTAAAGTTACCCAGGTGGGCAAACGCAAACGCCATAATAATAAGTATAATATTAATAGCACCTAAAATAAGCGTAGTTTGCAAATGGGTATAGCCCAGCCGCAGCACGCGGTGATGTATGTGGTTCCTGTCGGCAGTAAACGGCGATTTGCCTTTAACAATACGCAATACAAACACACGCAGGGTGTCAAAAATAGGCCCCATTAATAGAGCGAATGTTAAAGCGGGCGCCGATACGACAGCAGAGGTATTACCCTCTGTGATTTTATTAAGCTCGATAAATTTAACCGCCATAATTGCTGATATCAGGCCGATGAGCAAAGACCCTGCATCGCCCATAAATATTCTGGCAGGTGTTAAGTTAAAGCGTAAAAAGCCAAATGTAGCACCGGCTATGCTCAGCGATACCGCTGCCAGTTCGTAATGCCTTATTGATATAAAAAGAACAGAGAAGGTGCCATTAACAATAATGCAGGTAGTACCGGCAAGGCCGTCAATACCATCTATTAAATTAAAGGCATTTATAATAAGGATGATAAACAGGATAGACAATACAGCACTTGTAACATATGATATATTATAAATACCCAGTACACCATACATACTGGTAAAGCGTATATCGCCCAGGATGACCAGTGTGGTTGCCACAATAAATTGTATAAAAAACTTGGTGCTTGAATTTACCCCCGAAAGGTCATCCTTTAAGCCCATTATAAACAACACTATGCTGGCCGCCAGCAAATAACTAACCGGTATGGTTTTATCTATAATGCTGAATAATAATAGAGTAATGGTAAAGCTTACAAAGATTGCCACCCCACCTAAACGGGGTATGCCGTGGTCATGCTGTTTGCGGAAATGGCCAACATCATCATATAAGTGCCGGGTGCGGGCAACATGCAAAATGGAAGGGATAGCGAGCACCGTTACCAGAGTAGAGAACGCTATAATTAGTAAGTAGTATACAAAGTAATACGTGCTAAAATACTCCGGCATTTAAATTAATTGTTAGGGGCAATTATAAAGCAAATGTATTAATTTCATTTTAAATTAAAAATATTGAACAATTTTTACCAATGGCTTGAAAAGCAACGCAATAGGCGGAAATATTATTTCATTGCGGTACATGGCCTTCAGGTCAAAAAATAAAGAATTAATACGGTTAATAATATTTTTGTTACTAACCCCGCCTACCATCATTTTTACAAACACCTGCTGCAAATAAAACGATGGCACCTGCCTCAAGTGCATAAACCGCAACATCAGCTCATAATCGGCAGCGGTGCCAAACTCCAGGCTGTAATTACCAAACCTGGCAAATACCTGCCGCTTACAATAAAAAGTAGGGTGCGGCGGCATCCAGCCACGGTTAAACATCCCTTTTTTGTATTGCCCCGCACGCCATTTGCGAACGATTCCCTTGCCGGGTTTGATATAATCCAGATCCCCATAAACAATATCAACGGCATTGCCGGCAAAAGCCTGGGCTATATCGCTTAAAATATGGTTACCCGCAAACACATCATCTGCGTTAAGTATGCCAATTACATCGCCCCGGGCTAAAGCTATGCCTTTATTCATGGCGTCGTAAATGCCGTTATCGGGCGCTGATACAAATAGCCGGATATCCTTTATATATTTTTCGATTATAGAAACGGTATTATCTGTTGAGGCACCGTCAATGATGATGTACTCAATATCCTGATAGTCCTGGCTGACCACCGATCGTATACATTGTTCAATAGTGCTTTGGGCATTATAGCAAACAGTAATTACAGATATTTTAGGGTAATGCACGTTGGATAATACACTTATTTAGGCGCAAAATATGTAATTTTGGAATTGCTGCCTAATTATCAGTAACATTAAGCAGTAATAACATATATGCGTGCTTTATATTTTATTTGTTTTGCCTTCATAATAACGTTCGGCTGTTCATGTTCATATAAGCAAAACCAGATACTGTTTGAAAAACGGGCGTCGACCATTGCCGATACAGCACAACAAATGACTGCAACCGTAAGCTACAAAATACAGCCACAGGATATTTTACAAATAAGGAACCTGCAAAGCCTGCGTTATATTGTTGATGAGATGCCCGTATCAACCACCTCGGCTAATACTACTGCCGGACAAGGGCAAACCTTCCAGGTGGAAGAGGATGGTACCGTGGCTTTGCCGGCTTTAGGCCATATTCAGGTTGCCGGCTTAACGCGCAGCCAGGCCACAAAGCTTATTGAAGATCTATACCGCAAAAGCCTTTTAAAAGACCCGATAATTGAGCTTAAAGTTATAAACTTAAAAGTAACGTTATTGGGCGAAATAAGGTCACCGGGCAATTTCCCGATAGTAAAAGACAACACAACGCTGGTCGAAATGATTGGGCAGGCTGGTGGTTTAACGCCTGCGGCCAACGAAAAAAATATCAAAATTATACGGGGCAGGGGGAAGCTTCAGAACGTAACTGAAATTGACCTGAGTAATATCAATTCTTTATCCGACCCGCGATCCATACTTCAAAACGGCGACATTGTATATATCGCGCAAAACAAGCGCGCTATCCGGTCAGACAATCTGCAAAGCTTTAACACCTGGGTACAGCCGGCGTTATTGCTGCTAAACACAGCACTGCTTATATTTACACTTGGCAGGCGATAAAAGAAATTATTTATTGATCTCTTTCCAAAGCAGGTCTTTAAGCTCGGTAATGTTTTTTTCGGCTACAGAAGATATGAATACATAAGGAATATCCGCCGGCACCTCTTTTTCCATCTCCTGCTGCAATTCATCGTCAAGCATATCGGCTTTGGTTATGGCCAGCACGCGGGGCTTATGCATCAGTTCGGGGTTATATTCATTCAGTTCTTTTAACAAGATGCTGTACTCCTCTTTTATAGTGCGGCCCGTATCAGCCGGTACCATAAACAATAATACAGAGTTACGTTCGATGTGCCTCAGGAACCTTATCCCCAACCCCTTGCCCTGCGATGCACCCTCTATAATACCCGGAATATCGGCCATAACAAACGATTTGTTGTTTCGGTAGGATACGATCCCCAGATTGGGTACCAGTGTAGTAAAGGCGTAATCGGCTATCTCGGGTTTAGCGGCAGATACTACCGATAATAATGTTGATTTACCCGCGTTCGGGAAACCTACCAAACCAACATCGGCCAGTAGTTTAAGCTCAAGAATATTCCAGTCCTCTTCACCATCTTCTCCCGGCTGGGCAAAACGCGGAGTTTGCTGCGTGGCAGTTTTAAAGTGCCAGTTACCCAGACCGCCACGGCCGCCACGCGCCAATATTTTTGTTTCGCCGTCGGCGCTTATCTCAAATAGCACTTCGCCTGTTTCGGCGTTTTTGGCAATGGTACCCAACGGCACTTCAAGGACCTCGTCGCGACCGGTTTTTCCCGACCGCAGGGAACTCCCGCCCGACTCGCCATCCCCGGCTATCACATGTTTGCGGAACTTAAGGTGAAGCAAAGTCCATAGCTGGGCGTTACCTTTTACAATAACATGGCCGCCCCGGCCGCCATCGCCACCATCAGGTCCGCCCTTCGAGGTTAAAATATCGCGGTGCAGGTGCGATGAACCGGCCCCTCCATGTCCCGAACGGCAGCATATCTTTACGTAATCAACAAAATTTGAGCCTTGAGACATCGTTTTTATTTTTTTGTTAGGAAGCCCGAAAGACAGTAAAGTCCGAAAGTAAAGAAATATACACTTCCTTCTCCCGGACTTTACCGTTTTGCCGACTTTCGGACTATATATTAATACGAAGCTATAACGGTGTTAATAGAATCAAATATCTCGTCTATCGAACCTATACCATTAATGCTTGTAAACTTGTTTTGGTTTTTATAAAAACCTGCAACAGGTGCAGTTTTATCATTATATTCTTTAATGCGCTTGCGTATTACTTCGGGGTTGGCATCATCAGGCCTCCCTGAGGTTTCGCCCCGCTTTAATAAGCGTTGCTCCAATTCGCCATCAGTAACTTCTAAGGCTATCATGCCCGAAATGGCGGAGTTTTTCGATTCCAGCAACTCGTCTAAAGCCTGGGCCTGGGCAACTGTACGAGGAAACCCATCAAAAATAAATCCTTTGGCATCTTTGTTAGCATCCAGTTTGTTACTGATCATGCCGATGACAACGCTATCAGGCACTAGCATCCCTTCATCCATCAGCTTTTTTGCCTCGATACCTAATTCGGTGCCCTGCGATATTTCACCGCGCAACAGATCGCCCGTTGAAAGGTGAATTAGGCCAAATTTTTCGATAAGTTTTTGTGATTGAGTACCTTTCCCGGCACCGGGCGGACCAAACAGAACTAAGTTAAGCATCCCTTGCGATTAAAGTTAAAAGCCTTCCCGTTTTATACAGAAAGGCTTAGTTTGTGTGCACTTGTAGGGATTCGAACCCCAAACCTTCTCATCCGTAGTGAGATGCTCTATCCAATTGAGCTACAAGTGCGTTTTCAACATATTAAATCTTACATCACAAACCGATGCAAGACCTTTTTTAAAGGACTGCAAAAATAGGATTTTCTGCATCCATTGCAAACTTTTTTATCAATTACTTTACTTTTTGCGCAATTGCCTCAAAATTTGGCAAATCTCCTGCGTTCTCAAGCACCTCGGCATATAGCACGTTCTGATCTTCATCTATCACAAAGGCAGCGCGTTTTGATACGCCTTTCATGCCAAAGGCAAACTCGGCATATAGCGCGCCGTAGGCGGCCGATACCTCCTTATTAAAATCAGACAACAGCGGGAACTGGTAACCATTCTCTTCTTTAAACTTTGCCAATGTAAAAGGCGAATCGACCGATACGCCTAAGATCTGAGCGTTTAAGCCGTCGTAATAACCAAAACTATCCCGCATGGTGCAAAGCTGCGTGGTGCACACACCCGTAAACGCCAGCGGGAAAAAGTGCAGAACCACCTTTTTGCCCTTAAAATCGGCTAATGATACTTCTTTAAGATCTGACGAGGTTAATGTAAACTGGGGAGCCGCCTGGCCTGCTGTAATTGACATAAGCTTGAATTTTATACTACAAATAAAATAATAAATAAGCAGTGCTTTATCACAGGCGTGTATTAAAAACAAAAATAAATTATGGTTGATTGTTGTTCAAATACGTATTTTTAAAAGCAACAGAAGATTACTACACCCCTGACCTTTTCTATGTTGCAACGCATCGAAGCCGCGTCGACCAACTAAGATCTAAGCGGGATGATTAAAGGGGTAACATTTCAAACATATCGGGCATAAAGGCTATTATTGTTTATATGAAAGCCATTATTATCAGCGAGCCTGGCGGCCCCGAAGTTTTAGAATTAGCCGACAGGCCCGTTCCTGCCTGTAACGCTAACGAAGTGTTGGTTAAAGTGATGGCAGCAGGGGTTAACCGGCCTGATGTAGCGCAGCGCAAGGGCAACTATCCCCCACCCGCCGGTGCGCCGCCTGATATCCCCGGACTGGAAATAGCCGGTATAGTTGCCGGAGTTGGTGCTGCCGTAACCCGATGGAAGGTTGGCGATAAAGTTTGCGCATTGGTAATTGGGGGCGGCTACGCCGAATACTGCACGGCCCCCCAAGGGCAATGCCTGCCTGTGCCCGGTAACCTGTCGTTTGCCGAAGCAGCATCCTTACCCGAAACATTCTTCACCGTTTGGAGCAATGTGTTCGACCGTGGCCACCTGCAGCCCGGCGAAAGCCTGCTGGTGCATGGCGGCAGCAGCGGCATCGGCGTGGCGGCCATACAAATGGCAACCGCGCTGGGCAGTACTGTGTATGTTACTGCAGGCAGCGATGAAAAATGCAGGTTTTGCGAAGCGCTTGGCGCCGCGAAGTCCATAAACTATAACCATCAGGATTTCAGCAATACGATAGACCAGCTCACCGGCGGCAATGGCGTAAATGTGATATTGGATATGATAGGCGGTGATTATACTGCTCCAAACATCAAAAGCCTTGCCCCCGAAGGCCGGCTGGTACTCATCAATACCATGAAGGGCAAAAATGCAGAAATTGACCTTTCGACCGTAATGCGCAAACGCATCAGTATAACGGGTTCAACGCTGCGGGCGCGGGATGTTGAGTTTAAAAGCGCCATTGCCCAAAACCTGGAAAAGCACATTTGGCCATTGCTGGCATCGGCCAAAATAAAACCTGTTATATACAAAACTTTTGCTGCTGATGAAGCGGCAGCAGCGCACCGGGTGATGGAAAGCAGCGCACATATGGGTAAAATCGTTTTAGAGTTTGCCGTCAGAAGTTAGCAGTTTGCATAGGATAGTTAGCAGTGATCTTTATAAAAACATTAAAATTAAGCTTGGTTTAAGGCGTTAAAATCTTTCGGATAAAAAGTTGATATAAGTGTTTAAATATTTGGCAATAAACCTTAACTTTGCGCCTCTGAAATAGTACCGCCTTGTATGCAAGGTATCTGTTTCATTTTAAATTCTTTAAAACACCAGGTTATATATGCCAAACATTGGAAAAATATCACGGATCATTGGTCCGGTAGTTGACGTAAGTTTCGCTGATGATGCACATCTTCCAAAGATCTATGATGCGCTTGAGATCACAAAAGACAACGGACAAAAAATCATTTTAGAAGTTCAGCAACATTTAGGTGAAGACCGTGTGCGCGCAATCGCCATGGACTCGACCGATGGTTTGCTGCGCGGCATGAAGGTTTTAGATACCGAGGCTGCTATAAAAATGCCGGTTGGTGAATCAATAAAAGGCCGTGTATTTAACGTAGTTGGTGATGCCATCGATGGTATCCCTAACCTGGATAAATCTGCCGGTCGCCCTATCCACGCAACCCCTCCGCGTTTTGAAGACCTATCTACCGAAACCGAAGCGTTGTTTACAGGTATCAAGGTAATCGACCTTTTAGAACCTTATGTAAAAGGTGGTAAAATTGGTTTGTTTGGCGGTGCCGGTGTTGGTAAAACAGTATTAATTCAGGAACTGATAAATAACATCGCGAAAGCATATGCAGGTTTATCTGTATTTGCAGGTGTAGGCGAGCGTACCCGTGAAGGTAACGACTTACTGCGCGAGATGCTTGAATCGGGCATTATAAAATATGGCGATGCGTTTATGCATTCGATGGAAGCAGGCGGTTGGGATCTGACAAAGATCGATACCGAGGCTTTAAAAGAATCAAAAGCGACATTCGTTTTCGGACAGATGAACGAGCCCCCGGGTGCACGTGCACGTGTGGCGCTTTCGGGCTTAACCCTTGCGGAGTATTTCCGCGATGGTGACGAAGAAGGTAAAGGCCGTGATATATTATTCTTTATTGATAACATCTTCCGCTTTACACAAGCAGGTTCTGAGGTGTCGGCGTTATTAGGCCGTATGCCCTCGGCGGTAGGTTACCAGCCAACACTGGCTACCGAGATGGGTACCATGCAAGAGCGTATCACTTCAACAAAACGTGGTTCAATTACATCTGTACAGGCCGTTTACGTACCTGCGGATGACTTGACCGACCCTGCACCGGCAACAACATTTGCCCACTTAGATGCAACAACCGTACTTTCGCGAAAAATTGCCGAGCTTGGTATTTATCCGGCTGTGGATCCGTTGGACTCTACCTCACGTATCCTTAGCGCTGCTATCTTAGGCGAAGAGCACTACAGAACAGCTCAGCGTGTTAAAGAAATTTTACAGCGTTACAAAGAGTTGCAGGATATCATCGCCATCTTAGGTATGGACGAGCTATCTGAAGAAGATAAATTAGTTGTATCGCGCGCGCGCCGTGTTCAGCGTTTCCTTTCTCAGCCATTCTTTGTGGCCGAGCAGTTCACCGGTTTAAAAGGTGTATTGGTTGACATCAAAGATACCATCAAAGGATTTAACATGATCATGGATGGCGAAGTTGATGAATATCCCGAAGCAGCATTTAACCTTGTGGGCAGCATTGAAGATGCGATTGAAAAAGGTAAAAAACTGTTAGCTGAAGCTAATAATTAAGATTTGAGATTATAGATATGAGATTTGAGACCAGGGTTTTAAATCTCATATCTTCTTCTAAATAAATTAAGAAACGGATATAAGTTCGGGGGATCGCAAGGCAAATGTCTCACATCTCAAATCTCATATCTCATATCTAAAACAGATGACATTAGAAATTCTTACTCCTGATAAAAAAGTTTACGAAGGCGAGGCTACCTCGGTTACCTTACCCGGTACGTTAGGATTTTTAGAGATCTTAAACAATCACGCCCCTATCATTTCTACCTTAAACGATGGTAAACTTACCATTCGCGGTACTGCCGGCGCTAAGGAAGAGGTATTTTTTATACAGGGTGGTGTAGTTGAAGCCTTAAACAATAAGGTTACCGTATTAGCCGAAGGTATCACACACAAGTAAAATACTCCTCGAAATTATAACGAAGGCCCGGGCAGGTTTGCTCCGGGCCTTTTTTATTGCATGCCTTTCCGGTCTTTGAAGTTTATCTAATTCTCCTTTCCCCCGACTTTGAAACTTTATAACTGACAAACTCAGTTAGTGCAATTCTGTGGTCTTTAAGTTTCAATAAGAGTTGAGCGAAGTAATAGTTCAGACGCTCATGTGGTGTTTTTTCTTGATATGGTGCCCAAAGACTTATTGGCACCTCGTCGACTATTTTAAGCGATTCGATATTGGATCTTAAAATCCAAATGGACGATATGTAAGTTCCCGTTTTTCTTCAATTAAATTTAAATCGGTAAACCTTACTTTCGCCATTGCCATAAACTCCTTGTTTTCAGAATAAATAAAAAACCAGTCTGTAACATCCTCGTCAATGATGTCCTTAAAGTCCTTTGATGATATTATCTTCCAGTAGTATATTTCGTCGCCAACAATAAACTTAAAATCGCCTTGACCTTCGTTTCCATTTATCCAATGGTTAAACCTTTGAATCGGTTCTGTTTCACCTATTGAATTTAGGTAATGTACACGTTGGATTAAATCTACATTCATTAAATCAACTGTTTCTTTTCAAATTTCACACTGTTAAAATAGTCGCCGGCAACATATTTAAGAATAGCAAAGCCTTAGAATAATCAAGCGTATCATACTCCAATCCTAATGCCCTTATATTATTATAATAGGTATTGTGTTGATCATAATATAGCTTCTCTGATTGTAAGAACCAGGCTTTAGGCCCTAACTTTTGTGCAAGGAACCATTTTTCCAACAGGCGGGCAGTGCGGCCATTGCCGTCATAAAACGGGTGTACTTTCACAAAAACCAAATGTATCAGCGAGGCAAAGAAAAAAGCTTCTTTAATATCCAGCTCAGTATTTAACAGTAACTTTATATCATCATAAAGCTTTTTCATTTCTCCTTTAACCTTTACCCAGTCGCAAGCCACATATTCTATCTTACCATCAGGGGTTATTACAAACATTTTGTCGGCCCGCATTTTACCTTGCTGGCTTTTATGTAAAATATGCTTTGTAAGTAGTTTATGCGCTTGTTTTATGTGCTTTTTATTTAATTCGTTATTCTGCGCAAACTGGTAGGTGGCATACAGGTCGTCAACCTTTTGGGTATAGTCGGGCAGAAATTTGACACCTGATAATTTGTGCTTGATAAATGAATCTAACTCAATATCCTCTCCCTCTATTTTGGATGAGAAAACTGCGGATACCGATGTGTAAAAACTGAAATCACGAGCAGATATGTCGCTTTCTTTAAGCTTTTCAAAATTTTCCAAAATAGTCAGCCCCTGTTGCCGGCGATAATCGGGCAATAAGTCGGTTGGTAATATCTGGAATGAGATCCTGTCCATTATATAATGCTTTTGAAAGCTATGCAATGTTATGAAAATCTTTCGGGTGAAAATCAATTTTTAATTGCAAAAAAATACCACATCCTACCCCATTTTACGCCGAATTTCCATCTTTTACTATGCATGCATAAAAAATATACCGAATACCGTTTTAAACTTTGGTATAAGTTGTTAAAAATAATATTCTATATTTATTAAAAATTTCAAATTATAATTTTGAATTATTTAAATAACTGAAATTATATACTTTTTTAAAAAAATATTTCGCGCTATTGCTATTCTTTATTGCTATATCTAACTTACAAATACACAATACAACTTACATGACGCATGCAATTTTTTGTAGGTGTAATGCTTAAAAAACGCTATTAAAAAATGAGTTCATCATCAGATACTACAAACGCTGTAGAGATAAATAAATACAGTAAAACCTTTACGCAGGACGAAACCCAGCCTGCTGCCAAGGCGATGCTTTATGGCATTGGCCTTACCGATGATGATATGCAGAAGGCACAAGTAGGGATAGCCAGCATGGGTTACGATGGTAATACCTGCAACATGCACCTAAACGACCTGGCCAAACTGGTTAAACAGGGCATCTGGGACGAAGATATGGTTGGCCTGATATTTCATACCATAGGTGTAAGCGATGGCATGAGCAATGGCACCGAGGGCATGCGCTATTCGCTGATGAGCCGCGATATAATTGCTGATTCTATTGAGGCGGTTACCGGCGCGCAATATTATGATGGCTTAATTACCCTGCCCGGCTGCGATAAAAATATGCCCGGCTCTATCATGGCTATGGGCCGTTTAAACCGTCCGTCGATCATGGTATATGGGGGCACTATAAAACCCGGCCACTGGAAAGGCGAAGACCTTAACATTGTATCGGCATTTGAGGCTTTAGGTAAAAAGATAGCCGGCCAGATAACGCCCGAAGATTTTGAAGGTGTGATAAAAAACGCCTGCCCAAGCGCGGGCGCCTGCGGTGGTATTTATACTGCCAACACCATGGCGGCCGCTATCGAAGCATTGGGCATGAGCTTGCCTTACTCGTCATCAAACCCTGCGTTAAGCGAGGATAAAAAGGCAGAATGTTTAGCTGCCGGTAAAGCAATAAAAGTATTATTAGAGAAAGACATCAAACCATCGGATATCATGACCCGCGAGGCTTTTGAGAACGCGATAGTGGTGATAATGGTATTAGGCGGAAGCACAAACGCGGTGCTGCACCTGATAGCAATGGCCAAAAGTGTTGGCGTAAAGGTTACTCAGGACGATTTCCAGGCCGTAAGCAACCGCATACCGGTACTGGCCGATATGAAGCCAAGCGGTAAGTACATGATGGAAGACCTGCACAACATTGGCGGCGTACCTGCTGTAATGAAGTACTGCCTGGCGCAGGGCTGGCTTAATGGCAATTGCTTAACTGTAACAGGCAAAACTATTGCCGAAAACCTTGCAGACGTTCCTGAACTTGATTTTGAAAGTCAGAAAATAATATTCCCGGCAGAGAACCCTATCAAGGCAACCGGTCACTTACAGATATTATACGGCAACCTTGCCGAAGGCGGCAGCGTTGCCAAGATAACCGGTAAAGAAGGCACCAGCTTTGAAGGCCCCGCCCGGGTGTTTGATGGCGAATTTGAGCTGATACACGGTATACAAAGCGGCTTTGTAAAAAAAGGCGACGTAGTGGTTATCCGCAACGTGGGCCCGAAAGGCGCGCCGGGTATGCCCGAAATGCTAAAACCAACTTCTGCCATATTTGGCGCGGGACTTGGCAGTTCGGTAGCGCTGATTACCGATGGCCGTTTTAGCGGTGGTACGCATGGCTTTGTAGTAGGCCACATAACGCCCGAAGCCTACGACGGCGGCGGAATTGCCTTTGTAAAGGATGAGGACAGGATATTTATTGATGCCATAAACCGCACCATTAACGTGTTAATAAGCGACGAAGAACTTGCTGCCCGTAAAGCCGCATGGAAACAGCCGGCTTTAAAGGTAAGCAAAGGGCTTTTATACCGCTACGCAAAAACAGTAAGCAACGCTGCCGAAGGCTGCGTAACGGATGAAATGTAGCCCCCTAACACCCTGAAGGTGGAACAAAGGGACTAAAATATATAACATAGAAATCAATCAAAAACTCTCCGTTAGCTAACGGAGGCTGGGGGTTAAAATGGAAACACAAACAATCGCACAGGAAGTAAGTGAAAAAGCAGCGGAGCCTGCAAAATCACCAACGACAGAAGTTTCAGGGTCAGAAGCGTTATTAGAAGCGCTGATTGTGGAGGGTGTGGATACCATTTTTGGTTACCCCGGCGGCGCTATCATGCCTATCTACGATGCTTTATATCATTATAACGATAAGCTGAACCACATACTGGTACGCCACGAGCAGGGCGCTACGCACGCGGGACAGGGTTATGCGCGTACATCGGGCAAGGTGGGTGTTGTTTTTGCAACAAGCGGACCCGGCGCTACCAATTTGGTTACCGGTTTGGCCGACGCCCAGATAGATAGCACCCCTTTGGTTTGTATCACCGGTCAGGTTTTCGCGAGCCTTTTAGGTACCGATGCCTTCCAGGAGACAGACGTGATCAATATAACCACCCCGGTTACCAAATGGAACTACCAGGTAACCGATGCTACCGAGATTCCCGAGGTTATTGCCAAAGCATTTTATATTGCCAAAAGCGGCCGGCCCGGCCCGGTATTGATAGATATAACCAAGAACGCCCAGATACAAAAATTTGATTTTGCAGGCTACGAGAAATGCGAGCACATCCGCAGCTATAGGCCAAAACCTATTGTTCGCCCACAGTATATTAAGGAAGCTGCGGGGCTCATCAATTCGGCTAAAAAGCCATTTGTTCTGTGGGGTCAGGGCGTAATATTAGGCAGTGCCGAGCAGGAGTTTAAAGCTTTTGTTGAAAAGAGCGGCATCCCATCGGCATGGACGGTTCTGGGCGCGGGCGCTATTCCAACAGATCACCCGCTCAATGTAGGTATGCTGGGCATGCATGGCAACTACGGACCAAACGTTTTAACAAACGAATGTGATGTATTAATAGCCATAGGTATGCGTTTTGACGACCGTGTAACCGGCCGTCTGGATAAATACGCCAAACAGGCAAAGGTTATCCACCTGGATATTGACCCTGCCGAGATAGACAAAAACGTAAAAAGCACCGTACCCGTTTGGGGCGATTGTAAAGAGACATTACCTATGCTTACCGCTTTGGTAGATAAAAAAGAACATACTGAATGGCATAACAAGTTTAAAGACTACACCCGCCAGGAGGTTGAACAGGTGATACACCAGGAGCTTAATCCTACCACGGCCGAGATGACCATGGGTGAGGTGATCAAACAACTGAACGAAATAACCAAAGGCGAAGCGGTTATTGTAACTGATGTGGGCCAGCACCAGATGGTGGCCTGCCGTTACGCGCACTTTAAAAAAACCCGCAGCAATGTTACCAGCGGTGGTTTAGGCACAATGGGCTTTGCATTGCCTGCTGCCATTGGCGCAAAGTTTGGCGCGCAAAACCGTACCGTGGTTGCCGTTATTGGCGATGGCGGTTTCCAGATGACCTGCCAGGAACTGGGTACAATTATGCAAAGCGGGATAGACGTAAAGATCATCATTTTGAACAACCGCTTCCTGGGCATGGTTCGCCAGTGGCAGGAACTGTTCAATGCCCGCCGCTATTCGTTCGTAGATATCGAAAGCCCTGATTTTGTGGCTTTGGCTGCGGCATACCGCATCCCTGGAAAAAGAATAGATGACCGCAAGGACCTGCCATCGGCACTGAACGAAATGCTTAACAACCCCGGTTCGTTCCTTTTAGAAGTAATGGTTACCAAAGAGAATAATGTATTCCCCATGGTGCCGCAAGGCTGCAGTGTTGCCGAGATAAGATTAAAATAAGAAAGCCTCACCTAAATCCTCTCTTAAGGAGAGGACTTAAAAATTAAAAAAATGGAAAATTCAACAAAAGAAAATAAAAGCCCCCTCTCCTCTGGAGAGGGTTGGGGTGAGGCCAAGCAGGAATACAACATAACGGTTTATACCGAAAACCAGATAGGTTTACTGAACCGCATCGCTATTATTTTTACCCGCCGTAAGATCAATATCGACAGCCTGAACACTTCACCGTCGGAGATAGAGAGTATCCATCGCTTCAACATCGTGATAAACGAGTCGGAAGATGTGGTGCGCAAGCTAACCCGCCAAATAGAAAAACAGGTGGAAGTGCTGAAAGTATATTACCATACCAACGACGATGTTATTTGGCAGGAACTGGCCTTATACAAAATGTCAACAGATGTTATTGCCGAAAAGGTGAGTGTAGAACGCTTGCTGCGCGAAAATGGCGCGCGTGCCGTGGTCATCCGTAAGGATTATACGGTATTTGAAACAACCGGGCATCGCGAAGAAACTGATAACCTGATCAAAATATTGCAGCCCTACGGATTGATAGAATTTGTACGCAGCGCCCGGGTTGCTATCATCAAAAACAGTAAAGGGTTTAACAGTAAGCTGCGCGAGTTTGAAAGACTGGAACCGGGTGAAGATGTTATCGAAAACGAATATTTAAACAAAGGGCAAAAAGTGTTTACGATGTAAACCCCTTAACCTCCTGAAAGGGAACAAAAAAGTAAAATCAGAATTAAAATATACAAGCAAAATCGGTGTATCAACGAAAAAGCACCGGTGTAATCACAAAAAGTAAAAAACAATGGCAAAACTAAATTTCGGCGGTACCGAGGAAAACGTAGTAACCCGCGAAGAGTTCCCCTTATCAAAAGCTCAGGACGTATTGAAGGATGAGACTGTTGCAGTAATCGGCTACGGTGTTCAGGGCCCGGGCCAGGCGCTTAACCAAAAAGACAATGGCATTAACGTGATCGTAGGTCAGCGTAAAAATTCAAAATCGTGGGATAAAGCCGTAAGTGATGGCTTTGTACCGGGCGAAACGCTTTTTGAAATTGAAGAGGCCCTTGAAAAAGGAACCATTATTTGCTATTTATTGAGCGATGCTGCGCAAATAGCTTTATGGCCAACTGTTAAAAAACACCTTACCCCGGGCAAAGCCCTATACTTCTCTCACGGCTTCGGTATCACTTTTAAAGAACAAACCGGTATCATACCTCCGGCCGACGTGGACGTGTTTTTGATTGCCCCTAAAGGCTCAGGCACTTCATTACGCCGTATGTTCTTACAAGGCCGTGGCTTAAATTCAAGCTTCGCCATCTTCCAGGATGCTACCGGTAAGGCTAAAGACCGTGTTATAGCTTTAGGTATCGCTGTGGGTAGTGGTTACCTTTTTGAAACCGACTTTAAAAAAGAAGTTTACAGCGATTTAACGGGCGAACGTGGTACGCTGATGGGTTGTATCCAGGGTGTTTTTGCAGCTCAATATGATGTATTACGCAGTAAGGGCCACTCGCCATCTGAGGCCTTCAACGAAACAGTTGAAGAACTTACCCAGTCGTTAATGCCACTTGTTGCTGAAAACGGTATGGACTGGATGTACGCCAATTGCTCAACAACAGCGCAACGTGGCGCGCTTGATTGGTGGAAAAAATTCCGTGACGCTACTAAACCCGTGTTTGAAGAACTTTACGAAAGTGTTGCGACCGGTAAAGAATCGCAAAAATCTATTGATAGCAACAGTAAAACTGACTATCGCGAAAAATTAGATGCGGAATTGAAAGAATTACGCGACAGCGAAATGTGGCAGGCTGGCAAAACTGTGCGCAGCTTACGCCCCGAAAACCAGGCTGTAGAAGCGTAACTAAGTTTAAGGTTAAAAGTGTAAAGTTGAAGCCATAAACTTCCTCTTTACACTTTTAACTTTCCACTTTAGACTTTATACTTAAAAAAATGGGACAAACATTATTCGACAAGATTTGGGATGCGCACGTCGTCAGTAGCAACGAGGGTTTCCCCGATATTTTGTACATCGACACACATTTCATCCACGAGGTAACCAGTCCGCAGGCTTTTGATGGTTTGCGCGCCAGAGGGTTACCGGTTTTCAGGCCAAAACAAACTGTTGCCACGGCCGACCACAACGTCCCTACGTGGGACCAGCATCTACCCATTAAAGAAGAACTTTCCCGATACCAGGTTGATATGCTCACCAAAAACTGCGCGGAGTTCGGCATCGAACTTTACGGTTTAGGGCATCCATTCCAGGGTATCGTCCACGTTATAGGCCCCGAACTGGGCATCACCCGCCCCGGTGGCACCTATGTTTGCGGCGATAGCCACACCTCTACACACGGCGCTTTTGGTGCCATTGCCTTTGGCATAGGTACCTCGCAGGTTGAGCAGGTAATGGCTACGCAATGTTTACTGCAATCGCGCCCTAAGCGCATGAAGATAGAGGTAAACGGCCAATTGCAAAAAGGCGTTGGCGCAAAGGATATCATCCTTTACATTATTTCCCAGATCTCGGCCGCGGGCGGTACCGGTTATGCTGTTGAGTACGCCGGCGATACCATCCGCGGGCTAAGCATGGAGGGCCGCATGACCATCTGTAACATGAGCATTGAAATGGGTGCCCGCTGCGGATTGATCGCTCCTGACGAAACCACCATTAACTACGTAAAAGGCCGCGAATTTGCTCCTAAGGGCGAAGAATGGGATAAAGCAGTAGCTTACTGGCAAACGCTGTATTCTGATGAAGACGCACAGTTTGACAGTGTATTAAGCTTCAGGGCCGAAGACATTGAGCCGATGATAACCTACGGAACAAATCCGGGTATGGGCATTGGCGTTACACAGCACGTTCCGGAAACTGCTTCGTTTGAGCAAAAGGAACAGGGATCATACAAAAAAGCCCTTGATTACATGGGCCTGCACGATGACGAGCAGCTTTTAGGCAAACCTATCGATTATGTTTTTATTGGCAGCTGTACCAATAGCCGCATTGAAGACCTGCGCGAGGTTGCCCAATTTGTAAAAGGTAAACACAAGGCCGATAATGTTACCGTTTGGGTAGTGCCCGGCTCTAAACAAGTTCAGGAACAAGCCATCCGCGAAGGGCTTGACAAGATCTTTGAAGCGGCAGGTTTCCCACTGCGCGAACCCGGCTGCAGCGCATGCCTGGGCATGAACGAAGATAAGATCCCGGCAGGTAAATACTGTGTATCCACCTCGAACAGGAACTTTGAAGGCAGGCAGGGGCCAAATTCACGCACCTTCCTGGCCAGCCCGCTCACCGCGGCAGCCAGCGCGATTACAGGGGTAGTTACAGATATCCGTTCATTTCTTAATCAGGAGGAGTTAGTATAATGCCGACCAAAATATTTAAACACATACAAACCAGCGTGGTGCCTCTGCCTATCGAGAATATCGATACAGACCAGATCATCCCCGCGAGGTTTTTGAAGGCCACCACCCGCGACGGCTTTGGCAATAACCTGTTTCGCGACTGGCGTTTTGATAACGACGGCAACCCAAAGCAGGATTTTGTTTTAAACAACCCTACCTATAGCGGCAAGGTGCTTGTGGCAGGCAAAAACTTTGGTTGTGGCAGCAGCAGGGAACACGCGGCCTGGGCCATTGCCGATTATGGCTTTGATGCCGTAGTAAGCAGCTTTTTCGCTGATATTTTTAAAGGCAATGCCCTTAATAACGGCCTGCTGCCGGTACAGGTAAGCGACGATTTTCTGAAAAGGTTATTTGAGGTAATTGATGCTGATCCGCATGCGGAGGTAGAAATAGACCTGGTGGACCAGTTCATCAAAATTGTAAAAACCGGCGAACAGGAAACCTTTGAGGTTAATCCGTACAAAAAGGCCTGCATGACCAATGGCTATGATGATATCGACTACATCCTGAGCAAAAAGGAATTGATTGAGGAATTTGAGCAGAGGTAAAAGCCAAAATGTCAAAGGTAGGAATACCAATGAACAATTGAACCAGTGAACTAATGAACCAGAAAGAGATAAAACGGGAAGGCAAAGGCACCGCGAAGTTATTTGACGAGCGTAGTCTTGAAGCCGATTATGCCACACTTCCTCCCCTGCTTAGGCAAGGCTGGCGAGTGCTGGATATCGGCTGCGGCACCGGGGCTATCTCTAAGGGCATCGCTCAAAAAGTTGGATCAACCGGGCATGTAACCGGCATAGATAACACGGCGTACTTTATTGAAAGTGGTAAAGAAACCTATGCCGATGTTAAAAACCTGGAACTTTTAAATGCCGACCTGTTCTCGTTCGAGCCAAAAGAAAAATTCGACCTCATAGTGGCCGCAAGGGTACTGCAATGGCTGAACAACCCGCAGGAAGCGGTGGCAAAACTAAAAAGCATGCTAAAGCCGGGCGGCATATTATCCGTACTGGATTACAACCACGAAGCTTTAGAATGGCAGCCCGAACCGCCGGCAAGTATGCGCCAGTTTTACGCAACGTTTTTAAGATGGCGCGGCGATGCAGGCATGAACAACCACATTGCCGAAGATCTGCCCGGCTATTTTACCGAAGCCGGTTTATGCGATGTGGAGGTATTGGAGGCGAACGAGGTTTATAAAAAAGGCGTGCCAAACTTTATCCCGAAAATAGGGATCTGGTCGTCAGTGGCTAAATCAACCCAAATGGTTGAGGAAGGTTACATAACCGATGATGACCGTTTAAAGGCCATTGATGAGTATGATAAATGGATAGAAAGCGACGCACAACTGATGGTGATGAAACTAAAAGAAGTGCGCGGAATAAATAAAATATAAACATAAAATAAATCCCCTTTAGGGGGTATGGGGCATGGCAATTAAAAAACACATATTAGTAATACCCGGTGATGGCATCGGCCCCGAGGTTACCACCTGGGGCAAAGCCGTATTAGAAAAGATAGGCGCCGATTTCGGTCACGAATTCACGTTCGACGAAGCCCTGATGGGCCATGCCGGAATTGAGGCTACAGGCAACCCCTTGCCAGACGAAACGCTTGAAAAAGCGAAGGCCAGCGATGCCATTCTATTCGGCGCTATCGGACACATAAAATATGATAACGACCCTTCTGCTAAAGTGCGCCCGGAGCAGGGGTTATTAAAGATCCGTAAGGAATTGGGACTGTATGCTAACCTGCGCCCTATCATGCTATTTGATGAATTGCTGGATGCATCAAGCTTAAAGCCCGAAATATTGAAGGGTACAGATATCCTGTTCTTCCGCGAGTTGACAGGTGATGTTTATTTCGGCGAGAAGAAGCGAAGCGAAGACCGCAACACCGCATCCGACCTGATGATCTACCATCGTTACGAGGTAGAACGCATAGCTACCAAAGCATTTGAAGCAGCCCGCGTACGCGGCAAAAGGCTTTGCTCGGTAGATAAAGCCAACGTGCTGGAAGCATCCCGCCTGTGGCGCGAGGTAGTACAGGAAGTGGCAAAACAATACCCGGATGTTGAAACCGAACACATGTTCATCGATAACGCCGCCATGCAACTGGTTAAAAACCCTAAAAAGTTTGATGTGGTATTAACCGCCAACCTTTTTGGGGATATCCTTACCGATGAAGCTTCGCAGATAGCAGGCTCCATGGGGATGCTGGCATCGGCGTCAATTGGTGATGGTACCGGCTTTTTCGAGCCTATCCACGGTTCGGCACACGATATTGCCGGGCTGGACAAAGCCAATCCGCTGGCCTCTATCCTATCGGTGGCATTGATGCTCGAGATTAGCTTCGGCCTAAAAGAAGAGGCTAAAAAGATAACCGACGCGATAGATAAAACATTAAAACAAGGGTACCGCACCGGCGATATAGCCGATGCCCACACCGACAAAAGTAAAATATTAGGCTGCAAAGCCATGGGGCAAAAAGTATTGGAATACTTGTAATGTGCAGATCTGCTAATATGCAGATGTGCAAATGATAACATCCAATGAACAAATGAACCATTTAACAAATGAACTAACATGAAATGGAACGCTGAACTATATGACCAGAAGCATGCATTTGTTTACCAATTTGGTGAAAATGTGCTGGAAACATTGGATGCTAAAAAAGGCGAGCACATCCTGGATATTGGCTGCGGTACAGGCTATTTAACCCAGCAGATCCAAAATGCCGGGGCTATTGTAAAGGGGACGGATTATTCGCCTGAGATGATAGCGCAGGCCAAAGCAACCTACCCCGATGTGGAGTTTGAAGTTGCCGATGCAAGCAAATTTGACGAGCCGGGTAAGTATGACGCAGTGTTTTCAAACGCTGTTTTACACTGGATAAAAAATCAGGACGGTATGATGGACAGCGTTTATAAAAGCCTTAAACCCGGCGGTCGTTTTGTTGCCGAAATGGGCGGCAAAGGCAATGTAGGCAAACTGATAGCAGCAACCAAACAGGTGCTGGAGCAACGCGGGTATCACAAACAGGCAAAAACCCAGGTATGGTATTTTCCATCAATAGGCGAATACGCTACAAGGTTAGAGAAACACGGTTTTAGGGTTACTTACGCAGCCCATTTCGACCGTAAAACCCCGTTGCAGGACGGTGACCAGGGCGTAGCTAAATGGATAACCATGTTTGCGCCGTTATACCTGGTGGGTGTTCCGCAAGAAGAAAAAGAAGAGATGCTGAAGGAAGTTACCGCCCTGCTTGAGCCGCATTATAACGAGAATGGGCAATGGTATGCAGATTACAAAAGATTAAGATTTATAGCAGTTAAAGAGATATGAGTATTGAGATGTGAGATTGAGATCTTTCATCATCAAACTAAGGTCTAAATAAAAAGTATTTAAAATTGAATTAACCGATGGCAGATGCGAGTATCAAAGCTCATATCTAACATCTCAAATCCAGGAATTATGTTACACGATCCCAACCGCGTTTATGTTTTTGATACCACGCTTCGCGATGGCGAACAGGTACCGGGCTGCCAGCTGACAACCCCCGAAAAAATTGAGATAGCCCACGAACTGGAGGCGCTGGGCGTGGATATTATAGAAGCGGGGTTCCCTGTTTCAAGTCCGGGGGATTTTATGAGCGTTGTCGAGATATCAAAGGCTGTAAAAGAGCCTGTGGTTTGCGCGCTTACCCGCGCCAACAAAACCGATATTGATGTGGCTGTAGAATCATTAAAGTACGCCAAACGCCCAAGGATCCATACGGGTATCGGCTCATCCGACCAGCATATCCAGCACAAATTTAACAGCACCCGAGAGGAGATCCTGCAACGTGCCGTAGATGCGGTAAGCTATGCTAAAAAATCTGTAGAAGACATTGAGTTCTACGCTGAGGATGCCGGCCGGGCCGATGTTGCCTTTTTAGCACAGATGATAGAGGCGGTTATTGCTGCAGGTGCTACCGTGGTGAACATCCCCGATACTAATGGCTATTGCCTGCCCGACCAATATGGCAGCAAGATCAAATACCTTAAGGAAAATGTTAAGAATATCGATCAGGCCATTATTTCGGTACACTGCCATAACGACCTGGGCCTGGCAACAGCCAACTCTATAGCCGGTTTACAGAACGGCGCCCGCCAGGTAGAAGGCACCATCAACGGCATTGGCGAACGCGCGGGTAATACCTCTATCGAAGAGGTAGTGATGATCCTCAAAACACACTCGGCGCTTGGCTTGCATACCAATGTAAACAGCCGCAATTTTTATGAAATAAGCCGCATGATCAGCAGCCAGATGCGTATGCCTGTACAGCCAAACAAGGCTATTGTGGGCAGCAATGCGTTCGCGCACAGCAGCGGTATCCACCAGGATGGCTTTTTAAAGAATCGCGAAAACTATGAAATTATTCGGCCCGAAGACGTTGGCTTCCCGAGCGCAAGTATTGTTTTAACCGCGCGCAGCGGCCGCCACGCACTTAAATTTCACCTGGAAAGATTAGGGCACAAGTTGGATAAAGACGAGCTGTATGATGCTTACAAACGCTTTTTAACGCTTGCCGATTCAAAGCTGGATATAAATGATGATGACCTGCAGGGCCTGATGGCATACAGGCTGGTAAAGAACTAAGTAATGGATACAGCAACAGCATTGCATTTGAATTTTGACGCGGCCTACCAACGGCTCAAAGATGTGGTGAAACATACGCCCCTGGAGTACAACGAACGCTTGTCGGCAAAATACGAATGCGATATTTATTTAAAACGCGAAGATCTGCAGATCGTACGCTCTTATAAATTAAGGGGCGCGTATAACCTGGTAGCGCAGCTAAGCGATGAGCAACTGGCAAAAGGCGTAGTTTGCGCCAGCGCGGGCAATCACGCGCAGGGCGTGGCTTATTCGTGCAAAAAAAAAGACATCAAAGGTGTTATTTTTATGCCCGAGATTACCCCGAAACAAAAAGTTAAGCAAACAGAGATGTTCGGCAACGGTAATGTAGAACTGGTTTTAACCGGCGATACTTTTGACGACTGCCTGCGCGAAGCCTTAATTTATACGAAGGAACACGATATGGTGTTCATCCCGCCTTTTGATGATTACCGGACAATTGAGGGCCAGGGCACAGTGGGCGTAGAGGTATTACAGGACCTGCCAGCCTTTGATGTGGCCATAATGCCTGTTGGCGGTGGCGGTCTGGCCGCGGGTATGGGAACCTATCTTAAGCAACAACTACCCAATATCACCCTGATAGGCGTAGAACCCGAAGGCGCACCTTCTATGCGTACTTCTATAGAAAATGGGGAAAACACTGCCCTGGGAGACATTGACCGGTTTGTTGACGGCGCCGCCGTAAAACGTGTCGGCGATAAAACATTTGCCATTTGCCGCGAGATATTGGATGATATGCTTACCGTGCCCGAGGGCAAGGTTTGTACCACCATCCTAAGGTTATACAACGAGGATGCCATTGTGGTTGAGCCCGCAGGCGCTTTATCGGTAACCGCGCTGGATGCTGTTAAAGAGCAGATAAAAGGTAAAAAGGTAGTGTGCGTTATCAGTGGCGGCAATAATGATATCGACCGCATGCAGGAGATCAAAGAGAAATCTTTATTGTATGAAGGGTTGAAACATTATTTCATTGTCCGTTTCCCGCAGCGTCCGGGTGCTTTAAAGTTGTTTGTAAATAACGTGCTTGCCCCCGGCGATGATATCACCCGTTTCGAATTCATCAAGAAAAACTCTAAAGAGAACGGCCCGGCATTGGTTGGCATCGAGCTTAAAAACGCCGAGGATTATCCTGCGCTGTTACAGCGTATGGAAGAACACCGCTTTGAGGTAATAGAGCTAAACCGGGATCAAACTTTGTTTGAGTATTTGGTATAAGGATAATAGAGCTATGAAAAACAAGAAGCGCCGGGTTAGCCCGGCGTTCTTGTTTTCATTTCGTATCGCAATCGTCGGCTCCTGCCGAGTGAGGACTTTTAAGCGGCCCCCGGCCTTAGTGTATGCTGTTCGGTCAGAGGCCTTATAATACAGGTCACTCGGCTGGAGCCGAGCGACTGCTTTGATGTGAACCAAACGTCCTCATAATTTTTCCATCATTTTTATCGCCTCCATCGCCGCTATCTGCCCTGATATTAAAGCAGGGGGCACGCCTGGTCCCGGCACGGTTAGCTGGCCGGTATACAGCATATTTTTAACATGTTTTGCGCGCATGCTGGGTTTGAAAAAGGCGGTTTGGGCAAGGGTATTGGCCAGCCCGTAAGCGTTACCTTTAAAAGAATGATAGTCGGCTTTAAAATCCTTAAGGGCGTAACTGCGCTTAACCATGATAGCGTCGCGTATGGTTTGACCGGTGATATGCTCAAATCTATCCAGCATTATATCAAAGTATTTTTCGCGGGTAGCATCGTCATCGGTCAAGTCCGGAGCAATCGGCATCAAAAAGAAAAGATTCTCCCCGCCATCTGGTGCGGCCTCCGCGTCTGTTTTTGACGAACAGCACGCATAAAACAATGGTTTTGTAGGCCATTGCGGGTTTTTATAGATCTCCTGGGCATGCATTTCAAAATCTTCGTCAAAAAACAAGTTGTGGTGTTTTATGCCCGCTACCTTTTTATTGGTGCCGATGTAAAACAACAAACTGGAAGGCGACATGATGCGCTTATCCCAATATTTTTCGGTGTAGTTTCTATTGGCTTTATCCAAAAGATACTGGTCGGTATGCTGATAATCTGCACCCGCGATCACAAAGTCACTGGTATAGCTCCCATTATTGGTTTCAACAGCTTTTGCTTTTCCATCAGCCACCTCAATTCTTGTTACTTCGGTATTTAATTTGATTTCGACGCCATAACTTTGGGCAACTGCAACCATGGCTTTAACGATCTCGTTCATGCCGCCCATGGGGTACCATGTGCCAAGGGCAAGGTCGGCATGGTTCATCATGCTGTACATAGCGGGGGTATCCTGCGGGGTAGCGCCCAAAAATAGCACCGGAAACTCCAGCAGCTTTATCAGCTTAGGGTTTTTAAAATATTGGCGCACATGGCTGCTCATGCTGGTAAGCAATTGCATGCTCATGCTTTTACGGATCAGGTTAAAGTCGATAAACTCGGTAATAGAATGCGAAGGGCGAAACACATACTCGCCCATACCCACCTTATATTTATAGGCGGCCTGTTCTAAAAATTTGCGCAAGCCAGCGCTGCTCCCGGGCTCTATCTCATCAAAAAGTTTTTCCAGCTCGCCCATGTTGGCAGGTACGTCCAGTACATCATCCTTACCATAATAAACACGGTAACCGGGGTCGAGCCGTTTAAGCTCATAAAAATCTGATGGTTTTTTTTCGAACAAGGCAAAAAAGTTTTCGAAAACATCTGGCATCCAGTACCAGCTGGGGCCCATATCAAACTTAAAGCCGTCTTTCTCCCATACGCGTGCGCGGCCCCCGGGCTGGTCGTTGTTTTCCAATATGGTTACACGGTAACCCGCTTTTGCCAATACGCATGCCGAAGCCAGCCCCGCAAAGCCAGCCCCGATAACAATAACTTGTTTGTTGATATCCATCGGTACCAAATTAAGCAAAAAAGCCTCACCCCAACCCTCTCCTTCGGAGAGGGAGTGAAAAAAAGTCCTACCTATCGGGGAGATTTAGAGGGGGCTGAAACAATACAGCATTCATTTTGTACATTTGATTGATGAACCTGTTCGATAAAACGTGTTTTGAATGCAGTAAGCTAATTACCACCCAATACAGTACTTCGTTTAGTACAGGCATTAAGGCTTTCGATAAACGGCTCAGGTACCCGATCTACGCTATTTACGGTTTTGTACGCTATGCGGATGAAATTGTGGATACTTTTTACGGGCACGACCAGCGCCGCCTGATAGATGAGTTTAAGGAGGAAACCTTTAAAGCTATTGACCGCGGCATCAGCACCAATCCCGTGTTGCAGTCGTTTCAGCAGGTGGTTAACCATTATCATATCGAAAAAGAATTGATAGAAGCTTTTTTAACTTCCATGAAAATGGACCTTGATAAAACTGCCTATGACGAGGACGGATATAAAAAATACATTTATGGCTCGGCCGAGGTTATAGGATTAATGTGCCTGCGCGTTTTTTGTGAAAACGATACTGAGCTGTACAGTAAACTGGTGCCTAAAGCACGAAGTTTAGGCTCGGCTTTTCAAAAAATAAACTTTTTAAGGGATATTAAGTCAGACTATGAAGACCGCGGACGTACCTATTTCCCAGAAGTGGATTTTACAAATTTCACCGAAGCAGATAAACAAGTGATAGAAACCGACATAAAAAGAGATTTTGACGATGCATTTGAGGGCATAAAGCTTTTGCCTAAAGGCAGCAGGCTGGGCGTATACGTGGCTTATATATATTACCTGCAGCTTTTTAAAAAAATAAAGGCAACCGCCGCTCTAACTGTTATGCAGAAGCGGATAAGGGTTTCTGATACGCAAAAACTCGGCTTGTACTTTAAGGCCAGGCTGCACCAAAAACTAAATATAATTTAGGTTTTACTTCGCCGATCGTCCAATGCTTTTAAGATCAAAATATATATTATTTACCGCGATACTACTGTTGTTTTCGCCGCTTTACAAAAGTAATGGTGCCCCCACGCACCCCGACGAGCATAGCCCGCAGGTGATACGTAAGCTACTGGTTAACGCTATCAATAACGGAAAGGTAACCGATTCGCTGTATAGTAAATTAACGGCAATTAAAAACCCTACAGCGCTTATTAACGGGTACATCGGCACTTTACAGGCTTTAAAAGCAAAGCATACCTGGAACCCTTATTATAAACTGAAATATTTGAGCGATGCCGAAAAAACGTTTGCCAAAGCTGTAATCGGCGATCCCCATAATATCGAGATACGTTTTATGCGGTTTTCGGTAGAGCATAATGTACCCGGCTTTTTGGGTTACACTAAAAACCTGGCCGCCGACAGGGAAGAGATCATCAAACAGATAGAGCGCAACCACTATTCATCGGCGGATGAGCATCTTGTAAAAACTATCGTTACCTTTCTGCTCGATTCAAAAAGGTGTACTCCTGCCGAGCAAATCAAACTATCACAGCATTTAGCTTCTCTATAAATGAAATATACCTACCTTATCATCAATGCGCTTACTGTATTTTTCCCGGTGGCGCTGTCGTTTGATAAGCGGGTGGCCTTCGCCAAAAGCTGGAAATTCGTATGGCCCGGGATGGCAATAACCGGTTTGCTGTTTTTGTTCTGGGATGTGCTATTCACCATTCATGGCGTTTGGTCGTTTAACGATGAATATATTGTCGGCATAAAATTGCTGGGCCTGCCGCTGGAAGAGATCCTATTTTTTTTAACGGTGCCCTTTGCCTGTATTTTTATTTACGCCTGCTTAAATTACTATGTTAAATGGCAGCTAAGCCCGGTTTTGGCAAGGGTAATATCTAATTTACTTATCGGTATGGCTGTAGCTTTATTGGTTGCTAACTATGCCCGGTTGTACACAGCAGTAACCTTTGGCCTGCTTACAGTATTGCTTGCCCTGTTATTATATCTTTTTAAAGTTGATTGGCTAAACAGGTTTTACGTAGCATTCGCCGTATCGCTTATCCCCTTTTATATTGTTAACGGCTTACTAACGGCCATACCGGTTGTGCTTTATAACAATGCACAGAACATGGGCGTTAGAGTAGGCACCATCCCGTTTGAAGATCATTTTTACAGTATAGCCTTACTGCTGATGAACGTTGGTTTTTTTGAATATTTTAAGAACCGTAAAAATCTTGCTTAATGACGCCGGACCTGCCTGAATATACCAGATCTCAACTGGCGCTGCGTAACGGGCAGGATAAGCCCCAGATATGGGTGGCTTACAGAGGTATTATCTACGATGTGACCGGGAGCCGCCTTTGGCGAAATGGCAAGCATTACGAGCATTGGGCCGGCCAGGACCTGACCGATGAACTGCCCGATGCGCCGCACACCGAGAGTGTTTTTGAGAAGTTTACAGCGGTAGGCAGACTGAGCTAATATCGTATCAAATTTACTCAGAAGTGTTCATTTTCGCGGCGCGTGAACACTGTGAACAGGCATGAACATCTCATAATCAATGCCTTAATAATACAGGCACTGTCAAAACAGCGTCACCACTTTTATCATCTGTACTTATACACTTTTGCCTAAACAAAAAAACCCGCCCGAAGGCAGGTTTTCCTATATATATGTTGAGTTTATTTTAGTTTTCGGCGTATACCGGTTTTGCAATACCATTATCATAAGCTTTCAAATTCTTTTTAAGCAATTTGCGGGCTACGTGGATACGGGTTTTAACAGTACCAATAGGTATACTTAAATGGTCGGCTATCTCATGGTATTTGTGGCCTTCAAAGTACATGGTGAATGGCACGTAGTAATCTGATGGCAACCTGTCTAAAGCGCGTTTTATATCGTCCATAACAAACTTAGCTTCGCCTTGGTTTTTGGTAGAGCTGAATACCAGGTTAGGAGATGATATCTCATCGCTTTTGGTAACAAAAGTGCTCATTTTAACAAAACGGCGATAGTTGTTGATGAAGGTGTTTTTCATGATGGTATATAACCATCCTTTTAAATTAGTGCCTTCTTTAAACTTGTTGTAGTAAGTTATAGCTTTCAACATTGTATCCTGAACAAGGTCGTTAGCATCATCTGCGTCGTGGGTAAAGTGTAAGGCGTATGACCTTAGCGAAGTCGCCTGACGTAATACAAGGGTGTTAAACTCAATCTTTGTCATTCTGTTAATGTTTTGTATTAAGTAGTAGGCAAACATGATACCACTTTATACAAAGCCACTCGGAATAGGATAAGCTTTAAGCTAAATGTCCATTACCAGCGGAAAAGGCAGAATAATTTATTTTATATAGATAAATAGCTATTATAAAGCTACTTACAGCATATATTGCGCTATTGTGGTTGTTATGTAAACTATTTTAAATTTCTAAAACAATTGTTTACTTAACTTACTGTAGATGAGTAACGTGCAAAATTATATTCTTAATTAAGTTAATTAACTTATAATATTCACCTCGCGTTGTAGGGTAACGCCAAATTTAGTGTACACACTGTCTATGATTTGCGACGAAAGACTGTATACTTCTTCGCCCGTTGCCCCGCCGTGGTTCACTAATACCAGCGCCTGGTTCTTCCAGGTGCCAGTGTTTCCAACTGTTTTTCCCTTCCAGCCGCATTGCTCTATCAGCCATCCGGCGGCCAGTTTGTGCAACCCATCGCCTGCGGGATAATTAACTACGTCAGGAAATTGCTCCTGCAGCAGGCGGAACTGCACATCGCCAATTACCGGATTTTTAAAAAAACTCCCTGCATTACCTATGGTTGAAGGGTCGGGCAGTTTAGATACGCGGATGTGCGAAATCACTTTCGATATATCCTCGATAGTAGGGTTACTGATGCCACGGTTGGCCAGTTCCTGCTCTATAGCGCCATATTTTAAATTGATGTTAGGTTTAAGCGACAGGTGGAACTTTACTGATACAATTATATACTGCCCGGCCAGTTCTGACTTGAACACACTTTCGCGGTAGCCAAATTTGCAATCATCTTTGGTGAACGTGCGGAAGGTGCCGGTGGCAATCTCAAACGCCCGGCAGCTTGCAAACACGTCTTTTAACTCTACCCCGTAAGCGCCTATGTTTTGTATGGGCGATGCGCCCACCGAGCCCGGTATCAGACTCAGGTTTTCCATACCGGCATAGTTGCGGTCGACGCAAAAGTTCACCAGGTCGTTCCATACCTCGCCCGCACCAACCTCTACAAATACGTCCTCGTGACTGATGCGGTGCTCAATACCGCGGATATTCATGCGGATAACCAGCCCTTCAAAATCCTTTACCAGCAGCATATTGCTGCCGCCGCCAACAACCAGCCGGTTGATGTGCGCCCATTGCGGGTCGGCAAAAAGCTCAACCAGTTCATCCTCATGGCTTATTTCGGCAAAGTAGCGGGCATTGGCATCAATACCAAAAGTGTTGAAATGTTTAAGCGATACGTTTTCCTGTATTTGCAGCATGGGGCGATGATTTTAAATGGTGGCGAATTTCGGAAATATTATTGAAATCGTCATTGCAAGGTACGAAGCAATCTTCGAAAGAAAAGCTGGCCACAAGCATGTAGAAGATTGCCACGCTACGCTCGCAATGACGCGTGGCGGGATTATCTAAACCACTTCTTCCCCACTACCAGCAACCCAAACTCTTCCGAAGGGTTCTTCTCTGTGGACTTATGGTGGATCTTGTGCGCCCGGCGGATAGCAGATAAATAGCGGTTGCTGCTTTTAAATGCTTTAAATCGGTTATGAATAAACCAATCGTGAAAGATGAAGTAGATGGTGCCATAGGCGCTAATACCGATGCCTATCCAAAAGCGGTAATCTAAAGCGATATGCCCTACCCACATCAGCCATAAGGCAAGCGCCGCGAAGCCGATGCTGAATAAGTCATTGAGCTCGAACCAGCCATGCCGCTGCTGATGGTGTGTTTTATGGATAAACCAAAGCGGCCCATGAAAAAGGTATTTATGCATAGCCCAGGAGAGTAGTTCCATGGCTGCTATCGTGGCTATTATGATGGCTATGTTGATTATTATATTCATGAACACACCCCTAACCCCTCTCAAGAGGGGAACTATGCTTTTCTAAATCTACAATCGTAATTATACAATCGTAAATTAAATATGTATAGCCCTATTCTCCGTAGCCGCTAAGCACGCTTCGCGCATGGCTTCGGTGTAGGTTGGATGGGCGTGGCTGGCACGGGTTACATCCTCGGCACTGGCCCGGAACTCCATAGCGATAACCGCTTCGGCGATCATATCCGCAGCACGCGGGCCTATCATATGTACACCTAAAATTTCGTCGGTAGTGGCATCAGCCAAAACTTTTACAAACCCATCCAGGTCGCCGCTGGCACGGGCACGGCCACTCGCCTTGAACGGGAACGACCCTACTTTGTACTTTGTACCGGCTTCTTTCAGTTGCTCCTCGGTATAACCAACAGCGGCAACTTCCGGCCATGTGTAAACAACGCCCGGGATCAGGTTATAATTAATGTGCGGTTTTTGACCGGCAATAAGTTCGGCAACAAAAGTGCCCTCATCTTCCGCCTTGTGGGCAAGCATGGCGCCTTTTATCACATCGCCAATGGCATAAACGCCTTTAACGCTGGTTTCCAGGTGCTCGTCAACCGTAATTTTACGGCCGCGTTCTTCAACAGTGATGCCTATTTTATCAAGGCCAAGCCCATCAGTATAAGCAACACGCCCAACGGCAACCATGCAGTAGTCGCCCTTAAGTTCTTGTTTTTCGCCTTTTGGGTTATCAAAAGTAACGGTAACCTCTTTGCCTTTGGCGGTAGCGCCTGTAACCTTATGGCCCAGGTAAAACTCCATGCCCAGTTTTTTTAATACTTTCTGTAACTCGCGGCCAAGCGCTTTATCCATTGTAGGGATAATGCTGTCCATATACTCAATTACCGATACCTTAGCGCCTAAACGCGCGTAAACCGAGCCCAGTTCCAAACCAATAACACCACCGCCTATCAATATCAGGTGCTTTGGTATTTCATTAAGGGTTAAAGCCTCGGTTGAAGTGATAATACGTTTTTTATCGATCTTCAGGAAAGGCAGGCTTGACGGTTTGGAACCAGTAGCAATGATCACCTTTTCGGTGGTTAGCTCGGTGGTTTTACCGTCAGCAGCTGTAACAATAATGGTATTTTTATCTTTAAATGAACCTACACCTACGTGTACGTCAATCTTGTTCTTCTTCATCAGGTAGGTGATACCGCTGGTATTGGCATTAACAACTTCCTGTTTGCGTTTTATCATCTGGCCAAAATCAATGCCCAGGTTATCAAGCTTGATACCATGTGCAGAGAAGGCATGGGCAGCGTTATGGTAATGTTCGGACGAATCGAGCAAGGCCTTCGACGGGATACAGCCCACATTAAGGCAGGTACCGCCAAGGGTGTTGTATTTTTCGATAATGGCGGTTTTCATACCCAATTGAGCGCAGCGTATAGCCGCCACATAACCACCCGGACCAGAACCTATAACGATAACATCATATTGCATAGCAGTGTATTTTGGTGGCCAAAGTTAAGGAATGTTTGCAGGCTTATAAATAGGTAATTATTAAAATGTGAAGGGGTTGACAGAGGGTTAGAGGGGAAGGGGGAATTGATTATAATATGTATTGTTTGATCTTTTCCAACTAACCATGGTGTTACCTGCGCAATTGTCTGAACCTTGATTTGCTTGATTATATGATTGCTTGATTTTCCCTTAGGCCATTTTGTTATTGTGGACGCGTTTGAATTGCAAACTTTTTGATCCAAAATTTATTAGCAAGCCTATTTCTATATTGTAAGCTTCAAGATAATTCATCGCCTGTGCTAAATGGACTTCTTCTAATTGGATAATTGCTTTTAGTTCAACCATAATGGTGTTTTCAATAAAAAAATCAACCCTACGCGCCCCAATATCGATACCATCATAATAGATAACCATGTCGAGTTCCCTTGCGTATGCCAAGTCGGCTTTTGATAGCTCGATTGCCAGCGCACGCTGATAAATTACTTCTTGAAAGCCATTACCCAAAACACCATGTACTTTCATTGCACAACCAATAATTTTCTGCGTCAAGTCCGCATGTTTCATTAAGCAATGTACCAATTTTACTCACTTAGTCAAGTGAAGAAATCCTATTAATCCTTAAATCAAGCAAATCATGGTTCAGAAAATCGTCGCCTTTGTAACACTCTTATCACGCTTAGCATTTTTGCAATATACTTAGTAAATTACGCCATCACTCAAAATACTGACCATCATGAAAAAACTCTCCGCATTATTAATTGTAATGGCTGTGGCTTGCAGTTCGTTATTTGCACAAAGCAACTACGTTAAAGAGCATTACACCAAAAGGGATGTATACATCACCATGCGCGATGGGGTAAAGCTTTTTACCTCTATTTACACGCCAAACGATGCATCAAAAAATAAAAAATATCCCATCATGATGCAGCGTACCTGCTACAGCATTGCGCCTTATGGCGAAACCAAATACCCCGGCCAGTTGGGGCCCTCGAAATACATGATGCAGGAAGGGTACATTTTTGTGTATCAGGATGTGCGCGGCCGCTACAAAAGCGAAGGCACCTGGACCAATATGACCCCGGCTATCGACAATAAAAAAAGCAAAAAGGATGTAGACGAAGGCTCTGACACTTACGATACCATAGACTGGCTGATAAAAAACGTGACCGGTAATAACGGCAAAGTTGGCCAATGGGGCATCAGCTATCCGGGCTTTTACACGGCGGCCGGCATCCTTAGCAATCATCCCGCATTAAAAGCTTCATCACCTCAGGCGCCCATTTCCGATTTCTTTTTTGACGATTTTCATCACAACGGCGCTTTCATAGAAAGCTACTTTTTTACATTCCCGGTTTTTGGCGTGCAAAAAACAGACACTACCAGCAAGGCGTGGTACCAAAACACCATGTTTAACCCCGGCACCCGCGACGGCTACCAGTTTTTGCTTGACCTTGGTCCCCTTAGCAATGCCGACAAATATTATAAGGACAACTTTTTTTGGCAGGAAACCATTAATCACCCCAACTACGACGCATTTTGGCAAAAACGCGGACTGCTGAAACACTACAATAAAGTAAAACCGGCTGTAATGCTGGTAGGCGGCTGGTTTGATGCCGAAGATCTTACAGGCCCATTGGCTATTTACAAAACCATCGAAAAGAAAGATCCTAACGCATATAACACTATCGTAATGGGCCCGTTTGGGCACGGCAGGTGGTCGCGCGAGACAGGGCACACCATGCATAGCAACATTTACTTTGGCGATAGCATTGCTACCTTCTATCAAAAAAATATCGAGCAGAAATTCTTTAACCATTTCCTGAAAGGTAATGGCGATAAAAACTCGGGCCTGCCAGAGGCTTACATGTATAACACCGGTAAAAAAGAATGGCAAACGTTTGATAAATGGCCTGCTGCCGAAGCAACGCACATGAAGTTTTACCTGAATAACGATGGCAAGCTGGCTTCGACCCAGCCATCGGCAGAGGGCAGCAACAGCTTTGTAAGCGACCCCATGAAGCCCGTACCTTACACAGAGGACAATACCACCACTATGGGCTTTACACCTCATAACTACATGAGCGAGGATCAGCGTTTTGCAGGCCGCCGTACGGATGTGCTGGTTTACCAAACCGATGTTTTAGCAGATGACGTTACCCTGGGCGGCGAGATCATGGCCAACCTTAAAGTAGCTACCACCGGTACCGATGCCGACTGGATAGTAAAACTGATAGACGTTTACCCGCCGGATGAAAAGAACAACCCGTACATGCCGAACAAAAACATCATCCTGAGCAATTACCAGCAAATGGTTCGTTCAGAGATCATGCCGGCCCGTTTCCGCGATGGCTTTGAAAAGCCGGTGCCGATGGTCGCCAACCAAAAAACAGATGTGAACTTCCGCCTGCAGGATGTATTGCACACGTTTAAAAAAGGCCACCGTATTATGATACAGGTACAGAGCACATCGTTCCCGCTGTATGCGCGCAACCCGCAAAAGTTTGTAGAGAACCCATACAAAGCCGATGCAAGCGATTACCAGAAAGCTACGCATACGGTGTTTAACGATAGTTTTATTGATGTGGAGGTGCTGAAGTAAAGGATTGAGATTATGAAAATCCCCGCTTGTAATTGCGAGGGGCGGGAAGGCAGGGACGTTGGACCTACCTCGCAATTACCTATTTAGAAATTGAAAAATAAACAATGAAATTACGCATATTCGCTCTCCTGGTTCTAAGCGGCTTTACCGCCCACGCCCAGCTTGGCGCGCAAAAAGAAACCTTTACCCGTGCCGATACTTTGCGGGGGATGCTTACGCCGCTGCGCACCTGTTACGATATCAACTACTACCACCTGGATGTGAAGTTTGATATCGATAATAAGTTCATCAGCGGCAATGTGCTTTTTAAATACACCGCCACGCAGGATTTTACTAAGCTGCAGTTCGACCTGTTTGCCAATATGAAGGTTGAAAAGGTGGTTTATAAAGGCAAGCAAGTACCTTACACCCGCGAGTTTAACGCGGTGTTTGTAACGTTCCCGCAAACCATTAAAAATGGCAGCAAGGAGGAGTTTACCGTGTATTATGCAGGCAACCCAACCATTGCCAAACGCGCGCCATGGGATGGCGGTATCGAGTACAATTTAGATTCGCTTGGTCATAAATGGGTTTCAACCGCTTGCCAGGGGATGGGCGCCAGTGTGTGGTGGCCAACAAAAGACCACCAGGCCGACGAAGTGGACAGCGCCCTGATCAGCATCAGCGTACCCAACGGTTTAAAAGATGTAAGTAACGGTCGCCTGCGTAAGGTTACCAAGTTAAAGGATGGCTACACCCGGTTCGACTGGTTTGTGGCAAACCCTATCAACAACTATAACATAGAAGCTAACATTGGCGATTACGTGCATTACAGCGATACCTACATGGGCGAAAAGGGTAAGCTGACACTTGATTTTTGGCCGCTAAGCTATAACCTGGAGAAAGCGAAAAAACAATGGGGCGCTAACGCCAAACCCATGTTAAAAGCCTTTGAACACTGGTTTGGCCCCTACCCTTTTTACGAAGACGGCTATAAGCTGATAGAAACACACCACTTAGGTATGGAACACCAAAGCGGAACGGCTTATGGCAACCATTACCAAAATGGCTACCTGGGCCGCGATCTGTCGGGTACCGGCTGGGGCTTAAAGTGGGATTTTATAGTAGTACATGAAAGCGGCCACGAATGGTTTGCCAACAATATCACCTCAAAAGATCTTGCCGATATGTGGATACATGAAGGTTTTACCAATTACAGCGAATCGCTATTTATCGAGGATAACTGGGGTAAACAAGCCGGGCAGGAATACGTGCACGGCACTCGTATGAATATCCAGAACGACCGCCCGATTATCGGTCCGTACAATGTTAACAAAGAAGGCTCGGGCGATATGTATTACAAGGGCGGCAATATGCTTAATATGATCCGCACCATTATTAACGATGATGAAAAATGGCGCGGTATACTGCGAGGGCTAAATAAAACCTTTTATCACCAAACCGTTACACACGATCAGATCGTGGGATACATTAATGAGCAAAGCGGTAAGAATTTAACGCCTGTATTCGATCAATATTTAAGGCACGCCAATATTCCAACGCTTGATTTTATGACCATTAACGGCAAACTGATGTGTAAGTGGATGGCTGATGTGCGCGAGTTTAATATGCCGGTAAGGGTACGTATTAACGGCGGGCAATACCAGTTTATCACCCCAAAAACACGCTATACACCGGTTAATATTGAGGGCGCTACTAAGGATAATATCGAGGTTGACACCTTTAATTATTATATAGGCGTATTGGTGAATTAAGTAATTGCCAGGAACGAAGCAATCCCCTACATACTTGTCGCGGACTTTTCTATCGAAGATTGCCGCGCTACGTTCGCAATGACGGTTTGAATTTATTTTGGAAAACGTGCAACTAACGTGTTACATGGTGCGTCTAATAGTAAAACAATACTAAAACCAAACCCCATGAGAACACTAAAGACATTAATTATTGCAGGCTTAATGGTAGCAGCCACAAGCATTGCCAAAGCTGATACCCAAGACCGCCATTTGACGGGATTTAACGCGGTTAGCGTTGCAGGTTCGTACGATGTTTACATTACCCAGGGCTCAACCGAGTCGGTTAAAGTAGACGCACCGGCGGATATTATCGACCGCATCATCACCGAAGTAAAAGGCGGTGTACTAATGATCCACACTAAAGAAGGCACTAACTGGAACTGGAAAGGCAATAAAAAAATGATAGTTTACGTAGCCATTAAGGATGTAAATGCCATAAGCCTTGCAGGTTCAGGCGATGTATTCTTTAAAGAGGGCTTAAGAGCGCCATCGTTAAAAATAAAGCTAACCGGCTCTGGTGATATAAGCGGTAAAGTTGATGTGAAAGAACTGGAAAGCAGCATTGGAGGCTCAGGCGATATAACTTTGTCAGGCCGTGCTGATAACTCAACCGTTAGTGTAGTAGGCTCGGGCGATTTTACCGGGTCGAACTTAGTGACAACCAATACCAGAGTTAAGGTTGCAGGTTCAGGCGATGCAAGGGTAAATGCTAACGATAAGATAGATGCCTCTGTTGTAGGTTCGGGTGATGTGCATTACACCGGCTCTGCCAAGAACATCTCCAGCTCCAAAGCAGGCAGCGGCAGCGTTAGCAGGATGTAATTCTTTTTAATAAAAATACATAGACGAAAATAAGGGACGAATGTCCACAAAAAAAAGCCTCCCGGATAATCCGGGAGGCTTTTAATTTATATGATGATGTTATGCTAATTGTTTAGCTAACTTATCTGCAAGTACTGATTTTGGTACAGCGCCAATCTGTTTGTCAACAATTTCACCCCCTTTAAAATATAACAAAGCAGGGATGTTACGGATACCATATTTCATTGATATGCCGGGATTGTTATCTACGTTCACTTTACCTACAACAGCTTTGCCTTCGTAGTCTTTAGCAAGTTCTTCAACTACCGGGCCTACCATTCTACAAGGGCCGCACCATTCTGCCCAAAAATCAATAAGTACCGGTTTATCTGATTTTAATACCAGTTCGTCAAAGTTTGCATCAGTTATTTCTAAAGCCATGATTTCTATTTTTTTTAAATTTTGTCGTACAAATATATAGTATTCAAATAGCTTGCCACAACTGGGTGCATGACAATGTGACAATTATATTATCAACACCTGCCGTAATTACAAACCCTTTATAGTTGCAATTAATTGGATGGTTACTTTGGATGTGGATAACGTGTTATTCAACCACCTCGCTGATCTGTATCACCGGTGTAATATTGGTGTAGTTGGGGACATCTGCCCTTATCTCTGCGGCATGGCTTTTCATTCCTTCCTGAAAAGCAGCAACGTTATCGAAGTACAAATAACCTATGGCTAGATACGGTACCGGGGCGCCGGGAGCGCCGCCTGCTACGCCTTTATCTATCGCGGTGGCTTTTATGGCATCGCCAAACAACCGTCTCAGCATCGGAAAGTGCTTGGTGGTGTAATAGTTCATGTCGAACGTTTTGCCTTCGCCGTTTGGATATACGATAGTTACTTTTATCATTCCCTTTTTAACTGCCTGGGCATTTGCTGTGTTAGCCTGGCAAGCAAAAACAAACGCAAGTGCCGCAATTAGTAAACAGATCTTCGTTTTCATGTAATTTGGAGGTTAATGGTTTAACTTTGTTATCAGCAAATTACAGAAAAATTCCGGCACTACATCAAAACAGCCGGCGCGTTTGTTAAAGTAAAAATATCCGCCATCAGGTCGTCGCTTGGGCTAACCTTGTGCGATTTGGAAAGCAGGTCTACATACATGGCCTCCTCGCCGTCGCGGATCTTAAATTTAAGCTGACAGCTTTTTGCGGGGTACTTTTCGTTATTGGCATTGATAACCTGTAGCAGGTCATCAAGCAGTTGATCGTTCAGTGCTTTTACGTCGAGGCATACCGTCAGCGATTTGGTCAGTTTATCGCGCATTTCAGATAACAGGCTCATGGTAGTTACCCTCAGGTCCCAGTTATCCTTCTGCCTAAACTTCTCTTCGATATTACCTTTGATATGCAGGAAATACCCGTCAACCATCAGGTTACGGAATTTTACATAGTCTTCGCCAAAAAAGGCGAATTCATAACTCTCGTTATAATCCTCCAAAACAAAGGTGCCAAAAGGCTTACCCATTTTTGTGGTTTTGTGCTGCACGTTAGCTACCAGGCCGCCTATGCAAATTTCCCCGCGCTTGCGCAGGTTGGCCAGGTTTTCCATTACCTCTTCGCCGCCCTCGCCCGAGCGGGCTTTTTGAATATTCTTTAGCTCGGTAATGGTGGTGTTGCAATACTTATCAAGTTCCAGCTTGTAATTATCAAGCGGGTGACCGGTTAGGTATATGCCTATTACTTCCTTTTCGTATTTAAGCTTTTCAATCAGCGGCCATTCCTCGGCTTCGGGCATGGCTGGTTCAGGGATATACGAAGCCACCGAGCCGCCAAATAACGACGACTGCGAGCTGCTTTGCGTGTTCTGGTAATCGTTACCATATTTTATAAGGCGTTCCACCCCGCTTAAAATACCGTTCTCTGTTTTGGCGAAGAATTGCGCGCGGTTAAGTCCAAATTCATCAAAAGCGCCGCCATAAACCAAATTCTCATACGCTTTGCGATTAACCGAGCGGGTGTTTGATCGCTGGGCAAAATCATAAATAGATTTGTAGGGGCCACGTTCCCGGCGCTCTTCAATAATACTTTCAACAGCTTTTTCGCCCACACCTTTTACACCTGTAAGCCCGAAACGTATCACCCCTTTTTTATTAGCGGTGAAGGCCATATCGCTTTCGTTGATATCCGGCCCCAGAACCTGCACCCCCATGCGGCGGCATTCTTCCATAAAGAAGGTGATCTTCTCCATGTTGTTTTGGTTGTTCAATACCGCGGCCATATATTCAGCCGGGTAATGGGCTTTAAGGTAAGCCGTTTGGTAGGCCACAAAGGCATAACAGGTAGAGTGCGACTTGTTGAACGCGTACTGCGCAAACGCCTTCCAGTCTGTCCATATTTTGGTCAGCTTATCTTTGGGATGGCCTTTAGCCATAGCCCCCTCCATAAACTGGGCTTCCATTTTGTTAAGCACCTCAATTTGCTTTTTACCCATCGCCTTCCGCAAAACATCGGCATCGCCCTTACTAAAGCCTGCCAGCTTTTGCGACAAAAGCATCACTTGCTCCTGGTACACGGTAATACCATAGGTTTCGCCCAGGTATTCCTCCATATCCGCCAGGTCAAACACAATAGGTTCCAGCCCGTGCTTACGCTTAATAAAATTGGGTATATACTCTATCGGGCCCGGGCGGTACAGGGCGTTCATGGCTATTAAATCCTCAAACTTATCCGGCTTAAGGTCGCGCAAGTACATCTGCATACCGTCGCTTTCAAACTGAAAGGTACCGTTAGTATCGCCGCGCTGATAAAGTGCGTAAGTTTGCTCATCATCCAGGGGGATATAGTCTATATCTATATCAATATCGTGGTTCTGTTTGATCAACCTTAACGCATCCTTTATAATAGTAAGGGTTTTAAGGCCCAAAAAGTCCATTTTGATAACGCCGGCATCTTCTATCACACGTCCGTCGTACTGGGTAACCAGCAGATCGGAGTCTTTAGCGGTAGCCACCGGCACAATCTCTGTAAGGTCATAAGGGGCAATAATGATACCCGCGGCGTGGACCCCTGTATTACGTACAGACCCTTCAAGTTTTTCTGCTTCGCGAAGTACAATCCCCTTAAGGTCGGTTGATTTGTAAATGGTTTGCAGTTCGGGCACTTGCTCTATAGCCGTTTTAAGGTTGATACCTAAAGTTTCCGGCACCAGCTTTTTAAGCGCGTTTACTTCAGATAGCGGCATGTCCAGCACGCGGCCTACATCCTGTATACTGGTACGCGCCGCCATTGAGCCGTAGGTAATGATCTGCGCTACCTGGTTCTTTCCATATTTATCAACCACGTAATCTATTACCTTTTGGCGGCCGGCGTCATCGAAGTCCGTATCGATATCGGGCATGCTCTTACGGTCGGGGTTAAGGAAACGCTCGAACAGCAGGTTGTACTTCAAGGGATCGATGTTGGTAATACCTGTGCAATAAGCAACCACCGAACCTGCCGCCGAGCCACGACCGGGGCCAATAAATACGCCCATATCGCGGCCGGCCTTTATAAAGTCGGCCACAATAAGGAAGTATCCGGCAAACCCCATGGTACGGATGGTAAACAGTTCAAAATTAATGCGCTCTTCGGCCTCGGGGCTTATATCCTTATAACGCTCTTTGGCACCCATAAAGGTAAGGTGCTTCAGGTATTCCCACTGGTTAAGGGTGTCCGCATCGGGCGTCATATCACTGTGGATCTTAAACTCGGGCGGGATAACGTAATTTGGTAACAGGATATCGCGCTTTAATTTTAGCACATCAACCTTATCTACAATTTCCTGCGTGTTGTCCAATGCCTCGGGGATGTCATGGAACAACTTGCCCATCTCATCCTGTGTTTTAAAGTAAAACTGGTCATTAGTGAAGCCGAAACGATAACCTTTGCCGCCTTCTTCGTCGGTAGCGATTGGGGTGCTTTGCAAGTCGCCGGTGTTAACACACAGCAAAATGTCGTGCGCGTTCGAGTCCTGCTGATCCACATAATGCGAATCGTTCGAACAGATAACCTTTACGTTATACTTTTTGGCAAACTTCATTAGCACAGCATTCACCGTGTTTTGCTCGGGGATATCATGGCGCTGCATTTCGATGTAGAAATCTTCGCCGAACAGGTCAAGCCACCATTTAAATTCAATTTCGGCAGCCGCTTCGCCATCGCGTAGTATAGCCTGCGGTACCGATGCCCCCAGGCAGCAGGTAGTGGCTATAATGCCTTTATGATATTTTAAGATCAGTTCTTTATCAATCCGCGGCCATTTGCTGTAAAGCCCTTCCATATAACCTAACGAGCATAGCTTTATCAGGTTTTTATAGCCTTCAGCGTTTTTGGCCAGCATCAGCTGGTGGTAACGCTTGTCTTTTTTCTCTTTGGTAAACTGCTTTATATGCCTGTCTTCAACAACATAAAATTCGCACCCAACAATGGGTTTAACGTTATGCTTACCCGCTTCGGCCACAAATTTGAATGCGCCAAACATATTACCATGATCGGTAATAGCAAGAGCCTTCATGCCATCGGCAGCAGCTTTTTTGTATAACTTTGATATATCGGCGGCACCGTCAAGTAACGAGAATTGGGTATGTACGTGTAAGTGCGAAAAATCGGGCATAACAACAAATATCTGTGGAATACAAATCTATCAAAAAACAAAAGAGCGGTAAAGAAGTATCCTATATTTTTAATTCATCGGCACCAATGGCATACTTTTTTCTTTATGATCGTGTAACGTCTCAGCCGTTAATCTTTTTCATGAGCCCATCCTGCCGTTGTTGCAAACAATTAGCTATAAACAGGTGTTGAAAAATACAGCTGCCAGCATTTTTTAAGTATGAAACACAATCTGAACAGAAACCCTAACCTTTACTAATTTGGAACGATTTGGACGTATAGCTCTTAAAACTATTCTTTGGATAATTGCAAGTGTAATTTTTTTGATATTGCTTGTAGTTATTTTAATACAAGTACCCGCTGTGCAAAATTTTGCGAAGGATAAAGCGGTCACTTTTCTTCAAAATAAAATTCATACAAAAGTGGAGATCGGCCATATCAGTTTGGGCCTGCCTAAGTTGCTCGTGCTTGAGGATGTTTATTTTGAGGACCAGAAGAAAGACACCCTTATTGCCGGTGACAAATTAAAGGTTGATATTACCCTGTTAAAATTGCTTAAGAACAAGGTTGAGATAAATGAAATAAACCTGGAAGGCATCACTGCCAACATTAGCCGCGGCCCCGATAGCCTTTTTAACTTCGATTATATTTTAAAGGCCTTTGCCGGCGAACAAAAAAAAGAGGTTAAGCCCGAGGATACCACCTCTACCATGAAGTTTTCGGTAGATAAGATCATCCTTGATAGGATCAATATAAAATATAAGGATGTAACCACCGGTAACGATGTTAAATTTTTGCTGGGACACTTTGATACCCGTATCAAGGATTTTGATATGGATAAAATGAAATTTACTATCCCTAAAATAAACCTGAGCGGTGTTAACGCTAAAATCATACAAACTCCTGCAGGCTCGTCTATTAAACAAGCGGCTACCATTGATACGGCTACCAAGCCTCTGAATTTAGACCTCACCCTGGGCGAAATAAATGTAGATAAGGTAAAAGTTGATTACAAAAGCAGCGAGATGGCCGCTAATGTTGACCTGGGTACCTTTTTGGTAGAAATGGACAAGATAGATATGAAAAACCAGCATGTGGGCATCAAATCTATCAAGCTGGACAACACCAACGCCGGGCTTACTTTTGCTAAACCACAAACCGTGGCTAAAGCCGTTGATAAAACCATCAAAAAAATTGATACGCTAACTTCAACAACACAGGCCAAAGGGTGGACAGCCAGTTTAGGTCACATTACCCTGGCTAACGATAATATTAATTTTGATAACAACGCGCAAAAACCACTGCCACGCGGGCTGGATTTTGCACACATGGGTATCAAAAACCTAAATACCGATATAACTGACCTTTCTTATACACCAGATAGCTTATCAGGAAAAGTTAATTCGTTCACGTTTGCTGAAAAAAGCGGTTTAAAGATCAATAAGTTTCACACAGCATTTTTTTACGGACCAAAAAGCGCTTACCTAAAAGACCTGCTGGTAGAAACCCCTACATCGGTTATACAGAAAGATCTGCAGGTGGGATACCCTTCTATCGAATCGTTAACAAAAGATTTGGGCAGATTAAGTATCAACGCCAACCTTGACGGTAGCAAGCTTGGGCTGCGTGATGTATTGTTATTAATGCCAACTATGGCATCAATGGAACCGTTTAAATCCTCGCCAAACTCGATCATCAAAATAAACGGCCGTGTTAGCGGCCAGGTAAACAACCTGCGCATCCCCAACATTGAAATAAGCGGCTTTGGTAACACCTATGTAAAAGCATCTGCTACCATGCGGGGCCTGCCCAACGTACAGAAGGCATACTTTGACCTTAACATCAATGATTTTCGTACTACCCGCAATGATATTGCCCGCCTGGTGCCAAAAGGTACTATACCGCCGAATGTAAGCATCCCCGAAAATATGGACCTGAAAGGGACATTTAAGGGCATCATGAAAAACTTCAATACCAAAATGGCGCTGCGCAGCAGCTACGGCGCGGTTGATTTGGTAGCGGCCATGAAGAGCGGCAAGCGCAAAGGCAGCGAAACGTACTCGGCCAATATAAAGGCCAACAATCTAAACGTTGGAGCGCTTACCAAACAGCCGCAAATGGTGGGCTTTGTTACAGCTAAGGCTACCATCAGCGGTGCGGGGCTCGACCCAAAAACGGCCAGCCTTAAGTTCAGCGGCGATGTAATAAGTGCAAATGTAAAAGGCTACACTTATCGTAATTTGGTGATGAATGGCACCGCCCGCAATGGCAGCTATGTAGCTAAGGCACGAATGAAAGACCCGAACATCAATATAACCCTTGATGCTAAGGCCAATATGAATAAAAAATACCCGTCTGTTAATGCTACGCTTGTAGTAGATAGCATCAATCTGCAGAAACTCAACTTCACTACAAACCCAATGCGTTTTCACGGTAAGATCATAGCTGATGTGCCTACCGCTGACCCTGATTACCTGAACGCAAATATACTGGCTACAGATTTGGTGATGAATAACAACGGTCAGCGCATTCAAATGGATACCATAAGCCTGGTGTCTACCGCTAATGCCGATAGCAGCACATTAAAGCTGGAAACCCCTATGTTTTACGCGCACATGGCAGGTAAGTATAAGCTAACTCAAATTACGCCCGCTGT
Organism: Mucilaginibacter sp. AK015; assembly: GCF_014200785.1. Taxonomy (NCBI): domain Bacteria; kingdom Pseudomonadati; phylum Bacteroidota; class Sphingobacteriia; order Sphingobacteriales; family Sphingobacteriaceae; genus Mucilaginibacter; species Mucilaginibacter sp. AK015. The sequence continues at coordinate 231,296 of NZ_JACHCV010000002.1, forward strand.
ACAGGATGTGATAGATAAATATTACAACACCAGCCTGGGTAGCAAAACACCCCGCGCGAAAGTGCAGTACTCGCCGCAGCAGTTTACCTTTGACGCACGACTTGTTAAAACCCCGCTGGTTACCCAGTTTGCGCCCGATCTAAAACAACTATCGCCGGTATTATTTAACGGCAGCTTTAACAGCACCACCGGCCAACTGGTGGTAAACGGCTCGGCACCGCGCGTTATTTATGGTACAAATACAGTAAACAATCTTAAACTTGCTATTAACACCGGCAACAACGCCCTTAATTATAGCCTAACTGTAGACGAGGTAAAAGTGGGTTCATCGCTCGACCTGCTTTATACCAGTATAACCGGCGCTGCACAAAACAATAAATTGGGAGTTAACCTGCAAGTAAGGGATAAGACAAAAAAAGAGCGTTATCGCCTTGCGGGTACTTTTAGTGCGCTGCCCAACCAATATCAGTTCAGCTTTTTGGAAAACGGTCTGCTGCTTGATTATACCCCATGGGCAGTTAACCCCGATAATGCCTTGTTTTATGGCGCTAAAGGCATACTGGCCCGAAACTTCAGTATCAGTAACACTAACCAGGTATTGAGCGCCAACAGTAACTCTGGCGAATACAACTCGCCCATAACGGTCGATTTCCGGAACTTCCGTATAGAAACCCTGACCAAACTGGCACAACAGGACTCGTTATTAGTGGGCGGCGTTATCAACGGCAATGCTGTGGTAAGCAATTTCCAAAAATCGCCTGTTTTTACATCGGCCCTTAACATAAGCGATTTTAACTTTAAGGGCGATACTGTTGGTAACATAGCGCTTAAGGTGAATAATCAAACTCAAAACACCTACGCCGCCCAAATGAGTATTACAGGAAAAGGAAACCAGGTAGATCTGAACGGCTTTTATTATACTGCACCTCAAAGCCGGTTTGACCTTAATTTGAATATTGTTAACCTAGGCATGAAAAGCATAGAAGGTCTTAGTTTCGGTGCGATAAAAAACTCCAGCGGCAACATAACCGGCCAGCTTAAAATAACCGGAACAACCGATGCACCCGCCGTACGCGGCGACATTCGTTTTAACAGGGTAGCCTTTAATGTAAGTATGCTAAACTCCTACTTCACCATGCCGCAGGAAAGTATTACGTTTAATGATGAGGGTATCCGCTTTAATGATTTTACCCTGGTTGACTCTACCGGAAGCAAAGCAACCGTATCGGGTTCAATCTATACACAAACTTATACCGACTTTAAATTCGGGCTGGATATCCGTTCAAATAATTTCAGGGTGATCAACTCTACCCGCGCCGATAATAAGCTTTTTTACGGTAAGCTTTTTATGGATAGCAACATTAAGATACGCGGCGACATGGCAAAGCCCGTGGTTGACGCTACCTTAACCGTTAACGATAAAACCGACCTGGCAATAGTTTTACCATCAAGCGACCCTGCCGTTGAAGACCGTAAAGGTGTGGTGGAGTTTTTTGACGCCAGCGCCCCGCAAGCCGATTCAATATTTATGGCTCGCCAGCTCGATTCGTTAAAGCAATCGGAAATAACCGGGCTCGACGTAAACGCAACTGTAAATATTGACAAAAATGCAGCTTTCACTATTGTGGTTGATGAGCGTAACGGCGATGTGGTGCATCTGAAAGGCGAGGCACACCTTAGCGGGGGCATCGACCCAAGTGGCAAAACCAGTTTAACCGGTACTTATATTGTTAACAGTGGTTCGTACAATTTATCGTATGCCACTGTATCGCGCAAATTCAACTTTAAACAAGGCAGCACTATTACATGGACGGGTGACCCCACCAGCGCAAATATAGACCTCACGGCAATTTACATAGCCAATGTTCCGCCCATTGACCTGGTGGCCAATCAGCTATCGGAACAAAACACTACACAGTATAAGCAAAAGCTTCCGTTTAACGTAAACCTTAATTTACGTAACCAGCTAATGAAACCCGATATCAGCTTTGACATTACGCTGCCCGACAGTAACTATAACGTATCAGGCGAAGTAACCAACACAGTTGATACCCGGCTTGCACAAATACGGCAAGACCCTAACGAACTGAATAAACAAGTGCTGGGCGTATTGGTGCTTGGCCACTTTATTGGAGATAACCCCTTGCAAAGCCAGGGCGGCAGCGCGGGTGTTGAAGGTGCGATACGTAATAGCGTAAGCAGTTTATTATCAGATCAGTTAAACAGCCTTGCAGGCGATCTAATATCAGGCGTAGACCTTAACTTTGGTTTAACGTCGGGCGAAGATTATTCGTCGGGTACGGCAACCAACCGAACCGACCTGAACGTAGGCTTGTCAAAACGCTTTCTCAATGACCGGCTAACTGTTTCGGTGGGCAATAATTTCAACCTGGAGGGTGCACAGCAGGGACAAAAAACATCAAATATCGCGGGCAATGTATCAGTGAATTATAAACTGAGTAAAGATGGGCGGTATACCTTACGTGCTTACCGTAAAGATGAATTTGTAGTGATACAAGGCCAGATCGTTGAAACAGGTATAGGTTTCTCGCTTACCGTAGATTATAACCGTTTCCGTGAAATATTCCGTAAGCGGACAAAAGAAGAAAGAGAGATGCGCCGCAGGTACAAACAAGAACAAAAGCTGAGGGAAGAGCAGGAGAAGGCATCGCAGCAAAAAGATAAAGAGGAAAGAACTAAGACCCAGACCACAACCTTATGATAAAACGTATAATATATTTATTATCGCTGGCAGTTATTTTAAATGCTTGCAGTACCACCAAATATGTGCCTGAAGGCGAAAAGTTATATACAGGCGGCACTGTAAAGGTTGAAGACAAGGCGATCTCCAAAAGCGACTCGAAAAACCTCAGCTCCGAAATGAAGGCGCTTATACGCCCAAAACCAAATTCATCTATCCTGGGTATGCGTATAAAACTTTGGTTGTATTATAAAACCAAAAACCGGCATGGCTTTATACAAAAATTTCTGAGTAAATATGGCGAGCCGCCGGTATATGTAAGCCAGTTGGATATCGCCAAGAACAGCGAGATCATGACCAACCGCCTGCAAAACGAAAGCTATTTTCAGGCCAGTGTAAGCGGCGATACCATAGGTAAAAAGAAAACTGCCAAGGCAGTATTTACGGCGTTGCCGGGGCCGTCTTATACCATACGCAATGTAACTTTCCCCAGCGCTACCGACAATAATTTGGATACCGCCATTAAAGGTACACAAGCCGAAACGCTTTTAAAAAGTGACGATAAATACAACCTGGATGTTATTAAAGCCGAGCGGTTACGTATTGATACCCGGCTAAAAGAGGAAGGTTTTTTTTATTTTGCGCCCGAGCAGCTTATAGTACGGGTTGATAGTACGGTTGATACCCATAAGGTGGACCTTGTTGTTAAGATAAAAGAAACCACCCCCGAGCAGGCCCGTGAAATTTATACCATCCGTAATATTTACGTTTATCCTAATTACTCTTTACGTGATACGTCGCTAAAACTTGATCAGGCCAAACCATATCGCTGGTACAATATTATTGACCCGCGCAATACGGTTCGCCCTTACTTATTTGCCAATACGGTGTTGCTGCATCCTAACGATGTTTATAGCCGCACTGTTCATAACAACTCGTTAAACCGGTTTATTAACCTTGGGCCTTACCGTTATGTAAAAAACAGGTTCGAGGATGTAACACCCGACTCCCCAAAGCTGGATGTTTACTATTTTCTTACCCCGTACAAACGCAAATCCTTACAGGCCGAAATCATAGGGCGTACCACATCGGCTAATTATACCGGCACACAGTTGAACCTGAGCTGGAAAAACCGTAACGCTTTTAAAGGTGGTGAATTATTAACAGTAACCCTTTTTGGAAGTACCGATGTGCAGGTGGGCGGCCAAAACAGCGGCTTTAATGTTTATCAATACGGTGTGCAAACGAGCCTTTCGTGGCCGAGGCTAATTCCATTCAATATCAAATCAGCTAATGCGTACATACCCCGTACTATACTAACAGTGGGTTACACCTCTGTAGTAAGGCAAAAATTGTACTCGCTTAACTCTTTTACCGGCTCATTTGGGTACCAGTTTAAGTCAGATATACATAAAACGCACGAGTTGAACTTACTGGAGGTAGCATATGTTAAGCCACGTAATGTAACCCAACTGTATACAGATAGCATCAGCAATCCGCAAAACCGCAATCCTTCACTTAAACACGTGATAGATCCGCAGTTTACCATGGGGCCAAGCTATGCTTATACTTATGACAACACTACCGAAGATTACCGCACAAATAGCCTTTATTACCGCGGTAAATTAAGTTTATCAAATAATTTGTATGGGCTTTTAACCGGTGCCGATACCTTAGGAGGCAAAGTAAAAAAATTGTTCGGAAGCGTGTTTAATCAGTACGTGAAGGCCGAGGCCGAGATCAGGTTTTTCCATAAGCTTACCGCCGGTAGTAAAATTGCTTCAAGATTATTGGTTGGTGTTGGTTTGCCTTACGGCAACTCAACCATATTGCCCTATAACCAGCAATTTTTTATTGGCGGGCCTAACAGTTTAAGAGGTTTTAGGCCACGGTCTATAGGCCCGGGCACGGTTGACCCTACCCCGCTAAGCGGCAACAGCTTTATTGCCGACCAAAGCGGGGATATAAAGCTGGAAGCGAACGTTGAGTTCCGCCAAAAGTTATTCAGTATTGTTTACGGCGCCTTATTCGCCGACGCCGGTAACATCTGGAACGCCAAGCCACACCAGCCGGGCGGCACCTTTGGCCCCGATTTTATAAAACAGATGGCTGTTGATGCCGGCTTTGGTTTAAGGTTTGATGCCACCATATTGGTGCTGCGTACCGATCTTGGTTTCCCGCTGATAAGGCCTTACACGCCTGCAGGTGGTACACGATCTATAAGCCCAAGTTTTAAAAACGCGATCTTCAACATTGCTATAGGTTATCCGTTTTAATGAATGTAATATTATCGGCCTAAGCTCGTCTATTACAATAAGCGTACTTATGCCGAAAACCAAAGCGAATAACTAATGGCTAAAAACACTGTACTCGTTCCTTTAAATATAATTGATCTGCATGGCGACGGCTTTCACCCGGTGCTTGATATTACCCTATTTAATACGCCATTTAAAGTGGTGCTTGATACCGGCGCATCACGTACCGCGTTTGATCACCAGCTATTGAGACAGGCCAACCAGGCGGCACCCATTATAGCCAGCGAAAGGCTATCAACCGGGTTGGGCACCAACACCATGGAATCGGCTACAGCCCTTATCGAAAACATATGGATAGGCGACCTGTTGATACCCGAGCTTGAAGTGGCGGTTCTGGATCTGTCCACAATAAACATAGCATATCGCGAACTGGGGCACCCGGAAGTTTTAGGTGTTTTAGGCAGCGATGTGCTCATGAGATATAGCGCCGTTATTGATTTTGGCAAGAAACGGCTGCTATTAAAGTAATACCGTTCAGTTATTTGGCGGCAGCTGTTTTAAATTCGCGCTTATATAGTTTGTATAACGCTATGTTGTAAAAGATGCCCAATACAAAAGATATGGTGAGTAAGTAGTAATTGTTGCTTTCCCATATTTTGTATTGTGCCAGGTTGGTAATAATAATGGGTATAAGGCAAATACGGATAGGTAGGCCTGCCAGGTTTTCAAATAATTTATCCTTTGCTGATCTACGTGTGGTATCTAAAATATAACCCGTATTATATAAACGCAAAAGGCAGATCATACCCGGCGTAAAAACTACCAGGGCAAACATGCCCCATATTGCGTTAGCGCTAAACTGCACGTGCGAGAAAATATAATATGCCAGCAGGGCACTCACTAATGCATAAAGCACCCCAGGGAATTTAAAGCAGTCGGTAAAATAACTTCCAAACCTACGGAGGGCATCCTTAACCAACGCTTTCTTGCCAGCTTGTTCCAGTTTCAATAAATTGGCCGGACTTCCGAAATCGCTTCTGATGATGTTGTTGATAGCGTCTTCAAAAGAAATGTTACCAGGCTGATGTTCCATAGCCGATAGGATATGATCATAGATTTCTTCGTATGTTTCGCGGTAAGCAAGTGTATTGTATAAATAATCCTGCAATACTTTTAGTTGTTGTTCTGTTGGTTTCATTTTGTAGCGGGGTTAAGATTCAATAATGTTTGCAGCTGATCTATGAAAGCCTGTGCTTCGGCCAACTTGCTGGTCACCTCTTTGCCGCCTTGTTCGGTAAGGCTGTAATATTTGCGCACCCTGTTATCAACCACCTGTGTAAACGTTTCCACATAACCATCGGCCTCCAATTTATGCAGGGCGGGATACAGCGCGCCCTCGGTAAGCATAAGCCCTCCTTCTGATACCTCTTTAACCTTTTGAGTTATTTCGTATCCGTACATCTGATCGTTATCTTCCAGCAGTTTTAAAATGATGGTTTGTAAGCTTCCTTTTAGCAATGGGTTGGACTTCATGATCCAAATATAAAATAATTTATATATATAAGAAACTTATGTATATAAATATAAAAGTTTTTGTTAATGAAGAAAAAAAAGCCCCGCTTAACGCGGGGCTTGTATATTTTTTATCGTATATCTTTTAGGTATCTATACGAGCGTAACGTGCATTTTTCTCAATAAATTCCCGGCGTGGGGCAACTTCGTCACCCATCAACATAGAGAATGTATGGTCGCACTCAGCAGCATTTTCAATGCTTACCTTTTTAAGGGTACGGTTTGCCGGGTTCATAGTGGTTTCCCATAGTTGCTCGGCGTTCATCTCTCCCAAACCTTTGTAACGCTGTACATGTACGCTATCTTCTTTACCTTGGCCTTTAAGTCGCTGTATAGCCTTATCGCGCTGCTCGTCACTCCAGCAATATTCCGACTCTTTACCTTTTTTAACCTGATATAGTGGCGGCGAGGCAATGTACACATAACCATATTCAACCAGCTCCTTCATATATCGGAAGAAGAAAGTCAGGATCAATGTGGTAATGTGCGACCCATCCACATCCGCATCGGTCATGATCACAATTTTATGATAACGAAGCTTGGTCAGGTTCAGTGCCTTTGCATCCTCGGGTGTACCAATACTTACACCCAGGCCGGTAAACATATTCTTTATTTCTTCATTCTCGTATATCTTATGCTCCATGGCCTTCTCCACGTTCAGTATCTTACCCCGTAACGGGAGTATTGCTTGGTATTCGCGGTTACGGCCTTGTTTGGCAGTACCACCCGCCGAATCGCCCTCTACAAGGTACAATTCGCACAGGGTTGGGTCGCTGTTGGCACAATCAGAGAGCTTACCAGGCAGGCCCGATCCGCTCATTACACTCTTGCGTTGCACCATTTCGCGCGCCTTACGGGCTGCTGCACGGGCTGTAGCGGCAAGTATAACCTTTTGCACTATCATCTTTGCTTCCCTCGGGTTTTCCTCAAGGTAGTTGCCTAAAATTTCGCCTACGGCAACGTTAACCGCGCCACTCACCTCGCTGTTCCCCAGCTTGGTTTTGGTTTGCCCTTCAAACTGTGGTTCCTGAACTTTAACCGAAATGACAGCTGTTAACCCTTCACGAAAGTCATCGCCTGTAACATCAACCTTAACATTTTTAAGCAGGCCCTCTTTATCAGCATAAGCCTTAAGCGTACGGGTAAGCCCCATTCTGAAACCGGCAACGTGAGTACCGCCTTCAATGGTATTAATGTTATTTACATACGAATGCACATTTTCCGAATAAGTATCGTTGTATTGCAGTGCAAGTTCTACTGGTATCCCTTGTTTTATCCCCTCTACATAAATAGGCTCAGGAATAATAGAGACACGGGTGCCATCAAGGTATTTAACAAACTCTTTTAACCCGCCTTCAGAAAAGAACTCTTCGGTTGGAAATGTACCGTCGGCATTTTCTTCACGTTCGTCAGTTAAGGTTAAACGTATGCCTTTGTTCAAGAAGGCCAGTTCGCGCAAGCGGGTAGCCAACGTATCAAACTTGTACTCGGTTGTCGTTGTAAAGATTTCCGGATCGGGCTGAAAAGTTTGGGTTGTACCTGTTTTGTCAGATACCCCTATTTCTTTTACAGGGAATAGCGGTTTACCACGCTCGTACTCTTGTGTAAATATTTTACCCTCGCGATGCACAACGGTTTTAACATGAACGGACAGCGCGTTAACGCAACTTACACCTACACCATGCAAACCGCCTGATACCTTATAAGTATCCTTATCAAATTTACCGCCTGCATGCAGTACGGTCATTACTATTTCAAGGGCTGATTTTTGTTCTTTTGTATTGATACCTGTGGGTATACCGCGGCCATTATCTACAACCGTTATGGCATTACCCTTATGTATTGTAACGTTAATGGTATCACAGTAGCCGGCAAGTGCCTCGTCTATCGAGTTATCAACAACCTCGTAAACCAGGTGATGAAGGCCTTTTACGCCCGTATCACCGATGTACATCGAAGGCCTTTTACGTACAGCTTCCAGGCCTTCTAAAACCTGTATATTATCTGCTGAGTAATTTGATTTATCCTGATTTTCTTCGCTCATATTTGATTAAAAAAATAACCTTTTCTCCAAGTGGAGTTTATACACAAAAATACGATTTTTGCTTCACATAAAGCTAAACATTGTGCAACATAAGTTTGATTGTTGATAAATATGACAGTAATAAACATCTTAATTAATGATTAGGAAACTTGTACTGAAAGATTATATTTGTCAAAATTTTTTAAGATAAATACAATGAAAATCAAGGCTTCAATTGTTACAAAATCAGTATTGGCAATATTAATTGCTGCAGGTGTATCTGCTTGTAACCAAAATAAAACGGATACTAAACCTGCCGCAGCTACCACTGCAGGCTCAACCAATAGCACTGCTCCCGAAATTGTTTACATAAACCAGGATTCGTTAGTTGCCCAATACGAATACATTAAGGATATGGATAAACGCCTTAATGATAAAGGTAAAGCAGCCCAAAGCGATGTAGCATCGCGCCAGCAGGCCATTCAGCGCGAATACGTTGAGTACCAAAAAGCTGCTGCTACCATGCCGGCCGACCAGCGCCAGGCTACTGAGCAACGCTTACAGAAAAAAGGGCAGGAGTTTCAGCAATACCAGCAAAATGCCGGCGCCCAGGTACAAAACGACCAGTTGAGCGAGCAAACCAAACTTTACGACAAGCTGGTAGAGTTTACCAAAGCTTATGCTAAAGAAAAAGGTTACAAAATGATATTAACCTATCAAAAAGGCAACACTACTATGCTTTATGGTGACCCAAGCCTTGATGTAACTGCTGATGTTATTAAAAGATTGAATGAAGCTTACGCTAAAGACAAAAAATTATAGGATAAATGTGCTGATGCGCACATCAAAAAAATAATGTAATTTAAAACCCCGGCTTTTAGCCGGGGTTTTTTAATTTAAGCTGATGGAAGAAACCGGGAACGAAAAATTTATGCAGATGGCCATAGACCTGTCTGAATATAATGTAAGGCAAGCGCAGGGCGGCCCCTTTGGCGCAGTGATTGTAAAGGATGGGATGGTGGTAGCCCGAAGTGCCAACAGGGTTATACAGCAAAATGACCCGACAGCACACGCCGAAGTATCTGTAATACGTTTGGCCTGCCAGGAGCTGGGCACCTTTGACCTTGAAGGCTGCGAGATATATACAAGCTGCGAGCCCTGCCCTATGTGCCTGGGCGCTATCTATTGGGCTCGTATCAGCAAAATATATTATGCCAACACCAAAAAGGACGCCGCGGATATCGGTTTTGACGATCACTTTATTTACAATGAACTGGAAAAACCGATGGATGAGCGTAAATTGCCTTGCGTACAAATGATGCATACCGAAGCGCTGGCCATATTTGATCAATGGAGAGGCTTAGAAAGCAAGCCGGATTATTGATCAGCGCGAGGCTACCCTATCCATAGGCAATCCTGATAGTCTGCAAGCATATGAAAAAGCAAACCTGTCGCTATTATCCTGGTTTTTGGTACAAACAGCAGTATAACATATACAGCGATAGCGTAATATGAATGCAGCGGATGAAAACCTATACTGCACCTTGTAGGGTCAAAGATGGGTTTGGCCAGCAAGTGGTCGGCATCTACCAACATGGTAGCAACCATTATCAGCCATGCCTTTTGCCATATTTTCCTGAAAAATATCAGTGCCAGTAAGCCTGGCGCAAAAAAATGCAAACCGTAGTGTACTACAAGCCGCAGCACCGTAAAAAAATGAAAGCTTAGCATTAAACTTAATAGCTTAAATGTCACCGCTTAAAAGCATTAGTTTATCAAGGATATTATCAGTTCTTCCAAATCTTTTAGATAAAGCATATTGGGCCCATCGCTTAACGCATGATCCGGGTCGGGATGGGTTTCTATAAAATATCCACTTGCTCCAAATGCTTTAGCCGCCAGCGACATATTAGGCACAAACTTGCGATCGCCGCCGGTTTTACCCCCTGCGCCGCCGGGACGTTGTACCGAGTGAGTGCAATCCATACAAACAGGATAGCCAAACTCGGCCATATCAGCCACATTCCTAAAATCAACAACAAGGTTGTTGTAGCCAAACGAATTGCCCCTTTCAGTAAGAATGATCTGATCATTCCCTGATTCTTTCACCTTTTGCGCAGGATAAAACATATCCTGACCGGATAGAAACTGTGCTTTTTTGATATTTACTATTTTGCCTGTTTCTGCAGCGGCCACCAGCAGATCTGTTTGCCGGCACAGGAATGCAGGTATCTGTAATATGTCTACCACCTCGGCACATGCTGCCGCCTGGAAAGGCTCATGTATATCTGTAGTAACCGGCAAGTTAAATTTGTCTTTAACATTGTTCAGCATCTCCATTCCCTTTGCAAGGCCCGGCCCGCGATAAGCATGTACGCTGGTACGGTTAGCCTTATCAAACGATGACTTGAAAATAACGGTTACAGGGTATTTGCTGCCTATCTCTGCAACCTTTTCGGCCACTGTGTACAACAAGTCCTGGTTTTCCATCACGCATGGGCCAACAATAAAAAACGGTTTTTCGGTAATATCTTTATATAATGCCATTTTCCTTTATCTTTTTAAGTGCAAGTTCCAGGTCTTCGGGGGTGTCTATCCCTTTCTCGATGCCCTTTACTTCAATCATTTTAATTTTGTAGCCGTTCTCTATTGCCCTAAGCTGCTCCAGTTTCTCGGTGTTTTCCAAAAAAGACACGGGCATGGTAACAAACTCTTTTAAAAAAGCCGCTTGATAAGCATATATCCCCATGTGCTTTTTATAAACCGATGTGTCGCTTATCTCTCCATCCCTCGAAAATGGTATTGGATATCTGGAGAAATATATGGCATCATGGTTTACGTCGGTTATTACCTTAACCAGGTTAGGGTTGTTCAACTCGTCAATGTTCTGTACGGGGGCACATACGCTTGCCATCGGGGCTTCGCTTTGCTGTAGCTCGGTTATTAATCTGTCTATTATACCGGCATCAACAAAGGGTTCGTCGCCCTGTACGTTTACTACCACATCGCAAGCTATTTTTTCGATAACCTCTGCAATGCGGTCAGTGCCACTCTGATGGTCTTCACGCGTCATTATTACATTCGCAGTAAAAGCCCTGCAAACATTAAACACTTCATCGCTGTCGGCTGCAATCCATATCTGGTGATGCAGCGTAGCCTTAAGGCAGGCTTCGTAAACACGTTGTATAACAGGTTTACCGCCCAGATCCAGCAGTACTTTGCGTGGCAACCGGGTAGATCTTAAGCGAGCGGGTATCACAATAATAGCCTTCATGGTCAACCCCGGTTAAAAATTTGATAAACACCCGTTAGCATATTCTCGTCATCGTGCACCAGCAGTGTCGTTATTTTACGTTCCATCATCAGCGTTTCGGCGTCATAAACCAATTCATGCTCATTAATGATCTTTGGGGCGGGGTTCATTAGTTCGGTGATAGGTAGTTGATGAATATCGCCGTACTTTACCAATCCGCGGCGAAGGTCGCCATCGGTGATTACGCCGGCTACTTTATCGCGTGTGCCAACTATAACCATTCCGAGCTTACCCTCGCTCATTTGCAATACAAGCTGTGTAAAAGTTGCCTTACTATCAATAAACGGGAGCTTATCGGTGCGCATAACATCTTTTACCCTAACCAGTAGCTTACGGCCAAGCCTTCCACCTGGATGAAAACGTGCAAAATCAGCAGGCGAAAAATCCCTGGCAGTCATCAGGGCTACCGCCAGCGCATCGCCCATAACCAGTGTAGCCGTGGTTGACGACGTGGGTGCGAGTTCAAGGGGACAAGCTTCCTGTGTAACGCAAATATTTAAATGATAAGTAGCATTTTTAGCCAGGGTAGAATTAGGGTTACCCGTTATAGCTATAAATACATTTTTATTGTAGTGGAGGTAAGGCACAATCTTAAGCACCTCTTCAGTTTCGCCTGAATAGGATACCAGAATAACCACATCATCGGCGCTGATCATGCCCAAATCGCCATGAAAGGCTTCGGCAGGGTGCATAAAAAAACTTGGGGTGCCGGTACTTGTAAACGTAGCCGATATCTTTTTGCCTATATGGCCTGATTTACCCATCCCGCAAACTACAAGCTTACCGGTCGACCTAAGGATGGCATCAACTGCGTTAGTAAACTGCTCATCTAACATCGACGCTACATACTGCAACGATGCTATCTCGATATCAAATACTTTTTGGGCAATACTTTTCATTAACTGCAAAACCCGGGGGCGTTTTTTGTATTGCAATTATACTCAATAAAATTTGATAAGCTGAATAGCCGTTGCCGGGGCGTGTTTGAATATCCTGAAGAAACCGGCTGCTAATTAGTCTTGCAATACACGTAATTTGCTGGACTCGGTTTTCATGCTTAATTCCCGCTTATTGTCCAGGTGCTCGAATTTTGAGTTTTTGCTTATAAACTCCGGCACAATCTCCTTCATTTTGTTTACCATCGCCATTTCATCATTTTGCTTATTCAACAGAAGAAGCTCTTTGATGTCCTCCGCAACCTGTTGATAAGGATAATTTATCACCTCTGATATCTTTATCTTCTCGTGATGGGTGGGCTTGGTATTTTCGCCATGATTAAGCAGTTCTTCGTATAATTTTTCGCCAGGTCGCAAGCCTGAGTAAACGATTTTTATATCCCTGTCGGGCTGTAAACCTGCAAGTTTTATCATTTTAAGAGCCAGGTCCACAATTTTGACCGGTTCGCCCATATCAAAAATAAATATTTCGCCGCCGCTGCCCATAGTACCGGCCTCTAACACCAGGTGCACAGCTTCGGGGATGGTCATGAAATAACGGGTTATTTCAGGATGGGTTACAGTAATAGGCCCGCCTTTTTGTATTTGTGCTCTAAAACGCGGTATTACCGAGCCGTTTGAGCCTAATACATTACCAAAACGTGTAGTAATAAAGCAGGTACCTTTATTAGCCGGGCTATCTTTAAGGGATTGGATATAAATTTCGGCAATCCGTTTGGTAGTGCCCATTATGTTTGAAGGGTTAACCGCCTTGTCGGTAGATACCATTACAAATTTTCGCACGCCATAAGCAAGCGAAAGGTCGGCGATGTTTTTTGTACCCAGCACATTGGCTCTTACCGCCTCAGACGGATTTTCTTCCATCATCGGCACGTGTTTGTACGCGGCGGCGTGATAAACTACTTCGGGATGATAATCAGCGAACAGCTTTTCCATGCGGTAGTAGTTCCTGATATCACCAATAAATATTTTCACCGGTACTTTAGCAAACTTTTCTTCTACTTCCAGGCGGATATCGTGTAAAGGCGATTCTGCCTGATCACAAAGGATGACCATTGCCGGGCTATACTGTAATACCTGTTGTACAATTTCTGATCCGATAGACCCTGCAGCCCCGGTAATTAACACACGTTTTCCCTGCAAGTCTTCAGATATGCGTGTAGTATCTATCTGGATAGTTTTGCGCTGCAATAAATCCTCAATCTTAAGGTCCTTTATTTGCTGCATATTAAGTTTACCGTAAATCCATTGGTCTGACGGTGGCACGGTAAGCACCTGTATGCCTAAAGCAAGGCAGGCTTCCAGCGCGGTTTTTTTTGATTGCTCATCAAGATGGTGGTTCATGATGATCATTTTATCAATGGCACGCTTCTCTTTCAGCTTAGCAAGTTTGTTGATATCATAAACCCTAACCTGTTGTATTTCTTTATTGATCTTGCTCGAGTCTGTGTCAACAAACCCTGCAATAACAAAGTTTGTTTTGGCACTTGCTTCTAAGGCTTGTTTAACTAACACCGCGCTGGTATCTGAGCCATAAATAACAACAACGGTTTTTTTGGAACTTGAGTAATTGTTGAGATAATTAAAGGCACTTTTTACAGCGCTGCGTAATAAAATCAGCAACGTGCTAGACACCGAAAAATTCACCAGCAAAACCAGATCGATTGTAGCGGTATTAATGCCAAAAAAGGGTTTTACCCAAAATGTAATTACTGTTATGTAAACTATACTGCTAATAAATACCGAACCAAATATCCGCAGCACGTCCCTTGTATTTGAATACCTTATAAGGCCGGTATGCACACGCATTAAATACATTACCAAAGCGGCTACTATACAGTAAATACCTGTATATATAAAAAAATATCCTCTTAATATATTTGCGAACTCAAAGCGGTTTACGATAAGATATGATGATGCAAATGACCATGTAATAATAACAAAGTCTAATATCATTATTATCCATCTGGGCACAACCTTACTGAACAGTAAATACTTTTTCATGAGTTTATATTATAAGTGTCATTGCAGATATCAAAAGTAAAGGTAACATCTTTTATCATTTTACTAAAATTCTCAAGGTTATTAAATAATTAACTTAAGAGAAAGCTACGATATGCAACTGCGGGGAACTCTATAACCAATTAACGTAAGTTTTGTTTTATATGGTTTAAATATTGCCTTTTGTTAAACCCAACCGTGTTATGATATATATTAGTATCAAAGGTAATATTATTAATAAAGATAATAAAATAGGTGAATAAGTGCTGTTTTGGATAACTATTAAAATAACTATTAACTGTACAAACGCATATACTGTTGAAACCAGCAAGTGGGGCACCTTACACTCGTTGGCAAGTAGTTGATACAGGTGAAGCCGGTGTGCTTTAAAAATATTCTGTTTAAGTATTAACCTGTATATTATAGTTAATACCGTGTCAACACCATAAATGGATAAGAATAATATATATGTCCAATTACCGGTGAATAACATTATTTTAAATAAAAGCAGGGTAATCCAAAAAGCTATGGTAACACTACCCACGTCGCCCGCAAAACACTTCGCCCGCTTGCGGAAGTTGAAAAATAAAAACACTAAACAGGCAATTATGGGCAGCCATATCATATCCGCATCAATAAAATGCACCGCCCTGATGTTGATATACTGCAAGCCGGATAACACTACCAGGCTGTACAACCCAGTAATACCATTAATCCCATCCATAAAGTTGTAGGCATTTATAATACCAATAACAATAATATAAGCGGCAATAACGGCCACCGCGTTTAAATGGTATAAGTTCAGGTACCAAAACATTAAACTCACCGCTATTAATTGAATGATTATCCTGATACGGCTGGACAGCGTATGTATATCATCCAGGAAGCTGATCACCCCAATAACCAATGTACCTAACATGGGTATATAAAATTCGTTAAAATGCCACCCCATTAAAACCAGCGCTGCTATTAAAAATATAATACCGCCGCCACGTATAGTGATAATTGAATGCGAGCTGCGTTCATTTGGATGGTCAATTATATTATAGTGATCTGCGATGCGGAAATAAAGTAGCATAGCGCCAAAAAACAACGGAAACAAAATAATGTAAAGCATAACGGTTTATTCGGTACTAAAGCTTTTAATTGTTTGAGTAAGGCCTTCGCGGGCAGAAACGGGCATCAAACTTATATTTAAGGCCTGTTTTACCTTTTGATTGGACACCACAAAGTTTTCAGTAAGTTTTTTAAGCCGCTCGTTGTTAAGGGGCAAATGTAATATATCGCCGATAGAGGCTATTGCTTTGATCACTACGGGTGATAATTTCCAAAGGCGTGCTTTGCGGCCACTTACGGTAGCTAAAAGCTTAATTAGTTGGTTAGTAGATAGCGGCTCATCGTCTGCAAGGTTGTAGATACCCCCCGGTAACGCGGGGTTGGCCAATATACTTTCTACTACAAAATTGAGGTTGGCTATTGACAAAAAAGACCTTTTATTATCGAATGCCGCAAGTGGGTACGGTATACCCTTTTTTACCACCTGGTACAGCAAATTCAGGTTACCCTTGTTTCCCGGCCCGTGTATCATACACGGTCGTAGTATAAACACGCGCTTACCGGTTGGCAGCTGCCGGCCCAAAATATAAGCCTCCGCCCGGCATTTAGATTCGCCGTATGGAGTTTTAGGCTGTGGTGTTATATCTTCGGTAAGTACGCCCTCAACACTATCTGTTGCAGCCTTAACACTGCTAAAAAAAATAAAAGTACTTGCTGTGCCCTGCAAAAACGAATCAAACAGCTTACTTGTTAAGCCGGTGTTTACTGTGAAGTATTCTTCTGGGTCAGATGTATTCTTAAGATCATGTGCCTTGCCCGCTAAATGAACAAAAGCATCAAGACGCATAGTTTTTAAAGCGGCCATGTTGTCCCATGAGATATCTCCAACTGAATTGCCGGCATGAGCATGTCTTATTAAAGAAATGATGTCATGTCCCTTTTCCTTTAGATGACGGCTGAGATTTTGACCAACAAAGCCCGACACTCCTGACATTAAAATACTACTCATTTTAAATATGATAATATTGATTTCGCCATATTGGCGTTAATGTTTTCGCGGGTAAAGTTTTTCAAAAAATCGGCCCGGAAGTAGTTTTCATATACGTAAGCATTTAGCTGTTTAACCATTTCTTCGGCATCGCCGGGCAAAAATAAAATACGATTCGGCACGTTATCGGCTATAAAACGGTTTGCAAAGCCGGCCACCCCGGCCACTATTGGCTTGTCATAAGCCGCCAATTCAAATATTTTGGAGGGGAGCACCTTTTCAAACGCCTTATAATCATTAAGGTGAAGAAAAAGAAAATCTGATTGATCGTAGATATCAAGTAACTCTTTCCGCGATACCGGGTCCCTCAATTCTATATTCTTCAATCCCGCTTCTGTTATAGCATTAACCAATTTTTGCTTTACGCCCCCATCGCCAATCACCAAAAATTTATATTTATCGCCCAGTAATTTCGCTGCTTGGGGTATTATTTTATGAAGGCCCTGCCCCTCGCCCATATTACCGGCATACGTTATAATGTATTGCTCTTTATTAGGGACAGGATTACTGGGTTTTAGATGTAAAAACTCCGGATCTATGCCATTTGAGAATGAAGAATATGAGGCTTTATTATACTTTTCGAAATATGATTCAAACCCGCCGGATATGAGGTTTATGTGTGTTGCATAGCTAAATACCTTTTTTTCTATTTGTTTTAGTACGGGCAATACTGCGGTTTTCAGCAATTTGCTCTTTAAAACGTCCTGCATGGTATCGATGAAAATATCGCGAATATCAAGATACAACGGAATACGTTGTTTGCGGGCGATACTATATCCCAGATATGCAGTAAACAAACGGGAAGAGGACGCGAAAACCATATCATACTTTTTGCCTTTAATTATCTTATACGTTTCAAAAAAGTACGTTTTGAAAGAATTGATCTGGTCGGTAAATCCGCTATTGTGTTTGGGTATCAATATGCGGTTAACAGTAATATTGTCATGCTCTTCAAAAGCCGGCGCCTGGGTATTAAAGGTACTATACCGGTTGGGTACGGTGGTAATTACATCAATAACGGCTTTGCCTTTAGCTTGCCTTGCCAGTTCTTTTGCAAGCGGTGAATTACGAAACGATCCGGCACATAAATCAGGTTCGAAATAAAAGCTCAGATATAATATTCTTTTCATTAGTCGTTTAATATAATATCAGTTTGCAACTCATTCTCAAAAGTTGCCGACAGACAAAAAGCCGGCAGATAGCTGTTGTACCCGTTAGCAAGTTGGTATGGCTCCAATATCAAGTTGGTTGCGCCCTTAAAAATCAGGCTTGCATACCCCTCAACTTTGGCCTCATTAGCAGCTGTTATTGCTACTTTGCAATTGCTGTGAAAGTGAAAATATGCTTTAGCCGGGATACCTTCTGCAGACTGAACGTCGGTAATGCTGATAATATCCGGGGCAAAATTAAACTTTCTTTGATGATTAGTGCCAAAGCTTTTCTGATAGCCATTATGACTGGCTGTTAAAACATTTGCCGACTCGTTATCGATAACTACTTTTGCGCGATTGCCTACCCTAAATCCACCCCACACCTCCGATTGGTCTTTTCCCCCAATTTCAACCGTGTTATGAGCCCTTGTGGCACGCTCCAGGCTTCGCCGGCTCCCGATTTGGTAGGTTGAGGTGCCTGTATCAACAATTAACGGCTCGTTATTAATATATAACACAAATGACAGCGCATCAGCATGGCCGTGGCCGGGCTGATAAGACGGCCCGATAGCACCTACATCTATAGCACATTCGTATTTTTGCGAATGAAACTTTCTATACCCCGACCCTTTTAACATCAGTTGATGGTTTGGTTCAATTTTCTCCTGCTTCGCAAAAAACTGCAGCTGAAGTGTTGTAAACGTGATGCCGGATGCACTGTCATTAAAATGGGGTATGTCTCCGTTCTTAAAGCTTATCAATTGCAGCCATCCCAGCATATCAGCGGCCTTTTGCGTAATAAAGCTTAAAAAGGCATCGTCATCATTAATATTTTTATACCAATCAAAAAGTTCTAATACCCTGAAAAAAATAATCTGATGGTACATTGGGCTCAGCTCAAAATGTGCACCATCATCTAAAACCTGTTCGGTCAGTTCCTTGTAAAGTATTGCCTTTGCTGTTTTGCGCCAGGCGCCCACATTAAAAAAGTGGCCGCCCATAAATAAAGCAAATGCATCTTCCAGCAGGTGATTACCAAGCAAATGATACTCAAGATTATCATTTAAGTAAGCTAACTGGGCATAAATATCTTGTATTATAGTTGGGTTTTTTATATCCCCTACACTTATAAAACGGATAGCATTCATCACCCTTAATGCCACCGGGTATGGTTCAAGCTGAAGTTTTCCGGTTTCAAGCCATCTGCCAATATCAACCAATAATTCTTGCTTTTGCTCAGCTGTGATATCAGGCTGGTGCAGGTAGTTGAAATATTGAAGGTTATAGTTCCACAGCTTTCCGTAGCCCTGGTAATTCCAATCAATAGCCTTGTTAAAGGAATGTTGCAGATTTAAGAAGTTGAAAGTGTTAGCTGGTTGAACGATGTCTGCTAACTGATAGTTTATGTTAAAATTTAGCGGCTTGTAAACCGGGCCGGCCTGGATTTTATTTTTGAACCAGTGCAGGTTGTGGGTCTTTTTTAACCGATAGTATAATTGATATGCAACCTGGTTGAATTTTAAATGTTTAACGGTGCGGGCAAGTAATAAAACCTTATTGATCACAGCCGTATTTATTTTTCTAACGTTAACAGGTTATCTACAATCCGCCCGGCA
Source organism: Mucilaginibacter sp. AK015 (assembly GCF_014200785.1). Classification (NCBI taxonomy): domain Bacteria; kingdom Pseudomonadati; phylum Bacteroidota; class Sphingobacteriia; order Sphingobacteriales; family Sphingobacteriaceae; genus Mucilaginibacter; species Mucilaginibacter sp. AK015. Next base: position 250,988 of record NZ_JACHCV010000002.1, read on the forward strand.
GTTTTACCATCCCATAATTCCGGTATTCTTCCCTTTTTCCATTCACCTTTAAAAAGTTTTTCAAAAGCCGGCCCAATGGCTTTGGGGTTTGTACCAAGCAACTCGTTTGTACCTATATTAATAGTTTCAGGTCTTTCCGTGTTGTCGCGCAATGTCATACACGGAACGCCCATAATTGTTGTTTCTTCCGTAATCCCCCCCGAGTCGGTAACTACCGCTTTAGAATGTTGCACCAAATAATTAAACTCCAGGTAGCCCAGCGGTTCTATCATATACAAATTTGGCGCGCTTATACCCGCGTTATTAAGCATTTTTGCTGTACGTGGATGAACCGGGAACACAAGCGGCAAGCCCTGCGATGATTCTACTATGGCGCTCATTAGTTGTTGCAGGCCTTCCTCTTCGTCTACATTGGCCGGGCGGTGAAGCGTCATTACAATATACTGTTTAGGCTGTAACTTAAGCTGGGCCCAAACCTCTGGCTGTTTAAAGTTCGGCATCTGCTTTAACAAGGTATCTATCATGGTGTTGCCCACAAAAAATATACGCTCGTCTGATATTCCTGCTTTTCTTAAATTATCATTGGCAGTAGCCGATGTGGTAAAAAAATAATCGGTAATGGCATCTGTAACCATACGATTAATCTCCTCGGGCATTGTCCAGTCGCCACTGCGTATCCCCGCTTCAACATGAGCAACTTTAGTGTGCAACTTTTTGGCAACAATAGCACAAGCCATTGTTGAAGTTACATCACCTACAACTAATACGATATCTGCCGGGTTTGCAATTAACTCTTTTTCGAAACCGACCATAATTGCTGCAGTTTGCTCCGCCTGCGTTCCGCCTCCGGCTGAAAGATTAGCATCAGGTTCGGGTATCCCTAACTGTTCAAAAAAATCACCGGACATTTTTTTGTCATAATGCTGCCCGGTGTGTATCAATCGGTATTTTATATTTTTTCCTTCTGATACAGCGTCTTCAATAGCACTGATGATTGGCGCTATTTTCATGAAATTAGGGCGGGCACCTGCAATGATAGATATAAGCATAAATGTGATATAATTATAGGTCGGCGTTTAAAGTTACCCAACTGTTTGTTTTTAAACTCTCAATAGCGGCAAAGCTGGCAAGCGTAGTATTAATTATTTCGTTTATAGGAATAATTGCGTCGCCGCCATGTCTCACACCATTCACTAATAATTCGAATTGTTTTGCATGGCCCTTATCCTGTCCGGATGATAAGGATGAGAAACCTTTAAAGCCGTAGCCATGCAACTTGCGCCAGTTATCCATAACAAGGGTACGTTCCTGGGAGTAAACTTCTAAACGCTCTTTTGCATAGGCTTTGCTGCCGTTAGCAAAATAATTAATAACCGCATTACTGCCATTCTCATATCTTAAGATGATAGATGCATTATCTGTTTGTTCATCAGCGTTAACGCCCATAGCGTTCATACACACTTCCTTAACCATTGAGCCGGTTAAATAGGTACACAGGTCTATAAAGTGGCATGCCTCTCCAATAATACGGCCGCCGCCTACCTGCATGTCATGCACCCATGAGTTTTGAGGAATAAAACCCGCGTTCATGGTAGCAATGATGTTAACCGGCGTGTTAGCCGACCCCAGCAGTTGTTTCATTTTTACAGCCAGCGGTGCAAAACGCCTGTTAAAACCAACGGTTATGGTTTTGGGGTTTGCGGTATACGCCTGTAAAATATTTTTTAACTCATCGGTATTTAATGCAAGGGGTTTTTCTACAAATACGTGCTTACCTGCTTCCAATGCTTCAACAACCATTTGTGCATGCAGGTTATGCCTTGTCGTAATTAAAACCAGGTCTACGTCCTTATCATCAAGCACGGTTTTATAATCAGTTGTGGAATTGGCTATATTGTATTTTTTTGCAAGCGTTGTGCCCGTCAATCCGCCTGAACTGGCAATATATTTTATCGAGGCGCTGGCTTTCCTTAATGACGGCAGTATCATGGCGCTTGTAAAATTACCCGCACCAATTACCGCTATTACCCCGGTTTGGCCGCTAAATGTATTATTGTTTAACTGTACAACCCTGTTTAAAGGGCCATCATCATCTGCATATTCTAAAATAGAGGCTATAGAGCCTGCGGCCGATATATTGCCATAAATTTGCTGGTAATCTTCAATAGAAACGCGCTCGGTTATCAGCGGTTTAACTTTCAAGGCGCCGGTGCTTAATGCCTGCAATACCGCCTCAAAGTTTCGCTTTTCAGTCCACCTTACAAATGGCAGCGGATAATCATTGCCCTTTTGCTCATAATTATCATCGTAACGGCCCGGCCCGTAGGAACAAGATACCTGGAACGACAATTCCTTCTCGTAAAAATCGGCACGATTAATATCTAAACCAATTACGCCAACCAGTACGATGCGGCCGCGCTTGCGCGACATGTGGGCCGCCTGGGCTATTATATCATTACTTTTGTTTGAAGCGGTGATGATAACCGCATCTGCACCTACGCTATTGGTAATGTTTTCAACCAGTTTAACCTGATCAATACCTTCCGCAGGGTTGTAAGCCATAATGCCTGCTTCGGCAGCTAAACTTACTTTCTGGCGGTCAAAATCAAAGCCTATTACTTTGCAGCCGTTAGCTACAAGGAGCTGCGCGGTTAATAAACCTATTAAGCCCAACCCCACCACTACCACGGTTTCGCCAAAGGTAGGGTTTATAAGCCTGATGCCTTGCAGCCCAATAGCTCCTATAACGGTAAACGCAGCCTCTTCATCGCTTACATTATCGGGCACGTGGGCAACTAAGTTTTGCGGTACAGATACATACTCGGCATGCGGGCCGTTTGACGCTACCCGGTCGCCCGGCTTAAATTCGGTAACACCGCGGCCAACTGCTACCACTTTACCTACGTTACAATAACCTAATGGCAACGGCTGGCCAAGTTTATTAAACACAGCATCTATAGTTGGTTTTAAGCCATCAGTTTTAACCTTATCGTAAACCATTTTTACACGTTCAGGCTGTTGCATGGCTTTTTGTAACAGGTTAGCTTTACCAAATTCGACCAGCATGCGCTCGGTACCTAATGACACCAGCGTTCTTGAAGTTTTGATGAGCACCTGCCCGCCTTTAACAACCGGTGCGGGCACTTCTTCTAAAACTGTATTGCCATCCTTTAGATCTTGTGTTATTTGTTTCATTTAGTCTCTTTCTTTTATAATTTTTGCGGGTACGCCCCCTACATAAACAAACGGGGGTACATCTTTAGTAACAACACTGCCGGCTGCAACAACAGCACCTTCGCCAATATTTACACCGGGCAGTATTATGCAACCTGCGCCTATCCAAACATCATTGGCTATAGTTACCTGTTTTTTGGTATGCCCTGCAGAAAATATGTGCCCCCTGTTTTTTGGTACAGTATGGTTAGACGAAAAAATTTGTGTGTTGTAACCTACTAATGTGCGCGCACCAATTTGTACACCGCCCCCAGTGGTTATTAATACACCCCAGGCAAGGTCAACATGATCGCCTAAAATAAGTTTTGAACCAGGGCTTATTTTTATGCCCGGATAATAGGTTATAGAATTGCCTATTTTAGAACCGCACAGCCTTAAAAAGTTGCTTTTAAAAATGTTGAATATTTTATGACGAGGTAAAATGAATATCCACGATGCAAAAAATTCAAACGTACACACTAAGAAGTTTTTCATTAATTATCGCTCAAATTATTTGAAATACTTTGATCCAAGTACCACTTTTTACCATGCCGGGCAAAGTTACGATATACAAATTCTAAAAACTTAATTTGTTTTATAACTTTTTGCTCCGGCGTATTATAGGTTTTTATCTGGGTAAGGCCGTTGTCAACAATGGTTTTATAAGTTCCCTTAACTGTTTTTAGCTGCCTGATTTTATCCGCTATTTGCTGTGCATCGTCCCGGTCAACATATATTACGGCGTCTTCGCAAATGCTTCGCGCCCATTCTTCATCAGCTAACAGCAACGGTTTTTGATATGTCCAGGCCTCAATGATGTTTGAGCTAAAACACTCCAGCTTGCTTAACAGCATGGAGGCGGAGGAAACCGCGTAAAGATATTTTACCTCATCAACCTTTACACGGCCCAAAAGGTAAATGTTCGTTTCAACTCCAAACTCCTTTGCTTTGGCCATTAACGTATGAGAGTACGGATGATCGGCTTCAACACTTATCAGGTAGTTTACATCTGTAACTCCTTCATCCTTCAATTCTTTCAGGATGTACGGTACCAGGTCAATATTTTTATTTTTATGCCAGGCGGTTAACATCACAATGTTAAAATTGTCTGCCGGGATACCCTTGAACTTTTCAGGGATTTTTTTCTTATCGATCTCTCCGCTGTTGAACTGACTTACAGAGGGTTTTATAAAAAAGGTATTGTTACTGTTGTACCCAAAGTTCTTTATCGCTCTTGACCGCATTCCTTTGTTCTCAAAGATCAGCGCATCTGCCTTTAGTGTGGTGGCCAACCTATACTTATCTTTTACTTTAGCAATAATGCGTTTTTTAAGCGGCCAGTTGCCCCAAAAATCAATTTCGGGATAGTAGAGGTTAGAGTATGCACTGCGTACAACTGTTGGGATGGTATCTTGCGGTATGCCCGGACCATAGCTGTACATTATGTCTATTTTATTATTTTGGATGATGTCATTGATCTTGAATTTTTCGAACCACATTCGCTTTAAGGGCGAATTATCAACCTCTATAGTATTTTTATAATTACGCCTGCGTAAAATGTTAGATAGTTCGTCGCCCTTGGCTACCATTATCCACCAGTTATGGCCGTACCCGTTATGATCTATCACGGTATCGATAAAGTTGGCTGCCACTTGCAAGCCGCCTCCAAATGTTACGGGAATAAGGTTTAGTAATATGTTCATTAAGTTATTTATTATTATAAACTACCGAATTGTAAAGTGTTGTGTACTTTGCGGATACCTCAGTTATAGCGTATGCTGCAAAACAATCCTGTATTTCTTTAATGTAATTAAAGCGTTCGGCATCACTAAGCGATAGGGCTTTTGTTATTGCTTGCGCCATTTGTGTATTATCGGCAAGTGGCAGCAAAAAAGGGTAATCCGGCGGCAGTAATTCAATATGTGCAGGTATATCAGATGCAATTATCAATAACCCTGACAGACCTGCTTCTATAAGCGTGTTAGGCATCCCCTCGTTAGTACTAAAACTGCAGTAAACATTGCTCTTTTTGTAATATTTAAGCAATTCGTACTTATCGTTAATGAAACCGGTGAAGCTTATTTTATAATTGCAAAGTACCGCTTTTTGCTGCAAAGCTTCAGCTAACGGACCTTTGCCGATTATGGTTAAATGAAGGCCTTCTTTAATGTCCGGAGGTAAGCTTTCAAATACGTCCATCAACTGGGTAAGGTTCTTCGAAACTTCCAGGCGCCCTATGCAAACCACTTCATGCTTATGGTGCTTTCTTTCAGCACTTCCATACCCTTTAAAAAAATCAATTTCGTATCCGTTTCGGATCAATTGTAACTGAAGCCCGGTTTCTTCCCAATATCGCAGGCCTCTTTCAGAGTTTCCCACAATTACTGCCCCCCGCCATACAGCGATCTTTTTTCTTAACTTTAATTTGGTGTTTTGTTTCCTGCTAAGCTTATCACTTGGCTCGCGTATTATCCATTTAAATTTAAGCACCGTTGATAACAACCCTACGATAATATCAACCTGCGTTATCCAGGTCTGCACAATATCTGGCGACAGCCTTTTTAAATGATTGTATAAAGCCCAGAATATTCCGGGCGAATAATTATTGGTTACATTAAGGCAAATTGAATTTACATTCGAATTTAATAAACGGTGTGCATTGGGGTTAGCGTGCAGGTAAATTACCCAAACATCGCCACCTTGACCTGCCATGGTGTTCGCTAATAACCTAAGCTGGTTTTCGGCCCCGCCTCCTTCTATAGAGGGTATAATGTGTACTATTCTCATTTTTCAAAAAAACCAATAGCATACTTATATTAGCAAGTACTATTGCTGAGTGTTTTAACGACTGTAATTGTTAGTCGTCTAATAAAGCCTTTCTACTTGGCCTTGAAGGGGGTTTTATTGTAACGTTATTAATTGTGTTTAGTACTCTGTTAATTCTTGCCTGTGCCGCGGTATCGCCGCTTGCCGCAGCAACGCCCTTTCTTAAAATATCCGAATATATCCCTGTTTTTAGCGGGTTAAGGTATGCAGCCTGATCATCAACCCGCGAATAGGTTAAAATACGCGCGCTGTTTTGCAGGGGCCTGTTACCAGTTTTAGCATAAGTGGCCAATGTATTTAAATACTGTTTTACAAAAGGGGCACCGTTATGATAATAGGCCTTTAAAAACTCGTCGGTAATTGCTTCAGCATCTGCCGACGGATTCCACATAAGTTTTGCCAGCAGGTACGATCTTAACTCCTCCAACTCAAGCCCCATTTTTGCATCTGCCTCAAGGTAAACCATATCAATATTTTTTGCCGCGATAGCTTGCAAATTTGGCTTCAATACCGGGAAGTTTGGAAACGGGCAATCGCACTTATAATATATCATATAATCGCGAAAGATAATGTTGTTGGTAAATTTAAGCCAACCGTTCAGATCACCCATTAGCTCGGGGTTGCTGGTAATGGGTTTCAGTTTATCGTCATTTGAAGCACAGAAATGTATATTAACATTTTTTGCAGGGATAACAGATATTGGTGGTGTCCTGGTTTTTTGGTAAGCCAGTGTTGATATTACCTTGTTTGGAAATTTCGCCGCTATTTTATTTATGAAATTTATGAGCAAATCGCTCTGATTATGATTTTGCGCGCGATAACTTGTGCATAATTCGCAATTGCAATTATCAGGGTTGCCATCCATAGCGCTTACGCTCCAGTACTTTGCATCCGGATTTTTTGCCATCATCACCCGTAAGGTATCAACAATAACATCAACAACCCCGTCTCTTGATAAACAAAGCTGATTTTTGTTGCGCTTATTATTGATAAGGCCGTAATATTCAGGATGTGCCTTGAAATATTTTTTTGGTGGCACAAGTATGGTAAATGTATGGGCCCATAATCCCCATTTATATCTTTTCTGCCTATGCTCATTTGGCAAGTTGCTTATCTTGTTCCAGGCAATGTAATCAGCCTGTAACGCTTCGCCATAGTTGCATGACCTATATGAAATAACGGGAACCTCCGAGAGGTTTACAACTCCAATACTCACATTGGCTTGTTTTGGTATTACAATAAGATCATGTGCATAGTAACGGCAATTTAAATAGGTTTCAAAAAAACTATATACCGCATTTAAAACCCCTCTCTCGTTACCTCCATTAATAAACAGCAGGCTCTTGGATGATTTTAAGTAAGTGCCATCGCCCTTTAAGCTTGCAGCATTAAACTGCGGGAAATATTTACCGGTAATTACATTATCACCTACTACAATTTGGTTATTGCCCGAAAATTTTGTGGTTACAGGTAAATTAGCGCCGCTTATTTTAAAAAAATATTTTGCGAACTCATTTGCAGCATTTTTTACTGTAGGGCTGGCATTTGCGGGTATATAAATACTATAAGATGATCTTCCATCTTTTGCCAGATCAAGAGCTGACGCCGGCATTAAACATATCCATAAAAATAGGCTTAAAAACACCAAGACTCCCTTATATATCATTTTCATACCAATATGTTTAAGTGTTATAGCTAATTGCTAATTAAACCAGCTTAGCTACGAGCCAAATATTCTTTCATTTCAAAATAATCCTCGAGCGCTTCTATACGGGTTTTAAACTCTACTCCGCGGTCTAAATCAGCATCAGAGAGAAAACTATTCAGGGCGGTCTCCTTGTACTTATTAAAATCTCCGATAATTTTAGCCGGATTACCCGCAACAATAACATTTGCGGGTACCGATTTAGTAACCACGGCCCCGGCGCCAATTACAACGTTATCCTGAATGTTTACCCCCGGCATAATGATTGCCCCAACACCAATAAATACGTTATTACCGATAGTTACCCGGGCATACTTATACCGGCGCCCTTTATTATCCCTGATAAGCCAAGTGCTGCCATCGTGGGTTAAAAGTATAACGCCCTCTGTTATAGTAACATTGTTGCCAATACTTATTAAAAATGGCTCGGTCCCTAAATTAATGTTTGATATGCGGCAATTACTGCCCACTTTGGCCCCTAAATAACGTGCTCTGCTTACACCACCTTTAGTGTAGTATAAGTATTTGGCAACTAAGTTTTTTAGACGTGGATGCATATAATTTATTTTACGTTTATAATTGCTCTTACCTCCTCAGGTGGTAACCCGTTAGCAATACGTTTACCCATCGCAATGCCAATGCCCAGCATTATCACAATAGTTTTATTCTCCATCATCGTGTTATTAAACAAGCTGCACACTAACAGGTAAACAACAAAAAAACCGAGATAATCAAAATTGTAATATTTACTTAAAAGCTTTCTTTCAAAACTTTTCCATAATAACCTGTTGAAAGCCAAAAAGATCAATATATATACGATTCCGTATCTAAATGCATATTCTATATAAGAATTGTGACTATTTGACGTAAACTGGCCGCTCTTTTTAAGATCGGTGGTATACAACGGCCCATATCCAAATAAAGGGCTTTCCACTATTTTCCCGAGATACAATTTTTGCGCTTCAAGCCTTTCGTTGACACTATTATCAGACGATAAATCATCTGCCGAGGTTAAACTAACCACCCTGTTGCCTAAAACCTTATAACCTTGGTCAGAAAGGTATATGGATATATAAAATAGTGACGCGAAAGCTGTTATCATGATTAACGGCATACCGATTACCACCAGTTCGGCGGATGCATTTTTAGCAAGACGATATTTTTTGGACAAGGTTTTATATACCAGCTTTGATATGAAGAACGAAGCCGGAACTAAAAAAAGCAACACCGAACGCGAGCCGGTAAGGAAAACTAAACCAACTATAATAACGGTGATTAAAAGTACGGTGAGTATCTTTTTATTTTGCTTCGACACAAAAAGGAAAAAAAACACCGGCACCATACTGAATGCGGCGTAAGTAGATTTTAAATAAAACCCGGCTGCCCTTTCTATTTTTGAAAGCGAATCGGAATCGGCGTCACCATCGGCATCGTTCAAAAGCAGCCGCAGTTTGTAAAAAAGATTGGGGTTAATATAATTATAAATTAACCCGGCTATAATGATGATAACAGAAGGATATATAATAAACCTGTTAAGGTGCTTAAAATCGTATTTGAGCCCTATGATATACGCTGCAAAAAATAGTAAAAGATATAGCAGCGAGTTGCCTAATGGCCTTACAACCTTGGCAAGCGATAAAAAGCCGAGTGAAAAATATATCGGTATAGTTATCAGCATGAATACAAATATCAGCAGCGCATAAAGAAAAATCTTCTTGGTTTTAATAAGCCTCGCGAGTATATGATAATGCAGTATAGCATACAATGATAACAAAGCTACAGCGAGTACCGCAAAAATATCAAGGGAGATGTGCAGAAAAAGGGCAAACCGAAAAAGCTCTGTTAAATACAGGATTATGAGCATCATAATCATAAAATCCAGTAGTTTATATTTCTTAAGCTTTATCATGCTTTTATTTTAAAAAGAATCTGAATAATATAGCCATATGCCTAAGATAATCCATAAGCGGGTCTTTATAGAATTCAGCAGATTGATATATTTTTAAATACGTATCCTTTTTTGTTTCGATACTAAATTTGTCTGTATAGGTTTTGTTTACAAACTCGATGTTGCTTTTACGAAGGTCGTCGCTTTGTAAGATATTTTTTATTGCCAGCAAATTCTCATTCTGATCATATCCCTCTATCCTGTTCCTTTCAGAAAAATTGTAATAAACAAGGTCATCAAAATTATTTTCTGTAATAAGTACCGGGTAATCTGAATCCTTCAAGGGTGTAAACAACATTTTCCCTTTTGATGCCGCTTCCATCACCCCTCTGCCAGTTCCAATTATACCATCTGCAATATTAAGCAATTGGCTGGCATCTGATGTAAATTCGGGCTCGGTTACAAACTTAACCGGTAAACCCGCCGCATGTTCCTTCAGTTCATTTAAAATGTTGTCGTCTTCTACCTTGCCTAAAATAATAAGCTGTATATCAACATTTTGTTTAACTAGCCAACCAATAAGGTTAATTGCTTGCAATAAGCTTTTTTTATAGTAACTGCCTATTCTTGATATACGCAATAAGGTGGCTTTACTTGTAACTAAAGGTCTCAGCTTTTCTATACGCTCGTTATCATCTTTTATTTTATAAACCCTGTTTGGGATTAAAAAAATGTTGCTGTTTTTAAACTTCTCGTTTTTTGAAAAATAATTAAGATCCTCGCTACTGTAGATAATGAGGTTTTTTTGATACGGGTAAAATTTATTTGGTGAAGCGCCGCCGCATTTTGTATTTATTTTAGGAATTTTAAGCCAACTACTTGCCGAGCGGGCAAAAAAATCGGCTTTTGCATCAAAGCTATGGATAACAGTTGGCTTATATTTCGTTAAAATTTTAACAAGGCCCTTTATACCAGCAATAATATTAAAGGTTGAAGACACCCGCTCATATGGGATACCCGATTTTTCAATAGTTGGGCATGGGTTGTCACCAATAATTACAATCAATACGTCTGCGTCTTCACTTATAGCCTGAGCGGTTGCCTTAAGGCTATGATAATGCCCCCCCAACCCGGTGTTCATCCTCATACAGGTAATAACATAGCAAATCTTCATCTTTAATAATTTTATGCGATGTTAAATTATCCGTTGTTCAACTTCCAGCATTACATCATAGGCAGCGTAAACCTTATCCTGAATGTCCTTAATTAAATTTAATATATCGGCGCCTGTTGCGTTATTGTAATTAACAATAAAGCCGGCATGCTTTTCAGAAACCTGGGCACCGCCAACACTGTAACCCTTTAAGCCCAGTTCCTCTATCATTGGCCCAACAAACTTACCCTTGGGGCGTTTAAAAACGCTGCCGGCATTGGGGTATTCTTTGGGTTGCTTTGAATGCCTTGTCGCTTTGGTTTGCTCCATTTTTTCTTTAATGGATTCCTTATCTTTTCTAAATAATTCGAGCGTGGCCTCAGTTATCAGCAAGTGTGGGTTTTTTTGAAAAAAGCTGTCGCGGTAACTAAAGCCAATCTCGCTGTTGTACATTTCATGAAAAGTGAGGCTAATTGGGTCAAAGTACTTCACCTTTACAAGCACGTTCTTGATCTCGTCTGTTCCCGAACCGGCATTCATAACAATAGCACCACCCAACGAACCGGGAATGTCATAAAACACCTCCATACCCGAAAGACCATGCTCGTAGGCCAGCTGACTTATCGCCAGCATGCTTATACCTGCCTGCAGGGTAAGTGTAACATCGTTAACAACTGCTTTTGATAAATTATCAGAGAATATAACAAAAGATTCCTGATAATGCGGTTTTGATAATATGATGTTATACCCACCGCCAATTACAATCTTTTTTTCGATGTTCCGTTCCGAAAACAAGCTGTACAGATCTTCATCCGTTTCCGGAAAATAGGCTTTTGCACAAGTTGCCGCTATTCTATAAGAATTATATGGTGTAAGGTCAAAGTTTTCTTTAACTATCATGCTTAACAGTTTTGCCGGTAAATTTCAATATATAAGAGCGTGCAAACTCTTTGTCTTCGCTTGTAAATTTAAGGATATCTTTTATGGGCATTTTAACCTCTTTTGAGTACACATATAAAAACATCAATGATGCGAACGTGTAACTAACTAATGATGCAGCAGCAGATCCGTTGGCGCCATGGCCTGGCACCCATAAAATATTAAGTAGAATGTTTATGATCACTGCAGGCACCATGGCCTTCATGGAAAGCCAGGGCTTCCCCTTACCCGCAATATCCATATTAAGCACTTTAAAAACGGTTAACAGTAGCACACCCGGTAACAGTATGTTTAAAACACTTACGCTGCCTGCAAATTTGGCCCCAAACAACACCTTTATAATTAGTGGTGATAACAGGAACATTAATATGGAGGCAAAAATTATAATTACACTCGAAAATCTTAGGAGACGGCATACCTTACGCGATATTTCCTGGGGATCTTTAGCACCAACGCTCCTCGAAAAAACGATAGTACTTACCAGGGTGGGCACTTCCCATAAATACTGAACTATATTCACGCTCTTTGAATAAATCCCAAGTTCGGAGATGGTTGAGTATTTATTAAGCAGGATAATATCAACCTTGTAGTTTAAGGCCGTCACCAGCAGCGAGATAGCGTACACAATGCCAAGGCTTAACATGCCCTTAATTATTACTCCGTTAAATACGGGTTTTATTACAGCTACCTTCCTTATTTTATTGGCGATAAAAAATGGCAGAATTGCGGCCCCTATGAATGTACCCAACATAGACCCGGCAACACCTAACGGAACAATGGCAACCAATATAAAAGTAAATGCAAAATTAAGTACGGCCGGTATCCAGTTAATTTTATTGAACTCTTTAATATCCTGCTTACCCAAAAATATACCCGAGCTATAAGTGCTGTAAAGTGAAAAAGGAATAGCGATGACCGCCAGGAGGATAAGTGTTTCGGAATAAATACCTTTGGTAAAAAACTTGATAAGTAGGTAGGAGCTTGCTACGCAAAAAACGCTGGTTACCAGCCATATTGCCAGCACAGCGCCATATATATCTTGTAGCTCGTATTTTTGCTGACCAACAAAGTAAGCGGCAGCCTGCCTTATGCCTAATGAACCAACTGTCATGAAAAGCGAAGGGTAAACCATTAAAGCGGCAATTACACCATTACCTTCGGGGCCAAGATATCGCGCGGTAACTACCGCGCCGCCTATACCGGCAGCTATAACTGCCACCCTGCTTACAAAAACGCTATATAATTCTTTTAAAAAAGAAGCTTTCATGAACCTAATACTTTAGCAGGTATACCTACTGCTGTTTTGTTGGCCGGTACATCCGTATTTACAACCGCATTGGCCCCTATTGCGGCGCCGTCGCCTATTGTAATGCCCCCAAATAGCTTGGCGCCCGCAAAAATCTTAACATTGTTGCCTATCTGCGGGTATATCAAAGCCTGTTCTTTTTTACCGTGGCTGCCTAATGTTACATTTTGCCAGATACGAACATTATCGCCTATCACTACATTCTCGCCGATAATAACACCTATTGGATGCGCAAACCTGAAATTAGAACCTATTGAGGCGCGGAAAGAGATATAACAGTTTCTTTTTGTTACCTGGCGATACTCGTACCGCTGTAAGATAAAGTTGCTGATAAAGTTGCGTCTTTGGCGTAAATATCGCCCTATGCGATAATTAAGAAGCAATCTGAACGACGCGTTAAACAAGTAAACGTTTACTTTCTTTTTGAAGGTTACGCCGCCATGATTATAAATATCACTTTTTATATGTGCTATTGTAGCTTTAAGCGTTACCATTATAATCAGTTAATTTACTTCTTCTATAATTCCTCCCAGGTTGGTTACCTTTTCAATAATATTTTCATAACCACGGGTTATTTGCCACGCATCGCTAATTAGGGTGTCGCCATCGGCCGTTAAGCCGGCAATCAATAATGCTATACCTGCCCTTAAGTCAACAGCCCTTACTTCGGCACCCGTTAATTTGTTACCTCCGTTAATTAATAATATGTCGCCGTTCTCTTCATAGCTCATTCCCATTTTATGCAGTTCTTCGGCATAACCGTATCGGCCGGGGAACCTTAGATCTATAATTTTTGACACTCCCTGAGACATGGCACCAAATACCGCGAATAAAGGCTGCATATCCGAGTTTATCCCGGGATATGGGCCTGTGCTGATCTCTATAGGGTAAGGGGTCCCCCCCCTTACAATCAACGAATTTTGACCGGTAAAGAATTTCGCACCGCTTTCGCGCAAAAATATCAGGGGAACTTCCAGATGCTCAAACGGAAAATTCATTATTTCCAAATCACCGTTGGTAACTACAGAAGCAACCAGCCAGGTAAGCGCTTCCATATTATCCGGAATCACCTGGTGTTCGCAGCCTTTTAACTCGGCCACACCATTTACCACAATTTTTTGCTGCCCGTGTACAGTAATATCCGCCCCCATTTTTGAAAGCATATCAATAAGGTCAATTATTTCCGGTCTGATATGGGGATTCCAGATAGTAGTGGTGCCTTCGGCCAGCGTGCCGCAAAGTATCGCATTCTCGGTTGCGCCTGTAGAGCGCATGGGCAAGTTGATATCAGTACCTTTTAAACGGCCTTCAGACGCTACGCACAGGTAGTTTTCTTCTTCCCATACACGTGCGCCAAGGCTTTCAAATATCATTACGTGAATATCGTATTTTCTTTCGCCTAATTTACAGCCGCCCGGCAAAGGTACACGACCTTTTCCGTGGCGCGTAAGCAAGCAACCCAGCATTAACAAGGTATTACGGATAGATCGCTCTTCCCATTTTAATTCGTCAACAGCATTAAGCTCCTTTATAGTAACATTACTGCCGGATATAACTATTTCTTTCCCTAAGTGCTTAAGCATTTCCAGGTGGACATCAACATCAAGCAGCCCCACGGGGAAATTAGGCAAGAAGATGTCTTTAGCAGACAATATACTTGCACTTAACAATTTAAGTGCACTGTTTTTTGCACCGCTAACAGTAACTTTTCCACGCAGGGTGGATTTTCTTACTTTAATATATTTCATGGTTTTATCAATGTTAGTACCAGCCTTGCTAATAGTTACTGTTTGTTGCTTTTATACCAGTTATAAGCTATGTTCAATCCCTCAAAAACGGAAAACAAAGGCTTGTATCCTATTAAATGGCCCGCCTTGCTAATGTTAGCCAGGCTATGCTTTACATCACCCTTACGCTCGGGTTTATAAGTCGGTTCAATATCCAGATCTGCAATCTTGCTTATTTCGGCCCATAACTCATTTAGGGTTATCTTTTGCCCAAAAGCTATATTAATCACTTCGTGCTTTTCAATGCCGGGTTGTGTTAATGCCTTTATATTTGCTTGCACCGCATTTTCTACAAACGTAAAGTCGCGGCTGGTTTCGCCATCGCCGTTAATTACCGGCCCTTCGCCTTTTAAAGCGGCGTCTATAAATAATGGTATAACGGCCGCGTATGCGCCTTTAGGATTTTGCCTCGGCCCAAAAACGTTAAAGTACCTCAATCCTACTGCATGAAAATCATAAACCTTTGAATATACGGCAGCATACAACTCGTTAACATATTTTGTTACCGCGTAAGGCGATAACGGGTTACCAATCTGGTCTTCTACTTTAGGCAAACCCGGGTGATCGCCATACGTGCTTGAACTTGCTGCGTACACCATCCGCTTAACTCCGGCATCACGCGCGGCTGTAAGCATATTTAAAAAACCGGTAATGTTTACGTTATTGGTGGTTATCGGGTCGTTTATTGAACGGGGAACCGAACCTAACGCCGCCTGATGTGAGACATATTGTATACCGGCTAACGCTTTCTGGCAATCAGCAAACTCCCTGATATCGCCTTCCATTAGCTCGAAAGCCGGATTTGACAGGAAAGGCTCCAGGTTTTCTCTTAAACCGGTAGAAAAGTTATCTAATACACGTACTTTCTTTGCGCCGTATTTTAAAAGGTATTCTACCAGGTTGGAGCCAATAAAACCAGCCCCGCCCGTTATTAAAAATGATGATTCGCTTAAATTATCTTGATGATATGGCTGTGTGTACATATGAATGGGTGTCTTAATCAGTATCGCTAAACCGACAATTAAAGGCGGCCGTCAATTAATTCCTGCGGCAAAATGCACTTCACATCAAAAACAACGCCCGGGTTTGCTTTCAGCGAGTTTATCTCGAGTTTGGCAAACTCATCATGTGCAACGGCTAAAATTATCGCCTCAAACTTGCCCTCAGGCAATTCATTCACGATTTCCAAACCATATTCGTGCATAACCTCTGCGGGGCTCGCCCACGGGTCGTAAACAACCGGTACAACATGGTATGATTTTAATTCTTTAATTATATCTATAACACGGGTGTTTCGAACATCCGGGCAATTTTCTTTAAAAGTAAATCCTAAAACAAGGCATTTAGATTGTATAACAGGTACCTCTTTCTTCACCATACGTTTAACAACCTCTTCAGCCACGTAAGCGCCCATGCTATCATTAAGCCTGCGGCCAGCCAGGATAATCTCAGGGTGATAGCCTAACTCCTGCGCTTTCTGTGCCAGATAGTAAGGGTCAACGCCGATGCAATGCCCACCTACCAAACCCGGTTTAAATTTCAGGAAGTTCCACTTGGTTCCGGCGGCTTCCAATACATCGTTGGTATCTATACCTAAACGGCTAAATATTTTTGAAAGTTCGTTAACAAACGCAATGTTTATATCCCGTTGTGAATTCTCGATAACTTTAGACGCTTCGGCAACTTTAATGCACGACGCCTTGTGTGTTCCGGCTACAATAATGCTGCGGTACAGGTCGTCAACGTAGTCTGCAACTTCAGGGGTTGAACCTGACGTTACCTTCAAAATTTTGGTTACTGTGTGCTCTTTATCGCCAGGATTTATTCTCTCCGGCGAGTACCCTGCAAAAAAGTCGGTGTTAAATACAAGGCCCGATACTCTTTCTAAAACAGGTACGCATTCATCTTCTGTTACGCCAGGGTAAACAGTCGATTCATAAATAACCACATCATTTTGTTTAAGCACTTTACCAACCGTTTCGCTGGCCTTATATAATGGGGTAAGGTCGGGGTGGTTATGTTTATCAGTTGGCGTTGGCACCGTAACAATGTAAACATTACAGTCTTGCAAATATGCAAGGTCATTTGTGCAAAATAAACCTGTAGTACCCGCTGACATATTACCATCGGTGTTGATAACCGATTTTAGCTTATCATCGTCTATCTCAAGGGTACGGTCATGGCCGGCCATTAACTCATTAATCCTTTTGGTATTAATATCAAATCCTATTACAGGATATTTCCTTGCGAATTCTGCTGCTAATGGCAAACCCACATAGCCTAACCCAATGATGGCAATTTTAGCCTCCTCAAGATTTTTAAGTGTTGCAGCCATTTGAGGTGTATTAGATGACATAGTTGATGTGATTGTTATGTTGTATGAGAATTTGAGAATTAATTATCTTGTTACCGCCCAAAATTATAGTTGTATTGTTACCTAAAGAAGTTCTTAAGTTTACTTTTTTTTGAAGGCTTATCCTCCTGGTAATAACCGCCGCCGTAGCTGTAACCATACCCGTAACCGTAGCCATAACCAGATGAGGTATAATCTATGGAGTTGAAAATGATATTTATCTGTGGCAGTTTGCCGGTTTTGCTTAACTGATCTATCATTCCGATCTGGCTCTTAAACGTATAGTTATGACGGATGATAAACATGGTGGCGTTTGCAAATTCGCCTAAAATTTGCGCATCTGTTACCAGGCCTACAGGCGGCGCATCAATTATTACATAATCAAAATCGGCCTTCAACTCTTCAATAAGTGTTTGAATGCGGCCATTTGTTAACAGCTCGGCAGGGTTTGGCGGAATGGGTCCGCTGGTGATAATGTAATAATTTTCCTGGCCCGGGATATTCGAAATAATCTCTTTATATGAAAAAGTGCTGATCAGGTAATTCGAAAGGCCTTTAGAATTATCAATTTCCAATACGGCGTTTAGCTTTGGCTTACGAAGATCGAGCTCTAGAATAACTACCCGTTTACCCGACATTGCCAAACTGGCACCAAGGTTTAACGAAATAAACGACTTACCCTCGCCACTGATGCTTGATGTAAATAACAGCACTTTGTGATCTACGCCCGAACTTATGAATTGTAAGTTTGTACGAAGCGCACGTATTTGCTCCGCCACCATTGAACGGGGTTTATCAACAACTATAAGCGGGGTTGATTGTTCGCTGTGACCAATTTCGGCCACTACGGGCACCCTGGTCATCTTTTCGATATCCGCCTTTTTGCTAACCTTGTTGTTCAATACCTCTTTAAGGTAAATGTAACCCGCGGGTACAATCAAACCTAAAAAGAAAAATATGAGCATGATTAAAGGTTTCACTGGCTTTACCGGGGCCTGACTGCTGCGCGCTTCATCAATGGTGCGGCTATCAGCCATGGTAGAAGCCAGGGCCATTTCTTGTTCTTCGCGCTTCTGAAGCAGAAAAGTAAATAAATTGTTTTTTATTTCCTGTTGACGCATTACATCAATCAAGCCTCTTTCTTTACCCGGCACCTGTGTAATAACCGATTCGAATTTTGCGTTTTTTTCCTGAAGCTGCTGTTTTGTAATAAGCAGGCCCGCCTTAAGGTTTTTCACAGACTGGTCGATACCAGCTTTGATAGACCGTATTTGATCGTTTAGCGAGGTAACGATAGGGTTAGTTTCAGGAATGGTTTGCAACAGGCTCTGTTTCTTTAATTGCGATTCGCTCAACTGCGATACCAAACCAAGTAAAGTGGGGTCTTCAATACCCAGCATTGATGGTAATACACCCGAAAGATCTTTTGAGCTGTTTATATAATTCTGTAGATTATTCAGAACACTTAACTGTATATTAACTTTACTAAGTTCTGCATCGTTTTGCTGCGTGCTTTGTATAAACACCTGCGATTGTGCGCTTATATCGGTAATCCGGTTTTGAGATTTGTAATTCTCAACATTTTTTTCTGCGGTTCCCAGCTCCTGAGAAAGATTCCTTAAACGATCTGTAATAAAATTTAAAGTACTCGAGGTAACTTTATTTTTATCCTGAATTGCAGCATTGTTATACTCAAAAATCAGGCGGTTAAGAATATCTTTCCCCCTTTTTGGTACAGCGTCCTGCAGCGTTATAATTAAGACCGTACCTTCTTTACTTACCGGATTTATTGACAACTGATTGCGATAGCGTTGAACCACCGCATCAATTTTTTGGAATACTATATATATCTTTTTGTGTAAAAATTCGGGGCTTATTCCTTTCGAAGTGATGATAATCTGACCGAACTCGCACTGAACGGGCTTGTTATAAGGATACGTTTTTCCACCAGTCTCGAAACCATTTTCATTTAGCACAACCGGATACCCGTCTTTATAAGATAGCTCGTTAGGATTTATCAGCTGAGCCTGAAAAGGACGGCTATTTGAATATAATGAACTTTTCCTTACTCCTTCGCTTTCAAAATAAGATACATCTAATTTCAAAGCCCTGACTACTTTCTCCATTAAGGTAGCTGATTTGAGTATCTGTACCTCATTATCAATTATCTTGTCTGAAGAAAACAGATCCAACCCTTTTAAAATATCATCTTGTGGCCCGTTAGTACTTTTATCCTTTATTAATAAATCTGTTTCTATTTGATATTGAGGGGTCTGAAACTTGATGTATACGTATCCAAGCACCAAGAAAAACACCAGGGAAAATAGAATTAATTTAGAGTAATGAAGGTACTTAAAAATAATTTCTCTAAGGTTAAGCTCACCTATATTATCATTATCAAAATTAGTATCCGTATTTGCATTCATAAGTTAAAATCGGGTTGTAATTGGTGTAGTTATTTAAACCTGTAAATAAGCAGACCAATAACTGTTAAAGCACTGAGAATAATAGGTACGATTCGATAAGCCTGATCGCTCTGCGCAGCTTTACCTTTACCCTGTTCTACATAAATTAAATCGCCTGAGTGTAAATAATAATATGGAGATGTAAATACTTCTCTTGTGTTGAGGTTAACCCTGCCAAATTCTTTTTTTCCGCCGTTATCCCTAACAATAAGTATATTATCACGCTTGCCATAAATGGTAAGGTCGCCCGCCATGGTCAGCGCCTCGGGCAATGTCACCTTTTCGTTCGGAATAACATAAACCGAAGGACGTGCTACCTCGCCCATTACGGATATTTTATAATTTAAAAACCTAACATTTACGGTAGGCTCCTTTAGGTATTGTTTAAGTTTTTCCCTGATTATATCGCGGGCTTGCGCTGTTGTCAGTCCGCCCACTTTAATTGTGCTTATTAATGGCATCTCGATCTCGCCATTTGCATCAACTAAATATCCGTTAGAGGCTGTTTGAGAAAGCGGCGCCGCACCGTTTTGTGCGTTGGTTGTAGTAATATCTGTGGCTGAAGTTGCAGGAGCATACGGGTTAAAGAAACTACTTGCCGCAGGATTTAAAGAGTTAACAGGTATTGATAAAATATCTCCCGGCTGTATTTTAGGAACATAAGCCTCTGCAACATTGATAGTATCAGATTGATTTAGATCTTTTTGAAAATATACAATTTCCTTTTGCCCTATACACGAAGAGAACGCTATTGCAGCTATTAAAAATAAAAAAATATTACGGTAGATATTTTTTTTCATATGTTATTCGATAAATAGTGGGCGCAAAAATAGACTATTTTATTTAATAAACTAATGTATATTAACAGTTTTGCTATTAACGACTTTTTTGATATTAAAATAATGCATATGTATTACGCATTTATTGCATAAACCGTAAGCAAACGCCCTTAACGTTATAAATATGCAAATACCATAACAATGCCACGTTTTAACGCTTTTACAAGATAATTGTTTTTACTTATTTAAAAAAATCATCTTTAAGGTCATCAATTTCCCTGCGGTCGCGTTTGGTGGGGCGGCCGGCCCCCCGGTCGCGCGTTAAAACAGGGGCATGAAACATAGATTTAAATTTCATCGTCTCCTCTTCAGGGGTTATGTCTTCATAATACATTACCGCGGTTTTGGCGTCAGTGCGGCTTTCCAATAGGCCGGTTACCTTTAATATCCGCTTCTCTGGCCCTTTTGATACGGTATATACCTCGCCTATTTTTACCTCGTGCGAGGGTTTAATGTTATTACCATCCAGTTTAACACGTCCCGCCTTGCAGGCATCAGATGCCAGTGTACGGGTTTTAAACGCGCGGATAGACCATAAATATTTATCTATCCTTAATTTTTCCTTCTCAGCCATTACCGTTTTTTCATTAGGTTACGTGTTTATTGGTTTCATGGGTTAAATGGTATTTTATATATACCTTTTAACGCAGCACAATGGACCATCCAGCCAATAAACTAAACATTACTATAAAACAAATCTGCTTAAAATTCCTTTAATTTGACAAAATTTATATCTGTAATGATCGACCTTAAAAAAATGATTGAGGATGCCTGGGATAACCGCACCCTTTTAAGTGAAAACGACTACATTAACGCCATAAACACCGTTATTGAGCGCTTGGACCAAGGCGAAATGCGTGTTGCCGAACTGATAGGCAGTCGCTGGCATACAAACGAATGGATCAAAAAAGCTGTTATATTATATTTTCCTACCCGCGCCATGGAAGAAATAAAAACAGGCCCGTTTGTTTTTAATGATAAAATGAAGCTTAAAACCAATTATAAAGAGCTTGGCGTACGTGTTGTGCCGCATGGTATTGCCCGGTATGGCGCTTACCTTGCTAAAGGGGTTATCATGATGCCCTCGTATGTAAACATTGGCGCCTATGTTGACGAAGGCACTATGGTTGATACATGGGCAACCGTCGGCTCATGCGCGCAAATTGGCAAGCATGTGCACTTAAGCGGCGGCGTAGGTATTGGCGGCGTTTTAGAGCCTGTTCAGGCCTCTCCTGTAATTATCGAGGATAACTGCTTCCTGGGGTCTCGTGCTATTGTGGTTGAAGGCGTGCATGTAGAGAGTGAAGCCGTTTTGGGCGCAAATGTGGTTTTAACCGCCTCTACCAAAATCATTGATGTAACCGGCACCGAGCCCGTGGAATATAAGGGCCGCGTCCCTGCCCGCTCGGTAGTGATACCAGGCTCATACGCCAAAAAGTTCGCGGCAGGCGAGTACCAGGTACCTTGTGCGCTTATCATTGGCAAGCGCAAAGAATCCACCGACAAAAAGACATCGTTGAACGATGCTTTAAGGGATAATAACGTAGCTGTATAATTCAGATTTGGGATGTTAGATTTGAGATTGGAGATGAAATTTTGCATAATCCGTAAAAACGCTTCTCTGATCTCATATCTAAAGTCTCACATCTTACATCTGTCAATATGAAAATATTGATAAGGTTACCTAACTGGCTTGGCGATGTGGTTATGAGTACCGCTTTCATCAATGCCGTAAGGCAATTTTACCCTGGTGCTTCTATCGACGTTATTATCAAAAAGGAGCTGGGCGGCGTCGCTTCTTTAATACCCGGCATCAGTAGTATCCATCTCTTTTCAAAACACGAATATAGCGGACTAAACGGCGTGTACCGCTTTGGCAGAACGTTTCGGCCTGCGCAATACGATATCTTTTTTAATCTGCCTCAGTCACTATCGTCGTTTGTGATGGCTTGGGCAAGCGGCGCGCGGCAACGTGTTGGTTTTAATGCTGAGGGCGGCTTTTTTATGCTAACCCGATCTTTTAAAAAGCCTGCCAACCTGCACCGGGTTGATGAATACCTATCCCTGCTGGAGAATTATACAGGCAGGGCCGCGGGCGACAGGCAAGTTAAATTAAGTACAGGCGAATCATCAACTGCCAAAAACATCGTAGTGGTCAACTTCAATTCAGAGGCATCATCCCGCCGGATGCCTTTATATAAAGGCCGCGCAATTATAAACACACTAACCGAAGTTTTCACGAACATAACTTTTGTATTGATAGGCGCGCCAAAAGAGACTGCATTTGTGGATGAATTGCTTATTGGCGCAGCCCACCCGCAGAGGCTGCAAAACCTGGCCGGCAAAACCGATCTGGCAGGATTAGTTAAACAGATGGCGGAAAGCAGGGCAGTATTAACCACCGATTCGGGCCCGGCGCACCTGGCCAATGCAGTAGGCACACCCACCGTAGTTTTGTTTGGAGCGGGTAACGAAAACAACACCGCGCCTTATAACAAACAGCAGCTAACCGTTATACGTTACGGCGAACTGATATGCGAACCCTGTGTGCGTAACACCTGCAAATTATACGGTTTACCAAAGTGCATGGAAATGTTAGATGAAATAAAAATAATAAATGCATTAAGTTTGCACTTGAATGATGCTTAAAGACGAAGTAAACAAGGCGCTGAAAATTGTACAGGATGGCGGTATAATCCTTTACCCTACCGATACCATATGGGGTATTGGCTGCGATGCAACAAATACTGATGCTGTAAAAAAGATTTACGCGCTTAAACAGCGCGAAGAAAGCAAAAGCATGATCATTTTGCTGGACGTTGATAATAAACTGCAAAGCTATATAAGCGAGGTGCCTGATATAGCGTACGACCTGATAGAGTATGCCGAAAACCCGCTTACGCTGGTTATGCCGGGAGCTAAAAACATATCTCCCGCTTTAATTGCCGAAGATGGCAGCGTTGGTATAAGGGTAACCAGCCACCCTTTTTGCCAGCAACTAATACAGCGTTTACGTAAGCCCCTGGTATCCACCTCAGCCAATATAAGCGGCCATCCCTCGCCAGGTTACTTTGGTAAAATAGAGCAGGAAATTATTGACGGGGTTGATTATGTAGTTGACATTGACCAGTATAGCACTGAGATAAAAAAACCCTCGACCATTATGCGTCTTGCCCCAAATGGCGGTTTCGAATTTATACGCCGTTAATTTTTATAATCGCTAAATTTGCGCTGCAATACAAGCCTGTTTGCGGCCTTTATATGAAAAAACACCTGCAACATCCGGTATTTTCTGTTATTTCAAAACTTGCTGCCGAACAAGATGTACAGGCTTACGCAATAGGCGGTTACGTGCGCGATATCTTTCTGAACCGCCCCTCAAAAGATATTGATATTGTAATACTGGGCAACGGCATTGCCTTTGCCGAGGCTGTTGCCGCCAGGCTGAACGTTAAGGTATCGGTATTTAAAAATTTTGGCACAGCCATGCTGCGTTACCAGGATGTAGAAGTGGAATTTGTAGGTGCGCGTAAAGAAAGTTACCGTTCAGATTCGCGCAAACCAATTGTTGAAAATGGCACGCTCGAAGACGACCAAAAACGCCGCGATTTCACTTTAAATGCGCTCGCCATCGCACTGCATCCCTCGCAATTCGGCGAACTGATAGACCCGTTTGATGGTATTGCCGATCTAAAAGCCGGGTTGATCCGCACACCGCTAAACCCGGTTGAAACTTTTTCTGACGACCCGCTGCGTATGATGCGCGCCATTAGATTCGCTTCGCAGCTTAATTTCAGGATTGATGACGAAGCTATTGCGGCAATAAAAAGCAATCTTCACCGCATCAAAATAGTATCGCAGGAGCGCATTACCGACGAGTTGAACAAGATCATCCTGTCGCCAAAACCGTCAGTAGGGTTTAATTACCTTTTCGATACCGGCCTGCTCGATCTTATTTTTCCACAAATGGCTGCTTTGTACGGCGTTGAGGTCATAAATGGCAAAGGGCACAAAGATAATTTTTATCATACCCTGCAGGTGCTTGATAATATCTGCGAAACCACCGACGACCTATGGCTGCGCTGGGCGGCCATTTTGCATGATATTGCCAAACCCCCTACCAAACGTTTTGAACCCGGCCACGGATGGACATTTCATGGCCACGAGGATAAGGGCGCCCGTATGGTACCCAAGATATTTGCACAGCTCAAGCTACCGCTTAACGAAAAAATGAAACTGGTGCAAAAGCTGGTGCAGCTTCACTTACGCCCTATAGTGCTGTCGCAGTCTATCGTTACGGATTCGGCTGTGCGCAGGCTGCTATTCGAGGCCGGCGACGATATCGAGGCGCTGATGTTGTTATGTAAAGCAGACGTAACCACAAAAAACGAATATAAGATCAAAAAATACCGCAATAATTTTGAATTAGTTCAGCAAAAATTAAAAGACGTTGAAGAGCGCGACAGCATACGTAACTGGCAGCCGCCGGTAACCGGCCTGGATATTATGCAGTTATTTGGTATTGGCGAAGGCCGCGAGGTGGGTATTATAAAAAATAAAATACGCGAAGCGATACTGGAAGGCGAAATACCCAACGAACGCGAGGCAGCGATAAATTTTACAATTGAAAAAGGCGCAGAAATTGGCTTGAAAGTTGTTGCAAACACAAATTAATATAAACATTACTATTTTTGACAAAAAACTACTTATACAATGGCACTATACAGGTTCAGGGTTACTTTTGAAGATTATGATGACGTTACCCGGGATATTGATGTAAAATCTAACCAGACATTCGAAGATCTTCATAAAGCTATACACCAGTCTACCGGTTATAACTATGAGTATCCATCCTCGTTCTACATCAGTAACGACCAATGGATGAAGGGCGAAGAGATCACTTATATGCCAAACCAAAAAAGGATAGACCGCAAAATACCTTTAATGGATAAAATAAAGCTGAGCAGTTTTATTGACGATCCGCATCAAAAATTCTACTATACCTTTAATTTCGACAGGCCATTTGATTTTCATGTGGAATTGATGAAAATTATACTTGACGAAGCGCCGGGTGTAACCTATCCGGCTGTTGTACGCTCAATCGGGGAGGCTCCAAAGCAATTCGGCAATGTATTTAATCCCGCAGCTGCCGCAACTGCCGAAACCCCTGATGAAGATTTCGACTTTTTGAACGAGATGGCTTACAATCATGATGATGCAGACGATTTTTCTGAAGTGACTGACTCGGGAGTGGATGATGAGGAAGAAACCAAAGCTGACGAGGTGGAAGAAGAAGATGAGTTTGGCTTTGGCGATGACGAAGGCTTTGAAGAAGATGACAAACCGGGACGCGACGATTATTAATTTTCAGTTCATAGACCATAGCCGATAGTCAATAGCCATTGTGGTAACCTATTAACCTGTTATCTATGGAATATCGACCATCGACTATGGACTTCACAAACAAAACTCTTATTGTAATTGCCGGGCCTACGGCGAGCGGGAAAACTGCTGCTGCTATACAACTGGCACAACATTACCACACGGTTATCGTATCCGCCGATTCGAGACAATTTTTTCGCGAAATGTCTGTAGGTACTGCAAAACCCACTGATGAAGAATTAGCTGCCGCCCCGCATTATTTCATTAATTCGCATAGCGTAACACAGCCTTTTTCCGTAGGTGATTTTGAGCGCGAGTGTATGCAATTACTCGAAAAACTTTTTGAACAACACGACGTGGTCATACTTGTTGGCGGATCGGGCCTTTACATTAAAGCAGTTACCGAAGGGTTTGACGAGTTGCCTACAGCAGATCCCGCTATTCGAGAAAGACTAAACGCAGAGTTAGCCACAAACGGCCTATTTCCATTACAGGAACGATTGAAAAATGCCGACCCCGCATATTACGCCTCTGCTAACATAAATAACCCTCAGCGCGTTATAAGGGCATTAGAGGTGTATGAGGCTACCGGCAACCCCATATCATCGTATCAAAAACAAACTATTAACAGCCGCCCGTTTAATACCATCAAGTTTGGCCTGAACATGCCGCGCGAGGAACTTTACGACAGGATCAATAAACGTGTTGATATCATGGTGCAGGATGGTTTGGTAGAAGAAGTGGCGGCGTTAACTCCATTTCGCCAATACAACGCATTAAACACGGTGGGATATTCTGAACTGTTCGATTATTTCGACGGGAAGACAGACCTGGATACGGCCATCGGCCGGATTAAGCAAAACACCCGCCGCTTTGCCAAAAGGCAGCTTACGTGGTTCCGTAAGGATAAAGAGATCATCTGGATGGACGCCAGCAATGAACAGCTTTCGGAAAATATGATAGTGATGGCTAAATCACTAAATCGCTAATATCCAACTACATATAGTGTTCACGTTCGGCGCACGACCACGCCTGAACAGCCGTGAACGATTGATTATCAGCACATTAAATAAAAAAGGGGGAAACACCAGCGTGAACGCTTAACCTCGGCCCTCCCGGAAAGATGCTTATTGAACTAAATACGCAAACCGCTAACTAAAACTGCAAATTGCCTACCGGTTATCCAACACTGACTGGATATACGCCCCGTAGCCGCTTTTAACGTACTTATCAGCCAAGGCCTGCAATTGGTCGGCATCAATATAGCCCATCAGATAAGCTACTTCTTCGATGCAGCCTATTTTTTTTGCCTGGCGCTTTTCTATAACCCTAACAAATTCGGTTGCATCACTCAACGAATCAAAAGTGCCTGTATCAAGCCAAGCTGTGCCCCTGTCCATTACGCCCACATGCAGGTTGCCCTGCTCCAGGTAAACGCGGTTAACATCAGTTATCTCATACTCGCCGCGTGCAGATGGTTCTATGTTTTTAGCTATCTCTACAACGCTGTTATCGTAAAAATACAATCCCGGAACGGCAAACTTTGATTTTGGCTGCGCAGGCTTCTCTTCTATCGAAACCGCTTTCAAATCTTTGTCAAATTCTACAACGCCATAACGTTCCGGGTCGGCCACCGGATAGGCAAATATGGCTGCGCCGTTTACGTCATTAAAACTTTGTATCAGCTTGCTAAACCCCGAACCGTAAAATATGTTGTCGCCTAAAACAAGTGCTACCTTATCGTTGCCAATAAAATCGGCGCCAATAACAAATGCTTGTGCAAGGCCGTTCGGCTTCTCCTGTACAGCATATTCAAAGCGGCAGCCAATTTCCTGGCCGGTGCCTAACAAGCGCACAAAACCCGGGTTATCCTCAGCAGTGGTAATTATCAATATCTCGTTTATCCCGGCCAGCATCAATACCGATAACGGATAGTATATCATCGGCTTATCATAAATAGGCATCAACTGTTTGCTTATGGCTTTTGTTATGGGATACAGCCTTGTGCCCGATCCGCCTGCTAATATGATACCTTTCATAGTGAAAATTATGATTTATTGAATTAATGAATTAGTGATCGCTTAGCCGGTTTAGCTTTTAGGTTAATTGATATAACTAATTAACTTGTTGTTTTAACTTCTCAATACAAATGGCAAGGCTATCTTCCCATTCGGGGATATTAATATTAAATGTCCGCTTTATTTTTGATTTATCCATAACAGCATATACGGGCCTTTTGGCCGGCGTTGGGTATTCTGCGGTAGGTATAGGCAGCACATTTACCTGCGTATTTGCCAGCTTATGTATGGCTACCGCAAAATCAAACCAGGTAGCCTGGCCTGCATTACTATAATGATACAGGCCGTATTTCTCGCTTTTTGACACGATGATGGTGTTGAGTACCCTTGCAAGATCGATAGCGTATGTTGGTGTGCCGGTTTGGTCGTTTATTACACTTATTTCGCCTTTTTCCCTACCTATTCGTAAAATGGTTTTTACAAAATTGTTCCCAAATTCGGAGTAAAGCCAGCCGGTACGGATAATGAAATATTTTTGTAACGCCCCGGGTATGGCCAGTTCGCCCTCCAGTTTGCTTTGCCCGTATACACTTATAGGGTTGGTAGGGCTTTGTTCGGTAAGCGGTGCTTGTCCCTCGCCGCCAAAAACAAAATCGGTTGAGATATGCAGCAGGGTTACATCAAAATTATCGCATATGCGGGCCAGGTTCTCTACCCCTGTTTTGTTTACGGCGAAAGCGGTATCAGCGTCGCTTTCGGCTTTATCAACCGCGGTATAAGCCGCGCAATTGATACAATAAGCCGGTTTATACGTATCAAATAATTTACTGATGGCTCCGGTGTCAAGTATATTACTGTCCGTTTCGTCGGGGAAAATGTAATTGTCAAGCTTTTGCTCACCGGCAATGGTTTTTAAGCATTGCCCTAACTGACCGGAAGCACCAAAAACAATTACGCTGTTCATCATCCAATAGGTTACAAACTTTATTTATAATAACTGTTTATCGCTCTACATGTTTCACCAGGAAGTCCTGATAAGCAAGCCGAATACCTTCTTCCAATTCGGTTTTGTATGTCCAGCCTAATGCGGTCAGTTTAGAAACATCCATTAACTTGCGTGGTGTGCCGTCAGGTTTAGTGGCGTCAAATCGTATTTCGCCGTTATAGCCAATTATACCTTTAATAAGCAAGGCAAGATCTTTTATAGAGATCTCTTTACCGCTGCCTATATTTATAAAACCGGCCTCGTTAAAGTTTTGCATCAGGTAGTAGCAGGCTTCGGCAAGGTCATCGGCAAACAAAAATTCGCGCAAGGGCGACCCGCTCCCCCAGATAACAACTTCGGGTGTACCATTTACTTTGGCCTCATGAAAACGGCGGATCAGCGCGGGCAGCACATGCGAGTTTTGCGGGTGATAGTTATCGTTATACCCGTAAAGGTTTGTAGGCATAACAGATATATAATTGCAACCATATTGCGCACGGTAAGCGTCACACATTTTTATGCCGGCTATCTTAGCTATCGCGTAGGGCTCGTTAGTAGGTTCCAGCAAACCTGTCAGCAATGCGTCTTCCTTTAAGGGTTGTGGCGCCAGTTTAGGGTAGATACAGCTGGAGCCCAGGAACATCAATTTTTTCACATCATTTAAATATGATGAATTGATTATGTTGTTTTGTATCTGCAGGTTATCATACAAAAACTCGGCACGGTAGGTATTGTTAGCTACGATACCCCCTACTTTGGCGGCGGCTAAAAAAACGTATTCTGGTTTTTCCTGCTTAAAAAAATCAGCAACAGCCTGCTGGTTACGCAGGTCAAGCTCGGCGGATGTACGGGTAACGAAATTTGTAAAACCTTCGGCTTGCAGCTTACGCATAATGGCCGAACCCACCATGCCCCGGTGACCGGCAATGTATATTTTAGCGTTTTTATTCATTAAGTTGGTTCATTTGTTCATTGGTTCATCAGTTCATTAGTGGGCTGCGGCAAATTCAGTAAGCTTTGCACTAACAAACTAATGAACAAGCGAACTAATAAACTATTTACGCCTGCCCCATTGTACCGCCAAAATTCATGGGGAAGCCAGTCGGCTCGTTCTGAATTTTTATACGGCCGTTAACAGCTTCAAATTTTTCTAAATTATCTTCCAAGGCCGTTAACAGGCGCTTAGCGTGTTCGGGTGTAAGCACAACACGCGATTTAACTTTTGCCTTAGGAACACCCGGCATAACGCGAATAAAATCGAGCACAAACTCCGAGCTTGAGTGTGTTATGATAGCCAGGTTGGCGTAAACCCCTTCGGCCACATCTTCAGAGAGCTCAATGTTGATCTGGTTTTCGTTTTGTTCTTCCATGATAGTATAAAAATAGCATGAGTCTGAAATAAGCGCTGTAGCCTCACCTAACCTCTCCATAGCAGAGGACCTCAGCTCCATCTTTCTTTATAAGCCCTTCTCCAAAGGAGAAGGGTTGGATGAGGCAATAAACACTAATTCCAACTTACGTAAAAATAGCAAAGCCTTCCATTTTCACAGAAGGCTTTGCAAAAGTATTTAAAAAAATCTGATTAAGCTTCCACTTCCTCAGTTTTTGAAGCCATCAGGCGGTCAAACTCTTCCTGAGAACCTACGCGGATATTTTCGTACTCGCGTAAACCGGTTCCTGACGGTATTAAGTGACCAACAATAACGTTTTCTTTCAGGCCAAGCATCAGATCTTTTTTACCTGCTATGGCTGCTTCGTTCAGTACCTTGGTAGTTTCCTGGAACGATGCGGCTGAAATGAACGATTTTGTACCTAATGATGCCCTGGTAATACCTTGTAACATCGGGCTCGAAGTGGCTGCGATGGCATCCCTTACTTCAACCAGTTTTAAATCTTTACGTTTTAAAATGGAGTTTTCGTCCCGTAGTTTTCTCAGAGAGATGATCTGACCGGCTTTTAAAGTAGCTGAATCACCCGGATCAACAACCACTTTCTTGTCGAATATTTCATCGTTCTCTGTCATGAAGTCCCAGCTATCTACTGCTTCCCTTTCAAGGAAACGGGTATCACCGGCATCTTCAATGGCAACCTTCTGCATCATCTGGTGAACAATCACCTCAAAGTGCTTATCATTAATTTTCACACCCTGTAAACGGTAAACTTCCTGTATACCGTTAACCAGGTATTCCTGTACGGCCGCAGGGCCTTTAATTGCAAGGATATCTGCCGGCGAGATAGAGCCATCAGACAATGGCATACCTGCTTTAACAAAGTCGTTGTCTTGTACAAGGATGTGTTTTGATAATGGCACCAGGTACTTTTTAACCTGACCATCTTTACTTTCGATGGTTATTTCGCGGTTACCACGTTTAACACCACCTAAAGTTACCACACCATCAATTTCGGTTACTACTGCCGGGTTAGATGGGTTACGTGCTTCAAATAACTCTGTTACACGTGGTAAACCACCTGTAATATCTCGCGTTTTACCGGTTGAACGAGGGATTTTGGCAATAACCTGTCCGGTTTGTAGTTTTTCACCTTCTTCAACAGAAATGTGGGCACCTACCGGTATGTTGTATCCTTTTATAATGTTGCCTTTATTATCGGTTATTTGTATAACAGGGTTTTTAGTTTTATCCCTGGTATCAATAATAACCTTTTCGCGGTGGCCGGTTTGCTCGTCGCTTTCTTCGCGGAAGGTAATTCCTTCTAATACCGATTCGAACGTTGTAGTACCTGCAAATTCAGAGATAATAACCGCATTGTACGGATCCCATGAACAGATACGGTCACCTTTGGTTATTTTGCTTCCATCTTTTACATACAGGTATGAACCATACGGGATGTTGTTGGTAACAATAACCTTATTTGTACCCGGCTCGATGATACGGAACTCGCCCGAACGGCCTAATACCACATCAACCATACCTTCTTCGGTATTGTACTCTACGGTACGTACGTTCTCAAATTCGATGATACCATCAAACCTGGCGTTTATCTGCGACTCGGCCGCGATGTTTGACGCGGTACCACCCACGTGGAATGTACGCAATGTTAACTGGGTACCCGGCTCACCGATTGACTGCGCAGCAATTACCCCAACAGCCTCGCCCATTTGCACGCGTTTACCGCTTGCAAGGTTACGGCCATAACATAAAGCACATACGCCACGTTTGCTTTCGCAAGTTAATACCGAGCGTATTTCTACACCTTCAAGCGGAGAGTTCTCTACTTTTTTGGCAATTTCTTCGGTAATATCTTCACCTGCGGCAACAATCAGTTCGTTGGTGATAGGGTCATGAACATCATGAAGCGCTGTACGGCCCAAAATACGGTCGTATAAAGGCTCTACAATATCCTCGTTATCTTTAAGCGCAGTTGTATATATACCACGTAAAGTACCGCAATCAACTTCACCTACTATCATATCCTGTGCAACGTCATGTAAACGACGGGTCAAGTAACCCGCATCCGCTGTTTTTAACGCTGTATCCGCCAAACCTTTACGTGCACCGTGGGTTGAGATGAAGTACTCTAATACCGACAATCCTTCTTTAAAGTTTGAGAGGATAGGGTTTTCGATGATCTCGCCGCCCGAGCCTGATTTTTGAGGTTTAGCCATCAAACCACGCATACCTGCCAGCTGACGGATCTGCTCTTTAGAACCACGCGCGCCCGAGTCAAGCATCATGTAAACAGAGTTAAAGCCCTGGTTATCGTTGCTCAGGATGTTCATCACATTGGCTGTTAAGCGGTTGTTGATACGTGTCCAGATATCGATGATCTGATTATAACGCTCGTTGTTAGTGATGAAACCCATGTTATAGTTGTTCATCACATCCTCAACTTCTTTTGAAGCCTGTGCTATCAAAGTAACCTTTTCTTCAGGGATGTTGATATCCATCAGGTTAAATGATAAACCACCCTGGAACGCCATCTTAAAGCCTAACTCTTTGATATCATCAAGGAACTGAGCCGCACGCGCCATACCGGTGGTTTTAACAACCTCGCCGATAATATCGCGTAACGATTTTTTGGTTAAAAGCTCGTTGATGTAACCAAGTTCTTCAGGCACGTGCTGGTTAAACAACACACGCCCAACGGTGGTCTCAATTATTTTAGAAACGATGTTACCATCGCGTTCTCTGATCTTTCCTTTAACCTTGATAAAGGCATGCAGGTCAATTTTCCTTTCGTTGTAAGCGATGATCACCTCTTCGGCCGAATAGAAAGTTAAACCCTGCCCTTTTACCACACGTGTTTCATCGGTTTTACGGCCTTTGGTTATGTAATATAAACCAAGCACCATGTCCTGCGAAGGTACGGTAATAGGCGTGCCGTTTGCCGGGTTAAGGATGTTGTGCGATGCAAGCATTAATACCTGGGCTTCCAAAATTGCTGCGTTACCAAGCGGTACGTGCACAGCCATCTGGTCACCGTCAAAATCCGCGTTAAAGGCGGTACAGGTTAACGGGTGCAATTGTATAGCCTTACCTTCAACCAGTTTTGGCTGAAATGCCTGGATACCTAACCTGTGCAGCGTAGGCGCACGGTTTAATAATACAGGGTGGCCTTTTAATACGTTTTCCAAAATGTCCCAAACTAATGGGTCTTTACGGTCAACTATCTTTTTAGCAGATTTTACCGTTTTAACCACACCACGCTCAATCATTTTGCGGATGATAAATGGTTTAAACAGCTCGGCAGCCATATCTTTTGGTAAACCGCACTCGTGTAGTTTCAAGTTTGGACCTACAACGATTACCGAACGTGCAGAGTAATCCACACGTTTACCTAATAAGTTTTGACGGAAACGGCCTTGTTTACCTTTCAGGATATCTGAAAGCGATTTTAAGGCACGGTTACCTTCGGTTTTTACCGCGTTAACTTTACGTGAGTTATCAAATAACGAATCTACAGCTTCCTGCAGCATACGTTTTTCGTTACGTAAAATTACTTCCGGCGCTTTTATCTCGATCAAACGTTTTAAACGGTTGTTACGGATAATTACACGGCGGTATAAGTCGTTCAGATCGGACGTAGCGAAACGGCCACCTTCCAACGGTACCAGCGGGCGCAATTCAGGAGGTATAACCGGAACGATCTTAACGATCATCCACGATGGGTTATTTTCGATCCTTGTAGCTGCGCCACGGAAAGCTTCAACAACCTGCAGGCGTTTTAACGCTTCGTTTTTACGTTGCTGAGAGGTTTCGTTAGCTGCCTGGTGGCGAAGGTTGTATGAAAGCTCATCAAGGTCGATGCGTTTTAATAACTCCTCAAGCGCCTCGGCACCCATTTTTGCCACAAATTTTTGCGGATCTTTATCATCCAGGTATTGGTTTTCTTTTGGTAAAGTATCCAATATATCCAGGTATTCTTCTTCTGTCAGGAAATCCATTTTCGAGATCCCGTCAGCTTCTTTAATACCTGGCTGAATAACTACATATCTTTCATAGTAAATGATCAGGTCGAGCCTTTTGGTAGGTAAGCCCAGCAGGTAACCAATTTTATTTGGCAACGAGCGGAAATACCAGATATGCGCAACAGGCACCACCAGGTTGATGTGGCCCATACGCTCGCGGCGTACCTTCTTTTCAGTTACTTCAACACCGCAACGGTCGCAAACAATCCCTTTGTAACGGATACGTTTGTATTTACCGCAATGGCATTCGTAATCTTTAACCGGGCCAAAAATACGCTCGCAAAACAAACCATCACGTTCAGGCTTGTAGGTACGGTAGTTAATGGTCTCAGGTTTTAAAACCTCACCGCTTGAACGCTCAAGTATAGATTCCGGAGAAGCTAAACTGATGGTAATTGTGGTGAAATTACTCTTGATTTTGTTATCCTTTTTGTAAGACATAGTCTCCTTTGTTTTAAAGTTGAAAGTTCAAAGTCAAAAGTTGAAAGTAGCTTTCGCTTTAAACTTTCAACTCTAAACTTTATACCTATTCTAATGTGATATCCAAACCTAAACCTCTTAGCTCATGAACCAATACGTTGAATGATTCAGGAACAGATGGGGTTGGCAGGTTTTCACCTTTAACAATAGCTTCGTAAGTTTTGGCACGGCCAATAACATCATCCGATTTAACGGTCAATATTTCCTGCAGGATGTTTGCAGCACCAAATGCTTCTAACGCCCAAACCTCCATCTCACCAAAACGCTGACCACCAAACTGTGCTTTACCACCCAATGGCTGTTGTGTAATTAATGAGTATGGCCCGATAGAACGCGCGTGCATCTTATCGTCAACCATGTGGCCCAGTTTTAACATATAGATGATACCTACAGTTGTCTGCTGGTCAAAACGGTCGCCTGTTAAGCCATTGTATAAATAGGTACGGCCCGATGCCGGTAAGTTGGCCTTTTTGATCCACTCCTCAACCTCTTCGTGGCTTGCACCATCAAAAATAGGGGTAGCGAATTTAACACCAAGCTCTTTACCTGCCCAGCCTAATACGGTTTCGTAAATTTGCCCAAGGTTCATACGCGAAGGTACACCCAGCGGGTTCAACACAATATCAACCGGGGTACCATCTTCTAAGAAAGGCATGTCCTCGTCGCGTACAATACGCGCAACAATACCTTTGTTACCGTGGCGACCTGCCATTTTATCACCCACTTTAAGCTTACGCTTTTTAGCAATATAAACTTTAGCCATCTGAACTATACCCGATGGAAGCTCGTCACCAACACTAATGGCAAACTTATCGCGGCGGTAAGCGCCCAGTTCTTCGTTTACCTTAATGTTATAGTTGTGAAGCAACGTTTTTATCTGCTCGTTCTTATCTTCATCAGTGGTCCATTTTGTGGGGTTGATGTTTTCGTAGTTAAGCTCGGTCAGTATCTTCTGGGTGAACTTAACGCCTTTGGCAACAAACAGCTCTTTGTAAACATTATAAACACCTTGCGATGTTTTGCCGTTAACTATCTCGAATAACTTTTCAATCAAAGTATTTTTAAGATCTTTTACAGCTTTATCGTGTTTAGCGTCAAGTTTTTCAATTTGTGCTTTTTCTTCTGCCTTAGTGGTTTTCTTAGCACGGCTGAATAGTTTTGTATCAATAACAACACCCGCGATAGAAGGCGGAGTTTTTAACGATGCATCCTTAACGTCGCCTGCTTTATCACCAAATATGGCACGTAACAGTTTTTCTTCCGGTGAAGGGTCTGATTCGCCTTTTGGCGTGATCTTACCTATCAGGATATCGCCTTCTTTAACCTCTGCGCCAACACGGATGATACCGTCTTCGTCGAGGTCTTTGGTGGCTTCTTCCGATACGTTAGGGATATCAGGCGTCAATTCCTCTTCGCCGCGTTTTGTATCACGCACTTCCAGTTCAAATTCTTCAACGTGAAGCGATGTGAATATATCCTGCGATACTACACGCTCAGATATAACGATCGCATCCTCAAAGTTGTAACCCTGCCAAGGCATGAATGCCACTTTAAGGTTACGACCTAAAGCAAGCTCGCCATTCTGGGTTGCGTAGCCTTCGCAAAGCACCTGTCCTTTTTCAACACGCTGGCCTTTTTTAACAATAGGCTTTAAGTTGATAGTGGTGCTTTGGTTGGTCTTTTTAAACTTGGTTAATATATAGCTTTTGGTATCGCCTTCAAATGAAACCAAACGATCAAGTTCGTTGCGGTCATATTTGATCTTGATCTCGTTAGCGTCAACATACTCAACCACACCATCGCCTTCGGCGTTGATAAGGGTACGAGAATCTTTTGCTACGCGGCCTTCCAAACCTGTACCTACAATTGGCGCCTCGGGGCGTAACAATGGTACGGCCTGGCGCTGCATGTTAGATCCCATCAGGGCACGGTTAGCATCATCATGCTCCAGGAACGGAATTAATGATGCCGCTATTGACGTGATCTGGTTTGGAGCAATATCCATCAGGTCAAGTCTTTCAGGCTCAATGATCGGGAAGTCGCCTTCGAAACGTGCTTTTACACGTGGGTTGGCAAATACCCCTTTATCATCGTAGTAAGCGTTAGCCTGGCCGATAGTTTTTCCGTCTTCATCTTCAGCAGATAAATAGATAACCGGCTCATCAACCTGTACTTTACCTTCAACAACCCTTTTGTATGGTGTTTCGATGAAGCCTAAATTGTTGATCTTGGCATGTACGCAAAGCGATGATATCAAACCAATGTTCGGTCCTTCCGGGGTTTCGATGGTACACAACCTACCGTAGTGGGTGTAGTGAACGTCACGAACCTCGAAACCTGCACGCTCACGAGACAGACCACCGGGCCCCAGGGCTGACAAACGACGCTTGTGCGTGATCTCTGCCAGTGGGTTGGTTTGGTCCATGAACTGCGATAACTGGTTTGTTCCGAAGAACGAGTTGATCACAGATGAAAGCGTACGCGCGTTGATCAGATCAGTTGGTGTGAACACCTCGTTGTCACGGATGTTCATACGCTCGCGGATGGTACGTGCCATACGCGCTAAACCAACGCCAAACTGTGCATAAAGCTGCTCGCCAACGGTACGAACACGACGGTTTGACAAGTGATCGATATCATCCACCTCGGCTTTTGAGTTGATGAGCTTGATCAGGTATTTCACAATCGCGATGATATCCTGCTTGGTTAATACTTTTGTTTCGTCAGAAGTATTCAGCTTTAATTTACGGTTGATGCGGTAACGGCCCACATCGCCCAGGTCATATCTTTTATCAGAGAAGAATAAACGATCGATGATACCACGTGCAGTTTCCTCATCAGGTGGTTCGGCGTTACGCAGCTGGCGGTAAATGTGCTCAACCGCTTCTTTCTCCGAGTTCGAAGTATCTTTTTGTAAAGTATTATATATAATGGTATAATCACCGCTGGTGGCCGCATCCTCCTTGTTAAGGATGATGGTTTTTACACCGGCATCAATGATCATATCGATATGGTCGTCTTCCAATACGGTTTCGCGCTCAAGGATGATCTCGTTACGGTCAATAGATACCACTTCACCGGTATCTTCGTCCACAAAGTCCTCAACCCATTTTTTAAGCACCCTTGCAGCAAGTTTACGGCCTATAAATTTCTTTAAACCGCTTTTGCTTACTTTTACCTCGTCTGCAAGTTCAAACAATTCTAATATATCTTTATCAGAATCGTATCCAATCGCACGAAGCAGTGTGGTAACCGGGAATTTCTTTTTACGGTCTATATAAGCATACATCACGTTGTTAACGTCTGTAGCGAACTCAATCCACGAACCTTTAAAAGGTATAACACGGGCCGAGTATAATTTTGTACCGTTAGTGTGGCGGCTTTGGCCAAAGAATACGCCTGGCGAACGGTGCAACTGCGATACAATTACACGCTCGGCGCCATTGATCACAAAGGTACCTTTGGGTGTCATGTAAGGGATGGTTCCCAGGTACACGTCCTGTACAATCGTTTCAAAGTCTTCGTGTTCGGCATCATTACATGACAAACGAAGCTTTGCTTTTAATGGCACACTGTAAGTTAACCCGCGCTCGATACACTCGCGTATATCGTAACGTGGCGGATCAATAAAATAATCAAGAAACTCTAAAACGAATATGTTCCTCGAATCTGAAATAGGAAAGTTTTCGGCAAATACTTTAAACAACCCTTCTTTATAGCGGTTGTCTGAGGTGGTTTCCAATTGAAAAAATTCCTGAAAAGATTGTAACTGTACATCCAGGAAATCCGGGTAATCAAGTACCTTTCTGCTGGTTGCAAAGTTTACTCTTTGGTTATTATTGTTTGCCAAGGTATTATAATTTTAGTTTATTAAACCTGTGTTTAGATATGAGATATCAGACGTGAGATTTGAGACAGACGTTGAAATCTTTTATGTTTTGACGCAAGAATCTCATATCTCATATCTTACGTCTCAAATCTAAAGTATATAAACAGCAATAGACCCCGACCAAAAATGGTCGGAGTCTGATGCTATTGTGCGTGTGGTTAAATTATTTAACCTCAACTACCGCTCCGGCTTCCTCTAATTGAGTTTTCAAAGACTGAGCTTCTTCTTTAGTTACGCCGGTTTTAACCTCTTTAGGTGCACCGTCAACTAAATCTTTAGCTTCTTTCAAGCCCAGACCGGTTAAATCTTTCACTAATTTAACTACAGCTAATTTTGAACCACCTGCTTCTTTCAGGATTACGTCAAATGCTGTTTGCTCAGCTGCAGCTGCAGGAGCGTCGTCGCCGCCACCGGCAGCAGGACCTGCAACAGCAACAGCTGCAGCAGCTGGCTCAATGCCATACTCGTCTTTCAGGATTTGAGCTAATTCGTTTACTTCTTTTACTGTTAAGTTAACTAACTGTTCAGCAAAGGCTTTTAAATCTGCCATTTTATTTAAATTTTACTTTTAATACTTTTTGTTTTTAATGTCCAAACTTATAGGTGTTTGGATTAACCTCTTTCTTGTAATGTTTTTACAACACCTGCTAGTATATTTCCGCCTGATTGTAATGCAGAAATAACGTTCTTGGCTGGTGATTGCAATAAGCCAACTATCTCGCCTATCAGTTGTTCTTTTGATTTTAGTTTTATCAAAGTATCTAACTGATTATCGCCAATGAAGATCGCCGAATCAATGTAAGCTGCTTTTAAAAGCGGTTTGTCGCCTGTTTTTCTCAGTTTCTTGATCAGCTTTGCCGGGGCAGTTGCTGATTTTGAGAAAAGAATAGATGATGAACCTTTTAATACATCAAACATCGGAGCAAAATCACCGCCTGCTGCTTCCATAGCTTTTTTAATTAAGCTGTTTTTTGCAACCTGCATGGTGATCTCATTTTCAAAGCATTGACGACGGATCGAATTTACTTTTGCAACCGTTAGATCAGCAGTATCGGTAATATAAAAGTTACCGTACTCTTTAATCTGATCAGTAAGGGCCAGAACAAGGTCGTGTTTTTCTTCTTTATTCATGATTAGATCCCCGCTACTGATTTAGTTTCAATTGTAATTCCCGGCGACATGGTTGAAGAGATATGTATGCTCTTAAAATATGTGCCTTTTGCTGCCGATGGTTTTAATTTAGAGATGGTTTGCAATACTTCTAATGCGTTCTCGTAAATTTTATCAGCAGTGAAAGATGCTTTTCCTATTGAAGTGTGGATGATACCGGTTTTATCAACCTTGAAATCGATCTTACCACCTTTTACGTCAGCAACAGCTTTACCAACTTCTGGTGTTACTGTTCCTGATTTAGGGTTAGGCATTAGGTTACGCGGGCCTAAAATTCTGCCCAAACGTCCTACCTTAGCCATAACACTTGGCATAGTGATGATAATATCAACATCAGTCCATCCGCTTTCAATCTTGGCAATATAATCATCCAAACCTACGTAATCTGCACCTGCATCCTTAGCTTCTTGTTCCTTATCAGGAGTACAAAGCACTAATACACGTACAGTTTTACCGGTTCCATGAGGTAGTGTTGCTATACCACGCACCATTTGATTGGCTTTGCGAGGGTCAACACCTAAACGTACATCAATATCAACTGACGAATCAAACTTGGTATTGGTTAATTCCTTTACCAATGCTGATGCATCTTGTAGGGTATACGATTTGTTAGCCTCAATTTTGGAGAGTGCCGCTTTTTGATTTTTTGTTAATCTAGCCACTGTCTTAAACTGATTTGTATAAATTAATTAATTCCAGGGTGCCGTACCTGATACGGTTATCCCCATACTGCGGGCAGTACCTGCCACCATTCTCATGGCTGATTCTACTGTAAATGCATTCAAATCAGTCATTTTATCTTTGGCTATGGTCTCAACCTGCTCCCAGTTTACACTGGCAACTTTTTTACGGTTGGGCTCTGCCGAACCACTCTTTAAGCCTGTTGCTTCTAAAAGCTGTATAGCTACCGGAGGGGTTTTAATGATAAAATCGAAAGACTTGTCGACATAAACAGTAATTACTACAGGTAGCACTTTACCAGGTTTATCCTGGGTACGTGCGTTGAACTGCTTGCAAAACTCCATAATGTTCACCCCTTTTGCACCCAATGCAGGGCCAATTGGTGGAGATGGGTTTGCAGCGCCGCCCTTCACTTGTAGCTTTACCATCGCACCGACTTCTTTTGCCATTTTGATTTGTTTTAATTATAACTCAATGTTAGTAAGTGGAAGCTAAGTAACATTTAAGATTTTGTGAGTGGTTGATTTGGTGAGTAGTGAGTTGTTAAACTCGTCACGTATCAAACGCTCTGTGTATTTAATATTGTTATGCTTAGGTCAGGCTACGGTAAACTATTCTCTATTCAACCAATCACCCTTCACTAAACTTATTCTTTCTCTACCTGCATGTAATTCAATTCAAGCGGCGTACGGCGCCCAAATATCTTTACCATCACTTTTAATTTCTTTTTCTCTTCGTTCACCTCTTCAATTACACCGCTAAACCCGTTGAATGGCCCATCCATTACTTTAACGTTTTCGCCAACGTAATACGGCACGTTCATGGTTTCGCCCTGCGTGCTCATTTCATCAACCTTACCTAAAATACGGTTAACTTCGGCCTGGCGTAAAGGGATAGCGTTACCTTGCTTATCGCCCAGGAAACCAATCACACTGTTTACGTTTTTTATAATGTGTTCCAGTTCACCATCAAGGGCGGCTTCCATCAGCACATACCCCGGAAAATAATTGCGCTCTTTGGCAATTTTTTTTCCATCGCGCATCTGGTAGTATTTTTCGGTAGGGATAAGTACCTGAGGCACTAAATGCGTTATACCTAATCTGCTTATCTCAGCGTCTATATATTGCTTTACCTTTTTTTCTTTACCACTTATGGCCCTAACCACGTACCATTTTAATTGATCACTCATCTATTTATAATTAGGCTAGTGAAGTATAAAACTGATTAAGCAAGTAGCCGATGATTTGGTCCATACCAAATATGATCAGCGCAATAATGATCGAAGCTATCAGTACTAAAACCGCGCTGTTTTGCAATTCTCTCCATGTTGGCCAGGTTACTTTCTCGGTCAACTCTATGTACGATTCTTTAATATATTCAGCTACGCCTGCCATTTTATTATTGCTTATGCACGGGAACAAGGATTCGAACCCTGATCAAAGGTTTTGGAGACCTCTATTCTACCATTGAACTATTCCCGTGTATACTATCTTCAAAAAAGCTGAAGATTTGTATTGTGTTTGCTTATTGTGAATAAAGTACCGAGACCAAAGCCCCGGTACTTTACACAAAATTAACCGTTTGCTACCCTGTTTAAGGGTAAGTATTTATGCTAATATTTCAGTTACCTGACCAGCACCTACAGTTCGGCCACCTTCACGGATAGCGAAACGCAGACCTTTTTCCATAGCGATAGCGTTGATCAGCTTTACAGTGATGGTAACGTTATCACCTGGCATAACCATTTCTACACCTTCGGCCAATGAAATTTCACCGGTTACGTCAGTTGTACGGAAATAGAATTGCGGACGGTATTTGTTGAAGAATGGAGTGTGACGGCCACCTTCTGCTTTTGATAATACGTAAACTTCTGCTTTAAAGTCAGTGTGTGGGTTAACTGAACCTGGTTTGCAAATAACCATACCCCTGCGGATATCAGTTTTTTCAATACCACGTAACAATAAACCTACGTTATCACCAGCTTCGCCGCGGTCAAGGATCTTGCGGAACATCTCAACACCTGTTACGGTTGATTTTAAGTTCTCGGCACCCATACCTAAGATGTCAACAGGCTCGCCTGAGTTGATAACACCACGCTCGATACGACCGGTTGCAACAGTACCACGACCAGTGATCGAGAATACGTCTTCAACAGGCATCAAGAAAGGAAGATCAGTTAAACGTGGAGGGATTGGAATGTAGCTATCTACAGCATCCATCAACTCCATAATTTTACCTACCCATTTAGGATCGCCGTTTAAACCGCCTAATGCAGAACCTTGGATAACAGGGATATCATCGCCAGGGAAATCGTAGAATGATAATAATTCACGGATCTCCATTTCAACTAATTCTAATAATTCCGGATCATCAACCATGTCCACTTTGTTCATGAACACAACCAATGAAGGTACACCTACCTGACGTGCAAGCAGGATGTGCTCGCGGGTTTGAGGCATCGGACCATCAGTAGCAGCAACCACAATGATAGCACCATCCATCTGTGCAGCACCTGTAACCATGTTTTTTACATAGTCAGCGTGGCCCGGACAGTCAACGTGTGCATAGTGACGGTTTGCTGTTGAATATTCAACGTGAGCGGTATTGATTGTAATACCACGCTCTTTTTCTTCAGGAGCAGAGTCAATTGAATCAAATGAACGTGCTTCTGTTAAACCAGCGTCAGCTAATACTTTAGTGATAGCTGCGGTAAGGGTTGTTTTACCGTGGTCAACGTGACCGATTGTACCGATGTTTAAGTGCGGCTTACTGCGGTCAAACTTTTCTTTTGCCATGATTTATTTTGTTTGTAGGTTAATTTATTTAAACGTAATGTACTATTTAAAGTATCTGAGCCAACAATGGGATTTGAACCCATGACCTCTTCCTTACCAAGGAAGTGCTCTACCCCTGAGCTACGTCGGCTAATATTAGTTTGCAGTTGTTAGTTATCAGTTTGCAGTTGTTTTATCAATTGCTTACTGCGAACCGCGCACTGCTCATTTTTTAAAGAGCGGAAGACGAGGTTCGAACTCGCGACCTATAGCTTGGAAGGCTATCGCTCTACCAACTGAGCTACTTCCGCTTTTTTAAAACCTAAAACACTAAACTCTAAACCCTAAAACAATTTTTAGAATTTAGAATTTAGCTTTTAGAATTTAAAGTGGGGGGAGAAGGATTCGAACCTTCGTAGCCGAAGCAACGGATTTACAGTCCGTCCCATTTGACCGCTCTGGTATCCCCCCATTGTTGATTTCGGATCGGTAATGCTCAATTGGAAGCTAAGCATCACATTTCCGAAATAAACAGAGCCTCCTATCGGGATCGAACCAATGACCTACTGATTACAAGTCAGTCGCTCTACCAGCTGAGCTAAGGAGGCTTAAATTGTTTACCATTACCTTGTTACCTTTTTAGGCCTTCAGGATTTTGGCTGCAAATTAATATTGCGCTATTTTTTCTTTTTAAAGAACCACCCCTTTTAATAAATCAGAGATGATTAAACCCTCTCTGAAAGGGATTGCAAATCTACAAAAATTTAAAGCTGTACAAAATTTTTTTCCAAAAAAAATCGGCAGGCTTTAAACCTGCCGATCCGGGCATAAAATTTACCCTGTTATATGCTTAAAAATCATCCTCTTCCGTTACCAGGGCTGCTTTTTTAGCAGCATCGGCAGCTATGGCTTTTTTTGTTTTATGTTTTTCTATTTGTTTACGAAGGCTTTCTACCACCAGGTCCGTTGCCTCTTCAAACGTTTTACACTTTTCCTTTGCAAAAATTTGATTACCAGGCAGCATAAGCTTTATCTCGGATATCTTATTAGCCTCATCCTCTACATTCTCCAGTTTTAAATACACTTCGCCGCTTATAATGTGATCAAAAAAAGTTTCCAGCTTATCTACCTTTTTTTGAATAAAATCCAACAACTTCTGATCTGCATTGAAATGAATAGATTGCACGGTAATTTTCATTTTTCCTCCTTTTTATGCCTTTGGATGGGCTTGTTTATAAATAGATTTAAGTCGTTCAACAGAATTATGCGTATAAATTTGTGTGGCACTAAGGTTTGCGTGGCCAAGCAGTTCTTTTATAGCGTT
The DNA here is from genome assembly GCF_014200785.1 of Mucilaginibacter sp. AK015. Classification (NCBI taxonomy): domain Bacteria; kingdom Pseudomonadati; phylum Bacteroidota; class Sphingobacteriia; order Sphingobacteriales; family Sphingobacteriaceae; genus Mucilaginibacter; species Mucilaginibacter sp. AK015. The sequence goes on from NZ_JACHCV010000002.1 coordinate 295,593, forward strand.
CAGATCGGCACCTTTATTTAACAGGCTTGTTGCAAACGTGTGCCTTAACACGTGCGGGCTTTTTTTATCCTGGGTTGATATGTAAGACAAGTATTTATGCACTATTAAATATATAAGTTTGGGATATGCATCCGCGCCTTTATTTGTAACGATTAATGTTACGGAATTGTTATTAAAATTTTCACTTTTCTTTGCCTCCACATACCGCCTTATAAGACTTACCAACTCGCTGTTAAGTGGTATAATCCTCTGTTTGTTGCGCTTACCCAAAACTTTGATGGTGTTCTCGTATAAATCGATATCGGGGTGTTTTACGCCGGTAATTTCGGCAAGGCGCATGCCGGTGCCGAAAAGCATCTCGATAACGAGTTTATCGCGCAGGCCGGCAAAGGTATCCGTAAATATATTCTCGTCCCGGATGGTGAGCCGGCCATCAAGCATCTGTGTTAACTTGTCGCCGTCAACTACTGCGGGTAAATTTCTGGGTACCCTGGGGGCGTTTATTCGTGAAGTTGGATTGCCTGATATCACGCCTTCCTGCATCAAAAATTTAAAGTATTTGCGCAGGGTGGCAATTTTACGGTTAACTGAGCGGGCAGTTAGGCCGTCGTCCATCTGCTGCGCCATCCAGTTACGAATATCGTGATGACTTATCTCTGAGGGGTGTAAAACAGGGTGTGTACCATCAGGCGGACTTAAAAACAACAGAAATTGATCAAGATCTGACTGGTAGGCCGCTACCGTATGGGGTGAGTATCGCTTCTCGAAGCTGATGTACTGAATAAACCTGTCTGAAAACATAAAAACTATTTGAACACCCAATAAATTGAATGTACAAATAGTTTTTTTATAGTGACAAGAAAATCTGTAAAATTCTTCTACAAGAATTAAACAGTAGTTTCCAAGTTCATATTCTGCTTATAGATAGCATGCTTAATTTCATGCCTGCGGGTAATTGATTTTTTCTCGAAAGCCTGGCGACTGCGCAGTTCTCTTAAAACACCCGTTTTTTCAAATTTCTTTTTAAAGCGTTTTAATGCCTTATCTAATGATTCGCCGTCTTTTACGTTAATGATGATCATAATTCCAAATACCTCCTTTCAGGGACGTCAAAGGTATGGAAATACTTTTAAAACTGAAATACAATATTTTATAATTTTTTCCGCCGATTTAAACCCGGGCAGTTTTAGGGTTTAAGGGCCTGTGGGGCCCGCTTGTCAGGCGGCAGGGCCATAAACTTTTTATAGCTGTCATTTACATATGCCACCATCGATTCGGCATTATTACTGCGTATAAAGGCATAGGTAGGCCTAAACATCGTCATGAAGTTTTCAAGGTCAGTACCTCTTAACGGCACCAGACTGCTAACGTAAGCGGGGCTAAACGCAGCATCTATACCGCGCTGTTCGGCCTCACGCTGAAAGTACCGTTTTAACCGGCGCGCCTTTTTCCCTTCGCTGCTAAACCATGTTGATGGCGAAAATACATACACCTTACTTTTTTCATACACCTCGGGGTATTCGGCCCGGGGATTAAATGGCGTGCGTTTGGCAGTAATGTTTACCTGCCTTAACGAGATAGTTTGCGTGGTAAGCATTATCTTTTTGGGGGTAAGGTCTATCAGGTACAGGGTATCTGAAGTATATCCCGGCGAATTAAATATAAGGGTTTGCCCTGCCGCAGCACGTATGGCAAAATTGCCTTTGTTATCGGTAATGCTTACCTGGCGGTTATTTATATCACGTATAAAAACATCTGATAAGCGGATGTTGGTACCCTGCTCGTAAACAGTTCCTTTAAAAACACCCTGTGCATTTGCAAACGTGGTAGTTGATATCAATATAACGGCAACCCAAAATACCTGTTTCATGGCGCATATATTAGCTATATTATTAAACCTGTTTATTCCTTTAAAAGTTTCAAATTAACAGCCTAAAATCAATAAAAAACCCGGCCTAAACCGGGTTTTTATGAAAATTACTTTTGCCAAACATTATTATCCGGGTTATAATCGGGTAATACTTTGTCAGGGTCGTAAGTAACTGATTGTATTTCTTCTGTAGATGGGTATTTTACAACAAAGCTATTGTTACGTTCCCATATTTCAACGGGCAGTTTAAGACGGGTAACCTTACCGCTTACTGTTTTAATATCCAGGATAACCGGCATTACCAGCTTATCAAGGTTTTCGATGGTGATTAACGCGCCCTTATTTGCATCGCCGCCTACATATTTAACATCGCGCACAGCAACATCCAATCGCCAGTTGTTTACAAACCAGCCTCTCCAAAACCAGCTCAGATTCTCGCCGCTCGCGTTTTCCATTGTCCTGAAGAAATCATCAGGCGTAGGATGTTTAAATGCCCAGCGTGCAATGTAAGTACGGAAAGCATAATCGAAGCGCTCAGGGCCCAGGATCGTTTCGCGCAGCATAGTTAAGCCCATGCCGGGTTTAAAATATAGCATCCAACCGGTGTTGGCTTCTTTCAGGTTTTCCGGATAACTCATTATCGGTTCCATCTGTGCGCTTGTTACAAATGCCCCGGCTTTGTGCATATCCTGTTTTTTGCTTGCGTACTCGCCTTTATTAAAGTCAGCTGTGCTTAAAGTATTTATAAAGGTATTAAAGCCTTCATCCATCCAGCCGTATAAACGTTCGTTAGAGCCTACGATCATCGGGAACCAGGTATGGCCAAACTCGTGATCGTTAACCCCCCAAAGCTGTGATTTTTTTGCTTTGAAACCACAGAACACAATACCAGGGTATTCCATGCCGCCAACCCTGCCGGCAACTGCTGTAGCAGCAGGATAAGGATATTCGAACCATTTTTGCGAGTTGTACTCAATAGATTTTTTTACATACTCAGTTGATCGGCCCCAGGCATCGTTGCCATCGCTTTCAACCGGATAAGCCGATATAGCGATAGATTTTTTGCCGCTTGGCAGGTCCATTTTAGCAGCATCAACAATAAACGCTGCCGATGAACCCCATGAGGCGTCGCGCGCATTCTTTATTTTGAAGTGCCAGGTAAGCTCTTTTTTGCCCGCCGGGCGCGATGCGGGGCTGGTTACTTCGTTTGCTGAGCGTATCATTACGGTCTGCTCGCTTTTTTCTGCCTGTGCCCAGCGTTTTAACTGCTCGGGCGTGTAAACGTCCTGCGGATTTTGCAACTCGCCCGATGCAACTACTATATGATTGGCCGGTGCAGTGATATTCAGATCAAAATCGCCATACTCCAGGTAAAACTCTCCCGGGCCAGTGTAAGGCACAGCATTCCATCCCATTATATCATCGTACACATACATGCGGGGATACCATTGTGCTATGGTGTAAATTTTACCATTTTTTGTTTCCTGGATACCGGTACGGTCAGATCCGTAATCGGGTACAATAAATGAGTACTCGATGTTAAGTTTTACCTGGCCGCCATTAGCATTTACACCGGCAGGCAAAAATATCTGCATGCGGGTATCTTCAATTAAATACTTAACAGGGGTATCGCCAACCTTAACTGACTTAATTTTATATCCGCCTTTGCTCAGATCGCCACGGCCACCGTTACGGCTACCGCTCGGCGGTATAATTGCCGAACCACGTGAGCCTTCGGCAAACAGGTTCTGATCTAACTGCATCCATAAAAAGTCGAGTTTTTGAGGGCTGTTGTTGGTATACGTTAAAACTTCAGAACCGGTAACCTCGTTGGTTTGATCATTAAGCCGTGCGTTCAGTTGGTAATCGGCCCGGTTTTGCCAATACCTTGGCCCCGGCTGCCCATCCGCCGCGCGAAACTCCGACCCATTTTTTGTGTAAAAAAAGGGTGCAAACGGATCATGGTAATTATAGTTGCCGGCAGCCGGCTGCTCCTGCTGCTGCGCCTGCACAACGCTGCTAACGGCCATAATAGCCAGCGTACAACCGGCAATTAGTTTAAGTTTCATAATTTTATAATGATTTGGTAAAAACAAAGACAATAATACACATTATACATTTGAGTGTGTCATCAAATTACAAAGTGTAATAAGTAAGTTACGGATTAACAGCCTGTAATAAATTACTTAAACGCCTTATTATAAACGGCTTCATCAAAGCCAAAAAACAATAAATCGCCATTTTCTATAACGGGGCGTTTGATCATACTGGTTTTTTGCTGCAATAATTGCAAGGCATCCTCGTTTGTTTTGATACTTTCTTTAACGGCGGGGTCAAGCTGTTTCCAGGTTAGGCCCTGCTTGTTCAAGAACTTTTCGTAACCCGCTTTCTCATCCCACTCGTTCAGTTTTTCGGCGCTTACGCCCAACTTCTTAAAATCATGAAACTCGTATGCAACGTTATTTGCTTTTAACCAGTCGAGCGCTTTCTTTACCGTGTTGCAGTTAGTGATGCCGTAAACTTTCATGGTGCTAAAATATCAATTTTTAGCACCGCCAAGTGAATCATCATTATTAATTCCGCGCTGGTTTTTTTTAATAGATGCGCTTAAGCTGCCAAACTTATAATTGAAGCCTATGCCGATAGACCTGAAATTTTGGTAGTTATAGGAAAAGTTGTTAAACGAATCGGTATGCGTATAAAAATCAAGCTTTATAAACTTGCTAAACGGCCCGTTGGCGTATAACGACAATGTGGCTTTTTTATTAAACAGCTCTTTAGATGCGTTGAAACCATAACCCAGGTAGTAATTATCAATGCCCTGCAATAGCACATAGCGGCTATCAAAACCTACATTAACCCCTACCCGGTAACCATCACTAAATTTGTAACTGCTATTGGTAAATACATGCCCCTGGTAACCGCTGTTAGTAAAAAACTCGTTATTGAACGTGCCTTTTAACCACACGCGCATTATCTCGGCATTTACGTTTACATTAAATTTGGTTGTTATGGGGTAGTTCCAATTTACATCCAACCCCAGGTTTTTGTTTTTACCTACGTTAGCATAAGTACTGGTGGTAACGGTGCCATTTACGCTTGATAAATTTTGAATAGTATTATTGGCAAAAGCATAGCTTAAGCTGATATTAAGCGATCCTTTTGCGAAGTTACCATAACTGAGCTCGAAATTATTATTAACTGCCGGGCGCAATGCAGGGTTACCCCTGCTAATGTATTTGGTATTGGTACTATCAACAAACGGGTTAAGTTGCCATATACCGGGGCGCTGTATACGTTGCGTAAAACCAAACGTCAGGCTGCTATTGTTTAACGAGCGTTGCATCGAGAACGATGGCACAACATTGGTATACGATTGATCGAGGTTGGTACTGGTTGATGTAAAGTTGGCATTGATCTCGGTACGCTCATACCTCGCGCCCGCTTTGAAGGTCCATTTGGTAAATTTAAGTGTATAAGAGTTATAGGCGCTATATACATTTTGATGGTAGTCAAAATCGTTTGCCTGTCCGCTGTTATCCATGTAATTACCCGTCGCGTCCTTCAGGTCGGTATGAAACGTACTGTAGTTATTACGGTTTATCATTTTCCCCCCGGCTTCTATGTTCAGTTTTTTAAGCGGGTGCACATAATCCAATTGCGTGGTATGCTCTTTTGCACCGGAATTATTTAACTGACGAAAATCGGCACTGTTTCCCGGAGATACAAGATTAAGGGCGTTATTACCAAAATCGCTGTATTTATAAGAGGCGGTAAGCAACCGGTCTTTATTGTCCTTAAAACCTAACTGGTAGTTAAGCCCAAAATCAGCGCCGTGGTATGCACCATCACCATTGTTGGTAGTAGTGTAACTGTTGGCAACACCCGCATTAGTTTCGGTAGTAAATTGTGTAGATAAGTTTAAGTTGCTGCCGCGGTAGTAATTGAAAGTACCGGTCAACAGGTTTAAACTATCAGCCTCGAAACTTAGCTCGGTACTTACATAATTATTGTTTCCGGTACCAAAACGATTGCCCGTTTGCACCACTGATGATGGCTGCAGCAGGAAATCTGTTTGATTATAAAAATCGGTAGGGCGCTTCGGCCTGTGCCCCGTACCTGCGTAGGCATTAACTCCAAACTTGCCTTTTTTTGCTGTAAGGTTTATATTGGCCCGCGGCCCCCATATACTGTTATAATTAAGGTTTACCGAGCCATTGTACCCTTCATCTCCCTTTTTTTGAGTAATGATATTGATAATACCTGCCAATCCCTCGGCATCGTACTTGGCAGGTGGTGTGGTTATTACCTCTATCTTTACAATGTTGGTACCCGGCATGGCTTTTAATATATCTGACGGGTTACGCGCCATCAGTGCCGACTCTTTACCATTCAATAATATCTTGTAATTACCGCTTCCGCGCAGTTTGATATTATCGTTGCCATCAACAGACAGCAGCGGCACTTTTCGGATCATATCAAGCGCGGTGACGGCTTTCGCTTCCGGGTCTGCCTGCACGTCGTAACTCAGGCGGTCAACCTCCTGTTTCATCAACGGCCTCGCCGCAACAACCGATACTTCTTTTAATTGATTATGCGTAGTTGCAAGCAGCACACTACCCACGTCGACCATTTTTTTATCACCCGGTATATCGATCACTTTGGTACCGTAGCCCATGTAGACCAATGCAAGTTTATAACGCTTTTGAGGGATACCTCCAAGTTCAAAAGTACCGTCATCTTTGGTGAGCATACTTTTTACAGGGGCGTTGCTGGCGGCATCTGTTAAGGCAACGGTTACAAAACTAAGGGGTTTATTAATGGCCGAATCGATAACCAGACCCTTTATAGTAATATTTTGTACCGGGGATTGTGCAAATGTAAGGGTAGTGCAGAAACTGAGCACTGCCAGCAGAAATATTTTCATTCAATAGTTTAGCCTAAAAGACGCGCGAAGATAAGCCTTCGTTGCAACCTACACCGTCATAAATACGGGTAATTTGTAACAAAAACGCTACTTATTGAATTTGGTCATGGTTAACTCTGTACCAATGGTAGTAAAGCTTTTTATCATCTCTATCGAGCGCTCAATCAGGGCAGGTAATTCGGGCTTTTCATCATCATCAAAGCCGCTTAACACGTAATCTACCTGCCGCCCTTTTGGGAAATTATCGCCCACACCAAACCTAAGCCTGGCATATTCATTATTACCCAATATTGCTTCGATGTTCTTTAAGCCGTTATGCCCCGCGGCGCTGCCTTTAGGTTTTAATCGCAGGGTGCCTAATGGCAATGCTATATCGTCCACAACTACCAATACATTCTGCACCGGGATCTTTAGTTCCTTCATCCAGTGGTTAAGCGCTTTACCGCTAAGGTTCATGTAAGTGGTTGGCTTAATAAGGTGCAGGCTACGGCCTTTATGGTTTACTTCGGCGTAGGAAGCAAGGCGCATGGTGTAAAACTTCGCTCCCTCCTGCTTTGCCATTTCATCCAACACCATAAAACCAATGTTATGCCTCGTATCGGCATACTCCGGCCCAATATTACCCAAACCAACAATTAGATATTTCATACCCGCTAAACCCGGTTTAGCCACCGGGGCTTTCTTTAAAAACTTACTAAAATAAGGCCTGATTGCCATAAATTAAGAAATAGCAAAGTAAAACAAAAACGGCAATAAGTAACTCATCGGTTTACCCATTATTTAAGTAAACAGGCCTTTGCTTCTTCAAACCGCCTTCTTTTATCACCGCGGAAAGACTGCTAAAATTTCCAAAGCACTCGTCGGATGAGCGCAAGGATTAGGTTTTCTAAATAGCAAAGCCGCCTAAAGTATAGGCGGCTTTGCTAAAAAATACATCGCTTTGCTTTATAATCCCACTACCGAATATGGTACACGGATGTTTTTTACACGATAGTAATAAGGGTCGAGATAACCTTCCTGACAATCTGAAACGCCGCAGCCCGAAAAATTAAGGCAAAAGGTAAGTAACAGTTCGTTATGGCCGTTAACCGATTCGGGGTGAATTGACGGCGTATAGTAACGTGCGTACTTACCGGCTAAATATTCGCTAACCGTATATATATACTTTGGAGCGGTAAACGGACCTGTGGGGCTGCTTGATGTGGATATATATATATCACGCTTATCCTCGCAGTTGAAGCCCTGGTCCATTGACATCATAATGTATTTACCGTTAAGATAAGAGATGGAGTTATTACCCGGCCCTACAGCAATTTTTGCCGCATCGCTGGCGGTAGGCATGCTTACCCATGAAGCACCGTCCCAAAACGTCCATTTCAACGGATCACTTTGTGCGAATCGGGCCACAAAAATATTATTGGCATAACCGAAGTTGAAGCCTTGGGAGCCGAAAGAATACACATAACCATCGTTACCCTTTACCATACCCGTAGAATAACTGATATCTACCTGGCCTGACATACCCTGGGGTGTAAAACGCTCAGCTGTCCATTCGTTGCCTGCATTAGGTGTTAACTTATACAGCGACTGGTTAATGCTGCTTAATCCTTTACCCTCGCCGCACTGTACCCAAACACTACCGTTTATCTGAACACCTAAGCCCGGCCACGACCAATCTGTGCCCGGTTGGTTATTAAACACCTGCCGCGGCCTTCCATGCGCGCTGTTTGGTATTGTCATGTTAGTGGTATGGTCAGGGTTCCAGTCGGTCGCTGTTGGTTGAATCATTACCGAGTTGTTGTAATTAAAAAAGTCCGAACATGAAAATTTATGATTATCGCGTAACCTGGAACCATCCCAAGCATCTTGTGTTATCCATAGAACGCGTCCATCGCTCAGCGGTACACTGGTACCCTGGTCAAACGCTACCGAACCCTGGCTTGGGTCATTTCTTTCAAAAAATCCTATTGCCGAGTCATCCCTGTAAGCCTCCTCTGCAAGCGGTGTAAGGGTGAAACGCTGGCCGCTACTATTATCATCCGCCTGCAGGGTTACCTTATTGTCTACGGCTGATACATTAAGCACCAGGCCCGTAGCCTTATTAACAATATTAAATGCGCCTATGGTTGATGATTGCTTAATTTCCCACAATTCTGCTGCTGCGGCCGATTCGCGATATTGCTCAGCTACTGTACCTGCCTGTGCACCAGCGGGGGCATTCAAAAACTTTCCGGTGAACAGATTGCGGATCTGGTAATACCTTACTCCTCCGGCTGTGCTATTATATATAAGGTGCCATTTTTGCCAAAGCGGCGTCACCGATACACTTGTAACGGCTTCTACTTTTTGGTTATCCTTATATTTCTCATTAAAGGTATAATTGCCTGCTACCTGTAGCATTTTGCTGTTGATACCGGCAATAGCAAATACGCCGTATTGTATATCGTTTATATCAAAAACTTTAAACTCCACATTCCAGTCGTACGTCTCGCCCGATTCGGCCGTGACTACAAATAACTGCTTCAACGATGTAGCATCAAAACTCGCACCGGATGCAGGCGACACAGTCGCCCCTTCAGATATTACCATATTAGCCTTTAGTGCAGCCATGTTAGCACCTTTCTGTACTGTAACCAGTATGGTATGTGTAGTATTATTAAACACCGCAGGGCCCATCTGCCCTTCGGCAAGCGAAAATTGTTTGATCATTCTTCCGGGACTTGGAAATCGTTTATATTCTTTAGAACAAGACACAACAAGCATAGTTGCCGTTAGCAGCAGGAGTAATTTTCTCATGATAAGCCTTTGATTTAAGTTTAATTATCACAAATGTTACGATTGTAAATCGATTTAGCAAACTTTTTTAAATTTTTATAAGGTTTTAACTGCAAAAAACCATGTGCATAAAAAAAAGCGACGGTTTTTCCGTCGCTTTAAATTTTAAGCTGGTGCAGTGACCGACTAAATTATTTTTTGCCTGCCTCTTGTTCAGCCTGGCGTAATGCACGCGAAGTAGTAACAGATACAATAGTATCTTCCTGCGCATTGGTGATAGTAAGGTTAGGGATCTTGATCTCGTTAACTTTTACCGATTTACCAACCTCAAGCGCTTCGATGCTTACTTCGATGTTGTCTAAGTGGTCTTTAGGCAAAGCCTTTACACGCAGTTTCCTCAATTTTTGAACTAACTTACCGCCCACTTTAACGCCCGGCGAAGTTCCTGTCAATTTTACAGGGATCTCAATGGTTACCGGTTTGTTTTCATCTAGCAATAAAAAGTCGATGTGGATAAGTTGTTCCGTTAACGGGTGGAACTGCATATCTTTAATTATAGCCCTTGATTTTACGCCGGCTACGTCAATGTCGATGAAATGAACAACCGGAGTATAAACTACGGCTCTCAAATCAGCTGCGGACACTGCAAAGTGGGTTTGGGTTGACCCACCGTAAAGTACTGCTGGCACTAAGCCCTGGTAACGCAGTTCTTTAGCGTCTCTTTTCCCTACGTTCTCTCTCGGAGAACCGCTAATAGCAATTGATTTCATTATTTATTTATTATTCAAAGCCATACCAACACGGTATGGATATTTTAAGTCTCCTTTATTAATCTACCCTGAACAACTGGCTTATTGAGCCATGCTCGTTAACGTTGCTTATTGCCTTTGCAAACAGATCAGCGGTGGTAAGTACCTTTATTTTAGGGCTCGAGTGTTTTAACGGTATGGTATCGGTTACTATCAGTTCAGTTAACGCCGAATTCTCGATAGTTTCGTAAGCTTTACCTGATAATACCGGATGTGTACAAACCGCGCGAACGCTTTTTGCCCCACGCTCCATAATCAAACCGGCAGCTTTTGCAAGCGTACCTGCCGTATCACAAATGTCATCTATCAGTACAATGTCCTGGTCTGTAACATCGCCAATAATCGTCATGCTTTCAATTTCATTTGCACGCTTACGGCGTTTATCGCAAATTACTACCTCGGCATTAAAGAACTTGGCAAAGCTACGCGCCCTGTACGAACCGCCCATATCAGGCGATGCAATGGTAAGGTTACCCAAACCCAGGCTTTTTATATAGGGCACAAATATGATAGACGCATCCAGGTGATCTACCGGTACATCAAAAAACGCCTGTATCTGCGCAGCGTGCAGGTCCATCGTCATGATACGATTTATACCTGCGGCTACCAGTAAATTAGCTACCAGCTTTGACCCTATTGCAACACGGGGCTTATCTTTCCTGTCCTGGCGTGCCAATCCAAAATAAGGGATAACCGCTATAATGTAATGGGCAGACGCACGCCGGGCGGCATCTATCATCATTAACAGCTCCATCAGGTTATCGGTTGGCTGGTGCGTACTCTGTATTAAAAACACATCGCAACCGCGGATAGACTCGTTAAAATGCGGCTGAAACTCGCCATCGCTGAAACGCGATAAAACCACATCGCCAAGTTCCTGGCCGTATGATTCAGCAATGTGTTTTGACAGCTCCTGCGAACCCGAACCTGCAAATAGCTTAACCGTATTAAACTGTAAAGGCATCTTCTTATTTGGATTTATGATTTCGATTCGGATTTCTCCTCATTCGTTCTCCATGTATTCCAGTACCGTATTAAACAACAATCGGATTTCGATTTTCATCAGGATATAAATCCGAAACTAAAAATCCGAAATCCGAAATTTCAATGTTGCCCGACCAGGATTCGAACCTAGACAAACGGTACCAAAAACCGTCGTACTACCATTATACTATCAGGCAATCTCCTTTGGTTTGTAAGCCATCCCAAAAAGGAATGCAAATATAGGACGATTTTTCAATAGTCAAAAGTAAAATTTAAAAAAGTAACCGCATTTATTTTCAGATCACAACATCCGTTAAAAAGTGTTAAGGTTTTGGTTTTAACATAAACATCTTAATGTTTTTGTTAATTTCGTCAGCTTAAACCTTACTTAGCTCGTAATTACAGCATGAACTACAATAAGATAAACAATATTTTTGGCTGGGCAGTCGGTATAATTGCTTCTATAACATACATTTTAACGCTGGAGCCCTCTACCAGTTTTTGGGATTGCGGCGAATTTATTGCCTGTATATACCGCCTGCAGGTAGCGCACCAGCCCGGTGCACCGCTGTTTACTATGATCGGCAAGGTATTTTCGCTCCTATCATTCGGTAATAATATGAAGGTGGCCTATTTTACCAATATGGCTTCTGCTTTATCAAGCGGCGCAACAATTATATTTTTGTTTTGGACCATAACCGCCCTGGCTAAAAAGCTGATTGTTAAAGCCGGCGAACAAATAACCCAAACAAACATTATCCAGATAATAGGCGCCGGTTTGGTGGGCGCGCTGGCCTATACCTGGTCAGATACCTTTTGGTTCTCGGCTGTAGAGAGTGAAGTTTATGCGCAATCATCACTTTGTACCGCCGTAGTTTTTTGGGCTATACTTAAATGGGAAGCCCATGCCGACGAGCCCCGTGCCGATAAATGGATCATATTTATTGCTTATGTAATGGGTTTATCTATAGGTATCCACTTGCTAAACCTGCTGGTGATACCGGCAATTGCGTTGGTTATATATTTCCGTAGGGCAAAACAGGTTACTACGCCGGGCACGATATGGTCCTTTATTTTGGGTATAATCACCGTCGCCCTGATCCTATGGGGCGTAATACAGTTTACAGTTAAAGGCGCAGCCTTCTCCGATCTGTTTTTTGTGAATACCCTGGGGATGAGCTTTAACACCGGTGCTATTATATTCTACTTGCTTGTTATAGCCGCGCTGGCTTTAGGGATTATTTATACCATTAATGCCCAGGCCAGTTACATGTGGGCGGCAGTTATCTGTTTTATATTGCTGCTGGGCTTCAGCGCCGGGATTGTTGGGCTGATAGCCGGAATTGCCATACTTGCCTTGCTTGAATATGTTTTAAAAGTACGCGGAAAGCGCGTGGCGTTAAACCGTATTTTAATTTGCACGGTGTTTATCCTTTTTGGTTACAGCTCATTTGTAATGATCGTTATCCGCGCAAAGGCGGGTACAAACCTAAACAACAGCGACCCCCAGGATGCTTTCGCATTGAACAGCTATCTTAACCGCGACCAATACGGCGATACTCCTTTATTATATGGCGAATACTTTGATTCGAAAGCTATAGACCAAACTGAGGGCGCTAATATTTATCGCCGCGGCGAAAAGAAATATGAGATTGCGGGTAAAAAATTAAACACCATTTACGATCGCAACACCTTGTTCCCACGCATGTTCAGTCAAAAACCGGGGCACGCCGAGTTTTATAGGATGTGGAGCAACCTGGGCCCTGAAGAACAGCCTACAATGGCAACTAATATTGGCTTCTTCAGCACCTGGCAGGTAACACAAATGTACACCCGTTACTTTTTGTGGAATTTTGCCGGCCGTGCTAATGAAATGGACGGCCAAACGGCGCAAGGGATAGACGGCAGCTGGTTAAGCGGTTTTAACTTTGGTAAGGAACTCCCAAGCACTGTTACACAAAGCAAATCGTACAACAGGCTGTTCTTTCTGCCGCTTATAATTGGCCTATTGGGGGTAGTTTATCATTTTAGACGCAATCAGCGCGATGCGGGTGTGGTAACCGTATTATTCTTTTTTACGGGATTAGCCATTGTGCTTTACCTTAACCAGGACCCTTTACAGCCGCGCGAACGTGATTACGCCTATGCCGGATCGTTTTATGCCTTTGCCATATGGATAGGCCTGGGGGTATTGCTCATTGCCGAGTTTTTGAGCAAGAAAATAAATGCCAAAACCAGCGCTATCATAGCATCGGTAGTATGCTTGCTGGCAGCGCCGGTTTTAATGGCAAGCCAGGAATGGGACGACCACGACCGCTCCACCAAACTTACGCCGCATGATATCGCTTATGATTATTTAAACTCTTGCGCGCCAAATGCCATTTTGTTTACTTATGCTGATAACGACACCTACCCGCTTTGGTATATACAGGAAGTGGAAGGGGTAAGGCCGGATGTGCGTATCGTAAATTTAAGCTTGCTGGGTACTGATTGGTACATACGCCAAATGAAACAAAAAATGAACGAATCGGCGCCATTACCTATCAGTATGCCGAACGATAAATTCAAAGCCGGCGTACGCGATGTAATATATTACAATGACGCAAAAGTGGCCGGCCCTATTGAGTTAAAGGAGGTGTTTGATTTTATTACGTCTGACAATAAAGATAACATGGTGCAGTATCAAAATGGCGAGAATGCCAATTATCTGCCCACCAAAAACTTTAAAATGACGGTAAATGCAGATGAGGTGGTTAAGTCGGGCTCGGTACCGGCCGACCAAAAAGACCGCATCGTATCCGAAATGGACTGGACCTATCCCGGTAAATATGTAACCAAAGACAACCTGGCCATGATGGATATACTGGCCACTAACAACTGGAAACGGCCGGTATATTTTGCCACCACCGTACCGAGCGATAATATGCTCGGCCTTGATAAATACCTTTACAGCGAAGGCTTTGCCTCCCGCCTTATGCCATACAAGCCGGATAGTACTGTACAGCCGCAGGAATACAGCAATACGCTTATTATGTATAACAACATGATAAATAAGTATAAATACGGCAATTTTAAAACTGCTAAATACCTTGATCATGAATCGTTGAATTTGTTTTACCCGCTGATCACACGTTTATACGCAACCCTTGCTGATAACCTTTTGAAAGAAGGGCACCGTGATCTTGCAAAAAACACGCTTAAAAAATATGAAGACGTAATGCCTTCAACGATCATTTCGACAGAACTGGCGGTCAGAAAGTACTGGATGTCTGAAAGCCTGTTCAGAATAGGCGACACTGCCTTAGCTGTTAAATTTGTGAACCAGGTGGATGATTATGTTACTGATCAGCTGAAATTCAATTACACCTTATTTCAAAAAGGTGATGCGGGCTTAAATACGCGCGACGTACAGATGGCCCTGTCTTTATTAAACAGTATGGCCACCGTTACCAAAGACTTTAAGCAGGATGCCTTAAGTGCAAAAATAAGTGCACAGCTTAAAGACTACGGTACCAAGTTCGGCGGTATGCAAACACAGCCATAGTAAGGATAGTTCATAAATAACCATTAAACAATATTAAAGCGGCCATAAGCCGCTTTTTTGTTTTCTGAGCCGGTGCAAAACAAACACTTCACTGTTCACAACCGAACACTTTGTTACGATTATAAACCGGTGCTGACCATTCTATACGACACATGTAGTTTTTTTTCATCCACAATTACGTACACCCCAAAATAAAAAATAGCTCAATAATGCATTCTAAAGGCGTTTTTGCTTTCTTTTAAAAAATATTCCTACTTAAATGTCGTTTTTTTATCCGCGAATTGAAAGTTTGGCACCGAATTGGAATACTACTTATCAAACGGAGTTAAAATGGTAATCGATAAGAAAACTGAAAACACGGGCGAAGAGAAAGAGTGGGAAAACCCACAAGCTCCTGAAAAAACATCCGACGAAAGGGATAAGGAACAAATTGCGAGGCAATACAAAGAAGCGAAACGCAGACATGATAACCTTAGCGAAAACCAGGAAGAAGACGATAAAGAAACTAAACAATAAACTAAAAAACTTAAAATATTGAATTATGAAAACTTACCAAAAACCTGCTACCAGCAAATTAGTTAACCGCTTTGATAAAGAATTAATGAACATTTTGATGAGCGACCTAAAAGCAATGAAATCAAAAAACCCGGGCCGCCTGACAGCCGCGTAGTTTAAACATATCCCAAAACTCACAACACTAACTATCTTAACCTATGAAAGCTTATAAAAAACCTGCTGCAAGTAAATTACTTACCCGTTTTGATAACGACCTAAAGACTTTATTAATGGAAGACCTAAGATCTTTCAGGGAGAGAAACCAATTTTCATCAAGCAACAAACAGGCCGCTGTGACACAACAATTATCAGCTGCCTGATCAATCATATATCTGCTCTATTTAAAACATCTTTTTGAGACAAACAAGGCCCTGCTTATTAAGCCGGGCCTTGTTGTTTCAAAGCATATTTTACGATCAATTTTGCTGTTTTTTCCGAAGCCCCCGGCGAACCCATTTTTTCATGAAGTGTATTATACCCGTCAAGTATTTTTTTGCGATAATTTTGATCATTCAGTAACTTATCCAACTCCCGGGTTATTCCCTCCTTTGTACAGTCCTGCTGTATCAGTTCCTTAACTACCGCGGTATTCATTATCAGGTTTACAAGCGATATAAATTTTATTTTTATAAGCAAACGCCCTATGGCAATGGTAAGCGCATTGCCTTTATAAACAACCACCTGTGGTACGTTAAAAAGGGCAGTTTCTAAAGTGGCCGTACCCGACGCTACAACCGCCGCCCGGGCAATGGCCAAGACATCATAAGTAGCATCAAATATTACCGGGATATCCTTATCATTCAGATATTGTTTGTAATACGCTAGATTAAACGATGGCGCCCCCGCTATAACAAACTGGTAGTCTGGAAAGTCATCGGTAATACCCAGCATCTCCGGCAATAACCTGCTTATTTCCTGCTTACGGCTACCCGGTAATAAGGCAATGACTTTTTTGCCGGTCAGGTTATTATTCGTCAGGAAATTAGCATCCGCTTTAAATGCATCTACAGCATCGAGCAAGGGGTTTCCTACATAATCTATATCCATGCCCCAGCTTTTGTAAAAATCAACCTCGAACGGCAGGATACAAAACAGGTGATCTACTATCTTTTTTATTTTAAGTACCCGTTTCTGGTTCCAGGCCCAAACCTTCGGCGAGATATAATAGCAAACCAACAAGCCATTAGTTTTAGCAAATTCGGCTATTTTTAAGTTAAATCCCGGGAAATCTATCAATATCAAAACGTCGGGATGGAATGAGGCAATATCCCGTTTACATTTCTTCAGGTTTTTAAGAACGGTGTTCAGGTTTAGTATAACTTCTACGAAACCCATAAACGCCATATCGGCGTAGTGTTTAACCAGCGTACCACCCTGGGCCTGCATCAGGTCGCCACCAAAAAAGCGAAACTCGGCCTGCCCGTCAAGCTCTTTCAAAGCCTTAATCAGGTTGGCCCCGTGCAGGTCGCCCGATGCTTCGCCTGCTACCAGGTAGTACTTCATGCTAAAGTTATTCAGTTAACTATTTATTGATTAAAGCCTCCAGGAACCAAAAATCCCGTCAGCATATCGTAAATCCGCACACTTATCTTTAGATATGCATTTTAAACACAAATATCAGTAGTGTGCATACAAATGTAGTGATCATTATACCGTTTGATGTTTTATCAAGATGCGCCCTTGCCGAGAATCTTAACATCACTAAATTTAAAGCCAGGGCTATCAGGTACGGAGCGGCAGGCTTGTCTAAAAAAAAGCGTCCGTTATTTAATACCACCGCAAATACCAACCATGCCAAAACAGGGGCCGGAAAGCCGTAAAGTATCCCCAAAAAAAGGTTGTTTTTTTTAAACATTAAAATTCCAGGAGTTTAAAACAGGGATAGCGTGGTGGGCCGTCATATCAAACTGTACCGGCACAACCGATGCGTAATTGTGCTCAAGCGCCCAAACATCGGTATCCTCGCCGTTATCGTCATTTGTAAAAATGCCTGTTAGCCAATAATAAGGGCGCTTATGCGGGTCAACGCGTTCATCAAACTCTTCAGCCCATTTGGCATTAGCCTGGCGACAAATTTTTATACCTTTAATGTTATGCCCGGCCGGGAAATTTACATTTAGCACTGTCCCTACAGGCAAGCCATTGTTTAAAACCTGTGTGGCAAGTTCCTTTACGAACTTTTGGCAATGGTCGAAATTAGCCTGGTTAGTATAATCGTCCAGCGAAAACCCGATAGAAGGGATGCGTTCAATAGCCCCTTCAACTGCTGCCGACATTGTGCCCGAGTATAATACGTTTATAGAATTATTTAAACCGTGGTTGATACCAGATACACACAGATCGGGCTTTACACCTTTTAATACTGTGTTTACAGCAAGTTTCACACAATCCACCGGTGTGCCGCTGCAGCTGTACATTTCAATACCGTCGTAAATATCAACCTTATCTAAACGCAGGGGTTTGCCTATGGTTATGGCATGGCCCATGCCCGATTGCGGGCTATCTGGCGCTACAACCACCACCCTGCCAAGCTCTTTCATGGTGTGCATAAGGGCTTTTATACCCGGCGCGGTTATACCATCATCATTTACTACAAGTATTGTGGGCTGCTTTGTTTTCATGCTGGTGCAAAAATAGAGAATTTGAAACAAGCCTGCTGATGAAATAAATAAAAGTGCCTGGGTAATATCAAACTACCTTATTCACACCGGGAATACGCACTATTGCCAATCCTAATAAAAAGCTGAGTACTACCGCCGTTGGTGCAACAACCAATAGCTTTATAGCAGGATCTATTCCCCAGTTCCGTGCCATGACCGATAAGGAGATGATGATGAGCGGGTGAAAAATATAAACAGCGAATGTGCTGCGCGATAATTTGCTCAGAAAAGCCGAAGACTTATTCCACCTGTATTTGCCAATGCAAAGCAGCGAACTAATAATAGCAAAGCCCACCAATTGTTCCCACACGGCATACCATAACGATTGCCAGTGGGTGCCGCCGGAAAACCAGGCAACCGGAAAATTGAGCAAATTGCGTACAATAAAAAATAAAGGAAAGCCGACAAGCACCACGCACAAGGCAATTGTACGCATACGTTTACCAGTTTTGTACTCGGCATGATTAAGCCATTTACTTTTCGACGCTATCAACCCCAATACGAATAAACTAACATACTGAGGAAAATGCCCTAACTGAAAACCTACCGGTTTTAACACCCACCCTACCGGAAATAGGATGCGGATAACATAGCTGATAACACCAATAATCACTGCAAACACCATAACAGTTGTAACGGTTGGCATGGCAACGGCCTTGCTTGCCAGCTTAATTACTATACGGTATAAAACATATATAAAAGTGAACAAAAGCAGCGCGGCAACAAACCAGAGGACACCGAAATCTATCCAGCTATTAAAGCCGCCTAAGTATTGCAGGTAGGTTATATGATGCTCTCCCGCCCAATTATATGGGATATAGCTAAGTATCGGCGAAAGAATAAAGGAATAAAAAACTAAAGGCAGGCCCAACCTTATGAGGCGGTCGGTAATGAATTTCACGGGGCCCTTTTTATCATAAGAAGATGGTACAAACAACGCCGAAAGGAAAAAGAAAAAGCCCATGAAAAAAGCCTGGTTAACAGCTACAAATGCCGTCATTGGGATAAGGGCAGCTGTAAGCGTGGTTTTTTGAGTATAATACCAGCCACCCGGCGCTCCGTATGTTATAAAGGTATGGTGCATTATTACCAGCACGGTAAGCGTCACTTTAAGATGATCGATATAATTTATCTTTTGTTTGGGATGAACAAGCGCCGGCTGAGCTTCAGGTTTAGACATTGTATTGAATTATAGCACTCAAATGTATATGAAAAATTGCTTTGTTACATATCTGTAATTTGATACACATCTATAAGAATTTGAGTCCGCAAGGCGATAAAGGTTACAAGCACATGCTCAAAAAAAGCAAATTACCCTTTGCAGTTAACGCTATGTTTGTAACTTGCATTAAATAGCCCCCTTATAAACCTTTATCATGCAAAATTCAAACAAAATATGGCGGATACTTTTCGCTGTCGCCATAATAGCTATTGCTATACAGCAGGTAGTATTTTCAGTTTATATGCCCGTTATAGTCCCGTGGCCCAAGGATCTTGTAACATCGCACGTGGCAGTATGGATAGGGAGCACTATACTGGCTACCTTGGGTGGGCTGATAATTGTTGATAACAAAGCACGACCGGCCGCTCTTTATTTAGGGCTGATATTCCTGACGCTGCTGATTATATTTCATATACCTAATCAGTTCAGGACCACACCTGCTTTTTTAGGCAGTTGGGCGAATGCGCTTAAAATATTTGCCTTAAGCGGCTGCGCGCTGATAGTTGCTGCATCGGCGCCAAAATCCGGAGCCTATGTAACAGGGTTTGAGGCCATCGTACCCGCCGGCCGCTTCTTTCTGGCTATAACCATGTTTGTTTTTGGCATAGAGCATTTTGTTTATATAGACTTTGTGCCTGGGCTTGTGCCCCAATGGGCCGCACTCCCCGTTTTTTGGACCTATTTTACAGGCGTTGCGCTCATTGCGGCGGGCTTAGGAATAATGTTGAACATAAAACTTCGCCTGGCAGCAAATTTACTGGGTTTAATGATATTCATATGGTTTTTGCTACTCCACATCCCCCGGGCACTTGCAGATCCGCGAGGTTTACATGGCAACGAGATTGTAAGCGCCTTAGAGGCATTGGCATTTAGCAGCAGCGCCTTTATACTTGCAGCTATCAGCAAAAACAAGGAGGCCGATTTTAAGCGTAAAAGAAAAAAGGCTTAACAGTACAGTTAGTATCTCGTAGCCTCGAAAATAAACCAGGCGTTTAAAATGATATAAGCCATTAACACAACCTGCGCAAATATGAAATCGAACTTTTTGGCTTTTTCAATTTGTTCGCGCTTTACCATTTTCAGAGAAAGTGAAGTGCCGATAATCACCGCCAAAATAAATATCAGGGTAATCCCATGAAGGGTATCAACCAGCGTAAATGTGGTGGATTCGGGAAGCGACGAATCGACAATATACTTGTTACCAATAACGGCAAAAAGGGCGCCAACGCTTAAACCAAAGCGCGAGTCGATACTATCGGTGTGGATGTAAAAGCACATATAAGCTATCAGGAATGCGACATACATCCCCAGGAACATTTTCCAGAACAAACCCATAGCATTCCTGTCCAGTTGCACCCTAACTTTAAAGTTGCTGTATTCGGTATGGGGCTTAGCCAGGCTCTCGTCGCCAAAACCGGTTTCGTAAACTTTGATACCTGTTGATACATTCAAACTATCAATGTGCCAGCCGCGCAGGGTGAAGCGGGGGTCGAAATGCTTGCCCAGTGTATCGGCTGCAAACACCAGCGACTTTGAATCAAATTGCGAATTTTCGATAGAGAAACGCAGCTTCTGCCTGTCGAACGGAAAGTTATTTATAGCCCAGGAATCCTTCATTACACATTGCAGCTTCATCAGTAAATATATCCTGTTATCGCTCGAATCTACGGTTGAGTAAGAGGTTGTAACTGATTTGGCCTGCGGCACTTCCAGGTTGTGTAAAAAGTCGAACTTCTTGTTCTTATATTTAAGCCACAGCCACAGATTAATGCTGTATTCTTTATCCTTAAAATTTATATCGTGAATGCTGGTGATATAAATGCCGCTGTAAACGGTATCAGGGCGCGCCGTTTGAGCCGTTACAGATTCACTTGAAAAAACTGCTGCCAGTACGGTAAATGCCAAAAACAATTTACCAATATATTTTGCCATTATAAGGATTTGAGGTATAAGCTAAAAGTAGATATTTTGTTTGACTATTAACATCATACAAACCTATATCCTACAGCTATTACCCCTTAGCACTTATTTAGTACCGATAGTTACCGTTCCCCCGGTTTTAAAAAGGTCGTGCGATACAAAATAGCCCTTGTTCTCTTTTCCGTTCACTTTTACCGATGTGATGTGCCTTCCTTTTCCAGGCTTGGTTATGGTGATTGTTTTACCATTGCTTGTGCGCCATTTTACCTCATCAAAAATCGGTACGGTAACGATATATTTAGGATCGGTGGCTGAAAAAGGGTAAAGGCCCAATGAGCTGAAAACATACCATGACGACATTTCGCCGGCGTCGTCCATGCCGCTAAGCTCCAGTCCTTCTTCACCAATTCCGTATAAATTTTCCATAATAAAATCAAGAATTTTCTGGGTTTTTTCTGGCTTATTGATGAAGATATAAGAGAATGGCGCCTCATGATCAGGCTGGTTCCCCTGGCAATACTGACCAACCATAGTTTCTACGTTCCGGGCAATGTAATTGGGGTTCCAGGGCAGGGTAAACAACGAATCTAACTTTGATTCGAACCCTTTAGGCCCGCCATATAATTTTATCAGGCCCGGCATATCGTGCGGCGCAAAAAACGACACCTGCCAGGCATTTGCTTCTCGGTACATATATTCGTAATACGGAAACTGCGGGTTGAAATTTTTTACCCATTCTCCATTCTCAAGTCGGCCCCTCATAAACCGGGTAGATGGGTCAAAAACGTTTTTGTAGTTCTTTGACCTGGCCATCAGTATCCTGTAATTGGCGGTATCGCCGAGTTTTTTTGCTATCTGTGCTACCGAATAGTCGTCGTACGAATACTCAAGGGTTTTGGAAACCCCCGCCTTCGCTTTGGTTTCCACATCGGGGTGGGCAATGTCAGGGGTAGATATATAGCCTTTGTTAATGTATTCGGTGATGAACGGCCGTGTGCCGCCCTCTATGTTAGCATTTCGTAAAAGCAATTGGTAAGTGCCTTTTATGTCGAAGTTATCAATACCCCGCAGGTAGGCCCCCGCGATAGAGGATGCGGCATGGTCACCGTGAAAAAATGTTGGTATAAACCCGGTTTTATCGCCCACATCTTTCATTGATTTAATAACGTTAAGGGTAACCTGCGGCGTTATTAAACCTAAAAGCACATCTTTATTGCGGTAAGTATCCCACAACGATGGCTCGGTATAGTAGGTAATGCCCGTATTTACAACGTTCCTTTTCGCATCAATAAATTGACCGTTTACATCGCTGCGCAGGGCAGGCCATAAAAACGACCGGTACAGGCACGAGTAAAACATCTGTGTTTGTTTTGGCGTGCCGCCTTTTACCTGTATTTCAGATAACAGCTTTTCCCACTTTTGGGTAGCCTCATTGCGTATGGTTTCAAATGTTTTATTACCTATTTCTGCTTCCAGGTTTTGTTTGGCATTAGCAATACTCACAAATGATAAACCAATTTTAAGTTCTACAGGCCTGCTGCCGTTTGCCAGGGTTACCAAAGCATAACCGGCGTGTTTGCCCTCCTCCTTTTTATCCAGTTTCTCTATATTGGCGTTAAGGCTCGCATAAAAGTAAATTTTCTCGCCCCCCTGCTGGTACCCTTGTAACGCTGATGTGCCCACCTGCTCAATACTCCAGTTGGATATACGGTTATTAGCTTTTGCCAGATCAAAAAGTATCTGCCTGTTGGCGTTATTTTTATACTCGTACCTATGGTACCCGGCACGCAAGGTAGATGTTAAGCTTACGTTCACCTGGTAATCATCAAGGTATACCTGATAAAAGCCCGGCGCAGAACTTTCCCTTTTGTGTGAAAACCTCGAGCCAAACTTCTCGCCGGGGTTTGAAACAGGTAATACAGGAATGTTGCAAAGATTCCAGTGCCCTTTGTTAGTATGGGTAAACCCCAGTATCACCGAATCTTCATACTGATACCCTGCACCCGAGCCATAGGCCGTCATGGGGCTTAACTGTACCATGGCGTTGGGCAGCGAGCTACCCGGAAACACCAGCCCGGCCCAAGAGCGCCATCCCTCGGGCAGTTTATAACCAAGCACTTTAGGGTCGTTAAGCGGCGCTGTTCCAATAAAGGTGTTTACATATTTGGTATAGTGCGTTTGCTGGGCAATGGCGGGCACGCCGGCGGCGAGCGTAATAATTAACATTAAATGCGAGATGGTACTGGTAATGCTTTTCATGGGAGTGTATGGTACCCGTAATATTTTACGGGTATGATATTAATATTAGATAATGCTTTATTTTTTTAACAGTGCTGCCTTTATCGCTTTTTCGGCAAGCGGCTCCATCATTTTGTAACCTTGTAAATTGGGATGCACCCCATCCTTTGACAGGCGGGCAGGCAGCCCGCCTTTAGCATCCGCCATCGCACTGAAGTAATCAAGGTAAACTATGCCGCTCTTAGCGGCGTAGGCTTTAAGCATTTGGTTAAGCGCTTTAACTTTTGCCGCGGGTTTTATGGCGGGCCGCCAGGGGAAACTTAAAGCAGGCAGCACCGACGACAGCACAACTTTAATATGGTTGGCTTGTGCAAGCTGCGCCATTGAAACGATGTTCCCGAACACATCTTCGAGTTTTGACGGCCCATTGTTTTCGGCAATATCATTTATGCCTGCCAATATTACTACTACACGCGGTTTTAAGTTGATCACATCCTCGCGAAAACGAACCAGCATTTGCCCGGTTGTTTGGCCGCTTATGCCGCGATCATAATAGGGTTTGCCTGCAAAAAACAATGAATCGCTGGTTATCCAGAAATCGGTTATCGAATCGCCCATGTAAACTACACGGTTTTCGCCGGCGACAGGTGGGGGGACCTTGCTGTTAGCATCCTGGTATCTGCCGATATTTGCCCAATCCTGTGCCCGGGCCGCACCTATAGCGCAGGTAAAAAGCAGCCCCAATAGTATTCTTTTGGTCATTATATAAGTGGTTTCGGATATAACCATACATAGCTATCCGTTAAGTTTACATAGGTACCGGGCGCTATCGCCCGCCATAATAATAAGACGCAATACCGGGCCGCATCCCCCAAAAGAATGTGAAATTTTAATGTATTGTACCCGTTTTCTTTTTAACGTTACGATTTAGATGAGATGATAACGTTCAGGCTAATTTTGACATTAGGCTATCATAGCGTTCATCTTCCAGTTCGGTTTTTAGTGCGGCCAGCACCTGCCCAAAGGCATCCTGAGGGGCGTTCGCTTTAAAACCCGACAGCATGCCCAGGCTTTCTTCTTCACGCTGTGCGGGTATAATGTATTTTAACCACAGCAATAATACAGGAAACGCAAGCCTATCCATGATCTGATTGCGGTGCCCTGTCAGTTCTTCATCACTGAAATTTTGCTGCAGTAACATTTCAGTGACGGTTTCTTCTTCATAAATGTGTTCAAGATATTGGCTTTGAAATAAAGAGAAATCAAGGTAAAATTGATGGATCTCTTCACTTATTTCCTGACCGCTGAACCCGGAGAGCTTTTTCGCGAGCGAATGTTGGACAGTTTCTAATTTTTCATGATCGGCCACATCATGGCCGGACGCGCCCGGAACCCTTTCTTCCAATTGTTTAAGCGTGTGTTCATTTTCGGTATGAACATGGTCGTCCAGCAGGGTGAACATTTCGAGCCCTAATTGCTTTAAGGCTCCTAATTGCGCCGGGGAGCCGAAATCTGTATGCCCTAAACGGATGGCAAATTTAGAGATAATGTAACGCAGCCCTTTATGCGGCGCTGCAAATGACCTGATACTTGACATGACTTTTAAAATTGATGTAATACAAAATTGCCATTATACCCATGGCGGTAATTGTAAAAAATCGTTTATTATCGGCCGGAGAAGAAATTTTCCGGAGACTCGCCGGTAAAATTTTTAAATGCTTTGATAAAGTGCGCCTGATCGTAAAAACCTGACTGATACCCCAGATCGGTTAAGGGTTGCCCCTGGTAGTGCTCTTGCAGCGTATGCTTTAGCCGTACAATGTTCGCAAACTTTTTAGGTGAGGTGCCTACTACTCGCCTAAATCTTTTCTCAAGTGGGCTTTGACTGGTGTTCAATATTGTTAACAATTCCCTTATCCTGATATTACCCTTATGTCGATTGATCAAAGTAACGGCAGCTACTACCAACGGATCCGGATCCGCATGGCTCATTTTTTGAAGCAGGAAACGCTCAACCAGCCTTATCCGTCCTTCATCTGCTTTTGCCTCACAAAGCTGTTCCTCAAGTACCATCAACTCCGAAGCAAGCATGAAATGATCCAATGAAAGGCTTTCACCAAAAAGCTCGTGTATAGGTAAATTGAAAAAAGGCGCTGCGCCCCCTTCGGCAAAAAAGACCAGTACCGTACCGATGTTTGCCGAATTGCTAAATACCCGGTAGCTATCTCTTAACCCTGTAATGCCGGCGCTTGCAAGAGGTGTTTCAGAGCCGTATTTAAGGTACGACAGCTTTCCCCGGTATTGAAAACCAATCACCAGGCCGGTATCGGGCAGAACTTTATAAGTATGTGCAGCAGCATTTTCTGAAATGGCAAACGACTTCACAAACGGTTTTAATGCCTCGCATGGGGTATAGGTATCGAACTTCATCTTAAAAAAACCGTATTATGCCGTGCATTTACTATAACTGCTGTTGGCTTACAACAGCTGTATATGCTATCGTACGCATGCTCTATTTCGCCGGGTTGTGTCGTATCTTCTCGTCGTACAGTACTATTTTACCGTTTTTAAGTAAAACGTCATCCGTGTAATAAAGCGAATCGGTTTTGCCTTTTTTATCAGTCCATTTTTCCATGTACCACAGGGTAACCCAGGTTTCTTTTTTATCCGGGTAATAGGTTGTCATCCACGATTCAAACTCCTTTGATACCGAAACCAAATCGCCGCGCATTTGGCCGATAATAGTTGCCAGACTGTCCTTTTTACCCGTAAACGCAAAATTATCCGCCAAAAAGGTAACGGTATCTGCAAAGTTTGCTACGGCCCCCTTAATGTCGCCATCTACATACTTTTTTAAACAGTTAAGTACTATCTGCGCGTTCTTTTCGTCGCCCTTCTCCCATTTTATAGAATATTTGGGCTTAAACGGGTAATCGGGGGTCGAAACGGTGTCGGCTTTAGTTTGCCCTGTAGTATTTGTTTGTTTACAGCTTATTAATGCAAAGGCTAATATGGCAATTACAAGTATTTGTTTCATGGCTTAAAGGTTGATTATCAAATAGTTTATATTGATAAATATATGAAATTGAATTATATAATGACACCTGCCTGTTCAATAAAGCAAAATTTAATAGCTTTATATTATGCTATATATCACGCAGCTTATTTACGTCAAACCGGGCCAGGAAAATGTTTTTCACCAGTTTGAAGATATCGCCATCCCCCTAATTGCAAAGTATAACGGTACGTTAATGCTTCGGGTGCGGCCGGATGAACAGGCTGTGATTGAAAGCAATATAAATGCGCCGTACGAAATTCACCTGGTAGAATTTAAAGACGAGCAGGATCTTGATAACTTTATGAAGGATGAAGAACGGAAAAAGTTCCTTCACCTTAAGGAGCAGTCGATAGAATCTGTTATGCTGATAAAAGGGGCGAAAATGTAATAAGAGCCTATAACCTTTATGCACCACACTTGTTATTATCAGGACATTACTTTGCCCTTACAAAATCCAGGTCCTGGAAATCGTAGCTAAAATCCGTAGCAGGCGATATGGGCTTCATTTTAAAACCAAGTGGTTTTCCGTTCTCATCGGTGGTAAACATTATAAAGGCATCGGCATCCATACTGCGCTTGTTCCATTTTACTACGTAGGTATTGGCATTATAATGAAACATTCGTCCTTTTAGTAAGGGCGAGCGTTTAGCAGCAAACCAAAGTTGCCCGTCCGTCTGACTGATGGTAGCATCGCCCAGCCAGTTATCATGGTAGGTGCCTGTATACATGCTGCCATCTGCGTTGGTTTTCTTTTGCTCTTCTACCTGTTTCCAAACAGCATCAACAACAGCCGTAGCACCGCCTGCATTTAGCTTTTCTACATCACCGTACAGCTTTACCCAGTCTTTACCGGTATCGCCAATGTAACTGTCAACAATTTCATTGGTAATTGAGATAAAAGCCGCGCCCGACTGCTGGTTGGTTAGTACGATAACCCCAAGCTTAATTTCGGGGAACAAGGTAACCTGTGTAACCATACCATCTAACCCGCCGGTATGGCTTGCCTTTAAATAACCTTTGGCATCGTTAAGGAACCAGCCTAAACCGTAACCGCTAAAGTGTGCGTTATACGGCCCCGGCGTGCTAACCGGCAGTGCGGTTTGCACCGTCCACATCTCGTGGTGCATACGGCTGCTAAATAGGCGTTTGCTTAGGCCCTCTCCGTATTTACCATCGTTCATTTGCATAATAGCCCATTTGCTCAGGTCGTTTACGCTACTGTAAATACCGCCTGCGGCATTGGTAGGCTCGCTGGTGCTGCGTGGTATCACCACTACTTTACCATCTACCGGGGCATGCGCGTCAATATAATTTTTGGTGTTTTTGATCCGGCTGTACGAGGCGAAGCTCCCCGTCATTTGCAGCGGCTTCATTATACGGGTTTCAATAAAATCTTCCCAGCTCATGCCGCTTACACGGGCAATAATCTCTCCGGCTACAATATACATCTGGTTATCGTAATCAAACTTACTGCGAAAGCTGCTCGCGGGTTTTAAGTAGCGCAGGTTGTGTATAATATCCTTTACCTTGAAATCAGCCGAATCGGGGAAGATCATCAGGTCGCCTGCTCCAAGTCCCAATCCGCTGCGGTGGGTAAGCAAATCACGTATTGTAAATTCGGCCGTAACATACGGGTCGTACATTTTAAATTCGGGGATGTAGTCGGTAACCTTGTCATCAAGCTTAAGCTTTTGCTCGTCTGCCAGCATACCTATTGCCGCGGCTGTAAAAGCTTTACTGTTTGAGGCAATGCCAAATAGCGTGTTGCCATCAACTTTTTGTTTGGTGCGCAGCGATGCAACACCATAGCCGTGTGAATAAACCAGCTTACCGTCTTTAACAACAGCCACGGCAATCCCCGGCACATCAAAGGTTTTCAGTGCCAGCTGCACCAGGCTATCAATTTTTGCCGGGGCCATTTGCGCTTTTACGGTGTTTACGCTTAACGTGCCTGATAAAACGGCGATTGAGAACAGGTATCTCAGCTTCATGTGTGTGGTTTTGATTGGTTGAATATAGGTATTATTTATTATGCTAATACACCACAATAGCGGCGCTTATCTATCAACGGACCAACAGTAGCTGACATGAGGCTTGCGGTATTGGACACCACCTTGAAAAATTGACAGCTACCGGCTGTAATATTTTCACTTTCTGTGCAAATTTTTCAGTCGGTCCTACATCTTTTTGCTTTGGCATCGAGGTTGATACCTTTAACATGAGTTTAATTATTTATTAGTTTAATCATTAAAATTATTTAAGGAGGACAACCGATGACACTGGTTAAATTTAATTCCGACAAAAGAAGCAATGGTTCGTTAATGCCCGGCTTTAACGATGTTTTTGACTCGATCTTCAACGACACATTTTTTAGCGACCGCATGGTAGCCCGTGTACCGGCTGCTAACATCAGCGAAACCGAAGATCATTTTCATGTGGAACTGGCAGCGCCAGGCTTAAAAAAAGAGGATTTTAAAATAAACCTTGACCGCAATGTGCTGAACATTTCGGTGGAAACCCAAAATGAAAACAACAATACGCAAAAGAATTACAGCAAACGCGAGTACAGCTATAGTTCGTTCGTGCGTTCGTTCACACTGCCCGAAACCGCTGATTACGAGAACATCGAAGCTGGCTACAGCGATGGCATATTAAAGATAGACATTGCCAAACGCGAAGAGGCTAAAGCGGTGCGCAGGCAAATAGAGATAAAATAAGTTTTAGTGTAGCAGCTAATAAGGAGGCCCCCGTATAGAGGGCCTTTCTTATTTCCCTGTTAATTTTTTCAAAACCAGCGGCGCTATTATTTCCCGGGCGCCGTTTTCATCAGGGTGTATCCCGTCGGGTACGTATTTAAGATATTCGGCCGTGCCCCGGTCTAATATTTTCTTCCAGTTGTTGTAATGATCAATTAACAACAGCCCCCTTTGTTTAGCAACCTGCCGGTACATATTGTAATATTGCAGCAGGTGTGGCCGCTGCTGCGCATGTACCTTTATGGGGATGTTCATTACCTGCAATATCACTTCGCATTTGGGGTTAAATAATTTTATCCGGTCTATCATATAATTCAGGTTTAGCCTGGCCAATGCCACGCTGGTTTTATAATCCAGAAATGCATCGTTCATGCTGAATTCCATCAAAACCGCATCTGGTTTTTTGCTTATTACGCTATCTTCCAGGTGCTGCACGCCCCAGGTAGACCACATGGCGCTCCTGGCCGTGTTATAAACCGTTAAATTCTGTTGATATTTATTGTTAATGGCGTCGCTTACCGCTTTAACCCAGGCCTGCCCCCCCTCTGCGGCCGATAAACTTGTGCCATATACCACCAGCGTTTGCTTTTTGCCGGCGGCAAGGTTTTTTATCAAATGGGTTTGAGCCAGCGAAATTGAAGGCAGCAGTAATGCAATAAACGCCGCCCCAATAACTGTTTTGGTTAAGAAATACCTCATATATTATTTTTTTTATTATTTAGTTACGCTTACTGAACCGTAAGGCGCTATGCTGATTAATTTTTTAGATCCGTCCTTCCACCGCACGTTTACCTTTTGCGGCTTGTCAGAAACCGACCGTAGCTTCACCTCGGGATGTTTACTGTCACCCTTTTTCTGGTAAGATAACAACATTATCTCCGGGTTATCAATCGTAACCAAAGCATTCACCTTGGTTTTGCCGGTGGTTTCTACCGCGATAAGCGGCCTGTTAAACTCCACCCCGAAATGATTGGCTGTAACCGCGTCATAAGCTCCGTGCAACAGTATCCCGTACCGGCTTTTTATTATACCACCTTGCTCCAGTGCGAAGTTAGTATCCCAATGGTTGTTCAGCATCCACGATATGATAGTTTGGGGTTTGGAGATATGCTTTTCCCACAGGTCGCCTTGTCTTGCACCGTCTAAAATATTCCCGGTTATCGACCCAAACTCCACAATGGGCGATTCTTCCGACGTCCATGTTACGCCGGAGCTTTGATTTGAAACATCTATCCACCGTTGAAAAGCCAGCCAGTTTTTGTTGGTCCCTTTTAGCTGGTCCCGCTCGGGCTGCATAACCCCCAGGGGGATATCCATATGGGTAACCCCCTCCGGCACATTAAAACCAAACCCAAAATGTATACCCTCTTTTTGACGGGTTGAGATTTTATCAACAGTATTAATTATCTCTACAAAAGGCTGGTCTTTATAGAGCCGTATCTCGCGGTTCAATCCCTTGCAGCCTTCCGCATCAGCCTGTACGCTTACCGAAACTAATAATGGCCCGATTTCCTTAATGCTGATCTTTGCATTAGTGGCATGAGTGGGGGCGGTAACCGTATCTTTACCGTTGCGCACGCCCTTTACATAATTATAGCTATTTAAATCAAAACCCGAAGCGGCGTTGACAAACTCCTTTTTATCCTTGAGCCTAAGCAGACTTATGATATTGCCTGTTTTTTTATCCAGCGTTATCTTTACCTGGTTATTGCTTAAAAAACCGATGCCGGCTTTAAGGCTCCGGTTGCCTTTGTATGTCCCCGGCACCACCTTATAAGCTTTTGACCCCAGAGCGGGCAACTTATCCGCGTAAAAGATCAATTCGCCCGTACTTAAACGCTGCGTAGGCATCTCTGTGCCTTTTTTATCCACCACGCGATTACCCGCACGGCTCAATTTGGCATCCAGTATAACTACTCCTCCACGAATCCACGACAGCGTGTTAAATACAGCGATATATCCGCCGTTGATCTTTTTTACATTTTTAAGGGCATCCGCGATGAGTGCATTGCTTTGTTTTTCGGCATTTTCGAAATAAGCAGCTTTGTTTGCCTCTACCTGTTTGGCAAGCGGGGCTTTAGGGTTTTGGTAACCCCAGGTGTGCTCTGCCGAAAGCAATAACTGTTCCCAGCAATCATTAAACCGGTTTACAGGGGCCGGGCGTTTATTACCATTCAGCATTGGCCACAACGTTTCAGCCTGAACCAGGTTTTCTTTTGCCTTGCGGCCCATACCTACCCTTAACGCGTCCGAGCCAAGCCCTTCCGTCCAAAATTCGGTTATATCGCCACTATACGTGGGTATAATGGCAGCATACTTTTCTTTATAAGCATTCAGGATATCCCTGCTCCCGGCTATAATTACCTTTGGGTAGGCGTATTTCTGATTCCATAACTTTACGGCTTCGGGCAGGTCCGCATCTATCAGGCAATTGTCCGCCATTGACCATGTCATGGCATAAATATCATACGGCGAACCTTCCCGTTCCAGCCTGTCGGTTTCATGGAAAATAAAGGGGTCGATAAAATTAGCGCTGGGGTTTTTGGTACTCACCCTGTCAATTGTATCAGAGTATGATTGCAATATTTTGAGCCCGTACTTACTGCCTTTAACGGTATAACCATAGCCGTAAGGGCTGCCCTGCAAAAAAAGTATCTTGCTTTTACCATCGGGTCCTAACCAGTAAAAGGGTTTGTGGTCCCACACTCGGCGCAAATCGAAATAATTAGGGAAATTGATAAAGCCATCAATGCCGCTTTGTTTGGCGGCTTGCACCAAGCCCCATGCCGCACCGGGCAGGTCCATCTGTACCATAGTATGTATAGGCACTTTTGTTTGCTGCTCTATTTTAAGTTTATTGCTAAACATCATTTGCAGTTCTTCGTCAGAGCAAGTGCTGGTATTGATGTTAGAGTGGCCGCCGTCTATCTGCAGCCAGCCTTTCCTCACCGCGTTGTTAAATTTTGCCTTTTGCTGTGGGGTTGCCTGCGCGAGATATTCATCTACCACCCAGGTGGCCTCGGTGTTCCATATAAAACGTGCGCCTTCAGGGTAATTCTGTGTTTTTTCTGCCAGATCGATACCTACATCGATATTACGTACATGCAGCTTCCTCACCGTTTCCTGCAGGTTAGTATAGCCTATATCTACATGGCTATGCGGATATATATAAACCGTCCACTGTTTTTTTACAGGTATGGCTACAGTGGCGCTATATTCTTTTCCACTACAATATACATTAACCTGCGCAGATGATGCCGCCTTAACACCAACGCCATCGGGAAGCAAAACGGCTGCCCCGTTTGTAGCAGTCTCAAACTGAAATTTTGATTCTTCAGCTTTGTCATCGCACTTTACTACTACTTTTACATCACCTTTTAATATCTTTTCTTTAAAATATAGGATTATCTCACGCCCTGGTTTACCGTCGTTCCTGTATTTGTAATAAGGCTGTACGTAAACGGTCAAATTTGCCTCTGAAGGACCTTTCCTAATGTCTGTCGTGATACCCACAGCATTAACTTTCAAACTAAGCAATCCAATCACCAGCAAAAAAAACAAAAATCCTACAAGCGAGCGGTTAACGCTGCAGCGGGGGGCAGACCTGTAAATCATAAAAGATAAAAATTTATAATGTATGTATGTACAAACATATTAATTTTTTTTTATGTTTGTCAAAGAGATTGCTCCTTTTGAGGGGTTGATTAAGTTGGTTTATTAGTAAGCCCTTGGTTACTGGGGCTTACTTTTAATTTCATCGGTATCTTGCACCAAATTATAACACCTTTAATACACAAAATGAAAAAAAGATTTTTACTGCTTTGCCAGCTTACCATCGGTTTTGTAGCGTATTCATATGCGCAACAAACACAGAAAGCCATTTGGAATGTTGGTAAGACTGATAACTCAGGATCTGAATTTGCGCTTGCGCCAAACGGTTTTAAAAAATTTGTAGGGCAGGACTTTGGCTACGAAGACAAGTTTTATTTAGTAGGCTATTCTAAGGAGAAAAAAGACTTTCCATACGTGCTTCCGGGCCCGGTTGATACATGGGGAGGTACCTGGCCTACTGCCGGCTGGCGTACAAACCAGGTAAACATATTATTTGGTTTAGAAAACGTGCCTGCGAAAGGCGATTATAAATTGGTGATCAGGCTGGCAGATTATGCAAAGCACTTTTTACCAGTGCTTAAGATCAGCATAAACAACCAGGACGAAAGGATACAACTCTCCGCCGCCGGATATGATGTGAATAAGCAGCGCAGCCCCAGGCTGGATGAAAAACTGGTTGATACGGCATCGCTTACTGGCAACCTGGCCGCTGCTACACCAAAAACTATTGAAATACCTATTAACCCAGGCATCATTAAAAAGGGCGGCAACAATGTTACCATTACAGTTGTAGAAGGTTCGTGGATAATGTTCGATAAACTAAGCCTGGAGGGTCCCGCGCAGGCGCGTGTAAAAACTCCCGGCCAGATGTATATCGGCACTGTAAAGCCGGCCCAATATCAATTGATATCAAATGGCAAACCGGTGCAGCCATTGCTGATAAATGCTACACATTTAAAGGGTGCGCCCAGGATCAGTGTAAAATTAGATGGCCGTACCATTTTTAACGACGTTGTAGAAAAGGGCGATTATGAGTTTGAAGCGTTAATGCCCGCGGTTACTACCGCAAAACAGAGCCGCTACAGCATTTTAGAAAATGGTAAGATCATGCAAATCGGCGTGGTAAACCGCTCTAAACAAAAAATACAGACACTCGCAAACTACGTTGATACGCGCATGGGCACCGCTCACTCGCGTTGGATGATAGCGCCCGGCCCCTGGATGCCTTTCAGCATGGTAAAAATGAGCCCCGATAACCAAAACGCAGGCTGGCAGGCGGGCTATCAGCCTACTTACGAAAGCGTTGGCACATTTAGCCATATACATGAGTGGACCATGGCCGGCCTGGGCATTTTTGCCAGCAACGGCAAATTAAAGACCACTATGGGCGACGAACAGAAACCAAACTCGGGCTATCGTTCGCTTATTGACAAACGTTCTGAAGAGGCGCCGATAGGTTATTATAAGGTTGACTTAAAAAATTATGACATTAAGGCGGAAGTTACCGCTACAACGCGATGTGGCTTTGAACGCTTCACCTTCCCGGCAAACAGGGATAGCGCGCGTATACTGGTAGACCTGCACGTGCCCGCCGAATACAATTACCAGTTGAAAGAAATAAAACTGAAAAAGGTAAGCGATTATCGGATAGAAGGATCGGCACACCAGGTTTCGCCGGGGGTTTGGAGCAACGATGCCGAGCAGGATTATACGCTGCACTTTGTTGTTGAATTTGATAAGCCTATCAAAAATATGGGCGGCTGGGTAAACAAAACAGTAAAATACAGTAACGAATTTGAGGCCAACGGCGCTAAAGAAGCCGGTTTGTTCCTGGAGTTTGATGCCAAACAAACCCCGGTAGTGCAGGTTAGGTCGAGCATATCGCTGGTAAGCGTTGATAATGCGCGGCAAAATTTAAAAACGGAGGTAACAGATCGGTTTGGATGGAACTTTGATGCGGTAAGACAAAACCAGGTTAACACCTGGAACGACATTTTTGACCGGGTTAAAATTACAACTACGAACAGGTTGGAGAAAGTGCGCTTTTATAACTCGATGTACAGATCTATCTGCAGCCGCAACACCTGGAGCGATGTTAACGGCGAATGGCATGGCACCGACGGAAAGATACAAAAGCTAAAGAACAAAGAAGATGTAGCCTTAGGCTGTGACGCGTTTTGGAACACTTTCTGGAACCTTAACCAGATGTGGAATCTGGTTACGCCCGAATGGAGTAACCGTTGGGTTAACTCGCAATTGGCCATGTACGACGCTTACGGCTGGCTGGCAAAAGGCCCCGCCGCCATGAACTACATCCCGGTGATGGTTGGCGAACACGAGATACCGCAAATGATATCGGCCTATCAAATGGGGATACGGAACTTTGATGCCAATAAAGTGCTTGATGCCGCTGTAAAAATGCAAACCACCCCGGCGCAGAAAGTATATACCGGCTTTGCCGGTAACCGCGACCTGGTTGAATACATGAAGCATAAATACGTACCGTCTGACAGTGGCCGTTTTTCGAACACAATGGAGTATTCTTTTGACGACTGGACGGTTGGGCAGTTAGCAAAGTCGTTAGGCGAAACTGATATCTACAACAAATTTAACGACCGTGGCTACTGGTGGCAAAACGCTATTGATACCGCAGGCTACTGCCACATGAAACTGGCAAATGGCGAATGGGTGAAAAATTTCGACCCTTTCCGTAGCGGGGCTAACGAGGAATATGTTGAGGGCAATGCCTGGCAGCTTACCTTTTTCGTTCCGCAGAATGTTCCGGCCTTGATCAGTAAGATCGGCAAAAAGAAATTTATCGATCGCCTGGAGTGGGGCTTTAAAGAAAGTGAGCCGTGGCGTTATAACGGCATGAACGACCAGTACTGGGATTACCCGGTAGTGCAGGGCAACCAGCAGTCTATGCATTTCGCATTTTTGTTTAACTGGGCAGGTAAACCGTGGTCTACCCAAAAATGGAGCCGTTCAATCATCGATCGTTTTTATGGTTATGGTGTTGCCAATGCCTATTTAGGCGATGAAGATCAGGGACAAATGAGCGCCTGGCTGATCATGGCTTCAATAGGCCTTTTCCAAACTGACGGCGGAACCAGCGCAAAACCGGTTTACGAAATAGGCAGCCCGCTTTATCAAAAAATAGAGATAGACCTGGGACAGAAATTTGGCCGCGGCAAAAAGTTTACCATCGTAGCTAATGGGGCATCGCGTAATAATATGTACGTGCAATCGGCAACATTAAACGGGCGTAAATTAAATTCATTTAACTTCCCCGCTTCCGAGTTGTTAAAAGGGGGTTCGCTGGTACTAACCATGGGGCCAAAGCCTAACGAAAACTGGGGGCTCTTGAACGCAAAGTAATATAGCGCAAGATGCAAAGCCTGCAATAATATTGCAGGCTTTGCTTTTTAAAACGGCCGCTATTAAACAGCAGATGATTTACCACCCTAACCAAATTAGTATGTTTAAATATTTAAGTTTATGCTTATTATGCATCAGTTATGCCGGATATGGTCAAAGCAAGGCATCGCACCTAAAGCATACCGCTTCAAAAGCAAATTACACTAAAACGCAGCCAGCTCCCTTTGATTGCGACGTAAAAGCTGTGTATCGTCATCGTCCCGACGGAAAGCCCGGCAGGGAAATAATGTTAAATTTCAAAAGCAGGTTTGCAGGCAAAGGAACCATAACAGTAAATTGTATTGGGCAAAAAGAAATCACAACCATACAAGCAGGCAAAGGGCTGGATAGCCTCGCGGTTTTGCTGCCCGATAACGCGGGCGTAGATAACGCATGCCAAGCCACCATAACATTACGTGCGGCCGGTAAAACGTATGCCAAAACGATTGATGTACCTGCAAAACGGCACTGGACGGTTTACATTTACCCACACAGCCATGTGGATATCGGCTATACCAATACCCAGGCTAATATAGAAGTTATCCATAAACGAAACCTGGTTAACGCTATAAAGCTTGGTAAGCAAACAGCTAATTATCCTGAAGATGCCCGGTTTAAATGGAACCCCGAGGTGTTATGGCCGGTAGAACGCTACCTTAAAACAGCCGGCGCAAAGGAGAAGCAGTACCTGATAGAAGGCATACAAAAAGGTTACTTACAGCTTGATGCCGGATATGTTAACATGAACACCAGCGCTTCGGCAGATGAAGAGTTGCTGCAATACTTTAGCTACGCCAAAAAGATAGAAAAGCTTACCGGCAAAAAAATAGAGACCCTGGTGCAGACAGATGTGCCTGGCATGTCGTGGGGTGTTGTGCCGGCCGCCGCGAAGTTTGGTATAAAGTATTGCTTCGCCTTAAACAATGGCTGGGGCAGGGTTGGTCATTCAACGGACCTTAGCTTTAAACCGTTTTGGTGGGTTGGCCCTGACGGGAAATCAAAGATATTGTTTTTACAGCCGGGCAGTTACAGGCCGGGAGCCGAAGCAAAGGGTCACGATTACTGGCCGCTGATGTCTGGCCAGACCGATACTTCCAAATTATTGAAGATCATTAAAACCGATCATCCGCGTAAAAACTTCGTAGATACTTATCTTGCCAAAGCACTCCCCGAGTTGGAAGCATCGGGCACCTACCCCTATGATATTTTTGCGATGTCGTGGGCAATGGCCGACAATACCCCTATTGATGCCGACCTCCCTGATGCAGTAAAAAGCTGGAACGAAGACTACGCCTACCCACACCTGGTAATAGCAAGCGCCACGCAGGTGATGCAAACCTTTGAAAAGAAATATGGCGACCAGTTGCCTGTTATGAAGGGTGATTTTACTGAGTACTGGACCGACGGGCTTGGCAGCGCTGCCAAACAAACCAGCATGAACAGCTCATCGAAAGAACGCCTGATACAAGCCAAGACTTTATGGGATATGCTGCATCCGGGTGCGCCTGCGCCGCAACAAAAATTTGACGAGGCATGGCGAAACGTGATCATGGCCGACGAACACACCTGGTGCTTTATCGACCCTTCAAAACAGCCTATCACAAATAACATCCTAAAAACCAAGTTCGGTTTCTTCCAAAACGCACATGACATGAGCGCCGATTTGATAGACTCGGCCTTAGCTCCGGTAAATAAAGGTGGTAGCAAGGTTATCGGTGTATTTAACACGCTTGTGTGGCCGCGGGGCGGATTGGTTTACGTACCGGCCGAACAAAGTAAGGGATATGGCAAGGTTGTTGACGAGCATGGAAAACCGGTTATCAGTCAGCGCCTTTCAACCGGCAACCTGGTGTTTTACAGTTCGGATGTCCCGGCCTTAAGCTCTAAAAGATATACCCTTAAAAAGGGCGAGCCAAAACCCTCAAACGCCCTGGTACACGGTAATAACCTTGATAATGGCCTGTTACAAGCCGTAATTAATACACAAACAGGTGATATTTCCAGTTTGAAAAAAGAAGGCTATGAATTTGTAGACACCAAACACTCGCTCAACAGCTACCGCTACCTGCATGCCGATGATGATGCATCCAAAGCAACCGGAACATCTGATGTAAAAATAACTATTAAAGAAAACGGCCCGCTTGTGGCTACCCTGCAGGTAATATCGAAAGTTGAAGGCTGCAACAGCCTGACGCGCGAGGTTACCCTTGTTGCCGGCTCGCCATCATTGGAAATTACCAATTACATCGATAAGCAACCCATTACAAAAAAAGAAGGTGTACATTTTGGTTTTGCGTTTAACATCCCCAACCCTGAAACGCGTGTAGATAT
Organism: Mucilaginibacter sp. AK015; assembly: GCF_014200785.1. NCBI lineage: Bacteria > Pseudomonadati > Bacteroidota > Sphingobacteriia > Sphingobacteriales > Sphingobacteriaceae > Mucilaginibacter > Mucilaginibacter sp. AK015. Next base: position 334,271 of record NZ_JACHCV010000002.1, read on the forward strand.
ACCATTTGGTATCTTGGCACTTGAAAAAGATCAGTTGCCGGGAGCAAACCGTAACTGGATAACCTTTCAGCGCTGGCTTGATATTTCGAACAACGAAAGGGGTGTAACATGGTGCTCGTTAGATGCGCCGGTTTTTGAAGACGGGGGAATAACCGCCAATATCATCGGCAGCGGCGCAAACTCACCCAAATGGATAACAAAGCTCCAGCCAAACGCTACCATATACTCGTGGGTGATGAATAACCATTGGCATACCAATTTCCCACTGAGCCAGGAAGGAATGGTTAAATTCAGGTACAGACTGTTACCCCATAATAATAAATATGATGCCGCAGCAGCCAATCGTTATGGAACGGAGCAGGCACAGCCCCTTATTGCAAGCCCGGTTAATGTTGATCACCAGCAGTAACCGCTATCGCTATAAACAAAAAGAGGCCGCTTGCAATAAGCGGCCTCTTTTTTTACGTTTTATTTATTGTACCGATGGCGGCGGTACCTTAGTGCCCCAGGCCTTGTTCGGCTTATTCCCCATAACAAAGGTTAATGTGCCACCCTGCATCAGGTCATCGCGATACAGCCAGCAATTGTTTAACATTTTACCGTTAAACGTGGCAGATTGTACATAATAATTTTGCTTTGAGTTGTTTTTAGCCACAATAACAAGCTTTTTACCGTTGCCTAATTTAACCGAAGCCTTGCTGAACATAGGGCTGCCTAATTCAACAATAGGTTTGGCATCGGTAAACCCTTTTACATCAAATAAGCCAAGCGCACTCATTACATACCACGAGCCCAGCTGGCCCTGATCTTCATCCTGGCCATATCCATAACCGTGAATGGGTTCTGTGCCGTAAAACTCGTCACAGATGCGCCTTGTCCATTTTTGGGTAAGCCACGGGTTGCCCGAAAAATTAAAAAGCCAGCTGGTATGAAGGTTAGGCTGATTGCCATGATTGTAAATAGCGGTTATACCGGCAAACGCGTCTATAGTTTTACCACCCCCAAAGGCGTCTTTTTCAGATTTCTCGAAGATGTTGTTCAGGTTTTTGTTAAAGTAGTCTTTACCCAGCGCGTTTATTAACGCTGCAGGGTTCTGCGGCACATAAAAAGTGTACTGTACAGCGTTACCTTCCTGGAAACCGCGCCATGGCTCAAGCGGGTTAAATTTATCAATAAAGCTACCGTCGGCGCGCTTTGGCTGTATCAGCTTATTGGTTGGGTTGTAAAGGTGTTTCCATCCGTTTGAGTAGCTGATGAACTTTTTATAATCGTCCAACTTGCCCAATTTTTTTGCCATTTGCGCCGCCGCGAAAGCGCTAAAACTATACTCGAGCGTGTGCGAGGCCGAAAAATAGGCCCCTGTAGAGTCTGTTTTGTTTTCATCAATAAATGGCGAGTAACCGTGTTCTAAAAAGGCTTTGGTATCCATTTTACCGGCGCCAACATCGCGGTTTTTCCAACCCAGTTCATTGTTTTTTACTGCCTCATATGCAAGGTTTATATCGTAATCGCGTATGCCGGCCTGGTAAGCAGCCGCAATGGCTAGCCCAACAAAGTTAGTCCCCACGCCTGATTCATATTCACTGTTGGCAATACCGTCGCCAAACCAGCCGCGGTCTTGATATAACTGCAGCTGTGTGTGCACAAAATCGCTGTAGCTTTCGGGGTAAGATAACGACCATAATTGCGTAAGGTTCCAGAAAGCGCCCCAAATGGCATCGGTATTTATAAAATTACGTTTCGGTTTACCCTGGGCGTAATCCATTTGGCCAATATGGCCCCCATGTGTAGGGTATGCTCCATTTACATCGCTGGCAGTGCCCCGGCCCAATAAAGCGTGGAACAGACCTGTGTAAAACTTCTTTTTATCCGCCTCGTTTTTACCTTCTACATAAAGTTTTCCGAGCTGTTGGCGCCAGGTGGTTTGGGCTGCAAGCTTAGCCAGGTTAAACGAAAGGCCTTTAGCTTCGGCCGCCAGGTTTTCTTTTGCATTGTTTACTGACGTGTAAGAAAGTCCAACTTTCAACTCTATAGCCTCGTTTTTGCTTGTTTTATAATTGAGGAACAGGCCGGCGCCTTTACCCTTGGCCGAAGTAGTGTTTTGGTTGATCCCCTTTGCTGTAAACGCCCCCACGCTGCCAGGCTTTTTACTTATCTCGCCGTAAAAAAACATGGCTACCTTACCTTCCGGGTCGTATATCTTCAGGTATTTTGGATAAGTAATAACAAAGCCTTCAAAATGAGTATCATCTACCATGTGAATTTCGGCATCTGTTACCGCGCCGCTTTCACCCTGCACATTGCCAATATCCAATATAATATGCGATTCGTCGTTCTGCGGGAAGGTGTATCGGTGAAAACCTACGCGTTTGGTGGCGGTTAGCTCAGCGGTGATGTTATAATCATCCAGCAAAACCTTGTAATAGCCTGGTTGCGCAACTTCGTTCTTGCGGTTAAAGTTTGAGCGATAGCCGCTGCCTGCGGTATCTAATGCGCCCGGCTTTACTTTTAAAGGCCCTGTAGTTGGCATAAAGCTAACGCCCCCAACCTGCCACTCGTGAAAATGCACAAAGCCTTCAATCGAGTTTTGGCGGGTATCGTACCCAACCGCCTGCCAGCCCGTGGCATTGCCATAATGTCCGTTTGTGGATGGCGCCAGCTTAGCCATGCCGCCCGGCACAGCAGCGGGGGTATAAAAAAACCACCGGCTATGCGCCGTCCCGATATTAGGATCCACATATTTTAAAACATCCTGGGCCATTATGCTGCCAGGCAAAACAAACGCCGCGAGTAAAAAAGCAAATGATCTAATGTATCTCATCAAAGTAGTGTTAGTAGATGAACAGGATATCGGTATATCCAAAGTTAAAAAACCGGGAGGCCGCGGCCTCCCGGTTTGCAAATTACGGAACTGTTACAACTTTTGGTTCGTTGTAGTTATATCGTTTAAGGCCATAATCTGTTCTGGCCCCCACGCGCACGTAATAATCCCTTTTTGCCGGCAGCGCGCCGCCTTTGGTTTTAAGTGTAAGCGTAGTACCCACAATAGCGTTACCTGTTGCACCCGGATAAACCGTTTGCAAACTGTAATTGGTATCATAGTTATTGTTACCTATGTATTTGGTGTTATTAACATACAAGAAAACATCCGTTATATTTTGCTGAAAAGCAGGGTTTGTTGTTCCGCGGGTAATTTTCACCTGTGCGGTTATACTGCCATCAGCAGCCACAACAGGGTCTCCCACCCATTCAATGTTCAAAAATGGCTCTACTTTAAAGTTCACTGTTGTAGTACCGCCTTTAACTTCAACGTTTTGGCTTTGGTCAACCGTAGTATGTCCCGAAGCGTCGGTTTGCACCAGGGGTACAAATGCACCTTCGGCGCTTATGTTATAAGTAGCGGCAAAAACCTTGGTATTGTTAAAGGTGCCATCCTGCATGGTGGCCAGGTAAAGCGGCGTTGGATTGCTGCTCCAACTGGTTTCCAGCAGCTTTATGCGCGTACCGTTACCGTTATCTCCCGATACCTCGCTCTGAACGTTTTTTCCGGTGGCAACATCAGTAATGGTGCCCTTTAAAGTTTCTGTTGGGGCGGGGTAATTATCAATTTTTTTGCACGAGGCGGTGATAACGGCCAGCCCTAATGCTATGTGATATATTTTACTTTTCATATTGTTAAAATTAATAGCCTGGATTTTGAACTAAGTTTGTACTCCGGCCAATTACAGCCGGCGGTATTTGCTCGTAATACCATTTGGTATCAAAAGTGTAGCGGCTGTTCCTTTCGTCAAAGCGGGGGTCAAAGAAGTATTTATTGGCATCGGCGACATAAAACGGCATTAATATCCTGTAAATGGTATTGTTTTGCTCTTTATCAATTATGCGCCACCTTCTAAGGTCAAACCATGTTTTGTTTTCAAATGCAAGCTCTTTTCTGCGCTCCATTCTAATATCATCTATGTTTGTGATAGATGGCAGCAAACTTGCGCCGGCCCTTTCGCGTATAGCGTTGATATCGGTTAAGGCATCCTGCTGGTAATTCCCACCCTGCCCCAGGCTATACAATTCGTAGGCGGCTTCCGCACGATTTAATAATACCTCGGCGTAACGCAGTTCTATCCAGGCCTGCTCAGAACGATTTGTCTGCACCTCAGAAGTTGGCTTATCAGGCACTAAATACTTCCTGATAGAAAAGCCTGAAATGTTACCTGCCTGCCCGCTGTAGTTTGTAAAAATACCGCTAAGACCTGCCGGGTTCATTTTTGAACCATCGGGTAACTCATAAGCTGTTTGAACTGCAGTTGCAGACCCTACAAATTTACCAGATGGGTAAGGTGAAGTTGATCCAAACGGAACAAGCTTATCAATACCGCCTGCAGAATTTTGGGTATAAATACCACGCCGTATCTCGATATTTTGATTTTTGAACAGATCGCCCGGGAAAATAACGGTTGCTCGTAAGCGCGGCTCGGCATTTGTAAAAAGGTCAAGCGGGCGATCGTATAAAATATATTGACCGTTTGCATCAACCGTTTTAATGGTACCATCGGCGTTTTTAGGCAGCCCTTCAAACATCTCTACAAAATCAAGTGTAGGGCAGGTTTCTGACGAAACGCCACCGGTTAATTGATAAGGCACGTTGTTGGCGTCGTACCAATGGGCAGCGTCGGGATATTTATACTGCCTCACAAATATATTTTCGCTGCTGTTGGCATCCAAAAATAAGTTTACGAAGTTTTGGTACTGGGCATCCTTATTGCCTGGTATCCAATTGTTTTTATAAAGGCTGTATTTACCCTGAACCAACATAGCAGCATCATAACTGGCTTTAAAGTAATCGGCCGCTTTGCTTGCCGGTATACCGCACAAACGTTCGGAACCCGCTACCAATGTAATATTGTTGTATTTTGCTATACTGCCGGCAAACAGCATTGCGCGCGATTTAAATGCTGCGGCCGCGTATTTGTTTGCCCTGCCTTTCTGGTTGCTTTCGGGCAGGTTGGCATACGCAAAGTCAAAATCAGCAGCTATAAAATCATACACAGCTTCTTCAGAAGAGCGGGGCACTTTAAGCTCTTCAATGCTTTGTGTGATATCATCAATATTTGCCCCTGGTTTGGTGAGTACCTTATCTATAATTGGCACACCACCGTAACGTTTTACCAAGGCAAAGTAGGTAGCAGCCCGTATAAAGCGTGCTTCGCCTAACCAGCCGTTAACTTCTGCGGTTGTGAAGTTGCTTGCATAATCTGGCAAGGTTTCCATAAAGTAATTACACTCCCTGATCAACAGGTAAGCATCGGCCCAATAACCAAAGGTTTCGGTACTGTTTTGCTGATCGCGGCTGATAGCTTCGCCTGTAATAGCGCTTGGGGAGCCATAGAAATAGGCTTTAAAGCCTGTATTAGGCCCCCATTTAAAATCCTCGATAGGGAGTTCGCTGTAAATACGCGCCATGTAGGATGTGATGCCATTTGAGGTTGTGAAAACGTCAGGATCCTGAACCACGTTCATCGGGGGCACATCAAGGTTTTTCTTACATGCAGGTGCAAGCCCGGCAAGGGTAAGAAGCAGAAATATATAAAACTTTCTTTTCATGATTTTAGATTTTAAAATTTGACATTAACGCCAAACTGGTATATTTTATCAAGCGGATATATGTAACCGTACTGGCTATCGATAGCTGAAGTTGCCGACGGGTGTTCAGGATCCATATATTGCAGGCCCGTTATTGTTAATAAGTTGTAACCGTTAGCAAACACTCTTAAGCCTTTGATCCCCAAGGTTGATACCCATTTTTTTGGTAATGTGTAACCAATTTCGGCGCTCTTAAGCCTTACGTAAGAAGCATCCTGAAGATTTGCCAGGGTATTAGTGTAAGGCACTGTACCGGTGTAGGCAAAGTGACCAGGGATCCATACCGTGTTTGGGTCGTAAGGGTTAGCGTTAGGATCTGCAGGGTGATACCTGTCCAAGAACTGAGACAGGGCGCCGCCGCCGGCCCATAGTGGCGTATTCAATTGCTCTAAATAGCTGGCGTTTACCTGTGCAGCACCCTGTAGCTGTAAGTTAACATCAAAGTTTTTATATGATGCGCCCAGGCTTAGCCCAAAGGTAATTAGTGGTAAACCGGTGGTTGCTATCGGATGGCTGTCGTCAGAACCTACCTGTCCGTCGCCGTTCCAGTCCTGGTAACGGTAATCGCCTACAACTGTACCTTTATTAACATATATTGCGCTGTTTTTCAGTGCATCATATGATTCAAACTGGCCGTTGGCGCCATATCCCCAATAGATATTATTGTAACGGTTTGTTGTATTGTTACTGTTTAACCAGTTAAGATAAGAGTTGCCTGCCATTGCCTGAACCCTTACTGTATTCATGGTTCTTGTCATACCAAAAACACCCCGAACATTGTAGCCAAACTGGCCAATATGGTTGCGGTGCGATACTTCAAAATCAAAACCCTGCGTACGGTCGCCGTTAAGGTTTTGTTGTGGTAAGGCTGCGCCAACAACATCGGGCAAGGTTAACAATTGTGTAGCCAATAGGCCAGCCCTATCCCTTTTATAGTAATCAAATGTAACGCCTAACAACCCGTTCCATGCTTCCAGGTCGAAACCGATATCGAGTGTTTTTGCAGTGTACCATGTAATATAAGGATTTGGGATACCCTTGCTTTGTACACCGTTTATAAATGTTCCATCAAAAACAGATCCTTTTGGCTGCCCTGTAGACGATCCGCTTGCCGGGTAGGTGTACCCGGTAATAAACTGGTAGCTTGATGCGGAGTCGTCACCGGTTTTCCCATACGAAGCTCTGAATTTTAAGTTGTTAACAAATGAGAGCCCTGAAGCATTTTTCCAGAAGCCTTCCTCAGAAATGCGCCATCCTAACGATGCGGCAGGGAAAAGCCCCCATTGTTGACCGGCACCAAACTTAGATGAGCCATCGTACCTGAACCTGAAATCGGCCAGGTACTTTGATTTGTAATCGTAAGTAAATGTACCTACAAGCCCGGCGTTGGAGTACTTATACAGTACGTTGCTTGCCATGCTGCCTTGCTGATTAAGGCTGTTACCCGCAAGCAATTGATCAACCGGTATAGACAGTTCACGCTGGGCGTAAAAGTTATCGGCCAAACGGTCGCTGGTTTCATAAAGTACCAAGGCGTTTACGTGATGGGTATCCTTGCCAAAGGTATGGTTGTAATTAAGCGAGAACTGCGAAAGCGTGGTAGGATAATCGTAAAACTCGCGCCTTATAGTGCTTGGCGATTGTTGAGGGGTGGGTTTGTAAAAATCTTTGGCCGCATCGTAGTTGTATAAATTAAATGATTTCATGAACTTTTTATTGTCCGACATATTGTAATCATAGCTATACAATCCCTTTATGCTCAACCCCTGTATAAACGGAATATCGTACGTTACACTGGCCGAGGATTGAAACCATTTGTTATTTAACGTTTGATAACCGTTCACATCGGCGTCTGTCAGCGCCAGCGGGTTTACCACGTTTGCTACATTGCTCAGGTAAGATTTATTGTCGTTGGCGTAAACCGATGTTGTAGGCGGCACATACCACAAACTTCTGAATGCCCAGTAGGGCGCATTATATGGCATGTTTTTCTGTTCCATTATGCCGTTCAGGTTCAAATCAAAGGTTAAGTTCTTTGATACCTTTGTGCTCAGGTTCGAGCGTACATTATACCTCCTGTAATTAAGATCGTTACTTTTTAAGATACCGTCCTGCCCGGTATAGCCAAGGCTTACAAAATAGGTTGTGTTTTCGCTGCCGCCGCTTGCGCTTAAATTATGCTGTGTTTGCGGCGCCGATGACTTCATTACAGCATCGTACCAGTTGGCGCTTTGTTTAGTGCCATTTAAATAAGGTTCAAATGCTTCCGGCTTATACGTTATGGTACCACCATTTACGTTGTGCATGCTTTTTTCGTTTACCAGTGTCATCCAATCAACGGCGCCAACCGTTTCGGGGAATTTTATAGGAACCTGCAGGCCATAATTTGCAGTGTAGTTCAACTCCAGGGCGCCTTTTTTACCTTTTTTTGTGGTAACCAGTATCACCCCATTGGCTGCGCGCACACCATAAATAGCTGCAGATGCATCCTTTAATACCGAAATACTTTCTATATCATTAGGGTCGATACGCATAATATCTGTTCTGGGTACGCCGTCTACTACCAACAGCGGATTGCCCATCCCCCTTATATCAAAGGAGTTGTTGAAGTCGCCGGGCTCGGCGCTGTTTTGTACTACGCGCAGGCCAGGTATCTTACCTGCAATTGAGTTTATAACATTCTCGTTTTTTGTTGTTACAATTTCAGAATTGGTAATAGTGGACACCGCTGTGGTAAGCGCGCCTTTTTTCTGCGTGCCGTAACCTACAACAACCACTTCATTTAAGTTTGAACTGCTTGTTATAAGTTTCACATTCAGTGGACCATCGCTGCCAATCACCACTTCTTTAGTGTTGTAGCCAATAAAGCTGAAAACAAGCGTTTGTCCCACTTTAGCATTAATAAAAAACTTACCATCTACATTGGTAATGGTACCGGTTGTAGTGCCTTTAAGGCTAACGCTTACCCCCGGCAGTGTGCCCTGTTCATCTGATACGGTACCCTGTATTTTGGCGACGTCCTGGCTAAACGCAGCAGTGTTTATGAACATACATACCAACAAAATAAGAGACGTAAAAAATGCTCTTTTGTAAATAGTGTGATCAAAATTAGTTTCCCATCCGAGGGATGATTGTGTTGACAAAACCCGCCTGCCCTTCTCAATGGCCTGCGGATTTTGCGCTACATCGCGAAGCAGGAGACCTCCTGTAACGCGGCGCATCATCAAAGCAAAGCTTATTGGCTTGTGCCCTGTTTTTCTGATGTTTTTTTGTAAAAAAAATCTCATAAATAATTGGTTGTTATATGGGTTATTGGTTAATTGATTACTGAATTTGGATATGGTTTTAGCTATTCTTTATTACGATAGGTGGTTTTCCAAAAGGCTTCTATCATCTCCAGCGATTTGCCTTTGGTTTCGGGTATCAGTTTCCATGTGATATATAATGCGGGCGAACAGCACAAGGCGAATACCCAAAACGTCCACGATGAACCTATTCCTTCGAGCAGTACAGGGGTTAGCTGCCCCACCAGGAAATTGCCGATCCATAAGGAAAGCGTAGCAAGGGCCATAGCTTTACCCCTTATGGCGTTGGGGAATATTTCGCCTATAACCACCCAGCACACGGGGCCGAAAGAAAAAGCAAAGCAGGCTATGAAAGCTAAAATGAAGATCAGTATCCATGGCCCCTGGGTAATGCCCAGCGCAAATAGGGCACCTATAATGATAAGTGATATCACAGCGCCCCCTATCCCGACAAATAACAAGGGTTTGCGGCCCCATTTATCAACCGTAAAAATGGCAACAAATGTAAATACCACGTTAACTATGCCTATGGTCACCTGGCCGCCAAGCGCGTTGTTCAGCGTAAAACCCGCTTGTTCCAATATCCTTGGGCCATAATAAATTACAGCGTTTATACCGCAAACCTGCGACAGGAATGGCAATAACAAACCTATCCATAACGCCCTGCGATAAACCGGTGTAAACAGTTCTTTCAACGAGCCCTCTCCCTCGTTATTGGATGTATTGAAATCTTCAAGCTCGCGCCTGGCTGATTCGGCTCCGTCTATTTTTATTAAAATATTTTTCGCTTTTTGCGTCTCGCCTTTTAATAACAGCCACCTTGGTGATTCGGGAACTAAAAACAACGACACCAGAAATATTGCAGCCGGCAAAGCGCCCATGCCCAGCATTGCACGCCAAACCTCAGCAGAAAATATCTTTTCCATACCTTGTCCGCTAAATGTATCGGCAGTATGGCCGGCAAGGTATGCGTTTGAAAAATAGGCGAGCACTATACCGATGGTCAACGCCAGCTGATATAACGATACCATCATGCCCCGGTATCGCGGCGGCGAAAACTCCGATATGTATAATGGCGAAACCATAGAAGCCACCCCTATACCTAAACCGCCCACAAGTCTCGAAATGATAAGTATGGTAAACGACCCCGAAAGCATACAGCCCAACGCTGACGCAAGGAAAAGTACTGCCGATAAAATAAGTACAATTTTACGCCCGTATTTATCGCTTAACTTACCTGATAAGCTCACGCCTATGATGCAACCTAATAAAGCGCAGCTTACAAACCAGCCCTCGTTAACGGCGTCAAGGCTAAAATCGTTTTTTACAAGGCTTACCGTACCAGAAATTACGGCGGTATCAAACCCAAACAAAAAGCCCCCAAGCGCAGCCACCAGGCATACCAGGTATAAATATGTGGTGCTCTTTTTTACTTCGGTATTTAATGCTATTTCGCTCATATCGCTTATTTTAAAAAGGCTTTTATAACTTTTGCCGGGGTTTTACCCAAGTTGGTTAGTTTATACCATTTTGCCGCTGCAGGTATAACAAAGGTTTCGGCGTAGGCAAATACGTGGCGGCTGCCATCTGCGGTCTCTACCAAAACTCTTTGTCCGTCAACCAGCATCATAATGTGGCAGCAGTCGTTTGTATCTACACGGGTTTCGGCAGTAAACTCTATGCGGTGTATATCATAAAAATGATTAGGGTGCGTAGGTAAGTACACCAGCGTATGATCGGTTGTTTGCTCAATTACCGCGGGTATCGAGATATATTCCTCTTTAACTTTTTGGCCTTTACACTCAAAATTAAGGTTGTTAAAAGCGTGGTCTATATTAATTGGCCGTGGGTTCCCCTCAAGGTCCAGCCTCAGCCAGTCGTACATTTTAAATGTAAATATGTAAGGTGTAGCGCTAATTTCCAGCACCAGGTTGTTAGCGCCTGCACTATGGATGGTGCCGTTCGGTATCAGGAAAAGGTCGTGCTTTTTAGCCTGGTGCACCTGTACAAAATCCTCTATTTGCACTTCTGTGCTTTCATTCTGGCTTTTAATCAGCGCAGCCTGAAATTCATCCGGATCTATGTTATCCTGAAAACCCAGGTAAACATTCGCGTCTTCTTTACAGTCAAGTATATAGTAGGTTTCATCCTGTGTTATGTTCTCACCAAAAACTTCCTGGATATACTTTAGGCTGGGGTGGCATTGTATCGACAAGTTACCACCGTCAAACGTATCCAAAAAATCAAACCTTATCGGGAACTCGTCGCCAAATCTGTCTGCGTGTTTACCCAATACCTGCTGTTGGTTATTAAACATTAAAAAATCAAACGATGCCTCAAGCAGGTTACCATCACTTTCAAATATCAGTCCGTTTTCGGGCACTATCAATTCAAACGACCAGGCATAATTAACAACATCCTTATTAATACCCGGTATATGCTCTTTTATCCATTGCCCGCCCCAGGCGCCCGGCTCAAACCATGGCCTTACGCGGATAACCGATTGGCTCATTTTATTTAATCCTTCGGCAAAATCGGTTTTAAACATCCAGTTGATATTGTTCGCCCACTGGCCATCAGCCAACACGGTAATTTTATCAAGCAGTTGCTTTTTGTGCTGGTTAAGTAACACCCAGTCAACAAAGTAAAACCTTTTATACATCAGGTATGGTTCGTCAACTTTGCTGCTGCCCAGGTTTTTTATTGCTCCGGCCCTCATCCTGAACTGCAGCTCATTTTTAGGCATATCAATATATATTAAAGGCGCCTGCCAGTTAGCCAGCGATGCCCCTGTGCCTATTATGATGTTTATCTCAAACTCGCTGTTGGGTTGTTGTGCGCTCAGCCTTTCCGTTTGAAACAGGTCGTGAAGGGTTAACGTACATTTAGTACCCCAAACCGAATCTGCTGTACCCAGAAACGGCTTTACCAGGGTATCAACCTCAACCTCCGGTTTCAGATACTGCGTAGTTTCTACCCAGTTGATGCTAAAGCCCTTTAAAGCTATATGTTGTTCCAGGCCCGTTTTTACTTTATCCCAAAAGATGCCCGCGTAACCATCTATTACTACTGTTTTCTGCCTAATGATCCACCCGGCAAGAGCGTCATAACCATTGAATATTTTGTTGTCGCCCAGTTTGCAAACCGGATAAATATTATACTCTTCCCCTGCAACTGCTTCTGTACTTAATTTAGCAGGCATCAGTAGCTGAGCCGTTTTGCGAAGGCTGGCATCATCTAATTCTGCGTTTGCGGTTGGATTTTGAGATAAAGTTGAGTTCATATTAATTGTACAAATGTATATACATATTTAAAAGCGCGTTATAATTGCCCTTGCTGTTATTATAGTCGAATAAAGATTTATAGGGCTTATATAGATTATAATGTACAAACATATAAATAAAATCATAATTCCAAATTATTTCCGTAAAAAAAGTTGGGCGCTATTGGCGGTACGGCTAAATTTTAATTTATATTTCTATATGTTCAAACAAATTATCTAAATTTCAAAATACTTAATATTGCCGCATATTTTTAACAATGAAGTATTCTATAGATCATAAGAGCCCTATCCCGTTACATGCACAAGCAGAAACGCTGTTACGACAACTAATTGAGCAGGATGATTACCAAAACGGTAAAATTTTACCTAACGAAGTAGAACTGGCCAAAATGCTGGCCATATCACGTACCACTTTAAGGCAGGCAATTACCAAACTGGTTTTTGAGGGACTTTTGGTGCGTAAAAAACGAACCGGCACCAAGGTTGCGCAAGGCGCGGTAAGCTCGAAATCAAATAACTGGCTGAGCTTCTCGCAAGAAATGAAGTTAAGGGGCATTCCTATAAAAAACTTCGAATTTCATGTTACCTGGGTATACCCCGACGAAGCATTGGCTAATTTTTTTGAAATAAAAACCGATAGAAAAATACTAAAGATGGAGCGTGTAAGGGGTAAACCGGAAGAACCTTTCGTTTACTTTGCCTCATACTTTCACCCGCGTGTTGGTTTAACAGGCGAAGAGGACTTTAAAAGACCATTATACGAAATGCTGGAGCAAGAGCACTCGGTTATTGCCACCCTCTCCAAAGAAGAGATAAGCGCTAAAGCAGCAGATTCGTTCATAGCCAACAAACTTAAAATTGCCGCAGGCAGCCCGGTGTTATTTCGCAAACGTTTTGTGTTTGATCAGGGCGAGCGTCCTATTGAGTATAATTTGGGCTACTACAAAGCCGATAGCTTTGTTTATACGGTAGAAAGCTCGAGGTAGTAATTCTTTAATGTGAATAAAACTTTAACCCAGACACTTACTTTAATTTAAAAATTCCACCAGACATCTCTCCTGGGGGGCCTTCCCAAAGTGTAAGGCTCGCCAATACGCGGCACATTTACAGGTATACCCTCTTTTGCAGCAGCAGGCAAAAGCTGCTTTATTGCCTCGTTCCATGGATGATCGGCCTCTTCAAACTTAGCCCAATGGATTGGCTGCAGCAAGCGTGCCTGCAGGTCAGCACCGGCCCGGGCGGCCTGCCCCAGCCATAAATGCGCCCACGGCCAATTGGTGCTGTATTGCCCGCACTCGAGCATTGCCAGATCAAACGGCCCATATTTTTGGCCTATTTTTTTAAAGAGCGTACCATAACCGCTGTCGCCGCCATAAAACATCCTGTACTTGCCCGCTTGTATCACATATGATGCCCAAAGGGTTTTATTTGATTTAGAATAGGTACGGTTGCTGCGGTGCTGCGCCGGCGTAGCAGTTACCTGTAAGCCGCCTGGAAGTGTAACTGATTGCTCCCAGTTTAATTCAATGATGTTTTTACGATCAAACCCCCAATACACTAAAGTAGAACCCAAGCCCAGGGGCACTACAGCGGTTTTAATATGATCCTTCAATTTTCGTAATGTACTGTAGTCTAAGTGATCGTAGTGATCATGAGAGATGATCAGCACGTCAATTGGGGGCATATCTTTGGCATGGTAATGCGTTGTCCCTTTAAATGCTGTAACCAACCCAGGCACCGGCCCGGCATGGTTGCTTAAGATGGGATCAATAAGGATATTACCCTGCCCGGTTTTGATAAGCATAGACGAATGTCCAAACCAAACCACTGTTGGTGCGGGTGCTGTTAATGTATTCAAGTCGGTTTTTACCCAGGGAAGTCCAAGAGAGGGCCTGGTGATCTTCGAGCGGTTGTGGAATAGCAACAGCAACTTATTGCGCTTCACTGTTGAGTCAGTAAGCTCAGCCAGGTTTTCAAAAACGCCATTTTTGTAATTGGGTAAAGTATCTAACCGCGCAAGGTCTTCACCATCAGGATCTTTCCCCACCGATCGTACTATACCGCAACCTGCCGCTACTGTAAGCAAAAGCGCGGCTATTACTATCCTTAACCCCCTGTTATTCATTGTGATATTAACGTTGATATTCAAAAAATAGTCTAACAGCCGTACAGCGGGTAAAAGAAAAACCCCTTTGCCAGGAAATCTATCAACTTTAGCAGCATATAAAAAATGCGCTCCGGTAAATGGCCGGATACAGTGGTATAAACGGAAGTATGTATAAGTACCGGCTTTGCAAATGAACCATTCTTCCCCCTGATCCAAGGGAACCGGCTTTAGTCTACTTTGCCTGGTTTTCAACTACGGCCATCGCCATCACAAGCGATTCTCTTGCACTATCAATTAAATTGCATGTAATGTGTACCTTGATGATGGTGCCGTCCTTTTTAAGGTGTTTGACCACCCCGATGTCGTTGATTCCCTTTGTCAAATCATGAAAGATCATAATGGCGGCATTGATCTCTTCCGGCGGCCGAAGATCAAGCGCGCTCATTTTCAAAAACTCCTCTTTCGTATACCCGTAGCGGGCGGTTGCCGCGTCGTTCACGGCGGTGATCAGCATAGTGCGCCGGTTGATGATCCACATCGGGTTGGTATTCTGATCAAAATAGGTGCGATATTTGCGTTCGCTCTCCGAAAGCCGGCGCGTATGCCGTACGATGAGATAATATAACAGAACGCCGGTTATCAATACGTAAACAATGCCCTTGATACTCCCCAGGAAAAACACCTGCTCCGCCCCAAAGGTGGACTGCAAGGCTAATAACACCCTGTCACTTAAGGTGATCCATAAGATGCCCATAACAATATAAACAAGTGCAATCTTAAAAGCTCCGGTCCTCATGAATAGGTTTTTTAATTACTTAGGTTATTGAAGATAGTAAATTTCATATGATTGGGAAACAGAATTTAATAAAGAACCGGAAATCTGCGTTAAAAGCGAACTTATTGGTTCCATGTACTCCCAAAATTTACTATAAGGATTGGCAACATTAAGTCGCTCAGATAAGTGACTTATGCAATTTATATATTTGAAAAAAATAGATACGAAAAAAAAGAAGGGCAAGCGACCGATTTCTCGTGCTTGCCCTTTTCGGCTCCTGAGGCTGGGCTCGAACCAGCGACCCTCTGATTAACAGTCAGAAACATACCATTTTCGATATTTGTTTTTTTGTGTTTATCTATTGATATTCAAGTATTTATAATAATTGAACTTTTCGATTTTTGTCGATATTTATCGATTTTTGTGTCAAAAATATGCGAAAACTATGCGAAAAAAAAGTGCCAAAAATTGGGTTTTTAATATCATTAAGGCTATTTTTATACTGTTTCATTAAATTAAATATGCGAAAATATTCTGAAATATGGAAAAGATAACGAGAAAGCCTAAAATTTCATTATATCAAGATACCAGGAAGCCAACCCAAGATGGCATTTACCCGGTAAGAATTCTGGTCTACTACGGCACACAGCGGTATTTTTTTACCGGAATCCGCGTGTCTGAAGAGGATTTTGAAAACTCTTATAAGGCATCGAAACCTAAAGGCGACCGTCTTAAAGAGTTGAAGATCGAGCTGACAGCTATCGAATCACGAGCAAATGAAGTTGTTGACGAAATAAAGGTTTTCACTTTTGAAAAGTTCGAAAAGGAAATGTTCACAACCAGACGGTCCTTAACAAATGTCATTGACCATTACAAGTCTTATATCGCGGAATTGGATAAAAATGAACAAACCGGAACCTCGTCCAGTTATTCCTGTAGCATCAATTCTATAAAGGAATACATCAATAGCAGCCGTAGAAATCCTATCGAGGTCATTACTTTTGATATGATCACTCCGGACTTCCTCAACAGATACGAGAACTGGATGATCGCTCAGGATAACAGCAGAACAACAGTAGGTATATATTTAAGAGCTACCCGAAAGATATTTAATCAAGCTATCGAAGAAGGAATTATAGATAAAGAGCTTTATCCTTTTAAAAAGTATAAGATACCTACCGGCAAAAACACTAAGAAAGCTATCGAGGCTCCCGACCTCAAGAAATTATTTAATGCCGACACCAAGGGGAATGCCTTCCAGGAGAAAGCGAAAGCGTTTTGGTTTTTTAGCTACCAGTGTAATGGTATGAATATCAGAGATATTTCAGAACTAAAATTCAAAGATATACATGGAACCTATTTTTCCTTTTTAAGGCATAAAACTATCCGTACTACGAAAGAAGATCCGAAGCCCATAATTGTGCCGATGACCGATTATGTCAAATTGGTCATAGAAAAATACGGTAATAAAAATGGCAAGCCGAGTGATTATGTATTCCCCATTTTCAGTCCTGGTATGGACGCTAAGGAACGTCACCGTGTTAACCAAAATTTCGTCCGCTTCATCAATCAGCACATGAAAAAACTGGCGAATGCTAATGGTATGGATATTAAAGGGACCATGGAAGCCAGGCACTCTTTTACGACCCAGGTTACCAGAAAACAAGGGTTGGAATTTGCCCAGGAAGCTTTAGGCCATACTACTTTTGGTACTACCCAAAATTATTGGGCCGGCTTTCAAAGTGAAACTAAAAAGGAAATGGCGGATATGCTGATGAATTTCGACGAGCAAAAAAGTAAAAGGACCGCCAGTCCTGCAAAGCGCGTTGCCAGACGGGTACGCTTGTAAAATTCTTTGAGCATCCGGTACGTAATTACATATCTGCGTACCATCATAGCTATCAGCAATAACAAGAGAAGCAAAAAGTTGATGAGGGCATCAGTAAGAAATTAACATTAGATGTTCAGCAACATGAATATTAAAACAAGAAACAATAGCAAAAGCACAACAACAAAGAATAATAACAGTACAACAAATAACAATAACAACAGCACAACAAGAAATAATAGTAATAGCACGACAAAATTTAATAACTTTATCACAGCAAACAGAAATAACACGGGTACAGAGAAACCTACCAGGCAATCAAAGAACACAAACTACAATGGCGACACCAAGAGAAAGATTTGTTACAGCCCTAAATGTCCTCAAGGAATTACAGGATAAAGGAACGGTAGCGATACACACCGGAGATATAGCCAACCGCAGTTATCGGGAAATACTGCTAAAGAATGGATTTATAACAGAAGTATTAAATGGTTGGTACATCAGTTCAGATCCTGGTGCGATGCCAGGAGATACAACATCATGGTATAGTTCTTACTGGGATTTTTGTAAAAGATTTCTTGAACATAAGTACAAAGGGTCTTGGTGCCTGATGGCCGATCAATCTCTAAAGATCCATGCGGGGGACAGATCTGTTCCACTTCAGTTATTTATCAGGTCACCAAAAGGAAATAACATTCCGACACCCTTCATACACGGAACCTCTCTTTTTAACTTGCGATTGGAACTCCCCGAAAAAAATGTCAGTATAATAGATAACGGGTTAAGAATGTATAGTCTGGCGGGCTCATTGATCTACTGCACCAAAGGAATGTTCACCAGTAACCCGATAGATACAAGAACCGCCCTTTCCCTTATCAGCGACGCGTCTGAGATATTGACAATACTTCTTGAAAAAGGACATACCTCTATCGGTGGCCGGTTGGCGGGCGCTTTCAGGAATATAGGCCGTGAGAAGATAGCAGACCAGATCATGGAAACAATGAAAGAGGCAGGTTACGATATCCGGGAGGAAGATCCTTTTGAAACGGCAATGCCGATCAACTTATCGCCAAGGGAACGTTCACCCTTTGTCAACAGAATAAAACTGATGTGGCAGCAAATGCGCCCACAGATCATAAACGATTTTCCAAAAGAACCGGGTATACAGCCGGACCATGCAGAATACCTAAAACAGGTGAATGATATCTATCTTACTGACGCTTACCACTCCTTGTCAATAGAACGATACAAGGTCACCCCAGAGCTGATCAACCGGGTGAGTTCAGGTCAATGGGACACCAAGGAAAATGAAGATGACAGAAAGCAGGTAGATGCAATGGCAGCCCGTGGGTACTTCCAGGCTTTTGAAAGTGTGAAGGAAACGATCAGCAAAGTATTGGCCGGAGCGAATGCAGGAGATGTAGCTGAACGAGATCACCAACGATGGTACCGTCAACTATTTGACCCGAGCGTCACCGCTGGTTTGCTTAAAGCAACTGATCTGGCAGGCTACAGGACAAACCAGGTTTATATCAGAGGCGCACAACATGTACCATTAGGTGTGGAGGCCATGAGAGATGCTATGCCGGCATTGTTTGAACTTTTGCAAGCGGAAGAATCAGCAGCGGTGCGTGCCGTTCTCGGGCATTTTATTTTTGTATTTATTCACCCTTATTCCGATGGTAACGGAAGGATCGGCAGGTTTTTGCTAAATGTAATGCTGGCTTCAGGCGGCTATCCCTGGACGGTGATCCCTGTCGAAAAGCGACAGGATTATATGAAAGCGTTAGAGCAAGCCAGCGTACAGCAAGACATTACCCATTTTTCCAAATTTATAGCCGAGCTTGTAAGAGAGACCATGCAGGGAAAACCTTCAGCTCATTTGCCTGATCAATGAAATTTAAATAGTGAATTTCCCGTTATCACTTTTGATCATAACTCTCAGCAGTGCCGAGAGTTATGATCAAAAGTTCTACCAGTCTTAAAGGAAAGATGTTCAGTGCGTACAATCAAAGAGCTGTTGGGTTTTTTTGAAAACCAGCCTTACACCGTGCGGAACAAAAGCCAATGATCTTCCCCTTGAAATGAACGGTGTCAGCATAGCCGGCTAAGGCCATCCCACAAACCGGGTCTTTAGCGTTGTTTATTTTGGTTTTTGCAGAAGCCATTTCAGGGTGCAGTAAAGGCTCCAGCGCGCTATCGTACATCGTCCTTACACTTTCGACGATAGCTTTATCCGTGTTATGTTCACTGCCGCCTTTTACCGGTGGCTGCGGGTCATACTCCAGGTCGAGCATCACTGTTTGGGTATATTCTTCTCCCATGATATCGTTGATCAAACCCAGGCTCATATCTATACCGGCAGAAACACCCGCGCTCGTCCAGTATTTGCCGCTTTTGACATAACGTTTATCCGCTGCATTGATCCCGAACTCATCTTTCAGCAGCTTCTTTCCATACCAATGCGTGGTTGCTTCATGATCTTTAAGCAGGCCCGTTGCCGCCAATATCCAAGCCCCGGTACAAACACTGGTCGTATATTTGGAGCGGGCATCGATCGCTTTGATCCAGTTTAGAAGCTCCGTATCCTTGGTCGCAGTGTAAGTTTCATTCAAACCACCGGGAATGACCAGGATATCCAATTGTTTTACTTCACTGATAGAGGTATCGCACTGTACCTTTAGTCCGTTGCCGGTAGTTATCAACCCTTTGTGGCGTCCAACAAAAAACACTTTGGCTCCCATCAGTTCACTCAATACATGATACGGTCCCATCGCATCTAAAACGGCGTAGTTATCATAAAGCAGTATACCTACGGTCTTAATATTTACTTTGGGCTCAGGCATCATTACGGTCTTCTGAGCCGAATGAGCTTTTGTTTCGGCTTTTTTTGTATGCTTTGATTTGCTGTTACAGGCTGCGATCACCAAAATGAGCGATGCTGCGAAAAGTAGTTTTTTCATTGTTTTTAGAATTTAGCGATCATGGTAATTCCGTAGGTTCTCGGGCTACCCAGCAGGAAAGAGTTGAAAGAACCGTAGGCGATATATTTTTTATCCGACAGGTTCCTTGCCTGGAGGTTCCGCTGAAATTGACCACCTGATTCCGATTTAAAGTGACCACCCATTCCGGATTCAAAGTGAGCAGGGTATTCCGGATCAAACTGACCACCCCGTTTTTGTAACTACGCTTTAGATACTGCTTGTGCTGTTTAGAAGCGTGATATGGCGACCCGATGAAAAAGTTAATCGGGAGCCTGATCGCGTAAGGGAAATGGTCCTGTAAAGCCGCTATTAAAGCGATGGACGATGATTACCGAAAGAGATATGCGGTAACTACCCAGGTGTTTCAAGCTTCTAAGAAAAAGCATGAGCGCCACCAGACCAATTGGGAAAAGGTAAATAAGCTATCTTTGTTTTATGCTGCTAAAGCATCTGCTGCATTTCTTTGCCAGCAAAATAGGTGGTCAGTTTGCCACGGAATAGGGTGTAACATATCTCCGAAACACCCAATGAACCCCTCTTTTAGAAGCGGAATTTTTGGTGATCCTCCTTTAAATACCCATAGAGGTTATAATTCTTTTAATAACACATTAGTATTTCGTGATGAAACATTAGACTTAGACGAAATATTGACGGCACTTGAAAGTATACACGGTAATTGCAGGTTATACGATTTCTAGATTGTACCTCTTCAATCAAAGAAACCTTTAAAACTAAAATAGCTGCGAGACAACCAAATGAAATTGCTGGGTTTTTGCGGCAAATAAATGCTGCAAAATGTTCTAACGTCAAGCAAAGGAATTTCGACAGCGGTATGCAAATGCTGAAAAAGTATGCGAAAACTATGCGAAAAAAAAAATCCCCACTCGCCAGAGTGGGGATAAATCATTGATTTTTAGGCTCCTGAGGCTGGGCTCGAACCAGCGACCCTCTGATTAACAGTCAGATGCTCTAACCGGCTGAGCTACTCAGGAGTGTTTTCCGGTTTGGAGTGTGCAAAAGTATGATTTCTGGGGTAATTTCACAATATTTGCACAAAAAAAATTTAAAAATATTTTACATGAGTTTGTTAGTTATTGGTACTGTGGCGTTTGACGCAATCGAGACCCCTTTTGGTAAGACGGATAAAATTGTTGGGGGCGCTGCAACCTATGCAAGTTTGGCTGCTTCGTACTTTTACGACAAGATAAAGATAGTGGCCGTAGTAGGCGACGATTTCCCGAGGGAGGAGGTTGAAAACCTTAACCAGCACGGCATAGATACCGAAGGCCTGCAGGTAAAGCAGGGAGAAAAGTCCTTTTTCTGGAGTGGTAAGTATCATAATGATATGAATAGCCGCGATACTTTAGCTACCGAACTGAACGTGCTGGCTGATTTTGATCCCATTATACCTGATGCCTACCAGGATTGCGAATACCTGATGTTGGGCAACCTTACCCCGCAGGTACAACAAACGGTTATTAAACGCCTTAAAAACCGCCCTAAGCTTATTGTAATGGACACCATGAACTTCTGGATGGATATTGCCATGGACGACCTTATGGAAACCATTAAGATGGTGGACGTTTTGACCATTAACGATGCCGAGGCCCGCCAGCTATCTGGCGAATACTCCCTGGTAAAGGCCGCAAAAAAGATCCTTACCATGGGCCCTAAATACCTGATCATTAAAAAGGGCGAGCATGGCGCGCTGCTATTCCATGATGAGCACATATTCTCTGCACCTGCGCTTCCGCTGGCCGAAGTATTTGACCCTACCGGCGCCGGTGATACCTTTGCAGGCGGCTTTATTGGCTATATAGCCAAAGTAGGTACTGTAAACTTCAATAACATGAAAAACGCTATCATCTTCGGCTCGGCTTTGGCATCGTTCTGCGTAGAAAAGTTCGGCACCGAAAAGATAAAAAACCTTACCGAACAGGAAATTGCGGCACGTGTACAGGAGTTTGTACAGCTATCAACCTTTGATATAAAATAATAGATGTGCAGATTACAGATGGACATATATGCAAATAAGCAGCGAACATCTGCACATCTGTAACCTGCACATATTTACACATCCGTTATTAATATTCCAGCCATTTTTTTATTTTAACGCCTACCATATCGCCATCGGCATACTTGCCGCTCTGGTTATTCAAAACGCGTAAAATGGCACCGCCATTTTCCAGTATCAGGTCCTCGTAAAAGCCTTTAAAAAGTACCTGCTTAACCGTCCATTTACTGGTCATCAGTATATCGTTCAGGCGTATCCACTCTGGATAGATCACTACAAACTCTTTGGTGGCCTCAATGCCGCAAGCTTTGGCGTCCTGCGTAGTAAGCACATTGCAATTGGTGAGCAGCTCGGCGGTGTACAAACTAAGCGGGGTATGGTAAAGCGTTTTTGGATGCCCCCTTTCTACTATATCGCCCTGTTTTAAAACAATAAGGTCATCGGCCATAGAAAGTACCTCAGCGGGATCATGCGATACCATTATCACCGTAAGGCCGGTTTGCCTTACTATCTGCCGTATATCGTGCTGCAAGCCTTCGCGAAACGAGGTGTCGACCTGGTTAAAGGGTTCATCGAGCAACAATACCTGGGGGCGTGTAATAATGGCCCGGGCAATGGCTACACGTTGTTTTTCGCCGCCGCTCAGGTCGGCTACGCGCTTATAGGCCAGTTGCATCATATTTAGTTGGGTTAAAACCTGTTCGGTTTTTTCCTCCTTCAGCTTAACATTTGTACTGGGCAGCATAGCCGATACGTTATCCCAAACGCGGGCAAAAAGGTTCAGGTCATCCGTATGCTGGGTAACCATTTTCATAGCATCGTGGCCGGGTATCAGCTTTTCATCGGGTCCCCAAATACGTTCTCCTTTAAACGTTACGGTACCTGCATCGGGCGAGAGGAGGCCGTACAACAAGCGAAGTAACGTACTTTTTCCGCTACCGCTTTCGCCTATAATGGCGGTTATCTTTCCCGGCTCAATATCAAGGCTGATATCTTTTACCCCCGACGCTACCGCACCGCCATAACTTTTACTTACTAAATTTGCCTGCAAAAAAGGTATATCTGCCATTGCCGACAAAGATAACCGGGATTGAGCAAATTCAACAGATTTTTAGGATTTTGAAGAACAAGGGGTCAACAGGTTTGAATTTTCAGTAAATCCGTAAATCAAACCAATCCATTACTCACTTGGCGGTTTACTCACCACTACTCCGCTTCACTTTCGACCCGCTTTACTTTGTAAAGATGGTAAAGAAAAAAACAAAACCCTCTTTCCGCCTGCGGAGAGAGGGGGGGGGGGCCGAGCGAAGCAATGACCGGGTGAGTCAAACGGCGCGTAGGTTGAACAACATGCTTAAATCACAAGTCTTAAAGTCGATTTAGCTATAGACTATCAATTACAGGCTACATACTAAGCTACCAGCCCACGCTCATCCCGAAAGAAAAGTTACGCAACCCATCCTGCGCGGGGCTGTTCTCGAACATATTATTGAAGTAATATTTGGTAAACACGCCTATTGAACCATACCCGGCCCTTAAAGATGCACCATACCTGAACTTGGCAAAGTGATAATTGCCGCTCAACTTCTGATCGCCTTTTTCCTTACTTTCCTGTTTCAGGCTGCTGCTGATGAGTGCGCCCATTTCAAATCCGCCAACAAAATGAAAGCGCCTGCCGTCGTCGTCGTTATGCGTGCGGAAATCGAACGCTACAGGTACACGTATGTAGGTGGCGGATAACCTGTTTTTATCATATCTAACATCATCGCGGGTGTAGGTTAAAACGGGCTGATCGCGCAATATAGTCACGCTTTCGCGCAGGCGCAGGTTTGTCCAGTCAAAACCGCCCGAGGTATATATCCTGAACGAACTGTTAAAGCGATAGCTTAGCTGCAATATGTCAAACCCAATGTTGCTGCTGCGCCATGACCGGTAATTTAAAAATTGGTTGGTGGGCGATAGTTTAAAACTACCATTATCGTTAAGGGTGGTTAAGCCTATATCAAACCTTGTAAAGGTAAGTCCGAAGGAAAAACCCGGCGCCTTTGAAGCATAACTGGTAGTATCATTTATAGACACCTGTGCAACATCGTCGCCAAAGCCAAGCTTTATCCTGGTGCGGCGCGTTTTGGTTGTATCGGTTTCGGTTTTAACAGAATCGGTTTGTGCGAACACAACGGTTGCTGTTAAGCTTATTATTGCAGTAAAAATCAGGCGTTTCATATAAAAAGAATTTTGATTTGGTGTTTATTGATCTGGTGATCTCATTTGCGCATATAATCTGCGCATCCGGTTATCTGTTAATCTTGTTTTTTAATTTTAATAAAGCCCAGGTTAAGTCCGCTCACTATTGATTCGTCCTCGTCTTTTGTATCCGAAAACTCTATCAGCTTATCCTTACGCTTATCCACTTTGCTAACAACAACGTTGATCAGGTCGCCAAGGTTCCTTATGCGGTGCTTTTTGGCAGGCGCAGCCGCAATGGTTTTGGCGCCTGTTACCGGCTGTGCGGCTAAGGTACCCGCGGTAGCACTAACCTCATCCGGCATTATAATCTTTTCGTTCAAAGGAGTTTGCTTGTCGGGTACAACAAACTTTATATCATCCTCGGTTTTTTGAACGGTTTGTGCCAGTTGTGTGGCAGGCTGTAATATTTCCTGATACGGTACCGGCACCACCGGCGCAGGTGATACATCAGGCGTGATATTGTTTTTTGCCTTTTGCCGGCGCGGCCTTGTTGTGGCATTTAAGGCAACGCCTTTTTGCAATGGCGGTTCAATTGTTTCAGTTGCTGCAACAACCGGTTCAATGGCTTTTACCGGCTTGTTTACTTTAACCGCGGTTATTTGCACGGGCTTTTCAACATCATCCTTTACGCCGTACATAAAATACAACCCGGCGCTAAGCAATATAATTAAACTGGCTGCAGCGCCCAGGTAAGTTTTCCAGCGCCTTTTTTTCATATCCAGGCCAGAAGTGATTTTAGCCCACACCTTGTCCGATGGCTCAGCCTCAAGATTATCCAAACCTGATTTGAATAACCGGTCAATTTCTTTATCCTGCATATCCATACTTTTTATTGTCCATTTTTAATATCTGTTCTTTTAAAATAGCCCGGGCCCTTGACAATTGCGACTTCGAGGCCCCTTCACTTATCCCCACTATTTCGGCTATTTCTTTATGCGAATAACCATCAATGGCATATAGGTTAAATACCATACGATATCCGGGCGATAAGGCTTTTATCAGCACCAACAGATCTTTTGCTTCCAGGCTGCTTGCGGCGGCTGCATTTACAGATGGCTCGTGCCCCGAATCGGCAATGTCAACCACCTGCATCATTTTATGATGGCGGCGGTAATACTCAATAGAGCTATGTACCATTATTCGCCTTATCCAACCTTCAAAAGAACCATCGCCCCTGTAATCGGCTATTTTTTGAAACACTTTTATAAACCCATTCTGCAACATATCCTCGGCTTCCATCCTATCGGTGGCGTAACGCATACAAACCCCCAGCATTTTTGAAGCAAATTGCTTGTATAGCAACTCCTGTGCCTTACGCTGGCCGGCCTTGCAGCATTGTACCAGATGATCAATAGTAGTTTTAGGTTCCAAAAACATCATTTACAGGTAAGATGTGGAAGTGCTACAAATGGTTGCATGCATTGTAAAATAATTTCTCTAAATTTCGTTTGGCCTTTAACGGCTTAAAGTAACCTATCTTTATCTGTAATGAAAACATTTCAACTTTTTATCATCACTATTTTATCAGCCTTTAGCGTTAACGCGCAGGATACCACCTATATGCTTTTAAAACCCGCCCGCGTTTTCGACGGGCAAGCCATACACAGTAACTGGTATGTGTTGGTTAAAGGCAAACACATAGAGGCGGCCGGCGAACCATCAACGATTAACATACCGGCAACTGCAAAGATCATCGAATTAAAAGGCATGACTTTGCTGCCCGGATTGATAGAGGGCCACTCGCATTTATTTTTGCACCCTTACAACGAAACCAAATGGACCGATCAGGTAATGAACGAAAGCCGCGCAGAGCGCACAGCCCGGGCTGTTGAACATGCAAAAGCTACTTTGATGGCAGGCTTCACCACCGTACGCGACCTGGGGACAGAAGGGGCTGCTTATGATGATGTGGGTTTAAAAACCGCGATCAGTAAAGGCGTAATACCCGGCCCCAGGATGCTGGTAGCAACCCGCGCCATTGTTACCACGGGTGCCTACGGGCCAAAAAGCAGCGTTGCCGAATGGCACCCGGTGCTTGGCGCCGAAGAAGCGGATGGTGTTGAAGGAATATCAAGAGTGGTGCGCTCGCAGATTGGTTACGGTGCCGATGTGGTAAAACTGTATGCCGATTACTGGGCTACCGACGAGGGCGCCACCCCTACTTTTACAGTTGATGAGCTAAAAGCCGCTGTAGCAGTGGCCAATAGCCGCGGCAGCCAGGTGGTAGTACACTCAGGCACAGAAGAGGGTATGCGCCGCGCGATAATAGCAGGAGCCAGCACTATTGAGCACGGCGATGGCGGCACGCCTGAATTATTCAAAATGATGAAAGAAAAAGGGATAGCCTTATGCCCCACACTTGCAGCAACAGAAGCCAACGACAGGTACCGCGGATGGAAAAAAGGTGTTGATGCCGACCCGGAAGACGTAATAACAAAACGCAAGATGTTCAGGGAAGCGTTAAGCGCCGGGGTTACTATATGTATGGGCGGCGATGTTGGCGTGTTTGCACATGGCGAAAATGCCCGTGAAATGCTCTTAATGGCCGAGTACGGAATGAAACCGGTTGATGTGTTAAGATCGGCAACATCGGTAAACGCCGGGGTGTTTGGGCTAAAAAAGTTGGGTAGCATCAAGGCTGGTTACCTTGCGGATATCATAGCTGTTGAGGGTAATCCCGCGAAAGATATTAAAGCAGTACAGCAGGTGAAATTGGTGATGAAGGATGGCAAGATTTATTTACAGAAGTAAACGATAAATGCTTGCAAACCCTCGAAAATTCCTGAAAAAATCCGAGAAAATTCTAAGTTTTTAGGGATTATTTCTCTCTCTGAAATACTTATAGATCTTCACAGCCGACATCAGGATAAGGCTGAAAAGGATGATACCGATAACACCGAAGATCCAGTTCACCGTGCTTTTTAGCACTACCAAAAATACGATGGCGAAAAGCAGGATGGTTGCCAGTTCGTTCCACAGGCGTAGTTGGGTAGATGTCCATTTGAAGTTGCCTTGTGCCATTTGTTTCATCTTTTTCTGGCAGATGAAATGGTATATAACCAAACCAGTTACAAACAGCAGTTTAATGTGCAGCCACCTTTGCGGCACCAATGCGGCAGCATGCAGGTGGATCATTAACGCCCCGGCGATAATAACCAGGTACATGCTTGGGGTAGTGATGATCCACCAAAGCTTTCGCTCCATAACCTCAAACTGTTCGGACAATATCGTGCGGGCAGGCTCGGGCTTTGCCTGCGCCTCGGTATGATAAATAAACAGGCGCACCATGTAAAACAGCCCCGCCATCCAGCAGACTACAAATATGATATGTATGGCTAAAACGTATTGGTACATGTTTTTTTCTATGGCATTGCGAGCGATAGCGCGGCAAACTCGTCGGATGCAAAGCGTGTATGCATTGGCTACGAGATTGCCGCGTCGCTACGCTCTTCGCATTGACATCTCTATTTATTTAATACTTAAACTCTTTTATCACCTCTACCGCGTACTTCACATTATCAAACGGGATATCGGGCATAATGCCGTGGCCCAGGTTAAAAATGAAGCCATTTTCGCCCTTCATTCGCCCAAAAAGGTTATAAATTCGCTCTTTTATCACCTTTTTATCGGCATATAAGATATGCGGATCAAGATTGCCTTGTACGGCGATATTTTTCGGCAACCGGTTCTTGATATCCAGCAGGTCAGCGTTCCAGTCGATTGAAATTACATCCGGTTTTGCCTCAGCCATTAACGGCGCGAATACCGAACTACCTTTGCAGAACGATATCACCGGGATATCCTTCCTGTTCAGTTTACTAATGATCTCCACAATGTAGCGGTGCGAAAATTCGGTATAATCATCCCATGATAATGCCTGCGCCCAGCTATCAAATATCTGTACAGCGTTTACCCCTGCCGCTATCTGCAGGTTCAGGTAATCGGCCGTAACCGTAGCAATTTTTGATAAAAGTTGATGCGCCATTTCGGGATGGTTATGCAGCATCAGTTTGGTCAGTTTGAAATCTTTTGACGATCCGCCTTCAACCAAATAGCTCATCACGGTAAACGGCGCGCCTGCAAACCCGATCAACGGGATGCTGCCATTTAAACGCTGCTGAATTACGTTGATAGCATCGGCTACATATTGCAGCCTGTCGCCCACGTTGGTTTGCAGGTTATCGATATCGGCCTGTGTACGCACGGGGTTAGCAAACTTGGGCCCTACGCCTTGTGTAAAGCTCAGATCGCCGCCCATGGCTTCGCCGGTAACCAGGATGTCGGAAAACAAGATGGCGGCATCAATACCCAGCAGATCAACCGGCAGCATGGTAACATCGGCAGCCAGCTCGGGCGTTTTGCACATCTCCAGGAAAGAATACTTATTTTTGATCTCCCAGTACTCGGGCATAAAACGGCCTGCCTGGCGCATCATCCACACCGGCGGGCGTTCTGTTTTTTCTGAAAATGCGGCTTTTATAAATAACGAATCTTTCATATTTGTGGAGAGGCAAGGTAACAGGAATCAGGATTCAAGACAAAAATAATCCTGGTTCTTGATTCTTATTATCTTGCCTCTTTATTTGTGTTTGCTTAATTCCTGCTCAACCTTCCAGATCACATCCTTCATTTTGGCAGTTATGTTGTCTTTATGTTTTTCGGTAAGCTGCAGGTATATCCTCGCTTTTTCAAAGTTACCGTTACGCACATTAATATTGGCCACATGCACCAGCGCGGCCACATGGTCGTTTGCACTGCGTAATGGATATAAGGCAGCTAATTCATAGTGCTGTTCGGCTTCGGCATATTCACGTTTTTGCAGGCATATCCCACCGTATATAAATTCATAAAACCCGCGGCGCTTTTTACTGAGCCATTCGGGTTTCGGAACCTGCTTTAATAAAGCTTCGGCTTTATCGTAATCCTTCTGGTGAAAAGCCTTAGCCGCCAATACAATAGTTCCCTGTTTAAAGTAGCCCCATATCAGCAGCGCAATAAACATCAGGGCTAAAGCAGCTAACTGGTATGCCTGGTACTTAACGGCTACGGCCATTAAAACTATAAACATCCCCGCTACTAATATCCTGGCCCTGTTTGTAAACATGCAGTATTAGTGATTGTCTGTAAATTTATAACCTACACCCCGTATCGAGTGGAAATAAACCGGGTTTTTAGGGTCCGGTTCAAAGTACTTACGGAACGTCAGTATAAAGTTATCGATAGTGCGGGTTGACGGATACACATCGTAATTCCAAACGGTTTCCAATATCTGCTCACGCGATACCGCCTCGTTACGGCGCTCTATCAGCAATTTCAGCAGCATAGTTTCCTTTTTGGTAAGCGGTGTAATACTTTCATCGCCGTTAACCAGTTCAAAAGAGTTAAAATGGATGGTTTTGTCGCCTATCTTGTAACTGTTGAATTCTTTCAGGTCGTCGCCTTTCAGGCTGCGTTTTACCAGGTTGTTAACACGAAGGATCAACTCTTCCAGGTTAAACGGCTTGGTCAGATAGTCATCTGCGCCTTTTTTCAGGCCCGATATTTT
This sequence comes from Mucilaginibacter sp. AK015, assembly GCF_014200785.1. Lineage (NCBI taxonomy): Bacteria > Pseudomonadati > Bacteroidota > Sphingobacteriia > Sphingobacteriales > Sphingobacteriaceae > Mucilaginibacter > Mucilaginibacter sp. AK015. Next base: position 363,996 of record NZ_JACHCV010000002.1, read on the forward strand.
ATCCTCGTTGGTGTTTTTTGCGGTAAGGAACATGATAGGCACCTCAGAGTTTTCAAGTCTTATGGTTTCTGCAACCACAAAGCCGTCAATTTCGGGCATCATCACATCCAGTATTACCAGGTTAAATCGCTCTTCCTTAAAAATTTGAAGGGCTTTTTTACCGTTATTCGCTGTAGAAACTTTATACCCCTCCAGCTCGAGGTTTAACTTAATAGCCTCTAATAGATGCTCTTCGTCTTCGGCTAATAAAATTCTTTTTTTGTTCAGCATGGTCGCTATTGTTTAGGTTAATGCAAATACTACTTCAAATACGCTGCCGGCAGGGCGGTTGTCTTTAACTTTTATACTGGCCTGGTGTTTATCTAATACCTCTTTAACAATGTATAAACCCAAGCCCGTCCCTTTTGTATTGCGTGTATCTTCGCTGCCTACACGATAAAATTTATCAAAGATGCGTGACTTTTCACTATCAGCAATACCTATGCCATGGTCTGCCACCTGAAAGTAAACTTTACCCTCTTTCTCAAACAGCCTGACATTAACGGTTTCGCAGGGGCTGGAATATTTTACAGCGTTCTCTACCAGGTTGGTAACCACCGAAGTTAAAGCAAACTTATCGCCTGTTATCTCTATTTTAGGCTCGATCTCGGCATTTATGATCTGCTGGTTGCAATCGCACTTGCTTATTTGCAGGCGGTTAACAATGCTGTCAACCAAAACCGACAGGTTGAATTTTGCCTTCGGAAAGGTGTACGAGCGGTTATCAATTTTTGATGCAAGCAGCATGTTCTCTACCATATCATCCAGCCGCTCTACATCAAGTAACGACTTATCGATAAAGTTCAATATCTGCACTTTTGTCAGGTCGCGCTTTTGAATAGTCTGCAATAATATTTTTATAGATGCCAGCGGCGACTTCAGTTCGTGCGTTACCGAAAGCAGGAAGTTCTTTTTCTGTTCCTGCAGTTTGGCTTCGCGGTTAAGCGATTGATGTAAAAAATATGCCCCGATCAAAAAAACGGTGATGAACATCATGCCCTCGCCCATGATCATCCCCTTACGGCTTGGATTAAGATGTACCAGCATATATCCCCACCATATCAGTTCGGCAACCGCATAAATAATGATGGCATAAAATATTACGAGTGTCTTTTTCATAACTTCTCAATTTGCGGTTGGCAGTTATTTGGCAAACTGCTAACCGGCAACTGCAAACTTATTTTCCAAATACAATATCCAGACTATCAAATATAGCTGTTTTTGTTGTTTCTAAATCGGCTTGTGTGTGGGCGGCCGATATAAAGCCAACCTCGTAGCCCGACGGACCTAAATAAATGCCTCTGTTGATCAGTTCCCGGTGCATTTCTTTAAATTTGGCCATGCTGCCCGGGTCAATGTCTTCTGCGGTTGTGATAGTTTCTTTATCGGTAAATGCAAACCAAAATATCGATCCAATGGTGAACACCTTGAATTGATACGTACGTTCAGCCACAAAATTCTGAATATCTTTTACAAAACCCGCGGTTTTTGCATGCAGATCATCGTAAAAACCAGGTTTTAACAGCTCGCTTAATTGGGCGATACCCGCTGCCATAGCAACCGGATTTCCTGATAAGGTACCCGCCTGGTAAACTGAGCCTACGGGGGATATATGATCCATTACCTGTGCCGATGCACCGTAAGCCCCAACAGGCAAACCGCCGCCGATGATCTTACCATAAGTAATGATATCCGGCTGGATGCCATAATAAGCAGCCGCGCCTTCAAAACCCACACGGAAACCCGAGATCACCTCATCAAAGATCAGCATGGCGCCGTTATCGGTACAGATCTGGCGCAGGTAATTTAGATAATCCTGCGTTTGCAGCAACAAGCCGTTGTTAGCAGGCACAGGCTCGATGATAACCGCTGCAATTTGCCCCCTAAACTCATCAAAGGCCTCCTGCAGGGCTTTTTTATCATTTAACGACACTACTATCGTTTCATCAGCAAAAGCCTTTGGTACGCCTGCAGACGAGGTTTCGCCGAAGGTTACCAGGCCCGAGCCCGCTTTAACTAAAAGACTATCCGAGTGGCCATGATAGCAGCCTTCAAATTTTAAGATCTTGTCGCGCTTGGTGTAGCCCCTTGCCAGCCTGATGGCCGACATTACCGCTTCGGTGCCCGAGCTTACAAACCGTATTTTTTGGATGAATTTATTATTGCCGAGGATAAGTTCCGCCAGTTCGTTCTCCAACGCCGTAGGCGCACCGAAAGACATGCCTTTCTGCATTACCCCGGTTACCTTTTCGCGAACGGCCGGGTTGTTGTGACCCAAAATAAGCGGCCCCCATGAGCAGCAAAAATCAACAAACTCGTTACCGTCGGCATCCCAAATATGGCTGCCGTCGCCTTTTTCGATAAAAAGCGGCGTACCGTAAACAGATTTAAACGCCCGTACCGGCGAGTTTACACCACCCGGGAAATAGGTCTTTGCTTTTTCGTACAGTTCTGCAGATCTTGCTCTGCTAATATCAGGTTTGTTCATTTGTTCTTTCTTTCTAACCCGTCATTGCGAGGTACGAAGCAATCTCCCGGGATGCATATCGGTTATGCACAGTTCTGAGATTGCTTCGTACCTCGCAATGACGTTTTGTTATTTCACTATTACAACCACTTATTCAGCAGCACCTCTTTGGCATGGTAGGTTAATATCGCGCTGGCGCCTGCACGGCGGATGCTGGTAAGCACCTCGGTAATGGCGCGCTGCTCGTTCAGCCAGCCTTTTTGTATGGCGGCTTTGATCATAGCGTATTCGCCGCTCACATTGTAAGCCGCAACGGGCAGCTCTGTATCGTCTTTTATGAGTTTAATAACATCCAGGTATGAAAGGGCTGGTTTCACCATCAGGAAATCCGCTCCTTCGGCCTCATCTAAACGGGCTTCTATCAGCGCTTCCCGCTGGTTGGCAGGATTCATCTGGTAGGTTTTTTTATCGCCAAATTTCGGGGCCGAATTTAACGCATCCCTAAACGGACCATAGAACGCGCTGGCATATTTTGCGGAGTACGACATGATAGATACGCCGGTAAAACCGTTGTCGTCAAGCACCTGGCGAATGTAACCCACACGGCCATCCATCATATCTGATGGGGCAATAATATCCGCCCCGCTGCGGGCATGGGCCAAAGCCATTTTACCTAATATCTCGAGGGTCTCATCATTTAATATCTCGCCATTTTCAACTACGCCATCATGGCCATCGCTGCTGTATGGGTCCATCGCAACGTCGGTAATTACGCAAGCTTCCGGGAATTCCTTCTTTACGGCACGGATGGCGCGCAGGTAAAGGCTCTCATCTCGGTGGCTTTCGGTGGCATATTTGTCTTTTAATGATTCTTCTATATTAGGGAACAAGTCGAAAGCGTTTAAACCCAGCTTAAGGCAGCTTTCTACCTCGCGCAGTAAATTATCTATCGAATACCTGAAGATGCCGGGCATTGATGCCACTTCGGTTTTTTGGTTTTCGCCATCCACAATAAACAGCGGGAATATCAGGTTAGCAGCGCTAACATGCGTTTCCTGCACCATTTGGCGGATAACTTCACTTTTTCTATTTCGTCTTGGTCGTTGTAGCATTTTCTTAGTCCATAGACCATGGTCGATAGTCCATAGTCGGCTTCAATTATATAATCGTAAAATCAGTCTATGGACTATCGACCATCGACTATTGACTTCTCTATATTCCAAACACCGCCTCTGCCAGCCCGACTTCGTCGGGAGAGAAAGGCAGGGTATATTTTACTCCCATTTCATCAAACTTTTTACCGGTTGATTTACCAATGGCTATCACCTTTTGGCCAGGCTCCAGCAGGTTATCGGCAAAGTAGGCCTCCACATTGCTTGGGCTGGTAAATACCATTACGTCAGCGCCGCTTGGCTCCACGTCCTCCTCCAGTACGGTTTCGTAAACGGGCAGATCAATTATCTTAGTTTCGGCAGACAAGCCCTGCTGGATACTCCGCATGGGGTTATCAGCCCCGGGGAATAATATTGTTGTACCGTTGGCCAGTTCGGCAAAGTCGGCGGCTACATCAGCCGTGTCGTTACTTTCGCCAACAAAATCGGCAAAGTGGCCATTGCGGCGCAGCATATCTTCGCTGCCGGCACCCATCACCCCAAATTTTACCTTTTTAGGAAACTGGGGCGATAGTTTAAAAAAGTACTCCACCGCGTTCTTACTGGTAAAAAACACCCAATCTATATTTTTCAGGATGTACGAATCGAACCGGGTGATAATCGGTACGGTGCGGATAAGCGACCGCGCTTCGATCTCTATTTTATGTTTCTCTAATGCCTTGCGGAAATAGCTGGTTTCCGAAATATCCCGGGATATAAATACTTTATTAGGGAATTTTCTGTCTTTTGCAAAACGGCTTACTATTTTATCTGCCACGCCATCCAGGGTATCACTTTCGATAAAATACCGGTCCGGAAATTCGTCGGCATCTTCCGCCTTTGATGTAAACACCTGGAACTTGCCATCGTCGCGCCGGCAGTAAACACCCAGCGGTAAATGGCAGCCACCACCAAACATTTTTAATACACCGCGCTCCAGGGCCAATTCTTCAGCAACTTCGGGATGGTGCAACGCCTGTAGGGCTTCAAACAATTCAGCATTATTTTCGCGTACCTGGATAGCCAGTACCCCTTGCGCCGGAGCAGGGATAAATTCTGTGGGGGTCAACTCCTCAACATGAAACTCGCTCAGGTCGATACCTAAACGGGATACACCTGCCTTGGCAAGCATAATGGCATCATATTTCTCGTCGCGCAGTTTGCCTATGCGGGTTGGCACATTGCCGCGCAGTTCTTCTATCTCCAGATCGGGCCGTACGGCCAGTAGCTGGGCCTTGCGCCGGTTAGATGATGTACCCACCATGCCACCAAACTTTACGGATAGCTTTTGACGGACATCCACACAGTCCTTCAAGATCAACAACAGTTCAGCCGGGTCTTCCCGTTCTGAAACTGCTGCGATGATGAGTCCCGGAGGGTTTTCTGTTGGCAGGTCCTTATGCGAGTGCACAGCAATATCTATAGTGCCTGCCAATAATTCTTCTTCTAATTCCTTGGTAAAAAAGCCCTTTCCTTCCAGCTTATCAAAGCTCAGGTTAAGGATGCGGTCGCCCTGTGTTTTTATAATCTTAAGTTCGGCGGTAATGTTTATCGCGGCCAGGCTGTCCTTTACAAAGTTTGCCTGCCATAAAGCTAATTCGCTGCCACGCGTTCCTATTATTACTGTTCTGTCCAAAGGGATAAATTTTTACAGCACAAATTTAAATTTTTATGCACAGTAATATAGTATTAATTAAGGATATGAGAGTGGGCTGACTATTATTGTTTAGCTGGAAGCTTACCTATGCCAACAGCGAGAGAACCGTTTGTGCTTTCATGAAACGTCAGTCCGCTCAATTGCCGCGGAGGGCTGTTACTTTGTCTTGATACAAAGTAACCAAAAATCAAGTCAGCAAAAAGGCTTCTTCGCCGCACAGGGCTTTACCCCGCAAATCGTGCAGAACCACGGGCTGGAAACCTTTGCCCCACGCTTCGCCGCGCAAGCCTCACGCTTCAGCAAAATTTCCTATGCCCTTGCCACGCTCAAGGCCACCATGTTCTGCCCACTTTCGGCCGAAGCTGTTTTGCTGACGGGGCAAGAAAAAACTAAATAAATCGTTACAAAAAGTACTGCCCTAACGACACCTCAAAATGCGGCATTGGCCTGTTCGGGTGGCACAGGCATTGCCCCGGCAGAACCTTTCACAGAACAGGACGCAGCCGCGACTTTTCTTTGGTTACTTTCTTTTGAGAGAAAAGAAAGTAACATCCACTGACGATCATATTGCGTACTGCCAATCCTAACGGAGAACTAACTTCACATCAGGCGAGATTATGCAGACAGGAAGGGTTGATCGATGTTATTTTGATGATTAGTGTGGTAAGCTGAAAGCTTACCTTGTGCTACACCACGAGTTACGCTGCGCTAAACTCGCAGCAGCTTACTAAATATACGATAAGAAAGAAACTATTTATTATTGATCAATATATCCTTCGCCATGATCATCGGCACGCTGATATACTTTTTCTCCATGTAGTTCATCACCTTCTCCAGTATCTCGCGCGATTCTTTATCAAGGCTTTGAACTTCCTGTGCAAAAACGGTGTTTACGGCATTATTGCGTATTTCCTTGATCTTTTCAGGCACCTGGCGCATGGCCAGCTCAATTTTGCGCTGCTTCAGCATCACCATAAACTCGGCGATGTTCTGATCTATAATGGCTTCGGCGTGCACCAGTTCCTGGTAGCGTTCCTGCAGGTTCTTTTTGGCAATTTCGTTAAGGCTGTGTACCTCGATAAAATTTACATCAAACTGCTCTAATACTACAGGAGAGGTGTCGTTCGGGATAGCCAGGTCGACAATTGTTTTTTTATCGGTATCGCCGTTTAGCAACGACGCGTAAATTTCAGGGGTGATAATGGGTTCAACCGCCGACGTGCAGGTGATAATAGCATCAAACCCTTTTTTGTAGTTTTTCAACTCGGAAAGCTCAAAAGCCTCGCCGCCCAGATCGGCAGCCAACTGCTGTGCTTTTTCAAGCGTACGGTTAAATACTGAAAAGTTAGAGAACTTATGCTTTTGAAGATATTTTGAAATATTGCGGTTGGTTTCGCCTGCTCCGATGATCAATATACGGGCATTAGAGCAAAGCTTAAGGTCTTTTAACTTACGGTAAGCCAACGACACTACCGAAATAGGGTTTTTCGAGATATTGGTATGGGTATAAACTTCTTTGGCTGTTTTTACCACACAATCCATTACCACACGCAAACAATCGCCGGTTAGCCCTGCCGCCCTGCAATCTTCGTAAGCTTTACGCAACTGGGCTAAAATTTCTTTTTCGCCAACTATCAGGCTCTCCAACGAGCATGATGTGCGCAACAAATGGTTCATCGCATCCTGCCCTTCATAGATCGACGCCGCATCAAGGAAAGTACTTGTAGAGTGCGGGCAAAGGCCCATTTGCAATGTCTCCAAAAACTGGTGGGCAAAAGCCTTGTCAATTACCTGCTGTGTCGACATTACAAATTCTACACGGTTACAGGTACCCAGATAAAATAACTCGTCAATACCAAAACGTGCTTTAACCTCTTGAAGCTTAGTGGTCAGATTTTCCTGGCATATCACCAACCGCCCCAATTCCTTCAGCTCAATCTGTTTATGTGTAAAAGCAATAACTTTTAAGTACTTCAAAGCAGTTTATTTTTTGACCCAACAAAAGTAGCACACCAATTAAGATGCAATGTCAAGGATATGTCAAACAGGCGCATTTAGAATGATTATAAATTAAGCGGTTTTTTAAAAATAAAGCCGCCAATATTATAATATTATTGTTTTAGAAGGCAGATATGACCAAAAAAATAAAAAATATTAAAAAAATCAGCCTTGTAATTTTGACAGCCGGCTATTTGGCAGCCGGTGCCAATCATTTTTATAACCCACAATCATATTATAGAATAATCCCCTCCTATATCCCTTATCCCATTATTGCAAATGTGTTGGCAGGTTTTTTTGAGATAGCATTCGCGGTTATGATGATATTACCCAAAACCCGTAAAATTGCTTCGTGGGGTATCATACTCATGCTGGCGGCCTTTTTACCGGTGCATATCAGCATGATCATAGATGCACCTGTTAACCTTGGCAGCCTTACGGTTACCCCGGCAATAGCATGGGTAAGGTTGCTTTTACAACCGGTGCTCATGTTATGGGCCTGGTGGCATTCTAAGTCGTAAATATTTAGCCTTAAGTCTATAGTTAATGAAATCCGACCTAAGACTTGAAACTTACGACTTTCGGCTTTATACAAACATTCCGCCTCAAAACGGGTTACAGAAAAATGGATCTGCAAAGTATAGAATTACGTAACCTTGAAGTACAAGATTACCAGGAGTTAAAAAAGTCGATGAAATCGGCTTACCTGGATATGGACGAAGACCATTGGGACGCCGCCTCTATCAGAAAGCTCATCAAGCTTTTTCCCGAAGGGCAAATTTGCGTTACCGTAAATAACGAGGTAGTTGGCTGCGCGCTTTCTATAATTGTTGATTACAGCAAATTTGGCGATACCCATACCTATAAACAGATAACCGGTAACGGCACGTTTAAAACCCACGATGACAAAGGAGACGTACTGTACGGCATAGAAATTTTTGTACATCCCAAGTATCGCGGCCTGCGCCTGGCCCGCCGCTTATACGAAGCCCGTAAAGCCCTGTGCGAAAAGCTGAACTTAAAAAGCATTATTGCCGGAGGCCGCATCCCTAACTATCAAAAATTTCAGAACGACCTTACGCCAAAACAATATATAGATAAGGTAAAGTATAAAGAGATATTCGACCCTACGCTGTCGTTCCAGTTGTCAAACGATTTTCACGTGCGTAAAATACTGCGTAATTACCTACCCGAGGACAACCGTTCAAAAGGCTTTGCTACCCTGATAGAATGGAACAATGTATACTACGAAGAAATAAGCTCGGTTATCAATCAAAAAACCGTAGTACGCATTGGCCTGGTACAGTGGCAAATGCGGCCGTACAATAACATCAGCGAACTGATGAAACATGCCGAGTATTTTGTAGATGCCGTGAGCGATTACCAGTCGGATTTTGTATTGTTCCCGGAGTTGTTCAATACCCCGCTGATGGCCGAGTATAACCATATGGATGCGGCCAAGGCCATGCGCGAACTGGCTAAATTTACAGGGCCCATTACCGAGGCGTTTACTAAACTGGCCGTATCGTACAATGTAAACATTATTGCGGGCAGCATGCCCAAGATAGAAGATGATTCGCTTTATAATGTATCATACCTTTTCAGGCGTAATGGCAGCATGGAGGAAAGCGTAAAAATACACCCTACTCCTTCCGAGATCAGTTCATGGGGGATGCGCGGAGGTAACGACCTGAAAGTTTTTGATACTGATGCCGGGCGGATAGGCATTTTGATATGTTATGATGTGGAGTTTCCGGAATTAGGGCGCATATTGGCCGGGCAGGATATGCAGATATTATTTGTACCATTTTTAACCGATACACAGAACGGCTATAACCGTGTTAAGTTTTGTGCCCAGGCGCGCGCTGTAGAAAACGAGTGCTATGTAGCTATTGCCGGTTGCGTAGGTAACCTGCCCAATGTTAACAACATGGATATTTCTTATGCGCAGTCGGCTGTGTTTACCCCTTCAGATTTTGGCTTCCCTACCAACGGCATCCAGTCGGAGGCCACACCAAACAGCGAAATGATCGTGATAGCGGATGTAGACCTATCTACCCTGGGCGAACTGCATGAATATGGCAGCGTACAAAATTTAAAGGATCGAAGGACGGATCTGTATGGGATAACTTTTAATGGGAAGAAAATATAATAGCATTTCATACATTGCATGTATAATTGTTATTAATGAAATTTTATACCATTACGCCTAAACCATACATTAAACTACGAATCATAGCCACGCTAATTGATTACAGCCTATATTTTGTTTTTTATACCGTATATATTTATGCGTTTGATGAAAACCCAGAACCGGGAAAAGCAACTGTAACCGGCATAATGGTGCTCCCAATTATAATCGCCTGGCTTCTATACTTTGTTGTATTAGAGTCGGCGCATGCAACGCCTGGACATGACATAGTTAAATTAAAAGTTGTAACTGACGGTGCCGTTAAACCGTCGTTATCAACAACTTTTAAAAGACGCCTGTTAGATTCAATAGATATTTTCATATATGGAATTCCTGCGTTAATTTGTATTTCAAAAACACCGAAGCATCAAAGATTAGGCGACCTTTGGGCGGGTACGGTTGTTGTAAAAACAACAGATATAACCGAAAAAGAAGTAACTTTTTAATGATGATCGTTAAGCAACATTATACCATCCCCGGCGCAAAGGGCCGGGGAATGACAGCCGATATTACCTACGATACCTTACAGCCTTACGCGCCGCTGGTGATTTTTGCCCATGGCATAAGGGGGTTTAAAGATTGGGGCGCGCATAACCTGGTTGCAAAATATTTCGCCGAAAATGGCTTTCGCTTTTTAAAATTCAACTTTTCGCATAATGGTACTACGGCCGATAACCCTACCGAGTTTGCCGACCTGATAGCTTTTGGAGATAACACGTTCAGTATCGAACTGGAAGACCTTAAATCGGTTATCGATTTTGCCTGCGGGGGCTCGGCTATCGCCCGTGTAAACAGCGTTTACCTGATAGGACACAGCATGGGCGGCGGCATCAGCATCGTTAAAACTGCCGAGGATGCCCGTATCAAAAAACTCGTTACTATGGCCGCAATATCCAGCTTTTATAACCTTTGGCCAAAAGAAGCAGAAAGGCAATGGCGCCTGCAGGGCGTAATGTATATGAAAAACGCGCGTACCGGGCAAAATATGCCTTATAAATCGTCGTTGCTACATGACCTGGATGCTAACCCTAAAAGGCTTGATATACAAGCGAAAGCCGCCCAGGTTGCGCAGCCCTGGCTTATTACACATGGGGATGCCGATACCAGCGTGCCTTTGAGCCACGCCCAACAGTTACACGCTGCGCAGCCCAATGCTGAGTTTGTGATCATCCCTGGTGCCGACCATACTTTTGGGGCCGTGCACCCGTATACCGAACCGCAATTGCCGGTAAGTCTGCTGGCTTTTTGCGATATAGCTGTAGCCTTTTTAAAAAAACACGGCGTTTAAAGCAGTTTTTGATATTTCATTACCCTAACTATCAGCATTTATAATATCCTATGAAATTAGCCGGAGCAACAAAAAAAGGAAGAAAATTTCAAAACCCCATCCCAACTGATAGTGGTGGGTTCGGCAAGCTACTACCTATAATGCGTGAATATGCAAATAACACGGCCGAGAATACACCGAAGATTCCGTTAGGGCCGTTTACTACAGATGTATCAGTGTATCAAACGCTGCCTGAAAAGGGCCTGCGCATAACATGGGTTGGCCATTCCAGTTTATTGATAGAAATTGACGGCATCCATATTTTAACAGACCCTGTTTGGAGCCAGCGGGTTTCATTTACACAGGCATTTGGCCCCAGGCGCTTTTTTCAACCGCCAATTGCGCTTCAAGACCTGCCCCCGTTAGATGCGGTGATCATTTCGCACGATCATTATGACCATCTTGACAAAGCAACGATAAGTTTCTTTGCCGGTAAGGCAATACCCTTTATTACGCCGATGGGGGTTTGTGATTATCTTGAAAATTGGGGGATCTTAAAAAATTATATTAACGAGGTAGATTGGGGAGATAGTGTGATGATAGGCAATTGCAATATCACGGCCACACCTGCAAGGCATTTTTCGGGCCGGGGCATCTTTAACCGCAACGAAACCTTGTGGGCATCGTTTGTGATAAAAGGCCCGCAGCATAACATATTTTTCGGCGCCGATTCGGGCTGGTTCCCCGGCTTTGCCGAAATTGGTGAGGCTTTTGGCCCGTTTGACCTTACCATGCTTGAGGTAGGGGCTTACGGCAAGTACTGGCCGGATATACATATGGGGCCTGACAATGCCACCAACGCGCACCTTGCCCTTAAAGGCAACTTAATGATGCCATTGCACTGGGGCACCTTTAACCTTGCACCGCACGCCTGGTACGAGCCAGCCGAAAGGTTATTAAACCTGGCCGGCGAAAAAGGCATCGCGCTGTTTATGCCTGAGCCAGGAAAGCCTACTGAACCGGATGGCCCGTATAATTCTGAATGGTGGAAGGGTTTTATGAGTAAATAGCTTAAATTGCATTATGAAAACGCTGTCGTCATTTTGCACAAGCTTGGTTATGTTGGTGTTATGCACCCTTGCAGTGCATGCACAAACGGTTATTCCCTTATGGCCAAAGGGGGCGCCCGGTTTTGAAAACCGCCGCAACGAACCCGAACAGGCCAAAGATTACTGGGTAAAAAATATTCACAATCCATCGTTAACGGTATATGCCCCGCCCGCCGATAAGGCAAACGGGGCCGCGGTGATCATTTGCCCCGGAGGCGGCCACAGGTTATTAGTTTATAACTCAGAGGGTGTAGCGCCGGCAAAATTTTATAACGACCTCGGAGTAACCGTTTTTATACTTAAGTACCGTTTAGGGCGCGATAGCCTATCGCCTTACAAGGTTGATATACACCCCAAACAGGATGCTTACCGCGCCATGCGTTTGGTGCGCAGCCGGGCGGCCGAGTTTAACATCGATACCAACCGGATAGGTATGATGGGCTTTTCGGCAGGCGGCGAAGTGGTTGATATGGTTGCCTTTAGCGGCTGGAAAGGCGACCCAAAAGCTGCTGACCTTATTGACCGATTAAGCGCAAAACCAAACTTTATTGTACAGGTTTACCCGGGCCCTGGCTACGTGCCCGAAACCGTTCCGCCTGATGCGCCCCAGGCATTTTTGGTAGCCGCCAATGATGACGCGTGCTGCTCGTTACCTATTATACAGCTCTTACAGCGTTATCGCAAAGCTAAAGTGCCGGTTGAGATGCATATGTATGCGCGTGGCGACCATGCCTTTAACATGGGCATGAACCGCCGGCTAAAATCTATTAACAACTGGCCACAGCGCCTTGCCGACTGGCTAACCGATAGTAATATATTGCAGCCCTTTCACAAGAAAGTTTTGCATTGAGATCGGTTAAGTGCGCAACTTAAACTCCCTCTCTGGGGAGGGGGGCGATGGCTCAGCGTAGAAGAAGGGAAATGTTTAGTGTACATTTCGTATCATTCCTGCCTGCACCCCGGCGGATGGGAATCGCACCGGCCAACAACTTTAATTTAATTCCATTATAAAACGTATTCCCCTATTTAGCGTTATTATTATCAAAAGGAGATAAACCAATGGCAAACTTTAAGGATATTATAGCATCAGAAAAACCTGTGCTGGTAGATTTTTCGGCGGAGTGGTGCGGGCCTTGTAAAATGATGCCGCCAATTTTAAAGCAGGTAAAAGATGCCCTGGGCGATAAGGTCACCATCATTAAAATCGATATAGATAAAAACCCGGCGGCAGCCAATGCTTACCGCGTACAGAGTGTGCCAACGCTAATGATTTTCCAAAACGGCGAAAGTAAATGGCGCCAAAGTGGCGTTATGCAAGCCGGCCAGTTGCAGCAGGTTATTAAGCAATACATTAAGCCTTGAACCTGCCCTTAGCGTTGTTTATATGATATCTTTAAGATGTTTATAATTGGCCTTAATGGTATCAACAACCTCGTCCATCCGTCCGTTTAGCATCAGCTTGGTCATGGATACGGCCATCCCTTTTACCTGACTCAGTTCTACTTTTGGCGGCATGGCCAGGGCGTTAGGGTCAGTCATAATATTTATAAGTGCCGGGCCTTTATATATTAATCCTTCAATTAAAGCCTGCCGGGCTTCATCAGGGTCGGTAACGGTTATCCCCTTAATCCCCATCGCCTTTGCAACCATGGCAAAATCGGGGTTGTGCATATCGGTTTGCCAGTCGGGCAGGCCGGCCACTTCCATTTCAAGCTTCACCATCCCTAACGAGCGGTTGTTAAACACAATTATTTTTACAGGAAGCTTGTACTGCGCTATGGTGGCCAGGTCGCCCAGCAGCATAGATATCCCTCCATCGCCGCATAAAGCTACCACCTGCCTGCCCGGCATTGCTAAAGCAGCACCTATTGCCTGCGGCATGGCGTTAGCCATTGAGCCGTGATTGAACGAACCTATCATTTTACGTTTGCCGGTTGCATTTATATAACGCGCCCCCCATACGCACGACATGCCGGTATCCACCGTGAATATAGCATCATCAGCAGCCAGTTCATCAATAAGGGTGGCAATATATTCCGGATGGATATTTTCCTTTTTTCCCTTATCGTCTACGTAGGTCTTCATGTTCTTCTGCACGTCGGCATAAAAATCCAGCTGTGCTTTCAAAAAGCTGTCATCCCCGTGCTGCTCAACCAGTGGCAGCAAAGCGGTCAGGGTATCTTTAACAGAGCCGCTTAAACCCACATCAACCTTAGCCCGGCGGCCAATTCGTTCGGGTTTTATATCTATCTGCACTATCTTGCAGTCGGTAGGCATAAAAGGCGTGTAAGGGAAATCAGTACCTAACAATATGAGCAGATCTGATTGATGCATACTGTGATATGCCGAAGGCAGGCCCAGTAAGCCGGTCATCCCTACCTCGTTGGGGTTATCGTACTGGATATCCATTTTTGAGCGGAAAGAATAGGCCACCGGCGCATTCAGCTTTTGCGATAAGGCCAAAACTTCATCGTGCGCATCGGCGGCCCCTATACCACAAAAAATGGTAATCTTTTTATGCTGATTGATCAATGCTGCAAGCCTGGCAAGGTCATCATCATTGGGCCGGGTTACCGCAATTGGGTTAAAGTTTTGGGTAGATGTTGCTATTTCTTCGGCATCCATAGCGGTCAGATCGCCGGGTACACCAATTACCGCCACGCCTTTGCGGTGCAGCGCGGCCTGTATACCCGCCTGCAGCATCCGCGGAAATTGTTTTGGCGTAGTAGCAACCTGGTTATAAAGGCTGCAATCGTCAAATAATTTTATGGTGTTTGTTTCCTGGAAATATTCGGTACCATACTCAAAACTGGCAACGGTTGATGCTATGGCTATAACCGGCGCGCCTGAGCGGTGCGCATCGTACAGGCCGTTGATCAGGTGAACGTGGCCCGGGCCGCTGCTGCCGGCACAACAAGCCAGGGTACCGGTTAACTGCGCCTCGGCACCGGCCGCATAGGCGCCCGCTTCTTCGTGCCGTACATGCACCCATTGAATGCTGCCCTCGCGCCTTACGGCGTCATTAACCTCGTTTAAGCTATCGCCTGTTACAGCGTATATCCTTTTAATGCCCGCGTTCACCAGCATCTCAACCATCTGGTCTGCTACGTTTGCCATAGTAAGTTTAATATTATTCTATTTAAACCCAGGAAACAGGCAGGGGTTTTAAAATTCGGCAACATTACAAAACAAAAAAGCCCCCCGGAATACGGGAGGCTTTATATACTTTAAGGTGAATAGTTAATTATTCGCCTTTTTCAGCATTTTCTTCCTTGTCATCAGCTGCAGGAGCTTCAGTGGCAGGAGTTTCTTCTGCAGCTGGTGCAGTTTCTACAGCGGGTGTAGTTTCAGCCACTGGTGCAGTTTCAACTGTTTCTTCGGCGGCTACCGGAGCAGCAGCTTTTTCGGTTGCAGGAGCAGCAGCTTTAGCCTTAGAAGCACCACCACGACGACGTGTTGATTTTTTCTCGGTTTTAGCTTCAGCATCTTTACCGTAAACAGTGTTGTAATCAACAAGCTCGATGATGGCCATTTCAGCGTTATCGCCTAACCGGTTCTCTAACTTAACTATACGTGTGTAACCACCCGGGCGGTTAGCAATTTTCTCGGCAACTTCACGGAACAGAATGTTCACGGTGTCTTTGTCTTGTAAATAGCTAAACACTGTACGGCGAGAGTGTGTAGTATCGTTTTTTGATTTTGTTAAAAGTGGCTCAACATATCCGCGCAAAGCTTTTGCTTTTGCTAATGTTGTTGTAATGCGCTTGTGTTGGATAAGCGAAGAGGCCATGTTAGCCAGCATTGCTTTGCGGTGGCTGTCTGTGCGGCCTAAGTGATTAACTTTTTTTCCGTGTCTCATTTGTTTTTGTGTTGTGGCACGTGCATACCGTTGGGCGGCGATGTTTCGTCAAGCCCGCGGAATTACGCGATGTTTAGTGACTTGTTAATTAGTGATCGGAGATTAGTCACTGTGTGGTCTCCAACCAATGGTATAAAAATGAAAAGAGGTTAAAGACTGATTAACTAATCTCTAACCTCTTATCACTAATTATTCTTCGTCCAACTTAAATTTAGACAGGTTCATACCAAAAGATAAGCCTTTTGATTTAACCAGGTCCTGAATCTCCGTTAATGATTTTTTACCAAAGTTCCTGAATTTCAACATATCAGCAACATCGTACGATACCAGGTCTGCAAGGCTGCGGATATCAGCAGCTTTTAAGCAGTTTAGTGCGCGTACGCTCAGGTCAAGATCAACCAATTCGGTTTTAAGGATCTTGCGCATGTGCAAAATTTCCTCATCAACTTCTTTAGTTTCTTCTTTAGCCTGTGCTTCAAGCATCATGTTCTCGTCAGAGAACAGCATGAAGTGCTGGATAAGGATCTTAGCGGCTTGTTTCAACGCATCCTCCGGATGGATAGAGCCATCTGTAGAAATATCAAGGATCAGTTTTTCGTAATCCGTTTTTTGTTCTACACGATAGTTTTCAAGCGTATATTTTACATTCTTGATAGGTGTGAAGATCGAATCGATAGCTATCACGCCTACGTTAGCATCAGGGTTTTTGTTTTCCTCGTTGCTGATGTAACCACGGCCTTTAGCAACAGTAAGCTCAACTTCAAGCGTTACTGATGAATCCATGTTACAAATAACAAGATCAGGGTTCAATACGGTAAAGTTGTTCGAAAACTTAGTAATGCCGCCTGCAGAAAAAGCATCCTGGCCGTTAATGATCACAAATATTTTCTCATTATCGCCCGACTCACCTGTTTTTTTAAAACGAACTTGTTTTAAGTTCAGGATGATTTCGGTTACGTCTTCAACCACACCTTTGATGGTCGAAAACTCGTGCATCACACCCGAAAAACGTACAGATGTAATTGCATAACCTTCTAATGAAGAAAGTAAGATACGACGCAGAGCATTACCAATGGTTACACCGAAGCCTGGTTCTAACGGACGAAACTCAAACGTGCCATCAAAATCATTTGATTTCTGCATGATAACCTTGTCTGGTTTTTGAAATGCTAAAATTGCCATTTATATCTTTTATTTATTGTTAACTTGATTATAGATTTGAGATATGAGACGTGAGATATGAGAGCTTGTCCGTTATCTTCTTCTCTTCTTAAACCCTTTAATTATTTTTCCTTTGACCTGAAACCAGAAATGAGACTTGAAAAAAAGTCTCAAATCTCATATCTAAAATCTCAAATCTTATTTAGAATATAACTCGACGATCAGGTTCTCTTTGATGTTCTCAGGAATCTCATCGCGGTTTGGATAGTTTAAGAACTTACCTGATAATTCATCAGCGTTCCACTCCAACCAGCTATATTTATTTACTTTACGGCCAGCTACCGAATTGGTAATGCTTTCAAGTGATTTTGATTTTTCGCGTACTGCAATAACGTCGCCGGCTTTAAGCTGGTACGAAGCGATGTTTACCACGCTGCCGTTTACAGTAATATGTTTGTGGCCTACTAACTGGCGTGCACCCGAACGTGTAGGAGCAATACCTAAACGGTAAACTGCATTATCCAAACGTGCTTCTAAAAACTTTAATAAGTTTTCGCCGGTGATACCTTCTTTAGCAGAAGCTGTATGGAATAAGTTTTCGAACTGGCGCTCTAATACACCGTAAGTGTATTTAACTTTTTGTTTTTCCATCAACTGTACCGCGTACTCAGATTGCTTTCCTCTTCTTTTAGAAGCGCCGTGCATACCCGGTCCGTAGTTTTTTCTTTCTAACGCTTTATCCGGACCGAAGATCGGTTCGCGGAACCTGCGCGCAATTTTTGATTTGGGGCCTGTATATCTTGCCATTATTTGTGTGTTTTAAAGTATCAAACAGCCCGCAGCTGCCGAATCTTAGCTTTAAAAATTTAGTGAATTAAACTCTTCTACGTTTAGACGGACGGCAACCATTGTGCGGAAGCGGTGTAATGTCTCTTATAGTAGTTACTTCGATACCTGTGGTTTGCAGCGTACGAATTGCCGACTCGCGGCCTGAACCCGGACCTTTAACAAATACCTCTACTTTGCGCAAACCTAAGTCGTAAGCAACTTTACCGCAATCGGCAGCAGCCTGACCGGCAGCGTAAGGGGTGTTCTTTTTAGAACCTTTAAAGCCCATTTTACCTGCAGACGACCACGATATAGCCTGGCCGCTTTTGTTGGTAAGGGTAATGATGATGTTGTTAAAAGTTGCGTTGATGTGTGCTTCGCCTACAGCGTCGATAACAACAATACGCTTTTTGGTAACTTTTTTGCTTTTAGCCATTTTTTTAATTATTGATTTAATGAATTACTGAGTTATTGAACTAACTCGGACCCATTAATCGTTTTCTAATTTATTATTCCTGGCAAGCTTAAAGTATCAACTACCCACCGCTCACCAATCAACTATTTACTATTTAGTAGCTTTCTTTTTGTTAGCAACTGTTTTACGTTTTCCTTTACGGGTACGTGAGTTGTTTTTGGTGCGCTGGCCACGTAATGGTAAACCTTTACGATGACGGGTACCACGGTAGCAACCAATATCCATTAAACGTTTGATGTTAAGCTGAACTTCTGAACGTAAAGCACCTTCAACCTTAATTTGATCGTTAATGATGGTACGGATAGCAGTTAACTGCTCATCTGTCCAATCCTGAACTTTAATATTAACGTCGATACCTGCCTGGTTCAAAATATCCTGAGCGGTAGAGCGGCCAATGCCGTAGATATAGGTTAAGCCTATTTCGCCTCTTTTATTTTTTGGTAAATCAATACCTGAGATCCTTGCCATATTTGTTTGTTGTTTTTAAGTAATACCGAACGGCGGGCCACCGTTGTACGGGTTACAATTTCTTCTTTTTTAATTATCCCTGACGCTGCTTAAACTTCGGATTCTTTTTGTTTATCACATAAAGTTTCCCGTTACGGCGGATGATCTTGCAATCAACACTACGTTTTTTAATGGATGCTCTAACTTTCATCTCGTTGTTATTTATATCTGTAGGTTATTCTTCCTTTTGTTAAATCATACGGGCTCATCTCCAATTTAACCCTGTCGCCGGGTAATATTTTGATGTAGTGCATCCGCATTTTACCGGATATGTGTGCAATAATCTCGTGGCCATTTTCAAGTTCAACCCTAAACATTGCGTTTGACAATGCTTCGCGAATTGTACCATCTTGCTCAATCGAGGATTGTTTTGCCATATTTTACTGATTATTACTTAATTATCCACCCCAAAACCGGGATGCAAAATTAATAAAAAAAATT
This sequence comes from Mucilaginibacter sp. AK015, assembly GCF_014200785.1. Lineage (NCBI taxonomy): Bacteria > Pseudomonadati > Bacteroidota > Sphingobacteriia > Sphingobacteriales > Sphingobacteriaceae > Mucilaginibacter > Mucilaginibacter sp. AK015. Next base: position 383,146 of record NZ_JACHCV010000002.1, read on the forward strand.
TAATTTTTATTCTTTTCTTCTAAAACTTTATCAATGTACTCAAACGTCGATAAAACATCGGGTTTCCCCCTTTTTACGGCAACCGTGTGCTCGTAATGTGCCGATGGCTTTTTATCAACCGTTGATACGGTCCATCCATCATCCCAAAACTTAACACCGGCGCGCCCTGCATTAATCATCGGCTCAATGGCTATTACCATCCCCTCTTCTAACTTTATGCCGGAGCCGCGCTTACCGTAATTAGGTACTTCAGGTTTTTCGTGCAGGCGGGTACCCACACCGTGGCCCACCAGTTCTTTCACTACCCCAAAGCCGTTTTTTTCGGCATGCTCTTGTACCGCGTAGCCAATATCACCAATGCGCATGCCTACTACAGCCTTCTCAACGCCCAGATCTAAACACTCGCGCGTAACCCGCATCAGCTTTTTAGTGTTTTCGTCAACCTCGCCAATGGCAAAGGTAAAAGCCGAGTCGCCATAATATTTGTTCAATATTACACCGCAATCAACCGATACCAGGTCGCCTTCTACTAAAACATGTTTACCCGGGAAGCCGTGTACCACCTGATCGTTAAGCGATATGCATAACGAATATGGAAAGCCATTATAATTTAAAAATGCCGGAACCCCGCCGTTATCGCGGATAAACGTTTCGGCAAGTTTATTTAATTCGATGGTAGTTACACCGGGGCCAATAACTTTAGCTATCTCCCCATGTGTTTTGGAAACAAGTAAAGAACTTTCTCTTATTAGTTCTATCTCTTCGACAGACTTATAAATGATCTTTGACATGTATGCTATTAGATAACCGGTGGTGTAGCACCCGAAGCTGTAGGGATACTTGCACGGCCTTTTATCCTGCCTGTTTTCATTAAACCATCGTAATGGCGCATTAATAAATGGCTTTCAATTTGCTGCAATGTATCTAATACCACACCCACCAGGATGATCAATGATGTACCACCAAAAAATCTTGAAAAGATGCTGCTCACACCTACTAAACTGGCTATTGCAGGTATAATAGCTACAATGGCTAAGAAAATAGAACCAGGCAATGTTATTTTAGAGATAACCCCGTCAATAAAATCAGCCGTTGATTTACCTGGTTTAATACCAGGAATAAATCCGCCGTTCTTTTTCATATCGTCAGCCATTTGGTTTGGGTTAACTGTAATAGCTGTATAAAAGTAGGTGAACAATATAATTAATATACCAAATATCAAATTATGCTGCCATGAGTTATAATTTGATAAGGCCATTAAAAAGCTGTTTGTCGCAACAGACGGAAAGAAGCTTGATACCGTTGCGGGTATAAACATTAAGGCCTGGGCAAATATAATAGGCATTACGCCGGCAGCATTTACCTTTAAAGGTATATACTGGCGTACACCGCCATACTGCTTGTTACCAACAATACGTTTGGCATATTGCACAGCTATTTTACGTGTGCCCTGTACTATAAGTATGGTAAACATTACTACACCAAGCAACGCTACAATTTCAACAATAAAGGTAATTAAACCACCCGGCCCACCGGTACGCGATTGAAACTCCACAATAAACGCGCTTGGCAGTTGTGCAATAATACCCACCATGATGATAAGCGATATACCGTTGCCAATGCCTTTATCGGTGATTTTTTCGCCCAGCCACATTACAAATAGAGTACCCGCAGTTAATACACAGGTATTTAATACTGTGAAGTAAGGGTTACCAATAAGCATCGCATCCGGGGTTATCTGCGATTTTAAATACGCAACAGCCTGTACCGCGGTAATACCTATTGTAAGGTAGCGTGTCCACTGGTTTATCTTGTTACGTCCGCTTTCGCCCTCCTTCTGCAATTTAATAAAGTATGGCACTGCAATACCCAATAACTGCACAACAATGGATGCAGAAATATAAGGCATAACACCCAAAGCCATAATAGACGACCGCGAGAACGAGCCACCGGCAAACATGTTTAACAGCCCTAAAAGCCCTTCCTTGTTTTGGCTGGCATTAAGAGCTGCGGCGTTTACACCCGGTAAAACAACAAACGAACCTACGCGATATATCAAAAGAAATAAGAGTGTGTTTATAATACGCACTCTTAGATCTTCAATTTTCCAGATATTGGATAATGTGGTGAATAATTTCTTCATCGAAATTTACAACTTTACAATAGTTCCGCCGGCTGCTTCAATAGCTTTTTGTGCAGTAGCAGTAAATGCGTGTGCTTTAACTTCTAATTTGGCTTTTAATTCGCCACGGCCCAGTATCTTAACAAGATCGTTACGCGAAACTAACCCGTGTTCTTTCAGTATGGCAAAATCAACCGCCTCTAACGAGAACTTCTCGGTTAAAGCTTGCAATACATCAAGGTTAACACCAACATACTCTACACGGTTAGGATTTTTAAAGCCTACCTTAGGCACACGGCGCTGTAATGGCATCTGGCCGCCTTCAAAACCTACCTTGGTAGATGTACCTGAACGCGAACCTGCGCCTTTATGGCCACGGGTTGATGTACCGCCACGGCCAGAACCTGTACCACGGCCAATTCTTTTCCTATTTTTAGTAGAACCTTCTGCAGGTTTAAGATTACTTAAATTCATGATATTAAATATTTTCTACTGCTACCAAGTGGTTAACTTTTCTAACCATACCAATAATAGCTGCAGTGGCTTCAACTTCCACGCTGTGGTTAATTTTCTTAAGGCCTAAAGCCTCAACAGTTTTTTTCTGGCGCTCGCTTCTGTCGATAACGCTTTTAATTTGTGTTATTTTAATTTTCGACATAACTGATTATCCGTTAAATACTTTACCTAAACTAATACCGCGCTGTTGAGCTACTGTATGCGCATCGCGTAATTGCGATAATGCAGATACGGTTGCTTTAACCACGTTGTGCGGGTTTGACGAACCCTTTGATTTTGCCAATACATTGTGCACACCGGCACTTTCTAATACCGCACGCATTGCACCACCTGCAATAACACCGGTACCGTTAGCTGCTGGTTTAATGTAAACAAAACCACCGCTAAATTTACCTATCTGGTCATGAGGGATAGTGCTGTTAATGATCGGAACCTTTACCAGGTTCTTTTTAGCATCATCAATACCTTTCGCAATAGCTTCGGTAACCTCTTTTGCTTTACCCAAGCCGTAACCTACAACGCCATTCTCATCGCCTACTACCACAATGGCACTAAAGCTGAAAGTACGGCCGCCTTTTGTTACTTTGGCTACACGCTGTATGCTAACCAGGCGATCTTTTAATTCGATCTCGCTGGTTTTTACTCTTTTTATGTTGATTGTTGACATTTCCTGTTTGATTAAAAGTTTAAACCACCCTCACGTGCACCTTCGGCCAACGATTTGATACGGCCGTGATACAGGTAACCATTCCTGTCAAAAACCACATCTTTAATACCTGCGGCAATAGCCTTTTCGGCTACTAATTTACCTACAGCTACAGATTGGTCTGACTTTGTTGTACCGCTTGCTACAAAATCTTTTGATAATGATGACGCAGATACAATGGTTTTTCCTGATACATCGTCAATAATTTGTGCATAGATGCCTTTGTTGCTTCTGAATACAGATAAACGCGGGCGTGCTGATGAACCTGAAAGGCGTTTTCTGATGCCTTTTTTAATCCTGTCTCTTCTTGATAGTTTCATGACGATTATTTTTTAGATGCTGATTTACCTGCTTTTCTTCTCAATACTTCGCCAACAAACTTGATACCTTTACCTTTGTAAGGCTCTGGAGCGCGTAACGAGCGTATTTTCGCCGCTACCTGTCCAATCAATTGTTTATCGTTTGATTCCAGGATGATGGTGGGGTTTTTACCCTTCTCAGCAGTGGTTGTAACTTTAATTTCTTGTGGTAATTGAAACACATAGTGGTGAGAGAAACCCAACACTAAATCTAACGTATTGCCCTGGTTAGTTGCACGGTAACCCACACCAACTAATTCCTGCTCTACTTTGTAACCGGTGGTTACACCAACTACCATGTTGTTGATAAGCGAACGGTATAAACCGTGTAATGCTTTATGACGCTTTTGGTCAGACGGGCGTTTTACCAATAACTGGTCGCCTTCTTGTTCAACGATGATATCTCTATCAACTGCCTGTTGCAATTCGCCTTTAGGGCCTTTTACAGTAACAACATTATCTGCTGATACAGTAACGGTAACTCCGCTGGTTAATGCAATAGGTGCTTTTCCTATTCTTGACATTGCTTAATTTCCTCCTATTAATAAACGTAGCATAAAACTTCGCCACCTACATTTTGCGCACGCGCCTCTTTATCGGTCATTACACCTTTAGATGTTGATAGGATAGCGATACCTAAACCATTTAACACACGTGGCATGGTATCCATACCGGCGTATTTCCTCAAACCTGGTTTACTAATACGTGCAATGCTGCGTATAGCAGAAATTTTAGTTATCGGGTGATACTTCAAAGCAACCTTGATGGTGCCCTGAGGTCCGTTATCCTCAAACTTGTAATTAGCAATGTAACCTTTTTCGAAAAGCACTTTAGTGATTTCCTTTTTCAGATTTGATGCAGGAATTTCAACAACCCTGTGGTTGGCTTTAATAGCATTCCTTACTCTTGTAAGATAATCTGCGATTGGATCTGTATTCATTATTGTTGTTTATGATAGTGGTTTCCTTCCCGTAACATCCGGGGCGACCTTCTATCGGTTAATTCTTTTATAAAATTCGAGCCGCGAAAATACGAAAAATTCAAAACATATTTAAGGTATGTTTTGAATTCGTTGATCGCTTTGCGAATTAGTTGATAATTACCAGCTTGCTTTTTTAACACCCGGTATTTTACCAGCCAATGCCATATCACGGAATGTTACACGAGATATACCAAACTGGCGCATGTAACCACGCGGGCGGCCGGTTAATTTGCAACGGTTGTGCAATTTTACAGGTGATGAAGCCTTAGGTAATTTATCTAAGCCTATGTAATCGCCGGCTGCTTTTAACGCTGCCCTTTTCTCAGCAAATTTTGCTACTAATTTGGCACGTTTTACTTCACGAGCCTTTACGCCTTCTTTAGCCATTGTTAGTTGGGGTTTGATTTTTAAATGGTAAACCAAATTGTTTCAGTAACTCCAATGCTTCAACATCGTTTGTTGCCGAGGTTACAAAGGTAATATCCATACCTTGAATTTTATTGATCTTGTCAATATTGATCTCGGGGAATATTATCTGTTCTGATATACCTAAGGTATAGTTTCCGCGTCCGTCAAAACCTTTATCGTTGATGCCTTTAAAATCACGAATACGTGGCAGGGCAACAGCAATTAAGCGGTCTAAAAACTCATACATTGTATTATCGCGTAATGTTACACGTACACCAATTGGCATACCTTTACGCAATTTGAAGTTAGAGATATCCTTTTTAGATTTTGAAGCAACCGCCTGCTGGCCAGTAATGGTAGTTAGCTCGGTGATTGTGTTCTCGATAAGTTTTTTATCGGTAGTAGCACCGCCAACACCCTGGTTAATGGCTATTTTTTGCAACTTAGGAACCTGCATTACGCTTTTATAAGCAAACTTATCTTTAAGCGCGGTGCGTATCTCTTCCTTATATTTTGATTTTAATCTTGGTACGTAAGCCATTACTTAATTTCCTCCCCTGATTTTTTTGATACTCTAACCAATTTGCCGGCATCGTTTAATTTACGGCCAACACGGGTTGTTTTACCTGTTTTAGGTTCAACCAGCGCCAGGTTAGAAATGTGTATAGCAGCTTCCTGTTTTACAATTCCGCCGTTAGGGTTGGCTGCATTAGGCTTGGTGTGTTTAGATACCATATTAGCACCTTCAACAACAGCCCTGTTTTTTTCAATGATAACTTCAACTACTTTGCCTTGTGAACCTTTTGAGTCGCCGGCTATTACCTTCACTAAATCGCCCTTACGGATCTTCAATTTAGCTGGCTTTGTTATTTTCTTTTCCATATTACAATACCTCCGGTGCTAATGATACAATTTTCATAAATTGTTTTTCACGTAACTCTCTGGCAACAGGGCCAAATATACGTGTGCCCCTTGGCTCATCCTGGTTGTTTAACAAAACGGCTGCGTTATCGTCAAAACGGATATATGAACCATCTTTTCTGCGTATCTCTTTCTTGGTTCTAACCACTACGGCTTTAGATACAGTACCTTTTTTTACGTTACCTGATGGCAGGGCGCTTTTTACGGTAACTACAATCTTATCGCCAATAGAGGCATATCTTTTACCGGTACCACCTAATACGCGTATTACTAAAACTTCTTTAGCACCGCTGTTATCGGCTACATTTAATCTTGATTCCTGTTGTACCATGTTATTTAGCCCTCTCTAAAATTTGAACTAATCTCCAGTTTTTGTTTTTGCTCAGCGGACGGGTTTCCATAATCAATACGGTATCGCCAACACCGCAGGTGTTTGCTTCGTCATGAGCCATAAATTTGGTAGTCTTCTTTACGAATTTACCATAGATGGGGTGCTTCACCTTCCGCTCTACAGCAACCACAATAGATTTTTCCATCTTATTGCTTACTACCAGGCCGGTACGTGTTTTTCTTAAATTTCTTTCCATTGTTTTCCGACGCTTAAAATTAATTCTGTTCAGAAGCTGACGCCGCCTTGCGCTTTGTTAATTCAGTATTTAAACGAGCAATATCCTTACGCACTTTTGTAATGCGGGTGGGGTTCTCAATAGCCGAAACCGCGTGAGCAAATTTCAGTTTAGTAAGAGTTGATTTTTCCTCGCCCAGTCTTGCTGCCAATTCTTCGGTTGAAAGCTCTAAAATTTCTGAGTTCTTCATTTTCTTTATTCTGTTGTAATGTTGTAATGTTGAAATGTTTGAATGTTGCCTGTATAGCGATTGTAAGTAACCTTACAACCTTTCAACATTACAACTTTTCAACGTTTTTAATTATGCTTCTACGTAATCCCTACGTGTTACAAATCTGGTTTGCACAGGTAACTTTTGAGCTGCCAGGCGTAATGCCTCTTTGGCAACCTCTAATGGCACACCTTCTGCTTCAAATATCATCCTGCCCGGGCGTACAACTGCAACCCAGTATTCTGGCGCACCTTTACCTTTACCCATACGTACCTCTGCAGGTTTTTTGGTTACAGGTTTATCAGGGAATATCCTGATCCACACCTGGCCTTCACGTTTCATGAAACGTGTTACAGCAATACGTGCAGCCTCGATCTGGCGGCTGGTTATCCAGGCGGCTTCGAGTGATTTTATACCGAAAGATCCGAATGAAAGTTCAGCACCACGGGTGGCTAAACCTTTCATCCTGCCTTTTTGCATCTTTCTGAACTTCGTTCTTTTTGGCTGTAGCATTTTCTTAAGCTTTTATATCCGTCACGGATATGTCTGTTCTAATTATTATTATCTCCTTGGACCACCCGGGCGATTGCCGCCACCTTGTCCGCCACGGTTGTTACCACCCTGGCCGCCTCTGCGGTCACCACCTGGTTTACGGTCGCCTCTGCGCTCGCCGCCTCTTTCGCCGCCACGTGCATTATCACGGCCGCCAAAACCGGCACCGCCTTCAGGGCGCCCACCTTTACCGCTTGCGCTGCTTGTACCGCCAATGTTTGGCGATAAGTCGCGTTTGCCGTAAACCTCACCTTTACATATCCATACTTTAACACCTATTTTACCATAAGTAGTTAAGGCTTCTGCCAAAGCATAGTCAATATCGGCACGGAAAGTGTGCAATGGAATCCTTCCTTCTTTATATTGCTCGGTACGTGCCATCTCAGCGCCACCTAAACGGCCCGATGTCATCACTTTAATTCCTTCGGCACCCATTCTCATGGTTGAAGCAATTGTAGTTTTCATGGCACGACGGAAAGAGATACGTGCTTCAAGTTGTTTAGCAATACCTTCGGCAACTAACTGGGCATCAAGCTCAGGGCGTTTTATTTCGAAGATGTTGATCTGAACATCCTTTTTTGTTAATTTTTTTAACTCTTCCTTGATCTTATCAACCTCGGCGCCACCTTTACCAATCACAATACCCGGGCGGGCGGTGTGTATGGTTACGGTAATGCGTTTTAAAGTACGTTCAATAACTACTTTAGATACACCACCTTTGTTGATACGTGCTGATAAGTATTTGCGGATCTTTTCGTCTTCAACTAATTTGTCGGCATAGTGATTTCCACCGAACCAATTAGAATCCCAACCGCGGATGATCCCTAACCTGTTACCTATTGGATGTGCTTTTTGTCCCATTTCAAATTAGTTGTTATCGTTTTTACTATCCACAATCAGTGTTACATGGTTAGAGCGTTTGCGGATACGGAACCCTCTGCCTTGTGGTGCAGGGCGTAAACGTTTTAACTGACGGCCACCGCCTACTGATACTTCTTTTACAAATAAGCCGCTGTCTTCAACACGTTTGCCTTCGTTTTTTGCTTCCCAGTTTTTAATGGCTGATAACAAAAGTTTCTCTACACGTATTGCAGCTTCCTTATTGGTAAATTTTAAAATGTATAACGCTTTCTCAACGTTTTCACCACGTATCAGATCAACCACCAGGCGCATTTTGCGCGGTGAAGTTGGACAGTTCTGTAGCTTTGCAACCGAAGCGCCGCCTACAATGGCTTTCGCAGCTTCTTTTTGTTGCCTGATCAATACAGACTTTTTAATTTTAGTTGTTGCTTCCATGCCTTATTTTTTCTTTTCTGCGTGACCGCGGAATGTGCGGGTTGGTGCAAATTCTCCCAACTTGTGACCAACCATGTTTTCTGTTACATACACCGGTATAAATTTGTTACCGTTGTGTACTGCGAATGTATGACCAACGAAATCAGGAGAGATCATGGAACGACGTGACCATGTTTTTACAACTGATTTTTTACTTGCATCATTCAAGGTCAGAACTTTTCTTTCCAGGTTATGATCTATGTAAGGTCCTTTTTTAATTGAACGTGCCATTATTATTTCTTCCTTCTTTCAATGATATAACGATCTGACCCTTTTTTCTTGTCACGGGTTTTGTAGCCTTTAGCCAATAAACCTTTACGTGAACGTGGATGACCACCTGAGGCTCTACCCTCACCACCACCCATAGGGTGATCTACTGGGTTCATGGCAACACCACGTACCCTTGGCCTGCGGCCTAACCAGCGCTTACGGCCGGCTTTACCCAACACCGCGTTTGCCCTTTCGCCGTTTGAAACGGTACCGATAGTTGCCAAACAAGTTGACAGTATCATACGTGTTTCGCCTGAAGGCAACTTGATAATGGCATATTTACCATCGCGTGCCGATAGCTGAGCGTAAGTACCGGCGCTGCGCGCTAATACACCACCCTGGCCGGGGTTTAACTCAATGTTGTGGATGATAGAACCTAACGGAATGTTTTTCAAAGGCATGGTATTACCAACCTCTGGTGCAGCACTCTCGCCAGATACAACCATCGTTCCAACTGTTAAGCCTTCCGGAGCGATCATATATCGTTTTTCACCATCAACAAAGTGCAGCAGGGCTATACGTGCCGATCTGTTAGGATCGTACTCGATAGTTGCAACTTTTGCAGGGATGTCAAATTTATTACGTTTAAAATCAATTAACCTGTATGCCTGTTTATGGCCACCACCCAGGTAGCGCATAGTCATTTTACCGCTGTGGTTACGGCCACCCGACCTTGTGTTGGCTGCTACAACCAACGACTTTTCAGGAACGTTTGTTGTAATATCTGAGTTAGATACATCAATCCTGAAGCGGGTTCCCGGTGTAACCGGTTTAAATCTCTTTACTGCCATTTCCTTATTATATATTGCTGTAAAAATCTATTGTTTCACCATCCTTCAGCGTGATGATGGCCTTTTTATACGTGGCGGCGCGGCCAGATACTGCACCTGCTTTTGTATTGCGGGTTTTAAGTTTACCTACATATTTCATTGTGTTAACTGCTGTAACGTTAACACCATACATAGCCTCAATAGCGCCTTTTATCTGAATCTTGTTAGCCCTGTGATCAACTTTGAACGCGTAACGGTTAAGTTTCTCAGTTAGTTGAGCTACTTTTTCAGTAAGTAAGGGTTTCTTTAAAATTTCCATATTACTTAGCTAATGCTTCCTCCAAAGTTTTAACAGCGCCTGTAGTTAACAAAAGTTTGCCTGCGTTTAACACATCATAAGTGTTTAACTGGTCGGCAGTGATAACTTTAGTTTTCTTAAGGTTCCTGCTTGATAAATACACATTGTCATTTGCAGTAGCTAATACTAATAATGTTTTAACATCAGTAACATTTAGGTCTGCAACCATTTTAACATATGTTTTGGTTTTGATGGCATCAAAGCTGATGTCTTCCAAAACTAAAATGTTGTTATCCTGTGCTTTGTATGATAAAGCCGATTTACGGGCCAGTGATTTAAGCTTCTTGTTCAACTTAAAGCTGTAATCGCGCGGCTGTGGGCCAAAAACACGTCCACCGCCATTAAATAATGGAGATTTGATGCTACCTGCACGGGCGCCGCCTGTACCTTTTTGTTTATGTAATTTGCGGGTACTACCTGCAATTTCATTACGTTGTTTTGCTTTGTGCGTACCCTGGCGTTGGTTAGCTAAGAACTGCTTTACATCTAAGTAAATAGCATGATCGTTAGGCTCTACTCCGAATACGGACTCAGGCAGCTGCACCTTGGCACCTGTTTCTTTACCTGATAGATTTAATACGTTGATCTCCATCTTATTTATCCACTATTACGAATGAACCCTTAGCTCCTGGGATAGAACCTTTAACAACAAGCAAATTTTGCTCGGCAAATACTTTAACCACTTCAAGGTTTTGTACTTTAACACGAACGTTACCCATTTGGCCGGCCATACGCATACCTTTAAATACACGTGAAGGCCATGACGATGCTCCTAATGAACCTGGTGCACGTAAACGGTTGTGCTGACCGTGAGTTTGCATACCCACACCACCAAAACCGTGACGCTTTACAACACCCTGAAATCCTTTACCTTTTGAAGTACCTACTACATCAACGTAATCGCCGGCGTTAAAAATCTCAACAGTAACAGTGTCACCAAGAGATTTTTCGTCTTCGAAAGTTTTAAATTCAACTAATTTACGTTTTGGAGTGGTACCGGCTTTTTGGAAATGGCCTTTTAACGGACCAGAGGTGTTTTTTTCCTTCTTCTCGCCATATGCTAACTGTACAGCTGCATATCCGTCTGCTTCTACAGACCTGATCTGGGTTACTACGCAAGGGCCAGCTTCGATTACTGTACAAGGAATATTCTTCCCTGTTTCATCGAAAATGCTGGTCATTCCTACTTTTTTACCAATAATTCCTGACATTTTCTTTATTTTATTTGTGCCCATCGAAGCAGTAGGGCTTCGTTCAAGGCATATTATTTCCCCCTTAAGGGACGGCAAAGATAGAAACTTTACATTAATTTTCAAATAGTTAGTCAGTTATTTTAAAATAAATATTGGGTAAACGGAAATAGTTGGTTTTGTGAGGTGTATAGTTAAAACAATTGAAGCGAAAAGTCATCGATTTACTTATTAAAAGTATATTATCCATCTTTATATTTGACAATGAAAATTTTAATGTTCGATGCTTTTCCAGTAGAAATTTGGGGCACTGTAGCCGATTGGGGTGCAGTGTTAGTTTATAGCATAACGGGCTGGTTTATTTATAGCACATTTAGATCGCAGCTTCAGGTACAACGACTTCAACAAAGATCTATCGATTTACAAAACAGATTGACACAAATAGAAATATCAAGGTACAGGTATTCAATAATGCCTAAAATCTCTATTCAAAAACCATCATACGATGAAAAAATTTCTCATGATAAAGTTTTCATAGATAATTTAGAAATAGGATTTAGAGTCTTAAGCAATCCCATAAAAGATATCCGTTTTAATATTACACTTTCAAACGGCATAGAACTACTAAATGAGCATTCACCTAATAATCTTGAGTTTATTAATTCCGATAATTTTTTTCTAATAACTGGAGATATTAAAATTGAACCTGTCGTAATGCCTGGGCATATTTTCAATTATAACGAGACAATTAAATTCGATTTTATTTTTAATGATATTGATGGCAATAATTATTCTCAAATCTGCTTTCTAATACTTAGAAGTGGACAAGACAGTGCATATTCTGAAAATCCAGTATTTAATTTGCCGACTACACCTGCTGTTTAACCCATCATCAACCTTCTTATCAATTCGGCGCTTTGCTTGTTGCCTTCTTCGAGCCGTCCCGCAAAAAAAGCTTGCACCTCGTTAAAGTGTTTTTTGTAGCCTTCCATGTCGCCGTAACCGATAATGGCGCTCCATTCCCGTACGGCAGGGTGAAATTCCAGGTCGTCGCCATGTATGTGGATTATAAACTTGTAAAGCTCGGCACGCTTTTAAACATTAATAAGCTTGACTTTTTCAGGATTGCAAAATTTCACCGTAAATAAAAAAATACTACTTATTTTAGTATTTTAGCCATTAAATCTTTAACCATTATCATTATGAAGAAATTATTACTTGTTATTATTGTGTTGTTCCCTTTTGTATCATCGGCACAAAAACTAACCAAACCAGCTATTGATAAGCTCACAGGTGATACAACCTGGTCTACGTCAAAAGAGAAACTTTACTTACATGGTAACTATCTAACCGGCCAGGCGGAAGGAGTAGTTTGCTGGGTAAGATCATTTAAAGGTTCAAAATCTCTGGTTTTAAACATTCAAACCACCAATCAAAAGAATTTTCCTGCAATGAACACGGGCGGCAAAGCGTATTTTAAATTGGCAGATAATTCTACAGTAACCCTTACCTGTTCAGCGAATGATTACAGTATATCAGGAAGCAACGTTGCTATAGCAGGTAGTGCATTTGCCATGTACGATGTCTCGGCTGAGGAAATTCAAAAACTTACCTCAAGTGCATTGACTTTCTTAAGAGTTGAAACAACCAACGGAAATTTCGATTGTGATATCAAACCTAAAAATGCTGAGATGTTTAAGAAGCAATTTGAATTGATTGCAAAATATTAACTTCCCCAAAAGCCCTTATTTTTTAATAAGGGCTTTTTTTATTGTGGTTTGAGTTAACCTCTACCCCATCATCAACCTTCTTATCAATTCGGCGCTTTGCTTGTTGCCTTCTTCGAGCCGTCCCGCAAAAAAAGCTTGCACCTCGTTAAAGTGTTTTTTGTAGCCTTCCATGTCGCCATAACCAATAATGGCGCTCCACTCGCGTACCGCGGAATGAAACTCCAGGTCGTCGCCGCGTATGGTTTTGTCGTACAGGGCGGTTTGGATGGATTCTTCCAGCAGTTCTTCGTTCTTAAACAGGTATTCGGCAATACCAAGGCGCAGCCTAAAAGGCGGTGTTTGGCATATCAGGTTATCATAAGGGTTTACGCCCAGGTGGTACCAGGCATCAACCATGCTTAATATGCTCAGGTGCGAGTTAGGTTTCTGGTGCCCCGCATCGCGCGCCAGCGAAAACTCGCGCATAACGGCATCGTTAAACATAATGGGTTTACGGCTCTCGTGGAAAACAAAATCGCGTGCGCGGTAAAGGCGGTTCCTAAACTCCTGTTCCTCCTCTTTGATCATCAGCTTAAACAACTCCGATTCCGATTCAGCGTAGCGCTTTACCTGCTGGCGCGCGTAGGGGTTTAGTATAGCCAGGCCGGCATACACGTGCGCCTTATAGCTGAATATGCGCAGGGTGGTCAATATTTTTACATTATCGATACCCCCTATATAAGAGGCGTTCTCCCACGGGAAAAACCCTGCCGACTTCCATGCGGTACCCATGCTCTCGAACCCTACGTGAGTAACTGCCTGCGTATCGGCAACAATTTTATCATGTTCATGGTAATCCTTTATTTCTACTATATCGGTTTCAACCGCGGCGAACAGGTCGAGCATGCGCTTGTAGGCATCTGCCTGGCTGCGGTGGTTTATCAGTATAAGCTTTTGGCCCTTTGGCTCAAAGCCCGGCCCATGCATGGCATGAAAGGTGATGATCTGGGCATCGGCAGGCAGGTATTTTTCAAATATGGCTATCTCCGGGTGCTTAACTGATGTTTGGCCGGCTACTATGGCACCGTATTTGGTTGCCGGCCCGTACTGGGCCACTACCTGCTCCAGTTTATCTGCCTCAACCGAATATATAATAAGATCGCTCACGCGCGATACGTCCTTGCCATCGTCCATCAGGGTTATCCCTAAAGGGGCTAACTCATCTTCCAGCCGTTCCCGGTTATAGGGCATATCGCAGCCGCAAACCGTATACCCGGCCTTTGAAAAAGCTTTGGCATACAACTTACCCATATCGCCCAAGCCTATGATACCTATCCGCATAGTATAAATTAAAAAGGCTAATATATGCTTTTGATAATTACACCTTTAATATATGCTTAACAACTTTTTTATACTTTTAAAAAGTAAAACTGCTTAAATGGATATTACTGCAAAAACAAATAACTGTAAAGCATGCGGTGCCGAAGGTACCGGCAACTACTGTAATACTTGCGGCGAGCCGTACCATGTCCACCGGATAACCCTTAAACACATGCTGCACGAGGCCTGGCATTTGTTTACCCATTTTGATAAGGGTTTTGGTTATACCTTAAAACAACTTGCCTTAAAGCCCGGCTACATGCAGCAAGAATATATTACCGGCACGCGCAGGTTGTATCAAAAACCCTTCTCGATGTTTTTTTTGTGCGGCACTATTACCGCGTTGGCTTTGTATTGGATAAATAAAGGCGTAACAGTTATACATGCATCAGGAGATTCAGACGAGGGGCATTTTTACCAGCATTATTTTGTATTGCTGCAAATGTGCCTGGTACCTGCTTACTGTTTGGTTGCGTATATGGTATTTTATAAACGCTATAATTTTGCCGAATATTTGGTGATACTATTATACAACACTTCAATGCTGTTTATTTTTGTATGTATGGCCAACGCGCCAAAACTGATATTTGGAGGTTTTGAGACAGGGTATATCGAAATTGCTTTTGTGGTATTGTACAATATATTTACTTATCTTAATTTATTTAATGATAAAAGCAGTGTATCTGTTATATTGCGCACATTGCTATCATCGTTACTATGTTTTGGCATATCGCGCATAGCAATGGAATTGTTCATCCGCTTTTTTATGCCACACAATTAATACAAACTTTAGTTAGGTTAACAACGTTAAAATAATTAAAGCCGTTTTAACTGCCCGCTCGTATACAAACACACTGAAACCTAATTTTTAAAAGATGAAGTTTTGCAAATTATTCCCCCTTGTTTTAGCCGCTATTATTTTAACAGCCGCACTGCCCGGTTATACGCAGGACACTGCTAAAAAAGTAAAAGTAGCCACTACGCCTGCAACTCCGAAAAATCCAAACCTCACTAACAAAAGCTACTATAAAAAACCAATTGTTACCCCGGCGCAAAAACTGGGCAATGCCACACCGATAAGTGTGCCAAAGATAACTCAGCCAGCAGCCCCGGTTGATAAAAGCCTGCGCGGCCAGTATCAGTATTTGTTAACCAAAGTATATAACTACCAGCAACCCCTGGTGGCGGCGCTGTTTAAAAACTATAGCGATACTTTAAGCCAGACCCGTAAGCAATTAAAAGCGGCGCAGGCTACCGTTGCAGCGCAAGCCAAAACCATTGACACCTTAAAAACAGCATCTGCCACTAAAGATCAAAACCTGGCCGAATCAAAAGCTAAGGTTGACGAGGTAAGCTTACTGGGTATGCCGTTATCAAAATCTACCTATAACTTGATCATGTGGGGGCTGGTAATTGGCTTTGGCGCCATTGCTGCTATTGTTATTGCCCGCTCGGGCAGCCACAGCCGCGAGGCCAATTACCGTATCAAGCTTTATAACGAACTTGAAGAGGAATATAAAACCTATAAAACCAAAGCCAACGAAAAGGAAAAAAAGCTTGCCCGCGAGCTGCAAACCGAACGCAACAAGAACGATGAGTTGATGGGCAAGGGTTAATTGGTCAACTATCTTAAACTATAATGAAAGCTTTTTTATTTGGCTGGAATCCGCATAAGTTTGAGTGGGCCGGTCTGGAGGCCGACATAGAAAAGCTAAAAACAACCGGCGAACTAATAGATAACTGGAGCGTGGCCAGCCATAAAACCGTCAGGCCCGGCGACAGGGCGTATGTTGTAAGGCTTGGCGTTGAGCCAAAAGGGATATTTGCATCGGGCTACATCGCATCTGAACCATACCTGGCATCGCGTAAAGGGCGGATCTATCACCGTATTAATATTGCTTTTGATGTTTTGCTTAACCCGGAAAAGGAGCGGATACTGACCTTTGATATTTTAAAAACCGGTAACCTTGCCGGGCAGACCTGGTCGCCACAGGCATCGGGTATATCTATAAGGCCGCACTTGGCTGATGAAGTGGAAGGTGTATGGCTTGATTTCCTTGGCGAACATCCTAAGTTCGGGGTAATATAAAGAAACGTCGTAATTGCCCCCTTAAATTGTCGTTTTTACACAGTTACAGTCCCCATTACCAATATTACCTTTGGATATACAAAAACTAAAAGACATGGCAACTCAAATTTTCGTGAACCTACCGGTTAAAGACCTTGATAAATCAGTAGCGTTCTTTACAAAACTTGGTTATACTTTTAACCCGCAATTTACCAACGAGAATGCAACCTGCATGATCATCAGCGATACCATATATGTAATGCTGCTGGTAGAACCGTTCTTCCAGACATTTACAACTAAAGAAATAATAAATGCCAATAAAGCGGTTGAGTGCATTATCTGCTTATCGGCCGATAGCAAGGATGCGGTAAACGAGATGGTGGATAAAGCTGAAGCCGCCGGCGCCAGGATACCCAAACCGGCAACCGATTATGGCTTTATGTACCAGCACAGCTATGAAGACCTTGACGGGCACCTTTGGGAATTTGCATGGATGGACCCTAATGGCATGCCGGAGCACCAGTAAGAATCTGTCTCCGGACTTGCACAGCTGACTGTCCCTGCAGAGATTGCATCGTACCTCGCAATAAATCGCGGGCATATATTATAAAAGCCATCAGTTATTCACTGGTGGCTCTTATAGTAATGGCTCTTGCCTGTTATCCCAAAAGAAATGAATCTCGATGTTCCGCCCTTTTAGCTCATAAAGAAAAGAACAACTAGCATGAACAACGCATCTTCTTAAACTTTCATCCTGAGTTAATGCCTGGTAAATAAGCGGTGTTTGTTGGATAATATCAATTAAGCTGTAAACCCTTGCTTCAAAATCCGCGGCTTTTTTGGCTCCCCATCTTGCAAGGATTTGCTCAAATAATAAATCATATGTTTCAATTGCACGTGCCGAAAAAATTACAGTGTACTCCATCTACACAGCCTTCTTCCTGCTTTTGAATTCCTCATAAGTCATGGTTCGCCCAGCTTTTATATCTTCCCGGCTTTTTTGTATGCCCTTAAGCACATGCTCGGGTAACTCGTTAGTATTATCGTTCATAACAAATGATATGTTTAAAGCTTCTAAAAAAGCTGTAACCACTTTGGCTTGCTCATCAGTTGGGTGTATTACAAATGTGCTCATAAACAAATTTACTTAAAAAAGTATCAGCAACAAAAAAGCCACTCTCTTTCAAGAATGGCTTTTTATTATAGATCTTTCGGTACTATTACACTTTGATCTCAACTTCAACACCGCTTGGCAGTTCAAGCTTCATCAGCGCATCTACAGTTTTCGAGTTTGAGCTGTAGATATCCAATAAACGCTTGTAAGAGCATAACTGGAATTGCTCACGTGCTTTTTTGTTAACGTGTGGTGAACGTAAAACAGTGAAAATTTTCTTTTCGGTTGGTAACGGAAGTGGTCCGCTAACTACAGCGCCCGTGGGCTTTACTGTTTTAACGATCTTCTCGGCTGATTTGTCAACCAAGTTGTAATCGTACGATTTTAATTTGATCCTGATTCTTTGGCTCATTTTGTTTTTGTTTATGACCGTTATAAGAGCTATTTATTATAGCGGCCGATTATTTATTTGGTTTGAAAAGTTGACCGGTAATTAATCTCTAATCACCGATCAACTGATCTTTATTTACGCGTTTGCAGCAGCTCTTTTGCCTTTTGCTTTAGCAACAACTTCTTCCTGTACGTTACGCGGTGCTTCAGCATAGTGATCAAACTCCATGGTTGAAGTAGCACGGCCGGATGTGATAGTACGTAACTGGGTTACGTAACCAAACATTTCTGAAAGTGGCACAGTAGCTTTAATTACCTGCGAGCCTGCACGTGAGTCCATACCCAAAAGCTGGCCACGACGACGGTTCATGTCACCGATAACGTCACCCATGTTTTCTTCAGGGGTTAAGATCTCGATCTTCATGATCGGCTCAAGCAATACCGGCTTACATTTTGGCAATGCTTCGCGGTAAGCCATCTTAGCAGCTAACTCGAAAGATAAAGCATCCGAATCGACAGCGTGGAATGAACCATCTATCAAACGTACTTTTAAGCTGGTTAACGGATAGCCTGCCAACACACCATTTGCCATTGAAGCTTCGAAGCCTTTTTGTACAGATGGGATAAACTCGCGAGGGATTGAACCACCGCTGATCTCGTTAACAAACTGTAAACCTTCTTTACCTTCGTCATTTGGCGATAATACAACTTGTATATCGGCAAATTTACCACGGCCACCGGTTTGTTTCTTGTAAGTTTCGCGGTGTTGTACAGTACCGGTGATAGACTCTTTGTAAGCTACCTGTGGCGCACCCTGGTTAACCTCAACCTTAAACTCACGTTTCAAACGGTCCATGATGATATCCAGGTGAAGCTCGCCCATACCGCTGATTACGGTTTGGCCGGTCTCTTCGTCAGAGTTTACACGGAAGGTTGGATCCTCTTCGGCAAGTTTACCTAAAGCCATACCCAATTTATCAACGTCGGCCTGAGTTTTTGGCTCGATAGCTAAACCGATAACCGGGTCAGGGAAGTTCATCGACTCCAGGATGATAGGGTGTTTCTCGTCGCAAAGGGTATCACCGGTTTTAATATCCTTAAAGCCTACTACCGCAGCAATATCACCTGCACCTACGTTAGGTATAGGGTTTTGCTTGTTAGCGTGCATCTGGAAGATACGGGAAATACGTTCTTTGTTATCTGAGCGCATGTTGTGTACATACGAACCTGCTTCAAGGTTACCGGAGTAAACACGGATAAAGCAAAGGCGGCCCACAAACGGGTCGGTTGCAATTTTAAACGCTAAAGCTGCAAATGGCTCTTTAACATCCGGTTTACGTAATATCTCTTCGCCTGTATCAGGGTTTGTACCAATAATACCTTCAACATCCATAGGTGAAGGAAGCAATTCCATCACATAGTCAAGCATGGTTTGTACACCTTTGTTTTTGAAAGATGAACCACACACCATCGGAACGATCTTGGCATCTAAAACCGCTTTGCGTAAAGCGTCAAGCACTTCGCGCTCGGTAATGGTATCAGGTGCGTCAAAGAATTTCTCCATTAACGACTCATCGTACTCCGCTACCGATTCAAGCAATTTCTCTCTCCACTCGGTTGCTTCCTCGATCATATCCTCAGGAATAGGCACTTCGGTAAAGGTCATACCTTTATCGTGCTCGTTCCAAACAATACCTCTCCAGTTAATTAAGTCAACCACGCCTTTAAAGTTCTCTTCGGCACCAATTGGTAACTGAAGCGGAACAGCGTTGCTGCCTAACATGGTTTTAACCTGTTTAACAACGTTTAAAAAGTCGGCACCGCTACGGTCCATCTTGTTAACAAAGCCTATACGGGCAACGTTATAGTTGTTTGCAAGCCTCCAGTTGGTTTCTGATTGTGGCTCAACACCATCAACCGCGCTAAAAAGGAAAACCAAACCATCCAATACACGTAAGCTGCGGTTTACCTCTACGGTAAAATCCACGTGGCCCGGTGTATCAATAATGTTCATGTGGTAGTTCTGGCCCCTGTACTTCCAGTTAACTGTAGTAGCTGCCGAAGTAATGGTAATACCACGCTCCTGCTCCTGCGCCATCCAGTCCATTGTAGCTGCACCTTCGTGTACCTCGCCAATTTTATGGCTAACACCGGCGTAGTACAATATACGCTCTGTAGTAGTGGTTTTACCGGCATCAATGTGGGCGGCAATACCTATGTTTCTTGTATATCTTAGATCTCTTGACATATTAATTATTGAGTTATTGAATTATTGAATTAATGAATATTAAATGCTCACTAAATCTGCGAAGTAATGAATTACTGATCGGGTTGATGTTACCAAATCAATAATTCACTAATTCAATAATTCGCTAATTAGAATCTGAAGTGTGAGAACGCTTTGTTGGCCTCGGCCATTTTGTGCGTATCTTCTTTCTTCTTAACAGCAGCACCTTCACCTTTAGCAGCCGATATGATCTCGCCGGCTAATTTCTCCATCATGGTTTTTTCACCACGACGACGGGCATAGCTGATAAGCCATTTCATACCTAATGCTATTTTACGCTCCGGGCGAACCTCGGTAGGTACCTGGAAGTTAGCACCACCAACACGGCGGCTTTTTACTTCAACAGCAGGCATTACGTTGTTTAAAGCTTTTTTCCAGGTATCTAACCCGTTTTCGCTTGTTTTTTTCTCAACTATCTCAACTGCATTGTAGAATATGGTGTAAGCGGTAGATTTTTTACCATCAAACATCATGTTATTTACAAACCTGGTTACCAAAACATCGTTGAATTTTGGATCAGGAAGAAGGATTCTCTTTTTTGGTTTTGACTTTCTCATTTTTACTATCCTCCTTTAATTATTTCTTTTTACCTTTTGCTGGAGCCGCTGCTGCTTGTCCTGGTTTAGGGCGCTTGGTTCCGTATTTCGAACGGCGTTGGTTACGGCCGGCAACACCTGATGTATCCAGTGCACCACGGATGATGTGGTAACGTACACCCGGTAAGTCTTTAACACGACCACCACGGATCAAAACAATAGAGTGTTCCTGTAAGTTGTGGCCTTCACCAGGGATGTAGGCGTTAACTTCTTTACCATTTGTAAGGCGCACACGTGCAACTTTACGCATTGCTGAGTTTGGTTTTTTAGGGGTAGTGGTGTACACACGGGTGCACACGCCTCTTCGCTGTGGACAGCTGTCCAACGCTGGCGACTTACTCTTGTCAACCATAGCTACTCTACCTTTTCTAACTAATTGTTGAATAGTAGGCATTCTTTGCTTTTTGTTTTTACAGTTTTATCCTTATTTTAAGGACTGCAAAGGTAGGTACTATTTTTTGATTTTCAAGCGCTTAAATAAAAAAGTTTTTGGGGTAATTGGTTGAGTGATTGAAGGGACGATGCAAAAACGTAGGGGTTACGGGATATGTTGCCCACGCGTCTTTGCGGGGTACGAAGCAATCCCTGAACTATGCTGGTATTTTTTTGAAAAAGCAATGTTACTGCTGCATCTGCCGCCAGCCAGCTTTCCGCTCATACTGCACACGCCTTAGGTGCAGGGCCGGTATCCGCTCCAATTGTTAACGCGGACAGAGGTATTGTATGACCACGTATAGCGATTAAGCAAATAGCCTCAACTGCTGGTATTCAATCCAATTGATAGGAAAGCCATGTATACCTTGAGAATAATTATTAGTTATCCATTTGATAAATTCTGATGCAAGTTCCTGATCTTTGATTAGTTTAGTGTCTCTTACATCGCTAATAGCGTTTAGATATTCGTCAGGAACTGCGAAATTCTTATCTCCGAAATACCAGAAATTATTTGACAATAAGACGAATTTGCCTTTAAGGTCTCTTTCCATGTGGCCGCCGTGAGGGCTACCGTCTTCATGGCTATGGAACGACCGAAGCTGACCAAATGCTCCATCAACATTCAAATAATAAATATTGTCACCATGCAAACGGGCGAGGCTGCCATTGTATACTGGCCTTTTTACAGAAAATTGCGGATCTGACCAATACTCATCAAAGGTAATTTTGCTTGCAACCTGCATCACGTGAATTAAATGATTCTTTAATCCCATCTTTTTACTTCCGGTGCCAATTATCCAGTCGCCCGGTCCTACACCTAGCCTGATTTTAGATTTGCAATTGGCAAGCGTGCATGTGCCAAAAAAAGGGTTGGGTGCAAATCCATAATCATGCGCCATTTTATACGCATAATATTTCATGCCTTTAACATTTTGGAGGTTTTGTTGACCTACTTAAAGGTTTTTGTTGACCCTTTTGATCACTAAATCCAATATCCTCTCCATTTAACCCTTTTCTAAGCTTTTCAGCATCCCATTCAGTTATAGCTGTGGCACAGATATCTAAAGATGACGGTAGTTGAATTTCTATATCTGTCGTAGGGCAATATATGGCAAATACTTTTTTACCTGCCTTCGCTGCTTTTATAATTTCACGTGCAAGGTCTGTTGATCTGTGAGAATTTTGATCAAGTATACATACATAACTTTCAACCTCATCGACAATTTTGTCAAAATCAGAATTTGAAAAGTTGCCGTGCTGAACGTCAAAACCAGCCTCTTTCAAATAAGTTATTAACTTTCCAACTTCTTCTGCATCGCAGGTGTTTTGATATGAAATTAATATACGTTTAGGTGTTTCCATTTATTAATTAAATTAAAGGTTTAATTTCCATTTGGGAGGGAAATAATATTCAATATCGGAAATATTTTTGGTATATAACTGCTTGATCCTCTTACGGCGAGAAATCCCACTCGTTTCTGGGTGGGCAACTCTCGAATATTTATCTGTTTCACAAAAAAGATTTTGACAGTCTATAAGTTGAAGTGGTCTACCCCATAAATCCTTAAAATCTATTTCAAGTCTTTTGAATTCCTGCTCTTGTATATCGGTAACGTAATGAATAATATCCGTTTGGTCATAGTCGCCAAGATCTATAAAGCATTTCATTATACCATCCAAAGCGCCTGGACCAGGTACGACAAAGTCCATTTCGCTGAAATTTGTCAACTCGCTATAGTTGATATCAATTGCATATTGAAATGCAAGAAATTTTCCTATCGTAGGATAAGATAACAAGATTTGATACACATCGCTCATTGTCAAGGCATCTTTTATCTTTTCCGCCAATCCCCCAGTTAACATGTATTCAATTAACTTCAAATGATTTTCATGTTTCCGGTTAAAACCAAAAGAGCTTTTCCCTGAGGCCATAATGTAAGCCCCAGAATATATTGATTCGCCTGCGAACATCGCTTGAGTAAGAACAGAGTTGTAGCGTTTAAATGAATAGTCTTTCCATGTTAACGTATGGAATTCATCTTTTAATAGCTCCCATGTAGAAATCTTGTTGAAAATTTTGAAGAGTAAGATTCTAAATAGCACTTCGACAGGCTCTTGGTCTCCTTTATAAATAACTTCTTTGATAAGGTACTGGCTAACACGGTCTGAAGCGCGATATGCGTTGGTAAATTTATGTTTTAATAAAATAGGGTCTTCAGTTAATTTTGATTCGCCAGCCATTCGGTTAAAGAAAATTTTCTGTCGTTCGGCAGCAAATTTCCAATAAGTATCTAACACGTAACTGGCGATCGGTTTTTTTCTGTTCCAATAAATCATATATTCCCAAAATTAAAAAAAGCTCCCATCAGATAAAGCGATTAACAGATATATTGCTCTCTACTTATCTAAGAATTATCCAGTATTTTCTCTTACTGTGTTGAACGCTGTAAATCAGCAACATACATTTGGATATATTAAATGATGTTATTAAATTTGAAATCGCCTAACCTGTTTGCTACGCAGATTCGAGTAAGTCTTTATCCTCAGAATTTGGTATTGTAATAGATGGCAAACCTAATTCCTTTAATCTGCAACAATGGAAATTAACTTTTATCAAGAAGAGGCAAAAAAAACTATTCAGAAAAACGCACCAAGTACAACTAGTGATGAAATTGTCCCATTTCTAGGCATAATAGGTGAAGTTGGTTCTGTTGTCACTCAACTGAAAACTAAATTAAGAATAGGCAGTTCTCACGTTAATTATAGAAAAAAGCTCGCGGAAGAACTTGGCGATGTATTATGGTATATTTCAACAATAGCAACCTCTAACAATTTATCATTAGAAGAAATCGCTATGAAAAATATCGAAAAAATTCGCGATCGGTTTTTAACAGATGAATCTGCGAACTACACTGATTATGAAGAATCCTTTCCTGAAAATGAAAAATTCCCAGAAGAATTTGAGATTGAGTTTGTTTCGTATGAAGAAAACGGTAAAGACAAATCAAAAATCATCGACAAACGTACTGGAGATATGATTGGTGACCCCCTTACAGATAACACCTACGAAGAAGACGGCTATCGATTTCATGATATCTTTCATTATGGCTATCTAGCTATATTGGGATGGTCGCCAGTTTTAAGGAAATTATTAAAACTAAAAAGGAAGAGTGATCCTATAGTTGACGAAAATGAAGATGGTGCAAGATCTCAAATTACAGAAGAATTAATATCACTCTATATTTATCATCACGCTTTGGATCACGATTTAATGCAATATGGAACAAGTGTAGATTCAGGTGTAATTAAACAGGTGCAAAATTTAGTTAAGAATACTGAAGTTAAAGAATGTAGTGGTAAACAATGGGAAAAAGCTATTTTAAACTCTTATGAAGTATTTAACAAATTACTTAAAAATGGTGGTGGGCGTGTTCTAGTAAGTAGAAAAAATAGATCTTTAATTTATTTGGGAATTCGTTAGCAAGCTGTTCCCCACCGGTTAAGCGTACTTCGCCCAACAATTTCAAGCGTTCCGCGCGCGTGTAACATGAAAAGGACTGTCGCTTACCTATTGAAAAGCTAGATGACTAATAACCACGGCGCTCTCTGCGGCTCGCTGTAGGCTTCATACGCCTGCCGGCCTTTGGCGCACGGCCAGTATCCGCTGCAATCGGGTTTAGGGAAGTAAAGATTTGACAACTTTTAAAAAGTTGTCAAATCTAACAACTGATAATTTATCCCCCATACGTTAAAAGATGTTAAATACTACACCTATATATATAAGGTGCGCTTTTACCGTTATATATTCGTCCACTAAATAAATAATTGACTGATTTATAATATTCAACTATCTTTGCAAAATGTTTAAAAAGCAACTACTCATATTTTCGGGCGTAATGTTCCTGCTTATTGTTACGCTTGGCAGTTGTAAAAGCAAATACGAAAAGTTAAAAGCGAGTAACGATAACGCTAAAAAATACCAGGAAGCGGTAAAGTTTTATAATAAAAAAGATTACACTAAAGCCCTGGGCTTATTTGAAGACCTGGTAACCCGTTACCGCGGGCGCGCCGAGGCCGAAGATTTATTTTACTATTACGCCTACACCAACTACAGGCTTAAGGATTATACTTCGGCAAGGTTCCATTTTAAAACATTTGCAGATACGTACCCATCAAGCCCCCGGGCCGAGGAGTGCCGCTTTATTGCCGCTTATTGCTATTATTTAGATTCGCCTATCTACTCGTTAGACCAGGAGAACACTACCAAGGCAATCGAGTCGTTACAGTTGTTTATCAATCTTTATCCGAAAAGCGACCGTGTTACCGAGGCAAGCAAGCTGATACAGAACCTGCGCGATAAGCTGGAGCAAAAATCATACGCCAACGCTAAATTATATTTAACCATTGGCGATTACCAGTCGGCAGTTATTGCATTTGGCAACACCCTGCGCGATTACCCGGACACCAAATACGCCGAAGAACTGGAGTTTTTAACCATACGCGCCCAGTACGAGTACGCGAAGGTTAGCCGCGAGAACAGGCAGGAAGAGCGTTTTAACCAGGCTGCTGCTTTCGCTGACGAGTTTATCGAAAAATACCCTTCGAGCAAATTTTTAAAAGAAGCTGCCGATTATAAAAAAGATAGCGAACAAAATGCCATAAAAGCTAAAAAATTTATGGCCGAAGTTATGGCAAACCCAAAGCTGGCTCAAAAGGTGGCCAATAAAGATACCGTAACATCGCAGCCGCCATCAATAAAGGATAGGGACAATCAAAAAATACCATATTAATAAGATATAAAAAGACATGAACGTTAATAACCCAGCAAACAAGCCGGCTGTAGCCAGCAGTACAGTTACCCGCGACCTGCGTGAACTGGATATGAGAACCGATAATATATACGAGTCGTTGGTAATTATGTCAAAAAGGGCCAACCAGATATCAAACAACATCAAAGAAGAGTTGCACCAAAAACTTTCTGAATTTGCATCGGCTAATGATAACCTGGAAGAGGTATTTGAAAACCGCGAACAGATAGAGATATCAAAATATTACGAAAAATTACCTAAACCTACCCTGGTAGCCGTTCAGGAATTTTTAGATAATAAAATTTACTACCGCAACCCGGCTAAAGAATCAAAAGAGCTTTAAGCCCCGGTCCCCTGAAGGGGGAACTGAAAATATCAGGCCCTTCTCGTTTACGAGAGGGGCTTTATTTGTTTATTAACGGTAGCTATTTATATATTTGATCTTAATTCCCCCTTCTGGGGGTTAGGGGGCTTATGCTTGAGGATAAAAAGATAATTTTAGGAGTTTGTGGCAGCATTGCGGCCTATAAATCGGCAACACTGGTGAGGCTGCTGGTAAAGGCCGGGGCTCAGGTACAGGTCATAATGACACCCGATGCTACCAACTTCATTACACCGCTTACCTTATCTACCCTATCTAAACGCCCGGTATATTCAGATTACTTTAAGCCCGAAACCGGCGAGTGGAACAACCACGTAGAGCTGGGGCTTTGGGCCGATGCCATGATCATGGCGCCGGCAAGCGCCAATACTATGGCAAAAATGGCAACCGGCCTGGTTGATAACCTGCTTACAGCGGTTTACCTGTCGGCAAAATGCCCGGTATACTTTGCCCCCGCTATGGACCTGGATATGTGGAAGCATGAAAGTACACAGCACAACATAACCGCGCTGCAGTCTTTCGAAAATATCCTGATCCCGCCCGGTACCGGCGAACTGGCAAGCGGCCTGCACGGCGAAGGCCGCATGGCCGAACCGGAAGAAATAATTGCTTTCCTGACAAACGATATCAAAGAGAAGCTGCCGTTGTTTAACCAAAAGGTATTAGTTACCGCAGGGCCAACTTATGAGGCTATCGATCCGGTGCGATTTATAGGCAACCACTCATCAGGTAAAATGGGCTTCGCACTGGCAGATGAACTGGCCTCGCTTGGGGCAGATGTTACCTTAATTGCAGGGCCAACCGCGCAGGCCAGCAAATACAAAAGCATCAAACGGATAAACGTTACCAGCGCGGCAGATATGCTGCAGCAATGCCTGGAACATTTCCCTGCTGCAAACGCCTGTGTGATGTGCGCCGCCGTTGCCGATTATACCCCGGCAGCAGTGTCTGCGCAAAAAATAAAAAAGCATGACGACGGCCTTTCCATTGAACTGAAAAAAACTACCGACATATTAAAAACCCTTGGCGGCCAAAAGCATG
Source organism: Mucilaginibacter sp. AK015 (assembly GCF_014200785.1). Classification (NCBI taxonomy): domain Bacteria; kingdom Pseudomonadati; phylum Bacteroidota; class Sphingobacteriia; order Sphingobacteriales; family Sphingobacteriaceae; genus Mucilaginibacter; species Mucilaginibacter sp. AK015. The sequence goes on from NZ_JACHCV010000002.1 coordinate 410,682, forward strand.
CGGGGCAGATACTGGTTGGCTTTGCCCTGGAAACCCAGAACGAAGAGCAATACGCGATAGAAAAACTGCAAAAGAAAAACTTAGATTTGATTGTGCTAAATTCGCTGAACGATGCGGGTGCCGGTTTTAAAAATGATACGAACAAAGTAACCCTGATTGACCGTAAGCTGCAAAAAACCACTTTTGGGCTTAAAAACAAGGCCGAAGTAGCACGGGATATTTGCATCAAGCTGACCGAATTGCTAAAAAAATGAAAAGATATATAACTGTTGCCGTGCTGTTTTTTACCTGCTGCGCCGTGCACGCGCAGGACCTGAACGCACGCGTAAAAGTTGTGGCACCCAAAATACAGGTTACCAATAAGCGCGTATTGCAAACTTTGGAAACCGCCATGAAGGACTTCCTGAACGGCCGCAAATGGAGTGCGGACGATATTGCCCCACAGGAACGTATTGATTGCAATTTTGTATTGAATATTACCGCCTGGGACGGCAGCAGTAATTTTAGCGGGGAGTTGCAGGTACAATCATCAAGGCCGGTGTTTAACACGGCTTACAGCACTACCCTGCTCAACATCAATGACAAAGATTTTGATTTTACTTATACCGAAGGCCAAACCATTGATTACAGCGACCAGAACTTTCAAAGTAACCTGAGCTCGGTAATGGCGTTTTACGCTTATATCATTGTAGGGATGGATTACGACTCGTTCTCGAAATATGGCGGCACACCGTACTTTTTAAATGCACAAACAGTTGCCATTAATGCGCAAACCACATCTTTTAAAGGATGGAAGGCTTTCGATAGCAACCTTAACCGTTATTGGCTGGCAGAGAACCTGAACAATAAGCTTTACAACAACCTGCGCGAGTTTTTTTATAACTATCACCGTAACGGCCTTGATATGATGGCCAATGATGCGGCGAAGAGCCGCAGGTACATTAGCAGCATACTGCCGGTGCTGAGCCAGGTAGACCGCAAGCGTTTAGGTTCGTATTTTCCGCTGGCTTTTTTTACCGCCAAAAATGCCGAGCTGGTATCCATCTTCAGCAACGCCTCCCCGCAGGACAGGATGCAGGCCATGAACATCTTGTCGTTGGCCGACCCGGCAAACGGTGGCAAATACCAAACCTTAAAAGGAAAATAGGATTTTAAAAATTTCACACGCTAAATACTAACATCCAAAAACCAATTCAAAGGTTCAATCAACCGGTAAATTTCTCAGTTTTTTTCAGGAATTTTCTGTCAATATAGAATGTGCCAAAGGGTATAAAGCAAGCCAGCAAAACTTTTAAGGTGGTACGGAATTTCCAATTTTGCTCTACGCCTACGCTTACCGTGTTCACAATAAATAGCAGGAATAATGCCCCATGTATCGGGCCCATAGCCTTAACAACTGACGGGTCGTGCCCGGCGTATTTAAGTGGCACCGCAATAAACATCAGCACAAGTAGCGATATCCCTTCTAAAAATCCAATAATACGCAGGCGGCCTATGTTTGTGAATAGTAGTTGCTTCATAGCTTATAGTTAAAAAGATCTTAAATAAGGCCGTTGTACCAGCGGCGAAAACGGCCATGGTATGGCAATAAATATGATCAGCAAAGCTATACCGAACCATATCAGCATGGTTTTGAATTTGTCACTATCTATTGGTTTGCGTTTGGCCATCGCCGAGCCTATAGTGATGATAACAATTGCCGACACCATCAGCAATAAATGCAATACGCCAAAAAAGAAAGGCTGGCTTATCTGCCCGTTACTGCCTGTAGCATGCCATGAAAACCTGGCATTGGGGCTTTGAGTGTATAATATCATACCCAGCATTAGCTGGATATGCGCTGTTGTTGCCGTCCAGTGCCTCAGGCGATCAGTACCTTTTGTAAAGGGTAGCCGTTGCGTATAACCTTTGTAAGCGCGGTAAAAAGCAAAAAGCAAAGTGCCCAATACAGCCCATCTAACTACCGAGTGAAGAAATAATAAAGCATTTAACATTATCAATACATCAGGCTGCAAACATAATTAAAACATACCAATTAGTATGTTTTAGTTGAAAAAAATTTACCCTAATTGTTTCAGGTAATTTTTTAGTTCCTGCAGGTAAATACTATAGCAGGATGAGCCAACCGCTTTGCCCATATTGCGGATGCCGCTATACCCTGCAACAATAAAACAAGCTGCGTGTGAGGCATTTACATCCTCCCTTACCTCTTTAGTCGCCTTGCCGTGGTTAATACTTTCTTTTATAGCATCCTGCCATTGTTCCGTCAATTTTAAAAGGGCCTGCTTAAAATCCTCGTTCAGGGGCGACATTTCCTCTATCAAATTTACCGCGGGGCAGCCGTATTTAGCCCGCAAAAACGGCACCTTCAATAACACATTCCGCATCATTTCGTAAATATCAGTAACCGGACTTTTAGCATCAAGTAACGGCCTTACCAAACTGGCGTACATACCCGGAAAGATGATCTCGTTGATCATCGCCAGCCCCATCTCGTCCTTGTTTTTAAAATGATAAAAAAAAGCGCCTTTGGTTACTTTAGTAGTTGCCAGTATATTATCAATACTGGTAGCCTGGTAGCCCTGCTTATAAATCAGTTCAAATGACTTGGTTAAGATCATATGGCGTGTATTGGCCGCTTTAGACATAGTTTAGATACTAAATGGTACGTTATGTAAACATAAATTAAACTTTATGGGTTTCCTAATTTATTTTTGTATTTAAAATTTAACCCTTGCACCTGCGTTTTATCAACCATTAGCTATCTTTACTCTTCTTAAGCGATAAACTATTTATGACTAAACGGTGGGTATTAAAAGATGCGGCAGATAATGCTACTATACAGCAACTTTCTGAACAGCTAAATATAAACCCCGTTCTGTCATCCTTGCTTGCCCGCCGGGGGGTTACCAATTTTGACGAGGCTAAATACTTTTTCCGCCCAAGCCACCTGCACCTGCACGACCCTTTCCTGATGCAGGATATGGAAAAAGCTATAGATCGTATTGAGCAGGCAATTACAAACGACGAGAAAATATTAGTTTACGGCGATTATGATGTAGATGGCACCACGGCCGTGGCCCTGGTTTACAGCTTCTTTAAAAAGATCCACCAAAATATTGAATACTACATTCCCGACAGGTACAAAGAGGGGTATGGCATATCAACAGCCGGCATTGATTACGCCGCGGCAAACGGGTTCAGCTTAATCATAGCTTTAGATTGCGGGATAAAATCGGTAGATAAAATAGCCTATGCAAATAATTTAGGTGTAGATTTTATCATCTGCGACCACCACCTGCCCGGCGAAGAATTGCCTGCTGCCATCGCTGTGCTCGACCCAAAACGTGCCGATTGCGGGTACCCTTATAAAGAACTTTCAGGCTGTGGTATCGGTCTAAAACTCATACAAGCATGGTCTGATAAACATGATATGCCATTTGAAGGCGTTGCAGAATACTTTGATTTGGTGGCAATCAGCATAGCCTGCGATATTGTGCACATCACCGGCGAAAACCGGGTGCTGGCACACTTAGGGCTGCAAAAAATAAACGAAAACCCATGCATTGGTGTAAAAATGCTGATGCAGGTAGCCGGCCGAACCGGCACCTACACCATAAGCGATGTGGTATTTTTATTGGGTCCGCGCATAAATGCCGCCGGCCGTATCGACGATGCAAAGCACGCGGTTGAGTTGCTGATAGCCTGTCATGAAGAGGCCGCGAAAGAAAAAGGCGATATGATCAACCTCCGCAACACCGAACGTAAGGGTCACGACCAGCAAATTACCGACGAGGCCCTGGGCATGATCGATAACGATGAGGTAATGATAGCCCGCAAATCTACCGTTGTGTTTAACGAGAACTGGCACAAGGGCGTTATCGGCATTGTGGCATCGCGCCTTACCGAGAAATATTACCGCCCCACCGTTGTACTTACCCGTTCTAACGGGCATGTGGCGGGTTCGGCGCGCTCGGTTGTAGGTTACGACCTGTACGAGGCGCTTTGCGGATGCTCTGAACTGCTCATCCAATTCGGGGGGCACAAATACGCCGCAGGCTTAACCATGCACCCCGAGAACGTGCCGGCTTTTATAGAAAAGTTTGAAGAAGTTGTGAGCACCACCATCACTGAAGACCTGCTGGTACAGCAAATAAGTATAGATGCCGAGATTGAACTTAAAGATATCGATGCGAAATTTTTCAGGATCCTGAGTCAGTTTGCTCCGTTTGGGCCAGAGAATATGTCGCCGGTATTCCTCAGCAAAAATGTGTATGTTAGCGGTAATGCGGGTTTAGTAGGCAGCAACCACATAAAAATGTTTATTGTACAGCCCGGCTCAGCTAGTTTTAGCAGCATTGCCTTTAACCAGGCCGAACTATTGCCGCTACTAAGGCCGGGTGTGCCGTTTGATGTTTGTTACACCATAGAAGAGAACGTATGGCGCGAGCAACGCAGCATACAATTAAATATAAAAGCGATTAGGTTAGAGATTAGTGAATAGTGATCGGAGATTAGTTTCTATCGAAAATTAGCAAACGTCATTGCGAGAAATGAAGCAATCTCTTGATAGGCAATGACAAGCGTTAAAATCCGTTAAAGCGGTAACAGAATTTTGAATTAATGATACTAAGGGCAGAAAATTTAGTAAAAAAATATAAGCAGCGCAGCGTGGTGAACGATGTAACGTTCAATGTATCGCAGGGCGAGATCGTAGGCTTGCTTGGGCCAAACGGGGCCGGTAAAACCACTTCTTTTTATATGATAGTGGGTTTGATAAAGCCCAACGAAGGCAAAATATTTTTAGACGATGAAGATATAACTACAGACCCTATGTATCGCCGCGCGCAAAAAGGTATCGGTTACCTGGCGCAGGAAGCATCGGTCTTTCGTAAGCTTTCGGTTGAGGACAATATTAAGGCTGTTTTGGAAATGGGCAAAATGAGTAAGGAAAAACAGCGGGATAAACTGGAAGAACTGATAGATGAATTCAGTTTACACAAGGTACGCCGTAACCGCGGCGACCTGCTATCTGGAGGTGAGCGCCGCCGTACCGAAATAGCGCGCGCACTGGCTGCCGAGCCCAACTTTATCCTGCTCGACGAGCCCTTTGCCGGCGTAGATCCAATTGCGGTTGAAGAAATTCAGGCTATGGTTGCCAAATTAAAGCACCGCAATATCGGCATCCTGATAACCGACCACAACGTGCAGGAAACCCTTTCCATCACCGACCGTGCCTACCTGCTATTTGAAGGTAAGATACTGGAATCGGGCGTACCCGAGGTACTGGCCGAAAACGAGATGGTGCGTAAAGTTTACCTGGGCGCTAACTTCGTATTGAAAAGAAAAACATTTCCGCAATAACTTTTATCTTTGGGAAAGAGATCGTAGTTGACGGTTTATAGCCGCCCGGCTCCGGCTTTGAACTATGATCTATGACTATTAACTAACTTATGACCATATTCAACTCTGTTTTTACCTGGTTCATGAAAAAGCGTATCCACCAGATAGAGCTTTTTATGAAATACCCCAACGAGGTACAGGAAGAGTGGTTTGAGCAACTTATTGCGGGTGCCGAAAACACCGAGTGGGGTAAGCAATATGGTTATAAAAGCATTGAAAACCTCGTACAGTTCAAAGAGCGTGTACCCATTCAAAACTATGATACGCTAAAGCCCTATATCGAACGGATGCTTAAAGGCGAGCAAAATGTGCTTTGGCCGTCAGAGATCCGCTGGTTTGCCAAATCATCAGGCACCACCAGCGACCGTAGTAAATTCATCCCCGTAAGCGAAGAATCACTGGAAGAATGCCATTTTAAGGGTGGTAAGGATATGCTTACCCTATACTTTAACAACCGGCCAAATGCCCGAATATTCACAGGAAAAAGTTTAACACTCGGCGGCAGTCACCAGGTCGGTCAGTTAAATGCCGATACTTTTTTCGGCGACCTGTCTGCGGTGATCATGAAAAACCTGCCCCTTTGGGCCGAGTTTTGCCGTACTCCTCATCTGGATATTGCCCTGCTGGAAAATTTCGAAGAAAAGATCGAAAAAATGGCACATGCCACCAAGGATGTAAACGTAACCAGCATAAGTGGTGTACCTACCTGGAATATCCTGCTGTTTAAACGGATTCTTGAAATAACCGGAAAAAAGAACCTGCTGGAAGTTTGGCCGAACCTTGAGTTATATTTTCACGGCGCGGTAAATTTTACGCCTTACCGCGAGCAGTTCAGGAAACTGATACCTAACGATGACATGTACTACCTGGAAACCTACAATGCATCTGAAGGCTTCTTTGGGATACAGGACCAGGAAAACCCCGGCGAATTACTGTTGATGCTGGATTACGGGATTTTTTACGAATTTTTACCGATAGAGAACCTGCACGAAGAGAACCCCAAAACACTTACATTGTACGAGGTTGAGCTGAATAAGAATTACGCGCTTATCATCACCACCAATGCCGGTTTATGGCGATACATGATAGGCGATACCGTAAGGTTCACCTCGCTGGTACCCTATCGCATCCAAATAACAGGTCGCACCAAACATTTTATTAATGCCTTTGGCGAAGAATTGATCATAGATAATGCCGAACGCGCGCTTGCCGAGGCCTGCTCACAAACCGGGGCCATCATCCGCGATTATACTGCCGCGCCTGTTTACTTTAGCGATAACGAATGCGGCGCACACGAATGGCTTATTGAATTTGAGAAGAGACCGGCAGAATTTGAACGCTTTGTTGACCTGCTCGATGAAACCCTGCGCCGCGTAAACTCCGATTATGATGCCAAGCGTTTTAAAGACATGGCGCTTCGCCGCCCGCAGGTAAGGGTGATGGCCCAAAATACTTTCTTTAACTGGATGAAGGAGAAAGGAAAGATTGGCGGTCAGCATAAGGTGCCGCGCCTTGCCAATAACCGCGAATACGTCGATTCGATTTTGAAGATGGCGGAACCGATCATCAATTGATATACTGCGGTTGATTGGGCGGCCTGAGGCCGTATAATAGTTGTCACTCGCGAGGACGCGAGCGAGTGCATCAGAGTTTACAAACCACCGCACTCGCTCGGCTCCAGCCGAGTGAGAATTATTATAAGGCCTCAGGCCGCCCCAAACACCTATTTTATTTTCATCTAACAATAATTATATCGATAAATGTCTGAATTAGGCAAAGCCAATAGCGACCGACCCTTTTTTATAACATTACCCGTTGTTGGCTGGATAGATGTATTCACAAGAAATGACTATTGTGAAGAATTTATCCGCAATCTCGAATACTGCAGAAAGAACAAAGGTTTAAAAGTATATGCTTATTGCATTATGAGCAATCATATACATTTAATTGCAGCACATTACGATGGCAAGTTACCTGCTGTTATCCGTGATTTGAAAAGCTATACTGCTAAGCGTATAATAGAAATGATCAGCGATAATCTTCAGGAGAGTCGTAAGGAATGGATGCTTTATATGTTTAGGTTTTTTGCGAACAATACAAGTCAGAACAGTCAATATCAGTTTTGGCAAAAAACAAGCTATCCGATTGAATTATTTACGAATGAGGTGTTTGATCAAAAGGTGGATTACATACATCAGAACCCGGTAAAGGCAATGCTCGTTAATGACGAAACTGCGTATGTTTATAGCAGTGCCAATCCTGATTCGCCATTTATTGTCGATGAAGGTTAATTTTATTGCGGCCGGAGGCCGCGTGATAATCGCCACTCGCGAAGACGCGAGCGACGGCATTAAATACAGCCAGATTATGCGGTCGGAGGCCGTCTAATAGTGGTCACTCGCGAAGATGCGAGAGGTTGCATTTGCCGCGACCCACTATTTACACCGAATTAACAAAATCTTAATCATCATTTAACCAAATTCCTGTATCGCCCGCCATTTAGTAGCCGTAATAGCTTTATAAACTCACAAAAAAATGAAAAAAGCTATACTGTTTGTGGCTGTAGTTATCGGCCTGGTGTCCTGTAAAAAAGATCAACCCGCTATCCTAACCCTTAACGGAACATGGGAACTAAAAGCGATTTTAGGTGGGTTCGGCCCCGGGGAAGATGTGACTGACGATAATAGAGATAAATATGTGATCACCCTTAACAGCAAATACGTAAAAACCGACGCAAACAAAGTACAAACAAGGGGCTCTTATACCGTAAACCTCACCGAAGAGCGCAACGGTTATAGATTTGGTACCATAACCTTTACAAACCCGGCGTATACTGACGCGTTTGCGTTTAAGGCTGATACTATTATTATAGGCAGTTCGGCAGCAGATGGACCAAGTTATAAATATGTCAGGGTAAAGAGGTGACAGCATTATAAATATTTACTGACCCTACACCACTGCACTCGCTCGGCTCCTGCCGAGTGAGAATTATTGTAAGGCCTCCGGCCACCATATTCTGCCGCTTTTATTTACATATTGCTGTAGCGCAAAACCCAATCCTTGCGTAATGCCATTATAACCGCTCAAAACGTGAAAAAGATCTTATTCTGCGTAGCAATTTTAGCATGCCTTGCATCCTGCAAAAAAGAAAAAACGGCGCTTAGCCCGGGGCTTTTCGGCAAATGGGAGTTACGGTCAAAATCCGGCGGCTTTAGCGGCACTGTTGGATACTATCCACCTGGCAATGGGGATATCTATCAATTTAACAGCGATAGCACTTATTCAAAAATTGACAGCAATAAGGTCACCAGCGCCGGCAAATTCCATATTAAAATAACAAATATCGAGCAAGGTTATAAGCAGGGTAATATCGAGTTTGTGGATATAGATTATAAAGATGCTTTTGCCATGAAAAAGGACACCATTTATATTGGCACCTCTATTGCTGATGGCATCAGATCAGTTTATGCGAAAATAAAATAAGGAATTACCTGCAGGCCTCATATATTTTTATCGCTTCTACGGCTTCTTTAACATCATGCACCCGCAAAATATTCGCGCCTTTTGTAAGTGCTATGGTATTAAGTACGGTGGTTCCGTTTAGCGCTTCTTCCGCTGTAATACCCAGCAAGCCATAGATCATTTTTTTGCGCGATATGCCTGCAAGGATCGGCAATTGCAGCCTTTCCAACTCCTGCAAACGGCTCATCAATTTGTAACTGTGGCCCCGCTGTTTGGCAAAGCCGAACCCGGGATCTATGATAATATCGTGCACGCCCAACTGCTTCAGCCGGTAAACCTTCCTGACAAAGTAATCATACACTTCATCAAACACATCCTCGTAATTACCCAACTGCTGCATGGTTCTGGGGTTACCTTTCATGTGCATTAAAATATATGGTACCTGCAAACGGCCAACGGTATCAAACATATCTTCATCCAGTTCGCCGCCGGATATATCGTTAATGATATGTGCGCCGGCTTTTATGGCCTCTTCGGCAACTTTAGCCCTAAAGGTATCTACAGAAATAGCAGCTTCAGGGAAATTCTTTACAATAGCTTCTATTGCGGGCAGCAGGCGGTCGGTCTCTTCCTGCACCGATATATCATCGGCACCCGGGCGCGATGAGTAAGCACCAATATCCAGGAACGCCGCTCCATCGTTCAGCATTTTTCCAGCTTGCTGCAGCACATCTTCCACGCTTGTTTTACGACTACCCGCGTAAAACGAATCGGGTGTGATATTGATAATGCCCATCACCTTCGGCAACGAAAGATGGATCAATTTGCCCCCGGCATTTATGGTTGCCTTTTTCTGAAAAAATGTATCTTTAGCCACGTTGGAGTTGTTGCAATGTTGAAACGTTACAAAGTTGTAAAGTTAAACCACTTTACAAAATCTTTATATCTCATAACATCAACATTTCAACTTAAAACATTACAACATTACAACAAAAGTGACTAACACAGCAGCAGAATACGAAGCCGTAATAAATATTTGCAGGGGCCTTTTCCTTAAAAAAACCCGCGACTATGGTACTGCGTGGCGTATACTACGTATAGAATCTATCACTGATCAGATATTTATTAAAGCGCAGCGCATCCGTACCCTCGAAGAAAAAAAAGTTTCTAAAGTTGACGAGGACATTACCGGCGAGTATATCGGTATTGTGAATTATTGCGTTATTGCCATGATGCAGCTGGATTGCGGCCCACAAACCCCTACCGAGCTGGATGCAGCTGAAGTAGAAATGCTATTTGACAGCAAAGTTGCCGAAACCAAAGAACTGATGTTTGCTAAAAATCACGACTATGGCGAAGCGTGGCGGGATATGCGCATCAGTTCGTTAACCGACCTGATACTAATGAAACTGTTGCGTGTAAAGCAAATAGAGGATAACAAGGGCCAAACCCTGGCATCTGAAGGGGTAAAAGCCAATTACCAGGATATGCTTAACTACGCCGTATTCGCGCTGATAAAACTGGGTGTAAAATGAAAAATGCTTTGGTTTGGTTTTGCAGAATAGCCGTTGGCTTACTGTTCATTTTTTCGGGGCTGATAAAAGCAAACGACCCACTGGGTTTCTCGTACAAACTTGAAGAGTACTTTGAGGTATTTTATATAACCTGGCTAAACGGGTTTGCTTTAAGTCTGTCTGTAATACTTTGCGCGCTGGAAATGATATTGGGTTTTGCCCTGCTTGTTGGCGCGCGTGCTGTAAAAGTAGTTTGGGGCTTGCTGCTGCTTATTATCTTTTTCGGTTTCCTTACCTTTTATTCGGCTTACTTTAAGGTGGTACAAACCTGCGGTTGCTTTGGCGATGCCATACCGCTTACACCGTGGCAGTCGTTTATTAAGGACATGATATTGCTGCTGCTGGTAGTGATGCTGTTTATCAACCGTAAAAGCATAAAACCGTTAACCAACGCCAAAACCGGCGACAAGCTGTTACTTGGCGCGGCTATAGTATCGATAGGTTTTGGCCTGTATACTTACAATTTTTTACCGGTGATAGATTTTCTGCCCTACAAGATCGGCGCTAATATCCTGGAAGAAATGAAGACGCCGCCGGGTGCAATACCGGATGAATTTGAGATCACCTACAAGCTTATTAACAAAAAAACCAAGGCTACCAAAACCATGACCGATAAGGAGTACCTGAAATCGGGGATATGGAAGGATGCCAATTGGCAGGTACAAGGCAACCCTGAAAGCCGGCTGGTGAAAAAAGGTTTTGAACCAAAAATACGCGACCTGAACATCCAGGATGCACAGGGGAATAACTACAACCAGGAACTGCTGTCGAGTCCGTTTTACAGCCTTTGGATAGTTGCATACAATCTCGACGACGCTAACGCTGCTGCTGTAAATCGCAGTAACGCATTAGCTGCAAACCTTATTCAGAATTACAACACACGCGTTATATTTTTAACTTCCAACGCCCCCGAAAGCGCGCAAAAGTTTGCAAAAGAACATAAACTGGTAAGCGAGTTATTTTATGCCGACGGCGTGCCGTTGAAAACCATGGTGCGTGCTAACCCGGGCATTATACTCCTTAAAAACGGCACCGTTATTAATAAGTGGCATTTTCATAACATGCCCAAGTATGATGAGTTGGTTAAAAATTACCTGAGTAAGCAATAATGGGTTTAATATTTTTAGTTGGATTTATGGGCTGCGGCAAAACATCCTGGGGCCGTAAACTGGCCGCAGGGTTAGGGTACGATTTCATAGATCTTGACCATACGCTCGAGGCTAAAGTAGGCTCTACCGTAGCTGACTATTTTGCGTCACACGGCGAAACCGCGTTTCGTAACCTGGAAAGCGAAATATTAAAAACAACCGCATATCCCCAAAATACAATTGTATCTACCGGAGGTGGTTTGCCTTGCTTTTTTGACAACATGGATTGGATGAATAGCCATGGGCAAACCCTTTACATACAATTATCGCCAAAGGCATTGGCTAATCGTTTGGAACATGCTAAAACCCCGCGCCCTGTGCTGCAAGGCAAAAAAGGCGACGAACTGGTAACATTTATCGAACACAAATTAGCCGAACGGAAAGGCTTTTACCTAAAAGCTACACATATTGTTGATGGGATGGATATGAGCGTTGACAAGTTGATGGGGATAATAAACGGTAATATTTAGCCTGTCATTGCGAGCGTAATAAGTTTCCGTTTATTCTACCTTAAATAAACCGCATCTTCCTGTCCGGCTTCGTTCAAAACAACATCTACGTGCTCCTTTATAACGGTAGAAAGGGCAACCCCGGCATAATCTGTGGTTACCGGGAAGTTTTTGTGGTTACGATCGATAAGCACCACGGTGCGCAGCTTTTTTAACGGTACATCCAGGAACACACCAAAACCATAGGCAAGGGTTTTGCCGCTGTTGAGCACATCATCAACCAAAACAATTACCTTATTGCTGCACTCCTGCACGTCAAAGTTGGTTTTGGCCTGTAGCCGGCTGCTTTGTTTGTCCAGTTCGATGGTTAGCAGGCGGCTTTTAAACGGCGCTATTTTATCCAAAACCAGCTTTAAACGCCCGGCTACATGGTTACCGCGCGGGAGGATACCGGCTATCAGTATTTCCTTCTCGTCAAAATTATCTTCCAATATCTGGTAGGCAATACGGTCTATCTTTTGCTGTATTTGCTGCTGGTTTAATATCAGGATCTTTTTATCAGACATGGAGACGATGTTGAATGTTGTAAAGTTTGAACGTTGTAAAGTTAAGCCACTTTTTTAATATGTAAATATATAGGAACCTTTCAACATTTTACATTTCAAACGTTCCAACAACCTTTCAATTTTTAACGTACGGATAATACACAAAATTGGCACCCTCGGGCACTACTACAAACAGGCACATAAAATCGTTGGGGTTTTTATATGTGCTCATGAAGCGCTCTTTCAGTTCAGTTTTAATGATGCCACGTTCTATAAACTCTTCGATAGTTGAAGCGTGGATACTCCACTCGGTGTTTAGCTCGTTGCGGTCCAATATCATCTCGCCCAGTTTTATTTCGTGCTGATGGGCGATAAATATAGGCGTTGCCGACAGGCCTTCCACCATGATCTCGACAGCTACCTCCCTGATCGATTCATTAAAAAATTTAAGGTCTCGCTCTAAACTTACCAGCGGACTTTCCTTTTTGGGCTGTTGCTCCGCTCCCCTGTTTTCGTTAAAAAGTTCTTCGGTATCCATATTACACTATTCTTCAGGTGGTTTGGGTTTCGTGGTTGTGGCATTAAACCTCGGTTTGAAGCCAATTTTTGGTGTTGTGGGCGCTACAGGTTTTATAGGCTCACTTTCGTTTATCAACTTATCCTCCCCAGGTTCAGTTTCTGCAGGCGCATCCGTAGCTGCTGCGGGCTTAGGCGCCATTGTTTTCATGTTAAAGCGCGGCTTAAAGCCTGCAGGCTTGGTCGCCTCGGTTTGTTTAAGGTCACCCGGTTCTTGCGCCGGTTCTTGCGTCTTTGGTTCCGCCTCAAACTCCTTTGTTTGCGGTGCATTACCCTGGGTCATTTTCATACTGAAGCGAGGCTTAAAACCAGCCGGCTTTGTAGCCGGGCCTTGTGTTTGCTTTTCCTTTTCTTCAGCATCTGTGGTACGTGGCGTGACATCAGCGGCGGCTTGCATTGCCTCTTTCTCCTGTTGAAAGGGAGGAAGCTGGTCTCCAGCTGCTGCAGCTGCGTTTACCTCTGGGGTGGCGGTTGCACTGTCATCCTGTGCGGCAACCTTTTGATCGTTTGTTGCATTGGCAGCCTTGCCCATTCCGGGTTTAAACCTCGGTTTAAATCCAACAGATGGTTCCGGCACATTATCTGTTAATGTTTCAGCGATAGTTTGCTCGGCAAGTTTATTTTCTAAGTGTACCTTTTCCGGCTTTTGTTCAGGCGCAAGGTGATATTGCAGCCTTAATTTATTGAACCAGTATTTTTTAGTGTGGTCGAAACTTTTTTCGCCCATCTGGTTGAAGTGCTTTTCAAATTCAGCGTAGAGAGCCGGCTCTGCTGCCCGCAGGGCGACCAGGTCTATCCGCTTCCTGTTAAAAAACTCTTCGAAGGTCATTTTAAATAATTTGAAAATTTGTTGATTTGAAAATTTGAAAGTTGATAGTCATCTTCAAATTGCCGCATCTTCAAATTGCTTAATTACAAAGCCACATCAACATCCAGACTGTTAAAGTGGATTCCCTTGTCTGTTTGTGTCCAGTCCTCACGTTCATCGTCGGTAGCGTTCATTAGTTTGGGGAACCACTCCAGCGGAAAAGCCTGCTGCTTTCCATCTGCCTTTTCTACAAAAAGCAGTCCATTAGCAAAGGTTACCTTAACTTTTTTTTCCTGTTTGCTTGATGAGAATAAAGGCATACTTGAAAATTCTAAATTCTAAACCCTAAATCCTAAAGCAGCTCTCGTTATTTTAAAATAAATCCGAAATCGAAAATCCGAAATCCGAAATCGTCTTATTCCGCCATATTATGATAAACCGCCTGTACATCATCATCCTCTTCAAGTCGGTCGATGATCTTGAAAACGTCTACAGCCTGCTCTTCGGTTACCGGCGTGGTTGATTGTGCAATACGCTCCAACTTGGCCGATTTGGTTTCGATACCCATTTCTTCCAAAGTTTTCTGCATCTTTCCAAAATCTTCAAAAGCGGTGTGTATCACGGCAATATCGTTTCCTTCCTCGTCTGCCTCCACAAAAAGATCTTCGAGCCCGGCGTCGATCAATTCAAATTCAAGTTCTTCCAGGTCGCGGTCGCCAGGGTCAAAGGTAAATACCGATTTACGGCTGAAGATAAAATCCAGCGACCCGGTTTTGCCCAACGTGCCGCCGTATTTTGTAAAATAGCTGCGCACATTAGCCACTGTACGGTTAAGGTTATCGGTGGCAGTTTCAACCAGTATTGCAACACCATGCTGCGCATAGCCTTCGTACACAATTTCTTCGTAATCCTTTTCGTCGCGACTGGTAGCACGCTTTATAGCGGCTTCTACCCTGTCTTTAGGCATATTAACCGCTTTGGCATTTTGCACCGCGGTGCGCAGGCGCGAGTTGGTGTTAGGGTCGCCGCCGCCTGCTTTAACCGCCATTACAATTTCTTTGCCCAAGCGGGTAAACTGCACGGCCATTTTAGCCCAACGCTTAAACTTTCTTTCTTTACGGAATTCAAATGCTCTTCCCATATTACCCCCCAGCCCCCTAAAGGGGGAGCCGGAATTTAGTTTTTATTTTTTGTTTATACCATTATAAAGCCTACTTGTTCCCCCTTCAGGGGGTAAAGGGCTCTAAATTACATTTTTTAAGTTAGTTAGCATATCCTCCGTGATCTTTGCCAGGTCGTACTCCAAAGCCCATCCCCAATCCTGCTGCGCTTGTGTATCATCTATTGATTTTGGCCAGCTATCGGCAATTGCCTGCCGGGGGTCATTATCGGCATAGCTCATTTCAAAACCCGGTATATGCTTTTTAATTTCTTCGGCCAGTTGCTCTGGCGTAAAACTTATCCCCGCCAGGTTATAGCTCGACCGGATGCTCAGGTTTTCTGCAGGGGCATCCATCAGGCTGATGGTAGCGCGTATGGCATCGTCCATATACATCATGGGCAAAGCTGTTTGTGCCGATAGGAAACCCTGGTATTTACCCTTTTTTAACGCTTCGTGGAAGATGTGCACCGCGTAATCTGTAGTGCCGCCTCCGGGATTAGCGCGCCAGCCAATTAAGCCGGGGTAGCGCAGGCTGCGCACATCTACTCCGTGTTTAACATAGTAATACTCGCACCAGCGTTCGCCGGCCAGTTTGCTAAAGCCATAAACCGTGTTAGGGTCCATAATACAATACTGCGGTGTATTATACTGCGGCGAATGCGGCCCAAATACCGCTATGGAACTTGGCCAAAATATTTTTGAAGTTTTAAACTCTACGGCAAAATCAAGCACATGCAGTAAGCCGGTCATGTTTAAATCCCAGGCCATTTTTGGTTTTTGCTCGCCTACTGCCGATAATATAGCGGCCAGCAGGTACACTTGCGTTGGCCGGTGCTTGTCAAACAAGTGGTGCAGATTATCTTTGTCCAGTACGTTAGCAAACTCGAACGGGCCACTGTTACGGATGGCATAATTCGGGCTGTTTATATCAGATGCTATAACGTTTTCGGCGCCGTGTATATTTCTTAAAGCAGTTACCAATTCGGTGCCAATTTGCCCATTGGCGCCAATCACTAAAATCTTTTCGCTCATGCAATCGCGGTTTGGGTACAAAGGTAAATTTTTTTGCCTGAACCCGAATTTTAAGCATCAAAGAATTGACAAAATAGCTTTAAATACACCGCAGACCCTATATATGCATTATATTATTTTCGATACATATCGATTTAAACAGTTATTTTTTGCATACTAAATTAGTAGACATTTTGGCAAAAAAATCGCATATTTGCCATTTAGTTTACATATCCATAATTTAAAACAAAAAATGAAAGTCGCAGTTGTAGGTGCCACAGGATTGGTTGGCACTAAAATGTTGCAGGTTCTTGCCGAACGCAACTTCCCCGTTACAGAATTAATTCCCGTAGCTTCCGCTAAAAGTATTGGTAAAGAGATCACTTTTAAGGGTAAGCAGTTTAAGGTGGTTTCTGTTGAGGATGCGATTAAACAAAAGCCCGATGTAGCTATTTTTAGCGCTGGTGGCAGTACTTCTTTAGAGCAGGCACCTTTATTCGCAGCTGCGGGCATAACCGTTATTGATAATTCTTCGGCCTGGCGTATGGACCCAACCAAAAAACTGGTTGTGCCCGAGGTAAACGCCGATGTACTTACCGCAGAGGATAAGATCATTGCCAACCCAAATTGCTCAACCATACAAATGGTAGTAGCGTTAAAACCCTTGCACGATAAATATAAAATCAAACGCGTTGTAGTATCTACCTATCAATCGGTAACAGGTACAGGCGTTAAGGCTGTAGACCAGCTTTTCAACGAGCGTAAAGGCATTGACGGGCCGAAGGTTTATCCTTACACTATCGACCTGAACGTTATTCCTCAAATTGATGTGTTTACCGAGAACGGTTACACCAAAGAGGAGATGAAGATGATATTGGAAACCAAAAAGATAATGGGCGACGAAAGTATCAAAGTAACCGCAACTACCGTGCGTATACCGGTTATGGGTGGTCATTCGGAGTCTGTTAACATCGAGTTTTTGCACGATTTTGACCTGAGCGAGGTACGCGAACTATTGGCAAATTCGCCGGGTATTGTAGTGGTTGATGATACTGCCAACCTGAAATACCCCATGCCGCTTGATGCGCATGATAAGGACGAGGTATTTGTAGGCCGCCTTCGCCGCGACGAAACACAGGATAATACGCTTAATTGCTGGATAGTATCTGATAACCTGCGTAAAGGTGCGGCTACCAACGCCGTACAAATTGCGGAATATTTAGCTGCCAAAAATTTAATAGGGCAGGCTGTAGAGGCTTAAACTGTAGAGACGCGATACTTCGCGTCTTATATTACTTAACCTTCAATGAGACGCGAAGTATCGCGTCTCTACAATAAATAGGGATGATCAAAGATTATCCCTATTTTATTTATATGAAACGTGCACTAATCCTTGCTGTATTTGTAACTACGTTGTGGATTCCGGCCGTCATGGCGCAGAACGGCAAAATTGAAGCCGACCTCTTAAGATCGTTCACCAAACTGGAATATTGGGACCACCAACAACGGAAAGGCCTTGATGGAGCAAGCGATTCGCTGGAGGCCGCTAACGATGTGTTTGAAACGAAGTTGAAGGGTTATGCAATTAACATCCCATCTACGATAGCCGAGCCTTTCACTGCTTTGAAAAAAGCGCACCTGGATATTTTTACCTCAACAGATGGTTTGTTCAGGATATATTCATGGGAAACCTGGATGGGTGGTACGATGCGCGATTTTTCGAACCTGATGCAATACAAAACCGGGCAAAAAACAAATGCTATATTATACACTACCACACAGGATGTTTACATACCGTTTTACAGCAATCTTTACACATTTAAAAATGGTGCTAAAACCTATTATCTGGGCGTGTATAACGGCATATATTCTACCAAGGATGTAAGTACTGGTATTAAATTATTTACGATAGAAAATGGCAGGTTAAACGACAATGTTAAACTTATTAAAACTCAATCGGGCCTACGCAACAAAATAAGCTACAATTACGATTTTTTCTCAGTAGTGGATATCGCTGTCGAATTACGGCCAACTATTACCTTTGATGCCGCAACCAATACCATTAAACTGCCCCTGGTAAACAACAAAGGCAAAATAACTGATAAGTTTATCCTCTATAAATTTAATGGCAATTACTTTGAAAGGGTTAAAAGCTAATTTAATTTTACTAAAACTATAAAAACGGCCACTTGTAGTTAATATACATTGAAGTATAATCTATAAAAAATTACAGTTATGGCTGATTTAAGTAGTAAAAAAGTAGCAATGCTTACCGAAGAAGGATTTGAGCAGGTTGAATTAACCAGCCCTAAAGAAGCATTGGAAGCCGCGGGCGCAACCGTGCATATCATATCACCAAAAAGCGGCAAGATCAAAGCCTGGGACAAGGATAAATGGGGCATAGAGGTTGACGTAGACAAAAACCTGAGCGATGTTAGTCCGGATGATTACGACGCGCTGGTGCTGCCCGGGGGCGTATTAAACCCGGATAAATTGCGACAGAATAAAGACGCTGTGGCCTTTGCATCGGCCTTTTTAGATGAAGGCAAACCACTGGCGGCCATTTGCCATGGCCCGCAGTTGCTGATAGAAACGAATATGCTGAAAGGCCGCCGCCTCACCTCCTATCCTTCCCTGCAAACCGACCTTAAGAATGCCGGCGCAGATTGGGTTGACGAAGAAGTGGTGACTGACAGCGGGTTGGTAACAAGCCGTCGTCCTGCCGATCTTGAGGCTTTTAACCAAAAAACAATTGAGGAAATTGCCGAAGGTGTTCATGTTTAAATAAAAGACCATGCGTCATTGCTTATGGCGCATGGTAATATTGTTAAGCCGTTACCTTACTCGGGGCAGTTACCTGTACGGCGGGTATCAACTATATAAATGATCTTCCAGCCGGCGGCGGTTTTCATTAACTGGTAAAAATCAACCCCGCAATGGCTGAACTTTTCGCCTACGTAAAATTTATAAGGCGTCCACGCGCTGGCCAGGTCCCCGTCTACTTTAATATCGCCCCAGGTGATACGCTCGTCGTATATTTCTTTATG
Organism: Mucilaginibacter sp. AK015; assembly: GCF_014200785.1. NCBI lineage: Bacteria > Pseudomonadati > Bacteroidota > Sphingobacteriia > Sphingobacteriales > Sphingobacteriaceae > Mucilaginibacter > Mucilaginibacter sp. AK015. The sequence continues at coordinate 429,867 of NZ_JACHCV010000002.1, forward strand.
AGGAGTGCCAACTTGTTTTACAAACTCATCGGCTTTTTCTGTCAGCAGCACAGTAGAGCCATCCCTTTTGTTCACCACACTTTGCAGCACCATATCTTTATGAAAGGTTGAACGCAGCATGGTGCTATCGCCCTTACGCATGCCATCAAACATGGTGGTAATAGTTTTTTTGATATCGTCCTTATCGGTTTGGCAGAAAGCAGGCGCGCTTAACACTAAAATCAGCGTAGCAAGTAACAAGGTTTTCATAATTTGTGTTGATTGGTTGAGGCAATTTAAATAAAAGAAATCAAATTGTTGACCACTACGTCATTGCGAGCGTAGCGTGGCAATCTCTTTAGGACAAGTGTGCATCTTGAAAAGAGATTGCTTTGTCGCTATCGCTCCGCGAAATGACATAGGAGAGAAGAAAAACAAAAAAGCCCCACATTTCTGCAAGGCTTCTGTATATCTTCATGTCAGTTACGACATTTTTAGCTTCTTTTGGATATCGGCTACGTAGCCTTTAAATTTTTTATCGGTATCAATAAGGTCTTCCACAGTTTGGCAGGCATAGATAACGGTAGAGTGGTCGCGGCCGCCAAAGAAGCTGCCGATGGATTTTAATGAGCTTTTGGTGTGGGCCTTAGCCAGGTACATCGATATCTGGCGGGCCTGAACGATTTCGCGCTTGCGCGTTTGCGACTTTACCATCTCAATGGGTACTTCAAAATACTCGCAAACGAGGCTTTGAATATATTCCATTGAAATTTCCTTGGCCGAATTTTTCACAAAATTCTTCAGCATCTGCTTGGCCAGGTTCAGGTCTATCTCTTTACGGTTAAGGGTTGATTGAGCCAATAACGACACCATAGCGCCTTCCAACTCGCGTACATTATTATCAATGTTGTGGGCTACATATTCTACTACATCATTAGATAACTCGATACCATCCTGGTAGATCTTGTTTTTTAGGATGGCCATACGGGTTTCCAGGTCTGGGATCTGCAGATCGGCAGAAAGGCCCCATTTAAAACGCGACAGCAGGCGCTCTTCTAAACCCGCCAGATCTTTGGGAGCTTTATCCGAGGTAATGATCAGTTGCTTACCGCTTTGGTGCAAGTGGTTAAATATGTGGAAGAAGAAATCCTGTGTTTTTTCTTTACCGGCAAAGTTGTGTACATCATCCATGATCAGTACATCAATAGCCTGGTAAAAGTTCACAAAATCGTTTATGTTATTGTGTTTTAAAGCATCAACAAATTGCTGGGTAAATTTTTCGCAGCTAACGTATAGTACAAGTTTATCGGGCAGGGTGCGTTTAATTTCGTTACCAATAGCCTGGGCCAGATGTGTTTTACCAAGGCCTACCCCTCCGTATATCATTAACGGGTTAAAGGATGTACCACCGGGTTTGGCAGCCACCGCGTAACCTGCAGAACGCGCTAAGCGGTTGCAATCGCCTTCAACAAAGTTTTCGAAGGTATAGTTGCGGTTTAGCTGCGGGTCTACATTAAGCTTTTTAAGTCCCGGGATTACAAACGGGTTCTTAATATCCTTATTTATAGAAATAGGTATTGGCATAGACTGATTTTTTGATTCAGCACCATTCCCGTTCGAGGGCATGTTGGTAGTGTATGGCTTGCTTGATGATTGCTCAACAACAATGTTATACTCTAAACGACCTTCGTCGCCCAATTGTTTTTTTATTGTTTTGCGCAGCAAGCCAACGTAATGCTCTTCCAGCCACTCGTAAAAGAATAAACTTGGTACTTGTATCGTTAAAACGCTACCCTCCATACGCAAAGCTTTTATTGGCTCAAACCATGTTTTAAAGCTTTGTGCCGGTATGTTATCTTTTATGATCTGAAGGCAACTATTCCAAACGTTAGTACAAGTTTTTTCCATATAAGTATCAGTAATATCTTGATTTACAGTGTCCGAAGTGGCAAGTTTTTCGGCCGTTTCGGAACATCGAATATTCTAAAAAAAAGCGGATAAAAAAATAAATTTTAAGAAATATATTTAGAAAAAATACACTTTTTTATTGCGGATATTAAAGTTATTAACATTATATTTCGCATCAAGAAGGCGCTTTTATGCGTCAGTTTTGCGGTATCGCATTTTTTAAAGTTGCAACATCGTTTTGCCGGATTTTGTGGATTATTTTTTTTATAAAACATCTCTAAAAATCCTTAATTAGGACGATAATACTTCTCAATATTCTCCAAATATTTTTCGCAGGGTGTCGGCTATTTCGCCAAGGGTTGCGTAGCATTCAACAGCTGCCAAAATGTAAGGCATCAGGTTATCCTTACCCCGGGCGGCAGTTGTTAAGTTTTGCAATGCGGTTTTTACCTGGTCGTTATTTCTGCTTGCCTTTAAGCGGTTAAGCTTATCCATTTGTTGCCGGCGTATGCCGTCATCAACTCTAAATACATTTTGGGCAACTTCCTCCTGCTGGGTAAACTTATTAACGCCAACCAACACGCGGTCGCCGCTTTCAATATCGTTTTGGTACTGATATGCGGCTGCCGCTATTTCCTGCTGAATATAATCCTGTTCAATGGCTTTAACAGATCCACCCATCGCGTCTATCCTGTCTATATATATCTGCGCTGCGGCTTCCAGTTCATTGGTTAAGGCCTCAATAAAATACGAGCCTGCCAGTGGGTCAACCGTATCGGTTACGCCGCTTTCAAACGCGATGATCTGCTGGGTGCGCAGGGCGATCTTTGCAGCCGCCTCTGTTGGCAGCGACAAGGCCTCGTCGTAACCATTGGTGTGTAATGATTGTGTGCCGCCCAACACTGCAGCCAACGCCTGCATGCTTACCCGTACTATATTATTCATCGGTTGCTGCGCCGTCAAGGTGGAGCCGCCGGTTTGGGTATGAAAGCGCAGCTTTTGCGCGCCGGGGTCTGTAGCGCCAAGTTCTTTGGTGATATGCGCCCACATACGGCGGGCCGCCCTGAATTTGGCTATCTCCTCGAAGAAATTGTTATGGCAGTTAAAGAAGAACGAAAGGCGCTTAGCAAATACGTTTATATCTAATCCTTTATCTAACGCGGCCTTTAAATACGTTTTGCCATTGGCCAAAGTAAAGGCCAGTTCTTGCACGGCCGTTGAACCGGCCTCCCGAATATGATAACCCGATATGGATATCGTGTTCCATTTAGGTACCTCCTTGCTGCAATACTCAAAAATATCAGTTATTAAGCGCATAGAGGGTTCGGGCGGATAAATATAAGTGCCCCTGGCCGCGTACTCTTTTAATATATCGTTTTGTATAGTGCCCGAAATTTGTTTAAGATCGGCTCCCTGTTTTTTTGCTAACGCGATGTACATTGCCAGCAATATGGCAGCGGTAGCATTAATGGTCATGCTGGTAGTAATATTCTTTAGCTCGATACCATCAAATAGTATCTCCATATCCTTTAGCGAATCTATCGCAACACCTACTTTGCCAACCTCGCCTTCGGCAAGTTCATGGTCGCTGTCGTAGCCTATTTGCGTAGGCAGGTCAAACGCTACCGAAAGCCCCATTGTACCCTGGCTTAACAGGTAATGGTAGCGCTTGTTACTTTCTTCTGCGGTTGAAAAACCTGCATACTGCCGCATGGTCCAGGGTTTACCCCGATACATGTCTTTTTGTATACCGCGGGTGTACGGGAACTGTCCCGGTAACTCATTCATACCCGAAGGTTCCGTGTAAACTTCCTTAAGCTCGATGCCGGAAATAGTGGTGAATTTTTTATCGGCCATATGCTTAAAATATATTGTCCAGATCTTTTCGTACAAGATTGGTTGCTATCTCATAGGGGTCCTCATCCAGTTTGCTTAAATGGGTTAGTATAACCTTGCCCAGGTCAAGGCCTGTTGCATTATCAGGAATGGCCTTAACCGCATTATTTATCAGGCTTAAGGTATCTTCTTTTGTGCGCTTTACTATGGCCCAAGCCTGTGTGCTCACATATATTTGCTGCGTTACGTTATGCTGATACTCGGTGCGCACCTCGTTTAAAATAATGCTGTGCAACTCGGCTGCCGAATAGCCGTTACCATTTAGGCGTATAAGCAGGTTAGCCGGGTTTATCCTGTCTATAAATAACACCAAACGTTCGTAAGCCTGCAACCGTAATGGCAGTGTTTGGTGGCTTACTGCTTTTTTAAACTCCAGCATTTGCAAGGTATTGCTTTTATCCAGATAGGGCTTAAACAAATAAAACGCTATATACACAATGCCCATACCGGCAACGGTATATTTTAAAATATCAAAAAGGTAGTTATAGAGGATCATTTTATAATGTTAGGCGGAGGTCATAAATAAATCGGTCGGTGCAAAAATCCGCATTTTACCTTATATTTGTGTAGTTAATTAAAAATAAGATGAGTGCTATTGCTGAAACCCTTACTGCACCTGTAACCTTTACTGAAGGTGCCGTTAAAGAACTTGTTAAACTGAGAGACCAGCAGGAAATTGCCGACGATTTTGGACTGCGTGTGGGAGTTGAAGGCGGCGGCTGTTCTGGTATGAACTATGTTTTAGGTTTTGACCAGAGAAAAGATGGCGACCAGGAATTTTTAATTGATGGTATTAAGGTGTATATGCATAAGGCGCATGGCCTTTACCTGGCTGGGATGCAGATAGATTTTCAGGACGGTTTAAACGCCCGTGGCTTTACCTTTAATAACCCTAATGCTGCCAGTACCTGCGGCTGCGGCACTTCGTTTTCAGTGTAATTAATTTAAAATATTTAGAAAAGGGTCCCTGAATCAGGGGCCCTTTTTTTGTTTGGCGGGCGTTATCTGTATGTATGCCTTACCATCATATTTACAAATAATTAACGGCCTGTGTGTAACAAACCGCATAACACTATAGTCATACGATCAAGTTTTTTATATTTATGGCATGCCGGTAAAAACCACCTACAAAGAAAACATATCCATAGCGTTACAATCTATAGCCGGCAACAGGCTGCGGACTTCGCTTACGGCGTTAATTATCGCTATAGGTATCATGGCATTGGTTGGTATATTAACCGCCATTGAGGGCATTAAGCAATTTACAAACGATGCCTTTGCAGGGCTGGGGGCCAACTCTTTTACTATCCAAAACCGTGGCAGCGGCATCAACTTCGGTAATGGCGGGCACCGTAAAATATATCCGGCAATTAATTACGACCAGGCCGAGCGGTTTTTAAAGCTTTATAAATTGCCCGCACGCATTAGCATAGACCTGAACGTAACGGGTACTGCCATTGCCAAGTATAACAGCATAAAAACCAACCCCAATATTTCGGTAACGGGCAGTAACGATAATTATTTATTTATAAAGGGGCATAAGCTTGCCTTGGGACGTAATTTTTCCTCGTCCGAGCTGGAACATGGCGCCAACGTTGTTATTATTGGCGACGAAATAAAGGTCAAACTGTTCAAAAACGAAGACCCTATAAATAAATCGATATTACTGGGCAGCAGTAAGTTCAGGATAATTGGTGTGGTTGCACCAAAGGGCAGTAACAGTTTTGGAGGCGATAAATTTTGTATTATCCCCGTACAAAAGGCGCGGCAAATTGCTGCCACTTCGAAGCCATCATTTGGGATAACCGTAAACGTTAACAGCCCCGATGTGCTTGATGCCAGTATAGGCGAAGCTACATCGCTGATGCGTAATATACGCGGTACACGTATTGGCCAGCCGGACAATTTTGAAATATCCAGGAGCGACTCTATCCAGCAGGAACTATCCGGGCAATTAACAGGTATTACAGTAGCCGGCTTTGCTATCGGCGCTATAACGCTTATTGGTGCTGCTATTGGCCTGATGAACATTATGCTGGTATCGGTAACCGAGCGCACGCGCGAAATAGGGCTGCGCAAAGCTATTGGCGCAACGCCATCGGTAATACGCAAACAGTTTTTAATTGAGGCGATTGTTATTTGCCTTATAGGCTGTTTTGCCGGCATTATTTTGGGGATGGGTATGGGCAACCTTATAGCTGTACAAATCAGCGGCACTTTTATTATACCATGGGTTTGGCTGTTCTGCGCAGTAGGCTTATGTACTTTCATCGGCCTGTCGTCGGGATTTTATCCCGCACGCAAAGCTGCCCGCCTTGACCCTGTAGAGGCGCTGCGGTACGAGTAGGAAATGCAATACAGAGAAGCAAGAGACAGGACAGAAAGATAAAAGATTTCTTTTTGAGTCTTGCTATTTAGTATTATTGTCCCGCCTCTACATCTTCGTCTTGTTTCTTGATTCTTACTATCGTGATTCCCTGCTACAGCATTACATTTTTTAACGGATAATCAACTAATATCTTTTGCAGGTAGGGCGTAGTCAGTACGGCTTCAAACGCTGCTGCGTGACGGGGGTGGTGCATATCGCTCGAGATAAAATCAACCATATTATTATCTATCAGGTCTTCGGCCATTTTTTTTGAATGTTTGCCGTAATAACCCGCAAGCGATATTGTGTTAAGCTGTAAGCTGCAGCCCCAGCTGTGTATCATCTTTAGCTGTTCCAGGCTCATATACCCGTACCTTTCGGGATGGGCCAGTATAGGTTTGTAACCCATATCCGTCATCTTTTGAACAATAGCTATCGTATTTGGCGGTTGGCTAACGAAAGAAAGTTCAAACAGCACGTAGTTATCTCCCATTGTTAAAACCTTGCGTTCTTCAAGACGCTTTTCAAAAGTTTCGTCAAAATAATGCTCGGCTGCGGCTGAGATATCAATATCTATGTTTTGATGTTTTAGCTCTGCCTTGAGTATCGCAAGCGCGTTAGCTATGCTTTCGGCGTCGTTACGATAATAATCGATCATGATGTGCGGGGTGGCAATAATTTTCTTGATGCCCAGCGCCATCATTTTTTTTATAAGAAAGATGGATTCTTCTACGTTTTGCGCACCATCATCAATACCCGGCAAAACATGCGAATGCATATCTGTTACAATCGAACTGTAGTCGAAATTAACAATTGGTTTAACTTCCTTCTTCTTAAAAAATCCGAACATCTTTATCGATTAGTGTATTGCTCATTGTAATAATCCTGGTAATGTCCGGATGTTACGTCGTTAAGCCATTCCTGGTTCTCAAGGTACCAGTCAACGGTTTTTTCAAGGCCTTCCTCAAAGGTTATAGATGGCTCCCAGCCCAGTTCATTCTTTAGTTTGGTGGCATCAATGGCATATCTTAGATCATGCCCGGCCCGGTCTGTTACATAAGTTATCAATTTAGCAGATTCCCCCGTTTCGCGGCCGAGCTTTTTGTCCATTATAGCACATAACAGCCTGATCAGATCAATGTTTTTCCACTCATTGTGTCCGCCAATATTGTAGGTGGTGCCCGCTGCTGCTTTATGAAAAATAACATCTATCGCCCTGGCGTGGTCTTCAACCCATAGCCAGTCGCGCACGTTCTCGCCTTTGCCATAAACGGGTACAGGCTTATTTTGCTTGATATTATTAATGGCCAGGGGTATTAATTTTTCGGGAAAATGGTACGACCCGTAGTTATTTGAGCAATTTGATATAACCGTGCCTAAACCATAAGTATCATAATAGGCCCTTACAAAATGATCAGAACTCGCTTTGGATGCTGAATAAGGAGAATGCGGATCATAGGCGGTTTGCTCGGTAAACATCGCCGTGTTGCCCAGGCTGCCGTAAACCTCATCTGTAGATACATGGTAAAAGCGTTTTTTATCATATACGCCCTTCCACAGATTTTTAGCCGCGTTTAAAAGATTTACGGTACCTACTACGTTGGTCATTACAAACTCCAGCGGGTTGGTGATAGACCGGTCTACGTGCGATTCGGCCGCAAGATGTATTACCGCGTCGGGCTGTTCCCGCTCAAACAAATCATTTATAAAGTCAAGCGCTACTATATCGCCCTTAATAAAACGATAATTTGGCGCATGTTCAATATCTTTTAAGTTGGCCAGGTTGCCTGCATAAGTAAGTTTATCCAGGTTTATAATGGTGTAATCCGGATAATTTTTTACAAAACGCCGCACCACGTGCGACCCTATAAACCCAGCGCCACCCGTAATAATTATCTTTTTCATTAGATGATAATGTTATGAGGTTATAACGGGTTTTGGGTGATATAATTTTCCCAAGCCCAGGCAGATGACATCATGGTATCAATATCGCGCTCGGCCTTCCAGTGCAGTTTTTGCGTTGATTTACTTACATCGCCCCAAACTTTTTCGATATCGCCGCTGCGGGGCGGCCCTATCTGGTAGTTCAGTTTTTTACCGGTTGATTGTTCGAAAGCGCTTATTACCTCTAAAACCGTGTACCCTTTACCGGTGCCAATGTTAAATACATCGTAACCATTAAAACCCGACTGCTCCATTAACTTCAGCGCGGCTACATGTGCCCTGGCCAAATCAACCACGTGGATATAATCGCGTATGCAGCTGCCATCGGGCGTATCATATTTGTCGCCAAAAACAGTTAGCTTCTCGCGCTTACCTATAGCCGTTTGCGTGATAAATGGTACCAGGTTTTGCGGAACGCCAATGGGCAGCTCGCCAATCATGGCACTGTCGTGCGCCCCTACCGGGTTAAAGTATCGCAATGCAATAACTTTATACGCTGAACCTGCCGCCACAACATCTCTTAATATTTCTTCGGCAATTTGTTTGGTGTTGCCGTACGGCGATTCGGCAGGTTTTACCGGCGCATCTTCGGTTACCGGCAAAACGTCGGGCTGACCATACACAGTGCAGCTTGACGAGAAAACAAAGTTTAGGGGGCTACCTTCGTAAGCCTGCAGAATATTAATAAGCGAATAAAAATTATTCCGGTAATACTTTAGCGGTAACTGTACTGATTCGCCAACCGCCTTAGAAGCCGCGAAATGAATAATACCACTAATATCGGGGTTGTTAGCCGCAAAATCTTTTACCGCCTTTGCATCGCACAGATCAAATTCGTGAAAAGCCGGTTTATACCCGATTATCTTAGCGATCTGATCTAATATCCTGACGTTTGAGTTAGAAAGATCGTCGATAATTACCGGGTCGTAACCTGCATTTACCAGTTCTACTACCGTATGCGATCCAATAAACCCCAGGCCCCCGGTCACTAAAATTTTCATAGCATGTTTTTAAAAGGTAAAATTTAAAGCTACACCGCCAAGCGACTGAAAAGCTTATTGTTTGTTATAATACGTAAAATCTTTATGCAGTATATCTTTTTCGGGCAGCGATTTAAAATACTCGTAGGTGATCTTCAACCCTTCGCTTCGCGATACTTTTGGCTCCCAGCCCAAAATACTTCTTGCTTTAGTAATATCAGGGCGGCGTTGTTTCGGATCGTCTGTAGGCAGCGGCAAGCTTATCATTTGCTGGTTGGTGCCGGTCAGTTTTATTATTTCCTCGCCAAACTCCCTAATGGTTATCTCATCGGGGTTGCCAATATTCATCGGCTGCGCGTAATCGCTGTGCAATAACCTATAGATACCTTCTATCAGATCGTCGACATAGCAAAACGAGCGGGTTTGCGACCCATCGCCAAACATGGTCAGCGGTTCGCCGCGTAAAGCCTGGCCAATAAAGGCCGGTAAAACGCGGCCATCGTTTAGGCGCATACGGGGGCCATACGTGTTAAATATGCGTACAATACGTGTTTCCAGCCCATGAAAGGTATGGTAAGCCATGGTAATAGCCTCCTGGAAACGTTTAGCCTCGTCGTAAACACCGCGGGGGCCAACCGGGTTAACGTTACCCCAGTACTCTTCAGGCTGCGGGTTTATATTCGGGTCGCCGTAAACCTCAGAAGTTGAAGCGATAAGCATCCGGGCCGCCTTTGAACGGGCCAGCCCCAATAAATTATGGGTACCTAACGAGCCCACCTTTAGTGTTTGAATGGGGATCTTCAAATAATCGATGGGGCTTGCAGGCGATGCGAAATGCAATATATAATCTAACTTACCCGGCACATACACAAATTTGGAGACATCATGGTTATAAAACTCAAAATTCTCCAGTTTAAAAAGGTGCTCAATGTTTCGCAGGTCGCCCGTTATCAGGTTGTCCATGCCAATTACATGGTAATCTTCCTTTATAAACCTGTCGCATAAATGCGAGCCCAAAAAACCGGCCGCACCGGTGATCAGAATACGCTTGCGTTGTACCATTAGTTAATTACCTTTCTGCCGATACTGTTGTAGTAATAACCCAGATCGATCATTTTTTGCAGATCGTAAAGGTTCCTGCCATCAAATATAACCTTGCTTTTTAAAAGTCCGGACAGTTGCTCAAAATCCGGCGTCCTGAACAATGACCACTCGGTAACTATCAGTAACGCATCCGCGCCGTCGGCGGTTGTATACGGGTCGGTACCGTATTGTATTTTATCGCCAAGCAAAGCTTTAACGTTATTCATACCCTCGGGGTCAAAAACGGTTAGCTCGGCCCCGGCTGCCAGCAACTCATCTATTATGTACAATGCAGGGGCTTCGCGTATATCGTCGGTCTCCGGTTTAAATGCCAGGCCCCACATCGCAAATTTCTTTCCCTTCAGGTCGTTATTGTAATATTTTCTTACTTTTTGCACTAATACCTTCTTCTGAATCTCGTTAACCTCCATCACCGAGTTGAGTATCTTGAAGTCGTATTGATTCTCCTGAGCAGATTTCGCCAGTGCCTGTACATCTTTAGGGAAACAGCTGCCACCGTAACCAATACCCGAAAACAGGAAGCGGTTACCAATACGGTTATCAGCGCCTATACCCCGGCGTACCATATCAACATCAGCACCAACCAGTTCGCATAAGTTGGCCACTTCGTTCATGAACGATATTTTTGTTGCCAGGAAAGAGTTTGCCGCATACTTGGTGAGCTCAGATGAACGCTCGTCCATAAATATGATGGGGTTACCCTGGCGTACATAAGGGGCATAAAGTTCGCCCATTAACTTACGGGCGCGTTCGTCGGTAGTGCCTACAACCACACGGTCGGGCTTCATAAAATCTTCAACAGCCACACCTTCGCGTAAAAACTCCGGGTTTGATACTACCGCACATGCTATATCGGTGTTTGCTTTTAAAACCGCAGTTACCTTGTCTGCCGTACCAACTGGCACGGTAGATTTGGTTACGATCACTTTATAATCGGTAACCAATTTAGCAATATCTTTTGCAGCACCTAAAACATAGCTTAGATCGGCAGATCCATCGCCACCGGGAGGTGTTGGCAACGCCAGGAAAATGATCTCGGCGTCTGCAATGGCATCAGCAAGGTTATTTGTAAACAATAAGCGTTTCTGATTGATATTGCGATGAAATAACAACTCAAGGCCTGGTTCGTATATAGGAAGCTTCCCTTCCTGCATCATTTTTACCTTTTGTTCGTTAATATCAACACAGGTAACCTGATTCCCGGTTTCCGCTAAACAAGTACCGGTTACCAGTCCAACATACCCCGTACCGACAACAGCTATTTTCATAATTTTAGTTTTGCGTTAATATATTACTTTTATGCCCGGCGAAGATAATAAATCGTTAAGTAAAAAATGATTTTACTATACAACATAAGCATATACTTATACTACATATTGATCCATATTGTTTCCGTTTTTAACAATAAGGCAAAATTGTGGATCAGCGGTCGCCGGGAACAACATATACAACCTTCAGTATCGGGCATTTGGTTCCATTTTGCATCATTAGGCGAGTTTGAACAGGGCCGCCCGGTGTTGGAAAAAATGAAAGTGTCGTATCCGCAGCATAAAATCATTATTACATTTTTTTCTCCGTCAGGGTACCAGATCCGGAAAAACACCCCCCTGGCCGATGCGGTTTATTATTTGCCGCTTGATACCCCCGCAAACGCCCGGAAATTTATAAATACCATACGGCCCGTGATGGCCATTTTTACCAAATACGAATATTGGTACCACTTTTTTAACGAGTTACACAAACAGCATGTGCCGCTCTATATAATCTCGGGCATATTCAGGCCCGGGCAGGTTTTTTTCAGGTGGTATGGCGGCCTTCACCGCAAAATGCTTAAAATGGTTACCTGGTATTTTTTGCAGGATGTACCTTCGAAACACTTGCTGCATGACGTGGGCATTACCAATGTTACCATCAGCGGCGACACCCGTTTTGACAGGGTATGGGCCAATGCGCAGCAGCCGAAAGCCCTGCCGGAAATTGCGGCGTTTAAGGCAGGACAAAAACTATTTATAGCCGGCAGCACCTGGCCCGCTGATGAAAAGCTGTTAGCCGATCTGGTTGCACACCACCCCGACTGGAAATTCATTATTGCCCCGCACGAGATCAGTGAGGATAAAATAACCGGGTTGATGAACATCTTGCCAAAAAACAATACGCTTAAATACTCCCAACTCACCACTCACCACTCACCACTCACCACTCTTATCATCGATAACATAGGTATGCTCTCCGCCTTGTACCAATATGCGGATATGGCTTACATAGGCGGCGGCTTTGGCGCGGGAATACATAATACGCTGGAAGCAGCGGCCTTTGGCATGCCGGTAATATTTGGCCCCAGGTATGGTAAGTTCAAAGAAGCCCGCGACCTGGTAGATATACGCGCCGGTTTTAGTATAACCAACCAGGAAGAACTAAACAGTATCGCCGGTACATTGATGATTGATGATGCCGCGCGGGTTACAGCGGCTAACCTTGCCAAAAACTATGTGCAGCAGCATATAGGCGCCACAGATACAATAATGGGTTATATTAAAGAGAGGCATTAAGTACCTGTTAAATTAAAAAACGGGAGTTGCGGATAGCAATTCCCGTTTTTGGATTGTGATGCCTCACCCTAAGCCAAACATGGTTAACACTTTTTAGTGGATTTTTTATATAAATATTTGATTATTAATGTTTTATATAAATTTTATTGAAAATTGTGTTAACCATGTTAACCCAGTTTGGACCAAGCGGGCTGATGTTGTAAGTTTAGCATATATTGGTTTTAAATCTGTAAATCGTTAAAATCCGTTTCATCCCGGTTCATTTTCTTAATATTGCCCCTATGGGCTTCTTGGATATTTCCGGCTTGGGTAAGGTGCATTATCATGAATATGGCAGCGGCGGTAAACCCCTGCTGGCGTTTCATGGGTATGGCATGACGGGCAGGCAGTTCCATGTGCTCGAAAATTCTATCCTGCAGGAGTATCATGTTTATGGTTTCGACCATTTTTTTCATGGCGGCAGCCAATTGGCCGACTGGACAGAAGCACAGATACTTACCGGCATGCCACGCGAAATGGTAAAGCAATATGCAGAAGAATGGTTTAAGCTACACGGCCGGCAACGGTTTTCGGTTATGGGGTATTCCATTGGCGCTAATATCGCGCTGATACTTGTTGAAGAATATGCCGACCAGATAGATGAGGTGATTTTAATGGCCCCGGACGGGTTGGCGGTTTATAAAGGCTTTGAGATTTTATTGCACAAACCATGGGGGCGGTATATGTTCAAAACCGTCACTAAAAGCAAATGGCTGGCTCCGGCGCTGCTCAATAGCCTGAAAAAAATAAGGTTTATAGACGATAGCCTGCACCAGATAGCCTATAATGAAATTGATACGGAACAAAAGCGGCGGGATGTGTATTATACCTTAAATCTTATCCGTTTGTTAAAACCCGACATTGACAGGATAGCCGAAAACGTAAACAAGTATACCATTAAGTGCCGGTTGATTTTTGGCAAATACGATAACTTATTTCCGATGAAGGCTGCCCGGCCATTTATTCACAAAGTGCAAAATGCCGATGTGCACGAGGTGAATATGGGCCACTGGCTGGTTACCCGGCAATTAGATGAGTATTTAGTAAATTTACAACGATGATACCTGCACGCAGAGTAAAGCTTTTTAGCAACTGGTTTGCCATATATATGCGCTACCGCATGCGCAAGGCTTTTAACAGGCTTGTTGTTACGCCGTTTACGCCAAAACCACGCCATTCGGTATTGCTGCTTTGCAATCACTTTAGCTGGTGGGACGGGCTTTGGGGCAATTACCTTGCCTACTGGCACCTTAACCGGCACCTGTATATTATGATGCAGGAAGACCACTTGCAAAAACGTATGCTGCTGAATCTTTTTGGTGGTTTTTCTATCAACCGTTCTTCGCGGGAGATGATAAAATCATTACAGTATGCGGCAGGATTGCTGAACCACCCCGAAAACCTGGTGGTTGTTTTTCCGCAGGGCGAGCTGATATCCAACCACACTACCGAGATCAAGGTTGAAAAGGGGATCGAACGCCTCATTAAAAACATAAAAGGCCCCTGCCAGATCGTGTACAACTGCGCCCTGATCGATTATTTTGAAAGCCTGAAGCCTTCTGTTTACTTCCATTTATTTGATTGCGGCGTGGCGGGCGAGGTATCGTTTGATGAACTGACAGCAAAAATAAATGCCTTTCATCAGCAGGCATTACAGGCACAAATACACGTTGAGCACTAACCTATGCTGTACCCCAAAAAAAACCCGGTAGCAAAATGGATCTTTAGAGCTTATGTAAAATGGCTTGTGCGGAAGGAATTTCATGACTTTATATACAATAATGTAGAGGTTAACAAAAACAAGTCGGTATTGCTAATAGCCAATCACTTTAGTTTTTGGGACGCCCTTATATTATTTTGCTTAAACGAAAAACTTTTTAAAAAGAATTTTCATGTAATGATATTACAGGAAACAGCCAAAAAGGTAAGCTCATTGCGTTATGGCGGGGCTTTTTCGGTCAACAAGGGTTCAAGAGATATGCTCCGGTCGCTTAATTATGCATCGCAATTATTAAGTGACCCTGATAACCTGGTGCTCATGTTTCCGCAAGGCAGGCTGTTCTCCAATTTTACCAGCAATATTACCTTTCAAAAAGGCATAATGAAACTTATTGAGAATGCCACCGACCATTACCAGGTAATTTTTGCCGCAACTTTTATTCAATACTTACAGCACAAAAAGCCAACAGTTACCGTTTATTTAAAACGGGAGGATGATAATTTTAAAGGCAAAACCATCAACGACCTGCAAAGCAGCTATCAGCAACACTATCAATCATCCAAACAGCTACAAACCGAAATTGACATACCGTGATCATAGCTCTTTTAATCAGCTTTATTTTTTTGATACTGCGCTTTACGGTTACGCTGTTCAATTTTTTATCGAACCCAAAACTGCCGCGTATTGGTAAACATTACGAAAGCAAATTATCAGTTTTGATACCGGCACGCAATGAAGCCGACAATATCCTTACCCTGCTACGGTCTATCTATGCACAGGATTATAAAAACTATGAGGTGATTGTATTAGATGACAACTCGACTGACAATACCTACGCCCTTTGCGAAGCATTCGCCAATGGCCATGATCATTTCAAGGTTTTGAAGGGTAAGCCACTGCCAACCGGCTGGCTGGGTAAAAATTATGCGTGTTATCAATTAGCCAAACAGGCTACCGGCAAATATTACCTGTTTTTAGATGCTGATGAAAAGGTTGAAAAGGGGCTTTTTAACAGCGCGATACACCGCATGAACCTGCGCGGCCTGAGCCTGTTGAGCTTGTTTACCAACCAAACCATGGTTACCTTCGGCGAAAAAATGACGGTGCCGCTAATGCACTATATTTTGCTGAACCTGTTGCCATTGCGGCTGGTATATCTTATAAAAAGCGCTGCGGTTGCGGCGGCCAGTGGCCAGTTCATGCTGTTCAACGCTGCCGATTATCATAAATACCAGTGGCATCAAATGGCTAAAAATAAAGTGGTAGAAGATGTTGAGATCATGAAATTAGTAAAGGGGTCGCAACTTAACGGCGAGGCTTTGCTGGCTAACAACATGATAAGCTGCCGTATGTACAGTAGCTATAGCGAAGCTGTAAATGGTTTCGGCAAAAACTTCCTGGCGGCTTTTAATTATAACATTATAGGTTTTTTAGTATACCTGCTGCTGATAATTGGCGGCCCGGCAATAATAGTTATGACATTAAACCTGAACCTTATACTAATGATGATAGGATTAATTGCCCTTACGCGCGTCATGATCTCGTTATCCGCCGGGCAAAACGCCTTGCTGAATGTAATTTTACACCCTATACAAATGCTGAGCCTGCTGCTTATTGGCCTTACATCTATACAAAAACACATTACAAAAACAACTGAATGGAAAGGCCGCAAAATATGAGCATTGCACCACGCATTGCGGTTGGGGTAATTATTCTGTTCCACGCAGTTGGCCTGGTGGGCCTTAGCCTGCCTGCTACAAGGCCTCTTTTTTTGCAAGTAGCTCCGTGGCATTTGTTGCTCATGCTGTTAACAATAGTATTTGGCCACTATAAGCTGAGCGGCCGTTTCGGGATATTTATCCTTGTGGTATTTTGGCTGGGCTTCCTTGCTGAGTGGATAGGTGTACATAAAGGCTGGTTGTTTGGTAATTATGCCTATGGCACAACGCTTGGTGTAAAAATGTTGGATATACCCTTAATGATAGGCGTCAACTGGTTTTTGCTGGTATATTCGGCGGGTGTTACGATGCAGCGCAGCGGGCTTAAAAACGGTTTTGTAAGGGTGGTAACAGGCGCCGGGTTATTGGTGTTGCTTGATGTTTTGATAGAACCCGTGGCCATAAAGTTTAATTATTGGCAATGGACCACAGGCAGCATTCCATTAAAAAATTACGCCTGCTGGTTTTTGGTTGGCGCTGTTATCCTTTACGTTTTTGAACTTTTTAGTTTCAAAAAGCAAGGTATTGCTGCACCGGCATTGTTAATAACCGAATTTGTATTTTTTGGGGCACTAAATTTAGTAATATAGGGTTATCGCCATTATGAATCCGGATTACAGTGTGATCCATTCGTTTTGTGGGCTAAATATCCCGAAATTTATACCTAACTGATATCCAATTCAACACCTTACATGAACATACACCAAGAGATCACAAACTATATTGCCGGCCAGCCGGGGCCTAAACGGAAGGATATGGAAGAGTTGCATACGCGCATACTTCAAATACATCCCACAGGTAAACTTTGGTTTCTGGATGGTAAAGACAGCGAAAATAAAACGGTTAGTAACCCCAATATTGGATATGGGTCGTACCACATAATATATGCTGACGGAACAACCAAAGAATTTTACCAGGTTGGCATGAGTGCAAACACTACCGGAATATCTGTTTATATAATGGGACTTAAAGATAAGGCATACTTGCCTCAAACCTTTGGAAAGGATATAGGCAAGGCAAGCGTAACCGGTTACTGTATTAAGTTTAAAGCGCTTAAGGATATTAGTGTTAATGTACTTGAAGCAGCTATACGATATGGGTTTGAGGCAACCGGAGGGAACTAATTAAAAAACCAGACACTGCCGTATAACCTATTTTAATATTTAGCGTTTAGAATTTAGTATTTTTGCAATAACATGAGTGATTATCAGCTACAGGTTACTATTGATCAGGACTCGGGCTTTTGCTTTGGGGTAGTTTATGCCATTGACATGGCCGAAGAGATACTGGCCGAAGACGGCTATTTATATTGCCTTGGGGATATAGTTCATAATGACGAGGAAGTTGAACGCCTGAAAGCGATGGGGCTGCGTATCATTGGTCATGACGAACTGGCGGACCTCCGTAACGAAAAAGTGCTGATACGCGCACATGGTGAAGCCCCCGAAACTTACAAAATAGCTTTAGAAAATAATATCACCCTGATAGATGCATCCTGCCCGGTGGTTTTAAAACTGCAAAACCGCATCAAAACGTCATATGACACAAACGAAAAGATCCTGATATTTGGCAAGCACGGCCATGCCGAGGTTGTTGGCTTGCAGGGGCAAACTAACGGCGACGCCCTGGTTTTCCAGGACATTTCTGAACTTGACGACGCTGAACTGCCCCCAAGCTTTACCTTGTACAGCCAAACCACCAAAAGCATGGAGAAGTTTTACGATGTAAAAGAACAGCTGCTTTCGCGCGGTTACGAGGTAAAAGCTAACGATACTATTTGCCGGCAGGTAAGTAACCGTGACAAAGACCTGCCAGCTTTTGTGGCAAAATTTAACAAGGTGGTTTTTGTGTCAGGCAGAAAATCTTCTAATGGCAAGGTGCTTTACGAGGTTTGCCGTAAACATAATCCGAACACCTATTTCGTATCATCAATAAGCGAGTTGGATAAAACCATGTTTGTGCCGGGCGACAAAGTTGGCATTGCCGGGGCGACATCAACACCCATGTGGCTGATGCAACAGGTAAAAGCCGAGCTTGAGAAATATTAACCGCACGCTATTTGCTTGAATAAATCTCTCTGCCTTACAGAGGGATTTAAAGGAGGCTGTTATTTTGCAAAGATCATCATACACCGGTTTATTAATTGCCCTGCTTGTACTGGGCAGTTGGGCCCTCTCAATTGTTTTATTAATGCAATGGCATGTGGATCTTAAAAACCCCCTGGTTTACCTGTTCATATTATTGCAAATGCACCTGTATACAGGTTTATTCATCACCGCACACGATGCCATGCACGGCACTATTGCACCCAATAAAAAAATGAATGATGCGGCAGGCTTTATCTGTACGTTTCTGTATGCCTCGTTCTGGTATCCCAAGTTATATTCCAAACATCATCAGCACCATAATCATGTACATACTGATGCCGACCCTGACTATCATAAAGGCAGCTTTTTTAGCTGGTATGTAAGGTTTATTCGCAACTACCTGTCCATTTGGCAAATTGTGGTAATGGCCATAATATTTAATATTTTAAAAATATGGATACCTCAACAAAACCTTATTCTTTTCTGGGTTGTGCCTTCGCTACTAAGCACGCTGCAACTTTTTTATTTCGGCACCTATTTGCCTCACAAAGGCGAACACGGTAACAAGCATCATTCGCGTAGCTTGCCGCGCAACCATTTTTTTGCCTTTATTTCCTGCTACTTTTTTGGCTATCATTATGAGCATCACGATGCGCCCTGGGTACCCTGGTGGAGGTTATGGAAGGTAAAAGAGAGTAAATGAACCGTTAGTGGATGTTACTTTCTTTCTCTCCAAAGAAAGATTCTGTGTATCGTACACCTATCATCGTTTTGCAATAATGACTATCGTCACAATTGGTTAGGGCCTTTTTTATTACATTTGCAGCTCTTGTAAATTATGGCAAAAAAAGGAGTTTTACTCGTAAACTTAGGTACACCAGATAGCCCTTCAACGGCGGATGTGCGCAAGTATCTAAACGAATTTTTGATGGATCCCCGGGTTATTGATGTAAACCCCGTACTACGTACTTTTTTGGTAAAAACCATTATAGTACCTTTCAGGGCTCCTAAATCTGCCAAACTTTATCAGGCTATTTGGGACAAGCAAACGGGGTCGCCATTGTTGCATTACAGCCTGCAACAGCAAAAGTTGCTGCAACAACGCCTGGGCGACGGCTACCTGGTTGAGCTGGCCATGCGCTACCAAAGCCCGTCGATAGAATCGGCTTTACAACGTTTAAAGGACGCGCTTGTAAGCGAGATACAGGTAATACCCCTATTTCCGCAATATGCTTCTGCAAGTACCGGCTCAGTACACGAAAAGATAATGAACCTGGTTAAAGAATGGCAAACCATCCCGGATATTTCCTTTATCAACTCGTTTCATAATAACGACCTGATGATAGAGACCTTTGCGGATAACGCGCAAAAATATCAACCCGAAACTTACGACCATATCCTGTTCAGCTTTCATGGCCTGCCGCAACGCCAGTTAAAAAAATGTGATCATACGCACAGCTACTGCCTGCAGGCTGATGGCTGCTGCAATATCTTAAATGATACCAACAAATTGTGTTATTCGGCACAATCGCATGATACAGCACGACTGATTGCTGCTAAAATGAACCTGCCACAGGGGAAATACACCGTTTGCTTTCAATCGCGCCTGGGCAGCGACCCATGGGTACAGCCTTATACCAGTGAAGTTATTGCTCAGCTGGCGAAGGAAGGAAAAAAACGACTGCTGGTATTTTGCCCCGCCTTTGTGGCCGACTGCCTTGAAACTGTTTTTGAAGTGACCCACGAATATGGCGACGAATTTAAAGCCCTTGGTGGCGAGCACGTACAACTGGTAGAAAGCCTGAACGCCGAACCGAAGTGGATTGAAGCGCTGGCAGGAATGGTGAAGTAGCAGAGTTAAGAAAGAAGCCCCTTTTTTCACGCGTCATTGCGAGATACGAAGCAATCTATTGATATGCAATGCAGTCATGCAAAGTTCAGAGATTGCTTCGTACCTCGCAATTACGGTTAGTTTATTAATCCGCTTACTATCTTAGCCGAAAGCAAACAAAGCGGTATCCCGCCGCCGGGATGTACGCTTCCGCCGCAAAAATAAAGCCCTTTAACTTTCGATGATTGATTGGCATGCCTCAAAAACGCCGCAAATTGGTTGTTGGAACTTGTGCCATAGATAGACCCCTTATAAGATGATGTTCTACTTTCGATACTGCGGGGATCAAGAACACTTTCGTTAACTATAAGCGATGTAATATCCTCCCCTAATACACTGGACAGTTTGTCCGCAATGCGCCCGCGTGCGCCCGCTATCAGCTTGTCCCAATCCTGCCCGTTATTCGCCGGCACATTGATCATTACAAACCAATTTTCGCAACCGGGCGGAGCATCATCAGGCTTTAGTTTCGAACTGATGTTAACGTAAACGGTCGGATCGTGAAAAATGTCCTGACGCTCCCAGATGTGGTCGAATTCGGCTTCATAGTCAGCACTGAAAAAGATGTTGTGCAGATCAAGACTGGCAAACTGCTTTTTTATCCCCCAATAAAATATCAATGCCGAGCTGCTGCGCTCCTGGTTCAGTATTTTTTTGGGATGTAATTGAGGGTATTTGCTAAGCAAACGGGTATAAGTAAACCAAACATCCATGTTGGATATCACCATATCCGCCATAATATTCTGATCATTGGAGCGTATACCTTTGGTTTTTCCGTTGATAACCACGATCTCGTCCACCCTGGAATTATAATAAAATTTGACACCCAATTCTTCTGCAAGTTTTACCAGCTTTTGCGTAATGCTGTACATGCCACCATCGGGGAAATATGCGCCAAAGTGTTGTTCCAGATGAGGGATAACATTTAAAGTGGCGGGTGCCTGGTAGGGGTTGGAACCATTGTAGGTGGCATACCTGTCAAATAGCTGTACAACGCGTTTATCCTTAAAACCGGTTTTATTGGCCTTATGCATCGTACGGAACGGGTCAATCTTCGGGAAGCGAAGGATAGATCGTAGCGTATCAATCCTCAAATAGGTTTGTAGCCTGTGCAGCGATCGTTCTAAAAAAACGTGATTGGTAATGCTGTAAATATCAGCGCTGTTGGCCAAATGTTTTATTACCGATGCAGCAGGTTCACCTGTTTTGTTTTCAATCTCTCCGGCGAATTGCCTGGTATCGGCAAAAGCGCTGATGCGTGTACCATCTTCATAAAAGTATTTGCATACCACATCCAACTTTTGGTAACTAAAGTAGTCGGCGGGATTTTTACCGGCAAGTTTAAATAACTCATCCACATATTGCGGCATGGTGAAAAGGCTTGGCCCGGCATCAAAACGGTAACCGTCCTGCTCAATTTCTGATAACTTTCCACCCGGGTAACCGTTAGCCTCAAAAACCTCAACCTTATAGCCTTTAACCGCCAAACGGATAGCAGTGGCTATACCCGCTATACCGGCACCAATAATTACCGCCTTTTTTTGAGACATGGGTATAAAGATAAAAAGCAGAACCGAAATGGCCCTGCTTTTAAGCAAAATCTAATTAACCATTATTACAACGCCGGGCTTTCCTTATTCTGCAGTTCGGCTACATTGCCCCCACGCCCCTTAGCATCAAACGCGCGGAATTTTATAATGCCATTGGCATTTACCGGTCCGGTATAAACCGGGCTGCCGGCATCCGGCTCTTTACCGTTGGTGGTGTAACGTATTGTCATGCCGGGGAACTGGATATTACTGTAATATTTCCCATCCTGCAGCAGTACCCCCGGTTTAGGGATGCGGAAGTTGTACCCGCCGTTATAGTAAGCCAGGCGCGGCAGCTCGCGTTTACCCAAAATATTCAGAAATTTGCTCCAGTCCTGGTTGTAAAGTTCCCGGGCTTTCGCGGTATCCCGCTCGGTAGCCCAGGAAGGGTCTTTAGCCCAGGCGCGCTCGGCCAAACCTATCAGTTTAGGGAATATCATGTAATCCATACGCTCCGCGCTCTTTACAGTTTCGCCCCAAAGCGCACCCTGCAAGCCTATTATGTTTGTTTTGCCGTAATCGGTAAGGCGTTGCTTGCCTAAAAACAAATTGCGGTTGATAGGGAGGCCGTTCTTGTCAACATCCGCATTTTTAAAGTAATCGTAAGGGATAAAAGAGAAAAATTTATCGATCCCTAAAAACGCGCCCCAATAATAGCCCGGCTCATCAAACGATTTGTAGTTGGCCATATCAAAATACAGGTTGGTTACGCAGGTAAGTACCGTTTTGTACCCTCCGTTTGCCAGCTTGTAAGCCAGGTCTTCCTGCCCGTCGCCCAGTACGTTATTCCAAACATCAACCTGCATTTTTTCGCCTAAGAACTGCGGGTTGGGCACATAGGTAGCCTGCCCGTCAACAGCGGTTTTACGCAGGGCCATTTCTTCCCAGCCAGACAGGGTGATGTTGCGTTTCTTTAAAATATCATTTACCCGGCCATAAAAGTAGTACCACAGGTCGCCGGTATTTTGTATTGCCGGGTTGCTGGCCTTTAGGGCCAGGTAGGCGGGCGATTGCTCCCAAACACCTGCAGGCACTTCATCTCCGCCAAAGTGCATGGCAGGCAGCGGCGCGCCTGCTTCTTTGTACATATTTACCAGATCGCCAACAACGGTTTCAATATAGTTATAAGTGGATGGCAGGGCAACATCTATTACATTATCATTCCAATATTGCACCGAACGGTAGGCCGACTTATCGTTCATATCGCGCAGCAGGGTACGTTCGGCGCCGGCTTTATCGCCAGCCGCCATCAATCGTTGGTAACGGGCGTCCATGGCTTTGATAGATGCGCGTGCATGGCCCGGGGTCTCTATCTCGGGCAATACGGTAACGTGGCGCTCAGTAGCATATTTCAGTATCTCGATATAATCCGCCTTGGTATAAAACCCGGTTCCGGCGGTATTGGTAAAATCGGGACCGGAACCATGCGAGGCAGGCAGGAAGGTTTTGCTGTCCAGCGTGTGCCCGCGTTTTGACCCTACAGCAGTCAACTCCGGTAACGATGGTATCTCGATGCGCCAGCCCTCATCGTCGGTTAAGTGCAGGTGCAGGGTGTTTAGCTTGTAAACTGCCATCAGGTTAATGAGCTTTAAAACCTGTTGTTTACTCTGGAAATTACGGGCCACATCCAGCATCACCGCGCGATATGGGAAGCGGGGTTCGTCCTTAACACTAACACACGGTACCGGTATGCTTGCCTGCGGCTTCATCCATGGCGAGGAGGAAATAGATGTTTTAAACGACTGTATACCATAGAACAAACCCGCAGGTGTTGATGCCGCTATAGTCATTTCATCAGGGGTAACAGTTAACGTATAGGCTTCCGCGCCAAGGCTGGCGTCCTTTTTAAATATGATCATTTTATCCTTAGACGTCCCTTTTAATTTGCTGCCCAGTAATTTTTCTATCCCGGTTATAAAATAGGCTTTCTCTTTGGCAAAAAGCGGATCGCTTATCAGGGTAATGGCATTGGTAATTATAAAAGTACCCGGGTTTTCGGCATAGTTAAGAGGCGTTGGTATTATCTTTTGCAGCTGCGATGCAGGGATGTCTTGTATGATCTTGTTTTGATTGTAGAGTATCTCCGGGGTTATCAGCCCCTGGTAATTCGGGGTATAAGGTTTAACAGTGAAATCGCCGGGCAGGTGGCCTTTGGCGGGTTCGGCATCCCACACAAAATATGGGCCTTCAATGGCGTCGGTGAAATTTACCACTATAGCCTCGCAAACATAGTCGATACGAGTGCTTTCACCAGGCTTTACCTCCTTGAATTTATCATTTGGGGTGATGCTGTACAAGTCGCCATTTACCTGTTGTATCTTTGCATTGCCGCTAACCGCATCGGCGGTAAAATTGCGCGATGAGTTAAAATAGATCTTCCATCCGCTAGCGGGTAAAGTTTGTTTCCCGGTATTTGTAATGGTTAAACCGGTGAGTGCTTCTTGTTTGTTGTGATAGTTATTGTCGATAACTTCCCAACTCAGGCGCAGGTTTTTTACATCAAAATCCGGCACGCCGGCCATAACTGCCACAGCACTTATATTTACTGCAACAAAAAATATCAGGGTAATAAAACGTCGCATCAGGATCATATTTAGGTTTATACCGTAAATATAATCAATTTAAGATGTGGAAATACTTTTTAAAATATTTTTTAAAGTGTGAACCTTACCCAACCGTTGCCCTCGTAGCCAAACGCGAATTGTTTAGTATGGATGATCTCCGCCAATATTTCCAGCGAGTCAACTATCCGCGGGCCCGGGCGGTTAAAATAGTGGTTTCCATCAGCTATATAGATCCGGTTGTTCTTCACAGCTTTTAAATCGGTAAAACCAGGTTGTTCCAATAGTATATTAACCTCGCGCATAGTGCGTTCTATTGAAAAGCCACAAGGCATTAGCAGGATAATCTCGGGGTCGCTTTCGCGGATATCATCCCAGCTTACATAGGGCGAATGTTTGCCTGCCCGGGCGAGTATAGGTGTCCCTCCGGCAATATTAACCAGTTCAGGTATCCAATTGCCCGATATCATTAAGGGCTCCAGCCATTCTATACAGGCGATAGTGGGCTTGCTTTCCATAAACTTTAATTTATGGCGAATGATATCTACGCGCTCGTTCAGGTCTTCCAGTAAGCGCACCCCTTTCGCCTCAACACTAAGGGCTTTGGCAACGGTACCTATATCGGTAAATATATCGTCGAGGCTGTTAGGTTGCAGGGAGATGATATGCGCCTGCTTGCCCAGGTAATTCTCCAGGGCCTGTTCAACATCTGGTAATGATACCGCGCAAACATCACACTGCGCCTGGGTGATCACCAAATCGGGCGAAAGCTGTTTGATCACTTCGCGCTTTACAGTATAAACTGATAAAGCATCGGCCAGTATCTCTTTTACTTTCGCGTCGATATCCGCGCTGCTTAAGCCATCAGGAAGGTTAGCTTCAGAGCAAACGGGCAGCGTTTTTATACTATCGGGATAATCGCATTCGTGCGAGCGGCCAACCAGGTTGGTTTCTAATCCCAGGGCACAAACTATCTCGGTTGCTGCAGGTAATAACGAAACTATTTTTTGATCAGACATGTCTTCAGTTCGCAGTTTTAAGTTTGCAGTCGCATTGGTTTACGCCTATGTCGCTACTCTAATAATTGCGCTGCAAATATGCGAAATATAGGGCAATGTTGTTAGCATTAGAAGTATTGCATCCCAACCCACTGCAAACTGCTCACTGCATTATTTATCCTTTTAATATTACCTTTGCGCAGATGATCATCCTCACCTTTTTTATCGGGATAATTGCCAACTTTATTGGCTATGTGCCGCCCGGTAACATCAATCTTACGCTGGTGCAGGTAGCTATAAACAGGGGGTTAAAACAAGCGCTCAGGTTTATTATTGCTTTTTCTTGTGTCGAGTTCTTTTTTACCTATGTTGTGATGCAGGGCGCCAAATGGCTTTCAGAACAAGTACGGCTGGATACAATCATAGATTGGATTATGATAGCGCTTTTCAGCACCTTAGGATACATCACCTGGAAAAATCGCAACAATCCGCCCAAAACCACCTATAGCCCACATGCCAGCGTTAAGTACGGTATACTGCTCGGCTTTTTAAACCCTGTACAAATACCTTTCTGGATGGTTACAGGCACCTACCTTATTACCCACCAATGGATAGCCGACGGCTGGTTCGAGCTGGTTGTTTTTAGCCTGGGCTCGGCAGCGGGAGCGTTTTTAGCGCTGTTCCTGTACGCCAAGTTTGCAGGGTATATACAAAAACGCTTTGAACTAAGTACAAGGGTAATTGATACAGGCATAGCCATATTGTTTTTTGCATTTGCAGCTTACCATATTTGTAAGCAGGTATATTTGCTGTGTTTTAAACATTGATATCGAAAATAAACAAGTGCATATTATTCGCAACGCGCTTTAAGCAAATAGCTTAACTTGATAATAATAAAAGTTGTTGCTACTTTTAAAATCACCAGCCTTTATATATTATGAAGCCGAAGACATGCGTTTTTAAATCCCCCCTCTGCATCCTGATAATAAACTTAGTTTTGTTCACTAATGTTGCTTATAGCCAATCTCAACAAGGCAGTTTAAAAGGCGATTGGACAGACTGGGAAACTGTTTATACCGAGCAACCAAACCTTAAAGTTGAGATAAGTTTTAACTTTAGCCCCTGCGATAGTTACGGGAACTCCAACGCTTCGTTTTGGCGTATCCGCAGCAATTTCAACCGGCCGAAGGCCTGGCTAACCTTTAGCTTTAACTCGATAGCGTGCGGCGGGAAGGAAAGTATTACCAATATATTTTTCCAGTTGGATAAGCCGGGGATAACCGACGACCTTGGCGACCATTTTAGGGGCTATCGTATAAAAGGCCTTAACTTGCCTGCTAAAATAACCGATTACGGCAAGGGCATTAAAAATAACGCACTTGTTAATACAACATTAAATACCTATACGCAAACCTTTAATGAAACATATAGCACTTACGATATACAATTGAGTAAGGTACAAAACCAGGCATCCAAACAGCAGTACCAGGCGGCTTTACAAAATGCCAAAACACAATTTGATAAGGGATACCGGCTGGCGCAACAGTATGCCGGACAAGGCAATCAGCAGAAAGCACAAGAACAGTTAAATTATCTTAAAAAAGTACAACAGCAGTTTGATGGCAACCTTAATTTACTGAATGATGTGGTGGAACAGCAGGGTACAGCAACAGCAGGCTCTGAAGCTAAACCGGGAGAAACAAACCCGCAAAATACCAAACCTATAACCCTGCAGCAACCAGCATCAGTAACACAACAAACCTCTGTACGGCAATCGGCTGCCGAAAAAACATTCCAGGAAATGACACCGGTACGGCAATCCTTGGCAGCATTGCTGGATCAGACCCTTGTTGATAAAGAAAAATTAAAGGATGACCCTAACGCGGCGGCTTCGCATAATTATGCTAAGGCGGCATTAAACTCTACCACATCAACCAGTTATGTTGCTAATAGCGCGGCCTCCCTTGGCTTTTCTATTATCGGAGAAATTCAAAAAGAGAAAGCGTTTAAAGAGCGAATGAAAATGCTTGAAATACGGGTGGAAAAAGAAAGGGTGCAAAACGCGATGAATACCTTGAATGAATATGCTGAGCCTATTAATCGATTGACTTCTTCATCTACCATTTCCGACAGCGATAAGGTGGTAGTAATTTATGATATCCAGCAATCATGCAAACCGCTTCTGGTAGTTGCGTGCAATGGTACACAGCAAGAAATGTTTGATGCCTCATCACTGAGCCATAAATTATTTTCGATGACTATGTCGAAAGAGATCAACAGTATATTAAAAAAAGCCCGTAATGATCCGGACGATGAGAACAGTTTTACAGCGACACAAATATATACACTTGGCACGTGGAGAAGGAACGCTTTAGAGAATGAAAAAATAGATAAAAACAAAGAGTTAGCCGTAAAAACGATTGCTGAATATAAAACTGCCAAATCGAACTTGAATAATACGATAAAACAAATACGGGCTGATTTTGCGGCAATTATTGTTGAAGAAAGCTTTAATCCTGCCAGTATTGAAAACCTGACCGATTGGGACCTGCGTTGCCAGGAACTGCTGAAGCAAACTGCTGCTGAACTAAAAAAAGGCAATGCAATGGTTGCTCTTGATAAAAAAAACCAATTTTTCGTACCTAATCTTTTACTGGGTATCGAGGCAAAAATTATTCACCTGCGCTGTAGTTTATATCAAAAGGGCACATTTAACCAGCAGGTAGATTATGATCAAATACTTAACGACTACCGGCAATTTTATAAGGTATGCATTGCGGGAATGCAATAGTTAGTTATTCTGCCTAACAGGTTCTATGTGAATTATCTTACTTCAAAAGCTGCGTTGTAACGCGTCGAAGATTTATTCTTCGGGCAGGGATTGGGGCTTAGTATTAATGTTCCATATCTTCTCTGCCTTCCGTCCAACAAGCCAGAACGACAGCGCGAGTATTGAAAAAAACAAAGTTTTATTGGTGTTTTCCCAAAAATATTCGAAGTATTTGGTGTAAAGGAATATGATCAGGAAGGTGATGCCAAATTCGCGGGCTACTACATCCTTATACTTTAACCCATATAGCATGAACACCCCTGCCACTACCACCGCTATAATGCCCCAATAGAACAAACTGATCTGCTTGATCTGCCACCAAACATCAAGGCTGCCGTAATTGCCGAATATGCTGAGCAACCAAAGCGACATGAAAAGGTACAGCATCCCCACTACGTAGGTAAGCTCCCAAAAGTAGGCAAACCACTTTCTACCCTTCATTAAGTGGCAGGCCCCTACCAGCAACAGCCCAAACAGCACAAAACGCAGCGGGTAATTCATCCCTAAAAAGTACATAGCCCAATTGGTTTGATAACCCGTTTCGGTGCCGAACCAGCTACCCAGCGATACCAGTGCAAATAGCCATATCAGCCTTGACGACATACGGCGCGCTAAAAAACCGTACACAAACACCGATACCAGAAACAAAAGCGAGTAGTGCCCCGACCGGTTATCGAACGTTTTGCCTAAATAGGCTATGCAACATGCTGTAAACAGCACACCGGTAAATATTACCGCTTCGTTACTGAATATTTTTTCGGGGTAAAGTTTTTCGCGCCGGCGGCCTATGTAGAACAAGCCGGCGGCCATAGCGCCCGAAAGGATAGCGATAACAATATCGGGCGTATCATAAAGCTGCTTTATCCAATTGATAACAGCATCATCAACAATTAGCGAGCCAATGGCTATAGCCCCGCAGAAAAGCGCCACCCAAATGCTGTATTTGGCCAGGCGCATCCAATCAAACCCCTTTATTTCGTATGAATCGCGAAGTTTGCCGGCCTGGGTGGCATCTATCAGCCGGTGCTTTTCCCAATGCGCAATGGCATCGTTCAAAAACTCACTTTCCTGCCTGTCGATGTTTAATTTAGCCATAGCTTGCTGACGCACTAATTTAGCGCAATAGGTTTAAATTAACAATGTTAATGCACGGTTATTGTTGTGCTTGCTGCAAGAAAAATAAATGTTAATTATGAAAATGCGGTGAAAACTATGTGTTGAATTGCGGGCGATCAATAACCAGCAAGGCCTGCACATCTTCTTTGTCTTTCCCCAACTGTACAACCAGTTCTTCCAGTGATGCAAACTTGATATCGCCGCGTATAAAGTGCAAAAATTCCATGCGCACCTCCTGGTTATATATCTCGGTATTAAAATCAAAGATATTAACTTCAATATTGCGCGCCATGCCATTTACGGTTGGGCGGTGGCCTATGTAGGCCATGCCGGTATATTCTTTACCCGCTACTATTACTTTAACAGCGAAGATGCCGTCGGCAGGTATCAGCTTATAACTTTCTTCAATAAGCAGATTAGCGGTGGGGTACCCCAGTTCACGGCCTAACTGGTCGCCGCGGATAACCTTGCCGGTGATAAAAAACGGATATCCCAGGCACTCATTTGCAATACGGATATCGTTTGCAAGCAGTGCGGTACGTATACGGGTAGAACTTATGGCTACATCGTTTATATCCTGTTCGGGTATCTCCACCACTTCAAAACCGTAAACCGGCGCCAGCTCAAGCAAATCGCCCAGGCCGCCCTGCCGGTCTTTACCAAAACGGTGATCGTATCCAATAACAATGGTTTTAGTGCCAATTTTATTTACCAATACATCGCGGATATAGCCCTCGGCAGTTTGGTTAGAAAAATCCCTCGAGAATGGCGTGATAATTAAATGATCTACTCCCAATTGCTCAAGCAATCCGGCTTTTTCGTTTATGGTGTTGATGAGTTTAAGGCTTTCATCCTCGGGATGCAATATCATGCGCGGATGCGGGAAGAAAGTAAGGATAACCGTTTCGCCATCCGTAGCTGCGGCCAATTCTTTTATGCGCGATATGATCTTACGGTGCCCAATATGCACCCCATCAAAAGTACCGATGGTAACCACGGCATTTTTAACGGGCTTAAATTCATCAATATGATGGTAGATCTTCATTTATTGAGCAAAGGTAAAAGGAGAAAACTAAAAGGAGAAAGTTTTTTGCCTGCTGCGTGTAAAGATATTGCGATCAGCCGTTATCCTGGAATTCGGCCGCTTTTAATTCTCTAATAGTGTTTACTAACG
The DNA here is from genome assembly GCF_014200785.1 of Mucilaginibacter sp. AK015. Lineage (NCBI taxonomy): Bacteria > Pseudomonadati > Bacteroidota > Sphingobacteriia > Sphingobacteriales > Sphingobacteriaceae > Mucilaginibacter > Mucilaginibacter sp. AK015. Next base: position 460,318 of record NZ_JACHCV010000002.1, read on the forward strand.
TTAGTATCTCATGCGCATCCTCAATACGGTAATTACCGCTGCGGGTACGCCTTAAACGCGAGAGGTATGCGCCATTATTCAACGCCGCGCCAAAATCGTTCACCAACGACCGGATGTAGGTACCCTTGCTGCACACCACCCTGAAATCAACCTCGGGCAATTCTATGCGGGTTATCTCAAATTCAGTGATGGTGACATTGCGCAGTTTTAATTCCACATCCTCACCGCGGCGCGCTTTTTCGTACAGGCGCTCGCCGTCAACTTTGATGGCCGAATGCGCCGGCGGGTATTGCTGTATATCCCCAACAAACTGCGCGCAGGCGGCCCTTATTTGTTCATCAGTAAGATGGCTTATTTCAAATCCTTGCTCCGGTTCGCTTTCCAGGTCGTAGGTTGGTGTGGTCGATCCAAGCACCATGGTACCGGTGTATTCCTTTTCTTCAGCCTGGAAGGTATCAATCTGCTTGGTCATTTTACCGGTGCAAACAATGAGCAGGCCGGTAGCTAACGGATCGAGCGTGCCGGCATGGCCAACCTTTAGCTTTAGCGGCTTAAAGGCGTTGCGCAGCTTGCCCACCACATCAAAGCTGGTCCACTTGTAGGGTTTGTTGATAAGAAGGAGCTGCCCGTCGGCAAATTGTTGTATGGAATTGAACATGTTAACCGCGGTTAAACGGATTTATCTGATTAAGGAATTCTTGTGACCGCATCAAGTAGATTAGGCTAATCCCGGTTATATCACCTGTAAATTGTGGCCGCTTAGGTAAAGCACAATGATCACTCCGCCTACCAATATACGGTACCAGCCAAAAAGCTGAAAACCGCGGCGCTCTAAAAAGGTGATAAATGTTTTAATAGCCAGCAGGGCTACAATAAATGCTATGATGTTACCAACAGCCAAAAGCTTAATTTCTTCGCTGGTAAATACATGGCCCTCTTTATAAAAATCATACAGTTTTTTTGCTGTGGCTGCAAACATGGTTGGCACAGCCAAAAAGAACGAAAATTCTGCTGCTGCCTTACGGCTCAGCTTTTGGCTCATACCGCCTACTATGGTTGCCGCGGAGCGCGATGTGCCCGGTATCATGGCAAGGCACTGAAACAGGCCTATCTTTAAAGCGGTGAAATAATTTATTTCCTTTTCTTCATTTACATCAGGTTTATTAAACCACTTATCTACAAAAAGCAGAATAATACCGCCTATAAATAGGGTAATACCTACGGTTAAGGCGCTCTCTAACAAAGCATCTATTTTTTTACTGAATAGCAGGCCAAATATCGCAGCCGGTATAAACGCCACAACAAGCTTATAGTAAAAATTGATAGACTGAAAAAAGCGCTTGAAGTAAAGCACCACTACAGAAAGTATGGCCCCTAACTGAATGGCAATGGTAAATAACTTTACGAAATCATCGTTTTGGATGCCCATTACCGATGAAGCGATGATCATATGCCCGGTTGATGATACCGGCAAAAACTCCGTGAGCCCCTCAATAATCGCCAGGACAATTACGTGTAGTATGTTCATTATTTAGCAGCCGGCTTTTTCAAAATGGCGTAAAAACCCAGGCCGAAACCCGCCAATACTACAATTGGCGCTATCACAATTTTGGTTGTACTGTAAATATCCGTGGTGCCGCTCATCAGCACAAAGCCAAAGGCAACTATGGCAATGCTGATAATTAGCCATAGGTAATTGTCTTTACCGAAAATGAATTGGCCCGGGGTGGTATTGTTTACCGGGGCCTGTGTTTTACTTGCAGCTGTTTTTGTTTGTTGCAGTGCCATATATTTTTAATTGTTGAAGTAGTGGTTTACTGAATTAGCGGTTGGACCTGGTTTCAAATGAACTATCTATATAGATCGTATATTTTTAAGCGTAAAAACTTGTTGACCGCCAGGAATGTGCTAAACGCCGATATAAATATCCCAAGTATTATAATACCTATAAAAACCATCCCAAATTCGGCAGGGCTTTGCAGTATCACCAGGTCTGGTATCTGTTTATTGGCCAGGTAAAGTGTGCCAATCAATATAACAATAGATATTAGGGCGCCCAGTAACCCATGCCATATGCCGTAAAGTAAAAACGGCTTGCGTATAAAGCTTTTGGTAGCACCTACCAACTGCATTGATTTGATGAGGAAGCGCTGCGAGTAAATAGCCAGCCGGATGGTGTTATTGATGAGGGCGACTGATAATATTACAAATATACCGGCAAAGGCCAGGATAATAAGGCTGATAGAGGTAAGGTTTTGGTTCATTTGATCAACCAGTGATTGCTGATACTTCACCTCTTTAACCAAGGGGTTTTTTAGTAACTGGGCCTTAAACTTTTCGATACCGGCGTTGTTGGCGTAATCTGCCTTCAGGTAAATATCGAGCGATTGCGATAGCGGGTTGTATCCTAAAAACTTTACAAAGTCTTCGCCAAGATCCTTCTGCAGGTTGTGGGCAGCCAACTCTTTACTTACGTAAAGCGTTTGTTTTACCATGGGGTTAGCATCCAGTTGCTTTTGCAGCTGCATTACATCTGTTTCGTGGGCCGAATCGTCCATAAATATGTTCAGAACAATATTTTCCTTAACATATCTGGAGAGGTTGTTGGCATGAACCAGTATCAACCCCAGCAACCCTATCATCAATAAAACCATGGCAATACCAAAAACGGTAGATATATATATCGTTTTGGTTTTTTTTGCCGATGCACTTGCTTCAAATTCTTCCATACGTTTTATAGATAGGTAACCAATTACACTTAGTAGTTTGCGAAATTAACAAACCCTGCCTAAAGGTAAAAGTTTATAGCCGATAATTAACAATTATTAACGCATACCTGCGCTCCCGCTTCAATTTGTCCTTATTAGGATACATTAAAATTGGCAGTTTGCCCGCACGAAACCTTTGGTGCCACTGATCTAAAAAACCGTCAGGTTATACCAAAGTCCTGGTAATTTTAAACATCTGCCAAAATATCCCGTTAAGGCACGGCTATTGCCTGTATCTGGCCGACTACTTAATTTAAATATGAAACATTTACTTGCAACCCTGCTCCACGTATTCGTTATTTTCATGATGGTTAGCTTTGTAATAGGCGGTATACTAGCGGCCACGGGTACGTTTGATCACTGGGCAGAACGATACCGCTTAAAACGCCGCAGGCGCAGGTTGATAAGAAGCAAGCGTTTGGAAGATAACATTACGCCATATCACGCCGCTAAACCCGACAGGTCGTCGGTCACTTATACCGGCAACGTATAAATATATAATCTGTTATTACTATATTTACCTTTAATAACCTGCTCAAATTTCTGGTTATATATTTATTCTGTAGATTAATTATTATGAAGAAGATATTGTTTATCGCCGCTATAATAGGCCTGTCGGTAACCGCCAGGGCTCAGGAAGCCGCTAAAGCGGAAGGCCCTAAAATTTACAACCCAGCTGCCGATGCCAAAGCCGAGATTGCAGCCGCTGTAAAAACCGCCGAGGTACAGCATAAAAATGTGCTGCTTCAAATTGGCGGCAACTGGTGTATATGGTGCCTAAGGTTTAACGACCTGGTAACCAAAGATGCCGAATTAAATAAATACATGAATGATAATTTTGTGGTACTGCACGTAAACTGGAGCCCTGAAAATAAAAACGAAAAGGTGCTGGCCGATCTGGGCTACCCGCAACGTTTTGGCTTCCCGGTGTTTGTAGTACTTGATAGCAAAGGCAACCGCCTTCATACCCAAAACTCGGGTTACCTTGAGGAAGGCAAAGGCCACAGTAAAGCCAAAGTAATGGAGTTTTTTCAAGGCTGGGCACCGGCCGCGCTTGACCCTAAAAGCTACGTAGAGAAAGAAAAGGCGAAATAGTGATGAGAGGTTAATAATTGATGATCAGAGTGATTGCTATTGACCTTAATAAAAGTCCGTCATTGCGTGGTACGAAGCGCGATCTTCGACAGAAAAGTAGGTGACCAGCATATCGGGATTGCCACGTCGCTATGATGGGGCCATAAACAAAAGGGGGTTACGCTAAACGCGCAACCCCCTTTTGTTTATATTCTTCAGACTTTCGGACTTATTCAATAACGCTTACTTTAAGCATATTGGTTTTACCTTGTTTATAAATTGGCACCGCGGCAGTATTAATTACCACGTCGCCAGCTTTTAGTAATTGCTCCTGTTTAAGTATGTTGTTTACATCCGCAATGGTCTGGTCGGTGCTTTCGGCTTTATCGTAATAAAATGCCCTTACACCCCAAACAAGACTCAGCGCGTTAAGTAACTGCTTATTTGATGTAAATATGTAAGTGCCGGCCTTCGGACGATAGCTCGATATTTCGAAAGCGGTGTAACCGCTAACGGTCATGCTTACAATACCCATGGCATTGGTATGTTCGGCCAAATATACAGCCGATCCGCAAAGCGCGTCGCTCAGGTAATTTGCCGATGCAGAATCGGTGTTTTCAGCCTTTGAAGCGTTGAAAGGGTAACCCAGGTCTTCCACGTTACGAACGATCTTCGCCATTGTTTCGATTACAATAACCGGGAACTCCCCTACCGATGTTTCGCCGCTTAACATTACCGCGTCGGCACCATCCAGTACCGAGTTAGCAACATCATTTACCTCGGCGCGCGTTGGGCGCGGCGTGGTTATCATCGATTCAAGCATCTGCGTAGCCACAATAACCGGTTTTGATGCATCGCGGCATTTGCGGGCAATCATTTTTTGCAGCAGGGGCACTTCTTCCAGCGGGCACTCAACACCAAGGTCGCCACGGGCAATCATTACCGCATCGGTAGCTGCAATAATTTCGTCGATATTTTCAATAGCTTCGGGCTTTTCAACTTTCGCAATAACCCGCGATTGTTTACCGCTTTCGCGGATGATACGCTTAAGGTCTATGATATCCTGGCCGGTACGTACAAACGAAAGGCCCACCCAGTCTACCTCCCACTCTAAGGCGTATTTTAAATTTTCAAGGTCTTCGGGTGTTAAACTTGGTATAGATACTTTTGTGTTGGGCAGGTTAACACCTTTGCGCGATGTTAAAATACCACCATGCACTACCTCGCAAACTACGGTATCCTTACGGTTTGTTTCAATAACCTTCAATTGCAGTTTACCATCGTCCAGTAAAATGATCTCGTTGGCCTGTACATCCTGGGGGAACGTTTCGTAAGTAATATATATCTGGCTGTCGTCGCCAATACATTCATGGGTAGTAATATTAATCCGCGTACCGTTTATAAGGTGTATACCGCCATCTTTAACCAGGCCTATACGGATCTTAGGGCCCTGCAAATCGGCAAGGATACCAACATTGGTTTTATATTCAGAGTTTATCTCACGGATCAGGTCAACAAACTTTTTGTGATCCTCAGGTTTACCGTGCGAAAAATTTAGTCGGCACACATTTAGTCCGGCCCTTATCATTGACAGCAACACTTCCTTTTTTGCTGATGCAGGCCCCATTGTAGCAACGATCTTAGTACGATTGTAGTAAAAATTCATATTTTCAGGTTAAATTCGGCTTTTTACGCTATTGTGTACAAATTACACATCTAATTTTCCGCTAAAATAATAGATTTTCGCGTGATTTTATTTTTTTCGGGTCAATCTTTACTGCCGCAACAATTTCAGGGATCTTATTTAAAGCGGATATCATGCTTTCAAGGTCCTCGTCATCGATGTAATTTTTTATCATTATAAAATAATCCGCCTCACGCATTTCGGGTACCAAATATCCTTCCGAACCCTTGTTACCTATAAAATAAAAGTCAGTTTCGGTACTTTCCCAACTGTAATGGTATAACGAGAACAACAGCGGAGAGCCGTTTAAATTAGTATCCAGCCGCAAATCGTCTATCCGCGAAAAATTAAAATTTAAACACTTGTTTATATAGTAGCATATACGGTAGTCTTTTAACGACGTCGTAACCGCTATTAATATAAAATCCAGATCGATCTCAAACTTTAAAATTTTCCTGTTCAAAACCATTCATATTTAAAACGGTAAAAATACAAAACGCAGGCACATACCATAAATTTTATTGCACCTGCCTATGCCCGCAAAACCACGCCACATCATGAACCGGTTATTATTTAATACCCGGCTTTTGTAATAAACACACTTTTGGCCCATCATTTTATATCCATAAACATCACATACAGGTTGCAGGTAATCAGTTACCTGCCTGACAGTTAAGCATATATAAACCCTTAGTGTAACTTTATTACTATAAATTCAAAATAGATATTAAACTTTAATACTTCTGCTCAAAATCATTACTTTTACGCCAGTTAGATAGCCGGGTTGAAACCTTTTGATATAATTAGTTGTTCACTAAATATTGTCAAAGTTTTTAGATTTGATATTTAACATAATTTATTTTTCTTTGCACTGAATTTATTAATCATTAAACTATAAAGACTATGTCTGATATCGCTTCAAGAGTAAAAGCTATTATCGTGGAAAAACTGGGTGTTGACGAAAGTGAAGTAACACCAGAAGCAAGCTTCACCAACGATCTTGGTGCTGACTCTTTAGACACCGTGGAATTGATCATGGAGTTTGAAAAAGAATTTAACGTTGCAATTCCTGATGATCAGGCAGAAACCATTGGTACTGTTGGCCAGGCTGTTGCTTACTTAGAAAAAAACGTTAAAGCTTAATTAACTCCTTAAAACTGTTAAATGGAGTTTAAAAGAGTTGTAGTAACCGGGCTTGGAGCGCTTACTCCAATTGGTAATACTGTTCCGGAATATTGGAACAGCCTTATTAATGGGGTAAGCGGCGCTGCCTTAATCAAAAGTTTTGATGTTGAAAAATTCAAAACTAAATTTGCCTGCGAAGTAAAGAATTTTGACGCGGAAGCGTTTTTGGGCCGCAAAGAGGCCCGCAAACTTGACCCGTTTGTTCAATACGCTTTATTTTCGACAGAAGAAGCCGTTAAAGATGCAGGTTTAGATTTCGAGAAACTGGACACCAGCCGTATTGGTGTTATCTGGGGATCGGGCATTGGCGGTTTAAAGACATTTTTAGACGAGGTTGTAAACTTTGCCAAAGGCGACGGTACACCCAAGTTTAATCCTTTCTTTATCCCCAAAATGATAGCCGACATTGCACCAGGCCATATATCTATTAAATATGGCTTACGCGGGCCGAACTTTACTACGGTATCCGCTTGTGCTTCATCAAACAATTCGCTTATTGACGCTTTTAACTACCTGCGCCTTGGTAAAGCAAACATGTTTATTACCGGCGGGTCCGAAGCTATTATAAATGAAGCGGGTATTGGTGGTTTTAACGCAATGCATGCCTTATCAACCCGCAACGATGACCCGGCAACTGCCTCGCGTCCGTTTGATCTGGACAGGGATGGTTTTGTGGCCGGCGAAGGTGCAGGCACTATTATTTTAGAAGAATTGGAGCACGCCCTAAAACGCGGTGCAAAAATTTATGCTGAAATGGTTGGCGGCGGCATGAGCGCCGATGCTTACCACATGACAGCCCCCCACCCCGAAGGTTTAGGCGCATCGCTGGTTATGAAGGCAGCGTTAGAAGACGCAGGCTTAACACCCGCCGATATCGATTACGTTAACGTACACGGTACATCTACCCCAATTGGCGACCCCCAGGAAGTAAAAGCTATAACAGATGCTTTTGGCGACAGGATATACGATATCAATATCAGCTCAACAAAATCAATGACCGGCCACTTACTTGGTGCGGCAGGCGCTGTTGAAGCAATTGCCTCGATATTGGCAATTCAGAACGATATTATCCCGCCAACCATCAACCATTTTACCGATGACCCCGCTTTTGACCCTAAAATTAACTTTACATTTAACACCGCTCAAAAACGTGTGGTTAATGTAGCACAAAGCAACGGTTTTGGCTTTGGCGGTCATAATGCATCGGTAATATTTAAAAAGTACCAGCAATAATTTCGTTGGATGCCAATTAGTCGCTTTTATAAGTTATACCTTTCGCCCAATAGAAAATATGTTAAGGTCTTAAAAAATTTGCTCGGTTTTGTACCGGGCAATTTGTCGTTATACCGGTTGGCATTTCGCCATAAATCGGTTGCCCAAAACATAAAAAAGGGAGTAAAAAACAGCAATGAGCGCCTCGAATTTTTGGGAGATGCGGTATTAGGCAGCGTAGTTGCCGAAGTGCTTTTTAAGCTATACCCTTACGAAGATGAAGGCTTTTTAACAGAGCTGCGATCAAAGATCGTGAGCCGTAATAACCTTAACCAGCTTGCCCGTAAGCTGGGTTTTGACAAACTTATAGAGTTTGATACCAAAATATTAAATGCCGGAAGGCAGGGCTCGCTGCTTGGCGATGCCTTTGAGGCGCTGATAGGCGCTGTTTACCTGGATAAGGGATACGATTTTACCCGCAACTTTTTGGTGAACCACATCATCAAATCGCATATTGACATTCATACCCTTGAGCAAACCGAAACCAATTTTAAAAGTAAACTGATTGAGTGGTGCCAGCGACATGGTAAGGACATTAGCTTTGATGTAATTGAGAACCAGGAAGGCGAAAGCACCAAGCTGTTTACCGTTCAGGCCAGTGTAGACGGCGAAATAATGGGCTCGGGCAAGGAATTCAGTAAAAAGAACGCCGAAAAACTCGCCGCCGAAAAAGCCTGTACTGCACTGGGGATATAGCTCCAATGCCATGGCCGCTTTCATTATCTCGATGCATCAAAATTTCTAATAACTGCCCGAGGGTCGGCCTCAGAAACTATAGATCATCTTATAATAGCCTTAGATAATAAGTTAATTAATAACCAAATTTTTGAAGAATTAAAGGCTCAATGCGAAGAGTGTTCTAAAATGATCAATGGCTACATAAATTATCTAAAAAGTAAGGCATAACTTTACCAATCTCTAATCTCCCGCCTCCAATCTCTCAATATAACTTCTGCAAAGTAGGCCGGTCGCCGTTTTTCTTGAAGTATTCGTACTGGGTTTTTATTTTTTTGATCAGGTCGTAATCGCCCCAAACTTTTAGGTCTTCAAATGACGGGCGATAGTATTCCATAAATCTGGTCACTGTTGTGCTGTCGGCATCTGTAAGGCCTGTGGCACGCATTACAAAGGGCCTGTTATACCTTTTATCCACTTCGGTAGCTTCCAGTTCCTTTTTGGTAAAGGCGGCAAAGCGGCGCATATTACGGGCATCCTTGCTAAACAATTCGCGCAGGCCGGTAAGCGGCGAACCGCCTATAGGTAAAAAAATAGTAGCCGGTGGCTTACCATCAAAGTACAGGCCCTTGCTGCGGTAATCGTCTAATATTTCACTAAGTTCCTGCCTTTTTGTTTGCCCTACAATACGTACCTCGTTCAGCTGCACCTCAGGCTGCATATAAACCACCATTCCGTAATTGGTAGCTTCCTGCTTTTGCTGTGTGTAACCCCTTTTGGTGAACAGTAGCGTATCGCCAACATTGGCGCTGATGCTAAAGCCGCCAAGCTGGTCGCCAATGGCAACGCCCTTGGTGCGCAGGTTGGTAATAAATACATCGGCGAGCCGCTCGGATGAAATGCGCTTGTAAATAGCCCCCTTTATGATCACCTGCTGCGCAGATGCACAAAATACAAAACAAAGCAGGCTGATTAAAAAGGGTATAATAAACTTCAAGGGCATTTATATTAAACGCGGTAAACTTATAAAATGTATAGCTGTTAAAATGTGAAAAAATGTTAAAGTTGGGGTTAGTCCGCAGTCCGAAGGTCCGAAAGGCGACTATCGTGCTGATCTTTGCCCACATCCATCTCTTCATACCTCAGGACTTCCGCACTGCGGACTTCCGACTTCTTCCAACTTTCGGACTAAAAACATATCTTTGCACATGATAAAATCCATGACAGGGTATGGAATTGCCAGTTTTGACTCCGGCAGAATAAAGTATACCGTCGAGATCAAATCCCTGAACAGTAAGTTTCTTGAGCTTTCCCTGCGATTACCAAAAATATTTTCTGAGAAAGAATTTCAGCTGCGTAACGATTGCAGCAAGCAGATAGAACGTGGTAAGGTAAATCTTTCTATCAACGTAGAACAGGCAAACGCCAACGTAAAGGCAGCCGGCATAGACCGCGATTTGCTTAAACATTATTACAACCAGCTGAAAAGCGTAAGCGACGAACTTAACGAGCCGGGCGGCAACCTGCTGCAGTTAGCCTTAGGTTTGCCCGAGGTGGTTAAATACGAAGAAGATACCGTATCTGACGATGAGTGGAAACTGGTTGAAAAAACCTTTCAGCAGGCGATGGCCGCTTTTCAGCAGTTTAGGGCAGACGAGGGTAAGGTTTTAGAACAGGACATTAAGATGCGTATTGGCATCATCCTTAAAAACCTGGAACTGGTTGAAGTTGAAGAACCTAAACGCGTCCCCGTAATCCGCGAGCGTTTAAACCAGTTTTTAAGCGACGCCGTGGGTGCCGATAGTATCGACAAAAACCGCTTTGAGCAAGAACTGATATATTACATTGACAAGCTGGACATAACGGAAGAGAAGATACGCCTGAAAGCGCATTGCGAATATTTTATAGAAACGCTGAAAAACGCCGACGCGAACGGTAAAAAACTGGGTTTCATTTCACAGGAGATAGGTCGCGAGATAAACACCCTCGGCTCAAAAGCTAACGACGCCAACATGCAAAAACTTGTGGTGGGTATGAAAGAAGAACTTGAAAAAATTAAGGAACAATTACTAAATGTGTTGTAAGATGTTGTAAGGTCGGAGTGTTGTATACGGTTGGAAGGTTAAACTCAATCAGCTTACAACATTTAAACTTTGTAACCTTCCACTTTCCAACAAAATGAAAGAAGGTAAACTTGTTATATTCTCGGCCCCATCGGGTGCAGGAAAAACCACCATCGTACATCACCTGCTCAGTCAGATACCCGACCTGGAGTTTTCCATTTCTGCTACTACCAGGCCAGCACGTGGCGAAGAGGTACACGGCAGGGATTATTATTTTATTAGCAAGGAAGAGTTTTTACACCGGATAGCCAAAAAGCAATTTGTTGAGTTTGAAGAAGTTTACTCAGGCACTTTTTACGGCACCCTGCGTACCGAAATAGAACGCATTTGGGCAAAAGGAAAAACGGTAATTTTCGATATAGACGTAGAAGGGGGTATGCACCTGAAGCGCAAGTATGAAGACCAGGCGCTGGCTGTATTTGTTCAGCCGCCATCACTTGAAGTTTTGATAGAGCGCTTGACCGGCCGCGGGACCGATAGCCCCGAAAAACTGCAGGAACGCTTCGCAAAAGCTGAAAAGGAGCTGAATTATGCCCCGCAGTTTGATGTTATCCTGAAAAATTACGATCTTGAAACAGCTTGCAAAGAGGCTAAAGAGTTGGTAACCAATTTTATTGGTTCATAGGCAATGGTTGATTGTTCATAGCTGTTAACAGCCATCTTGATAATGAGAAAAGAACTTACAACTATATTAGCTAATATCCGTTCGCTATGATCCATGAACGATTAACCATCAACAAACATGAAGATAGGTTTACTATTCGGTTCGTTTAATCCTATACACATAGGGCATTTAATTATCGCCAATTATATGGCAAACCACACTGCGCTTGATAAGGTATGGCTGGTGGTATCGCCGCAAAACCCCCTTAAAAAATATGGCGACCTGATAAACACTTACGACAGGCTGGAGATGGCTAAACTGGCCACGGATAATGCAACCAACATTAAAGTTAGCGATGTCGAACTCAGGTTACCGCAGCCATCATACACTATTGACACACTTACACATTTAAAAGAAAAGTACCCGCAGCACGAGTTTGCCCTTATAATGGGTTCAGACAACCTGGCTACTATACATAAATGGAAAAATTATAAGGTAATACTGCGCGATTATCAAATATTTGTGTACCCGCGCCCGGGGTATGAAAATGCCGAATTTGCATCGCATCCTTCGGTAACTATAACCATGACCCCCTTGATGGAACTGTCGGCAACCTTCATCCGTAAATCTATAGCCGAGAAAAAGAATGTGCAATATTTTGTACCTGATGCTGTTTTAAAATTTATAGAGAGCAAAAGCTTGTACAGGTAATTTTGTATATTTATAAAAAGGAATGAGTATGCTAACTAAGGATAAGGTAAAAGAGCTTGTTGACCACATGCCGGATACGTTTTCGGTTGATGATTTGATAGAACAAATAATCATATTGCAAAAAATTGAGATTGCCCGAAAACAGATTGAAACTGGAGAATTCTTAACTGAAGAAGAATTAGATGCTGAGATTGAGAAGTGGGACTAACGATTACTTACTCCGATATTTCCCGGCGAGATCTGCGCGCTATTTATAATTTCATCCGGCGAGATTCTTTGTTCTATGCAAAAAAAGAAATAAAGGAAATCCGCTTAGCTATAACCAAACTTAAATTAAATCCATTATTGGGGCGCAGGTTTGAAAAATTCGATGATGAACTAACGCGTGAACTCATATTTAAAAATTATCGGATTATTTACGATATAGTTCCTGATAAGCGGATAAATATCCTTTCCATTCATCACCATGCGCGCAGTCTAAGCAACAACCCGGCTTTTATTCCCGAAGATTAAGCTTCTGCTTTACCCTTTCTGCTTTCAGCCTCATCACCTATCTTTGTACCCGTGAGTGAGAAAACGATCCTTAAACTTCAGTTACCAACCGACCCGTTGTGGGTTAAAAATGTGGTAGAAAGCAATATTGAAGAGCTTTTAACCGATCATGCTTATTGCGAACAGAAAGCGGCAACCAATGCCATCACGCTTATTGTGCAAAACCCAAACCTGAGCGATATGGTGCAGGAAATGATAGCCCTTGCCCAGGAAGAAATGGACCACTTTAAACGCGTACACGAAATATTACTGCAGCGCGGCTTTACGCTGGGCAGGGAGCGCAGGGATAATTATGTGAACGAGCTTAGAAAATTTATTATCGTAGGTGGCGGCCGCGAAGCGCAACTGATAGACAGGCTGCTATTTTCGGCAATGATTGAGGCACGCAGCTGCGAGCGTTTTAAAGTGCTGTCTGAAAACATAAATGACAAGGAGTTATCCGAGTTTTACCACGAACTGATGATAAGCGAGGCTACACATTACGCCATGTTTTTACGCCTTGCTAAAAAACATGCTGTTGAAATTGATGTGGATGCCCGCTGGGCGGCGTTTTTAGCCTATGAAGCGCAGGTAATTCAAAATTATGGCAAAGGCGAAACCATACACGGCTAATTAACCAATAACGCCCACTATGTTGCGCAGGTAGTTATTCATCATTTCGATATCTACGGCATCGTTTATATAGCCAATGTGGATATCCGGCCGAATGATGAGTGCCTTGCGGGTACCGGTTTTCACCTCAAACACATCAAAAATATGCTGGTTATTTTCTGATGGCGGCAAGTGGAAGAAATTAATATTGCCGTTGTAATCCTGCGTAATCCATTTGGCCAGGGTAAACAGGAAGCTTTCTTTTATTTCGCCAAGTGTAATAAGGGTAAACCCCGGCTTGTTGCACCAGGCATGTATATCGGTTTTAGCTTTTTTCTTCTCATCATATATCTCCAGGTATGGCAGGCGGTCCCCGGCCTTTATTTTACCCGAATGCCCTAATTGAAGGTTTATTTTGCTGTCGCGATAGCTAATGCCAGTTTGCGATACCTGTTTAAAAAAGTATCCGCGCATGCTTTCGTTTTTCCACACCAGCTTTAGGGCGTTTGGTATAACGTATCTTTTTAACAACCGGCTAAACCAGCTGCGCGAGGTAATGACATTAAACATACGGTCGGTAGTATTAAGCAGATCTTTAGCAACCGGCATGCGTTCGGCAGCATAGCTGCCCAGTATATCCTCTTTTATCTGACCATTAACAACCGCGGCCAGTTTCCAGCCAAGGTTATACGCGTCCTGTAAACCCGTATTCATGCCCTGCCCGCCTACCGGCGAATGGATATGCGCGGCGTCTCCAATTAAAAAGCAGCGGCCATCGCTAAATTTTTCGGCCATGCGGTGATGTAACTTGTAGGTGGTAAACCAGTTAACATGCTCAACCTCTATAGCGGCCCGGGTAATACGCTCTAATTCAGGCAGCACATCGTCCAATTGCAGATCCTCCCTGTCCTCCAGTCCGTCAGGTAAACTGGCAACTACCCGAAAAGAGCGCTCTTTCGGCATGGGGAAGAAACCCGCGAAGCCGGACTTGCCTATAAAAAGGTTCACCTGCCTGCCATCCATGGCGCTTGCCAGTTCAATATCTGCAAGGTAAAATTTATGCTGGTAAGTATCCCCGGTAAAAGGAATGCCCAGTTGCTTGCGAACCACACTATGCGCGCCATCGGCACCTATAATGTAATCGCAGGAGAGTTGGAAGGTAGTATCGCCATTTTGCAAACCAACTTGCAGCGTATTATTATTCCGCGTTAGGCTGGTTAGTGTCGTTTCCCAATAAACGGGGCAGCATGCTGCGGTTAAGTATTCCAGCAGCGCGCGTTCGTTCTTGCTTTGTGGATATAGGTGTATAAAAGGGAACAGCGTTTGAGGTTCGCCCATGTCTTTTAATGATATCGACACGAGTTGCTCGCCACCCATATTAAAAGCCAGGCCGCCCGCCTGTTTACCTTCGCTAATGATCTTATCTACTATGCCCAGTTGCCGATAGATCTCAAGCGAACGGGCCTGCACAGCCAGCGCTTTAGATTGATTAGTGGGGCCTTGCTTGATATCGATAATCACGGGCTGCACACCGTTGCGAAGTAATTGCGCGGCCATCATCAACCCCGACGGCCCGGCGCCAACTATCAGTATGCTGGTATGTTGGGGCACGCTTATCATTTCATTTACGCATGGAATAATAAAAATATGGCTGGCCGCTTCCGCAGATCAGGCACCTGCTTTTGCCATTCGGCTATAGGCATGGTTTTGATAAATTCTGTTGGGGCGGTAATATCGCAGGCAATACAAAGCCTTGTGTTTGGTTTACAGCTTTTCAATATTTCCTGCAGCATGCTATCGTTACGAAAAGGCGTTTCGATAAACAGCTGGGTTTGCTTGTTTTTCTCCGCAAGGCTTTCCAGTTCTTTTATGCGTTTACCGCGCTCCATTTTATCTATAGGCAAGTAACCATGAAAGGTGAAGCTTTGCCCGTTAAATCCTGATGCCATCAGCGCCAATAAAATAGAGCTTGGCCCCACCAGTGGCACCACTTTTATACCTTTACGGTGCGCTTCGGCAACAATATCTGCGCCGGGGTCAGCTATACCGGGACAGCCTGCTTCGCTCATGAGGCCGACATCATTCCCGGCAACCAATCCTTTAAAAAATTCCTTTAACCCGGCACCGCGGTTATGTTTTCCGTAGTCGTGGATAACCAGTTCGCTTTGCGGGGTTTTTAACCCGGCCAGCTTTAAGAACCGGCGGGCGGTCTTCTCATTCTCTACAATATATTCTTTTAAACTATTAATGGCTTCTACCAGGTAAGGCGTAAAAGATTGGGCCGCGGCTTCGTCTGCAAGCGGTACAGGTATCAAAAACAGGGTTCCGTAGGCCATATGTATATTATAAATGCAAAAAGAGACGCGAAGTTTCGCGTCTCTACTTTTTTATCTATTTCAATTTTGCAAGCGCTTCGCGGATACGTGGTATCATTTGCTGTATTTCGGCCAGGGTACTTGCCCCTACCGATGCCCTGAACCAGGTTATCTCTTCGCCGGTACCAAAAGCCGAGAACGGCACAAAGGCAACGCCTGCTTCTTTTATAAGGTAAAAATTCACATCGGCGCTGTTTGCAAGCACTTTGCCTTCGGGCGTGGTTTTGCCGGTATAATCAACCCTCACGGTTAAATAAATGGCGCCCATCGGCTCAATCGAATCTACATTGAACCCTTCAGCCTTCAATTGCTGAAAGCCTTCGTGCAGGGTGCTTAAGCTGGCCTGGATATCACCTTTTAGCTTATCAAGGTATGCATTAACATAGCCGTCGTTCTTCAGGTATTCGGCCATGGCCACCTGCTCAGCCTTAGGCGACCATGCGCCCATGTGCCCAACTATGGCTTTCATATTGGTAATTATTTCCGCCGGGCCAAAACCCCAGCCCACACGTACGCCGGTAGCCGCAAAACATTTCGATCCGCCATCAATAAATACGGTGTAGTCCTTCAGTTCGGGGCGCAAGGTTACCGG
Source organism: Mucilaginibacter sp. AK015 (assembly GCF_014200785.1). Classification (NCBI taxonomy): domain Bacteria; kingdom Pseudomonadati; phylum Bacteroidota; class Sphingobacteriia; order Sphingobacteriales; family Sphingobacteriaceae; genus Mucilaginibacter; species Mucilaginibacter sp. AK015. The sequence goes on from NZ_JACHCV010000002.1 coordinate 476,524, forward strand.
GTCGTAATGTTTGCATTCGCCAAAGGTAAGCTGCGAATAGATCTGATCGTATAATAAATACAAAGGTTTTTCATCCGCGCCACGGCTTTCGTTTTCGGCAATCACCAGGTCGCATATCTCTTCCAGGTCCTTTTTACCAAACATGGTACCCGTTGGGTTTAGCGGCGAGCATAAGGCCAGCAGGGTAGCGCCTTTTAAATGCGGGGCGATTTCGGCTGCCGTAGGCATAAAATTATTTTCGGCGCGGGTTTCTACCAAAATAGCTTCGGCACCGGTCAGGTCGCAATAGTGGTTATTGTTCCATGAGGGTGTAGGGAAAACTACCTTATCGCCCGGATCAACCAGCGCCAGGTAAGTAGAATATATAAGCGGGCGCGAGCCGCCTGAAATCAGTATCTGGTTAGCGGCATACTCCAAACCCATCCTGCTTTTCAGGAAAGCCGAAACGCTTTCGCGCAGGCTAAGCATGCCATCGGCAGGTGGATAGTTGGTTTGGTTGCGGTTATACGCGTCTACAATACCATCTTTAAGTTCGGTTGGTATGGGATAAATATCAGCATCAAAATCGCCAATGGTTAGGTTGGCAATGTTTTGTCCCTGTTTTTTTAATTCGTTTATTTCGCCGGCTATTTTAATGATCTCCGAACCGTGTAAATTTTGTGCTAATACTGATACTTTCATCGATAGAATTTTACGAACGGCAAAGATAGCGTTATTAGGGGGAAAGGGCAACAGAGCGGAAAGCAGAAAGGCCAAAGCAAAAATTGCTTTATTAAAAAAGCGAAAAGCAATATCAAAGGATATTGCTTTTTGCTTTCTCTGCTTTAAGCTTTTTACTTTTATAAATAGGCTTTCCTCAGCCTGATGATGCGGGCCCAGTGCATCAGTTTCATGATGGGGTAAACCGGATCAATCTCGAACCACCTGGCACCGAAATTGGCGCTGTTAGGCCGCTTGTGGTGATTGTTCTGGAACAACTCGCCAAGCATCAGAAAGTCAAACGGGGTTGTATTTTTTGATTTATCGTTATTATCAAAATTTGAATAACCATACTTGTGGCCGCACCAGTTTACAATAGCGCCGTGTAAGGGCCCCATGATAAAGTGAATAGGTATCAGCAGGTACATCCACCACTGTGTAGCAAATACTACATAAAAAGCGATATAAAACAAACCGAATATTATGCGCGATACAATGGACGAGCCAATATAATCTAAAAACTTCCACTCCGGATAGTTCCCTTTAAAGCGTTCTTCGGGCTCTTTAAGTTTCTTTTCGTGTTTACGGTAGCTCACAGCAGTATAATACATCATTTGGAAAACATCCTTAAAAAAATGCGGCGAGTGCGGATCCTTCTCGGTATCGCTGTAAGCATGGTGTTCGCGATGCATAATAGCATAGGCACGCGGGTTTAGGTACGAAGATCCCTGGAAAAGGAAGGTCATAACATGAAAGGTGCGCTCAAAAAATTTATTGGTGGTAAACATTTTGTGTGAAGCGTACCTGTGCAGAAAAAAAGTTTGGAAGAACAGTGATAAAAACCAGTGCCCAAGGAAGAAAATTAATATGATCACAAAAATTTAATTAACGTAGATTTACTATTTATAATGATTACAAATATACGATTTTAAAGGCTATTTAGTTCCATTATTAAGGTTAAGTAATGTCATAAACATTAAAAAGCCGCCCAGCTTTCGCTAAACGGCTTTAAAAAAATGAATTTATCCAGGCTTAAACCTGGCTGTCTCTAAGGGCTTTGATGGTATCGTGTCCCTGGTTTATCAATTGCTGCTGTTGTGCAACTATCTGGCTGTGTTGTAATGACAGGCCGTTATCAGGTGATAAAGCATCGCGGTACGCTTTTTTAATAGCATCCTCGCCACGTTCACATTCTTCCAATATACTTTTACGGTCGTGGCCGCTAAATGTCGCTTTAACATCAAGCCATGCGCGGTGTATGGTTCCGGTTGCACTGTTACCGGTTTCAACCTCGCCCCCGGCCTGGCCCACTGCAGCGCTTAACTCTTGTACATTGCGGCGGCTATCACTTGCAAACTGCTCAAAAATTCCTTTCAGGTCGCTGTCGCTCCCGTCTAATTCCTTAGCAGCGCGGTCAAACCCGTCTATGCGGTCGTTATTAATTTCTATCAGGTCGTTTAAAACTTCAATTGATTTTTCTGTGGTAGTTTCCATAGTAGTTTCTATTATTTATTTACTACTACAGTGCAACCACCATGCCATGTTTAATCTAAAATTAAAAAAATTACAAAATAGCTTGTGTCAAAGACAAGTTCCTTTAAATAACAAAAGGCCTTTGAAAATATCAAAGGCCTTTTGCTTACATTACAGGAATTTATTTAATACTGTAGTTTAACAACTTTGATGTAGCTACCAGACCGAAAAAGTTGGTATCCGTTTCTATCAGGCCAACACCTTTGGCCAAATAATAATCATAAGTTCCAAAATCTTCAAATCCGGCACCCAGATCGTACTGAATGATAACTTGTGTATGCACAACGTTTTTATACGTTTTGCCAAGTACCACTTTAGTCACATCTTTTTCTATGATCTTCCCTTTAGTACGCGCCGGCACGCCATTAATATATCCGTTCGGGCTCATTTTGGCGGTCCATTCGCCCTCCACAGGCAAACTGGCATCCAGGTAATGGAACTCTACAACAGTGCCGCTCTCTATCGTTGCCCCTTTGATTTTGTAATTGTGGTCGTCAACATAGTAATAAGCGGTTTCTTCGGCACGGCCTGTGGTGGCGCTTTTTACCTCAAAATAGTTAACGCCATCTAACGGCGTTATCACGCCTGTCATATGGATTTCCGAGTTAGTTTTAACGCCATTACCCGGGTCGCTTACATAGGTCCAGCTGGTGCCCTTCGAGGTAGGCATATAGCTATCAGCAAACTTATCGGTTTCAGAATTGCCATTAGCCTCATAGCCTGTAAAATCGATCGGGTCTTTTTTACATGAGCTGACCAGTAACAAAATGGCGGGGAACAGGACGAGTAAATATTTTTTCAAACAGTTTAATTTAAGGGTAACAATTTGCCATAAATATAAATAAATACGGGCGTTGTGCAAAGGTTTAACCATCGCCAAACAACCCGCCCTACACTTATCAGGTGTTACACCTTTCAATTATGATATACGTATTATCACGCATATAAATATACCTATACGCAGGGATTGCCGCAAAATATTGATTGCCTGAACTTTACATTCATAAACTAAACACTAAATATTATGAAGAAGTTATTACTAAGCGCTGTATTTGCATTGACACTTTGCTTTGCTGCAAAAGCGCAAGACGAAACCGTAACTGAAAACCCCGGAGAGGTTAAAGAAACCAAGGCTTTAACTATTGATGAATTGAAAGCGCAGCGCGCCGAACTGGTAGCAATGCTAAAGTCAGAAGAGTTTCAAAAAGTGCTGGCTAAAGCCGACGCGCTAAAAGCCCCAAAAGATGCCGGCATTGCGGGTGTAGATGCGCTGGCCGGTATGGTTACAACAATGTTGACTCAGTTAAAAGAAAACAGGCAACTTATACCACAAATGTATGCCAGCGTAACCGGACAAACCATCGACGGCCTGCCTACAACCGAGGTTAAGCCATTATCGCCCGATCAGTTAATGAATTTCTCGAAATTGTGTCTATCGATGGGTTCAAACCTGCTTAAATCTTCAAAAGACCTGATCACGCTGCCGGGCGAGATCAAAAGCGCCGGTCTGATGAAAGGCATTAAAGGCTTAAAATCATTAATGTACATCAAAAGCAGTATAGGTGCATTAAAACAGGAAATCTCTTTCAATTCAAAAATGATAAACAACCTTATTGCTACTAATAAATTAGCAATGGCTGCCAATACAACCAAATAAAGTTTCTTTTATTTAGTTTTAAGAGGGTGCTGCACGGGGGGTGCGGCCCCTCTTTTTTGTTATAGGCCTGCTATTATCCTAAGAAAGTAAAAAGGATTAATGTAGAATAACGAATTTTGAATATCCAAACGTCGAAGTTCTCATTCATTTGATGTTCGACGTTTCACTGATATCAAAAGTGTTCATATTACACATCCATTTCGGCACATACGCAAAAAATTTGCACATTTGCAATTCAGCATCTCATACCCCAAATGGATCAGTATTTTATAATAGATTTCGACAGCACCTTTACACAGGTGGAGGCGTTAGACGAGTTAGCCCGCATATCTTTAAAAAATCATCCCGACAGGGAAACCATCTATAAGAAAATAGAAGACCTTACAAACGCTTCGATGGAAGGGCGCTTGTCATTCACAGAAAGTTTGGAACGCCGCGTTCAGCTGCTTTGTGCTAACCGCGGCCATCTGAAAATGCTGATAACTCATTTAAAGAAAAAAGTATCGCGCTCATTTTCGCGTAATACGGTATTCTTTAAAAACCACCAGGATGAAGTGCTGATCGTATCCGGTGGCTTTAAAGAATTTATTATCCCCGTAGTTACCGAATATCATATAAAAAAGGAAAATATTTACGCTAACACCTTTGTGTTTGATGACGAGGGGAACATTGTAGGTTACGATCGTGAGAACCCTTTATCGCAAGAGGGCGGTAAGGTTAAACTGTTAAAAGAGCTGAACCTGCCCGGCGAGATATTCGGCATTGGCGACGGTTATTCCGATTTCCAACTAAAGGAATCGGGCATGATCAAGAAATTCTTTGCCTTTACTGAAAACATCGAACGCAAATCCGTAGCAGAAAAGGCCGACCATATAACACCGAGCTTTGATGAGTTTTTATACATCAATAAACTGCCAAGGGCAATATCATACCCCAAAAACCGGATAAAATGTTTGATAGTGGGGCAGGTAAACGAAGAAGCTTTATCACAAATGAAACGCGAGGGCTACAACCTGCGACACCGCGACAGCATTGAAGAAAAGTATTTGGAAGAGGCCGGGGTTTTATTTTGCGACGAGGCCGGCTTGCCTAAACCCGAACAGCTTGTGAATGCGGGCCGTTTAAAAGTGATTGGTTGTTTTGGCCGTGTTAACCGCAAACTGGCCGAGGCCGCGTGCGAAAAAGGGATCATTATTTTTGACGACCCTAAAGCAAACCCACGTAATGCCGACTTTATACCACGCCGCGTAATTGCTTTTATGAACGAAGGCAAAACTCACATGAGCTGTAACTTCCCCGATTTACAGCCGCCGCGTATTAACAACGCCCACCGCCTAATACACATTCACAAAAACGTACCGGGTATACTGGCGCAGATAAACGAAGTTTTTGCCAACCATAACATTAACATTGTTGGCGAATTTTTGGTTACCAACCCGCAAATTGGGTATGTAATTACTGATGTTGACGCCGGCTATGATACCCATGTACTAAACGAGTTGAAAGCCATTGAGCAAACTATAAAATTCAGGCTGCTATATTAGGTAGTCGATGGTTGATAGTCCATTGACCATAGCAAGGTATTGACCATTGACGACTATGAACTATCGACCAAGGACCATCAACTTATTCCCCCTCGTCTACCAGCGGCACCACCAATACCGGCACATGCGAGTTTCTTACTACGCTTTCAGCAACGCTACCCATCAGCAGCCTGTCTATCCCGGTGCGATTGTGTGTGCCAATTACAATCAGGTCGGCATTAAACTCTTTACTGCAGCTTAAAATACCGTCGGCGGTCGATCCGTATTCGTTGAAGTGGGTAACCTGCAAACCCCTGGCATATTTTTTTATAGTTCTTTCAATAACACTTTCTGCCTGGTCTTTCTGTATATCCAGAATATTCATTTCATTATAATCGGGCGTTTGCAACGGCATGCCCAAAACCGTATCGGTATTGCTTTCAGGAATAATTGCCGGTTCTACAATGTGCACCAGCCCTACATGAGCATTAAAGGTTTGTGCAATGTCAAAGCCGTATGATGCCGCATATTCTGCAAACTTGCTGTCATCAATACCAATAAGTATCTTGCTAATTTTCATGTTATAAGTGCTTGGTGTACTTATTAAACAATCATCTGCAAATATGTTTTCAGCTAATAATACTTGTTGCTATACCCTATACTTCGAAAACATGCGTTTCAGATATCTCCCCGCATCGGGGTTTAGGTTATCACCCGGCACCTTAGGTATTTCTGTCCGCTGAGCGGAATATATGCCCTTTTCGCCGCTAAAAAAGTACGCGGTAAAACATGCCACTGCAAAAAACAACGCATAGTGGCCGCCAAACAATTCAATTCCCATTAAGGTGCAGGCCAGGGGCGTGTTAGTTGCCCCGGCAAATACCGCTATAAAGCCCAGGGCGGCAAAAAGGCCCACCGGGGCGTTCATTATTTCTGCCAGTGTATTGCCCAGGGTTGCACCAATATAAAACAGCGGTGTTACCTCGCCTCCTTTAAAACCGGTGCCTAAGGTAATGGCGGTATATATTAGTTTCCATAACCAGCTTAAGGCATGGGCCCCGCCGTGTTCAAATGCCGATACAACGGTTACAGCCCCCGGGTATTCCGCATCAACGCCAAGGCTTAAATAATCCGGCTTGCCTATAGCCAGGGTTAAACCAATGATTATGAGGCCGCCGATAACAGGGATAAGCCAGGTGAGCTTTATCCACTTTAGCCCAAATTTTTTTACAACATGTACCGCTTTAGCAAAAGCATAGCTTACCAACCCGAATAAAGCCGAGGCTACTACTACTTTGGCAAGCAGCCACAAGCTAACTGTTAAATGGCGGCCGTACAGTTCCTGGCTGATGTTAACTATATCTACATGATATAATGTATGGTGCACGCCCCACGCTGATACCGTAAGATCGCCTGCCAGGCCGGCAATAAGACAGGGCAATAACGCATTATACTGAATACGGCCAATGGCAATAACCTCCAGCGCGAAGATAGTACCGGTTAAGGGTGTACCAAAAACAGCGCCAAAGCCCGCCGCCACACCCGCGGTAAGTATCAGCTTTTTATCACCGGGGCTTAGCTTAAGCCAGCTGCCAAACAAGTTGGCCAGGCTACCGCCAATTTGCACGGCCGTGCCTTCGCGGCCGGCCGAGCCACCAAATAAATGTGTGATGACCGTAGTAACCAATATCAGCGGCGCCATGCGTTTGGGCACCCCCGCACCGGGCTGGTGAATTTCATCGATTATAAGATTGTTGCCGCGCTCGGCGCTTTGGCCGTAAAATTTATACAACAGGTGGATAGCAACACCTGCCACAGGCAAAAAATATAGCAGCCAGGTATGCCCAAACCTGAAGTGTATAGCCGCGGTAAGCAGCCACAGAAAAAGTGCTACCATGCTGCCAACAGCAACTGCTACGGGTATGCTGATCAACGTCCAGCGGATAAGGTATTTTAACAGCGCGAATTGTTTTGAAAAGATATTTTTGAACATAACCTACATGCAAATAAATAAAAAATCCATTTGAGCAGGCGTCATCAGCTTTGCAGCGGTTCAAATAGGCAGAACACCATTGCCTTGTTGTATGAAGCAAATATATTGATTAATTTGGATTTCAGGTGTTCAATTTCGAATTATTAACGGGAGGCAGCCAATCTAAAATCGTACATCTGAAATCTAAAATCTCGTATCTTTGCCTTATGAGTATCTCACCCGAAATTGAACAACGGCTTACCCTGCTGCAGGAAAAATACAACGCCATGGGACAAGACATGACGTCGTACCTGGACGGCTTGCTGCATGCCGATTTTTTAACCTATTGGGATTACATTCACCTGGATACGCTTTTGAGCCTGCAAAGCCCTAAAACGCAGTTCCCGGACGAAGAGATATTCATCATGTACCACCAGATAACCGAGCTGTATTTTAAGCTTGTACTGCACGAGTGCAAACAGTTATCAGGTGCTGAAAACCTCACCGCGCAATTTTTTACTGCCCGTTTAAAACGCATAAACCGCTACTTTGAAGCCCTTACAAATTCGTTCGAGATCATGGTGGATGGCATGGACAAAGAGCAGTTTTTGCAGTTCCGGATGAGTTTGCTGCCGGCAAGCGGTTTTCAGAGCGGGCAGTACCGTATGATTGAGATATATGCTACCGATTTTATTAACCTGATAGCCCCCGACCACCGCGAAGCCCTGCGCAGCGCCCCGGTCGAAGAGCAATTTGAGCAGATATACTGGAAATACGGCGCCACCGAACTATCAACAGGTAAAAAAACGCTTACCCTAAAACAGTTCGAACATAAATACGCCAAAACGTTTATCGAACTGGCTAAAAATGTTGTGGATACTAACTTTAACGCGCTGCTGCAGCAGCTGAAATATAAAGGTGAAAGTACAAACGCCTTAGAAGACGAGCTAAGGCAGCTGGATGTAAATGTAAATGTTAACTGGCCGTTGTGCCATTATAAATCGGCTGTGCGTTACTTAAACCGCGACCCCGAAGATATCAAAGCAACGGGCGGCACCAACTGGCAAAAGTACCTGCCTCCGCGTTTTCAGCGCCGTATTTTTTATCCCTCGTTATGGAACGTGGACCAACTGGAAAACTGGGGCAGGGCCTGGGTTGAAAAGGTTGTTAGCGAACTGTAATACTTAGCTAATAAATTGGCAGTTAGGCCTAAAATTTGCTACCTTGCCATTTTCTGAATTATATCTATACTACCATGACCGAAACATTGGACATAAAAATAACCAGGACCGCACATTCGCGCCTTGCCGAAACGGATTTTAGCAACCTGCCCTTTGGCAAGGTTTTTAGCGACCACATGTTTGTGGCCGACTATACTGACGGAGAGTGGAAGAACTTTGAAATACTGCCCTACGGCCCTATTTTGATGAGCCCGGCAATATCGGCGCTGCACTATGGTCAATCGTTTTTTGAAGGCATTAAAGCCTATAAACATGCCGATGGCACGGTTTCTATCTTCAGGCCCGATAAGAACGCGATCCGTTTTAACAAATCGGCAGAGCGCCTGTGTATGCCTACCCTGCCCGAAGAGGTGTTTATACAAAGTATAGCTGCTTTGGTTGATCTTGACCGAGAATGGATACCGGCAAAGGCTGATCACGCTTTGTATATCCGTCCGTTTATGTTCGCTACTGATCCGTTTTTGGGCGTAAATCCATCGGCTACCTATAAGTTTATCGTTATAATCGGCCCAACCGGCCCGTATTTTTCTAAAACCCTGAGGGTAAAAATTGAAACGCATTACACCCGCGCCGCCGAAGGTGGTATGGGCTTTGCAAAGGCGGCCGGCAATTATGGTTCGGCTATGCTGCCTGCCCGTAAAGCCGCACAAGAAGGTTTCGATCAGTTAATATGGACAGATGCCAAAGAGCATAAATATGTTGAAGAAATGGGTGCGGCTAATGCCATGTTTCTTTTAGATGGAAAACTGGTGACCGCCGAAGCAAAAGATACCATACTTGATGGTGTAACCCGCGATACGGTTATCGCCCTGGCTAAAGACTGGGGTATCCCGGTTGAGGAGCGCAAGGTTTCTGTTGCCGAATTAATTGAAGGTGCTAAAAACGGCAAACTAACTGATGCCTTTGGCGCCGGTACTGCCGCTACCATAGCTCCCGTTGGTTCTATCAGCGTTGATGGCGAAGAATACTTCCTGAGCGACCCGGCTACCCGCCAGTTCTCGCAAAAGGTGCTGGCCACGCTTGATGCCATTAAATACGGCCGGGCCGAAGACACCCACGGATGGAATTATATTGTATAATTTCTACAGAATATTATTAAAAAACCCTGCAAAAATGTAGGGTTTTTTTGTTTTACATCGTCGCCTTCACCACAATATATGGCGACAGGGCTTTACTATCAACAGGGATAAGCTTGGTAAATATCTTTCCGGCTACCCAAATAGCCTTTACAATGCCTTTTGAAATCGCCTTTTGCTCCGATTTATTCTCGAGCCACACGGTAAATTTGCCGTGGTAGTAGGTTTCTATATCCTTTAAACCCAACGCCTTACAACTATCGCGCAGCAGGTTAAGGTCCATACTGTTGATGTTGTGCTTATCGTAATTGTCCTTATCAAAATTCTTTTGTACCCAGCCGTTAACGCTCTTAAAATTTGGCAAAGTGATGAATAATGTGCCGCCGGGCTTTAGAAACTTAAGGTGTTCGTTAATGATGAATTTTGTATCGTTAAAATGCTCTATCAAGCCAAAGGAAAGTACCATATCAAACTTTTCGGCGGGCTGATAAGTAAACAGGTCGGCTTCTACGATATTTATATCCCCCGGCTGCAAATCATTGGCTGCAAGCAGTTTATTAACCAATGCGGGGTGAATAAAATAATCCAATAAGGTAGTTTTAAGGTGCTGATACTTTTTTAGGTAGATAGAATAATATCCCGGGAAGCCACCCAGCTCTATAGCATTCTTCACGCCTTTTTCGGCAATTATTTTTGCCAGTATATCTCCAAAAACATAATTAGGCTTTAATTTAAATATCAGCCCCTTACGCGATTCCCAAAACGATTTCCAGAAGGAACGGTCGGTTAAATTATTCTCCATTAAAATATTAAATATGGGCTTCGATTTTCTGTTCTAATATGCGTGCCGGGTTGCCTACCGCTATGCTGTTATCGGGTATATCTTTAACCACCACGGCCCCTGCGCCAATTATTACGTTGTTGCCTATTGTTACATCGCCAATGATACAAACGTTTGCCCCTACATCAACGTTGTTGCCTAAACGCGGACAAGCGGTAAAAGTGCCGTCGGCCAGCTTTTTGTGGCCAATAGTAACGCTGTTACGCAGTACGCAGTTATCGCCGATGATCACGCCCTGGTTAACCACTAAAGCCTGCCCGTGATAAATTATAAGTCCTTTGCCGGCTGTAAGCTTTCGGGGCAGTTCGATACCCAAATGCCATTCTACTAACAAGCGGTAAAGCATTAGGTGCCAGCAAAAAAGTATTTTTAGCAGCATATGGCGGTTTACAACTTGTACGGAACGGAATAAAAACAACACCAATCGCCCTTTTATATTGCCCCGGTTGGCGTTCCAATCCTGGAATAAATAAGCGAAAAAGTTCATGCCTGGTGCGCGTTTGCTGTTAAACCCCATTGATTGATGCAAATGAAGTATTCAAAAGTAAAATTTTTAATTTTAGTATCATTATACTTGCCCCGATAAATCAAATCTGCTGAATGAAGGTTGCCCTCATAAATACATCTGATGCCGGCGGCGGTGCCGCTGAAGCTTGTATGCGCCTGTTAAAGGCCCTGCAATTGCAGGCTGTAGATGTAACTATGGTTGTTGAGCATAAAAAACGCAATGTTCCCGCGGTTCACAGCGTTGACCAGGGCATGTTTGGCAGGCTGAGGTCGAAAATAAACTTTCTCAGGGAACGTATCCCATTTATGCTTTTTCGCGAACGCGACCCGTCGGTACGGTTTGCATTTTCGACAGCGAACGCAGGCACAGATATTAGTAAACTTGAAGTGATACAACAGGCGGATATCATCCACCTGCACTGGACCAACTCGGGGTTCCTGTCTATCGCGGATATAAAAAAGCTCATTGCCCTTAATAAGCCAATTGTTTGGACGCTGCACGATATGTGGGCATTTACTGGCGGTTGTCATTATTCGGGGCCTTGTAATCACTTTAAAAACCAGTGCGGCAATTGCTATTTTTTACGCGACCCGGAAGATGATGACCTATCGCATGATGGATGGCTGCGCAAAAAAGATATGCTTAGCTTCGCCAAAAACCTGTCGGTTGTAACTTGCAGCAACTGGCTGGCGGGGGTAGCCAAACAAAGTACGCTGTTGCAGAACTTCAGCATTCAAGCTATACCAAACCCTATTGATACGATGCTGTTTTCGCCAAAGAATAAAGCCGCAATGCGCGCGAAATGGGGAGTTGATCCATCGGCTAAAGTAATTTTGTTTGGCGCTGCCAATATCAACGACAGGCGCAAAGGCATAACTTACCTGGTAGAAGCCCTGCAAATTTTAAAGGACAACTATGCGGGCGACACGCCAATAAAAATAGTAATATTTGGCAAGAATAAGCATTTTGATACCAGTGTGCTGCCTTTCCCGGTGCACCAGTTAAATACGATAACGTCCCCGGCTGATCTGGCCGAAATATACAGTATGGCCGATGTCTTTGTATCGCCGTCTGTAGAAGATAACCTGCCCAATATGATCATGGAAGCTATGAGTTGTGGTACACCTGTAGCGGCCTTTAATACCGGCGGCATCCCTGATCTAATAGACCATAAAGTGAACGGGTACCTGGCGGAGTTTAAATCATCGGCAGACCTTGCCGAGGGTATAAATAACGTGTTAAATGTAGAAAACCATAATAAATATGCCGCTATTGCCCGTACTAAAGTGGAGCAGATGTTTAATAATGAAAAGGTAGCCGGGCAATATATTGACCTTTATCGGTCAGTTTTAAACCGGGTGAGCGTATGAATCCAGTATTATCCGTCATCACGATAGTTTATAATAATGCGCGTGATATTGAGCGCACCATGCTTTCGGTATTGAACCAAACCTATCGCGGTATTGAATATATCGTGGTCGACGGCGCATCAACTGACGGCACACTGGACATTATTAAACGTTACGAAAACAGCATTGCCACCTTCGTCAGCGAAAAGGATAAAGGCATTTATGATGCCATGAACAAAGGCCTGGCCCTCGCCACTGGCGATTATGTGATATTCATGAACTCGGGCGATGAATTTTACGCATCTGATACTGTTGCCAAGGTATTTGCTACGGCACCCGATGCGGACATTTATTACGGCGAAACCGAAATGGTGAACGATACCCGCGAAAGCCTTGGCCGCCGCCGCCACAAAGTCCCCCCAAAATTTACCTGGCGCAGTTTTAAATATGGCATGAGCCTAAGCCACCAGGCTATTTACATCAGACGTTCGCTGGTTGAGCCTTACGACCGCCGGTACCAGCTCAGTGCTGATATCGACTGGATTATACGCGCTGCTAAAAAAGCTTCGAAGATCGTTAGGGTTGACGGTTATGTGGCTAAATATTTGGTGGGCGGCATGTCAAAAGCTAAACACAAACAAAGCTTGCTTGAGCGATTTGATATTATGAAACGCCATTACGGGCTGATCCCCACCTTGTTTAACCATGCGGTTATCGCCTTTAATTTGGGGTGGTATTGGTTGATGAATAGGAGGACGAACGATTAACCGATTACGCACAAACAAAAAGAGCGATAGGTTCCCCCATCGCTCTTCAAATAATATCAACACAAACCTTATACTTTTTTAGCTTCCGGTTTTTTCTTTTTGCGTTCGGCATACACCGCGCCAGCCAAAGCCAGTACCAGTATAATTGAACCGGCTAACGAAATGTTTTCTCCGGCGTAGTATGAGGTAGGGTGGAAAATAAATTCAACCTTATGGTTACCCAACGGAATTGTTGCGGCACGCAGCAGGTAATTGGCGCGATAGTATGGCTGCTCAACACCATCTATCAGCATTTTCCAGCCCTTATCATAATAGATCTCTGAAAATATTGCAACCTGGTTGGCGGTTGAACCTGTTTGGTATGTTAAATGCTCGGGGGTATAACTGGTTAAGGTAATGGTAGCATTAGGGTCGATACCTATCGGTTTTGCTTCAACCGTGCTTTTGTATTTCTGGTCTATCATAGCTTCTTCCTTTGGGTTAAAGCTGCTGATGGCCAGCATTTCCTCGTCGGCATCCTTTACATACTTAACACTTTTTACAAACCATGCATGGCCGCATGCGGTAGCATTAGCATGCATGCTTGCCATACCTGTTTTCGGGTCGGCGGTGATGATGTATTTGGTATTCAGCATGTCCAGTACATCCTCGTTTATGCTTTTGGTGAACTGATTTTCCACCAGTTCGTCAAAACGCCTTAACCTGGCCGAGTGGAAACCACCTACCGTTTTATAAAAGTATGATGAGCGCGAATCGTGAAAAGGATCTGGCAGGCTCAGATCCATCACCCTAAAATCAGGATCCTTATCGCGCATAATAAATTCATCTACTTCGCGTGGTGTATAGGCCCGTCCTAATTCTTCTTTCGGAATAAAATTATCGTCCTTTAAGTAACGTTTATCCACGCTCCACATATCAACCAGTATAATACCCATAAAAGCAAGGGCGGCAAAGGTTGTGCTTATTTTTTGTTTGATAACGATATAAAGCAAGCCAAAGGCCAGCGCTATAAATATCAGGGTGCGTATGGCATCGGCACGTTCTAAAGCCTGGCGATCCTGAACCAGGGCGTTGGCCACCTGGTTGGCCATGGTAGCGTTACCCTGAAACGCCTGGGTAAGCCCGGAAATAAAGGTTTGATGATCGGCAGTTTTAAAGCTTAGGAACAAGCCCGGTAACGCTATCATCAGTAAGGTTAAACCGCCTGTAATGTAAAATGCCAGCTTAACCTTTTTAAAAATGTATGGTTTATCGCGGTTTACAAACACTTCGTTAAGCGCCAAAAAGCCCAATATAGGAAAACACAACGAAGCGATGACCAAAATTGACTCTACGGCCCTGAACTTATTATACAGCGGGAAATAGTTAAAGAAGATGTCTGACAGGAAAGGCAAATTTTTGCCAAACGAAAGGAAGACGCTTAACAGCACCGCCGAAAGCAGCCACCATTTTATCCTGTGCTTAACTATTATTAAGCCCAAAACAAATAAGAAGAACACAATAGCACCAAAATACCAGGGGCCCGATGTACCCGGTTTATTACCCCAATACATACGCTGCCCAACAAATTGCTCCGCCTGAGCAGGATCTACATTTTTACCGGTAAGCAGTTTTACAGTTTCTGAATTTTCAGCAGCAGGCGTAGCACTGCCGCCACCATAAGCGTTTGGTATAAAAAAGGTAAAACACTCGGCTACGCCCTGGCTCCAGTTGTAAGCATACTCTTTATCAAGGCCCGAACTTGTGGCACCTTTTTCGCTTTTTAAGTTTGGTTTACCGCGTATGGTGTAGTGGCTATATTCGTAGGTTGTCCACAACGACCCGGCATTTACAATTACTGCCAAAATAGTAGCGGCAAACAAATATGCAACCGACTTAAAGAAAGGCTGGGTTTGTTTTGCCTTTATGGCGTGGTAAAGCTCGATACATACCAGTATGATGATTGCCAGTAGCAGGTAAAAGGTCATTTGCACGTGGTTCGACCTTATTTCCATTGCTAAAAAGAACGCGGTTAACGCTCCGCCGGTGATATACTGGCCTCTAAGCGTCATAATGATTCCGGCAACTATGGGCGCAAAGAACGCTATGGCGTAAGCCTGGTTGGCATGCCCGGCATCTATATAAATAAAGTTATAGGATGAAAAAGCAAACGCTACCGCACCTGCCGCTGCCAGCCAACTGTTTAACTTTAACGTGCAAAACAACAGGTAAGCCCCAAACAGGTACAGCAATATAGTATCAACCGGATTAGGGAAAACCGTTTTCAAGACGTCGATAACGTAGGTAGTAAGGTTTTTCCCATACTTAGCCCATATCTGGTAGCTTGGCATACCGCCAAACATCTGGTTTGTCCACAAGGGGGCGCGGCCGGTGGCTTCCTTCACATCCATTATCTCTTTTTGCATGGCCTGTGCCTGCAAAACATCGCCCTGGTACAATATCTTGCCCTGCATTATCGGGTTAAAGAAATAGGCAAATGTCATTACCAAAAATATTGCAGCGACAATAAGATGCTCACTATTCCGCTTGATCCAGTTGTTCATTTAAACTCTTTTAGGGATAATAATTAATTTTCAAAAATAGAAAATTGGACGAGATTAGAAACGATAAGTTTTTTATAAGATATTTACTTAGCACTTGTGGGGCTGGGCGCTGAAATAATAGAACAGGAATATCATTAGCAATATGCTAATGATGTAAACTATGATATTAAGCTTATTATATTCTTCGCGGTTGCGGCGGATGTTGTAGACGTTGTAAAGCGCAAGGCCGGCAACTACCACCCAGAAAAAACTATTAATGGTACTGCAGCCGGTATATAGCTGAATTAAAACCGCCAACACAATACAATTGGTAAGTATTAACAGCACCGATGGCGGTGTGTTATTATGGTTGCGTCTGCGTTTATAAAGCCCTTCGGGTAACATTACAGATTATTTTATTTCTTCGTAATCTACAAATTCTCCCTCAGAATCCGGAACAGAACTTTTTGCGTCGGGTTTATAATCAACCCGTATACGGCCATCCGCCTTTGGTTGCTGTTGCTGATAGTAATCTTGCTGTTGCTGACGCGCCTGCTCTTGTGCTTTATTTATTACGCTGTTAAACAGCATAGGCAAAAATATACGCACCAGGCTGCGTATAATATATAACGAACAAATAGTAATAATTAAAAAACGTATTAAACCCATATGGTTTTATTTAGCTTACAAATATAAATATATAACGGAAAAATTGAATGGATAGATATAATGTGGAGCTATGCACATTTACGAAAACTTCTCTTCCATCGTTTTTTCCAGCGCGAACATTTCGTCGCGCAGTTTGGCGGCCAGTAAAAAGTCCATATTTTTTGCGGCAGCGACCATGTCCTTTCTCGTGTTTTCGATAGACTTTTTCAGGTCGGCTTTGGTCATGTACTGTACTATCGGGTCGGCGGCAAGGGTCATGGTATCCGTTTCAACATAGGCTTGCTGTACACCGCCTTTAAAGTCTACAACGGACGTTTGCTCCATTATTTCCTCTTTTGATTTACCAACCGTTTTGGGTATAATGCCGTGTTCCTGGTTGTATTTTATCTGTAACTCGCGCCGGCGGTTGGTTTCGTCGATAGTTATCTGCATCGAGTCGGTTATGGAATCGGCATACATAATAACCCTACCTCTGTCATTACGGGCGGCGCGGCCAATGGTTTGTATCAGCGAGCGCTCCGAACGCAGGAAACCCTCTTTATCTGCATCTAAAATTGCCACTAACGATACCTCGGGCAGGTCTAACCCTTCGCGCAATAAGTTGATACCAATTAATACATCAAATTCGCCCAGGCGCAAACCGCGAAGTATCTCTACACGCTGTAAAGTTTTCACTTCCGAGTGGATGTACCGGCATTTAATGCCCAGCCTGTCCATGTACTTAGCCAGTTCTTCGGCCATGCGCTTGGTAAGGGTGGTCACCAATACGCGGTCGCCCATCTTTATAGTTTTGTCTACCTCGTCAAGCAAATCATCTACCTGGTTTATCACCGGGCGAACATCAATAACAGGGTCGAGCAAGCCGGTTGGGCGTATTACCTGCTCAACCACCACACCACCTGATTTTTCCAGTTCAAAATCGGCCGGGGTAGCGCTTACATAAATGGTTTGCGGGGCAAGGCGCTCAAACTCCTGGAAGTTCAATGGCCTGTTATCCATCGCCGCAGGCAAACGAAAACCGTAATCAACCAGCGATATCTTGCGCGACCTGTCTCCGCCGTACATGGCCCTTATTTGTGGTACGGTTACGTGGCTCTCATCAATTACCATCAGGTAATCATCCGGGAAGTAATCCAGCAGGCAGAACGGGCGCATACCCGGTGCCCGGCCGTCAAAAAAGCGGGAGTAGTTTTCAATACCGCTGCAGTAACCCAACTCGCGTATCATCTCCAGGTCGTAGTTAACCCTTTCTTCCAGGCGTTTGGCCTCTATAAACCGACCATCGTCTATAAACTGCTTTTTACGGGTTTCCAGTTCTTCCTGTATGGCCCAGACCGATTGCTGAAAGCGTTCGCGGGGTGCAACATACAAGTTCGCGGGATAAACCACCATGTGGGTCATCTTTTCGATGGTTTTGCCTGTGGTGATGTCAAATGTGCTCAGTTCCTCGATATCATCACCAAAAAAACTGATCCGGTAAGCATAGTCCATATACGCCGGGAAAATGTCAACGGTATCGCCCTTAACCCGAAACGTACCGCGTTTAAAATCGGCGGTGGTGCGGGCGTATAAAATCTCGACCAATCTATGTAAAAAAGCATTCCGGCTAATACGTGTACCAACCGCGAATTTAAATACCGAATTGGCAAAATCTTCGGGGTTACCCATACCGTAAATGCAGGATATGGACGACACTACAATAACATCGCGCCTGCCGCTCATGAGCGCCGATGTGGTGCGCAAACGCAACTTTTCTATCTCTTCGTTTATCTGGAGGTCCTTTTCTATATAGGTGTTTGATGAGGGAATAAATGCCTCGGGTTGGTAGTAATCATAATAAGATACAAAATAGTTTACCGCGTTTTCGGGGAAAAACTGCTTAAACTCGCCGTAAAGCTGTGCCGCCAGCGTCTTGTTATGACTGAGGATCAGCGTAGGCTTTTGCGTTTGCTCAATTACGTTGGCAATGGTAAACGTTTTGCCCGAACCGGTTACCCCTAAAAGGGTTTGAAACGGGTCGCCGTTGTTTACACCTTCAACCAGTTGTTTAATGGCGTTTGGCTGGTCGCCGGTAGGTACGTATTGAGAAGTTATTTTAAAATCCATTATTACAAAAATAGTGATTAGTGGGCAGACATTTGTGATTAGGCTGTCAGGTTTGCTAAGCGTTTTAGTTGTAAAAAATGTCTCTGCAAGTGATAACCCTGAATACAACTCAATGTTTACACGAAGTAACGGGTTATGTTGACAACCCTATGTCAGCAGTGAAATGGTTCTACCGAAATCTTTTTTCAAAAGAGAAACTTGCAGGTAGATATTGCCGAAAGTGTTCACGTTCGGCACATTGCGCACCCGTGAACACTCGTGAACACCTGATTTTCAATCATATAACAATATGGCTACTGACAAAGCACTGTCACCAATTTTGTGATATATTTATATATGGGCTATCGCAGCTCTTTTACTAAATTATTAAACAGAGGTGCTTATGTTAGACCATGCTTATTTGTATATTTAACCATGCCAACAAATACTTTCATCCTGAATAAAACTAACAGTATTGCCAACCAGTTTTTGGCCGAGCTGCGCGATGCAGACATCCAACAGGATAAGTACCGTTTCCGCAAGAACCAGGAACGGCTGGGCGAGATACTGGCCTACGAAATAAGCAAAACCCTGCCTTATACGGCTACAGATGTACACACACCTTTGGGTACCGCCAATGTTAACCAGCTCACCGACCAGCCGGTAATAGCAACTATTCTGCGTGCCGGGCTGCCCTTTCACCAGGGGTTCATCAATTTTTTCGATCGAGCCGATTCTGCTTTTGTAACAGCTTGTCGCAAAGTTAAAAAGAGCGGGGCGTTCACTATCCAGATAGATCATATTTCTAATCCCCGGCTGGAGGGCAAAACCCTGATCATGTGCGATACCATGCTGGCAACAGGGCAGAGCATTGTTTGCGTTTGCAAGGAAATTATGGCGCAATACAACCTTAAAGCCCTGCACATTGCCGCTGTAATTGCCAGCACCGAAGGTATAGCCCACGTACGGGCCAACTTGCCCAAGGTACAGGTATGGGCCTGTGCCGTTGATGATGAAATGACCAGCAAAGCTTACATTGTTCCGGGCCTCGGCGATGCAGGGGACTTAGCGTTTGGGGAGAAGGCGTAGGGATTTACGATGGTCGATTTTAGATTTACGATTTTAAATGTGATAAATTTGCTTCATGCCACAATCCGAAATCGTAAATCGTAATTCTAAAATCTACAAACATATCTTCTTCGACCTTGACCACACCATTTGGGATTTTGATAAGAACGCCGAGGAAACCCTGCACGAGCTTTACAGCACTTACAAGCTAAAAGATATTGGCCTGCACTCCGCCGACCTGTTCATTGAAACCTATACGCGCCACAACCACCGCCTTTGGGCACAGTATCATTTGGGCGAGATAACAAAAAATGAGCTGCGCGAAGAACGGTTCAAATCTACGTTCATTGAACTTGGCGTACAGCCCAACCTGATGCCCGCCGATTTTGAGGATGCCTATGTTAGTTTGGGGCCAACAAAAACTAACCTTTTTCCGCACGCGCATGAAACACTGGCCTACCTGCAAAGCAAATACACATTACACCTTATTTCGAACGGGTTTAAAGAAGCTACCGAGATGAAGGTTGCGGGTACCAATCTTGCGCCTTATTTTAAAAATATCATCATATCCGAAGTCGTTGGCGTTAACAAACCCGATCCGCAGATATTTAAGCATGCTATTGAACTGGCCGGTGCAACCGTCCCTGAAAGCGTAATGATAGGCGACAGTATTGAGGCGGATATACGCGGCGCTATGGGCGTGGGTATGGATGCTATTTATTTTAACCCTTTTAATTTAGAAAAACCGGATGATGTGGCTGTGCAGATCAGTCATTTAAAAGAGTTAACTTTACTATTATGAACCCAACCAAAGAGCGGCGTGCCATTGATAACGCGTTAGATAAGTACCGCGAACTGGTAGATACCTATCACGATGAGCAGTTTGCCAAAACACCCCCAATTGGCGGTTGGAGTTACTCGGAAGTTTACGACCATATCCTTAAATCAACCTTAGCCGCAAGTATCGCCCTGGAGCGTTGTACCCACAACAATTGCCCCCCTACTAAGCAAGGGCCAAACTTTTGGGGCCGCTATTTACTGATAACCGGCTTGTTCCCTCCGTTTAAAGTAAAAATGCCCCAAGAAGTAGCCGCCAAAATAGCGCCTGCTAAAATTGATAAAGAGGAAGCCAAAAACCTGCTGGTAAAAACCCGTAAGCGTATTGATGGTGTAAGCATGCTGATAAGCGATGCGCCCAAAAACGCCCGCTGGCAGCACCCGCGTTTGGGCATGCTTAACGCAGCGCAATGGTTCAAATTTATTCGCGTACACTTACAGCATCATTTAAAACAGCTGGACAGGATACAAAATAGTTTTGCAAAGAGTGGTTAACCTGCTGTACTAACCAAAATTTCACGCCGTTTTCATATGATATTGTTAACTTGAGTTATTAAGCCGCTTTAAGGCGGTATGGCTATGTTTAATAATTATTTTAAATATTACGTAACCTTTTACATTTAACACAGTCTTAACACTGTAATAACTTGATAACGCGACATTTGTAAAAATAAGAAGATGAATTTTGAATTTACTTACTTGTTTGTAATAGGACTGCTGGTGCTGCTTGGCGCATTCTATTTAAGCCCTTACGAACTGAAGGTTAACGAAGAAGACGACGAGGAATAACCCTATTTGCCGGCTATCAGCAATTAATAAAATTAACGGCTATTTATTTAGCCTGTAAACTTTAATGGCAAAACGCGAAGTAGATATAGTCATCATTTCTGATGTGCACTTAGGCACATATGGGTGCCACGCCAAAGAACTCCTAAAATATCTTAAAAGTATCAAGCCTAAAATGCTTATCCTTAATGGGGATATCATTGATATATGGCAATTCAGCAAATCGTACTGGCCCGAAGCGCACATGAAGGTGGTACGCCGCATCCTTAAATTTGTTACCGAGGGCATCCCGGTGTATTACCTTACCGGCAACCACGATGAGATGCTGCGTAAATTCACCGATTTTAACCTGGGCACCTTTCGGCTGCTCGATAAGATAGTACTGAACATCGACGGTAAAAAAGCCTGGATATTTCACGGCGATGTGTTTGATGTTACCATGCAGCACTCTAAATGGCTGGCCAAAATGGGCGCGGTTGGGTACGATACGCTCATCCTTATCAATAGCCTTACCAACTGGCTGTTAACCGCGATGGGCAGGCCCAAAATGAGCTTTTCGCAAAAAATAAAGGCAAAGTTTAAGGACGCGGTAAAATTTATTAACCAGTTTGAGCAAACCGCTGCAGACCTGGCTGTAGAAAAAGCATACAGCTATGTGATTTGCGGGCATATACACCATGCCGAGATCAGGGAGATACAATCTTCAGAACAAACCGGCTCCGTACTGTACCTCAACAGCGGCGATTGGGTAGAGAGCCTTACCGCGCTGGAATACAACAACAAGCAGTGGACTGTTTTTAAGTACCGGGCCGAGGACTTTAAGCAAGATAACGACGAAGACGACCTGACTGACGCAGAAGACCTTAACGCGAAGCTGGACGTCACCAAGCTTTTAGAAAGATTTAAGCAGGAAGTACGATGATATTATATTACAGTACGGTCCAGTATACCCCGATAAGGAATTTCATCGCGTAAAATAAAAAGTTCCTCGCCTTTTGTTGCTTTAGGCGGGATATTAAAAGAAATATTTTTAAGGATACGATACTCCAGCTTTGCAAGTTCATCGGCATTAATGGTGGTAAATTTCCTGAAAGAGAACGTAACCTCTTTAACCGCACCCGTTTTGGTGACATAATAATTGATAACAAGCGATCTTTCGCGAACCAATAATTGCAGCCGTTCTTTGCTAAAAACTTCGGTAATGGTAGGATATATAATATACGCGGGCCGTTTGCTGAACTTAGCGGCATTATACACATTAAGTTTTTTATCTGATAATTCGTTTTCGGTGTCGGCTACTACAAAGCTATCGCGGCTAATGCTTTTACTCTTAAAAACAACATCCGTATTTCCCCTGATGCTGGCTTTATCCGCTGACAAAACTTCCTGGGCATACGATGCTGTGCTACAAAAAAGAATAGCGAAAAAAAGCAATGATAATAGGTTTAGCGTTTTCATAATGTGATTTAGTTACGGGGATTCGACTATTTGTACATAACAAGGTTTAATGCGTTTTAAAAGTTAAACACTTCACATCTATTTAATCGATTATTCACCTCCGAAACACATTTCTTTACTAAATTGCCCGCAATTCTACAGCTATGAAAATATTGTTTGGTATACAGGGTACAGGGAATGGCCACATCAGCCGCGCCCGCGAAATTGTGCCCCTGTTGCAGCAATATGGCGACGTTGACTTACTGGTGAGCGGCACAGAGGCCGAGGTAAGCCTAAGCCAGCCGCTTAAGTACCGTTTTCATGGCTTTAGTTTTGTATTTGGCAAAAAAGGCGGGGTTGATAACTGGGCTACATTTAAGATCATGAACCTGCGCCAGCTTTGGAAAGATATGCACAGCATTCCCTTAAACCAGTATGATCTGATCATTAATGATTTTGAGCCCGTTAGCGCCTGGGCTTGCCGCCTGCAAAAAGTACCGTCGGTGTCGCTAAGCCACCAATGTTCGTTCATTTCAAAAAAAACCCCACGCCCGGCTAAATGGAATTACGCCGAATGGCTGTTTAAGTATTATTCGCCAACCACACATCATATCGGTTTTCATTTTGAGCGGTACGACGATTTTATACACACACCGGTCATTCGCAGCGATATACGCAACATGGTAACCAGCAACCTGGGCCATTATACCGTTTACTTGCCGGCATACGGCGATAAAACGCTGATAAAGCATTTAAAAGAAACCGATGCTGAGTGGCATATATTTAGCAAGCGTACAAAAACCGCATATAAAGAGGGCAACGTAAATGTTTTTCCGATCGATAATGAGGCCTTTAATAATAGCCTTGCCAGTTGCGCCGGCCTGCTAACCGGCGGTGGTTTTGAAGGCCCTGCGGAGGCTTTGTTTTTGGGCAAAAAGGTGTTGATGATACCTATGCGCGGTCAGTACGAGCAGCAATGCAATGCGCTGTCGGCCTCTAAACTGGGAGTTGAAGTGGTGTACAGCATCAACCACGATTTTGTATATCGCATTAAACAATGGCTGGCCGATGACCGCCGCATTGTGGTCGATTTCCCGGACGAGACCGCCCAGATAGTAGATAAAATGGTGAAGCAATACACAAGGCAATAACGTACAACATCGATATCAAAATAATGCGCGGAGGCAATAATAAGCATTGGCCTGTTTCGATTCTCTCCCAACCGGAGGGTGCAGGTAATTATTGCAACCTGTTCAACTCTCTAAATTTTTGTGCTAATTTTGCCCATATAGCCACCCCGTATGATCAGCATTTTTAAGGTATTTAATCCGCTTAACGTTTTATGGCTGGCTATTTTATTGTTCATTCTCCGTATTGGTTACATAGCACAGGTACCTGATAAACTCGAATTTATTTTTGTTGAACCGTTTGCCCGCCTGCTGGTACCGGTATCGTATGAGTACGCGTTTTCGCCGGCAGCCAATATTTTTTTAGCGGCGGTTATCATACTATCGCAGGCGCTGTTACTTAATTACCTGGTAAACCGGTTTAACTTATTGGGCAAGCCAACATTTTTACCATCGCTAATGTATGTAACATTAACATCCTTGTTTACGCCATTTATGGTGCTGAGCGCGCCGCTTATCTGCAATTTTTTGGTGATATGGATGCTGTTCAAACTTTTCAGCTTTTATAAAGGCGATGATGCAAAATCCACCGCTTATGATCTTGGCATGATCGTAGCAATTGGTTCAATTATTTACCTTCCTTATATATACTTATTCTTATCCATCTGGATAGCGCTTATCATATTTAAACCTTTTAACTGGCGCGAATGGGTATCAGGCATATTGGGTTACCTCACCATCTTCTTTTTCTTCGCGGTATTTTATTACCTCAACAACAAACTGGGCAGCTTTTACCATATATGGGCCCCCCTTGGCACCAAATTTCCAAACCGTATCAATATCAATCATTACAACTACCTGGTACTGGTGCCGGTATTGCTGCTTTTAGGCATGTATTTTTTTAAATTACAGCAAAATTATTATAAAAGCTATGTGCAGGTACGCAAGTCGTTTCAGCTGCTGTTTTTTATTTTTTTGATCGGCGCGTTATCGTTTTACGTAAAATCTGAATTTAACCTCAATCATTTTTTGTTGTGCGCCGTACCGGTAGCGGTATTTTTGTCTTATTATTTCATCAGCGCCAACATCAGGTGGATGTACGAAACCTTGTATTTATTGCTGCTTATCAGTATTATATATTTTCAGTTTAACACTTTTTAACTTTTACATTCGTTCAAATTTCAGCGGTTATATTAGTTTTGTAGCATGAAATTCGGTGTAGTAATATTTCCAGGCTCCAATTGTGATGAAGATATCATCCACGTTCTTGAAAAGGTAATGGGCCAGCAGGTAGTGCGGTTATGGCATAAAGACCATGATCTGCAGGGTGCTGAGTTTATTGTTTTGCCGGGCGGCTTCTCTTTCGGCGATTACCTGCGTTCGGGCGCAATTGCCCGTTTCTCGCCTATTATGCAGGAAGTTATACAGTTTGCGGCAAAGGGCGGCAAAGTATTGGGCATTTGCAATGGTTTTCAGATCCTTACAGAAGCAGGGCTTTTACCGGGCGCGCTGTTGCATAATAAAAACCGCAAATTTATTTGCCGCAACATCCACATGAAAGCGCAAACCCAAAACTCGCTTGTTACGCAGTTAATTGACCCGCAACGCGCGTTAAAAATACCTTTGGCGCATGGCGAGGGTAATTATTTTGCAGATGCTGATGTATTAAAGGCCATAAATGATAACGACCAGGTGCTGTTCCGTTATTGCGACGAGTCGGGTAACGTTACCGACGAAAGCAACCCTAACGGCTCTATCGAAAACATTGCCGGGGTAACCAACGCGGGGCGTAATGTATTTGGCTTTATGCCACACCCGGAGCGCGCGGCAGAAAGCATTGTAGGTAACCAGGATGGCCTTGCCATTTTTGAATCGATACTGTCACTGGCAAAAGCCTGATGCTTAACCTGGTTATTGATATTGGAAACACTTTTACCAAGGTAGCCGTTTTTAATAACGACAACCTGCTTAAAGTACAACAATACCAGCAACCCGTACAGGAGGACCTGGATGCTTTTTTAACCGACCATAAAATAGACAAGGTTATCATATCATCTGTAAAAACAGAAACACAACCCTGGCAAACCATACTTAGCAATACGTTGCCGGTATTGTATTTTAACAGCAATATAACAGCGGGTATTAATAACCATTATAAAACACCCGCTACCCTGGGCACCGACAGGCTGGCGGCGGTAATAGGTGCAAACCATTTATATCAGGGTGCAAACAACATTGTTATAGGCGGGGGTACCTGTATCACTTACGATTTTATTGACGCCGGCGCAAATTATTTTGGCGGCAGTATATCACCGGGTTTAAATATGCGTTATAAAGCCGTTAACCATTATACCGCTGCGCTGCCGTTACTTAAAGCAGATCAAAATTTTACAGCGGCCTATGGCAACGATACCGCATCGGCAATAGTATCGGGGGTACAAAACGGAATAAAATACGAGCTGGAAGGCTTTATTAATAATTACATAAATACAGCAGCAGGGTACAATATCATACTAAGCGGGGGCGACAGTATTTTTTTTGATACTCTATTGAAAAATAGCATCTTTGCCCCCTATATTAAAATTGAGCCTTACCTGGTTCTTAAAGGATTAAACGCAGCTATACAACAGCATAATGATTAAATATATAAGGTTCGTAATAATACTATTCTTATTTACTGCAACGGCACTTGGCGTTAAGGCGCAATCTACTGCAACTACCAGTTCGCCATATTCGCGCTATGGCATTGGCGATATCGATCCAATGCTAATGCCACAAAATGTGGGCATGGGCGGTATTGGCGTAGCTACCAACCGTATTAATAATTTTAATAATGCAAACTCGCTTAATCCGGCTTCGTACGCTTCAATCGGCTTAACGGTTATTGATATAGGCTTGTACGGCAAGTTCAATACGCTCGAAAAAAGTGGCCAGTCGTCGCAAAGCAACGCCAACTTCCGGCTTAGCCATATTGCTTTTGGTCTGCCTATCTCAAAACGGTCGGCAATTAGCTTTGGTTTAATGCCCTACAGCGAACTTGGCTATAATTACAGGCAGGTACGCCCCAACTTTGGTACCGGCCTTCCGGGCGATACAAGCGCCGTAAACTACATTTATAGCGGTGATGGCGGTCTGTCGAAATTTTATTTAGGTTACGGCTTCGGCATAGGCAAGCACCTGTCAATAGGTGGTAACATCTCTTACATTTTTGGTAACCTTAAAGAAACTCAATCAACAGAAGTACCTTCATTGGCCGGTGTGTTAAACTCCCGCATTGAAGAAGGCAACAGTATAAGCGGCTTAAATTACGATTACGGCATCCAGTATTCGGTAGATTTTTCTGAGAAAAAACACTTAACCTTTGGTTATTCTGCATCAGCAAATACCAAGTTGAATACAGTTAACAGCTACATTGTCAGCAGTTATTACAGAAATGGTACCGGCGATGAAGGTGTTGCTACGGATAGTATCATAAACAACCAGCAACCATCTGCAAAAATACAGCTGCCGAGCATAAACCGTTTCGGTATAGCTTTTCAAAACGACGGGAAATTTTTGGTTGGTGCCGATTATACCATGAGCAATTGGTCGAAACTTACAGTTGCAGGCGTAAATAAGGGCCTGCGCGATAGCAAGACTTTTAATGTAGGCGGCCAGTTTACGCCCAACATCAACTCGCTCTCGAGTTATTTTGCCGCAGTTGATTATCGTTTAGGCTTCATTTACGACCAAACCTACTTACGTGTAAATAATACCGATATTAAACGCTACGCGGCTACAGTAGGCCTTGGCTTACCTTTAAGAGCTAATAATTCCAGCTTTTACAAAATAAACATTGCCGCCGAAATTGGTAAACGGGGCACCCTGGTAAACAGCCTGGTTAAAGAAAACTACGTTAACGTACATTTATCATTCACCCTTAATGACAAGTGGTTCCAGAAGTACAGGTTTGATTAACATTGTATAATGCAAAACAGGTTAAAACAACTTTGCATTTATTTACCGGTTGTTTTTACAGGCATATTCTTCACCGCCTGCGAAAACGACATTAACAAGGTAAAAGCAATTGCTGCCGCTGATGCTACAAAACCAATACAGCGCACTACCGGCGTTAATATGATACTGAGCGACTCGGGTATTGTAAAGGCGCAGCTAACGGCCCCCCTGCTTATAGAGTATGCTACCAAAAAAAATCCTTACCAGGTGATGCCTAATGGTGTAAAAGTGATCTTGTATACACCCAAGGTTACCGAGGAAGCCAATATTATTGCCGATACAGGGTATTACTACGGCCAAAAAGAACTTGTTGTATTTAAAAAGCATGTGGTAGCTACAAGGAGCGACGGTTCTGTGTACCGATCAGAAGAGTTGATATGGGATATGAAGAAAAAGCAAGCCTATTCAAACCAAAAGGTGGTAATGACAAAACCTAACGGCGACGAAATGACCGGAACAAGCTTTGTAACCGACGATAAATTGCAAAATCCGAAGTTTCAAAACTCAACTGCCATTATCCATGTTGACGGCAGCCTTGCGCAATAAAGGGCAGTAATTTTTACGCAAATTTTTGTGTTATAGAATTTTAGTAAAAATTGTATCTTGCGCCTCTTTTTGAGAAATATAAAATATATATAGTTGTATGGGTATAATGAGTTATTTGCGGGAGCGAATGGGAAAAATTCTCGCAGGAGTTATCGGATTGGCGCTTTTTGCGTTTATAGCAGGCGAAGTGGTACAATCAGGAGGTGCTTTTTTCAGGGATGATGTTCATAACATCGGCGAAGTGAACGGCGAAAAAATTCCGTATGTTGATTTTAATAACAGGTTAGAGCAAAGCACACAGCAGTTTAAGCAACAGTCTGGCCAAAGCCTTACACCTCAGATCACCAACTACATACAGGAGACAACCTGGAACCAATTTTTAACAGAGTTACTTTTAAATAAAGAGATAAATAAACTGGGCATTGTGGTAGGCGATGACGAAACCAGGTCAATGATCAGTGGTAACAACCCCGACCCGCAGATACAGCGCCAGTTTGTTGATGATAAAGGCCAGTTTGATAAAACGAAGCTTAACCAGTTTTTAGGTTATCTGCAATCTGCAAAGGTAGACCCTAAACAACAAGAGGCCTGGAACGATTTTGTTAAGCAACTGATCGCTGCAAAAAGGCAGCAAAAGTATATGGCTTTGGTAACCAATGGCTTGTACGTTAACGCGCTTGATGCTCAGGACGATTACCTTGCAAAAAACAAACTGGCAAACTTTAAGTACACAGTGCTTGACTATGCTTCAATACCTGATGCTAACGTTAAACTAACTGACAACGATTACAGCACTTATTATAATGATCATAAATCAGAGTTTAAAAACCCGCAGGAGTTGCGCAGCTTTGAATACATAAGCTTTAACGCGGCACCTTCAAAAGCCGATACCGCAGCAGTACGTACGCAGGTTGATAAATTAGCGGCTGATTTTAAGGCAACCCCCAACGATTCACTTTTTGTACAGATCAACTCTGAAACAAAGGCGCAGCTTACCTATCACAAAAAAGGCGAGTTAGAGCCAAAGCTGGATTCGGTAATGTTCGGTGCGGACAAAGGCTTTGTTTACGGCCCTTACCTGTCAAACGGCAGCTTCAAAATCGCCAAGCTTGTTGATTCAAAAATTGGCCCCGACTCGGTTAAAGCACGCCACATTTTGTTGAACCCTACCACCGAAGGCGGCCTTGATAAAGCTATTGCCAAAGCCGATTCGCTTAAAAAACTGATTGCAGGCGGCAGGCCGTTTGCAGAGTTAGCAAAAAACTTTTCTGTTGATAAGGTAGCTAACGAAAAAGGCGGCGACCTTGGCACTTTTGGCCGTAACACTATGGATCCGGTATTTGAAGCGGCGACTTTTAATGCAAAGGTTGGCGATGTAAAGGTGGTAACCACTCAATTTGGTGTTCATGTGGTTCAGATATTGGATCAAAAAGGATCATCAAGAGTGGTAAAAGTAGCCGTAGTTGATAAACCATTGTTGCCAAGCACTAAAACAACCGCAGCTGTTTACGCCAGGGCACAGTCGTTTTTATCTTCGTTAACCGCCGAAAATTTCGACGCGCAGGCAAAGAAGGCCGGCTTGGCTATTAAAAACGCCGAAGACGTTAACGCTACCGCTGCCAGTGTATTGGGTTTAGATAACGCACGCGACATTGTAAAGTGGGCTTTTAAATCAGAAAAAGGCACTTTCTCTGACCAGGTGTTTGCAGTTGGCGACCAGTATGTGGTTGCCCGTTTAACCACTATAAAACCAAAAGGCGTTTTACCTTTGGATGTTGTTAAAAAACAAATTGAACCCATGGTACGCATACAGGTTAAAGGAAAACAGCTTAGCGATAAATTCCAGGCTGCTTTAAATGGCGCTTCAAACATCGATCAGGTTGCCCAAAAAGTTGGCAGCAAAGTAGTGCCTTTGCAAAACATAGTATTTGCCAACCCGGTAATACCAGGTGCAACAGCCGAATATAAAGTGGTAGGTACGGTATTTGGTTCGCAGCCAAACAAACTTTCTAAACCTATCGCCGGCCAGCAAGGCGTTTATGTATTTACGTTGGATAGCTTTACAAACCCAGCACAGCTTACAAACAATGTAAGGGAGAAACAACAGATAGGCCAGGCGCTTGCACAACGCTCGCAAGGCCAGGTGCTTGATGCGCTGAAAGATAAGGCGAATGTAAAAGATAACAGGGCGAAGTTCTTGTAACAAAAATTTAAAGTAATTTTACATCCGGCAATAACGTTATAGTTATTGCCGGATTTTTTTTATACCATGGAGATACAGGAAAACATTATAAATAAAGTGGCGCAAAGCGGCCTGGTCACTTTAGACCCGGCGCAGTTTTACGCACCGGGCGAGCGTGTGGTTTATGATATCAAAGACAACTTGTTCCACGGCCTTATACTGCGCGAAAAAGATTTTCGCGAGTTTGTAAAAACACACGATTGGGCACAATATCAGGGCAAAAATGTTGCGGTTACCTGCACAGCCGACGCCATTGTACCTGCCTGGGCATATATGTTACTGGCCAACCGTTTGGCGCCGTATGCCCGCCAGGTAGTTTTCGGCGATGCTGAAGTTTTAGAAACCGTATTGTTTGTAAAAGAGGTTTCGCGCCTTGATGTGGAGCAATACCGCGATCAGCGCGTAGTGATTAAAGGCTGCGGTGATATCCCGGTGCCGGTATCTGCATATGTAGAGTTAACGCAAAGGCTTACGCCGGTGGCAAAAAGCCTGATGTTCGGCGAACCCTGCTCTACCGTACCCATTTATAAACGCAAAGATTAAACCGTTTGGCGGCAATTGCGTCTATATCAAATACATGAAGAAATATTTTTTATTCCTGCTAATGCTTGCCGGTGTTTCGGCCGCATTTAGCCAGGAAGTAACCAAAACAAACGAAGTTGCATTTCAGGCCGGCGAACAAATAACTTATAAGCTTAAATATGGCATATTTACCGCGGCCGAGGCCGTTATAAAAGTAGAAAGCAGCCCTGTTAAGTTTGACAACCACCCCGCACTCCATATATTCGCCGACGCTAAAACAGCCGGTACATTTAACCTGCTTTTTAAAGTACGTAACAGATACGAAACCTTTATTAATCCGCAAACCTTGCTGCCTTACTACTATTCCGAGCAAAGGCAGGAGTCGAGTTACCGGCATAGCGATAAGGTAACTTTTGACCACGATACCGGAATAATAACCGCTGATAAGGGCAAGTTCCCTTTTAAAGGCAATGTGTTCGATTTTTTATCAGCATATTACTTTGCACGTAACATCGATGTTTCAAAATTAAAGGTGGGCGATAAATTAAGTATGCGTTACTTTTTAGAGGATGGGATACATACGCTTACCATAACATTTATGGGCCACGAGCAGGTAAAATGCGGCTTGGGCACATTCGACTGTTTAAAATTCAATCCTACAATTATCCCCGGGCGTATATTCCGAAAAAATAGTAAGCTATATTTGTGGATAACCAACGATAAGAACCGCATACCCGTTAAAGCGCATGTAGAGTTGATAGTTGGCAGTTTAGTAATGGATCTTACACAGGCCAGCGGGCTTAAATACCCCCTAAACCCGGTAAAAAAATAAAGATACTGATGATCGAAGTTGGAAGCGTGTTATTGCACGAGGATGTAATAAAAAACAATTTTGTTTGTAATTTGAATAAATGCAAAGGCGCCTGCTGCCTGGAAGGCGACTCGGGCGCGCCCTTAAATCACGACGAACTGGAGATACTGGCAGATATTTATCCAAAGGTAAAACCTTATATGACGGCCAAGGGAATTGCCACCATTGAACGCGAAGGCACCCATGTAACCGATTTTGAAGGGGATTATACTACACCATGCGTTGATGTAAATAAAGAATGCGCTTACGTAACCTGGGAGAACGGCATTACCAAATGTGCCATAGAAAAAGCGTATGAGCAAGGCGCGATAACCTGGCAAAAACCAATATCCTGCCACCTGTACCCTATCCGCATTACGGCTTACCCCGAGTTTGATGTGCTTAACTATGATCGCTGGAGCATTTGCAGCCCTGCATGTACGTTTGGCAACGAACTACAGGTAAAAGTACACGAGTTTTTGAAAGGCCCGCTCATTCGTAAATACGGCGAAGAATGGTACCGCGAACTGGAAGATACTGTTGCGGGCATCTGATAGGATCGAATAATGTATGTCGAATATCCAACACCGAATTCCCCAATTTATCATTCGTTATCGGGTGTTCAGCGTTCGATATTACCCTGCCAAATACAAGCTTTTACAATTAATTTAAATAATATTGCATTTTATATTATTTATTAATGAAAAAGGCTTTAATAACGGGTATAACCGGACAAGACGGCGCATATTTAGCTGAATTTTTGCTTAAAAAAGGATATGAGGTGCATGGCATTAAACGCCGCTCATCATCATTCAATACCGACCGGATAGATCACCTTTACCACGACCCGCACGAAACCGGTGTTAAATTGCAGCTACACTACGGCGACCTTACCGATGCCATGAATTTAACCCGGCTTATACAAGAAATACAGCCCGATGAAATATATAACCTTGGCGCACAAAGCCACGTTAAAGTAAGCTTTGACTCCCCTGAATACACCGCCAATGCGGATGGACTTGGCGTGCTCCGTATTTTAGAAGCCATCAGGCTATTGGGACTTACCAAAAAAACGCGTTTGTACCAGGCATCTACATCAGAGCTTTATGGTTTGGTGCAGCATGTTCCGCAAAGCGAAACAACGCCTTTTTATCCACGCTCTCCTTATGCTGTGGCTAAGCTTTACGGGTATTGGATAATAGTAAACTATCGCGAAGCCTATCAAATGTATGCATGCAATGGTATATTATTCAATCATGAAAGCCCTATACGCGGCGAAACGTTTGTTACGCGCAAAATTACCCGCGCGGTTGCCAAGATCGGGTTAGGGCTGCAGGATTGCCTGTATATAGGTAATTTATCGGCGCAGCGCGATTGGGGCCACGCTAAGGACTATATTGTTGCGATGTGGCTGATGTTGCAGCAGGAGAAGCCAGAGGACTATGTAATAGCAACCGGCGTTACCACTACCGTTCGCGAGTTTATTAAAATGTCGTTCGCTGAGTTGGGTATCGAGGTGGAATTTAGCGGCAAGGATGAAAATGAAAGAGGCGTTATTATTGATATTGACCAGCAAAAAGTAGAATTGTTAGGCTTAAACGCTGATGCTTTAAGGTTTGGCCAAACGGTTGTTAAGGTCGACAGCAACTATTTCAGGCCTACGGAAGTTGACCTGTTAATTGGCGACCCTTCAAAAGCAAAAAAACAATTAGGCTGGCAACCAAGTTATGATTTGCAAGCCCTAGTTACTGATATGGTACAGTCTGACCTGCATTTAGCAAAAAAGGACGAGCACATGAAAAAAGGGGGATTTAAGACGTTAAACTACTTTGAATAGCTTAGTTCATTCGGTATCAATATGAAGAGATTATTTATCAGCATAACATTACTACTGATTACGGTGGGCATCGCTCGTTCTCAATCGGTATACCAGCCGTACTCATACGACTTTTATCAAAAGTTTAATGCTGATGCTTACTCAACCAAAACCCGCCTGCATACTGCCATAAAACCATTTTTTGTTGACGATTCGCTGCTAATGCACCGCTATGATTCCATCATGAACTATGGCGGCGATGCATCAAACAGTAATGTATTGTACCGCAAATTGTTTAACGAACATTTGGTAGATGTGAAAGGTGTAAACTCTACTTTTTATGCCGATCTGCTGCCCGATTTTAATATTGGCCGGGACCTCTCTGCTAAAGAAAACACCTACCTCAGTTCGCTTGGATTGCAATTTGGAGGTACTGCCGGTAAAAAGTTTTCTTATCGTGTATCGGGGTATTTGAACCAGGCCAGGGTGCCGGATTATATCTCTACCTACATCAGGCAGGTTGGTATTGTGCCCGGGCAGGCGTATGCAAATACCTTTAACAATAACCCCAACGATTACTCGTGGGATTATATTACGGCTAATGTATCGTACACCCCGGTTAAGTATTTAAACATAAGCGCCGGGCGCGATAAAACATTTATCGGCGACGGCTACCGCTCGCTGCTATTATCTGATTATGCTTCGCCGTACCCTTTTTTCAAGCTTACGGCAAACCTGGGCAACGTAAAATATATGGCCATGTGGGCGTACTTTAGCGACCCTGCCGGCACCAGCGACAAATTTAAAGACCGCAATAAGTGGGGAATATTCCATTACCTTGACTGGAACGTAAG
Source organism: Mucilaginibacter sp. AK015 (assembly GCF_014200785.1). Lineage (NCBI taxonomy): Bacteria > Pseudomonadati > Bacteroidota > Sphingobacteriia > Sphingobacteriales > Sphingobacteriaceae > Mucilaginibacter > Mucilaginibacter sp. AK015. The sequence goes on from NZ_JACHCV010000002.1 coordinate 511,047, forward strand.
TAACCGATTGTCGCTTGGCTTTTTTGATTCTATCATCTGGGCCAACGAGGACGACCAGGGCCACACCCACGGTTTCGATTTTAGCTACATAAACCCGGTAATATTTTTAAGGCCTGTTGAAGCCGCAAATGGCTCGCCTGATAACGCGCTGATAGGTTTTACAACTAAATACAAATTAACCGATGGCCTAACTGCTTACGGCCAGTTTTCGCTTGATGAATTTACGGCTAAGGAGTTCTTCTCTAACCCGGGTTATTCAAACAATAAATTCGGTTATCAGCTCGGGGTAAAGGGCGCAAACCTGTTCGGCGTTACCAATCTTAACTACCTGTTAGAAACCAACACCGTAAGGCCTTACACCTATTCGGAAAGGGCCAGCATACTAAATTATTCGGCCAATAGCGAGCCGCTGGCGCACCCCTGGGGCGCCAACTTTCGCGAAGTGGTTGCGCTGCTTAACTACGCCTACAAACGTTTTGACCTGATGGGTGAAGTAGATTACGGGCATTACGGACTTGATATGAATGGTATAAACTACGGTAAAGACATATTTCAGCATTATACCACACCGTTAGCTAAATATGGCAACACTATTGGGCAAGGCTTAAAAACAAACATGGTATACCTGCAGGGTAAAATTGGTTATGTACTTAACCCCAAATACAACCTGAGGTTAGAACTGGGAGGCATATACCGTACCGAAAAGAACAGCGATTTTAACGACAAGACCGCCATGATAACTTTCGGCGTACGCAGTTCGTTCCGCCAGATCTATACCGACCTGGCCAGCTATAAAACGCACTGAGGAAAAACCTCATTCACAAAAAAAGACTGTAATATTATTAAAGGTGTTCACGTTCGGCACACGTGAACACTGTGAACAGTCATGAATGCTTGATAATGAGGTAATTACACTTTTGATGTTTTAGCAATAATCAATGGCAGGCTATCCGGAGGTTATACCGCTTTCATTTCGCTTTTTATCGCCCTTAAAAACTCATTGGCATGCTGCGATCCGATGATGTAAACAAGCCCATCCCTATCGGTTAGGTGTATGGCATCGTTACCGGCGGCGTAAAAGCGTATGGTACCTTTGGTGTGCAGGTTATAAACCGGGTTATTAAATAAATACCTGCTGTACGATCCTTTTTCAACCTTCACAATACTGTTCAGGTCTATTTTTACCCGGCGGGTGCTCCAAAGGCCGTCAAGTAAAATGCTTTTGTTGATAACACGGGTGCTAAAGTGCAGCAGGAAGCCCATGATAATGGATATGATAATGATAACAAACCCAACGATGGCTAACAAGTCGCCGTTGCGTTCCCGTTCGTCAGTAAAAAAATAAGCAGCAAAACAAAACATGGCTAAAACAAGGCGTATGGTTATAGGTATCCATTCGCGGCCCAGGTATTGTTTTTCAATAAAAACCGATTTATCGCTCATAATTTATACAGTTCGAATATAGTAACTTTTTTAGTGTTATCGCTTACTTTATACCTTTCGCTCAAACGGTAACCACCAACCCAAATGATATCGCCATTGCCGTTTACCAGTATCGGCACACCGTCTTTTTGATGCAGCGGCACTTTTTGATGTATAAAAAAATCGCTTAGCTTTTGCCTGGTCTTCATCCCCAGTGGATAAAAAGTATCTCCCTGCTGCCATGCACGAAGCGTTAGCGGGTAAACCAACAGTTCCGCATCTACCGAAACCGCCAGCGGATTATCCTTCACAATAAGCGGACTATCATCATGCAGCACAGTCAATTTATAGTTGTTATACCCCACATTGGTATCGCGCGGGCTAATACTAACTGCCTTATCCTTTACACTCGCTTTTGGCGAAATAATTAACCTGCCCCTATCAACCAATAAGGTAAACCCTGCACTTTCAAAAACCCTGCCCGGATGCCTGCCAAGTACTGTTATCAGGTCATCAACCACCATTTCGCTGAAGCCGTAATCATACAGCAATTTAAAAAGTAACAAGCGCTTAGGCGATAGCTTTTCTATTTCGTTAATACTTATGTGTACTTCATTACCTTCAATTAGCAAAAGCTTCTTTTTTAATCCATCTACCTCACGGTTCAACAGCATTTCCAGTTCCCTGAATTTGCGCAGATTGCTTTCAAAAGTGGCCTCGAGGTTGGGGTTAAGCTCTTTTAATATCGGGATAACCTGGTGCCGCAGTTTGTTCCGGGCGTATTTAACCGAGGCGTTCGAGGCGTCCTCTGTATATGTTAAACCTTCCGCAGCAATAATGGTCTGTATTTCGTTGCGCGTCAGGAAAAGCAGGGGGCGCACCAGGTTGCCGTTTTTGGGCAAAATGCCGTGCAAACCAGCAATGCCCGTACCCCGTGTAAGGTTTAACAATATTGTTTCGATAGTATCGTTCTGATGGTGTGCAAGCGCAATGACATCATAACCTGCTGATTGGCTGACCTCATCAAACCATCGGTACCGCATATCGCGGGCCGCCATTTGGATAGATACCCGGTTATCGGCAGCGTATTGCTGAGTATTAAACTTAACAGTGTGGAAGCTAACCCCCATTTGCAGGGCAAGCTGCCTGGTAAACTCCTCGTCGGCATCAGCTTCGGGGCCGCGCAGGTTAAAATTGCAATGTGCTATGCTAAAATTAAAGCCGGCCGCCTTTAGCAAATGGGCCATTAAAACGGAATCCATGCCTCCGCTTACAGCTGCCAGTATTTTGTTGGCAGGTGTAAATAACTTATTTTGTCCAATAAATTCAACAAAGCGTTTAACAGGAAGCATACATCAAAATTATTAATTTAATAACCCCAGCAAAAAACTAATTTTGCCATTGTGATAAAATACATTCTTAGTACACTTTTAGTGATCATAACCTTAACCGTATCGGCGCAGAAAAAATCTGTAGTGCACCTTATACAATCAAAAAGCAGCGAGGTTATTAAGCTAAACGGCCGGAATGTTATCAAAGTTTACCAGGGTGTTTTTCAACAGGATTATTCCATCATGCGGTCAGACAGCGCATATTTTTATGCTGAAGATAATGCCTTCGACGCTTTTAGCAATGTACATATAACCCAGGGCGATACGCTGAATATTTACGCGGATAAGCTTAATTACAATGGCAATACCAAGGTGGCTGTACTTACAGATAACGTGAGGCTGATTGATAAGGATGCTATTTTAACCACCAATTACCTTACTTATAACACCGCTACCCGCATTGGTACTTATACCGGAGGCGGTAAACTGATAAATAAAGACAATACCCTCACCAGCAAGAACGGTTATTACTTCGCCTTTTCAAGAGACTCTTATTTCCGTTATAACGTGGTGCTGATAACGCCGGATGCCTTGATAAAAACTGATACCCTGCGTTACAACACCGGCAGCCGGATAGCTTATTTTTACGGGCCCACAAACATTTACGATACTAAGGATAAAAAAGATACGCTATACACCGAGAATGGCTTATACAATACTATTACCGAACAGGCTTTTTTTGGTAAAAAGAACTTATACAAACAGGGTACTAAAACCCTGACCGGCGACAGTTTATTTTATGATAAAATAAATGGTTATGGTCGCGCGGTTAAACGCGTTACCTTTCACGACCGCGAACAAAATGTAACCCTCAAGGGCGACCTGGCTACCTACTATAAAAAAGGCGAACGCACCGTTGTAACCAAGGACCCATACGTAATTATTGTTACCGAAGAAAAGGACACCACCAAAGCGGATACGATGACTTTAGAGTCCGGAACTAAAGCCAACCCCGCAGTTAAAACAGCGCCCGGTGTAAAAAAGGCAAATGCGTTTGCTATTAAACCACCCCCGGGCACAGTGCAGGTAAAGGGGTTGCAAAAACCTGTTGCTACCGATGTAGATACATTAACTGTCAAAGTTCAAAACACATTAAAAAATAACCGGGCCGGCGTAGCTGCTTTAGTAAAAAAGGCTGATGCACTGGCCGTTAAATCGCGCCCGGGCATTTCTAAAACTGGGATGGTACCTTTGCAGGTAATAGCTGATAGCGCGGTTGAGGTACCCCAAGCGGGCGTTAAGCCGGTAAAGGGCGGTACTCCCGCCAAAGGTGCGGGCCTGGCTGCTTTCCCGATAACGGATACAGCCAAAGCGACGCCTGAGAAAAAGGTAAAACGTGATTCTATTTATATATCTGCAGATACACTGGAAACCCAGATACTTACCTATAAAGATCTGAAGATTATGCAGGAGCAACAGCGATTGCTCAACGTACGCGACACCAGTGTTAAAACTAAAAAGCTTACTCCTGAGCAACAAAAAAAGGCCGACAAATTTTTAACCCTGAATGCGCCGAAATGGAAAACCGACACGCTGCACCTGCATGCCGATTTTTTCGGGAAGCCGAAACCCGAAGCAACTGCCCAGGCTAAAGGGAATGCGAAAGGACAAGGCGGCGCAACTGCCGCGCCAGGCCAAACTGCATCAAAAGGGGGCGATGCAAACGCCGTAGAAAACGATCCGATATTTTTTACGCCGCCGGTTACCCTGAGCGATACGGCCAGGGTGAGGATAATTAAAGCCTATCATGGCGCTAAGCTGTTCAAATCAGATCTTCAGGCCAAGGCCGACTCGATGTTTTACAGTTACAGCGACTCTACCCTTCATTGTTTTATAAACCCGCTGATATGGACCCAGGGCTCGCAGCTATCGGGCGATACCATCACCATGCAGATGAAAAATAAAAAGCTGGATAACCTTAACTTATTCCCTTCATCGTTTGTGGTAAATATTGAAAAGGGCGACTCCACCAATTTTAACCAGGTAGGTGGTAAAAGGATGAAAGGCTTTTTTAAAAGCGACAAACTGGACAGGATGTACGTTGCAGGAAATGCCGAAAGCATTTACTTTAGCCGCGACAGCCTTAAAAAGGTTGATGGCATGCAACGATCGTTAAGCAGCCGCATGCGCGTTTATTTCAAAAATGGCACTGCCTCGCAAATCGTATTTTTAACCAAACCCGAACACCGTTACGGTCCTTTGGCTAAGTTTTCTGAAGACGATAAGATACTGAAAGGCTTTATATGGAAGCCTAAAGAAAGGCCGGTTTCTAAAGAATCTATCATCCCATCCTATAATAGAAAAAAAGCACGCGAACAGGCGGCAGCCGATAAAAAGCTTGTTAATGCGAATAAACCAAAAGATGCAGCACAAAACGATAAAGCGCGCAAGGATTCGTTACAGCATTATTTACCCCGAACCGACAGCACAAAGGTGGGCAGGGATAGTATAGGCACAGCGACACAAGGGGTTACGAGCCCCTCTATTGTAAAAGCAAGACAGGATAGCTCCGGCATTAAACAACCACCGGCGACGACAGCGCCAGTTATCCGGACTAAGCAGGATAGCTTGAAAGCCAAGCCTGTACCTGCTACTAAATCAAAGAGCGATGCTGTAAAAGTTAAAACACCCAAGGTTTTACAGCAACGAACGTATTGACGGGATAAACGTTGCGCAATACAGCCAAAATCCTTCACCACAAAAGCTATGGTTAGGTAGCTTTTATAGTTTATCGCATATTTGCGTCACACTTAATACAATGTTATGAAACACGAAGATGTGGTTGCAGCGCTTAAGGTTATCGCTGAAAAAGAAATGGCCATAAATATAAGCAAAGCCGATTTACAGGACCTGAAACAATACAACCTGATAAATATAGCGAAGGGCGAGGAAAATGCACGATCGCCGGCTTGTACCTTAACTAAAAAGGGCAGGGTGATGTTGAAGGCAAACTTGCCGAAGGATAACAAGACAACAGACATTGAGCAGGATGACCTTAGCGATTAACAATCGTTATCGCGCTACTCTTAAAATCGGGGGTTACACACAAAATACACAGACCATGCTTAAAATGGCCTGTTAAAAAGAAGGGCCGCTCTAAATAGAGCGGCCCTTCTTTTATCTCGATATTTACTTTATTTTTCTTATCCGGTTATTGTTGTAATCGGCAACATAAACGTTGCCCTGGTTATCAACAGCAATGCCTCTTGGATCGTTAAATGATGCCGTGCCGCCAGCACCATCTGCCGAACCGGTAGTGCCCGTGGTACCGGCAAGTACACTAAAGGTTTTGTCGGCCGCTATTTTTAATATGCGCCCGTTTGCATCTGCAATATATAAGTTATTACTGCCGTCTGTCTTAATAGCCTGTGGCCTGCCAATAGCAAACGATAACGAGTCGGAGCCCCCGGTAAAGATGGTTACCATATAATCTTTACTTATTTTTCTTATCGCTTTATTCATGGGTTCGGTAACATATAAATTCCCTGCTGCATCCATTGCAATACCGCTTGGCTTGTTTAACGATGCTGCTGTACCTTGTCCGCTTGCAATTCCTGCAAACCGGTTTCCAGCTACCGTGGTAACTACCCCTGCCGGGGTAATTTGCCTTATCAGGTTGTTACCCATATCTGCCACAAATAAATTTCCGCTTCCATCTATCACGATATCTGCCGGTTGAGAGAACGATGCTATCGTACCAGTACCGTTATTATATCCGGCCGAACCGCTGCCTGCAAAGGTGCTTACAATGCCCGATGGCGTTATCTTGCGGATCAGGTTATTGCCCATATCCGCTACAAAGATATTGCCGGTTGCATCTACCGCTAAACCGGCGGGCGCATAAAATTGGGCTACGTTTCCCGGTCCGTCGGTATTACCCAGGGCACCGGTACCTGCTATAGTAGTAACCTCGCCTTCAGGTGTTATTTTCCTGATGGAGCAATTATAAGAATCAGAAACATACAGGTTGCCCGCGGCATCAGTGGCGGTGCCATACGGATGGTTAAACAAGGCTGCCGTACCGTGGCCGTTGGCGTTACCTTTGGATGATCCGGCAAGGGTACTTACATTGGCGGCAGGCGTACCTGTGCCGCTGCCGGTTTTAAACTGAACAACGTTACCATAAGCCGTAGCTGCCGAGTTTGTTGCATATGCCCTGGCATAGTAAGTTGTATTTGGGGTAAGCCCCTTCATATTACTGTTAAACCAATAAAGGCCTACTTTATTGTCGGTTTTAGCATCAGCAACGGTAGGTTCGGAATTGGTTGAACTGTAACAAACGCCGTAAGCAGTAATGTTTGTGGCCCCATTGCTTATAAAGCCGCCGCCCCACGCGCTGGTACCGGTTGTTTCAACGATTATGTCAGTAGTTACCACCACCGGCTTTTCTACAGTTACGGTTGTCCCTTTTACGCAGGCGCCAAGCGACGCGATGATTAGTAAGAGCAATAAATTGATTGGAGTTGATGTTTTATTCATATATGGTATTTGACGTAGTATGATATGCCGCTAATTTGCTGAATAATCAATTCATAATTTGTTAATTAGTGTTAAAGAAAGTTGCGTAAAACAAGTGTAATGGCATTTTTACATCTATTACGTGTAGCCGGGCGAGATTGCAACAGTGGCTTTAAAATGAATGTAAAACATTACAAAAAAGAAAAGCATCCTGCGATAACCCCAGCTAAGCTATTAAACACAAAAGCCCCTGCAAATAATGCAGGGGCGTATAAGCCGTGCTTAATTTTATTTACTGAAAGGTTATTTTGCGGATAGTCCCTGCATCTGTACCTACATACAATGCGCCCTTACTGTCAATTGCAATAGTATTTACCCCGTTAAATCCGGCTGCGGTACCTATACCGTCCACATCAGCCCCTCCGCCGGCACCCCCCGCAATAGTGGTAACCTCTCCCCTCGGATTGATCATTCGTATAATAAAGTTGGATGTTCCGTAATCGTTATCACAAACATACAGGTTACCCTTATTGTCCAGTGTAATACCAAACGGAGCGCCAAACTGCGCGGCTGTGCCCACCCCATCTTTTGCAACATGTGTATTATTCCCGGCAAGCACCTTTAAGCCGTTGTTGTCTTTTATCCAAATCCTGCCGTTAGTAGCGTCTGATACATATGTTTTTGATCCCGAAAGCGCTATTCCATAAGATGACACCCTTTGTACATTCGGATCTGCCGACAAAAACTCCGCATTACCGATAACGATACTTACATTACCTGCAGGCGTTATTTTTTGCAGGTTACCGCCACTGTTAAGCAAGTATAAGTTATCCTGCTTATCAAATTTTATAACGCTTGTATAAACTTTTAAATCGGCCCTGGTGGTTGCCGTATAGTTTGTACCCGTACCTGCCCACCATTCGGCCGTGGTTGGCGTAGCTGTTGCCGAACGGAATATGCCGCTGTAACCCTCAGCCGAGCTTGATTCGGTTGCAAAGTAAACCTGGTTTTGGCTATTAAGCCCGATAGCCCACAAAAGCGTTTTGGTATTTAAAACTGCAATATTGGTACCATCCCCGTTAGGGTTAGGGAAAACAGGCTTATAGTAAGATATTTGGCCTGCGCTATACTTAACAAGCCGCGCGGCCGGAACATTGCCGTTGTAAAAATTATCTGTCCAATAAATGTTATCGGCCGCGTCAATGGATATGCCTTGCACCGGCCCGCCGCCTGTGCCTGCAACAGTTGTTACGTGAGCTTTTTGCACGGTTAAAGTTTGCTCCATGGTTACGGTACGCCCCTGGGTGGTAACTGTTAATGCCCCGGCGGTAACCCCGTGAGGAACCGTGATCTCGATAGAATCCGCGTTTGCGGTATGTATTGTAGCAGTTATATTGTCTATCTTCACCACATTTTTATTTACGGCCGCCCCTAAATTACCGCCATAAATGGTCAGCAGCCACCCCGGGAAGATCTTGGTGCTCGATACACCGGTAATATGCGGCAAAGTACTGGTATTGAACAGACCTGCCAGGCTAAATACAACCGTATTGTCGCCAGTTGATAATACAGTAATATTTAAAAATATACCGTTAACATACCACTTGTCGTTCACCTTTGTTAGTATCAGCTTTTTGCCGCTTATGGCCGTTAAGGAAGTTCCGTTGGTTATCTTGGCAATATCTATTTTCCCGCTCACAATATAATCTCTTACAACCGAGGAATCGGGCAGGTAAACATCTGTAACGGCGGTTATTTTCTTCCGACCGGTGGTTTTTAACGTATAGGCTTTATTTGAGGGCGCGAAAACCGTTATACCATTTTCTACTTCGGTTTGTGTAAGCCCCGCCGATTTAAAATCGAGGGCAAACTGGCTCAGGGTATCTTTACCTGCAAGCGCCGTGTTCACACTGGTGGTCACCTCGTCTACCGTGGGCTTTTTTACAGGCTTAGGGTCAGGATCGGGTTTAACAGGGTCGCTTTTTTTACATGCACCGCAAAAAAACACAACCAAGCAAAGCAACAAAAGGTATTTTACCGGCCAATATATCTTGTTCATAATAAAGCATTTAGTATAACAATAGTAATATTATTTGTCGCCATAAAACATACCCGTAAATGGGTATATTGTAAATATTATTTACGCCGGTAAAACTCGTTACAAACCGCTGACCCAATAAATTTTGCCCCTTGCCGGTTAAAGTTATTTTTGTACCATTGGCCCGCTTTCGGGCTGATTTAAAAACTACAATGGCTGAAAATACTCTGGTAAGACGCCTTGGACTGGCTCATGCCACTGCAATAAACATGACCGACATGGTAGGCATCGGGCCGTTTATAACATTACCTATGGTAATAGGAATGATGAATGGCCCATGGTTTCTGTACGCCTGGCTGGCGGGGGCCATATTATCATTTATTGATGCGATGGTTTGGAGCGAACTTGGCGCAGCCTTCCCAAAGGCGGGCGGATCATATAATTTCCTGAAAGAAACCTACGGTAAAACCGGCATGGGTAAATTAATGAGTTTTTTATTCGTATGGCAAACCATGATACAGGCGCCGCTGGTAATAGCGTCTGCAGCTATCGGGTTCGCCTCGTACTTTTCATACCTGCTGCCGTTATCCGCCGTAGAAGCTAAAATAATGAGCGGCAGTGTGGTAATTTGTATAGTCGTATTGCTTTACCGCAAAATTGAATCTATAGGCAAAATAAGTATGGTGTTGTGGGTAGGCGTTTTGTTAACCCTGATATGGATAATTGGCGGCGGTTTAGCACATGGCAACTTTTTATCACCCATAAAGCATATCAACGACGGGCTTACGCTTAACTACGCGTTTGTTGCTGCTCTTGGTTTTGCCAGCGTAAAAAGCGTTTACAGCTACCTGGGTTATTACAATATTTGCCATTTGGGCGGCGAAATTATCGACCCGGCTAAAAACATACCAAAAAGTATGTTTATATCTATTGCAGGCATTGCGGTTTTATATATGTTGATGAACGTAAGTGTGGTGAGCGTAATTCCGTGGCAGCAGGCTAAAGACAGCGGCTTTGTAGTCAGCGAGTTTATGGAGCAACTATCCGGGCATGCTGCGGCTAAAATTATTACCTGCCTAATATTACTTGTGGCCTTTTCGTCGGTATTTTCGGCTACGCTGGGCTATAGCCGTATTCCGTATGCAGCAGCTGCAGATGGCGCCTTCTTTAAGGTATTTGCAAAACTTCACCCTACTGGCAACTTCCCGCATGTTTCGTTATTATTTTTAGGTGGAGTAGCTTTTATTTTTAGCCTGCTATTTAAGCTTAGCGATGTAATCAGCGCTATACTGGCCATGCGCATAGTCATCCAGTTTATTTCGCAGGCATGGGGGCTGTTCCTGCTTCGGCGGCGGAAAAGCGAAACCAGCTTCCCTTATAAAATGCCGCTATTTCCAATACCCGTTTTCCTGGCTATTATCATGTGGATAGGTATACTGATATCCACCGGTTTTCACATGGTGTTGGGCGGACTAAGCGCAATAGCTTTGGGCATTGTGGTTTACTTTGTTAAAGCAAAGGCGAATAAAGAGTGGCCCTTTAACATCGCCGCTAAAGCCGATAAAAATCCTCAGCATTTTTAGCCCAAAAGGCTTGTTGTTCATCCTGGCTTAATCTACTTACGTAGTTGCCAATAACCGTTAGTACACCATTATAACCGCCAGCTACATTACATACGGGCCAATCAGAACCGTACATTACGCGCTGCGCACCAAATGCTTCGAAAACCACCTCCAGGTAGGGTGTAAAATCGTCGGGTCGCCAGTTAAGCCAATCAGCTTCGGTTACCATGCCCGATATTTTGCAGCAAACGTTTGGCAAAGCGGCTATCGCTTGCATATCCGTTTTCCAGCCGGTTATCCGTTTTTCTTTGATGTACGGTTTCGCCAGGTGGTCTATCACAAAACGCTGATCAGGGAAGGTTGATGCGAATTGCAGTGCATATGGCAACTGATTTGGCTTTATCAATATATCGTAACTAAAATTGTATTTATTTAGTAAGCCAATGCCCCGCATAAAATTTGGGTTCAGCATAAATTTGTCATCGGCCTCACCCTGTAGTATATGGCGAAACCCTTTAATCAGCTTAACTGTGCTGTAATACTGCAGGCGTTCTTCCACCCTGTCGGCCGCCATTTCTATCCAGCCAACTATACCCTTAATAAAACTGTTGTTTTCCGCAAGGCTCAGCATAAGGTCGTTTTCAGCTTCGGTTTGCTCTACCTGCACGGTTATGCATCCCTCAATACCGTTTTGCTGCAATATGGGTTGTAGTTGGCCGGGCAAAAAATCCTTTTGGATGGCCTGCATCGAATCATCTATCCAGGCGTGCCTTTCGGCGTCAAATGTCCAAAAATGCTGGTGACTGTCAATCTTTCGCATAGGCTTTGAGCACTTGTTTTGCTTCCCCAAGGCCTTCAATACCAAGTTCAACTATATCGCCTGGCTTTAAATATAATGGTGGTTTCATACCTAAACCTACCCCTGCAGGTGTACCTGTAGATATCACATCGCCGGGCAACAAGGTCATGAACTGACTTATATAAGCCACTAAATAAGGGATATTGAATATCAGGTTTGATGTGCTGCCGTCCTGAACAATTTTGCCGTTAAGGGATAACCACAAGCGCAGGTTGTGCACATCTTCGATCTCATCTGTTGTAGCTAAAAACGGGCCTACCGGCGCAAAGGTATCGCAGCCTTTGCCCTTATCCCAGGTGCCATTACGTTCTAACTGAAACTCCCTTTCAGACACGTCGTTATGCAGGCAATATCCCGCCACATAATCCATCGCTTCGCTTTCTTCAATATAGGTGGCCTTTTTGCCGATCACCACCGCCAATTCTACTTCCCAATCGGTTTTTACGGAGTTTTTAGGAATAACAATATCGTCATTGGGGCCTACCAGGGCTGTAGTTGACTTAAAGAACAGGATAGGCTCCTTCGGCAGCGGCGCGTTTGTTTCCTCAGCATGATCTTTATAGTTAAGACCTATACAAACAATTTTTGAAGGGCGTGCAAACGGGCTCCCTAATCGCTCGCTATCGGCAATTTTTGTAAGCTTTCCCTCGTTTTCATCGATAAATTGCTGTAGCCTGTTTAGCCCGTCGTTCTCAAAAAAGGCTTCGTTATAATCCTCGTCAAAGGCCGATGTGTCGTATTTTACATCATTAATGATAACACCGGTTTTTTCGTTACCTGCCGCGCCGTATCGTATCAGTTTCATTTATTTAATAATGAGTAGTGAAAGGGTTAAATGGTGAACAGTTGATGGTTCTCTGTTAAAAGAAAGTTGGTAGCAGTGATTGATAAAGCATTCCCGCACTTAAATTTCGGAATATTTAACCACACGCCACTCAACCATTCTCCATTCACCATAATTAATTGTTTAATTTTATAAAGCCCCCGTCTATGGGGTAATCGCAGCCTGTTATAAAGCCTGCTTCGTCGCTGCATAAGTAAAGGGCCAGTGCCGCAACTTCTTCGGGCCTGCCCATACGGCCAATGGGCTGGCTTTTTGAGAGCTTTTCAAAAATCTCCTCTTCGCGGCCCGCATAATTTTTCGATATAAAGCCATCAACAAACGGCGTGTGCACCCTGGCCGGCGAAATGGTATTACACCGGATATGATCTGCAAGATAATCTCGCGCTACCGAAAGGCTCATGGCCATAATGGCGCCCTTGCTCATGGAATAGGCAAACCTATCGGTAATACCCACCGTTGCCGCAATTGATGCCATATTAAGAATAACACCGCCGCCGTTTGCTTTCATTAAAGGCACAGCCGCATACAAGGCGTTGTAAGCCCCTTTAACATTCACGTTATATACACGGTCAAGATCGGCACCCGTTGTGCCTTCCAGGCTACCTATGTGTGCTATACCAGCATTATTTACCAGGATGTCAACCACCCCTATCCGGTTAAATACAGCCAGTACCTGTTCTTGCAGGCTTATATCGGCAGTATAACTAAAGGCGTTGCCGCCACCGGATTGTATTTCCCCGATGGTTTGCGTGGCGGCATCTTCATTGAGTTCAATGATATGTACCGTGGCACCTTGCCGGGCAAAAAGCACCGAAATGGCCCTACCAATTCCGCTGCCGCCACCTGTTATCACCGCGTGTTTATTTTTTAAGCTGAACATTGTAATGCTTTATAATGAAACCCCTCTCTTCCAGGGGATGAAATCGTCTTGCCCTAAAATTACCGCTTTGGGTTGTTTTAGGCCGCTGGCCACTTCTATCACATAATCCAGCATGCGTGTGGCCGATTGGGCTATAGTTTCTTCACCTTCGATGATAGTGCCGCAATTTATGTCCAAAATGTCGGGCATTTTGCTGAACACCGCTGAATTTGTGGCCACTTTAATAACCGGTGCAATGGGGTTACCCGTAGGGGTACCCAGGCCTGTTGTAAACAAAACCACATTGGCGCCCGCTGCTACTTCGGCGGTGCTGCTTTCTACATCGCTACCTGGCGTACACAGCAGGTTAAGTCCGGGCCTGGTTACTTTTTCGGGATAATCAAGCACGGCCGTTACCGGCGATGTTCCGCCTTTTTTTGCAGCCCCGGCAGATTTTATAGCATCGGTGATCAGGCCATCCCTGATGTTGCCCGGCGATGGATTGGCATAAAAGCCCGAACCATCGGCTTCGGCACGGGCGTTGTAGGTTCGCATCAGGTGCATAAACCTCAGCGCCTCCGCTTCATCAACACATCTATCGCTCATCTCTTGTTCTACGCCGCAAAGCTCGGGGAATTCTGACAGGATAACGCTGCCACCCAACCCTACCACAATATCAGACAGATACCCCAGCGCGGGGTTTGCGGATATACCAGAAAACCCGTCCGAGCCTCCGCACTCTAATCCTATGCACAGTTTAGATAACGGGGCGGGTTGCCGCAACTGCTTATTGGCTTCCATCAGCCCGGCAAAGGTTTGCTTCAGCGCTTCATGAAGTAATTTGCTTTCGGTACCCATTTTTTGCTGCTCGAGCATTATCAGCGGCTTACTAAATCCGGGATCGCGTTTTTTGATCTCTTCCTGTAGTATCCCTGCCTGTGCATGCTGGCATCCCAAACTGAGCACGGTTGCACCCGCCACATTGGGGTGGGTGATATATCCGGCTAATAAACCGCACAAAGCGTCAGAATCCGTACGCGTGCCACCGCAGCCCATATCGTGGTTCAGAAACTTTATCCCGTCGATATTCTCAAACAGCTTTTTTGCAGTTTGCCCTACGGGGGATGGTTGCAGATCGGCCTGTAAAATATCAGCCGCTGTTTTACCCGACCGGTACATCGCTATCAGGTCATCTACTTCGCTTTCGTATCCCCGCGGTTTGGCAAAACCAAGCTTCGCCGCCAGTGCATCCTTTAAAACGGTGATGTTCCTGTTCTCGCAAAAAACCAATGGTATCACCAGCCAGTAGTTTGCTGTACCCACCGAGCCATCCGCACGATGGAAACCCATAAAAGTTTTTTGGCGGTAAGCATCCGCAGCGGCCGGTACTGTCCAATCTGTTTTACGGCTGCCCAGTTTAAAATCATCCGCGGCATGCCTGATGTTATTTACGGTTAAGGCTGCGCCTTGCGGTATAGGCTGGTTAGCCTTACCTACCAGTACACCATACATATAAACAGGCGCTTCGGGCTCAAGCGCGGCAACAGTAAATTTATGCTTTGCTTCAACCGGCGTGAACAGGGCGAAGCTATGCCCGTTGAAATTAACCGGAGTGCCCGCTGCAAGGCTGGTTAAAGCCACCAGCACATTATCGGCCGGGTGAATTTGTATATAAGTAGGCTTTTCTGCAGGCATTGCTAATTGATACGCTTTTAAAAGTTTCTGTTTTACGAATATATAAAAGCTTATAATTATTTACTGTAAAATTTACCCGTAATGTAAAATAATCTGAATAAAAAAAATCCCCCATAAGGTGGAGGATTTGATATAATGGATTATGCTATTAAAAAGATGGATTATTTTATTTACTTATCAAGTTGTATAATTCGTCCAGCTTTGGCGACAACACGATCTCGATGCGCCTGTTCTTTGAAAGTGCTTCGGGGGAGTTACCGGTATCAATCGGCTGAAATTCTCCTTTCCCGGTAGCGGTTAATCTTTTAGGGTCGATATTTTCGTTTTCGGTAAGGTAACGGGTTACAGATGTTGCCCGCAATACGCTTAAATCCCAGTTATCTTTGATCTGGCCAAGGTTCTTTATCTTCTTGTTATCGGTATGGCCTTCAACAGCAATATTGATATCGGCTTCTTTATTCAGTACAGCCGCAAGCTGTTTCAGCGCCTGTTTACCCTTTTCGTCGATCACAATGCTGCCCGATGGGAAAAGCAATTTATCGGTTAATGATACATACACCTTGCCGTTACGTATATCAACAGTAAGCCCGCTTTGCTGAAAACCAAGCAAAGCCTTTTGCAACTTATCTTTCAGCGCGTTGGTTGCCTCGTCGCGTTTGCGCAAAATCTCTTCAACTTCTTTAAGGCGCGCTTCGCGTTTTTGCAGGTCGGTAGATAACTGGCTCACTTTTGACGAACTGGCATTATAATTTTTATCAAGAGCATTATACTTATCATTTAAGCCCTTATAATTTCCTTTTAGCGTGGCAAGTTCCTGGCGTATGCGTGCTGTGTCGGCTATCAGTTGCGAAACCTGCTCTTCTAATGCAGTGGTACGGTTAGCTAACGAATCGCGCTCGGCTAATAAAGCCTTGTGCTTTTTGGGCGACATCACTACGCACGATTGCAGTGCAGAAATAAGCAGAGCGGCTAACAGTAGGTGTTTAAATTTCATGATCAATCAGATTTAAGTGTATCAAGCTATCGCGTTTTTCAGAAAAACATTCATAGGGTATATCCTGCTGCACAAAGCTACAATTTCTGTTGCGGCGCCGGCGCGCATTACTTCCTTATCTTTGAGCGGGTGCCAGGCTACGAAACTTTTTAATTTTAACAGATCGATGTTTTCGTTATCGGCATCATAGCCTTTTGGGGTTGTCTTTAGCTGATCTTGTTTCCTGAACTCGCCAAACAGCTTTATAAATTCTTTGTCGTCGATCACCTTCTTCAGATCTTCGGCATTATAATCAATTTCCTGGCGTATGGCTTTGAGATGATCGGCTTCGGGCATCCAATAGCCCCCGGCTATAAAAGATTTACCTGGTTGTATATGTAAGTAATATTCAACCCCGCCGGGTTTTAAACCCTGGGTTGGCAGGCTTATGCCAAAGTTATTCTTGTAAGGCGTTTTATTTTTGCTGAAGCGTATATCGCGGTAAATACGCATTACGCACTTTTTGGGGTCAAGGTCGGCGCTAACGCTGGGGTCAACTTTGTGCAGCTTGTTAATAACATCTGCAGCAAGCTCAATTACGTTGGCACGCGCATCTTCGTACCGGTCTTTATTTTCCTGAAACCACTCCCTGTTATTATTTTCAACAAGCTCTTTTAAAAAGTCAAGCGTTTGGGGCCGTATCATCCAAAGTATCTGTTTGTGGTTAGTTGCGGTTGCCTGTCATCAACCAATAGTGTCAATTCAGGTGCAGTTTCTCGCTTCGCATGTTCAGTTCAACATTTTTACGACGGTATTTTTTCAGCCAGATGTAGGCTACTACAGCCACAGCCAGATAAGGGGCAGCTAATAAATATACTATGCCATTGTTTAAACCATTGGTAGTTTTGGCTCCGCTTTTAGAATTGGTTTCGACGTTAGAAGCACACATGGCACATTGTGCCTTAACCGGCACAACACTGCATACCAATAAGCCCAATACTAACGCGATGTATAAAAATTTTAACTTTTTCATGATTGGTTAATTAAAGTGGTAGTAAGGCCTGATCATCAAATATACAACAACGCCCGATAAGGTAACAAACAACCATATAGGGAACGTCCATCTTACCAATTTCTTATGTTTTTGCACCTGCATTTGCAATCCGCGGTAAAAGCTTAACAGTATAAGCGGCAAAACCCCGGCGGCAAGTATAATATGCGGCACAAGTATATACAGGTAAACGGTTCTTGAACTGCCGGCCGCCACACGTTCCGCATCTGATAACAGCCCGTTGCCGTCTATATCCCCATAAACGGTATCGTTACGCATCAGGTAATGGAACAGGATATACGATACCAGGAACAACGACGACAGGCAAAAGGTAGTGATGTTCAGCCGCTTGTGTATGGTAATTTTGCCCTGTTTAATAAAATATAACGACGTTAACAGCAATATACTGCAGGTACCATTAAGTATGGCATTAAGCAAGGGCAAATAGGGAGTGAACGCGGGCGGAGTAGCCGGACCGGGTATAAGATGGCGGTTAAGCACAATAACCACGGCTATAACAAAAACGGTTATACCGGCAACAAATCGGAATATGAATTTATCTGTCATTCTGTTGTATATATTTATGAAAGCCTAAAAGAAAAAGGACTTGCAAATTATTTTATGCCCTGTTACTTTATCCTGGTGTCATAATCTTTTATTTAATAAAGCGGTTTATCAACTTTACGTAATTCTTCCGCTATCAGTACCTTTATCTCGTCGTTAAGTTTAGTGATATCGGCTGCAGATGTACCATCGTAATACCCTCTTATGCGTTTTTCGGCATCTATGAGTATGAGCTTGTCGCTGTAAATAAAGTCGTGCTCGTTTTTTTGCACGGCATTAACCAAAAAGCCATTGCGGGCCAGGCTATAGGTGGTAGCAGTATCGCCCGATAAAAAAAGCCATTTATTAGTCGTCTCGTATCTCGAGCTATACTTCTTTAGTGCAGGTGGCGTATCGCGTTCAGGGTCTACCGTTATCGATGTAAAATAAACCATGCGGTTTTTACGGTACGCATATACCAGTTCGCTGATGTTCTTATTTACCGCGCTGCAAATATCCGGGCAATTGGTATAAAAAAAGCTGGCAACAAATATTTTTTTGTCGAAGTTTTTAAAAGACACCGGCTTGCCATTTTGGTCTGTCAGGTTAAAATCGCTCAGTTTGTGGTAAATGGTATCAGGGATATACTTACCATGAAACTTGTGCCCTGTTTTGGCTACCACTTTTGGCCCGTAAAAAGGCAGCGGCTTATACCTGTTTTTACCTTTCGCGGTTAGTAAATAATATAAAAATCCCGGTAAAGCTAATATCAATACCAGGATTATTATTTTTTTTAGGATGTATCCTTTACGCATTACATCCTAAGGTCTATCCAGTAATGGCTTTCGTTTGTAAGCACTAATATTAAGCCTATGATAAACAATATAGGCACTATGATAGATAGAGCTAACCCGATTCTTTCGAACTTTAAGTGCATAAAGTACGCAACAATGTAAAACGCTTTAGCCAGCGTTAACACTATGTATATGGGGTTGGCTGTATGCAAAGGTATAATTCCCTTGGGCACCAATACCAATGCAATAATAAATTCAACAACCGTTATGGCAAGTAAAATGCCAAATACTTTCCATATTTTTTTCCGGGTCATTCCTTCACCGTGCTCGTCGTGGTGAACTTCTGTTGTTTCTGATGACATATGTATATCAGGTTAAAATTTTAAACTAAGTAAAAGAAAGTAAATACAAATACCCAAACAAGGTCTACAAAGTGCCAGTAAAGGCCAACTTTTTCTATCATTAAATAGCTGCCGCGTTTTTGGTAAGTACCTAACAATACGTTCACTGTTATAATGATATTAATGATAACGCCGCTAAATACGTGGAACCCGTGGAAACCTGTTATGGTGAAAAACAAATTCGCGAATTGCTGCGTGTAGGTGGTTGACAGTGGTGCCCCTTCGTGAAAGTATTCTTTCAGATCGTGCGGGATACTGCCCCACCAAAAGCCTTCGTGGTGTAAGTGCGACCACTCCAACGCCTGGCAACCTAAAAACATAAACCCGCCTATTATAGTGAGTATCATCCAGGTTACTACTTCCTTCTTTGCCATCCGGTGCCCTGCTTCTACTGCCAGCACCATGGTTACCGAACTCATGATCAGGATAAACGTCATTAAGCCCACAAATACAAGCGGTGCACCATGATCTATCATGCCGGGAACCGACTGGAAGATAAGATCGGCAGCGGGCCAGCTATTAGAGCTAAAACGCAATGAGCCATAGGCTATTAGTAACGATGAAAAGGTAAACGCATCCGACAGGAGGAAAAACCACATCATCATTTTACCATACTCAACATTAAATGGCGATTTGCCTCCGGACCACGGCGTGGTTTTTACTTCATCAATAGGTGATAATTGTGCACTCATGTGTTTTTATTGTTGGTTCAAAAGTAAAAAAACATACAGATAAATCCATATTATATCGACAAAATGCCAAAAAATAGCAGACATCTGCATACTGTGTAAATTTTTAACCTGCGCTATGCTGCGGTAACTACGCCAAAGCGTATTTGCCAATAACAACAGGCCGGCTAAAATGTGTATTAAATGCATCCATATAAATACATATATGAACGATTGCGATGCGTTTGGGTTAGAAAAGTAAACCCCCATACCCGGCAAAAGTATAAGCCACGCGTATACCTGGATGGCAAAAAATACAAGCCCTAAAAGTATGGTTAGTAAAAGGTACAACCGTTGTTTGCCATACTGTAAAGCACGGGTGGCTTTTGAGGATAAAAACATGGTTATACTGCTCAGTACAATTACTACTGTACTGTACGTAAAAATACCGGGCAATTTAATGTTCATGCCATGCGCAGAACTGCCGCCCGCATAAACAATAAACCCGCTGGTTAACGCCGCAAAAAACATAAACGAGGTGAATATGAATATCCACATATTAAACCTTTTAGGCGCCAGATCATATCTATCTTCTTGCTGCATCTGAGTAATCATTTTCCTACAAAATCAAATAAAAATAGCAACTGCACAACCGGCAGATAATAAAACGAGCCAAACATTAATTTACGCGCGCTGCTAATTTCAAGCGTTCGCAATAAATTAAATGCCTGGTATACAAATATTAAACTCATTATTAATGATACTATCGCAAGAACGATACCAGCATTATGGTTTAAATATGGAAGCAGGCTTACGGGCAATAATACCAATGTTATTACAAAGGTGATAACTGCGCTTGTCCTGTCGCGCTTACCCGAAGGTAATAAGCGGAAGCCTGCTAACTTATAATCATCATCAAGCACCCACGCTATAGCCCAAAAATGCGGGAATTGCCAAACAAACTGTATAGCAAACAATATAAGCGCTATTTCATCTATACGCCCGTGGGGCTGCCCTGCAACATAGCCTATTAATGCCGGCAATGCCCCCGGTATTGCCCCAACAAATACCGCCACCGGCGATTTGCGTTTAAGCGGCGTATATGCAAAGGCGTATAATATTATTGAAAAGACCGATAACAAGCCTGTTAAAACATTTAACGAACCTAACAGGTAAGTACCGGCCACGCCCATTCCTAAACCTAACACCAATCCTTGCCCGGTGGTCATGCGGCCGGCGGGCATAGGGCGGTCCATCGTGCGTTTCATCAACCTGTCAAGGTTAACCTCTATAACTTCGTTAAAACAATTTGCCGCAGCGGTAACTAAAAACCCACCTACAACAAGCTTTAGCCAGTTTATCCACATGGTTGTGCTATACAGCGAGCCCCAGGTGTTGCCCCCATTAGCCTTTACCGCAATGATAAATGATATAGAGGCCGAAAAAACCACAAGCAATGTCAAGCGTAACTTAACCAGCTTTATAAAATCCCTCATTTGCCTGCCCCCTGCACGTTAACCGAACTAAATAAATTTAACAGTAAATAAAACTGGGCGCCAAATAGTAAACTTGCCAATACAATGTGTGATGCCTGCGCAAACGGCGGTAATGCCCAGTACGATAAAAATATACCGGTAACTATCTGCAGCATTATCATTAAAAAAGCAAAACTCATTAACTGCTGCTGTATCGAGTGCCTGTTAAAGCCCTTGCGAATCAGCACGTATAAAACCAGGTTTGCCAGCAATACTATTATAGCCACATCCCGGTGTTGGGCAAATATGTCGCCGGCACGTGTTACCCAGCTTTCGCGATAGCTGCCTTCCAAATGGCCGGCAACCGCGTCGATCCTTTCGCGCACTTCGGTACCAAAAGTTATCTGCAAAATGCTGATAGCTAAAACCACAACCGTAACTATCGCTACAAACGGCTTGCGCTGAACTTTATACCTCCCCTGCACCTTTGCCATATGATAAGTGGCAATACTGATAGCCAATATCGCAAGCGCTATAAGCATGTGAACGGTAACTATCCATGCAACCAGGTTAGTTGATACCACTATAGAGCCTAACCATCCCTGAAAACCTACCAGCAAAACATTAAATATGCTGAGCGCTACAATCAACTTACTGGTTTTGCGATATCTGAACGAGAAGATTGCGCACAGCAACAGTAACACGCCCGAAACGGCGCCTATCAGCCTGTTTACATACTCTGTCCAGGTACGGGCGCTGTTAAATTCTTCAGGAACCAGGATCGACCTGTCGTTACGTATACGCACAGCCAATTGGCTGTAACCAAAAACGTCAAGCATTTTTGCAAACTTTTGGTTTTTGGCCAGGCGCTTATCCGCATATACTTTTTTATAATTTGCGGGCAATTCGGTTATGTTGGTTGGCGGCACATAACGCCCGAAACATTTTGGCCAATCGGGGCACCCCATGCCAGATCCGGTACTGCGCACAACCCCGCCAGCCAGTATCAGTACAAAAAGTACAATGATGGTTATAAGGTTGACTTTTAGAAATGTATTACCGGATGCCTTTATGCTCATTTAAATATTTCTAAAAAATTAGGGCACCTGTTTAAGCGTAAGCCTTAAGTACTTAGTTTTAAGTCAACAGTGTTAACTATTGACCTAAAACATCAGACTTAAAAACTTAGTACTTTAACAACTACCCTAAAAGATCAGATCAGTATAAAATATTATTTTACCTCTTCGTTACTCTTTTGAGTATTTGCCCATTTCATATGTTCTTCCAACCCTGTAGGGTTATCCTCAAAGTCATGCGGAAGGTTTGAGCTCATGGTTTGCGAAAGCGGAACTATTTGTGGTATAAAGTCGTCTTCGGCACCGGGCTTGCTATAATCGTAAGGCCAACGATAAACAGTTGGAATTTCGCCCGGCCAGTTGCCATGTAAATGCTCAACCGGTGTTGTCCATTCCAGGGTGTTGGCATGCCATGGATTTTGTTCGGCCTTTTTACCCCAGAAAATAGAGTGTATAAAGTTGAACAGGAAAGCAAGCTGCGCCACACCCGACATAATTGCCGCCCATGTAACAAATGTATTTACAGATAACCACTGTTTCATTGATTCAAACTCGGTGAACGCGTAGTAACGGCGTGGTACACCATCTAACCCCATAAAGTGCATAGGGAAAAATACCAGGTAAGCGCCTATAAACGTTAACCAGAAGTGCAGGTAACCAAGGCGCTCGTTCATCATACGGCCGAACATTTTTGGGAACCAGTGATAAACGCCCGCAAGCATACCAAATATAGCGGCCGACCCCATTACAAGGTGGAAGTGGGCAACCACAAAATAAGTATCGTGCAGGTTAATATCTAACGCGGCGTTACCCAGGAATATACCTGTTAAACCACCGGAGATAAAGAACGACACCATGCCTATAGCAAATAGCATTGCCGAGGTAAAACGGATATTACCGCGCCACAATGTAGCCAGCCAGTTAAAGGTTTTTACTGCCGATGGAACCGCGATGATAAGGGTAGTGATCATGAATACACCACCCAGGAACGGATTCATACCGGTTACAAACATATGGTGGCCCCATACGATGAACGATAGTACGGTGATACCGATAAGCGAGTAAACCATTGCATGGTAACCAAAAATTGGTTTACGCGAGTTTACCGACATAACCTCGGACGAGATACCCATTGCAGGCATAATTACGATATACACCTCGGGGTGACCCAGGAACCAGAATAAGTGCTGGAACAGGATAGGGCTACCACCTTCGTAAGGTTGTATCTGTGTACCGTTCAATACAATATCCGAAAGATAAAAGCTGGTACCAAAGCTGCGGTCAAATATCAATAATACAACGCCCGCAACCAATACCGGGAACGATAACACCCCTAATATAGCAGTAAGGAACAATGCCCAAACGGTTAAAGGCATTTTCCACAAATCCATGCCTTTGGTACGCATATTTAGCACCGTACTGATGTAGTTGATACCACCCATAAGCGACGATGCAACAAAGAATACGATACTGATAAGCCAAAGCGTCATCCCCATTCCCGAACCGGGCATGGCTTTAGGCAAGGCTGATAACGGAGGGTATATGGTCCACCCGCCACTTGCAGGGCCTTTTTGTATCATGAACGATGAAAGCATTACAACACTGGCTATCAGGAAAAACCAGTATGAAAGCATATTCATAAAGGGCGATGCCATATCGCGGGCACCCACCTGCAATGGTATTAAAAGGTTGGCAAAAGTACCGCTTAAGCCGGCTGTTAATACAAAAAACACCATGATGGTACCGTGTATGGTAACCAATGCCAGGTAAAAGTTAGAATCTAAACGGCCGCCCGGTGCAAAACGTCCTAATAATGTTTCCATCAAAGGGAATGATTTATCCGGATAGGCTAACTGGATCCTGAACAGGATAGATAACATCATAGCGATGAACGCCATTGTGATACCTGTTATAAGGAACTGCTTGGCTATCATCTTGTGATCCTGGCTAAATACGTATGTATTCAGGAACGTTGCTTTATGATGATGTTGTCCGTGATCGTCTTCGTGATGAACTACGCCGTGATCTTGAACTGATAATGTTGACATACTCGCTAATCTTTTTGTATTAATTGTTTAACGCTAACCTGTTGGGTTGTACTTCTTTCTTTTCTGCAGCAAAATTTAATGCTTGTTTTACCTTATCGGTAAGATATGGTTTTTGCTGAGCCAACCATCCCTGGTATTCGGCCTCTGATACCACACGCACAATCTTTTTCATATTGTAGTGCGAGCCGCCGCAAATTTTGTTACACAAAATTTCGTATTCAAAATCCGGCTTATTCAATTTTACACGCATTTCTGCTGTAGTAATTGTAGGCTTAAATTTAAAATAGGTAGGTAATCCCGGCACCGCGTTCAACTGTACGCGAAAATGCGGCATATAAACGCTATGGATAACATCCTGTGCGTGTATGTTCAACCTGATTGATTTACGTACCGGTATCACCATGGTATCGGCCTGCAAATCATCGTAGCTATATTTATCTTTAAAGTTTATCCCAA
The DNA here is from genome assembly GCF_014200785.1 of Mucilaginibacter sp. AK015. Lineage (NCBI taxonomy): Bacteria > Pseudomonadati > Bacteroidota > Sphingobacteriia > Sphingobacteriales > Sphingobacteriaceae > Mucilaginibacter > Mucilaginibacter sp. AK015. Next base: position 535,660 of record NZ_JACHCV010000002.1, read on the forward strand.
GTTTATTGATACCGCTTACCAGTTTGTAATTGGTTGAGCCTAAACGCGCATCTTTACCCGGATAACGCAGCTCCCAGGCAAACTGGTGGCCGGTAATATCGATATTGATTGAAGCGGGTTCGCCTTTGGCATCAACGTTATCAGTGATTTTTTGCCAGGTAAAGAACCCGAAGATCACCAGGATAGTTAGCACAATAGCCGGTGCAATAGTCCAAACTTTTTCGATGGTATTATTATGCGGATAAAAATGGCCGCGACGTTTGGCGTTATAACGATACCTGAACAGGAAGGTGAACAGCAATACCTGCGTAATCACAAACACGATCATGGTTAAAACCGTTGTGGTCCAAAACATTTCGTCTATCTTAACGCCGTGCTCTGAAGCCGCAGCGGGCAATATCATGCTGCCATGAACGGTAAACTCCCAGTATGCGCCGTATGCGCCGGCAATAAGGAATATCAGGCAGCAAACACCCATTACATTGTTCCAGTTGATTGGCTGTTTGCCTTGTATTTGCTGGGTTAGATCATACACCCGCAGTATTTTGCCAACAATCCCGATAATGAAACAAGCTACCAGGAAGATCAGGATGTAGTAACCGGCAGTCGCTAAACCGTTATCCTTAACTGCATCGGCAGCAGGCGATGCGGCAGCCCCGGCTGATTCTGTACCCTGGGCAAAAAGCATGCTTGTGCCCAAAAGCATAAACACAGCTAAAAGCGAAAGTATTTTTTTAGAATTTATTAAATTTTTGAATCCCATTTTATTGGTTATTTGAATTGCTGTATCCGGTTGCAAATTTAACAATTATTATATGTGATGATGCAGGCTCTCTTCCAGGAATGGATGTTTTTTAGGTATCAGCGACGTGAATTTGCTTAACTGTGTAAACACCAGATAAGTAAACATACCGGCATATCCTAAAAACAGCCCTATCTCTTCTACACCAAAACCTGCGCCTTTAGGGCCTACGGTGCCCGGCATTACCATCAGGTAATAATCCAGCCAGTGGCCGCAAATCAACACAACACAAGTCCATTTCATCCTCGTTTCTAAACGTTTTGCATCGCGCGACATTAACATCAGCAGCGGCGCCAGGAAGTTTAACACAATATTTACCCAAAACCACCACTTAAACTCAGGCTCCCACCTGATATAGAAGTAAGCCGATTCTTCGGGGATGTTTGCATACCAGGTAAGGAAGAATTGACCAAACCATACATATGTCCAGAATATCGAGAAACCGAAAATGATCTTACCCAAATCGTGCAGGTGATTTTCTGACAACCAATTCATGTAGCCTTTTTTGCGTACATATATGATGATCAGGGCTATCATAGCTACACCCATTACGTGTGCAGCAGCAAGGTTATACCAGCCAAACATGGTCGAGAACCAATGCGCTTCTAACGACATGATTACGCCAAAGGCTAATAAAGGGAATGTAAAGCCAAACACTACCAGGAATATAACGGATAACTTAAAGTTCTTTTTGTAATTCACCATATTGCCGGTGGTATCCTCATCGGCAGAGTTTTTTGCTATCGACCAGCCTAAAAAGCTGTACGATCCTAACAATAAAACTACCAATGCATAAAACGATGGAATACTTAAGAACGCCGACTTACCTGCAATTACCGCGTCGAAGTTTTCGCTGCCTGCGGTAGTAAGGCCGTGCGCCGCCCAATGGGCATATAAATATGGCACCATTTCTTTTTTACCGTCCTCGCCAACAATTTCATGCGTATGGAACAAACCCGCGGTTACTACTATAAGCAAAATAAGGCTCGCAAAAGGTAACACCCTGCCCAATGCCTGCGGCACCCTTAATAATGCTGCCGACCAGCCAGACTGCGACACGTACTGGTAAGCGCTAAAGAACACACCGCCAATGCAAACGCAAACAAAGTAGTACGACATTAGCAACAGGTTACTGTATGTACGCTGGATATGCTCGCCGCCGCCAAATATAAAGCCAAAAGCTAAAGCCAAAACACCAATTACAATTGCAACCAGGCTAAATGTTTTTAATTTGCCGGTGAATTCAAATCTTTCTTCAAAACTATTATGAGTTTTCATTAAAAATAATTCTTATAAATTTTGTAAATGGTGTACATACATAACTATTTTCCAGCGCTCGTCGGGCGATACTTGCGAAGCGTAAGACCCCATAGCGTTAACGCCATAAGTTATAGTATGATAAATTTTCCCGTCTGTAAGGTCTTTCATTGCGCCACCACGAGAGGATTGCCCTTTTGAGTATGACGGCGGCGGCGGATAGCCGTGTTGTACTATTACGCCATCACCTTGCCCGGTTACACCATGGCATGGCGAGCAAAAGGTTGTAAATAACGCCTTGCCTTCTGCTAAATTAGCAGGGGTTTGGGCTATAAGGCTGGTTACCTCGGCGCCTGCCTTTTCGTATCCTTCTTTAGTGTTCGGATAATCAAAACGCTTAAAGCCGATAGGTATAGTACCTGCGGGCGGCACCTGAGCGGTTTTACCATCCTTAAAGTTTGGATTGGCCTGGTCAGGATCATAAGCGATATGCTCGTACATATTGGGAGCGTATTCCCAACCGGTACTGCGCTTATCCTTACACGATGTAATAACTATCGATGCAGCGATAACGAAAACCGTTGTGCCCAATATTCTTAATTTATTCATAGCTAACATATTTCCTTTCGTTATGCTTTACTTCTACTGCTCCTGCTTGTTTTAATAAATTGGTTATATCCTCGTGCGGAACGTTGCCTTTTGCATCAACCGCTATAACAAAGCGGTCGTCGGTTGCGCGCAGGTCCATTACACGCGGGGCTCGGCCCGGAAACAGATGCGTTGCGGCAAAAAAGGTTAACGTCATACCAAAGGCAGTCCATAATATGGTCCACTCAAAGGTAAAAGGTACAAAGTTTGGTATGGCAAAGCTCGGCTTACCACCTACGTTCATTGGCCAGTCGTGCACCAGCATATAATATATCATGCTGAATATTACTGTACCGCCAAGGCAGCCAAAGCAAAATGCCGCGTATCCTAATCTCGATTCTTTAACGCCCATTTTGGCTTCGATACCGTGTATAGGCATTGGTGTATAAACATCGTAAATAGGGATGCTATTTTTCTGCAGATTATCGATACCCTGCATCATATCGTCAGGATCATCAAAAAGGCCCAATATAAATTTAGTGTTGCTCATTTTTATACTTTTTCGTAATCAGCCATGTTTACGCTATCATACTTAGTTAACGACTCTTTGTAGTACTGAACTTCAGTCGGATCAAGGTGCCCTTCGTCGATCAGCTTCTTCTTAGCCTGCTCGCTCGATGATTTCAGCAGTAATTTAACCTCGGCAATGGCTACCGATGGTAATACCCTGATGAATAACAGGAACATGGTAAAGAATATACCGATAGAGCCGATAAACACGCTAACATCTACCCAGGTTGGATAAAACATTGCCCAGCTTGATGGCAGGTAATCGCGGTGTAACGAGGTTACGATGATCACAAAACGCTCGAACCACATACCTATGTTCACGATGATAGAGAAACCCCATGAAAGCGCTATGTTGGTACGTACTTTCTTGAACCACATTACCTGGGTCATGATAACGTTACAGCCGTACATCATACAGCCGGCCCACCAATATGGCCCAATAAACCTGTTCAGGAACGTATATTGCTCATATTCACTACCAGAGTACCATGCAATAAAGAACTCGGTAAGGTAAGCCACGCCAACAATTGAACCGGTTAACAAGATGATCTTGTTCATCGATTCGATGTGGAACATGGTGATATAGTTTTCTAAACCTAATACTTTACGGGTTACCAATAATAGTGTTTGCACCATGGCGAAACCCGAGAAGATAGCACCCGCAACAAAGTAAGGCGGGAAGATGGTGGTGTGCCATCCGGGCTCAAGCGAGGTAGCAAAGTCAAAAGATACGATGGTGTGTACCGAAAGTACCAGTGGCGTTGCTATACCTGCAAGTATAAGCGATACAGTTTCGAAACGCTGCCATGTTTTTAAGGAGCCTGTCCATCCGAAGGACATGATCGAATAGATACGGCGGCGTAAGCCTGTTGCACGATCGCGGATAGCGGCAATATCGGGTAATAAACCTGTGTACCAAAACAATAACGATACAGAGAAGTATGTTGATATCGCAAATACGTCCATCATCAGCGCCGAGTTCCAGTTTACCCATAACGAACCGTACTGGTTTGGCAGCGGTAAAGTGAAATATGCTAACCACGGGCGGCCCATATGCGCTACAATGTAGGTAGCGGCGCAAATTACCGCGAAGATGGTCATCGCTTCGGCCGAGCGGTTAATAGAGTTACGCCAGTTTTGACGGAACAGCAATAGTACTGCCGAAATAAGGGTTCCGGCGTGACCGATACCTACCCACCACACGAAACCGGTAATATCCCAGGCCCAGCCTATCGTTTTATTTAATCCCCAAGCACCTAAGCCAAACCAAAAAGTATAGCTGATAGATACTACCCATAACAACGAGCCTAACGAGGCTAATGTAAAGCCTATCCACCAGGCCTTATTGGGTTTATTTTCAACAGGCAACAATATATCGTTTGTAATTTGGGCGTAGGTAATATCCTTGCCCGTCATTAACGGTTCCCTGATTATCGATTCGTTGTGAGATGCCATATGTTATATATCTCTTGTATAATTAAGCCTGTAATTCAGATGATGTATTTCTAACTTTTACCTGGTAACCAATACCTGGTTTAGTGTTAAGCTCTTCAAGCACGTAGTATGTACGCTCGCTTTGTAAAGCTTTATAAACTTCAGAGTTTTTATCGTTACGGTTACCAAATACAATAGCGTTTGCCGAACAGGTTTGCTGGCAGGCTACTTTAATTTCGCCATCCCTTAGCGGGCGCTTCTCTATTTTAGCCTGTAACTTACCTGCCTGTATACGTTGTACGCACATCGAGCATTTTTCCATCACCCCACGGAAACGGGTAGTAACATCAGGGTTAAGTACTAATTGTGTATGCTCGTTGTTCAGGTAATTATCAAAGCGGCTGTCGTTCCAGTAGTTAAACCAGTTAAAGCGGCGCACTTTATATGGGCAGTTGTTTGCGCAGTAACGTGTACCAACACAACGGTTATATGCCATTTGGTTCAAACCTTCGCTTGAGTGTACGGTAGCCAACACAGGGCACACCGTTTCGCACGGTGCGTGGTCGCAATGCTGACATAGCATCGGCTGATGAATAACGGTAACATTGGTCAGGTCGTCAAGCTTGGCGATATCCCTTTCCCTGGTCACTGCGCTTCCGTTGCCATCATCGTTATAGCTGTAGTAACGGTCAATGCGTATCCAGTGCATTTCGCGGCGGCGGCCAACTTCGTCTTTACCAACAACGGGTATATTGTTTTCAGCGTTACATGCTACAATACAAGCGCCGCAGCCGGTACAAGCGTTAAGGTCAATAGCCATAACCCAATCGTAAACAGGGCGCGCGTGGATATGATCTTCGTTGGTGTTTTCCCACAAGTCATATTTTTCGTGCTCGCCTTCGCTTCCGCTGTTTATTGCAGGGTTTTTCTTGTACTCGGTAAAGGTGGCTTCGCGTATAATGTTGCGGCCCTCAATTGAGTGGTGCGTTTGTGTTTGCGAAAGCGGGAAAAGGTCGCCCGTTCCGTTAAGGCTTGCCACAGCGGTAGTTTGGAACGTACCGTTGCGGAAGGTATGAAAAGGATATGCGTTTTTACCAACGCTATTACCAACCAAACCGGCTGCAGTGCGGCCATAACCAACAGCTACCGATACCGTACCGGCGGCTTGCCCGGGTTGTGATAATACTGGTAATGATACTTTATAACCGTTAGCTTCTATCTCTACTAACTCAAATTCCTCCAGACTTAACCTTTTGATATCCGCCGGAGACATGGCAGCGTAATTGTCCCAGGTAACTTTCGATACCGGATCAGGCATTTCCTGTAACCACGGGTTGTTAGCTTTTTTTCCATCGCGCATACCAACTGATTGGTAAATCTGCAGTTCAAACTTATTATCGCCTGCAACCAGTTTGGCGCTCTGGCTTAATATCGTTTGCGCAACCGCATTAAGGTCGAGGTTAAAGGTATAGCTACCGGCAGCAACGGCTGGCGCCAGTATAAATCCCTTTTGCAGCAAGGTTTCCCACCCGGCCTGGCCAGATAAACCGCCTTTGGCCAACAGGTTGTTATTCCAGTTATTTCTAACGTAGGTGTAATAATCTTTAACCGCGTTATCGCTCCATATCAACAGGCTTTGTTCGGCCTGGCGCGTATTATTAACCGGGTTAATGGTTGGCTGCATAACAGTGTAGTAACCCTCAACCGAGCTATCATCGCCCCACGACTCTAAATAGTGATGGTTTGGTGCAACTACGTTACAAAGCGCTGTAGTTTCATCGGCATGATCAGACAACGACACTTTAAGGCGAACATTCTTCAATGCCTCTTTAACCGCATCGGCCGAGTGATAATCGTAAGCAGGGTTAGCATCAAGGAATATCGCTGCACCCACTGATCCGTTTTTGGCCTGGGTTACAAAGTCGACAATATCACCATCGTTACCGGCGTACTGGCGAGACGGATTGTCAAGGTCAATAGTAGTGCCGTAGCTGCCCAACAGGGAGTTAATGGCATTTACCAATACCTGGGTGGCAACATCGTTCGATCCGCAAACCACCAGGGCACGGCCTTTGGCTGCCTTAAGTTCGGTTGCTACTAACTGGATGGCTTTATCTGCGTTGGCAGTGGTTAATTTTTTTGAACCTGGCAGCGTCGTACCTGATAATGCGTTGTACAGGTTAACCAGCGCCGGGCCTTCTTCAGATGGCTTTATAGCTATACGCACATCGGCGTTGGTGCCGGTCATGCTCATGCCGCTCTCAAACTGAATGTGGCGCGACATCTTTTTAGCCTCAAGCGATTTATTGTTGCGGTTTGATACGTACTGGCGGCTAAATTCTTCGCCAGATATCCACGTACCCAGGAAATCGGCACCGAAACTTACAATAACATCAGCATTTTGAAAATTGTAATGCGGCAATACGGCTTTACCAAAGCTGTTCTGGTTAGCTTTTATAATACCGGTGTATGATACCGCATCGTAACTAACGTGCTTGGCAGTAGGATATTTTAATATAAAATCGGCAATTACCGCCTGTGTTGACGGGCTGTGGATGGTTGATGTAACAATGCTTATTGTTTTACCGCTTGCTGCTATAGCTGCAAGTTCGTTTTTTACAAAAGCATCTACACTTGCCCAACTGCTGTCGCTGCCATTTTGCTGCGGGTCTTTAATACGGCTGGTATCGTACAACTCAAGTACCGATGCCTGCGCCTGCGCGCTTAATCCGCCTTTTCCTAACAGGTCGTTAGGGTTACCTTCAACTTTAATAGGGCGGCCTTCGCGGGTTTTAACCAGTATAGCGCTGCCATCATAGGTTGATGAGTAATAGCTGGCCACACCCGGCGTTACCTCTTCAGGTTTTATTAAGTATGGGATTGATTTGTGTACAGGTACTTTTTGGCAAGCCGCTAAAGTAACAGCACCTACACCAAAGCCAAGCGCCTTTAAAAAGTCGCGGCGAGGAGTTTTCGACGATAAACCACCTCCGCTTAAAACCTCTTCAATAGGAATAGGCTCTGCAAATTCGTGTTTATTTTTCTCAACAAATTCTGGGCTTTTGTTTAGTTCTTCTAAACCTTTCCAGTATTTTTTATTGCTATCCATTTAAGTTATATAAACTGTAATGTTGTGTTCCAAATTTATTAATAGTGGCACTTGCCGCACTCAATACCGCCTAAAACAGCCGCGGTAACCTTTTCACCCTTTTTGATCTTATCGTGGGTAGCAAGTATGCTATCATAGTAAGCGTTGCCTTTTCCGTTAACCTCGGTGCGTTTGTGGCACTGTATACACCATTTCATGGTAAGCGGCGAGTATTGGTATACTTCCTTCATTTCCTGGATCTGGCCGTGGCAGGTTTGGCATTTTATATTACCAACCTTTACGTGCTGCGAGTGGTTAAAGTAAGCCAGATCGGGCAGGTTGTGTACACGTACCCACTGTATAGGCCTTGCTTTAGTGCTATCATACTTAGCGGTGTTGGGGTCGTAACCCAAAGCATCGTAAATTTTATGGATCTCGGGCGACTCTGTTTTAACCGATTTATGGCAGTTCATACAAACGTTCAGCGACGGTATCGAAGCGTTCTTTGATTTGAACGCGCCGGTGTGGCAGTACTGGCATTCCAGTTTCATTACACCCGCGTGCAGCTCATGAGAGTATTTGATAGGCTGTACCGGCTGGTATCCCTGGTGCACGTTGGTGTTCCACATGGTTACCCAGCTAAAGCTGCCCATTGCAATGGTACCGCAAAGCACTATAAAGAATACAAGCTTTTTGTTCTTCAGCAGTTTTTTAACGGTTGCCAAACGGTTGGCTTTGGCTTCTTCGGTTGTAGTTTCTTCCTCCTCCAGCAGTAAACCCTGCCTGTTCAGCAACAAACGCTCAAGCGTTGCAATAACCTTGTTTAATACCAGGATAACGATGAACGCTATAGCGATAACACCCAAAAGCCCCCATACTACCAAACTGCTTGGGCCGGTTGCTTCAGTAGCGGTGCCGCCTGCAGGTGCTTTTGTTTTATCATCCTGCATTTTTTTCCACTCTGTACGTACGTAAGTTATTACGTTACCTACATCGGCATCGCTAAGCTCTTCAAACGAGGTCATGGTAACCTGGTTAAATTCGTTGAAGATCTTAACCGCTTTTGGGTTTTTGGCTGCAACCAGCGCCTGGCTGTTCTGTATCCATTTGGTCAGGTATGCATCATCTGTTTCAGATGTTAACTGCGGGCCTAAGGCCGGGCCTGTCATACGCGTATCTATTTTATGGCACGCGGTACATTTGGCCTTAAATATAGCTTCACCTTTTGCTGCATCTGCTTGCGCCCGGGCCGTAGCCCCGTAAACAACCAAACCGGCAACCAGTAAAACCGACCTTGAAAACTGTTTAAAAATCAATGAGATATTTCTCATAAAAGGTATTTATGCTAAATAATTTTATATTAAAGTGTTAAACGGACGTAGAGTTGTATGTTTTTGCCACTTTTTCAGGCACAAAAGTATAACTTATTACAGTATCGCTGACAATATAATGACAGCAATATCTAATTTATAATCGTTCTAAATTATTGATAAAAGCCGTTTAAATAACGCTGAAGGCCTTTTTTGTAAAATATTGATACTTAAGCAGAAAGCTGCCACTTGTTATACTTATAAATATTAATTATTGTTTTAGCTATAACCGTTAAAATCCCACAAACCATGATCAGCGGTATTGCATGGTGGCTGGCTGCATGTTTAAATTAACCGGAAGCTATTCTGTTATCGCGCGGGCGGTTTTAACATGGCTTAAAACTAACCGGTTTACACTTAATAAAAGAGCCCTGCTGTTTTTGCAGGGCTCTTCATATCTCGCCTTATTGTTTCAATATCCAGGCAAATATAAGCGGCACAACTATGGTAGCATCGCTCTCGACAATAAATTTGGGTGTATGGATATCCAGCTTGCCCCAGGTAATTTTCTCGTTCGGTACCGCGCCCGAGTACGAGCCGTATGATGTGGTCGAATCGCTCACCTGGCAAAAGTAACTCCAGAAAGGGATATCCTGCATTTCCATATCCTGGTAAAGCATAGGCACCACACAAATCGGGAAATCGCCGGCAATACCACCGCCTATCTGGAAAAAGCCAAGGCCTTTACCGCCTGAGTTTTTTGGGTACCAATCGGCCAGCCAGGCCATATATTCGATACCGCTTTTCATGGTGGTTGCCTTTATTTCACCTTTCATCACGTACGATGCAAAGATATTCCCCATGGTAGAGTCTTCCCAGCCCGGTACAACTATAGGCAGGTTACGCTCGGCGGCCGCCAGCATCCATGAATTTTTCGGATCTATCTCATAATACTGCTCCAGTTCGCCGCTTAGCAATATCTTATACATAAACTCATGCGGGAAATAACGTTCGCCCGCGGTATCGGCATCCTTCCATATTTTATAAATATGCTTTTGCAAACGGCGGAACGCTTCTTCTTCGGGGATGCAGGTATCAGTTACACGGTTATAATGATTCTCTAACAGGTCCCACTCGTCCTGCGGACTAAGATCGCGGTAATGTGGCACGCGCTTGTAATGCGAGTGCGCCACCAGGTTCATAATGTCTTCCTCGAGGTTGGCACCTGTACATGATATAATATCTATTTTACCCTGGCGTATCATTTCGGCAAGCGAAATACCCAATTCGGCGGTGCTCATGGCGCCGGCAATGGTCACCATCATTTTGCCGCCTTCGGTTAAATGCGTTTCGTAACCTTTGGCTGCGTCCATTAATGCCGCTGCATTAAAATGCAGGTAATTTTTCTCGATGAATTGAGATATAGGGCCTCTTGATGTGCTCATATTAATTGCTCTTTATTATTTTGCAAAAGTAGGTATTTTGGGCACAACAGAATTTTAAATTACAAATTCGGTAAAACAAGTGCTTTAAATATACCTTTATGGCATATCGCTTATGAAGAAACTTGCCACCATTGTATTATTCTCCGTACTCATCCAGCCTGCTTTTGCCCAGGTAAAGCTGTTGCCAAAATTTATCCGCAAAATGTATTTTGAAAAAGATACCACCAAAAAAGCCAGCTTTGTAGTGCTGCCAGTGATCAGTTCGGCCCCCGAAACCGGTTTGGAGGCAGGCGGTTCGGCACTATACTCATTTTATACCGATACGCTGGGCAACGATACCCGCGTATCGAACATTTTTGCCTACGCTACCCTGACCACCAAGGGCCAAAGTCGCCTGAATTTAAGCAGCAGCTACTGGGCGCCACATAATAATTATCATTTTACGGGCCAGGTGGGGTACATTAACTTCCCCTTCGATTTTTATGGGATAGGTAATAATACTGCCAAAGCCGATGCCGACCGCCTGGGCCAAAAACGCATAAGGGTTAACCTAACCGCCGAAAAAAAGATAAGCAGCAACATTTATATGGGCCTGGTTGGCGGTGGGTATGATTACCGCTTTAACGACAAGGAAAGCGCAGGGATTTTTGCCACCGACCCTATCATAGAAGGCCAGCATGGCGGTTCTATATTCTATATTGGCCCTACCTTTATTTTTGATAGCCGCAACAACAATACCTATACCACCAAAGGCACAACGCTTACCAGCTATTTTAATATTATGAACGGTGTTGGCGGTAACAGCAGCTACAAAGGCGGCTTTTTAAATGTAGAGTTCACCCAGTTTTTTGCCCTGAGCAAGCGTTTTGTTTTAGGGTTTGATATCCAAAGCCAGAACATGACGGGCAGTCAATCACCGTTTTACCTGCTGCCCGCCCTGGGTAGCGACGAGATGATGCGCGGCTACTACAACGGCCGTTTCCGCGACCGCAACCTGATAGCCGGCCAAACCGAACTGCGCTACCGCATGAGCGAACGTTTTGGCATAGTAGGCTTTTTAGGCACCGGCGAGGTATTTAACAAGGAGTTTAGCGCCAGCCAGCTAAAGCCAAACTACGGTGGCGGGCTGCGTTATTTCTTCGACGTGCAAAAAGGCCTCAGCATCCGCGTAGATTACGGCATTGGCGAAAAACGCCCCGGCGAAAGCAGGCAAAGCGGTGTATATGTGGGGTTGGGCGAAGCGTTTTAAAGCAGGTCATTAAACGACATGGTTCCCCTTGTGTAAAACTATATTGGATTTCATTAAACTGTACGATATTGCCTTAGATATATACTAACTTAGTTTAACAAAGTTCTACGGTTGTAAAATAATTCATACTTGATAAATGCGGTAAAAGTTTCTTAAAAAAATATGGCCCGGTTGATCCAAGGTCAATATCATAAATTAACTTACCGCTTTCTGTCCTTGGCTTCCAGTTATGGATTACGCCATGCGTCCGGCCTTTCTTTTCCGAATTTTCATTAAAAGCAGCAATGAAATCATCTATTTCACCCATGATGCTTTCGACGTCGCTCAGGTACTCCGGTTTTAATTGTATTTGCATTGTGCAATCCATATTAATTCGGGCGACAATTAATTCATAGCTCAAATCTTTTAATTTGAATGGCAACTTCACATTCGGATACATTTGCTGGTATATCAAAGCTACATCCAACCCATCAAACCAAAACTCAATGTCATTACAGTCAATATCGGTGTCTTCCAGTCGGTAAACACGACCAGATTTTGATTTCCAAAGCACGGTTATATTATTCCAATTATGGTTTATATAAATAGAGAAGGCTACCTTAGAAACTTCTCCTATTTCAGTAAAAAACTCCCATTCTGGTCTTGTGGCAATGGAAATCTGTTTATTGATTTTAATTCCGGTTTTTAATTCAAAAAGGGCTGTCAACTGTACATCTGCACAATTTGCAAATTCATGAGAAATAGTTTTATTGTATCTGTTTTTGAAATCGTAAGCTAATGTCGAAATATCTACAAATAATGTACGCATATATTTATTAAATCACATCAAATTATAACAATTCCGTTGCTAACCCGCCAAAGTGCTCTTGCTATTAAAAAGCTTTGCCAATCATCTAAAACACCCGCTCCATCACTTGCAATATCCTCTAGAATGGTGCCAATAACAACTACCGCAGCTGCGCTTTTAAGATAGGGTATGATTTTGGGGTTTTGCCGAACGAAAGCGATAATTTGCAGCTGCATGTTGTTTGGATTCTCCTTAATTTGCCTGAATAATTTTTTTAGTTTTTCTAAAAGATTTTCAGGTAGGACTATAGGAACTGGCTGCGGTAATCCGTTACGTGGTTTAGAGGCATAAACAATTACACCATTACTGAACAAACGTGAGATTAAAAGATTTGCCGGATTCTTAGGATCTGGTAAACTACGGGATGGATAATTCCCACCTGCAGACCATCCCCCACCAACCACCCTTGGGCATAAAGCATTGGCCTTCGTTACATAAAGTTGTATTTCAGCTACACCAGCGCTTTGTCCGCCAGTATTATCTGGTTTTATTTCGAACATCTCACCTGTAACAGGGTTGGCAATATCTGCATAACCGGGGTTACCATTAAGTTTACCGCTTGAGCCCGGCACATAATATTCCTTTAATGACAATGGGTTGCTGGCAATATAATCAAATTGTATCAGCCAATGTTCGAGAGTGCCTGGCCATTTAACATTACCGTTACGAGCTGTGCCATGGCAGGGGCCTGCGGCCGCGTCATCTGCAGCATCTTCCTGCTGGAGCAATTGTAAAAGACGGCTGTTATCGGAACTTTCCAATTGCTGCCTTTGGGCAGCGGTTAACAACGCACCGCCACTGCCACCCAGTGGAGCATAAGTAACTGTCCCATTACCTAAATAGGATGAAGGGCTACCTACCCTAACTGCTCCGAAATCCATGCTGATCGTTGTGTTGACTGTATTAGAACTAACCGGGCTTGTACCTATTGCATATTCCATTCCGATTTGGAAAGGGCCACTACTTATATCTGGGCTAAAGTAATGTACGACCGTACCATCAGGATTATATATATCAGTATATTGGCCTTTATATTGAATGCCGTTGATTGTTACGGTAACATTATAAGGATTGGAATAGGAAATGCCTTTAGTGTCGAGATAATTCAAAAGATCATCGAAGTTAGCATCAGGTATTATTGCATTCGAGTTATTAATACCAAAGATAGGATGAAGTGACGATGACGGCACATTATCACAAGGATCATCCTCATCAGTTGGTGGGGGGAAGCCCCCGCCCGGTACATTGTTAACAACTACATGGCCCGATAGCGCCGTAGGAACGGATGGGGTTGATGGCGAATTAGGCGTTGAGGGCGATAGCGGTCCTTGTGTATCGCATCTATTTGGGGGTGCAGGACTTCCGCTTGATCCTGGATCTTGTGGGTTTGGGGTGTTGCAGGTGGTATATAAGTAAATCGAACCAACAAATACGCCGTTTACATAAACATCGTAGTACCAATCGATACATCTTTCCGCTAATTGAACCCTTGTTCTGCCTTGTGATTGCACCGCCGATCCTGATTCCACAAGTTGCCCATTTTTGTAAGCGTAACCGTTAAGATATTTACCTTTCGGGGTAAAATATAATACCAGCCCGCTAAAATCTGCATCGTGCTGCCGGTAGGTATTGTTTGCTAATTTGCCGGGATCGCCCTTAATGTACGATGAATCGGCAACAATCGTCATGATATAGGCTTTGTAACCTTTTACATCCTTTAACAGCAAATATGAACTACGAGTATAGCTTTTACTGTAAGCCTGGTTATTGATCTTCTTTTTTAGTATGCTTTTAAACTTGCTATCCGGGCAAATAGGCATCTCTATCACATCTTTACCCAAGCGGGTATAGCGGGTGGCGTGCGGCCAGTCGGGTTTAACCTTTTGGCTCAAGTCAAATCCGGTACCGTTGCCGTTTGTATGAACGGTTTGATTGCTGCCGCCCATAACAGGGAAAGTACGCTCGTACCAGGTTTTGGCATCGGGAACAGCGGGATCAGTATTTAATGTGGATTCTTTACTGTTTGTTATCTCTTTACGGCAACCATAAATTAAAGCGCACAAAGCAATAAGGGCTATACACAACCTTAAAATAATGCTTTTTGGATAAAGTCTTTTCATGTGATAGTTAAAGTATTTCGTAAAAATATAGCATTATTGCCTTACAAACAATACGTAAAACTACCTGATTTTCATTTCTAATTAACCTAAAAGAAACAATCGAAGCTACATCCGCACATCCACTACACTTTTATCTTAAAATTCTCCTTTGCTTGTCCCGGTTTAAAAAACACCAGGCCTATCCAAAACAGGTCGACTGTGGCGGTTACCTGCGGGTGAGCTTTTATCTGCGCCCAGGCTTGTTTCATGCCGTCGCTCCAGTAAATATCGTCAAATATCAGCATGGTGCCTTCGTGTACCTTGGGCAGGCACCATTCAAAATACCGCAGGGTGGCATCGCGCTGGTGGTTGCCGTCTATATACACAAAGTCAAGTTTATCCAACCCGGCTATAACACCGGGCATGGTATCGTCAAAATTCCCGGTTATTACGTTGATGTCCTTTGCTCCCGCCCTTTCAAATACATCTTTGGCAACACCTGCAGTTTGCGGGCAGCCCTCTAAGGTATACACTTTTGCATCGGGCGCGGCTGCCTGCAGGTAAAGCGTGGTAATACCTAAGCAGGTGCCTAATTCAACAACGCTTGTTGGGTTAGTAAAGGCAGCAAGCCGGTAAAGCAACTTTGCCAGTTTGGGTGGTTTAAGCGCGTTTAGGGTGATATCGCTTATCTTTTTCTGTTTATTATTATTTACATGCGAGCCAGCGCCCAGGTCGGTAACGGTAATTTGGCGGTCGTCAACCAGCAGATGGTCGCGCTGCTGTTCAATGCTATCGTAAGCAGGGTAATGTCTCTTATCGTAAATAACCTCATCTACCAAACGGTATACAAACGGCGAGTGCAAACCATGACGGTTTTTTGACTTAAGCTGGTGCAACAGAAAATCCCTTGCAAACGTTAAATTGAACATAGCTGTAAAAATATTAAAACGTTTAGTATTTTAGCATGAAGCGATATGATTAATCCTACAGAAGTAAATTCATTAATCCGTTTACTGGACGACCCGGATACCGAAATATACGGGCACGTGCACGAAAAGCTGCTGTCGTACGGCACCGAGGCCATTACTTACCTTGAAAGCGCTTTTGAACAGGCCTTTGACCCTACACAGCAGGAGCGTATTGCCAACCTGGTGCACGAGATACAATTCGGCACCGTAAAAAACGACCTGAAGCTTTGGCACCAAAGCGGAGCCTTCGACCTGCTGCAGGGCATCCTGATCATTAACCGCTACCAATACCCCGATCTTGACGAGCAAAAGGTTATTAACCAGATAGAATCTATTAAGCGCGATATCTGGATACAGATGATGAACGAGGCCAGCCCGGTTGAGCAGGTTAAGCTGATGAACCATGTTTTTTACAGCATACATGGTTTTAGCGGCAATACCACCAACCACCGCGACCCTCAAAACAGCTACATAAGCCAGGTGCTGGAAACCAAAAAGGGCAACCAGATATCGCTGGCTATTATTTATTCCATCATCGCTCAAAAACTGGATATCCCGGTTTACGGGGTAAACCTGCCACAGCATTTTATATTGGCCTACCTTGACGAAAGCCGCGAAAGCGAGTTTGAAGGCGGTATTTTGTTCTACATCAACGCGTTTAATAAAGGATTTATATTCGGCCGCCGGGATGTGGATATGTTTTTGAAACAGCTTAACCTGCAGTTCGATAAACAGTTTTACGAGCCCTGCTCAAATGCCGACATTATTAAACGCGTACTGCGTAACCTCATTAGCGCCTACGAGCACCTGGGATCATCAGAGAAAGTGGATGAACTGAACGAACTGCTAAACCTGTTTATAATACCGGAAGCGTAAATCCGAGGTTCACAGGCACAATCGTTCCATATTTAAAATATTGATTGACAATTATTAAACCTGTTGACTTTGTTCCATTTTAAAGTAAAACAACCTCAACAAACAACTATCTGTTCAACCATCCGTTATCGCCCATCCAGGTTTTGGCCCAATCAAACCAAAGGCCCTTGCTTTTGGGGTTAAACATGCCAAAGCCGTGCCCGCCTTCGGGGAAAATGTGTAAAGCTGCTTTCACTTTATTTTTCAGCAAGGCGTTATACATCATCAGGCCATTCTCAACCGGCACCACATCATCGTCTTCGGCAAACACGATAAAGGTTGGCGGGGTGTTGGCGGTTACCTGCTTCTCGTTCGAATAAAGATCTGTCATCTGCTGAGGTGCGTCTTTCCCTATCAGATTCTCGCGCGAACCGGCATGCGTTTTTTCGCCAAAAGTGATCACCGGGTATATCAGCATCATAAAATCGGGCCTAACGCTGATATTGTCCGGGTTATCAATAACTACCTTATCAAAATGTGTCCCTTCGGTTGATGCCAGGTGCCCTCCCGCCGAAAAGCCCATAATACCTATCCGGTTGGGGTTTATGCCCCATTTGGCTGCGCCCTGCCTAACCATCTGTATAGCGCGCTGCGCATCCTGCAAAGGGCCTATGGTTTTATCAATCATAATACTGTCGCTCGGCAAGCGGTATTTTAACACAAACGCGGTAACGCCAATTTTATTAAAGGCTTGTGCCACCTGGAAACCCTCGTGCGCCGATGCCAGCCCTGCATACGACCCACCCGGGCATATCACAATCGCGGTACCGTTGGCTGTGCCCTTTTCGGGCAGGTAAGCCGTAAGCGTAGGGGTGCTTACATGGGTTATCCAATAGGTATCATTAATAGTTTCTTTATAGGTAGCCGGGGTAGGTTTTGAATTTGGCACACCATTAGGGTAAAGCGGCATTGGCTTTTGCTGGCTAAACGCCGCGATAGTAGCAGCAGTTAAAATTATGGTAGTTAAAAAAGGCTTCATCACGGTTAGGAGTAATTGTTGAGGCCAAATTACAATTTATGCTAACAAAAAACGATGCCGTAGTGTGCGGCATCGTTTTTAACGTTAACGTTAAAGTTATGGGCTGTGCAATCCCTTCAACACCAATTTGTTTTTATCCCCCACCTTTTTTACGTTTTGCCCACCTGCACCGTTCTCGCGGCATCGCACGCCACATAACGTGACATTTACAGAAAAGGGCTACCTAAACTGCATATGGTGCGTGTATCAACATAATTTTAACGTTGAGAAGGTGGATATCCTATAAAAACTAAATTAGGTACAAATATCGTTTTAGGATCGTCACGCAATATCTTTTGCATATAGGATGTAATGGTAGAAACTACATCGTTAGGGGCATAAAACACTTTATCACCAGGCTTTTCTTTACAAATTTCCAAATTATCAATGCCTAAATAAAATATAATTGGATGCCCGTTTATTTTGGTTGCTTTTGGAAACTGATAACCGATTAAAAAATCAAAAGGTTTTTTCATTCCTTCCGTCGGCTTGTTTACGAACTCATATTTGATAATTCTATTATGGTTGTCTGTTTTCACTTTTACAATTGCGTACATCCATTCACAATTGCTTTTCAATTCTTCGGGCAAACGGTAATTTTTTGATACAAATTTTGTGAATGCTTGTACACCAGGATGTGACTGTGACTTACTGATTATAGGTAATAACAGGATCAATAAGATAGTATAACTTTTCTTTAACATAGTATTAAATATTATGGTGTGCATGGCTGTCCCATAGCTCCCGACTTGAAATTTTTGTTAGCAATCGTAATATTGTCTTTTTGAGCGGTTGAAAGACGGGAATATAAAGTTACTGCATCATCTTTTAAACCACCCCATGCTAACGCAAATGCATCATCAGGTGTAAGTGTAGATGGAAACATATTCAACAACTGCTGCTGCATTGAATTTATATAATTTGTCGCTATATCAATATGCTGATTTATAATAGTTTGACTAAAATCTAAATACGCATGGAGGGCCTCATGCATAATAGTTGCCGCTACATATTCTTTTGATCCAGTAGCTAAATTAGTATTCATTCTAATGCTTAGATCCATAGACTGAAGCATTATTCTGCCGTTCGCTAATTTAGTAGAACCGGAGTGATCTATATGAGTATCACCATCCACTGTTGGCTTACTGAAACTATTTGGTGCGGCGTCGATAAAATTCAAATTAAAATCGGTGTTTTGATCAAAAATTGATTTCATTGAATTATTAAGATCAAATTTAATGTCTTTTTGAATTGCTATATCAACCATTGCTTTTAAGCATTGATTTTTAATATTATTAATGACATCTTGTAGCTCCGGGCACGGGTCATCCTCATCCGTTGGCGGTGGGAAACCACCACCACCCGGTACATTGTTAATGGCAATATGCCCAGGTATTGCTAAAGGTACAGGCGGCACCGGCGGCTGATTTGGTGTTGAGGGCGGATTTGGGTTTGTAGGTAGTGGCGGAACCGGCGTATCACAAGGATTGGGCGGTGCGGGGTACCGCCGGTACCCGGATCATTCGGGTTTTGTGATGTACACATAACATGGTATGTCAATCAATGCAAATTTTATTAATTCGATATTTTTAAGTCGATTAATAATTACGTTTGGTTACATATTGCCCTTTGTAAGAACTTTAATATTTATAGGAGAAAACATTACTGAATTTCCAATAAAATACTGATTTTTAAACTTTAAGCTCCTCTCTAATTCTTCATACGAGAAAATCTTTTTCTGGTTTGGGTATTCCGGCTGATAGTTTACAGGTATTAATAGCGAAATATTTGAGTATGCCTTTAGCCGGGCATATTTTTCGAAAGTGCTTTTTATGTCCCTATTTCGTGGATTATTGAAATATGATTTTACGAAAACAGAATCAGCACTATCTGAAAAATGAATCCCGGTTACTTTACCATTCCAATCTAAATCAATTTTGAGCATTGTAAAAATCGGCGTTTTATTGCTCATATATGATGGCGAATAATAAGAATAATAAATATTGTTATCTATTATTCTTAAAAGGCTATCCTCTGCATGCTCAATATTATTTTTATCTATTATTGATTTTGTATTGAATTTCTTATTCTCCTGCGCTTTTAAAATACCGGAGTGGACTGTAAAAGTGATTAACATCAATGTTTTAAAAAAATATCCCATATCATTTGTTGCATTTAGTTCCAGCGGTACCTATTGAAAAAGCATCCTGCGTTGCTTCAAAGCTACCAAGAATACCAGCATCTGAAGCCATATTATTTTGAAAGTCATCAGTCATAGTGAGACCGCCCCAAGCTAAATATTTGGCATCGCTTTCAGATAAATTGGGATACATCTGTCGTAAATCTAAAGCCATCTGATTGGCAAAAACTGTCGCAATAGTTTCATGTTGCAACTTACCAAACGTACCAATGGTTGTTAAATATGCATGAATACTTTCATGGATGATTACGGTGCTAATAAATTCCTGTGAATAATTCGGCAATTCATTTTTATTCAATTGTACAGTGATTGTTAAATTTCCGTCAGGATCAAGACTGCTGGGCGGAGGAGTATAACCTTCCTGCCCGGGGTTCAATGGTGCATCAATATACTTAATGTTTACTTTAGAGCTACCCCCAAAAACATTTTGTATCATTGCGTTTATTACAGTAGTAATATCTTTATTAATAACCGCATCAACCATGGCCTTCAGACACGGGTCTTTTACTTTATTAATAATATCGTAATCATGGGGTGGGCACGGGTCATCCTCGTCAGTTGGCGGCGGGAAACCACCACCCGGTACATTGTTAATGGCTATATGTCCCGGTATTGCCAAAGGCACAGGCGGCACCGGAGGCTGATTTGGTGTTGATGGCGGATTTGGATCTGTGGATGGCGGCTGCGGCGTATCACAAGGATTGGGGGGTGCAGGGGTACCGCTTGATCCCGGGTCATTCGGGTTTTGGGCTGTGCAGGTGGTGTATAAATACACCGAACCCACTAACACCCCGTTTACATAAACATCATAGTACCAGTCGGTGCATTGCATTACCAGTTGCACCCTTGTTTTACCTTGTGCTTGTGTCTGCGAGCCTGGTGTAACTAACTGCCCGTTCTTGTAGGCATATCCGTTAACATACTTACCTTTTGGAGTAAAGTACAGTACTAATCCACTAAAATCGGCATCGTGCTGCCGGTAGGTATTGTTTGCTAATTTGTCGGGGTTACCTTTGATGTACGATGAATCTCCAACAATGGTCATGATATAGGCTTTATAGCCTTTGCCATCTTTTAACAGCAGGTACGAACTGCGGGTGTAGCTTTTACTGTAAGCCTGGTTGTTGATCTTCCTTTTAGTATACTATTAAACTTACTGTCCGGGTCAATAGGCATTTCTATCACATCTTTGCCCAAGCGGGCATATGTTGCTGTATGCTTCCAGTCGGGTTTTACCCGTTGGCTCAGGTCGAACCCCGTACCCGTGCTGTTTGTATGAACGGTTTGATTGCTGCTGCCGGTAACAGGGAAAGTGCTTTCGTACCAGCTTTTGGCATCGGCAATTGCCGGTTCAGTATTTAATGTGGATCCTTTACTGTTTGTTATCTCTTTACGGCAACCGTATATGACGCCGCATAACGCAACAAGGGCAATAAAGAAAAATTTAATGTGGGAATTACGTTTAGAATAAAGTCTTTTCATGTGATAGTTAAGGTTGTTTCGTAAAGGTATAGTTTAATTATCTAACAAACAATACGTAAAACTACGCGATTTTACAATCCAGGATAGTAAATCAGCAGCAATCGCTTAACTAAAACGATAATAGTAAAGTTATTCCTTACGGATGCCCGTTGCTCGTCCTTCTGCATACCCGGGCTGACACCTACACTTCACAAATTTCAACCCTTAACTCTTCGGCCCGCCAAATTCCATCAGGTAGGCTTTTAAAAACTCATTCAGATCCCCATCAAGTACTGCTGCGGCGTTCGACGTTTCATGGTCGGTACGCAGGTCCTTCACCAGTTTGTATGGGTGTAAAACATAGTTACGTATCTGCGACCCCCACTCTATTTTCTTCTTATTGCCTTCAATAGCATTGGTGGTTTCCTGGCGTTTGCGCATTTCAATTTCATACAACTGCGATTTAAGCAGGCGCATGGCGTTCTCCTTATTCTGCAGCTGCGAGCGCGACTCCTGGTTTTTGATAATGATGCCCGATGGCTTGTGGTATAAACGTACGGCGGTTTCAACCTTATTTACGTTTTGGCCGCCTGCACCACCCGAACGGAAGGTTTCGAACTCAACATCGGCAGGGTTTACCTCAATCTCGATGGTATCATCAACCAGCGGGTAAACATATACCGATGCAAATGATGTGTGGCGCTTGGCATTGGCATCAAACGGCGATACGCGCACCAACCGGTGAACGCCGTTCTCTCCTTTTAGATAGCCATAAGCAAAGTCTCCCTCCAGTTGCAGGGTTACGGTTTTTACACCGGCCACATCGCCGGGCTGGTAATCCTGCTCGGTAACTTTATAGCCGTTCTTCTCGCCCCACATAATGTACATGCGCATCAGCATACCGGCCCAGTCGCAGCTTTCGGTGCCGCCGGCGCCGGCAGTTATTTGCAAAACCGCGTTAAACTGGTCTTCCTCGGCGCTCAGCATGTTTTTAAATTCAAGCTCTTCAACCGCGGTTAAGGCCAGGTTGTACTGTTCGTTCATTTCGGCTTCGGTAGCATCACCGCTCTGAAAAAATTCGAACAATACGTTTGTATCATCAACTACCGATACTACCTTCTGGAAAGCGTCGGTCCATATTTTTTTTGTTTTGATGGATGCCAGAACCTTCTCGGCATCTTTAGGATTATCCCAAAAGTTTGGGCCTAAGGTTATATCCTGTTCCTTTTGCATGGCATCGAGTTTGGTATCGATGTCAAAGATGCCTCCTCAGGGAAGTTGTTCTATCCCTTAAATCCTGCATGTTCTCTTTTGTCATGTCGCAAAGATATAAAATGGGTGGTAAATGTGGTAGTTGTTAAGCGTGGTTAAAACTATAAGCGTATATAGGTTATACCCAAAAACAAAAAGGCTGTAAGCTAACCCTTACAACCTTTACAACTTCGTTTAACGCTGTTACCTATGCTATCCGCATCTGGTTAAGCAATAGGCCCATATCGCCTACGCCGCCGCTTAATTTCGAAAGCATGGCGCCAAGCGCAAATTCTTTATTCTGTTCGCTTTTTGATTGTTTGATCAGCTCCTGCATTACCGGCGGTATCAGTTCATCGGCTATTTGCAGCGCCTGGGGCGTATCAATATTGTAGTAGTTGTTCAGCTTATTGGCAAATTTGTTTACCGCGCTATTGATAAGCGGATTATCATACAACCCCGAAAACTGAAAATATTTCACAAGGTCCTTTAACCTGCCGCTTTCCATCTGGTTTTTTAACACCTCGATGATCGAGCTCGAAGCTTCGTTTATTACGGCGTCGCGGTATTGTTCAGGAACTACCGGGTTGTTAATAACAGCCGTACCGGCGTTATTTTTTACAAGCAAAAAAAGTTTTTCGAACATGGTATGATGCGGTTAAAAAAGCCAATTAATAAAATGATGAAAAATCCTATATTTATTTATAAACACCACAAATATATGAATTGTTTATTTTCATTTTCAAAAAATTATTTAATATCTGTTATTGATATGACAATTTCAAGGTGTAAAACAAACACTATGTGCGGTGTGTTAAAATAACACTTAACTGTCCTTTTTTTACTTTTAATTCAGGGCTCAGTTTTAACTTGCTATTTTTACAAAAAATGTTACAACTATGCTGCCAAATATCGATTTCACCACCACCCAGGCCTATAAATATCTAACTGACCATTATATAGATATCGTTTCAAAAAGCTTGAAGGAATTATTTGAGGCTGACAATCAGCGATTTGAAAAATTCTCCCTGCAGTTTGATGACCTTTTACTGGATTACTCCAAGAACCGTATCGACGATGAGACCGTTGCTTTATTGATACAGCTGGCCCGCGAGTGTGGTGTAAATAAGGCAGTTGAGGCCATGTACTCGGGCGAAAAGATCAACGTTACCGAGGGCCGCCCGGTACTGCACATAGCCCTGCGTAACCGCAGCAATACCCCCATATATGTTGAGGGTAAGGATGTAATGCCCGATGTAAACCGGGTACTAAACCAAATGAAGTATTTTAGCGAAGCGATAATCAGCGGCGAGTGGAAAGGCTACACAGGTAAGGCCATCACCGATGTAGTGAACATTGGCATTGGCGGCTCCGACCTTGGCCCGGTAATGGTTACCGAAGCCTTAAAGGCCTACAAGAACCACTTGAACCTGCATTTTGTGTCCAACGTGGATGCTACCCATATAGTAGAGACGCTAAAAACAGTCGACCCGGAAACCACACTGTTCCTGGTGGCATCAAAAACCTTTACTACGCAGGAAACCATGGGTAACGCCCACAGCGCCCGCGACTGGTTCATCAAAAATGGCGGCAAGGATGAGGATGTGGCCAAACATTTCGTGGCGCTTTCTACCAATACCGAAGGCGTTGAAAAATTTGGCATCGATACTAAAAATATGTTCGAGTTTTGGGACTGGGTTGGGGGGCGCTACTCTTTATGGAGCGCTATTGGCCTTTCTATTTCGCTTAGCATTGGTTTTGAAAATTTTGTTGAGTTGCTTGATGGCGCGCATGCTATGGATAACCATTTTAAAGATGCGCCGCTTGAGCAAAACCTGCCGGTTATTTTGGCTTTAATAGGGATATGGCATAACAACTTTTTTGAGGCCGAAACACAGGCTATACTGCCATACGACCAGTACATGCACCGCTTTGCGGCTTATTTTCAGCAGGGCGATATGGAAAGCAACGGCAAGCATGTAGACCGTAACGGCAAACATGTCGACTATCAAACCGGCCCGGTTATTTGGGGCGAGCCCGGCACCAACGGTCAGCATGCTTTTTACCAGCTGATACACCAGGGTACAAAGTTGATCCCCTGCGATTTTATCGCACCGGCACAATCGCATAACCCATTGGGCGAGCACCATAATATGCTGCTGTC
The DNA here is from genome assembly GCF_014200785.1 of Mucilaginibacter sp. AK015. Lineage (NCBI taxonomy): Bacteria > Pseudomonadati > Bacteroidota > Sphingobacteriia > Sphingobacteriales > Sphingobacteriaceae > Mucilaginibacter > Mucilaginibacter sp. AK015. The sequence goes on from NZ_JACHCV010000002.1 coordinate 560,326, forward strand.
AAACTTCTTTGCCCAAACCGAGGCTTTAATGAACGGCAAAACCGAGGACGAGGTAATTGCCGAATTAAAAAAAGCCGGTAAAACCGATGAGGAGATCGAAAAGATTGCACCGTTTAAAGTATTTGAAGGCAACCGGCCTACAAACTCCATACTGGTTAAAAAAATAACGCCGCGCACCTTAGGCAGCCTGATTGCCATGTACGAGCATAAAATATTTGTACAGGGCATTATCTGGAATATTTACAGCTTCGACCAATGGGGCGTTGAACTGGGCAAGCAGCTTGCCGGTAAAATATTACCTGAATTAAAAGATGACGCCGAAGTAACCAGTCATGATTCATCAACCAACGGGTTGATAAATCAGTATAAAGCCTGGAGGTAATAAAACATCCCGTATCCATTTACGCGCTGTAAAACCAAGTTATATGAGTGTGCTTAACATACTTAACGGCAACGCTACCCTGCATGGGTTTGAACGGACCGGCATTGAAGGCGATGTAATGGTTTGGCGCGAAGTTTTATCTGAAGGCCCGCTCTCAGAAAACATCGCGTCAGCGGATTTCTGGAGGGATCGTTCGGCGTTTATTTGCCGGACGTTTGACGAAACGCCCCAACGCTATCATGATGAGATGGTGGCGCACCTGGAAAAACTAAGCCAGCCCTATGATGAAGTTAACCTTTGGTTTGAGTTCGACCTGCATTGCCAGGTGAACCTGCTTGGCGCCTTAATGCTGTTATCGCAGCAAACCAACCTATCAGCGCCGGCCATATACCTGATATGCCCGGCAGATTATCCCGATCTGCCCGATTTTAGGGGCATGGGCGAATTAAACGGCGAACAGCTTGAATACCTGTACGATAACATCCGCGTGCAATTAGGCGAATATGATATTGAACTGGCTACCGAAGCCTGGCAACTGTATGTTGCCGGCAATGCGGATAAACTGAACGCCTGGATTGATGCAACCCGGTTTTGGGGCAATTTGCCATGCCTTAAACCAGCTATGCAGGCGCACTTAAAACGCTTGCAAACCAATGCCGCAGGGTTAAGTTATATTCATCAAAAGCTGCTGAACATTTATGATAATGGCAAGCACAGCAAACCCGATATTTACAAGGCCTTTTGGCAAACCGAAAAGATATATGGCATGGGCGACAGCGAGCTGGATATCTATCTGGACGAGCTAACCGCCCGCCGGCTTATCACCCTGTAACCGGCCGATCGGGTAAAAACATCGATATTCAATAATCGAGATTCTACATTCGATATTCATTCCGCTAAGGCGCTGTCACCATCATCGTTGGCGACCGGTCGCTCTCGTTCTTTAACCGGTCTATCGCCGTTATCACATAATAGTACGTTTGGCCTGGCTTAACATTACTGTCCATGTATAAGGTTTCGGTATCGTATTGTATGTGCAGTATGTTCTTGGGGTCGGCCATATCAAACTTTTCGTTTTGCTGAAAACGGTATATCACATAGCCATAAACCGCCTCGCTGTCCTTGGCCAATACCGGTGCCTGCCATTTCAGCATAATGCCTTTATTTTCTGCCTTCGCTATAAAGTTTTGCGGGGCATTGGGCGCTATCGAATCCAGCCAAAGCATAGGCGGCGGCAACGCCGGGTATTTGTAAAAATCCTCCTTCAGGCTATCAACCAAATGGTTGGCATTGGCCATTAACGTTTGCGACCTGAAAAAAACGCTGCCCTGCACACGCGGGTTCTCCCGTATCAAACGTATCTGGTTGGGTATCTCCGATGGGTTTTTAAAAGCCGGGCTTCGCTGCTCATAAAAGCGGTACGGCCCCTGGCCAATGTACAGGTGCCTGTTATAAGTATTATTGCTCCACCAGTTCAATAGCGTATCAAATGATGCCACCCGGTTAGCAATATGCCAGTATATCTGCGGGTTAATGTAATCTATCCAGCCCTGCTGTACCCATTTACGGGTATCGGCAAAGTTTTCAATGTATGACGAGCCACCGTTGGTGGCCGAACCATCGGGATGCTGGCTCTTGTTCGCCCAGATCCCAAAAGGGCTTATGCCAAATTTCATGCGCGGTTTGTACTTATGTATACTATCTGCAAGCATATGCACCAGTTTATCAACATTATCGCGCCGCCAGTCTTTTATATTATCAAAGCCTTCGCCATATTGGGCAAAGGTTTCGGCGTCGCCTATAACCTGCCCTCTTACAGGATAAGGGTAAAAATAATCGTCCATATGTATGCCGTCCACATCATAGTTCTTTACCACATCCAATATTACCTGCACAATATATTCGCGCACCTCGGGTATGCCGGGGTTAAATAATTTTATCCCGTCGTAAATAAAGAACCATTCGGGTTTGGCGCGTGTGATGTGGTTTTGCGCAAGCGCCCAAAACTTGTTATCAAAAGTTGCGCGGTAAGGATTAAACCAGGCGTGCAGCTCCATGCCCCGTTTATGGGCTTCGGTGGTGGCAAACTCCAGCGGGTCGTACCCCGGTTCCTGCCCTTGCTTGCCTGTGAGGTATTTTGACCATGGCTCGCGGCTTTTTGCGTAAAAGGCATCGGCGGCAGGCCTTACCTGAAACATGATAGCATTTATACCTGCCTGCTGGTGAAAATTTAACTGGTTAAGCAGGTCCTTTTCCTGCGCTTCGGCCGTGGCCCTGGCATTTGTCGGCCAGTCAAGGTTTACTACAGTGGCTATCCATACGCCTCTAAATTCGCGTTTGGGTTCGGCCTGAGTAACCTCCTCAGGAGTTACCGTTTGTGCTATTGAGAGGGAATATATAGTTATAAAAAGAAGGGTACAAAGTAAACGTTTATAAAGATACATTAAACGGGTATTTATTTTAAGGTCCAAAGATATAAACTCATAACAAACCAGTTTTAGTATTAGTATAATAATTACGTCTATTTTGTGTTTTAATCATATTGTACTTAATTTAGCCCGCGTTGCTTAAGTACTAAAAGGGCTTCAAACTTTCGTATTGTTAGTTTTTTGCTTATTTTTATGTAGATTATATAAAAAAGAATGATAATGCTTAGCGGGTAACAGCCTGCCGGTTTATCAAAAACTTTAATTAATTGCTATGGAATACCAGCCAGTAGAAAACCAACCGGAACAAGCCCCCAAAAAAAATTCTAACGTAATTTATTTTTTGATAGCCGTTGTGGTTGCTTTATTGGGTACCGATGTTTACCTGTATACGCAGAAAAAGAACTCGGATACAAAAATTGTTTATCAAAACGACGAAAAAACAAGGCTGCAAACCGAACTGGATAGCCTGGAAGCGCAAATAGAGCAGGTTAACGCGGGCAGGGCAAAAATGTCGGCCGAAATGCAGGCCAAAAACGATTCGTTAAGGGTGAAGATTCGCGTGCTAAGAAGCGAACTGGCCAAGGGCAAGCTAACCGCCGCCGAACTTAGCAAAGCGCAGGAAGATATCAAGCAGCTAAGGTATTTTGTAACCAAATACACCGCCGATATTGAAGAGCTTAAAAAACAGAACACCACCCTGGCTACCGAGCGCGATACATTAAAAAACAACCTGGCAGCCGTTAGCCAAAAAGCTACCGACCTTGAGCAAAAGAACCAGGAGCTTGACACCAAGGTTAAAGTTGCATCGGCCATTAAGGTGGCAACTGCGGATGTGGTGGCCTATAAAGTAAAAAACAGCGGCAAGGAAAGCGATGTTACAAAAGCCAAACAAGCGCAAAAAATAAAGATCAATTTTACAATAGCGACCAACGCGGTGGCCGAAAAAGGCCTGCATGATGTTTATGTGCGGATAATTGACCCAACCGGCAACCTGATCACTCAAAACGACTCGGGTATGTTTAACGCCGATAACCAGGACCTGCAATATACCTACCGAACATCTATTGATTTCAGGGATGATGGCAGCGCTTACACTATTGACTGGATAAACCCCGCGCCGTTTCAAAAAGGTGCTTATACCGTACTGCTTTATGCAGATGGTTATACTATGGGCAAAACCAGCATAACGCTTAAATAACCCCGGCACCCGAAGGGAGAGCATAATATTTAAGCCCCGGTTGTTAGGCAACCGGGGCTTTTTGTTGGCACAGGGAGGCTTACCATTTGATTTTTTTCTATATTTAAAACAACGATTTAGAGAGTTAAGATTACTTTTGTACCCGCTCAATCGCGAAGCAAAATCCATGATCACCAAACCCACCATCGACCGTATAATGGAAGCCACAGATATTGTGGAGGTGATTGGCGAATTTGTGGCTTTAAAAAAGCGCGGGGCCAATTATGTGGGCCTTTCGCCGTTTGCTAACGAGCGTACGCCATCGTTCACGGTATCGCCGGCAAAGGGCATTTTTAAAGATTTTTCATCAGGCAAGGGTGGCAGCGCAGTTACCTTTTTAATGGAACTGGAAAAGTTCACGTATCCCGAAGCGTTAAAATGGCTGGCCAAAAAATACGGTATACAGGTTGAAGAAACGGTAGATACCACCGAAAACCTGGAAGAGCAAAATCACCGCGAAAGCCTGATGATCGTATCGGGTTATGCGGCGAAATTTTTTCATGAAAGTTTACTGGAAACCGAGGAGGGCCAAAACATTGGCCTGAGCTATTTTAAAGAACGCGGTTTTAACGCCGATACCATTAAAAAGTTCGAGCTGGGCTACTCGCCCGACCAATGGGAAGCCTTTACCGGTGAAGCCATTAAGCAGGGCTACCAGGAACAATATCTTGTAGAAAGCGGCCTTTCGGTTAAGCGGGACAACGGCTCGCTGTACGACCGTTACCGCGGGCGGGTGATGTTCCCCATCCATAGCTTTACCGGCAGGGTGATAGCCTTTGGGGGGCGTACGCTGAAAAGCGATAAGAATGTACCCAAGTATGTTAATTCGCCCGAGTCGGAGATCTACCATAAATCCAACGTTTTATACGGCCTGTACTTTGCCAAGCGGGCCATCCGCGAGGAAGATAACTGCTACCTGGTTGAAGGGTATGCCGATGTAATATCGGTGCACCAGGCGGGTGTAGAAAATGTGGTGGCATCATCGGGTACCTCGTTAACCGTTGAGCAGATCCGGCTTATCGGCCGCCTCACCAAAAACATCACCATATTATACGATGGCGACGCGGCGGGGATAAAAGCTGCAATCAGAGGGTTAGATATTGTAATTGAAGAAGGCTTAAATGTGCGCATAGTTTTGTTTCCTGATGGAGACGACCCTGATTCTTATGTAAGAAAGGTTGGAAGTTCAGGTTTTTTAAATTATGTTAAATCTAATAGCAAAGATTTTATTGAATTTAAGTCAGAAATCCTTTTAAAAGATATCCAAAATGATCCCATTGCTAAGGCAAACGCATTTACGGAAATATCCAAAACAATTTCGCTAATAAAAGACGATTTAAAGAGGTCAGAATACACTAAAATTGCATCTCAAAAATTTAATATTTCCGAAAGGCAGCTTATAGGTATAATCAATAAGAACATTTCGGATGAACTTCGTAAAAAGCGTCAAAGTGAAGAAAGAGCTTCTGAAAAATTAATTCAGGAAGAGAATAATATAGAGGATGAAACTTCTATCAATACAGGCCTTTCGCAAAAGGAATTAGAAGCAATAGCTTACAGCGACGCAAATCAGGAGAAAGAGATCATTCGGCTGTTGCTGCTATATGGTAATAAAATGATAGACTGGGATGGCATTGCCAATACCTACATAGGCCCGTTTATGATAGCCGAGCTAAGCGATGTTGAATTTGAGCAGCCCGTAACCAAACACTTTATGGAAATTTACCGCCAGGAAGTGGAGAATGGTGTACTGCCCGAAGAGCAGCACTTTATACACCATCCTGATAAAGGCATTGTAGACCTGGTGGTTACCCTGCTGGCAACAAAATATACCCTAAGCGAAAACTGGTACGAAATGCACAAAATAATGGTGCCCGATGAGCAGGCAAACATGAAGGCCACCATCCTGGGCGCTATATTTCACCTTAAAAAGCAAAAGGTGGGCAAGATTTTGGAAAGCCTGCGTAAAGAACTGCAGACAACCAGCGCCGAAGCCGACCAGGAGATACTGCTTAACCAGTACATGCACATGAAAAAGGTGGAGAAGACCATATCCGATTACTTAGGGTCGGTAATTATAAAATAACAATGAAATACAGGTTTTTTCTGCTGTTTTTGGCAATCGAAATTTTGGTGATATGGATAGCACAAAATTCGACGTATTCAATGATGCCACTGTTTTTCATATTGCTGTTCTTATTTTCAGGTGTAATATTATGGGTTTTAAGTAAATACGGGTATATACCATTAAAAAACATCAGCTGGGGATTGCTTTATAGTAGCACTTTAGTGTTTTTTGCAGGCATAGGCTTTTTAGTTTATATCATGTTTTTATTTCATAGCATAAGCAATTAATGGCATACCACAACGACCTGGGCCAAAAAGGCGAAGCAATGGCCAAAGCGCACCTGGAAGCCGCTGGCTACGAGATAATGGACGAGAACTGGGTTTTCGGCAAGGCTGAGATAGACCTGATAGCCTATAAGGCCGGGATAATTATATTCACGGAAGTTAAAACCCGCACCGGCAACGGCTTTGGCCAGCCTGAGGATTTCGTGGACGCCCGCAAGCAACGTTTGCTGGTTGAGGCTGCCGATGAGTACATTTACTTGATGAACCACCAGGGCGAAGTGAGATTTGATATAATATCTATCCTTTTCGACCGTAATAATAACCACACATTAAAACATATTGAAGATGCCTTTTGGCCTTCTGCCATTTAACATGAACAAACGCATAGCACTTTTAGCGATCATAGCCCTTTTTGCATACAGCTGTAAAGATAATGACAAAGCCGAAGAATTTACCATAAGCCCTGATGCCGGCAGTAACTATAAATGGGGCGATAACATTGCCCTTAAGGTTGGTTATCCGGCTGGTACTAAGGTCGATTCGGTAGTATACCTGGTAGATTCGGCGCGTGTGGGTTCAGCAAAAGATTCCTCGGCTGTTAGTTTAAAAACGAGCGACCTGAAGCTGGGCGCGCGGATCATCACCGCTAAAGTTTACCAGGGAGGGAAAGCCCAGGACGTGACCACCAACGTAAACCTGCTGCCGGCCAAAGCACCCGAAGAATTAAGCTTTAAAGTAGAGAAGGTGTTCCCGCATGATACTTCATCGTACACCGAGGGCCTTGAATTTCATGACGGCATACTGTACGAGAGCGATGGCGGCCGTTTAACCGAAGAAACCGGCCAGTCGAGCCTGCGTACTGCCAACTTAACCACCGGCAAGGTGATAAAAATGGTACCTGTTGATCCCAAGATATTCGCCGAGGGTATCACGGTAGTGGGCAACAAAATAATACAGCTCACCTGGACCGAGAAGATTGGCTACGTATATGACAAAGCCACTCTTAAACTGCTTGATACTTTCACCAATAATGTTGGCATAGAGGGCTGGGGTATGACCTTTGACGGCAGCAAGATCTATATGGACGACAGCTCTAACCGTATCTGGTTCCTGAACAAGGATACTTACCAGCAAATGGGCTATATTGATGTTTACGACGACAAAGGCCCGGTAAACAAGCTGAACGAACTGGAGTATATTGACGGGAAGATCTACGCCAATGTATACGGCACGGATGATATTGTGGTGATAGACCCTAAAACCGGCGCCGTTCTGCAAAAAGCCGACATGACCGACCTTTACCTTAACCGCAACCAATACGCCGATGTGCTAAACGGTATTGCCTACGACAAAGCCACCGGCCGTATTTTTGTAACCGGTAAAAAATGGAATAAGCTGTTCCAGGTAAAGTTTAGCAAAAAGTAACTACACGTCACCTTCAGTAATAACATTTTGGCTGATAATAATGGTGACGCTATCTTGTCAGCTATCAAATTATTAAATAGCTGATTATCAGGCATTCATGACTGTTCACGGTGTTCACGTGCGCCGAACGTGAACACTTTTGGTTGTTATCGCTTTTTTTCAGAAGCCTAAGCGGCGTTATACTTATTCCTGTATTCCACAGGCGATAACCCGGTTATCTTCTTAAAAACCGTGCGGAAGGCTTTGGTATCCGAGTAGCCAACATCGTACATTACTTCGTTAATATTTTTACGGCTGCTTTCCAGGTGCTTTTTGGCGGCCTCTATTTTTACGCGCTGAATATATTCAAGGGGGCTGTTATTGGTAGCCTTTTTAAACCGGCGCTCAAAGTGTCGTTTGCCTATGGCATATTTCGTAGCCAGGTCTTCTACGGATATCTTTTCGGTGATGTTGGCCTCTATAAATTCCTGCGCTTTTTTTATAGGCTCGTCCTCATGAGTTTTTTGCCCGTTAAACATAATAAACGGCGACTGGCTTTTGCGGTCTATTTCCAGGGCAAACATTTTGGCAGCCATAATCGAAATATCGCGCCCGGCATACTTTTCTACAAGGTATAAAAGCAGGTTCCAGTATGAGGTCGCGCCGCCGCTGCTGTACAGGCCTTTTTGCTCGGTAACAATACGATCGTCAACCAATGTAACGTCCGGGAACATCTCGCGGAACTCGTTAGCAAACCGCCAGTGGGTAGAACACTCCTTGCCACTTAGTAACCCTGTCGCGGCCAGCAGGAACGCGCCAACGCAAAGGCTGGCAACCTCTGCCCCTTTGTAATGCTGATCGGTTATCCATGGGATAAATTCCGCATTGCGCTGTATGCCCGCAGCCATATCACCGCCAAAGGCCGGCACAATGATCAGGTCGGTTTTCTTAACCTCACTCAACACCGCGTCCGTATGCACCGAAAATAACCCGCCATGCAGGCGTACTTCTTTTTCCAGGCCTACCAATTGCACATTAAAGGCCGGCGGTTTACCCATCGCGGCCAAAAAATCGTTGGCTCCGGTAAAAATAATACGCGGGTCTACAATGCTTGCCAGCACGGCCTCGTTGGTTATCAGTATGGATACCTGTTTCATGGTAAAGGGGTGGTTATCGGTTTATAAGTATAAATGTAGGAAAGAAGAAAGTCGTAAACAACCCTAAATAAGTCCTTTTTGCACCTTACCTCAAATTTTAGGGTGCTGTACATTTGTATTGTTAATTACACCACAAATGAGGAAGCTAAAATTACAAATGCAGGTGAGCCTTGACGGCTATGTAGCCGGCCCAAATAATGAAATGGACTGGTTGACCTGGGACTGGGACGATAATCTTAAAAAGTATGTTCAGGACTTAACCGCGCCGGTGGATACCATTATACTTGGCCGCGTACTGGCCGAAGGCTTTATCCCGGTATGGAAGGAACGCGCCGCTGATCCAACTGCTGATGAGTTCACGCATAAAATGGTTGACGCCCCAAAAGTGGTATTCACCAAAACCCTTACCGAAAACCCCTGGGAAAACACCACGCTTGCAGCGGGCGAACTGGTAAAAGAAATAAATACGCTAAAAGCCCTACCAGGGGGCGACATTATTATTTATGGTGGGGCCCGCCTTGCATCGGCATTGGTAGCGGCTAACCTGATAGACGAGTACCACATTTTTGTTAACCCGGCGGCCATTGGTAAAGGAAAAAGTATTTACAGTATGCTTGACGAAAAACTAAACTTAAAACTGGTAAAAGCTACCCAATTTAACTGCGGCATTACTGTACTTTGTTATAACCCGGCATAATATCTATGCGGAAGTTAATTGTGTCAATGAATGTAAGCCTTAATGGCTTTATGGCCGGCCCACACGGCGAACTGGACTGGCATGCATCACACTGGGATGAGGAGATGGCGAAGGTTACCGCCAGCCAATTAGGCGATGCAGACACCTTACTATTCGGGAGGATAACTTACTGTGCAATGGCCCCATATTGGTCGGCCGTGCAGGCAAATGCTTTTGGGGCAAGGGTAGATATGGATTATGCCGATTTGATAAACAGGTGTCAAAAAGTTGTGTTCTCTAAAACGCTTAATGCGGTAAGCTGGCAAAACTCCCGGCTCGCCCAAAGGAGTTTGTCAAAAGAAATTAAGGCGCTTAAAGCTGCAGCGGGTAAAAGTATAGTAGTGTATGGCAGCGGTAAATTGGTTTGGGCGCTTAACCGATTAAACCTGGTAGACGAGTACCGCATTTGGGTACATCCGGTATTATTAAGTAAGGGCAGGCCCCTGTTTAAAACCAAAATAAATATCCGCCCTTATAAAACCAGTGTTTTTAATACCGGGGTGGTATTAATTTATTATAAAACAGACGCAGCTTCGGGATAAAGCTTTGGGTAAAGTAAAACCATAGCCGGCTATAGCTGTATCTTAAATATGTGCAGAAAAGCTTTAACCGTAATACTCGTCATTATAAACCTATCTATCGTTTCGGCGCAGGATACGTTATCCATTACACTCGAAAATGTAAAGTACCCTTACCCCGTAAAGTTCATGCCAATCCATATCGAAAACCAGGATATCCGGATGGCTTATATGGATGTTACGCCGGCTAACCCCAATGGCAAAACAGTGATGCTGTTTCATGGCAAAAATTTTGGCGGTTATTATTGGACAAACGTGATAAAGTGGCTAAGCGCAAAAGGGTACCGCGTTGTCGTACCTGATCAGGTTGGGTTTGGCAAATCGTCAAAGCCGTTTATACATTACAGTTTTCATCAGCTGGCAAGGTTCAATAAACAACTGCTTGATACGCTGGGTATAAAACAAATTGTTTTGCTGGGGCACTCGATGGGTGGGATGCTTGCCACGCGGTTTACCCTGATGTATCCTGAACATGTGCAAAAGCTATTGCTGGAAGACCCTATCGGGCTGGAAGACTACCGGACCTTTGTGCCTTACAACAGCGCCGCCGATGATTATAAAAAAGAACTGCAAACAAGTTATCAAAGCGTTAAGAAATATTATGAGACATCGTATTTTGTAAAGTGGAAACCGGAATATGACTACCTGGTTAAAATTGCCGCCGGTGTTAATAAGAGCGCCGATTTCCCGAGATATGCAATGGTTGCTGCCTTAACCTTCGAGATGATATATGAGCAGCCAGTGTGTTACGAATTTGGTTTGATTAAGGTGCCCACGGTGCTTTTTATTGGCAAAGAAGATAAAACAATTGTAGGTAAAGCGCTTTTAAGCGATGAAGAAAAAACCAAACACGGCCAATATAGATTGTTAGGCCCCCAAACTGCTAAAAAGATACCAAACTGCAAGTTAATTGAATTCGACGACTGCGGCCACATCCCACAAATTGAAATACCTGATAAATTCCTGAAGGCGTTGGGTGAGTGTATTGACTAAATGACTCTTTGTAAATCACTATATGCTAGTGCCACCCGTGGAATTTTTAAGGCGGTATAATAAGCATAAAAAAAGCCCCCTGTATACAGAGGGCCTTATAATATCTAAGCGTTACTACTAATTACTTTGTAACGTACATTACTTCTTTTACCGCTTTTATCACACGCTCGGGGTTTGGCAGATATTCCTGGATCAAGGTTGGCGCGTACGGTAATGGCACATCACCACCGGTAATACGTAAAACCGGCGCATCTAAATAATCAAACGCATCCTTCTGCACTTTAAACGCTACTTCGGTAGCGATTGAACCCAACGGCCAGCTTTCTTCAACGATCACTAAACGGTTTGTTTTTTTAACCGAACCAATAACCGTCTCGTAATCAATTGGGCGAACGGTGCGCAGGTCGATAACCTCGGCGTGGATGCCTTCTTTTTCCAGTTCTGCGGCAGCCGCGTTAACCACTTTCATGATCTTACCGAAACCTACCAAAGTAACATCGCTGCCTTCTTTGGTCACTTTCGCCTTGCCCAATTCAATATAATAGGTCTCTTCAGGTACTTCGCCCTTATCGCCGTACATTAGTTCCGATTCCATAAAAATTACCGGATCGGGGTCAAGTATAGCAGACTTTAAAAGTCCCTTAGCGTCGTACGGATTTGACGGCACAACCACTTTTAAGCCGGGGCAGTTTGCATACCAGTTTTCGAAACATTGGCTATGCTGTGAGCTTAACATACCGGCGTTGCCTGTTGGGCCGCGAAATACGATAGGCACCGAGAATTGCCCGCCGCTCATAGACATGATCTTGGCTGCACCGTTAATGATCTGGTCGATAGCTACCAGCGAAAAGTTAAACGTCATAAACTCGATGATGGGGCGTAAGCCGTTCATGGCCGAACCTATGCCTATACCGGCAAAACCCAATTCAGAGATAGGCGTATCAATAACACGTTTTGCACCAAATTCGTCGAGCATACCCTGGCTTACTTTATAAGCGCCGTTATATTCGGCAACTTCTTCGCCCATTAGGTATATATTCTCATCCTTGCGCATTTCTTCCTGCATGGCTTCCCTTAGCGCTTCCCTGAATTGTATTTCTCTCATTATGATAGTTAAATGAAGTTTTTTACGACCGCAAATATAAGCACTAATGTGTAAAATGCAATCGGGTAAGGATACTATAAGTATTTATGTACTATTTGTTACATTTGGTCAACTTAGACCCAACATAGAGGGGTGCTTTGATATATAAAACCGCCTTATAACACGCCGGTTGCTGCTGAACTTGCTGGCACCATCGCCCGCATGAGCAGTAAAACCCTTCGGTCAAATTATATCACCGAAACGAGACATTCCGACACAAAAAGCTAATATGTGACCTAATTGCCTTGCAGAAGACACCTTTTTTAGGTGCCGGGCAGTTTAATTTCGGCGGCCCTTAAATTGTTAACGATTTTTTCCTGCAGCGCCATTTTTGTTGCCAGGTAATGGGCAGGATCTACCCATACGCGCACGGTAAAACGCATTCCGTCGGCTTCCAAAGCCAGTACGCCCACTTTGGTAGCGGGCTGCCCCAAAATGTTCGATGTACCCGTTATTGACTTTTCCAATATTTCTTTAACCTGCTCGATATCAACCCCAAAACCAAGTTTAAAATCAATATCTAAGCGGCGCTTACCCTGGCGGCCAATATTTGTAATTACCTCGTTAAATAGCTTACCGTTTGGTATAATCACAGTTTTATTATCAGCAGTTAACAGCTCGGTGAAAAATAACTGAATGCCCTGTACCCGGCCATCCTGCCCCTGGGCAATAATATGGTCATCGATATCGAACGGTTTTAGCAATAATATTAAAACGCCGCCTGCAAAATTTTGCAGCGTACCTGATAAAGCAAGGCCCGCCGCTACACCCAACGCGCCAATCACCGTGCTGATGAATGTTAGCTGGAATCCAATAATATTGAATACCGTGATAATAAGCACCACGTACAGGGCGGTAATAGAAAGGCTTAAAAAGAAAGGCTGCAACGAAGAGTGCACTTCGCGTTTACTCATACGCCGGGTAAGGCGCGATTTGATGAACGATATAGCCCAAAGCCCGCCAAGAAAGAGTATTATGCCTAAAAGGTACCTTGGCCCGTTTTGTAAAAGCCAAACGTGTAGTACGTGATAAAAATCTTTAAGTTCCATTGATGAGGGGCAAATTTAAGAATTTTTATTTGCCATAGATGGTTACAAACAGCTCCGGGCCCTTAAACAGCACCCACTCAACTATGTGGCTGTGTATGTGCTTCCGTTTTTTTACTATTTGTTTCATACCAGCATTTATTCAAATGCTGTGCCTAACCCGCGTAATTGTTATTATGTTACAAAAAATTAACACAACACCGCCCATGCGCGCAAAAAAACGATCGGGCAAAGTGTACAAACGTGCTATTAGTGTACGTTCAGGCTGTATAATACAAAGCCCCCTGTCTGAAAAAACAGACAGGGGGCTTGTATGTGTTTAGCTTTGAGTGGCTGATTACATCATGCCGCCCATGCCGCCGCCGCCCATTGGTGGCATACCGCCTTTATCTTCCTCAGGCTCGTCTGCAAGCACACACTCGGTGGTTAACAGCATCGCCGCGATAGAAGCTGCGTTCTCTAATGCTACACGGCCTACTTTTGTAGGATCGATAACACCGGCGCCGATTAGGTTTTCATATTTATCAGTGCGGGCGTTGTAACCAAAGTCGGCCTGGCCTTCTTTAACTTTTTGAACAACGATAGAACCTTCGATACCTGCGTTATCGCATATCTGGCGCAAAGGCTCTTCAATAGCACGACGGATGATCTGGATACCGGTGTTCTCGTCTTCGTTAACGCCTTTCAAATCAGCCAAAGATGCTACCGCACGGATGAAGGCAACGCCACCACCAGCAACAATACCTTCTTCAACAGCTGCACGGGTTGCGTGTAAAGCATCGTCAACACGGTCTTTCTTTTCTTTCATCTCTACTTCAGATGCAGCGCCGATATATAACACAGCAACACCGCCTGATAACTTGGCTAAACGCTCCTGTAATTTTTCTTTGTCGTAGTCAGATGTAGTGGTTTCAATCTGTGCGCGTATTTCGCTTACACGGGCTTTTATCTGGTCAGCATCGCCAGCGCCGTTAACAATAGTGGTATTGTCTTTATCAACAGATATCTTTTCGGCCTGGCCTAACATAGAAAGGTCTGCGCTTTCCAGTTTATAACCACGCTCTTCGGATATTACGGTACCGCCGGTTAATACAGCGATATCCTCTAACATCGCTTTACGACGGTCGCCAAAGCCCGGTGCCTTAACTGCGGCAACTTTCAGCGAGCCACGTATCTTGTTAACCACTAAAGTAGCCAATGCTTCGCCGTCAAGGTCTTCAGCAATAATTAAAAGCGGTTTACCGGTTTGTACTTGTTTCTCCAGGATAGGAAGTAGTTCCTTCATCGACGAGATCTTTTTGTCGTAGATAAGGATGTATGGATTTTCTAACTCCACTTCCATTTTATCAGAATTGGTCACAAAATATGGCGACAGGTAACCACGGTCAAACTGCATACCTTCAACCGTTTTAACTTCGGTTTCGGTACCTTTTGCTTCCTCAACTGTGATAACGCCGGAAGTGCCAACTTTTTCCATTGCCTCGGCAATTAATGATCCGATCACCTCGTCGTTATTAGCCGAAATTGAGGCAACTTGTTTTATTTTATTGTTGTCTTCGCCAACGGTTTGCGATTGTGTTTTCAGGTTTGCAACAACTGCCGCAACAGCTTTATCAATACCGCGTTTCAAATCCATTGGGTTTGCACCTGCGGCAACGTTTTTAATGCCGGCAGTAACAATGGCCTGCGCCAAAACAGTAGCAGTAGTAGTACCGTCACCTGCAATGTCAGCGGTTTTTGATGCTACTTCTTTAACCATTTGTGCGCCCATATTCTCGATAGGGTCTTTCAGTTCAATTTCTTTAGCTACAGTTACACCATCTTTTGTAACAGCTGGTGAACCAAACTTTTTATCAATAATTACGTGACGACCTTTAGGGCCTAATGTAACTTTAACCGCGTTAGCCAGGATATCAACACCACGCTTTAAAGCGTCACGTGCTTCAACATTATATTTAACTTGTTTTGCCATTTTCTTTTTTGTTTGAATGTTTTAAGGTTGTAAAGTTGAAACGTTATAAATAATCAATGTTAGAAGGCAACTTTACAACCTTCAACATTGCAACTTTCAACTTTTATAATACAGCGTAAATATCAGATTCGCGCATGATCAGGTATTCCTTACCATCAAGGTTGACCTCGGTACCGGCATATTTACCATATAAAACTTCGTCACCAACTTTAACGGTCATGGGGATAAGTGTTCCTGATGCATCAGCATACCTGCCGGGGCCTACAGCTACAATAGTTCCTTTTTGCGGTTTCTCCTGCGCTGTTTCCGGGATGTAAATACCAGAAGCGGTTTTGGTTTCTGCAGCAGCAGCTTCAACAACCACTCTGTCTGCACTTGGTTTAATGTTTAATGACATAGTAATACTATTTTGATTTTATAATTTTAAGTTTTCGCTAACTTTTTCACATCAATTATGCCAAGCGGCAAAAAAAAACCGTATTGGCATATTTACTGTTCAATTGTCACCCTTTTAAAGGCAAGGTTACAACCTATAAGTTATACTGCAATGCGCAAGTGCCAACGTGTCAGTAACCCATTTCAGCAAAAAAGGCTTTGGAAATAGTCCAAAGCCTTTTTGATACCGTTTATACAATATTATTTCTTCTGACCGGCAGGTGGTGTTGCAGCCGGCTGGCTTATTGGCGCAGGCGCCGTGGTAGTTGCGGGTTTTGATGCCTTATTGATACGCTCTATCAATTGCGGGTCATCGCTTTTTTGCGCGCCGCCTTTAACAGATACGTTAATGATAAGCGATAATACCATAATACTGATAGCCAGCACCCAGGTACCCTTTTCTAAAAAATCGCCGGTTTTTTGCACGCCCATTAATTGCGACGAACCCGAAAAGTTTGAGGATAAGCCGCCGCCTTTAGGATTTTGGATCAATACGATTAATCCTAAAAGGACGCATAAAATAATGGTGATGATGACTAAAAGTAAATACATTTCTTGTTATATCAATTGGTTTTTTTTTCTAACTGTTCAATCTGGGACGCAAAGTAAAGCTTTTTTTCCGGGAATTTCAATATCAATTTTTTATAAGTGGCTATGGCTTTATGATATAGCATCTGGTCGCAGTATATGCGGGCCAGGGTTTCGGTAACCAGTTCGTTCTGGTCCTCCGAACTTTTTTTGGCCTTGTTCTCATTATCAAGCTTATCGGCCGAAAGCGGTTTTATCTGCGGTTCGGTATGGATAAAACGCTCGATAATTACGTCCTCTTTCTTGTTGTGGTCAAATGCTATTCCTGCCGGTTCCGCATCCCTCTCAACAGCGCTTACCGATGTAAGGCTAAAAATATTTTCGTAATACTGTTGTTGTAGCTCGTCGGCAGTATTGGCTTTAGGGGTGCCAACCGGTTCGCTGGCTTTATTTTTTACCCTGTTGTGAGTGGCGTATGGCTGCAGGTTAGCGGCATGCTCTTTACGCGTTTTATCAAGCCACCACATAAAAGTGTACGGCATTTTATCATCATCGTAACGCGATACCTCGTGACTTTCTGCTGCAGGTTGCGCTGAGATGTCAGGTGCGCTTCCGGCCGGCGCAGCGTTGCGCAGCTCGTCCAGCTTTTTATCAAACGACAGGTAATCGGTGTTCACAATACCGCCCAATATCAAGCGCTCTTCCTGATCATTAATGTTTTGTTCGGCATTATATACGGGCTCTGCCACCGGCTGCGGCTGATGAAACAGCACCGGAGACGCTTCCTCCTCCTCGGGTACAGCATACGGATCGCTAAACCGGACCTCGGGCTGCGGTTCGGTGTTGGGTTCGTTAACTACAGCTTCAAAACCAATATCTTCAATGCTTACAATTTCATCATATACCTCATCCTCAATATCATGCTGCTGCGGATAGTCAGGTTCAGGTGGGTAGCTGTTTGTAACATCTCTTTTGGGGAAACGCGAGCCAAATACAGATTTATCTGTATGCCCTACAGGCCGGGCAAAATCCGTTATTGGTTCCCGGGGCTGTTGTGGGGTGTTGTTAACCTGCTCGTCAGTTTCGGGTAATATGCCGGCATCCTCGCTTTCGTTATCATCAAACAGCTGACCATTCTCCCCTCCGATACTGTCGGCCGGCAATGTTTCGGCATTTTGTTCAACGGGTTGCGAAGCTATCCCTTCTACATCCCGTTCAGCCACATCCACATCGCCGGTATCGGGTTCAGTAAATGCGGCCTGCGTGTATATTTCCTCACCGGCAGTTATTTCCTCGATATTTTCGGCAGGTTCAATATCCTGTAAATGCGTAGTTTGTGCTGCGCCGGATATAATCTCCACCTGTGCTGCATTGGTAGCAGCATTATTGGTGAATAGCCCGGTACCAGCAGGTACCGATATAATACGGGAAGCGTCAACCTTGGCCAAACGCTCGGGATGGTTAATCAGTTTGTGCAGGGCGCGCGGATTGCAATAAATGGCGGCCCGGCCCAATTGCTGCTTATCACCGGCGCGGGCAAGCATCACCTGTAATATGCCGCTTTGAGGATATTCATGAGCCAACCGTTCCAGGCTTTGGATATACGCCGAACCGGTATCGGCAGGGTTTGCCAATAAGTCCCATAAAATCTCTTTCTGCCTGCTATCTACGTATTGATCCACGCTTTTAAAACTATTGGCTTACCAATTGGCAAATGCCCTGTTAAAAATATCTTCGGTTAACTGTTTAACTATATCCTGTATCAAAGCTTGTTCCTGCGATGAACTTTCGCCTGTAAATTCTTTATATTTAGTAAACGATTCTTCAAAACTAAGTATTTTATCGGGTTCATCGGTTCTTTTGCCGTCCTTATAAATATACTTTACATATTTTACACTCACGGTAATTGTTAAACGGCTTGCACCTGCAATAGGCGGCGCATTGCTGTTTGTGGCTTGTATAGACACAGGCGCAATGCTGTAGCCTGTTATAGCCCCGCTCATTACCGCGTCGGCCTCTCCCCTAACGATGCTTAAACTTGTTTGCGACCGTATACGACTTTTTAACGCCTCGGTAAAAGTTTGGCTTAATGTAGGCACAACAAGGGGAGCGTTGTTTTCAAAAAACTGTATGTCGATAGTTTTCATACCCACAGTAGACGCACCATTAAGCGAAAGTTTGTAAGCACATGAGTTAAAAAGCATAACCACCGAGCACATTGTTAGTAAACCTAAAAAAAGCCTTTTTCTCATCTGATACCTATAAATCTAATTCTTTTATTTTACGATATAAAGTTCTTTCGGATATTCCCAGCTCGTTGGCCGCCAGCTTACGTTTGCCTTTATGCTTTTTTAAGGCTTTGCGTATCAGGTCAGATTCTTTTTCAATAAGCGACAACGATTCCTCAACCTCTTCTGCATCGTGTGTAATATTATAGTCGGTATTGTTATTGCCGCCGCTATTGTTAACGGGCTGCTGCAAGGTAAATTGTGCCTCGTGTTTGTTGGTTGGTAATTCAATATCGCGGTACAATTGTGTTATAGCCGGCGAGTTATGCTGAAAGTTTGCACTTACACCACCATGCTCAATGATATCGGCCACCAGCTTTTTTAGTTCTACCATATCTCGCTTCATATCAAACAGCACTTTATACAGTATGTCCCTCTCAGAAAAGTCCTCTTTTGGCTGGCTATCCAAACGCATTGGCAGGTTGCTGCGGCTGGCCTCGTGCGGAATGTAAGTTAATAAGGTTGCCGCTGTTATAATACGGTCGCGCTCTAAAACGGCCAGTTGCTCGGCCATGTTTTTCAGTTGCCTGACATTCCCCGGCCACGAATAGTTGATCAATACCTGCTGTGCCTCGTCATCAAGCTGTATGGGCGGTGTGCGGTATTTATCAGTAAAATCTGAAGTAAACTTGCGGAACAGCAGGAAAATATCCTCCTTCCTGTCGCGCAGGGGCGGTATGCGCAACGGCACGGTGTTTAAGCGGTAGTATAGATCCTCGCGGAACTTTCCTGCCTTTACAGCATCATAAACATCAACATTGGTTGCGGCAATAACGCGCACGTTTGTCTTCTCCACCTTTGACGACCCCACCCTGATGTACTGGCCCGACTCTAAAACACGTAACAAACGTGCCTGAGTACCCAAAGGCATCTCGGCTATCTCATCCAAAAATATAGTACCGCCGTTAACCGTTTCAAAATACCCCTTACGTTCGCCAATGGCGCCGGTGTAAGCGCCTTTTTCGTGCCCGAAAAGCTCTGAGTCAATGGTTCCTTCGGGAATAGCACCGCAGTTCACCGCGATAAACGGCCCGTGCTTGCGCGGACTCATCTGGTGAATGATGTGCGAAAAAACCTCTTTACCGCTACCGCTCTCCCCGGTAATTAATACCGAAATATCGGTAGGTGCAACCTGGTTTGCAATATTTATAGCCCGGTTAAGCAACGGCGAATTGCCGATGATCCCGAAGCGCTGTTTAATTTCCTGTACTTCCATAAGAGATTCAAGAATCAGGATATCAAGACCTAAGACAACTTAAGAATTGACCTGACCCAATTTTAATCATCGCCTTTCAATATATATTCTCTGAAATTGAATATCATTTTCTGAATTTCAGCAACTAATTCCAAACATTCCTTTAATTTATTCTGAGAACCATACGCCCTCCTCTCACATATCAACAACTGCGTTTCTACCTCAAAAGAAGATGTTAGCGACGTTGTTAAAAATTCCGCGAAGTGGATCTTCGTTCGTTTCCCTGACCCCTCGGCTATATTTGATGGTATAGAACAAGAACACCGGTTGAGTTGATCAATAAGATTGAAGCGTTCTTCTACTGGTAAACCCTTGCAATATTCAAAAGTTAGATCGGTTAAGTCAATGGACCGTTGCCAAATCTTTAAACTTTTAAAATTGTGCTTCATTCTATCTTCGATCCTTTTCTTGTCTCTTGATTCCTAATTTCTTGCTTCTACAAATTAAACGATAGTTCCTATCAACGTTGCCGATGTTGTACGCTCTACCAATACATTAACATACTGCCCGGGCTTGTAATTTTCATTCACCGGGAATATCACCATAGCATTCTGGTCGCTGCGGCCGCAGTAGTCTTTGTCAGATTTTTTGGAGAAACCCTCTATCAGCACCTTCTCAATTTTACCGATACGCGCCTGCATACGGTAAAAAGAATATTGTTGCTGCTTGGCTACTATTTGGGCCAGGCGGCGCTGTTTTACATCCTCCGGTATATCGTCGGTGTAACGCTTGGCAGCCAATGTGCCGGGCCGCTCGCTGTACTTAAACATATAAGCAAAATCGTATTTTACGTAATCCATCATGGTTACGGTATCGTTATGCTCTTCCTCAGTTTCGGTGCAAAAGCCGGTGATCACATCGGTAGATATAGCACATTCCGGTATTATCCTGCGGATAGCATCTATACGGTTCATGTACCACTCGCGGTCGTAGGTGCGGTTCATCATTTCCAATATACGGCTGTTACCGCTTTGTACCGGCAGGTGTATGTAATTGCAAATATTTTCGTACCTGGCAATTGTGTGTAATACTTCGTCGGTTATATCTTTTGGGTGCGAAGTAGAGAACCTCACCCGCAGCTCGGGGCTTACCAAAGCCACCATCTCTAACAAATTGGCAAAGTTTACAACTTTAACCTTATCACCCACTGCCGACTGCTCACTGCCATCTGCCAACTCACCACTCCATTTATAAGAGTCTACATTTTGCCCCAACAATGTAACCTCGCGGTATCCTGCTTCAAAAAGTGCCCGGCACTCTGCCACAACTGAATAGGCATCGCGGCTGCGCTCGCGGCCACGGGTAAACGGCACCACGCAAAAGCTGCACATGTTATCGCAACCACGCATAATCGATACAAAGGCGTTTATACCGTTGCTGTTTAAACGCACCGGACTTATATCGGCGTAGGTTTCTTCGCGGCTTAAAAGTACATTCACCGCGCGTTGCCCGCTATCAACCTGTTCTATCAGATCAGGCAGGCTACGGTAGGCATCAGGGCCAACTACTACATCAACCAGCTTTTCTTCTTCTAAAAATTTAGCTTTTAAGCGCTCGGCCATACAACCCAAAACGCCAACCACCATGCCGGGGTTCCTGAATTTAGCACCGGCAAATTCTTTAAGCCGGTTACGTACGCGCACTTCGGCATTCTCGCGTATCGAGCAGGTATTGATAAAAACTACATCGGCATTATTAAAATCTGATGTAGTTTCGAAACCCTTCTCGGCTAATATTGAAGCTACTATCTCACTGTCAGAAAAGTTCATGGCGCAGCCATAGCTTTCTATATAAAGCTTTCGGCCGTTATTTTTATAGCCGGGCTCTAATATCAGCGCCTCGCCCTGCCTGCTTTCGTCATGCACCTTATCCGGAATAAGCAAATCCATCGTCATAAAAAATTGAACAGCAAAAATACATAATTTTATTTAATGAGTGACAGTTTGTCAGCGTTTAACAATTTTCGCTTTCTGTTGTTATACTCACTGAAGCCGCCATACGGGTTGCTGCAAATACACTTCAACGCGAACAAAAAATGGCTGTTAAAATTTTCAAACACAAATGGCAAAAAGTGCTACTTATAACTGTGGCTGCACTGTTTATTCTGGTACTTATCCCTGTGTTATTTCTGAATAGCTTCCTGGCACCCAAGCTGTCTGATAAGTTAAAAGAAGCGGTATTAAAAGGCACCGACAGCCTGTATACTATCAATTATAGCAACATAGACCTTAATGTGCTGCAAGGCAGGGCCGTATTATATAACATCACTTTTAAAGCCGATACAGCCGTTTACCACCGCATGAAAAAAAATGGGAACGCGCCGGGTACCTTATACGAGCTACATATAAACCGGCTTATTGTATCTAACGCGCACCCTTTTGAGCTATATTTTAAAAAGAAACTGAACATCGGTCGCATTGCCCTTAATGAACCGAAAATAGAGATAAACAAACTATTTGTTAAGAAAGACACTGCTAAAAAAGATAACCGTACGCTATACCAGAAGCTATCAAAAACCTTCAAAATGGTGCACGTAGGCGAAATATTGCTTACCAATATCAATTACAAACAGCGCGATTACACGGGCCCTGCAATAGCTACATCGCAGCTAAAGGAAATGGATGTAAAGGTGACCGACTTACTAATAGACTCCGCCAGCCAAACCGATACTTCGCGTTTTTTGTTCAGCAAGGATATTACCACCGAATTAAAAAATTACAGCAGCAAATCGGCCGATGGGTTATATTCATTTAAGGTCAAATCCGTAAAGCTGTCTACCCGAACAAGAAAGCTGAGCATTATCGGTATCAACCTTAAGCCTGTGAATCATACAGTATTTTTTCAAAAAAGTAAAAAAGACAGGTTTACCGTCAGCCTGGATTCGGTACAGCTTAAAAATTTCGATTATATCACCTATCAAAAGTCTCAAAGTGTTGATGTGAAAAAACTTGAAATATTTAAAGGAAATTTCGAGGTTTTTAGCAATTATAACGGGCCGCTTCAAACTACCGACAGGCTGGTTACTTTCCCGAACTGGGCCATTCGCCATGCTATTAAAAATACATTGAATGTTGATACACTCGACCTGAAGCACATGAACTTTATGTATTCGCAGTTTAGTAAAAAATCAAAAAAATTCGGGCATTTGAAATTTGAAAATATCAATGGCCGGCTCCTTAATTTAACAAACCGCGCAGATAAGTTAAAGAAAAACAATATTGCTACCGCCAGCCTTACCAGCTATTTTATGGGCAAGGCTAAACTTAACGTGCACTTTGATTTTAATTTAAACGATGCTACTTACAATTATGCCTACAAAGGGCACCTGGCCCCAATGGATATGGCTGTTGTTAACTCGGTTTTAATGCCGCTTGCAATGGCCAAATTCACCTCGGGCAGGATCACCAGTTTAGATTTTGATGTGCATAGCACACAAAAAGTTTCAAGAGGTACCGTATCTTTTTTATATCACGATCTTAAAGTTGATATACTGCGCCCCGACTATACCAAGAAAACCCTGATCAGTACATTGGCGAATGCCATAGTTTTAAAACACGATAATCCTGACGATGGCGACAAAACGCCACGCCTGGCCAATGTGGTGTACATCCGGCCGTCAAACTTCCCGTTCTTTAAAACGGTGTGGCATGTGCTGCTCAACGGCATAAAAAACTGTGCTGGTGTTGGTCCCGCCCAGGAAAAGAAACTTAGTGAGCAGTCTGACACCGACGATAAAAAGGAGCAGGAGAAAATTATCAAAAAAGCGATAAAAGAAAAAGAGAAAGAGGATAAGAAATTTAAGGAGAAAGTGGAGGATAAGAAGAAAGGAAAGAAGGATTAAACATTCGCGATATCATCGCAAAGCCATATTAAGCGCTCGTTATAAACGAGCGCAAGTCAAACACTCTGTCCGAGATGCTTTGTCAGTCTTGCGCTCGTCTGCGACGAGTGTTTAATATGGTTTTACGTTTGCAACGTAAAACCCCGTATCTAACAGTAACACATCCAACAATCCTTTTTCACCTGCATAATTAGCGGCCGAACTGTATAAGTAATGTTCGGGCAGCGCAACAATCCCGCTTTTAACCGGGTTATCATGAATATAATCTAATTTTTGAAGAAGGATATCAGGCTTATCACAGGCAATTCCATGATAGCCATCCTGCCATACTTTATAATCCTGTATCCTGTTGTTATACTTTGCATGATACTGAAACCTGTAAACTATCCAGTCCTTCCGGCTTTCATTTTCAGTTTCCATTAGTTTCATTATTTGCTTATTGGTGTGCTTTTTAAAATCCCGTATGATATCAGAAAGCCTTGCCGGAAGTTGCGCAGACACCAATAAGTGCAGGTGATTGGTCATTAAACAATAGGCGTAAATTTCAAGCCCCTTGTTTTGCTGACAATATTTAAGCGAATCAATTATTAATTCTTTGTATGAAGGTCTTGTAAAAAGATCGATCCAGTCAACAATTGTAAAAGTAACAAAGTAAATTTCTTCGGGATCTCTTACACGGTATTGATGCGACATGGCTAAGGCTTTTCTGTAAAAATATAATTGTAGCGATATAATCGCAAGCCCATGTTAAGCACTCGTCACAGACGAGCCCAAGTTTCGTAAGCACTCGTTTATAAACGAGTGCAAGATATATTCTACTATTGCAACAACAATTTCAAGTTAATACCAAAATTGGTAAACGATGTATTAAACGCCTGCGAAGTATAAGGCTTGGTAATGTTGCTATCGTAAAACAGGTTTAGGTTAAAGCGCTGGTTTATCACATAATCGATAGAAGGGCGCAGGGTAATGTTCTGCGCGCCCGATGATACTTCGGCGTTGGGTACATCCGCCCGGTAAATAAGCGTTTTGTTATCGCGCACGGCAACATCAAGTTTAAAATTGATATCATTATCTGTACGTGCCCCTGTGCCGAACAGCCCCCATGGCATCCTGAAATTTTTTGGCCGGTAACCAAACCCAAATACCAAAATGTTCTCGTCCTGCTGTGCCAGCTGGCTATTTAGCAAGCTTAAGTTCAACGATCGCGTTTTGCGATACTCAAAATTGGCGGTCATGCTGTTTTTAAAGCGCACATCGGCGCCCAGTAAGGGTACAAACTGCTCAAATATAGCCACCTGCGAAAACTGGTAAAACGGCAGGAAATCGTTATTAAAATCCCTTGAGCTTACCGCACCGTTATTTTCCTGGTATTGCAGCAGGGTGGTATAGCTGCTGACGTTATATGACGACCGGTAACCGTGCTTCAGGTCGAACGATTCAAACAGGTCTGCAAAGAACGGCAGTCTGCCCAGCCCGCCGTACGAAATTTGCCAGTTAGGGATAGGAATATTAGGGAACTGACTGGTGTTTGCCGAACCTGCATCTTTACCCGCGTAAGCGGCCAAAAACGCCGGCACCAGCACATTTTGGGCGTTAGGGCCGTAACCATCGGCAAAGCCCCCGGCGGCACCACCGGAATTGGGGTTAGTGCGGCCCAGCCTTTGAGAAACTATCGCGCGGTTATTTAAAAACTTCTGATAGGCAGGCGATGTGTTGTCAACACCACCGCCTTTTGAAAATGCGGTAGCCAGGGACATGAACGAGATACTGTAAGTACCGGATGTAACAGGGCTAAGGCTTTCGATGCTGTTGGTTGATGCCAGGTACTTAAAATTAGTTTGATAATTGCGGTCCTGGGTTTTAAAGGCTATCAGCTCGATACGCAGATCGGGCAGCGGCTCAATAATGCTGCGCAGGTGGATATCTTCGTTAAAAGACCTAACGTACAATTGATTCTGCAGGGTATCTGTTGTTATCCATCCGTTTGCTACGGCCCTGTTACGCAGATCGGCCTGGCTGCCCAGCAGGAAGCCTATGCCCGGCGCATCATACGTAAGGTCCTCACCAAAAAAGTTTGATTTAGGCAGGTATCCCGGCAGGAACGTACCTTCGGTACGGCTGTAAGTACCGCTTATACTTTTAATGCTGGTTAAAAGCCCCGTGAAAAACTTTGCCGCTCCCTTTTTCTCGTTCCTGCCTTTACGAAGGGCGCTAAACTTGTTATAAAAGTTCGAGAAATTCAAGTTAGGGTTCAGCTGTATAGTGCGGGCGTTCTGTATGCTGTTGCCCACATCATAAGTGGGATCGTTTATGGCAAACTCGGGCTGGCTTTGCCAGTTAAAGTTAGTGCTGTAACGCACGGTAAGGGCGGTCCAGTCAAGGCCGGGTAATTTATTTACAGGCGCGGTCCAGTTCAAATTAATGGTATGGTTATAGTTTGTGGTGCGCCCCAATCGCCACAGGTTTTCCCAAAGTGTATCGCGTTTCAAGCCATTTATACGCCCGGCGGGCTCATCCACAACAGACAGGTTGGTCGCATCAATATCCAGCGATAACGACTTTGACAGGTTCCACCCTATTCCGTAAACGCGGGTTATATTGAAGTTTTTGTTAAACGATGTTGGGATAGGTATAAAATTATTAGGGTCGTTATTGCGCAGGGTGTTCTCCGAATAAAAACGATCGAAATTAATGCTGAAGTTAAGTCTGGATGGCAATATGCTGAAATTAAAATCCCGCGCCAGCGCAAGCAGATTGCTCTTTATGATCTTAGCAAAAGGCGCGTAATAATTAGGCTCTTTATTGTAATTATAATTCAGCGCTACGCGATAGGTTTTGGCAAAGTCGTTCTCCACAATAAAATCGTGGTGCTGGTATTCGGTATAGGCGTAGGTAGCTGCAAAGTTTTCGATGTCCCATACATGCACCGCCGCCGAAGGATCGGTACGCTCTTTATGCACATTGGTAAAGTTGATACTTTTGCGCATAGTATAGTCCGTGGTAACATTTTTTATAGAGTCGCGCGCCTGGCTGGTTGGTGCCGCCGCAAGCGATTTTTTCAGCTCCACATCGGGCGATCCGGGGTCGTACTGCGGGTTACTTACCTGGGTTGATATATTTACATAGGCCGGTATGCGTATACCGCTTTTTTCAGGGAAGAACTTGCCCAGCTCCACACTTGCCGATGCATCTATCGCCTGGTTATCACTACGGTTACGGTCGCCTATCCGCGAATCAAGCGTACCAAACCCAATGGTGCTTTTACTGCCCGATACGGTGATATTGGCAAAGTCAGCCAGGGCGGCATCAACCCTTGCGGTAGCAGCCCAGCCGCCGCGCTGGTCAAAATCAGTCAGCCGCAATTCGTCAAACCAAACCGTGCCTGTTTTATTCAAGCCGTCGTCGCCGGGCAGGCCGCCAGGTTTGTATGGGTTACGTACGCCCAGCATTATCGTACGCAACCGGCTCAGGTCGGGCTGGCCCTTAATGGTTACCTTGTTACGGCCGTCAGTATATACAAATGGCACCGTAAACGGCCAGGGCTGCCCATTTAACTTTGCATTGTTACGTGCCAGTTTCGCATCAACCAATATGGATAGTTGCAGGTCCAGTTCGTTGTTTGCCGGCCATATAGCGCCAGGGTCGCGGGTGCCGGGCTGGGTAATTGCCAAAGGCACTTCATACTCGTAGTAGTTGTCCTGGTAATCAACACCAAGGCGCACAAAACCGCTCAGGTCGTTATCTTTCAGTTGATCGCCCTCGGCGTGGATAAACATCTGGATACGTTTATACGACCGCAGATCGTTAAAAAAGGTGCGGAAAGCCGCCCGCGAATAGCCATCGCGCAGGTTGGCAACATTAAGCGACAGGGATTGCTCATTAAGCTTTGTATCGGTTTGCAGGTTATTGTAGTTACGCTGGCGGTTTATACCCGGCGGCACCACATAGGGTATTGGCGACCGGTTACCGTTCTCTTCAATATTTACGGCCTGCACATCAAGGGTAGAGCCATCTACAACCGGGTTGATTATGGCTGGGTCGGCAATAACATTGGTCTGGCTGTTTTCGGCGTTAAAGGTGCGCCACTCGCCCCTTACCAGTTGCAGGGTGGCAAAACGCAGTATAGAGGTATCGGCAAAGTTGGTCATGAACATACGCATAAAACGGATGGCCTTAAAATCCTGGATGTTGCCCACCTTACTTTGATAATCGGTAATAGGTATCCTAAACTGATACCAGGTTACCGGCTGTGTGGTGCCGTTTGGCAGTTTTATGTTGGATGTTATTTTGTCGTTGATAAAGTTTTGACCAACGATCATATCCTGTGGCCGGATAGATACCCGGTACTGAAAATATTCATCGGTTTGGCTCATGTTATTGTCGCGGTTAATATCCTCGCCATCGGGTAATGATGTTGATGCCGAAGTTTGAATACCCAGCTCGGCCTGCGATTGCTCCGCGGTTTTGGAGTTACCCTCGGTACCGTTGTACCTGCTGTAACGTTCCAATATCCCCGCGCCGGCCTGGTCAAGCGCGGCCCCCTGGTAGTACTGGTAATCATCTGATGACGGGTCGTTTGAAAAAGCTGCTGCCGCCTGCGCATTCAACTGGCCCTGAACCTGCTGCAGTATGGGCGCAAATTTCACCTTCTCGTCGTTATCGTTAAGCCCGTCAATACCCACATCCTGCAGCTTGCGCGATTCGGGGTTATTATCAAAAGCGTTAATAACCGGCTGTAATTTTGATACCCGCCCCCAATTGGTTTCGTCCACCTTATCTGCGCCTGCGGCATCTACCGGTAAACCATTCTCCAGGCTTTTGCGGCCATCTTTTAAAATATCTTCGGATACGCTGCCCAGGTTAAAATACAGATCGCCGCCAGCGGAGTTTGGTTTGTAAATAAATGGATCCATCACCCAAAACTCGATGTACCCTACATTTAATGATTCGAAGTCATTGGTTTCAAGCTTGCGAAACATACCACCCCACCGGTTTTTGGGATTTTGCAGGCTGCCATCAGGGTTAATACCGGTGGTGGTATAGTTATAAGGCCCCCGCACGGTTGGATAAAAAACCATATTTAATGTAGAAAGGCTTAAGGGCTGCCCGGTGGTTGATTGCTTGTACGGGAATACTTCCTGCTCTATAACCTGCCTTACGTAGTGGTTTGAAAGTTCGTTACGCGATATGTTTGCAGTGCCCGAGCTTGTATAAAAGATAGGGTCGATGTTATAAAAGGCAAGTCGGGCACGGTTAAAGCCGTAGCTCAGGTCATCAAACCTGTCCGACTCGGGGAACATTTGTGGTGTACCCGATATTTGCCAGCTAATGGCGCTTTTTATATCTATTACCGAACGACTATTCTCAAAATCGTCCAGGTACGATGTCCCGTTCCTGGAGCCTGCAAAATTCAGTGCGCCGGGGCTGCCGGGCATTAATTTTGCAAATTCGCCGCTGAAGTTTATAGTAGATGGCGCTTTGGTGTTTATGAACGGTATCTTATCCACCAATCGCGTCAAAAAGCGCGAATTGGTACTATAGTTCGCATCAAGGCCCCAAATCGTGTTCGAGATCGATTCCTCGCCTACAATTTCATTCTGCGTGATCGGCTGCTCGGTGAGATGCATAATGGTACCGCCAAGCAGAAGTTTATCGTTAAAATGGTAATCCAGGCGCGACCCGAACAACGATTTTTGCTGCACCCCAAAAAGTTCGTTATTTTCTAACTTGATATTAATGCTTTGGCCCGAAGCCAGTAAAGCCTGGTTTAGCACCCGTATACGGCCCGCGTTGTAATCAATGGTGTAATCGGTACCCTCCTGCAGCTTTACCGAACCGGCAGTAACCACTACTGAGCCCTGCGGAATGTTCACCGCGTTAAGCTGGTACTCCGAGCCGCTTTGCGATGTGTAAGTTCCTTTTATTGAATACCGGTTCAGTTTCGGGAAAAGCTGCTGCGCTATGGTCTTGGTAGAATCGTACAAGGGTTGATAAGAGTAACGGGCAGCCAGGTCAGCTTCGCCCGCGGTAAACTGTTTAGCCAGGTCGCTGCCAAAAGGTTCAAGCACCGGGAACATAATGCGCCCCTGCTGCGAGTCGATGGTAACCCCTTCTAAAAAGTCGAAGTACCCGTCAGGCCGTTTGTCGTTCTGCTGGTCCAGGTTATCAACCCCGGTTATCTGCAGCCAGCGTTTGCCCTTTGTGTTCTGCCCTTCGTCCATGATGGTCTTTTCGATACCCGATTTATCATCCAAACGCGAAATGTTCAACTTAAAATCGGTGGGGCTTATCTGGTATGCGCCTAACGAGTAAATGTTTTTCATCATCAGGTCCCAGGTAGGCAAATTGGTTTTCAGTAGCTCGTTCTTCAACAGCTTGGTATATAAAACGGTTGGGGTATTAGGGTCAACAGCCCTGTCGCTGCTAAATTCACCAACCTGGTACTGCACGCCGTTAACCGAGTACTGGTAAGCCACGGCCAGCACCTCATCGTTATTTAAAGGATAATTAAGTGAAATATAGCCCAGCTGCGGATGCAGGGTAAACTCTTTATCGGTGAGTTTACGGGCGTAGGTTAACTTGGCGTAGTTATCAGTAGCGCCGGTAGCCCTGAAATAATTTGCAGCGTCGTTAGAGTTTGTATTGCGCGCCCCCGCGGGCAGATTATTTAACAACGAGTTTGATTGCTGCGTAAAGCCCGGGCCTTTAAAACCGGCGGGCAACGCGCTAAAGCCGGGGCCTCCCTGTACCAGGGCGGTATTATATGGCCTGTTCTCCCCAAGATCGATGAAAGCCAATATATCGCGCGAATCGGTGGTTACGTTAGTGCGGTTGGTTGTCCAAACCTCAATTTTAGTAATATTGATATTAGAACTGATAATGGGAATATTGGCCAGCGCCCTATTATAATTGTTGCGGAAATACTGAGACAGAAAGAAGTGCTTGTTGCTTTCGTAATCGGCAGCAGTGATGTTTATATTTTGCTGCTGCGCCCCGTTATTGATGGTTAAATTTTTTGATTGCGAGCGCTGCTGCGAAAATATACTGGTTACGTCAAGCTTGCCAAACTTAAGCTTGGTTTTTACCCCGAACAACGCCTGGCTACCCGAAATCAAGGTGGTGTTCAAAGGCATACTTACGGTACCTGCCTCAATTTTCTGGATGATCTCATCAGGGTGCCCGGTATAGTCAAGCTTTATCTGGTTCTCAAACTGAAACTGCGCTTCGGTGTTGTAGTTGGTTGTTATCTTTAGCTTGTCGCCTATCTCTCCGGTAACGTTCAGTTGTATACGCTGGTCGAAGTTAAAGTTGAACTGGTTGCGCTGGCGGGTGTTAAAAAGCGGGTTCTCATTTTTGTTTACCTGCCCGGCCAATATCACTTCGGCCGATCCCTGCGGGCGGATGTTGATATTAGAGCTGCCGAATATCTGCTCAAATGTTTTACTGCGCACCTTCATCTGCGGGATAAAGCCCGGCTGCTGCGATTCATAAGCATAGTTATCCGCCAGTTGTTTAAAATACTCGCGTTTTACACCCCGTTGCTGTAATAACAGGTATTCGGCAAAAGTTAGGTATTGCGGGGGGCGGTAAAGCAGGCTGCCTACACGCTCGTATAAAATGTATTTATTGGTAGCGGCATCGTATTCGATAGTACGAACCAAACCCGGAGGGTCGGCAAAAAATATCCCGTTGCGCTGCCTTTTGCTCTGCGGCTCGTTAAAACTGATGGGGCCAGGCTTTATCCCGGTATCAATTTTAGCGGCACCTGGTGCTGCCTGCTGTTGCCCTTGCTGCACCGGTGGGCGCTGACCGATTTGCTGTGGTTGGTTAGGCTGTTGCTGCGAATTAGGCACTTGCTGCCCCGGCCGCTGGCTGGTTGGTTGCTGACCCGTTGTTTGCTGGCCCGGAGGCCTTTGAACAGGCGTTTGCTGTGCAAATAATTTCCCCACCCCGCCTAAAGCAGATACCACGAGTATAACTACAAAAAGCTTGGTAGTAAAAATTCTAATCAAGTGTATAAATTATTGCAAAGTAATTATAAGCTTTTTAGGGCAGATTTAATCAATTGTTCAACAGTTAAAACACTGCTGCTTTTACTTATTTCCTGCTCTAATACTTTTTCTGCAACGTTACGAACAAATCCAAGCATTACAAGGGCAGAAAGGGCTTCATCTTTTGCCGTTTTTAACCCTGGCATAACCGTTAAAGTGTCAGGCCCTTCTTTTTTCAACTTATCCTGTAACTCTAATATCACACGCTGGGCTGATTTGGGGCCAATGCCCTTTATACGCTGTATAGCCGCTACATTACCCTGCACAATAGCCGCTTGTATTTCGGCAGGGGTTATGGAAGAGAGCATCATGCGGCCGGTATTTGGCCCGATGCCAGATATAGATATCAGGTGCATAAACAGCCTGCGTTCGCCTTCGGTAGCAAAGCCATACAAGGTATGCGCATCTTCTTTTACATGGAGCCATATAAACAACTTGCAGCGCTCGTCGGCAGGCAATTGCGAGTAGGTATTTAATGAGATATTAATGTGATAGCCAACCCCTCCGGCATCAATCACCACATGCGCGGCGCCTTTAAACACCAGTTTACCATCAATATAATCGTACATGCTTATTTGGTTTTACCGGTTTTTGACGGCTTTTTATTACTTTCGGCGCATTTTACCTGGGCGTCAATTACAGCTATGGTAACCATATTAACAATTTCGCGTACCGAACTACCCAGTTGCAGTACATGTACCGGTTTTTTCATACCCAACAGTATCGGACCAACAGCCTCGGCACCGCCAATTTCCTGTAACAACTTGTAGGCTATGTTACCCGATGCCAATCCAGGGAATATTAATGTGTTGGCGGGTTTACCACTTAAAGTAGAGAAGGGAAAATTATCAGCCAACAGCGAAGAGTTCAACGCGAAGTTGGCCTGCATTTCCCCGTCAACAACCATCTCGGGGTACTTTTCGTGAAGTATGCGCACGGTTTCCCGCGTTTTTTCAGGGATCTCGCCCTCATTTGAGCCAAAGTTTGAGTAAGATAATATACCAATGCGGGGTTTTATATTGAACTGTGCAACCGATCGTTCCATCAACACGGTAATATCTACCAGTTCCTGCGCGGTAGGGTTAATGTTTACGGTTGTATCGCCAAAAAAAACAGGGCCTTTCTCGGTTATCATCAGGTACATACCAGCCACACGGTTTACGCCCGCTTCGGTGCCTATTATCTGTAAGGCCGGTTTAATTGTTGTAGCGTAATCCTTTGTCAAGCCCGATATCAGGGCGTCAGCCTCACCAAAATGAACCATACACGCACCGTAATAATTACGGTCTATCATCATTTTTTTGGCTTCGAACAGGGTAACCCCCTTACGCTGGCGCTTATTAAACAAGAATTGCGCAAACTCCAGCGAGCGTTCGGTTTTTATTTTAGGATCGATGATCTGCACATCGCCCAAATCAAGCTCGTTCTCGCGCATTATTTCGCGTATCTTATCGGCGTTACCTAAAAGTATCGGTGTTGCAATGCCCTCGTCTTTAACAATCTGCGCTGCTCGCAATATTTTGTAAGTATCTGCTTCGGCAAACACAACGCGTTTGGGGTTTTGCTTAGCTTTGTTGGTTACATCGCGAAGTATTTTATTGTTATTGCCTAATCGGGACAATAACTCCTCGTTGTAAGCATCCCAGTCGGTAATGGTTTTACGCGCCACGCCCGACTCGATGGCGGCTTTGGCAACTGCCGCAGAAACTTCGGTAATCAAGCGCTGGTCCATTGGTTTGGGGATGATGTAATCGCGGCCAAACTTAAGGTTGGTGATACCGTAGGCCAGGTTAACGGCTTCGGGTACTGGCTTTTTAGCCATTTCGGCTATGGCCTTTACCGCCGCTATCTTCATTTCCTCGTTGATAGCGGTTGCCCTTACATCCAGTGCGCCGCGGAAAATGTACGGGAAGCCCAATACGTTGTTCACCTGGTTAGGAAAATCCGACCGGCCGGTTGCCATAATGATATCCTTGCGGGCAGCATGGCCCAGGTCATATGAAATTTCGGGCTCAGGGTTAGCCATGGCAAACACAATAGGGTTTTTGGCCATGCTTACCAGCATAGCCGGTGTAACCACATTCCCCGCCGACAAGCCTACAAACACATCTGCGTTCTTCATAGCATCGGCCAGGGTAGTAATATCTTTGCGCTGCGTGGCAAACTGCATGCGCATCTCGTCAAGGTCGGTGCGATCGGGAGTGAGCAGGCCGTTGATATCAAACATCACCAGGTTCTCTTTTTTAACCCCCAGCGATAAGTACATTTTCGTGCAGGATACAGCAGCCGCGCCGGCGCCGTTCACAACCATTTTTATTTTATCGAGCTTTTTGCCCTGTATT
Source organism: Mucilaginibacter sp. AK015 (assembly GCF_014200785.1). Classification (NCBI taxonomy): domain Bacteria; kingdom Pseudomonadati; phylum Bacteroidota; class Sphingobacteriia; order Sphingobacteriales; family Sphingobacteriaceae; genus Mucilaginibacter; species Mucilaginibacter sp. AK015. The sequence continues at coordinate 594,499 of NZ_JACHCV010000002.1, forward strand.
TCGCAGGCGTTCATCAATGCCGCACCCGATATAATGGCGGTGCCATGCTGATCGTCGTGCATCACGGGTATCTTCATTTCGGCCTTTAGCCTGCGTTCTATCTCAAAGCAGGTTGGTGCCGATATATCTTCAAGGTTTATACCCCCAAAAGTTGGCTCAAGCGCCTTTACGATATTTACAAATTCATCAACCGTTTTGGCATTTATCTCCAGGTCAAATACATCGATATCAGCATATATCTTAAATAATAAACCCTTCCCTTCCATCACGGGCTTACTGGCTTCGGGGCCAATATTACCCAGGCCAAGTACAGCAGTACCGTTACTTATAACGGCTACCAGGTTACCTTTGGCGGTGTATTTATACACGTCTTCAACATTATCGGCAATACGCAGGCAGGGCTCGGCAACCCCCGGCGAATAGGCTAAAGTAAGGTCGCGCTGAGAATTGGTAGGTTTGGTTGGTACTACCTGTATTTTTCCAGGGCGGCCTTTTGCATGATAATTAAGGGCTTCCTGTTTACGATTGGGTTTATTCATGGTCTCAAAATTCAAGCGCTCAAAATTACAATTACTTTTCGAGATGTGCAGACGTACGAATTTCCGATGTGCAGATTTTTATGAATACCGGGTTTCCTGAAACATAATTGACGTTATGTGCTCTTGGTGAGCCCGTGAACCTGCACTCCTAAATTACCCTTGTCCTATGTTAACCGTTAAACCAGGCATTAGCGGCAAAGTTGTATTAGAACCTAACGACTTGTTCCACCGCATCAGGTCTTCAACCTTTACGCCATACTGGCTGGCAATGCCCGAAAGTGTTTCGCCTCTTTTTGTAGTATGGGTAGTTGGTGTAACCAATTTACCGGCAACCATTACCTTTTGAACAGGCATAGCTGGTTTTACCGGCTCGGGCGGCGGGGCAATGGCTATATATTGTATCGGCCTGAGTACCGGGATGGGTGCACTGATATCTGCGATGGCTTTTCGTAAAATAGCGGCGCGGTCGTTTTCAATTTTGGGGATAACAATTTTGCGTGGTACAGCAGCGGTGCCGTTAACAAGCTGCTGGCGATACGAGGGGTTTAGCGTACAAATATCTTTTAAAGGCATGCCTAAGGCCTGCGCCACCCGGTTAAGTGACACAAACTTATTTACCATAACGGTATCGGTAACAATAGCGAGGTTGCCGGTTTGGGGCACTATGTAATGATACTTGTGATACTTCATTACATAGTTTATGGCGATAAACGCGGGCACATATCCGCGTGTTTCGGCAGGCAGCAGTTCGCGTATCGACCAAAAATCGTGCGTGCCGGTTTGTTCAAGCGCATGTAATACATTGCTTTTGCCACAATTGTATGATGCAATGGCCAGCAGCCAGTCACCAAATTGTTGATAGGCATCCTTAAGATAGGCGGCAGCCGCGTTGCTGGCTTGCACAGGGTCGCGGCGCTCGTCAACATAATCGGTCATACTTAAGCCGTATATCTTGGCCGTTTCTGACATAAACTGCCATGGCCCGGCTGCACCCACTCTTGAAATTGCATTCGGGTTAAGTGCCGACTCCACTATCGAAAGGTACTTAATTTCATCGGGGATCCCGGCTTCTTTAAACGCCTTTTCATAAATGGGAAAGTAATATCTCGAAAGCCCCATCATACGGCCCATCTCGTCCTTGCGCCGGGTGTAATTATCTATATACGCCTGCACATAGCCGTTATAATCTAAAGGCACTTCCTGTTGAACAGAGTCGAGGCGGCGTTTAAAGATGTTATTCTGATAAACTGATACCGGCGTTTGAACTGCCGGCAACAATACGTTGGTATCTTGCTGAACAATTTCGGCCATAAAGGCGGCCGGTTCCACGTTATCTGCTTTAACTATTTGTAGGGATAATACACAAATAATAAAAGTAAACAGTCTCTTCATAATTAGGGCAATTCTCAAAAAACTTCGACGATTATTTACTAATATATTAAATAATTATAGCTGCATGAAATATTCTGAAAAATTAAGCAGCGCTTGCTCGTCGAAACTTTTAGTTAATAATTGTAACCCTAACGGCAAACCCCTGCTGTTATTGCCCGCCGGGAGCGAAATTGCAGGCATCCCTGACAGCGAAGCCTGCACCGTAAAAATATCGTACAGGTAAGTTACCACCGGATCCTTTTCTTTAAGGCCCAGGGCAAATGCGGGTTCAGGAGCGGTAGGGGTTAATATAAAATCAAAATTATTTAAAAGCTTGTTTGTTTCATTTTGGATGAGCCGGCGCACTTTTTGCGCTTTAGCATAGTAAGCATCGTAATACCCCGCGCTCAAAACGAAAGTTCCCAGCATGATACGGCGCTTTACTTCTTTACCAAAACCTTCGGACCGCGAAAGTTTATAGGTCGATTCCAGGTCGGTAGCGTTGGGACTGCGGTAACCGTAATGTACCCCATCATAACGCGCAAGGTTTGATGATGCCTCGGCCATAGCAAGGATGTAATAAGTGGGCACCAGGTAATCCAGTAATTCAAAAGAGATGGGCGTTACCGTATGGCCATCGGCCCGAAGCTTTTCGATATAATGGGTTAGCGTGGCTTTCACATCGGCGTTTACGCCAGGGCTTGATAATGCTTCCTGCAGGTAGGCGATCTTTTTTTTGCCGGTTTCCTTTTTCAGGACTCCTGACTCCGGAACAGGCATTTGAGATACTGTACTGTCGTGTTCATCAGCACCGGCCAAAACCTCCAATAATAAGGCGGCATCGGCAACAGACCGCGTTAGCGGGCCCACCTGATCAAAAGATGAGGCGTAGCTGATAATACCATGCCTTGATATGCGGCCGTAGGTTGGTTTTAGCCCAATTACCCCGCAAAACGATGCGGGCTGCCTTACCGAGCCGCCGGTATCGGTACCTATTGCCGCATGGCACATGCCTGCCTGCACCGCAACCGCCGAGCCGCCCGACGAGCCGCCGGATACGTGAGCTTCATCGGCATAGTTTTTTACGGGGCCAAAAAAAGAATTTTCGTTTGCCGCTCCCATCGCAAATTCGTCACAATTGCAGCGGCCAATTATAATGGCATCTTCGGCCAGCAAGCGTTCTACTACCGTTGATGAATATATTGAGGTAAAATCCTTTAAAATTTTTGATGACGCGGTAACCTTATGTCCTTTGTAGCAGATATTATCCTTTATGGCAATCACCATCCCTGCAAGCTTACCTGCGGTGCCGTTTGCTATGCGTAAATCAATATTTTTTGCAGAGGTCAGGGCCTCATCTTCAAAAACTTCGTTAAAAACATTTAAATGCGTATTTGCCTTTATCTGCTGCAGGTAGCCTGTTACCAGGCTTTCAGCTGTGATCTCCCCACTTTTTAACCCGCTCTTAATTTCCGAATAAGAGGTGTAGTTTTTAGCCATGGGCCTAAAATAAAAAACTTATCCGTTGAAGCATAACTATTTCAACAGATAAGTTTATACGGTAAAACAGCGGTTATGCTGTACAAGAAAGGGGCAGAAAATTAAACCTTGGTTTTATCTTCTGTAGTAGTTGTGTTTGCGGTATTGGTTTCGCCGTTCTGCGCGTCTTTAAACTCTTTTACGCCGCGGCCTAAACCCTTCATTAGTTCGGGAATTTTTTTACCACCGAACATAATTAATATCGCAATAATGATCAGAATGATTTCTGGTGCGCCTAATCCACCCATGATTTTTAAGTTTTATGTATGTTAATATTTTTGTTATTATTTATATTCTTCTTCTGTAGTTTTATTAACCGGCTCTTCGGCTTTTGTTAAATCGATACTGCTGTTAGCGCTACCGGTAACAGGGTGTTTCAATTCCTCGGGCTGGTGTTCAAATGCCGCATCCTTTGCTACTTCGCCGTCAACAACGGGTGCTGTATCCTCAATTGCATCAGTACCTACAGCATGGCCTTCAAATGCGGGCAAAGTGCCGGCAACGGGTTCGTAAGTATACCCTGCTGGTTCGTTTTCGTCTGTAACCTCAGGTTCGACTTTCTTTTCTACTTTTTTATCCTCGTAATTATTTATCTGATTGTTGATCTCGCGCTTAACATCTTCAGATGCATCTTTAAAATCGCGGATACCCTTCCCTAACCCACGCGCAAGTTCGGGCAGCTTATTGCCGCCAAAAAGCATGAGTGCCGCGAATAATATCAGGATCATTTCGCCGCTGCCTATATTCAAAAATAAAAAGACTGAATTTAACATCTGTATTAAATTAAGGTTACAAATATACACAATTTGAATAGTATATGTTTAAAATCAATTTGGTGCCAGCCATAGCCTTGGGTCAACAAAGGTTGTACCTTTTGACAAGGTGAATATGGTTGTGGCATCACCCGTTGCCGGATCAAGCGCTACAGTACCAATGGTTTGCTTAGTGCTTACCTTTTGGCCTTTAGATACGTTTACCGTTTTAAGGTTTTGATAGGCCGTAAAGTACTCGCCATGATTTATCACCACCAAAAAGCTGCCGCTAATATCCATTACCGTTTTTACTTCGCCTTCAAAAACAGCCCTAACCGGCGCACCGGTATTGGTTCTTATTTCGTACCCGGTATTATCGTTCCGGATGCCCTCGGCATCGGTATAAGTGCCAAAGCCATGCACCAGCTGGCCTGTTGCAACCGGCCACGGTAAACGGCCCTTGTTACCCAAAAAGTCGTTAGACAGTTTGGCGGCTTCGGGCGTAGAGTTCAATATCTCACTGTTAGACGATTTGCTCGTTATCGCTTTTTTTGTGGGGGCAACCACCTCACGGTTTTCTGCTTTGGCTTTCGCCGCCGCTATCCTGGCCCGTTCCCTTTCTTCAGCCTCGGCCTTGCGCTTTGCTTCTTCTACTTCACGCCTAATTGCATTTAAAATCTCCTGCTTATTGCGCGCTAATCTTTTCTGAACGTCCCTTTGCAGCCTTTTTAATTCGCCCTGGTGTTTAGACAGGTTTGAAATAACCTTTACCTGGTTGTTTTTTGCCTTACCTAACTCCTGTTTCTCCTTTTCCTGGCTTTGCAGCAGGTCGCTCTTTTGTTTTTTATCCTTATCCAGTTCAACTATCTTAATGTGCAGGTCTTTTTGGGTACCTTGTATATAGCCGGCCTGCCGCTCGCGGTAAGCGCCAAACTGTTGTAAATACTTTAAACGCCGGTATGCCTGGTTAAAGTCTTTGGCGGCAAAAATAAACATCAATTTATTATAAGCGCTTTGGTTGCGGTACGCAAAAAGCACCATGCCGGCGTAATCCTTTTTAAGCTGATCTAACTGGGTTTGTAAGTTATGTACGGTATTATTGCTTTCAGAGATCTGATTATCTAAATTTCTTACCTCGGCGTTGATATTGGTTATCTTTTCTTCGCGCAGGTTTATTTGCGCTTTTAATATATTAAGCTGTTTTAACGATACCCTTTTATTGTTTTTTGTTTCGTCGTACTCCCGGTTCAGTTGCTCAAGTTCATCGTTTAATTTATCTCGCCTGCGTTTAAGTTCGGCGCTGGTTTGTGCAAAAACCCCCGAAGTTGCAAGCATTAGGAAAATAAATAATGCAGCTTTAAAAAATTTCATTCACCAAAAATATAATTTAATTAGCAGGTTCGTAACTTTTTGGAATACTAAAAGGATATTCAAGCGGCTTATCAAACTCGGCCTGGGCATAACGCAGGTTGGCCTGAATCTTTTTATCGCCCGCGGTAGACAAAATATCTATTTGTGAAGGTATAACACGGTTATCGGCTTGTATAAAAACGCTGTTGGCTACCTGTAACGATTGCCTGGCCACCTGGTTCGACAGATTTGTTTGAGTAACTTTCATGTCGGGCCCCAGCAAAAGCTTATAAATAATATCCTGCAAGTTGCCGCTAAGTACCGTATTGGCACCTTCCATTTTAAAATCCGCATCGCTGTTTACCATTTCCGGAATAGCGTTACCAACCAACAATGCCTGCAGTGTTTTGAAGTTAACCTGCTTGCTGGCATAGGTGTAAACATAGCTAAACGGCTTTTTTAAATAAACGCTTTGCAGCCGGTTAACAACTATAATGCTATCGGGCGTTATTTGCGCGCGGGCAACCTCTATCCCAACAATGGCTGTTATGGAGATCCATATCTTTTGATCGCGGGCTATGCGGATGTTCAATGTAACATCGTTATCGTTACCGTTAATATCAAGTTTGGTTTTTGCCTTGCCCGAAAAGGTATTAAAAGTAACCTGTTTAGACCGGATAGCAGCCAGCCTGGCGCGCAGGCTATTTTCCTCGTTAACAGCCGCGGAGTCGACTATGGTTGTGGGCCTGTTAACAACAACCAGTTTTTTAGACTTGCAGGCCACTAAAGCCACAAGGCAAAAAACCATTGCCATTTTATTCAAAATATTTTTTCTCATTTATTTTCCTTTCTAAAACCGGCGACCTGCCTCCCTGTGTTTTTGCCTTTACCCAGTTTTGTACGGCGGCATCCTTATCGCCTGATAAAAACAAGATGTCGCCGTAATGCTCAGTTTTCACGGCGCTGTTCCCTTTATCATGTAAGAGCGATTTTTCTATCCAAAGTTTAGCCTCGGGGTATTTTTTCTGTTTAAAAAGTATCCACGCGTAGGTATCTTCAAACGATGCGTTATTGGGTTGCAGATCGTTGCAGTGTTTTGACATTTGCGCCGCGCTCTCTAAACGCTCATTTCTTAACGACAAATAGTAGGCATAATTGTTCAGGGTAAACGCATTATCCGGACTAATGGCTATGGCCTTTTCGTAAGCATTATCTGATGCCGCATTATCAGCTATCGAGTGATAACAATCGCCAAGGGCCGAATAGGCCTGCGTTAACAGTTCCTTATCCTGTGTTTCTAAGGATACCGCGTTATTTAAATAACTTATCGCTTTTTTATAATCGCGCTTTTGCTGCCAGGCAATCCCCACCATATAATTCATCCACGCCTGGTTCGGAAAAAACGACAGCGAGTTTTCGCCATCTTTTATAGCAGCATCCAGGTCATTTTCGCTGAGATCTATCCGCACCAATTGCTCCTGCACACTATACGCCTGATTGTTTAGCATAAGTGCTTTTTGATAAGCAGTTTTGGCTTCGTGCACCTTTTCGCTTTGCAGCAGCATATCACCGTACATGGCAAAGGCCCTGCTATCGGCAGGATGGGCCTTTGTTAATATACGGCTTAGTTCAAGCGCGCTCGCCCTTGCATTTGGCTCGGGAAATTTTGGCACATAGCCCAGTAATATTCTGATCTTTTGCTCGATATCCACATCCGGGATGGCAAAGGCGGTTTCTAATTCATCAAAGCTTGCCCCGGCATTGTTTTGCGCGCGGTACATATCGGCAAGCGCTAAATGTATCATCCCGTTTTGAGGGGCAATAGCCTTTGCTTTTTGTAATATGGCAATAGCTTTATCATTCAGGTTATTGGCGCTATAAACTTCGGCCAGCATCAGATAGTAACGAACCTGCGTTGGGTTGGCTGCTATCAACTCATCCAATACCGAAGCAGCCTTTTTTACATTGCCTTGCCTGATGTAAATTTTCTGGCGGTTTTCCAGTATGTCGTCACTTGCGCCTGCAAGCTCTTCAACTTTATCGTACATCGTTAAGGCCGCGTCGTACTTTTTTTGCAGTGATAAAGCATTGGCCTCGCCATAATAATAATCGGGCTTACCGGGATTAATACGTATAAGTTGGTTAAAAACGTTCTCCAGCTTGCTAATGTCATTCGTTTTTTCGTAACTGCCCGCAAGTGCTATCCAGTACCATTCGTTGTTTGGATTAACTGTTACCGCACGCTCTAATAAAGCCTCTGCAGCCTGGTTGTTGTTACGAGACTTCTCCAGGTTGGCCAGCTCAAACATGGTAGCATCGTTAGCAGGGTCTATTTGCAGTACCCGGTTAAAAATATCGAACGCCAGTTTGGGGTTGTCAACGGTTTTTTCGCGCAGCGCCGAAAAAAACAATTGCTTTACCATGGCGCTGTCGGCAGCCGTCATGGGCTTACCGGCAACCGCTATTGCAGCATTACCCGTTTTGCTTTGCGCAAAACCGGCAAAGGTAATTCCGATAAACAATATTACTGCTGCCGCTGACTTCATGCTGATGGTATGCGTTATTTTTTGCTAAATATAGCTTTAAGTTCAGTTCGCTCGGCGTATAACGTGCCTAAACCAAACAGTATAAGCAACCCGTTGCCAATAAATATATTACGTTTAAATACGCTGAACGATATATAAACGAGTACGATGGAGATAATAATATAACCCAAATTCTTTTTGAGATGATACGGGATGGGATAATGTTTTTGACCCCATAAATAAGACATAACCATCATACTGGCATAAGCGGCCAGGGATATCCACGCCGACGCGATGTACCCGTATGATGGAATAAAGATAACGTTGAGTACGATAGTGACCATCGCCCCAATGCCGGATATATACAAGCCATACTTGGTTTGGTCGGTTAGTTTATACCATACCGATAAGTTCATGTATATACCCAAACTAACGTAACCGAACAGTAACACCGGTATAACGCCTATACCCGACCAGTAAATTTGCGTTTGCGCTGCATCTTTACCCTTGATAAAATACTTTAACAGTTCGATATTGGCCACCAGCGCAACAAAAATCAAGCATACCGCAATGATAAAGTAGTTCATTATACGGGCGTAGGTTTGGGTGGCGTTTTTATTTTTAGCATGGCTAAAAAAGAAGGGTTCTGCTCCAAGCCTGAAGGCATTTACAAAGATACTGAGGAAGATGGATATTTTGGCGCAGGCAGTGTATATGCCCACCTGTATGGCACTCACCTTTTCGGGCAGCAGGTTGCCAAGTAATATCTTATCTAAATTTTCATTTACAAGGTACGAAAAGTTGGCCACCAGTACCGGCCAGCTATATAGTAGCATTTCGGCAAACAACGCCTTGCTAAACTTCGGCCGAAGTTTCATAAACTCGGGAAGCAGCATTATTAAAGTTGCCGAGCTTGCAATTAAGTTTGAAAGGAACACATAGCCCACCCAGGTTTTTTTGAACCAGCCACTCATCCATGTGCCGCCGGGTAAACCATGATTGATGATAAAGGGCACCAGGTAAATAAACACCAGGTTTAAACTTACAAAAATAACAATGTTAATAAATTTAAGTAAGCCATAGCGCCCCGGCCTGCCATCGGCACGCAGCTTGGCAAACGGGATAACGCATAACGCATCGATGATGAGTGTACCTATAAAAAACTTGATGTACAGGATATAATCGGGCAGCGGCGTAGCATCACCTATCCTTATCCAGTTAGTTATAGTAGCGGCAAACGGAAAAGTGCAGAGGAAGAATATGACCGAAACGGTAAGGATAGCTCCGAATGTATTGTTATAAACCAGTTGCTTGTCATCCGAGCGCTTGTTCAGATACCTGAAAAAAGTGGTTTCCATGCCAAAGGCCAAAAGCGCATTAAGCATAGATGCATAAGCATAAAGATTACCAAATACACCATATATTTTAGCCGGGTAAGTGCGTGTGTATATCGGTGTTAGGAAAAAATTAAGAACACGGCCCGCAATGGTACTTAGGCCATATAGCGCTGTTTGCCCGGCAAATTTTTTAGCTGTTGACAATTAAGAAAGTATAAGGGTTACAAACTCTTTTTTACAACCTCAAAATTACGATAGTTTTTTAATTCGCCCTCACGAGTTTCAACGCCTGTAACTACTGCATGCTCGGCACCTTCGTGGCACCACTCCAAAAACATTTCCATTATTACATCTTCTGCTTCGGCCGATATGAATACATCACCGTTTGTCTCGTTCTTTACAAAGCCGCGTACACCAAGCTGGTCGGCAACGGCTTTTGCGCCCGCCCTGAAAAATACCCCCTGCACTTTCCCTTTAACCGTTATATCCATATGTTTTATCATTAATTTGAGAATTAACTAATTTGATGATTAGAAAGGTGCTTTCTAATGCTCCCAAATTACATGGTTATTATCTGAAATAAAAAATGCGTTTTCAAATAATCCCATTCTCAAATTAAACCAGTTTTTTAACCTTGCTATCGGGTGTCAACTTCAAGCCGTTCATCCCGGTTATGAGGTTTAGTCCGGGTGTTTTACCGGCTTCAAGAGTTCCTTTTTCGTCGTCGATACCCAGGAAACGCGCGCCGTTAATGGTTGCCCACTCCAAAAGCGTATCGATACTTAACGATGGAAAGTGTTGCTGCAGGGTTTGCATTTCGCTTAAAATACAAAGCTTGCTGTTTGATGCAAGGCTATCGGTACCTAAAGTGATATTAAAGCCCTGGTTTACAAAAAGCTCGATCTTAGGCAGCCTTTTTTCTATATAAAGGTTGGCATTGGGGCAAAAGCACCAGGTTATCTTACGGTCGAACCGCTTGATAAAGTAAATGTCTTTTAAGTTGGTGCACGTATTATGCACCATCAGTATCTTTTGCCTGTTTGTTAAAAGCGGGATGATGGATTGCAAAGAGTTACGCGCCTGCGGGCGAAAGTACCCGATATCGATCCCCATGTGTTTATATAGATCTATAAAGCCGCCCAGCTTGTACCGGTAAAATTTATTTTCGTCTTCGCATTCCTGGTTATGTATGCTTAGCAGGTTAGTACCGGTATCGCAGTGTTTTTTGATCAGCTTAAATAATTCTTTCGAAACCGAGTAAGGTGCATGCGCGGTTATTGATGTTGGCAAAGGCCTGAACTCTTCGGCTGTTTCAAGCGCCTTTTCAAACAAACTGTCGGCGCTTTCGGGCAAAAAACCCAATATCTCAATAAAAGTATGGTAGTACAGTTTACTTTTAGCCTTTATTGAGGCGGTAAGGCTGTTGTTTGAAATGTCGCCAACGGCCACTATGCCGTTATCATACATTTCCTGGTCGGCCGCCTGCGCAGCGTCAAGTATATCGGCTGTTTCGGCGGCCCTGGATGATAATATATCCTTTATAAAACTGATCAGGCCGCCGCCGGCGGCTATCACATCTTTCATATGCGATAGTTCGGTATGGCAATGAGTGTTTATAAACCCCGGGACAATTATCCCGCTAACTTGTTCTATGGGTGTGTCTGATGCTTGGGGGGCTTTTTCATCGGTAACAGAAAGTATCTTTCCATTATCATCCACGGTTATAATTCCATTCTTTATCGGATCGGCACAAATAGGATAAACGTAATCGGCTTTAAAACTTTTCATTAAATATAACTTAGCATCAGCAATGTTTTTTTTAAACCCAATCCAAACATAAATACAATTAACTTTTAGTTATTGTTTTTAATGTTATAAAAGAATGACTTTAAAAAAAGAACAGATTTTTTAAATTTAAGTACTTTTGTATTGTGAACAACAAAAAAGATAAAATAGATATCCGCAGCCTTAGCCTACAGGCCTTACAGCAGCATTTCATAAGCATGGATGAAAAAAGCTTTAGAGCTAAGCAGGTTTATGAATGGTTATGGGGAAAATCGTGCATCTCTTTTGACGCAATGAGCAATATTTCAAAAGAACTTCGTACCAAACTTGATGAAAAATTTCAAATAAACAATGTTAAAATAAATACATCGCAGGTTAGTGCTGATAAAACTATAAAAAATTCCTTTATATTACATGATACTCACCTGATTGAGGGTGTTTTAATTCCTACAACCGACAGGATGACTGCCTGCGTATCCTCCCAGGTGGGTTGCAGCCTTACCTGTAAGTTTTGCGCTACGGGTTATATGGAGCGCAAACGCAACCTTAATCCCGATGAGATATATGACCAGGTTGTACTGATTGACAAACAGGCCCGCGAAAATTATGGCATACCTTTATCAAATATCGTTTATATGGGTATGGGGGAGCCATTGCTTAATTACGCCAACGTTTTAAAATCAATTGAGCGGATAACCGCGCCCGACGGACTGAACATGTCGGCAAAACGGATCACAGTATCAACCGCCGGCATCGCGAAAATGATCCGTAAACTGGGCGACGACCAGGTAAAGTTTAACCTGGCCTTATCGCTGCATGCAGCTAACGACGAAAAGCGTAACACCATAATGCCTATTAACGAGCAAAACTCATTAAAAGCGTTGGCCGAAGCTTTAAAATATTATTACGCCAAAACCAAAAATCCGGTTACTTACGAGTACATTATCTTCGACGGTGTAAATGATAATATACAGGATGCGATGGAACTGGCCCGCTTTTGTAAGCACCTTCCCTGCAAAGTCAATATTATCGAATACAACCCTATATCAATGGCGAGCTTTATAAATGCCGGCGAGGACAAGGTTGAGGCCTTTGCCGATTACCTGCGCAGCCAGGGCATAAACACCAACCTGCGCCGCAGCCGTGGTAAAGATATTGATGCTGCCTGCGGGCAATTGGCTATAAACGAGAAGGAAAAAGAAGACGTTACTTCTTAAATATTGTGAACTGACTTACCCCCTGCCCCCTCTCTGCTTCGCAAATAGGGGGTTTTTAGTTTTTTTTACCCGCCTGTGCGCAGCGGGGAGGGTCGATCAGCGCGGCGTAGTCGGGGTGAGTAACCTATTGGAGTATTCAGAAATTTCTGCCTAACTTACCCCCATGCTAGTCCTGCGCGCTTACCTGGCCGATTTTACGTCACTGATATTTCCGCAGCTTTGCGCCGCTTGCAGCGCCAGCCTGATGGCGAACGAGGATATTTTGTGTACCGATTGCCTTTATAATTTACCATTTACCAATTTTCATCAACAGCCCGATAACATTGTTGCCCGCCAGTTTTGGGGGAAGCTGAATATTGAGGCGGCTTACGCCCTTTACTATTTTAATAAAGGCGGCAAGGTGCAAAACATGGTGCACCAGTTTAAATATAACGGCATGCACCGGATAGGTAATTTGCTGGGGAATATTGCCGGTAAGCAGTTATTACAAAGCCCGGTTTTCAGTACTGTCGATTACATCATCCCCGTGCCATTGCATAAAAAACGTTTAAAAACACGCGGCTACAATCAAAGCGCCTGCTTTGCCCAAGGGTTAGCGGATCAGTTAAATGCAGCTGTCGAACTGGAAAACCTGATACGTACTGTAGCCACCCAAACGCAAACCCATAAATCGCGGTTTGCCAGGTTCCAGAACATGCAGGAGGTTTTTGCCATTGCCTGCTCAAATAAGCTGGAGAATAAACATGTGCTGCTTGTTGACGACATAGTTACAACGGGTGCAACACTGGAAGCTTGCGGAATTGAATTGCTTAAAGTGCCCGGTTTGAAGCTTAGTATTGCTACTATAGCGTATGCGGAGTAACCTTTAGTGATTAGAGGATAGTTGATTAGAGATTAGGACGAATAGCATACAATAACTAATCTCTGGTTACAAATCTCTAACCCCTACCTACTGTTTCTGATACCTGCTCAGCTTTTCGAACAGGGTGGTTGGGTCAAATGGTTTCAGGATGTAATCGTTCATGCCGGCATCTTCTATCTGGCCCATTTGGTTGCTAAGCATTGATGCGGTTAAAGCAATGATAGGCAGATTTTGAAAGTAAGCATCCGTTTTAGCGCGGATAACACCGGCAGCTTCCAGCCCGCCCATTACAGGCATGTGTATATCCATCAGTACAACATCAAAGTTTTTATGCAGTTCCAGTTTATCAATTGCTTCCTGGCCGTTCTCGGCAAAGTCGGCAGTTGCTCCCCATTTTTTTAGCACCTTATTGATCAGCAACCTGTTTATCTGGTTGTCGTCAACTACAAGCACATTAATATTTAATACTGTTTCCACTTTGTTTTTATTATTAATTGCATGGCCGGCCAACTTGTTAAAAGTAATGGTAAACCAAAATGTCGAACCTTCTCCAAGTACACTATCTACATTTATACGCGAATCGTGCAGTTCAATTAAACGTTTACTTATTGCCAAACCAAGCCCTGTTCCTCCGTAATTGCGCGTAGTATCGGCCTCGGCCTGTTTAAACGATTCAAATATGGTGTTTAATTTGTTCTTAGCAATACCAATCCCGGTATCAGATACACCAAAACGGATGCGTACGGTATCGTTATTTTGCTCAATTACCTTCAGATCGATATTTACACCACCCTGGCTGGTAAATTTAACAGAATTACTTACCAAATTCAACAAAATCTGAATAAGCCTCGATCTGTCGCCCATTACAATCTCCGGCACGGCATCATCAATGCTCTCGGTTAGGTAGATCCCCTTCTCCTGAGCTTTATATTTCATCGAGCCAATGATGCTCTGGATCATCTCGCGGATATTCACTTTCGCTTTCTCCAGCTCAATGTTTCCGGTTTCTATTTTTGTAAAATCAAGCACATCGTTTATCAGGGTCATTAAATTTTCGGCCGAGAATTTAAGTATGCTCAAATTCTCCTTCTGCGATTCAAGCGGGTCGTCATTCAGCAACAGGTGCGACATCCCTATTACCGCGTTCAATGGCGTGCGTATCTCGTGGCTCATTACCCCAATAAACATATCCTTTGCACGGCTTAGCTGAAGGGCTTCTTCTTTAGCGGCTATCAGTTCAAGCTCCGCCTTCTTCTTGGCGGTAATATCAATAATGGTTTCAATGTATTTATCCACCTTGCCGTTATCTCCCCTGATTGCGGAGTTTATGACCGATATCCATAGCGGCTGCCCGTCTTTACGGTATATCAGCAGATCCACCTCAAACGATTGCATTTTTGCAGAAAGTTCGCGGGCTTTTTGTATGATAGAAACATCGGTCAGTTCGCCCTTCAATGAATCGCCCAGGTGTTTATCCTTAACATCACTTAAGGTGTAACCGGTTATTTGTTCAAAGGCGTCGTTTACCCATTCTACCTTACCATCCTTATCGTTTATTACCACGCCGCTGGTGGTTTTACTGGCCACCAACGATAACATGGTCAGTTCTTCCTCTGCTTTCTTACGTTCAGTTATATCTACGATCACCCCTATCTGGCGTTCAACGTTGCCAACGTCGTTAAACAGCGGACTGTTTGATATGAACACCCAGGCGGTCGAGCCGTTCTTTTTGTATATTTTGATCTCAACCTCGTAAGGCTTATTTGCCTTAACCGCTGCTACCGCTCTTTGAAAAATCTCCTGGTTGGTTTCGGCCCCTATTAATTTGGTGCCGATAGTTTTCCCCTTAAGTTCCGCAAGTGTATAACCAATGATATGTTCAAGCGATTCGTTCATCCAAATCACCTCACCCCTGCTATCGCGTATCATGATGCCGCTTGGCGATTTACGCGCCGCAAACGATAGTATCTCCACATCTTGTTCGGCACGCTTACGGTTGGTAATGTCTATAATTATCCTGATATACTTTTCTATAGCGCCGTTGGCCGCGTAGATAACCGAATTTGTTACGGCAATCCATAGCGGCCGGCCGTCCTTGCTCACCATAGATAGCTCTACCTCGTACGAATGTTTTTTTTCCCTCGCTTCTATCAGGGTCCGCTCCGCATCGTCATCTTTAGGCTTGCCTTGCAACACCTCGCCTAAAAATTTCCCCTCTATATCTTGCAGCGTGTACCCGGTTATATGTTCAAAAGCGTCGTTGGCCCACACCACTTTATCATCGGCATTGCTTATTACTACCCCGTTCTTTATTTTACTTGCCACCAGCGATAACTGCCGGGTCTCTTCTATTAACTTTTGCTGAAACGTAGTATCGCGCCCGCTGGCATACCATTTACCACCGCTGTTTATAGCGGTCCAGCTCAGGTGCTTCACCTCGCCGGTACGGCTCACCGTTTCTGTTTCCAGTTCAAACGGTTTTTGCGACTTAACGGCCTGCTCTATCATCGGCACATATTGCTCACGGTTTTTGCCGACAACAAACTCCCATAACGATTTGCCAATGGCCTGTTCTGGTGTGTACCCTAATATATCAAACACAGCGTTATTTATGGTTTCGATATTTGAATCGGCACCGGCAATAAAATGTATTTCTGACGAGCTATTGAACAGTTTAGAAAACTCTTTGTGCAGGTCCAGGCTTTTTTCAAGGTCTCGTTTTTGCTTGCGCAAAGTAAGGTGCGACATCACCTCGTCAGCAAGCGTGCGCAAGGCATCACGCTGCTCGTCGGTCAGTTGTCGGGGTTTTCGGTCGACCACGCAAAGCGAGCCAAGGCGATGACCGTCGGGATCTATCAACGGGGCGCCGGCATAAAACCGGATGCCGTTGGCAGTATTAACAAAGGGATTGGTTTTCAGCTCCTCATGAACCAAGGCGTCGGGCACCTCAAAAATATGGTCGCTTTGTATGGTGTAATTGCAAAACGCGTCGGCGCGTGGTGTCTCGTTTATTTCCAGGCCAACCTTAGATTTAAACCATTGTTTTTCGCCGTCTATGAGTGTAATTAAAGCAATAGGTGCCTGGCATATATACGATGCCAGGCGGGCTATAGCATCGTACTCCTTCTCGGGTAACGTATCCAATACGTCGTATGAATTAAGCGCGTTTAACCGCTTACTTTCAGTGTCGAAAGAGTTTTCCGGCTTTATCCCCATCTATTAATGCTAATCTTTATCCCTGTATAACGGGAAATCTTCCATCAGCTTATGCACTTTTTTACGGATTTTTTTGATAGAGGTTTCATTTTCAGGATCAATTAATACGGCATCTATCAGATCAACGATGGTTTCCATATGCTTCTCCTTTAATCCGCGGGTGGTAATGGCGGCTGTGCCAACCCTTATACCCGAAGTTACAAAAGGCGATTTATCATCATACGGTACCATGTTTTTATTAACGGTAATATCCGCGCTAACCAGTACGTTTTCGGCGGCTTTGCCGGTAATGTTTTTGTTGCGAAGGTCTATCAGCATTAAATGGTTATCAGTACCGCCCGATATAATATCGTACCCTTTGGCTACAAACGCTTTCGCCATTGCCGCCGCGTTTAATTTTACCTGTGCAATATATTTCATATAGCCATCGGTTAACGCCTCGCCAAAAGCAATTGCCTTTGCGGCAATAATGTGCTCAAGCGGGCCGCCCTGCGTACCGGGGAACACCGCCATATCCAGCATGGCCGACATCATTTTAACTTCCCCCTTTGGTGTTTTTATACCCCACGGGTTTGCAAAATCTTTACCTAAAAGGATAAGGCCGCCACGCGGGCCGCGCAGGGTTTTATGGGTAGTTGTAGTAACAATATGGCAATGCGGCAGCGGATCGGTTAATAAACCACGCGCTATAAGCCCCGCGGGGTGGCTAATATCGGCCAGCACCAGGGCGCCCACCTTATCAGCAACCTTGCGGATAAAGGCGTAGTCCCAATCGCGCGAGTATGCCGAAGCGCCGCAGATGATCAGTTTTGGTTTTTGCTCTAAAGCAACTTTTTCAAGCTGCTTGTAGTCGATAAGACCTGTTTCTTTTACAACACCATAAAAATGCGGCTCGTACAGTTTACCCGAAAAGTTAACCGGCGAACCGTGCGTTAGGTGACCACCATGAGAAAGGTCAAAACCTAATATTTTATCGCCGGGGTTTAGCACGGCAAGCATTACCGCCGCGTTGGCTTGCGCGCCGCTATGCGGCTGCACGTTTGCCCACTCGGCATTAAAAAGCTGCTTGGCGCGCTCAATGGCAATGGTCTCAATTTCGTCAACCACTTCGCAGCCGCCATAATAGCGCTTGCCCGGTAAGCCTTCGGCATATTTGTTGGTAGCCACAGAACCGGCCGCTTCCATTACCTGCCTGCTTACAAAGTTTTCTGACGCGATAAGCTCAATTCCTTCTTCCTGGCGTTGCTGCTCTTCTTCTAACAGCTTGAATATTAATTTGTCTCTTTTCATTATGGTGTGTAAAACGGCGCTAATTTAGATATTAAGATTAGATTTGAGATGTGAGATACGAGATTTGAGATGAAAAAATATTAGTTTGAGCTTATAAATTGTTCCATTACCATAAATTGTCTCATATCTCAAATCTAATATCTCACATCTCTCTCGGTGCTATCCAAAAATTATTATACCCTAATCCAATAGTTATGTCTATCATTTCCTGCTGAAGCATCTCCAGCACGGCTAAAAAATTATATACAAAGTGTACCTTGTTCTCGCTGTTGCCGGCAATATGTTTAAAGTCCATTTTTTTGTTGATGCGCAGCAGGTTGTTTATCGCTTCCTTTTGTTTTTCGATGGTATAGGGATATTGCACCACCGTATGGTGCACTTCTTCGGTGCGGGTCATATACTGGCGCATCAGGCGGTTATATACCGTCATCAGCTTGTACAGGTTTAGTTCGGATAGTTCCTCGCCGGGCACCGTTACCTTTTCTATCTGTTCCAGGTCGGTTTTGATGTTCCCGCGTTTTTCCTGCTTAAAGCGCTCATCCTCGTAAGGGCGCAGTTCATCGCAAAGCACCTTAAATTTCTTGTATTCGATGAGTTTACGGATCAGCCCCTCTTTGGTGTCCATCTCGTTCTCCTCCTCATCGGCATTATAACGCGGCAGCAGCATTTTGGCTTTAATGCGCATCAGCGTGGCGGCAACAAAAATAAACTCGCTGGCCAGTTCCATGTTCAGCACCGTCATCTGGTGGATGTAGTTCAGAAAATCGTCGGTTATCTTAGCGATGGGGATATCGTGGATGTCGAGCTCGTCCCGCTCGATAAAAAACAGCAAAAGATCAAAGGGGCCTTCAAACTGCGATAACTTTATGGAGAACCCATCTTCGGTCATGTGTCAAAAATACAGCTATTTACGATTTAAAAAATTATAAAATTTTATAATCAAAACAATAAATACGTTTATTATATTCCAATTATTAATAATTAAATAGCTTACTTTGTAAGTTATAACAGAGTGAATATCATCCAATGCAGGTACCCGCCGGTGAATTTTTAAAACGCATTAACTATCCTTCTGATTTAAAGCAATTTAAGGAAGATGAACTTGAACAGGTTTGCAATGAACTACGCCAGTATATTATTGATGTAGTATCGGTAAACGGCGGGCATTTTGCGGCCAGCCTGGGCACCGTTGAACTTACAGTTGCCCTTCAGTATGTATTAAACACCCCATACGACCAGTTGGTTTGGGACGTTGGCCACCAGGCATATGGCCATAAGATACTCACCGGCCGCCGCGAAAACTTTCATACCAACCGTATTTATAAAGGCTTAAGCGGTTTCCCGAAACGCAGCGAGAGCGTATTCGACACCTTTGGTGTGGGCCACTCATCAACCTCAATATCCGCAGCTTTGGGTATGGCTGTTGCATCGCAATACAAAGGCGAAACCGACAGGCAGCACGTAGCCGTAATTGGCGATGGCGCCATGACGGCCGGCCTGGCCTTTGAAGCGCTTAACCATGCAGGTATCGAAAACTCTAACCTGCTGGTGATCCTGAACGACAATAACATGTCGATAGACCCGAATGTGGGCGCGTTAAAAGAGTACTTAACTGATATTACCACATCAAAGCCTTATAACCGTTTCCGCGATGATATAGCCACTGTGCTGGCCAAAATATCGTCATTAGGGCCTGATGCCTTTAAAATAGCCAAGAAAATTGAAAAAAGCATAAAAGGTACCCTGCTTAAGCGCAGCAACTTTTTTGAGGCCCTTAAATTCAGGTACTTTGGCCCGGTTGACGGCCACGATGTAAAACACCTGGTTAAACTGCTGCGCGACCTGCGCGACATCCCCGGCCCTAAATTATTGCATTGCGTTACAGTGAAGGGCAAGGGTTACGCACTGGCCGAAAAAGACCAGACCAAATGGCACGCCCCCGGCTTATTTGATAAAATAACCGGCGAAATAAAAAAGACAAAACACGAAAAGCCACAGCCGCCTAAATACCAGGATGTTTTTGGCCACACCATTATAGAGCTGGCCGAGCAGAATCCTAAAATAATGGGTATAACGCCGGCTATGCCTTCGGGATGCTCGTTAAACCTGATGATGAAGGCCATGCCAACACGCGCGTTTGACGTGGGCATTGCCGAGCAGCACGCGGTAACATTCAGCGCGGGCCTTGCTACGCAAGGGTTGGTGCCGTTTTGTAACATATACTCCAGCTTTATGCAGCGGGCTTACGACCAGGTGATACATGATGTTGCCCTGCAAAAGCTAAACGTTGTTTTCTGCCTTGACCGCGCGGGCTTTGCCGGTGCTGACGGCGCAACGCACCACGGCGCTTACGACCTGGCCTTTATGCGCTGCATACCCAATATGACGGTATCAGCACCTATGAACGAGGAAGAGCTGCGCAACCTGATGTACACCGCGCAGCAGGATAATATGGGCCCGTTTGTAATACGCTACCCACGTGGTAACGGTGTTATGGTTGACTGGCAACGCCCAATGAAAGCTATACCGGTTGGCAAAGGCCGCATGATTTGCGATGGCGAGGAAGTAGCTATTTTAACCATTGGCGCTATTGGCAACGAGGCTGTTAAAGCTATCGCCGGCCTTAACGCCGAGGGCTATTATCCTGCCCATTACGACCTGCGCTTTGTAAAACCGCTGGACGAAGCGCTGCTGCACGAAGTATTTAAAAAATTCAACCACATAATAACCGTTGAGGACGGCTGCCTTGAAGGTGGAATGGGCACGGCAGTATTAGAGTTTATGGCCGATAACAATTACAAGGCCCAGGTAACCCGCTTAGGCATCCCGGATAAGGTTATCGAACACGGCGAACAACCCGAGCTTTGGGCGGAGTGCGGCTACGACGCTGCAGGTATTGCCGCCCAGGTAAAAAGGTTTGCAATTAAAAGAGATAATACGCATATCATCGCTTCGTAACAGCCGGTTTTGCCTTTACCGTTACCACGTAAAGGGTGAACTAAGATGTTGGTAGTTTTTGATATGGTTAAAATAATTTGATGCGTTCTTCTTCCAGGTCTATCTGGTAGATCTGCAAGCGAACGACATCTTCATCCAATTCGGGATTTTTGTTCAACTCTTCTAAAAAAAATCGTTGCCGGGTCAAAAGTTCTATATAATTTCGTTTCGATTCCTCGCTTAATCGTTGTCTTTCCGGCTCGTGTAATTTGCGCTCCCACTGTTCAATCATGTACTCTAAATGAAGATCGGTACATAATCCTTTTTTATGCAGCTCCTTTAACAACCTCACCGTTTCTATCACTAATTTGTTCCTTACTTCAATTTTCGCTTCGTCTTCCGACATCCCGTTGGCGGATCCTGCCAAATCGAAACGTTTAATAATGTAGGGAAGCGTTAGGCCTTGTACAAGCAATGTAAGTAAGATAACCACGAAGGTTATAAAAAGAATGAGACTGCGATGAGGAAACGGCTCGCCATGCAGGGTGATTGGAATAGCCAGGGCCGCTGCCAGGGACACCACACCACGCATACCTGTCCAACCTAACAAAAGGGGTATGCGAAACATTCTGCGCCGGTCGCCGCGGTGTGGTAATACGCCAGGCCTGAATATAAAGGTTGCCAGCAATGCAACATACGAACTCAACGTTCGGGCAACAATTAAGATCGCCGTTACCAACGCGCCGTACATGATAGCTGTTTGTAAAGCAATCCCATCTGTGCGTAGTCCGGCTATGATCTCCGGCAACTCCAGGCCGATTATCATAAAAACAATTCCGTTCAACACAAAAATAAACGACTCCCAAACGCTGTAACCTTTTATGCGGCTGGCGCTGTTTAAGAATAAAAGCCGCCTGGTTGATAAAAACAAGCCACCTGTTACTACAGCTAACACACCAGAGCTATGGGTTTTTTCAGCAATCCAATAAAGAAAATAAGGTTCTATCAGCGTAAGCACAATATCAGATGACGCATCAGTAGGCAGGCGCTTATGTGCCTGTAAAAAAAGCCAGCCAAAAAGCAGCCCGATACCAATGCCACCAATTATCATCCACGAAAAACTCATGAATGCTTCATGAAAAACAAAGTGCCCTGTCCCTACGGCTATTAAGGCAAATTTGAAAATTATTAGCGAAGAGGCATCGTTCAATAAGCTTTCGCCCTCCAGCACAGCAAGTGTTTGCTTGGGCATCTTTACAAATTTCTTAATAGCTCCGGTGCTTACCGCATCCGGCGGAGAAACAATGCCTCCCAGCAAAAAGCCAAACACCAAAGTAAAACCCGGTATAAAATAATTAGTAATTACAGCAACGGCAAATGCCGAAAACAACACTACCAAAAAAGCGAAACTGCCTATAATACGCCACCATTTCTTCATTTCTTTAAAAGAAATGTTCCATGACGAATCAAATAACAAAGGCGGTAAAAAAATAAAGAAGATCATGTTTGGGTCTACTTTTACGGCAGGTAACCCGGGTATAAAACTGATCAGCAGGCCTGCTACAACTAATAGCACCGGATAAGCAACACGCATCTTAGAGGCCAACATCTCTATCAGAATTATCGCGGCTATAAGCGCCAGTATAAAGGGTAGTTGTTGATGCATTTATAGTAAAAGGTTAGATGTCAAAAACAATAAGCGTCTTTTTTAGCTCCAATCTACACATAAACATTGGCCGTAAGCAAATTTTAGATAAAAAAGGAAAAGCCGCCTGATACCTCAAGCGGCTTTCCTTTTAAAGATTTGACTACTTTTGAAAGTTGTCAAACCTAAACTCTTAATTACCTGCCCGGTGTTGCCGGCGGCGGGGTTGGTAACTCTTTACGGGGTATCATTTCTGTACGCTGAGAGGTATTGTAAACAAACGATGCCACAATGGTAGCGGCTTGTTTCAGATCGTCCTCGCTTAAGCGGTCGTAAGTATCCTGGTTGCTGTGGTGGGTACGTGTACCGTAATCCATAGCATCCTGTATAAACTGGAAGCCCGGCAACCCAACCGCATCAAACGAAAGGTGGTCGGTACCGCCCGTATTGCCTATGGTAACCGTGGTAGCGCCCAGATCTTTAAACGGCTCTAACCATGCTTTAAATATCGGCCCTGCCGCGCTGTCGCCTTGCAGGTAAATACCGCGTATTTTACCTGTACCATTATCAAGATTATAGTAAGCATCAAGTGTTTTTTGCTCAGGTTTTAGCTCCATGGTCTTTGGATCGCCAAAGTGCTTAAGCACATAACCGCGCGATCCGAACAAGCCCTGCTCTTCCGAGCTCCATAAGGCAATGCGGATAGTGCGTTTTGGTTTAAAACCTATTGCTTTTAATATGCGCATGGCCTCCATCATCACAGCGCTGCCTGCCGCGTTATCAGTTGCGCCGGTTGCGCCGTGCCATGAGTCAAGGTGACCGCCGATCATTACCACCTGCTCTTTTAATTTTTTATCGGTGCCCGGTATTTCGGCTACCACGTTATACCCTTGCAGGTCATCGGTAATAAACTGGGTTTTAATATCTGCTTCCATTTCAACCTTTTGCCCTGCTTTAACCAAACGCAGTATACGAAGGAAGTCTTCACCGCTGGTTTCCAGTTCAGGGGCAACGGCTTTTGCGGTATCGGCATACGACGCGCCATTTGTGGTAAAGGTTGTACCATCGGTACCACGGCCCTGGCTAAGTATCAGGCCAACTTTTTCGTCAATCAAAAACTGGCTCATGGCAGCACGCATTGCCCTGGCCTTACGCATGGCAGCAAACTGCGGCGAGTTTGGGTCAAACGCCCTGCGCTGACCACGTGGCTGAGGTTTGGCATTTGCCATTTCGGCCAGTTGCTCGTCGGTGTAGCGCTCCAGATCAGGCTTGGTTGAACGTTTTAAAGTGTTTTTGGTGTCGAATATTACTATTTTACCGGCCAGCTTGCCTTTGTATTTGTCCAGATCGGGCATGCTGTCGGCCTGCACCAAAACAACATCGCTTTTTATAAGGCCATTTGTCCCGGGCGTCCAGGCTTTAGGAATGGCAATAATAGCATGGTAGTAAGGCATGGTAATAGCCGCGTAGTTTTTTTGAACTTCCCAGCCTTTGCCAAATTTGCCCCATGGCTCTAACTTGGAGTTTGACATGCCCCAGCTTTTCAGCTGGTTAACCGCCCAGGCTTGCGCACGTTTTAGCCCCGGCGAGTTAGCCAGGCGCGGGCCCGATACATCGGTTAAATAAAAAGCGGTTTCCATTACCTTGGAATGATTCATGCCCTCCTCGCGTATTTTTTGCGTGGCGGCCTGGTCAACAGTTTCCTGCGCAAAAGCAGTGGTTGCCAAACCTGTAAGGGCCATACAGGTGTAAAGTAGTTTTAATTTCATAATGAGTCAGTTAAGTTTAAAAGCAAACTTATTTAATTACCCCGTTATTTTTGCAGTGCAGATTTAACAAAGTTGTTACAAGCAATAATTATATTTGAATTGAACATTTAAAAGATCCCATGCTAAAAGCCGCCATACCCATATTGGCCTCTTTAAACGAGGAAGCAAGTATTAAATTTTATACCGAAAAACTGGGCTTTACCTTTCATAATAGCTGGGATGGCTATCTGATATTTAGCCGCGATGGAGTAAACATACATATGTGGCCCTGTAAAGACCCGGAAATACCTAAGGCAACCGGCTGCTACGTAAATGTGACGGAGGTGGATAAGCTATACGCCGAATATAAGGCACAGGGCATCATCCATCCTAATGGCGACCTGCAGGATATGCCCTGGGAAATGCGCCAGTTCAGCGTATTGGATAATGATGGCAACATCATCCATTTTGGGGAGGATATATCCAACGGCGAAGATAATGAGGCAACGTGAGTGGGTAAACTATTCCATTACTTAATAACACGGGATGTCTTGCATTAATTAAGGTTAACCTGTTTTAGTAAAATAATTTTATACATATTTGATTATCAGACTATTATAAAATAAAGATTACAAATTGTGTTAACCATGTTAACCATGTAAACACATGTTCCGGCGGCCAACTCCCGTTAATTAATTGATGAGCAGCTTATACCCCCTGCCATGAACGTTGATGATCTCTACTGATGGGTCGTCCTTTAAATACTTGCGTATCTTGCTTAAAAAAACATCCATACTGCGGCCGTTAAAGTAATTGTCATCGTGCCAGATGTTTAGCAGGGCCTCCTCGCGGGTAAGCACCTCGTTTTTTTTGATGCAAAGCAGGCGCAGCAATTCAGCTTCTTTGGTAGAGAGTTTTTGCAGGGCGGTACCCCGCGTTATCAATTGCGATGTATAATCAAAATCGTAGCTGCCCAGCTTAAATTGCGATGGTTTGTCGTCGCCTTTTTTCTCCGTAACGTCAGCTCTTTTTAATAAGGCGTTTATGCGCAGCAAAAGCTCTTCTATGCGGAACGGTTTGGTGATATAATCGTCGCCGCCAAGGTTAAAGGCCTGCGTTTTATCTTCTATCATGGCCTTAGCCGTGGCAAATATAATGGGCACAGTGGGGTTTATCTTCCTTATCTCTTTACCCAATGTAAAGCCATCCTTCTTTGGCATCATCACATCCAGTATCAGCAGGTCAAACTGGTCCCTGGTAAAAGCGCGCAGGCCTTCGTCGCCATCCTTACAAAGCAACACATCAAACTTACCTTTTAGCTGCAGGTAATCCTGCAACAACAGGCCAAGGTTGGGGTCATCTTCAACAAGTAATATTTTTTTCATAAATTTTTAGTCCGAAAATCCGATAAGCCCGGAAATCGGCGAGATTTTAAGTTTTACTTATGCGGTCGCTTCTTTCTCTTTCGGACTTCCCGACCGCGGACTTTCCGACTTTCAGACCTACGCCACCGGAAATTTTAATTCAAACTCCGATCCTTTTTCCTTTTCAGACCGTACGCTTATAGTTCCCTCTAAACGTTTAACAATGGTATTTACGTAGCTAAGCCCCAGCCCAAAGCCTTTTACATCGTGCAGGTTGCCCGTGGGGATGCGATAAAACTGCTCAAATATTTTTGCCTGCTGATCGCGACTCATGCCTATGCCTTTATCGGCAACGCGTATTATTACATGCCCGTTCCTGTTTAACGTAGTAATTGCAATTTCTGGTGCACCGGCGCTGTATTTAATGGCATTATCTATCAGGTTAAACATTACGTTGCTAAAGTGCAGTTCATCGGCAATAATAACCGGTTTATCGGCCTCCAGGTGTAAGGTAGTAACCGCGTTGCATTTTTGCATTTTTAGCGCCATGCTATCCAGCGCTATGGTAATCATTTCATTTACATCCAACGGTTTTTTATCCAGCTTAAAGTCGTTACGCTCTATACGGGCAATGTTCAATACCCGTTCTATATGGCTGCCAAGGCGCACATTTTCTTCATAAATAACGTTTGCAAGGCGTGTAACACGGGTTTTATCTTCGGCAATCTCCTTATCTTTTAAAGCTTCGCTGGCTATCATGATGGTTGATACCGGGGTTTTAAACTCGTGAGTCATGTTGTTGATAAAATCTATCTTCATCTCAGATATCTTCTTTTGCCTGAGGATAGAAAAGATAGTATAGCCAAAACAAAATATTAGTACAAATAACAAGGCCCCGGTTGTACCCATGGTAGCCGTCATGTTACTTAAAATGAACGAGCTTTTTTGCGGAAAAGAAATTTTTATCTTACCCGGGTCGTTGATCAGTTCATCGCTGAATATGGCTTTCTGATAGGTATTGGCAGCAACAAATTCGGGCTTAACGCCTTTTGTATCCATAGCGCTGGCAAAAATGAGCGAATCGCTGTTGGCCGTACTCACCTCATAGCTAAAGGGCAAAAATATGCCCCGGTTATGCAGCTCGAACCGTAGCAGCGAATCTATCCAAAAACTATTTAAGCGTTTATCCAGCGGCTCGTTAGATTTCCGGTACTCTTCGGCAAGGTTCTCTATCACGTTAGGTTTTTTTGCATTGGCCGGCGCGTTCTCTAACGAGTCGGTTTCCAGCATTTTCTTCACCTGCTGAAACTGCCGTTCTTTTTGAATGCGCTCCTGCTCCCTTACCCAATCGGGGTTAAGCTTGGGCACCGATATCATTTGGGGTCCAAATTGCGGATCGATATAAGTGTATCTAAGCGTATCGTACTTATGCGGTTTTTGATTAACCTTCCGTGGTGGCGTTTTTACGATCTCGGGCACGAACCTAAAATGTACCTCGCCAAACTCATCGGTATATTGCCCAATTCGAATACGCAGGTTAACCAGGCCCTGCTGCATTAACCCGGTCAGGTCATCGTCCATTTTTTTGTGCAATATCATGCGTTTCAGGCTGTCGCGCAGCATAGCCAGCTTCCGTTCGCGCTTGCTTTGCTTCTTTTTAAGTACCAGCGAGTCGCCTATGATACTTTTACTGCCATTGATGCTTATTTCGCTTCTTTTATCAATAGTTTCTGCACGCTTTAACGTGTAATTATGGGTTTGCTGGGTTTTAGCATTCAAAAAGTTAATGGCATCCTGTTTGGCAACTTTTGCTACCACATTGCTTAATGCCTCGTTAACCGAACGGTTAAAAAGCTCGGACTGCATTTGGTACGATTGCCGCAAAAAATACAATTGCATAACAATAACACCCAAAAGTGCAAACCCCATTAAACCTATTATAAGCGCTATGCTTCTTCTTTTCATGCCAACAACAAAAATATTTTAAATTACCCACACGATATTGCTTTTAACAATTTTTAACAATTTACCATCAACCTTTTAACGTATTGATTAAGAAGAGTTTCTAAATTTGTGCGTTAACCTTAGATCAATAGCGATGAAGAAGATCATAACACCCGGCTTTGAGTTCATTTTCTCAGTTGCTTTAGTGGCCATAATTGGCCTGCCACCCCTGGTACTCGGGCAAACGCAAAAAAGCACCGAGATACGAATTGTTAACGGCGATACTACCATAAACGGTAAGGATATCAAAAAGTTATCGGCACAGGAACGCAAGGATGCCCTTGCCGAAATAAATAATTTGCCTACACCGCCTTTATACAATAACAATAGTGTTATAACAAACCGCACGATAACCATAGAGCGCGAAACTACCGGTGACGGAAAAAATAATCATATCACTATTGAACGCAACATGGATAACGATAACGAGATTGTTGCTGGTTCTGGTAATGATAGCGCGCGTAATGACGTTAGGTTACGCCTTAAAAAGCTGCGAGGCAATGATAGCTCCCAGGCATTTACCTATCGCTTTGATAAGGATTTGCCCCCTATGAGAATAGAACCATTTAATTTTGATTTTCCGCGCCGCAGGCCTGGCTTTGAATTTAACGGCCGCAATACACAAAGCTTTAGTTATGACAATACCGATGCTGACGGCATAAGCACCCATATAAGCTATCGTGTCACCGAGGCGCCGAAAGAGAAACTGAAAGCTATGGGTTTAATAAAACCTTTGCTAACTGTAACCGATATCAATATCACTTACGAATTTAGCACGGGCAAAACGGTATTAGCTTTTAATTTGCCCGCAAAAACCGGGGCAGCTATTAAACTTACCGACAGCAGGGGCGATATAATATGGGCGGATAAGAGCAGCACCGGTAGTTTCAGCAAAAAGTTTAATCTGCCTTTAAACGGCGTTTATTACCTGCAGGTACAGCAAGGCGCAAACGTTGCTGTAAAAAGGATAGTTAAGGAATAGTTAGCGGTTACCGTTTGCAGCTTGTACAAAAAAGCCCTTCTAAAATAATTTAGAAGGGCTTTTATATTTTATTGGCCCGCTTACTGCAAACTAAAACCCGCCAGCGAATTAAAACGGCAGATCGTCATCGTCCGGGGTTGAGCTTATATCAGCTGGTGCCGCGTATTCAGGTGCAGAGGCAGAGCCTGCGCCGCCTAATACGTTGATCTTCCATAACTGCAGCGAGTTGAAGTACGTTTTTTTACCGGTTTTATCTGTCCACGGGCGACCCCTTAAATTAAAGAACACCTCGATATCATCGCCAACTTTCACATTGTCTAATAAATTGCAACGATCTTGTATGGCTTCAAACTTTAAATACTCGGGATATTGTGGGTTCTCGATATATTCAAGTATCAATTCTCTCTTCTTTAACGACTCGGTAACCTGTTGGGTTGCCGACACTTCATGTACCTTACCTTTAACTTCCATAATTTCAGAAAATGTTTAAAATGTAAAGTTAATAGTATGAAATTAAATAGCGGCGTATTTAATTCATAAATTCGCAAAATTATTATGCAAGTTTTCCACACTGAAAGTAAGATCATTATCACCTGCAACAAAAGGCTGTCGCCATATTTACAGCAGGAAGTTGAAGCATTAGGCTTTAAACCAACACGCGTTTTTGCAACCGGCATTGAGTTGCTGGGCACTGTTAACGATACCATAGCGCTAAACCTTAACCTGCGCTGCGCAAGCCAGGTGCTTTACCTGCTAAAAAGTTTTGAAGCTACCGACCCTAAACAACTTTACGATGAACTGGTACAGATAGAATGGGAAAACCTGATCGATTTTTCGGGCTACTTTTCGGTAACATCCAACGTAAATAATAAACATATATTAACACCGCTGTTTGCCAACGTAAAAGTAAAAGATGCCATTGTAGACAGGATAAAGGAGAAAAAAGGCATCAGGCCAAACTCTGGCGCTGAATCGAACAAAACGGTGATCAGCCTTTACTGGCAGGACGATAAGGCCGATATCTATATAGATACATCAGGCGAAACGCTGGCTAAACACAGCTACCGTAAAATACCGGGTAAGGCCCCAATGCTGGAAGCGCTTGCCGCATCAACCATTATGGCCACCAACTGGGACAGGAACAGTACTTTTATTAACCCTATGTGTGGCTCGGGTACGCTTGCAATTGAAGCGGCTTTGCTGGCTACTGATAAGCATCCCGGCCTGTTCCGTATGAATTACGGTTTCATGCATATTATGGGCTACGATGAGCAGGAATTTTTTACCGAGCGCCGAAAATTAAAGGATAAGGCAAAAAAGGCGGTCGACTTTAAGATCATCGCTACGGACATTTCTGAAGATGCCGTTGATATTGCCCGTAAAAATGCAAATACCGCGGGTGTAGAACATTTGATAGAATTTTACGTTTGTGATTTTGAAGATACCGAAGTGCCTGCCGAACCGGGTATTGTAATGTTTAACCCCGAGTATGGCGAGCGTTTAGGCGTACATACCAAACTGGAAATAACTTACAAACGTATAGGCGATTTCCTGAAAAAGAAATGTTTAGGCTACCGCGGTTATGTTTTTACCGGCAACCCCGACCTGGCTAAGAAAATAGGTTTAAGGGCGGCACGCAAAATTGAGTTTTACAACGGCAAGCTTGATTGCCGCTTATTTGAATACGAGCTGTACGAAGGCAGCAAACGAGAACCAAAAGAAACAGAATGAAAAAACTGATCGTAATTGCACTATTATTATCTTCTTTTTACGTAAAAGCACAGGAGGAACTGGCGTTCCCGTTTCAGGGAGGGGTACCGGTAATGAACCGGTTTTTTAAGGATAGCCTGGTTGTTAGCCCCGAGATTATCGCTAAAAAGGCCGGCGGCGTAGCCGTAATAAAGTTTACTGCCGATGTTAACGGTAACCTTTCAAAACTGGTAATTTATTATGCTGATGATTACCTGTTAACTGTCCCGGCAATAGCGGCCTTAAAAAAGTCGACTAAAAAATGGATAATACCCAATAAAGAGAAGTTTCATGATTTTATTATCCCTTTTTCTATCAATTTTAACAACCCTGCATCGGGTGTTGCGGATGTGCAAAAAGCGGCTTACGATTTCTATAAAGCCCGCAGGCCAATTGTAGCTACCGATCAGATACCCCTAAACTCGGCTACTTTGCTGCCAACTGTGGTCGTAAAGTACGATATTCAGTAAAAGATTTGTTCCTTTACACGAAACAGGGCCTGCCGAAAATGATTCGACAGGCCTGTTTTATGTAATTGGCTATTCTTCCTCATTTACCTTTGCTAAAGCGGCACTTTTACTAAGCAGCTTTGCACTTTCGGCAAGGCGGATAAACTCAGCCCGGTAGCCTTCCGTATCCTCGCCTTTACCGGCTCGTGCTGTGGCAATGGCATGGGCATAACTGGCTTTTTGTTTAAATTTTGAATCGCGCAGCAGCATACCTACTTCGGCAACTGCCGAAGCAAATTTAAAATCGACAGAAGTTGAGTTAAAACCTACCGGCTTATCATAAACAACAGCCTGGCTCAGCTTGCTTACCGATGATACCGGTTCTTTATACCTGAACTTTATGGTCATCATCTCTGCTGATGGGTTTAAGTCTGCCTTGCTTTCTTTAACCTTTTGATATTTCAGCGGATCTACGCTCACCATATAATCGTCTTTGATGCCGGCAGGCACTATCTCGTAAAAAGCGGTAACGGTATGGCCGCTGCCCATGTCGCCGGCATCCTTTTTATCATCGTTAAAGTCCTCTTTGTTTAAAATGCGGTTTTCGTAACCCAGCAGGCGATAGGCCTGTACTTTGGCGGGGTTAAACTCTATCTGCAGCTTTACATCCTTGGCAACCGTAAATAAGGTACCGCCAAATTCGGTTACCAGTGTTTTACGGGCTTCAGTAATGTTATCAATGTAAGCATAGTTTCCGTTGCCCTTGTCGGCAAGGGTTTCCATTTTGCTGTCTTTATAGTTACCCATGCCATAACCCAATACCGATAGGAAAATGCCGCTTTCGCGTTTTTTCTCTATCAGTTTTTCCATATCGTCATCGCTGGATGCGCCTACGTTAAAGTCGCCATCGGTGGCAAGTATTATGCGGTTATTGCCGGTTTTAACAAAGCTTTCCGCGGCAATTTTGTAAGCCAGCTTTATGCCTTCGCCACCCGCGGTTGAGCCGCCAGCACTAAGGTTATCAATTGCGTTTTTAATGGTTTCCTTCTTATCACCGGGGGTTGATGGCAGCACCACACCTGCGGCACCGGCATAAACCACCAGGGCAACCTTATCCTGCGGGCGTAGTTGGTCTACCAGCATTTTTAACGATGACTGCACCAACGGCAGCTTATTGGGGCTATCCATTGAGCCGGATACATCTATCAGGAAAACGAGGTTTGAGGCAGGCAGGTTGTTTGTAGGGATTGTTTTAGCCTTTAAGCCTATACGCAGCAAACGGTGACTGGTATTCCACGGTGCCGATGAAAGTTCGGTATGTATAGCAACCGGGCCGCCATCTGTTGGGCCGGTAAGGTTGTAGTTAAAATAATTGATCATTTCTTCTACACGTACCGCATCGGCAGGCGGCAGCTGGCCGTTGTTGATGAAGCGCCTTACGTTACTGTAGGATGCTGCATCCACATCAACCGAAAAAGTTGAAAGCGGGGTAGACGCCGCATTGGTGAATGCGTTTTCGGTAATGCCTTTGTAACTTTCATTATCTTGCACGGGTGCGGGGGCATACATGTAGTTTGCATTCAATGTTCTATTACCTCTTAACGTAAGCCGCATCCCTGCCGCCGAATTAACTGCCTGACCTTTAACGATGGCAACACTTGCAGCCACTTCTTTTCTTTTCTGGGCAGCATAACCTGTCACCACAACTTCGTTTAATTGAGTCGACGAGCCTTTTAATGCAACATCCACTTTGCTTTTGCCGCCAATGTTAACCGTTTGTGTTTGATAGCCAATAAAGGCGAATGTTAAGTATATTTTTCCATCGGGTACATTTAGCGAGTATTTACCTTTCGAATCGGTTTGTATGCCTATGCCGGTCCCCTTTACCATTACAGTTACGCCCGGCAGGGGTATTTTGTCATCAGCAGAAAATACTGTACCGTAAACGATGCGGGTACTACTACTTTTAAAGCCGGTAAGGGCGGCAAACACCATGATAATTAATAAAAGCTTTTTCATAATCTGTCGCGTTTTTTATTACAGGATGCCGCACAGATAAGATTTCCATAAGCGGTTTAAAAAAATTATTTTGCAACCCTCTTGATGAAATTTTTTACCAGGCCAGTTAAACCAGAAGATACCGCAGACGATGAGCTGTTAACAAGCTACCGGGCAACCCGCGACCTAAAGGTTCTGGGCACGCTGTACGAGCGTTATATGCCGCTGGTTTATGGCGTGGCGTTAAAGTATCTGAAAGATGAGGAGCCGGCTCAGGACGCGGTAATGAGCATATTTGAAGAGCTGGCACAAAAGGTGCACCTGCACGATATAAAACAGTTCAGGGCCTGGCTATACGTGCTAAGCCGCAACCATTGCCTGATGCAGCTGCGCGCGGGTAAAAAATTAGAGACCGTTGGGTTGGATGAGTTTATGGAATTTACCCCGGTTTTGCATCCTGATACTGAAAACCGCGAAGAAGCCATGCAGGCTTTGGAACGTTGTTTGGACAAACTAACACCGGCACAAAAACAAAGCGTAAAATTATTTTACCTTGAAGAGAAGTGTTATAAAGAAGTGGCCGACGAAACCGGCTTTACCATGAACGAAGTGAAAAGCTATATACAAAACGGAAAGCGCAACCTTAAAATTTGCCTTGAAAAAAAACAGTGAATAACAAACGGGCCAACATATCGCAGATACAGAAGTACCTTAACAGGGAGCTTGATGCCCGCGCCATGCATAAACTGGAACGCGAGGCACAGGACGATCCGTTTTTAAGGGATGCGCTGGAAGGATATGGCAATGCAAAAAATAAACACCACGAAAACCTTAATGCCCTGCGCCAGCGCTTGCAGGAGCGTACAGCCCCTAAAGTACGGCGCTTATTGCCATGGACTGTAACTGCCATTGCAGCAAGCCTTATTGGCTTTGCGATAGTGGTAGGATTATTATACAAACGCAATAATACAACCCTTGCGCCAAAAGTAGCCAAAACAGTGCCTGCAAACAGTATTGTGCCTGTTGATACAACGCCGGTTGTGATAGATAATAAAGCCGTGCCTGGTATTATAAAAGCTGGTGAACAAGCTATAGCCTACCAAAAACGTAAATCCGCCGTTATAAATGAAAGAGCGGCGGCAAACCGGGCGAAGGCGGAATCTGCAGCGACACGCCAAATTGCAATAGCACAAAACTATGCTTTTAAGGCAGCCCCCCCTGTTACCCCCCTGGAAGAAATGGTAGCTTCGGATATGATAGCCGACAAAAAACAGGACACTGTTTTAGGCGGCGGCTATGTAGCTATCAATAAAAACCCCTCGGCGCTAACACCATTAAAAAGCAAGGCCGAAGGCGCGGATATTACGGTTAGGCCGGGTAAACGTACAGATAATAACCCGGCTGCTTTAGCGAGTGCGGGCTTACCCTTAAACCTGGTGTCGGGTGTAGTGTTAAACCGCGTGGATGGCTCTCCGCTTCCGGGCGTATCTGTACAGGTTGTAGGCAAACCCCAGGGCACTTTAACTGATGTCAATGGCAAGTTTACCCTGCCCAATATTAAAAAAGATGAGAGCCTTGAGTTTGGCTCGGTTGGCTTTAACAGTAAAACGCTGAATGTTAAAAATAACGACAGCTTGAAGGTTGAATTAGACCAAAGCGCCCACACTTTAAGCGAAGTGGTGGTTGTAAAAACAATTAAAAGGAAACTGCCGCGAGCCCACCCGCAAAACGGCTGGGAAAACTTCAGAAAGTATTTAAAAGATAACGCTACGCTGCCCAACAGCGAAGAGGGTGTAGTTACCCTGCAGCTTACGGTAAACCCAAATGGCAGCATAGGCGGCATCAAAGTAATAAAGAGCTTGAACGAAGCAGCTGATAAACAAGCCATTTCCCTGATACAACAAGGCCCCGCATGGATTGGCAATATTAACGGTAAAACCGAAGATGTGAAGGTGAAGGTGGAGTTTCATAAATAGCGATGGATTTTATCAGCGATGGGTATAAAACCCATCGCTATATACATTTCGCGGTTACTTCTTATTTTTATCGTAGTAAGCAAATACCTTTTGCAGCAGCGGCGTGGTACGTGCGCTCAGGTTTTGGCGGATGTTAAGTTCTTCTTTAGCTATCTCTACAAACAAGCCGTCAATAGCCTTTTGGGTAACGTAATCGCTTATATCAGGGTTTATCTTGCTTACCAGGGGTATTTTATTGTAAGCGCTGGCGGCATCGGTATAATACTTTGTAGCCCCTACTTTGTTAAGGCTGTTTTGTATAACAGGTTTAAACTTGGCAGAAAGCTGTAAGGTGGTAGTACGTTTGAAATATTGCGTGGCGGCATCCCGGCTGCCTAACAGAATGTTGGTTACATCTGTTAAGGTCATTTGTTTAATGGCGTTAACAAAAATAGGCTTTGCCTGCACCGCGGCATCTTCGGCAGCGCGGTTAAGGGATAGTATAACGTTGTCGGCCAGTTTGCCAAGGCCTATGCTGCGCAAGGTTTGTTCAACCTTTTGCGCTTCGGGCGGGAACAATATCTTTATAGCGGCGTTACCAAAAAAGCCATTTACAGCCGATAGCTGGTCAGAACTTTTGCCGGTACCTATTTCAAGTGCCTGTTTTAAGCCGTTGTTAATTTCGAATGTTGTAGGGGTGCCGTACTGTTGTATAGTAGTTTGCGCCACCTGGTTGAGCGTATCGCAGCTGCTTAACAAAATAAAAAGGAAAGGGATAAGTAAAAATGCTTTTTTCATGGAAATGAGTAAGCAAATTTACTGCCATAAATATATTGCTACCAATGCCTTACCACCAAAAATACAAGCCCGGCAATAAGTGCCGAAATTGGTATGGTAATTATCCAGGCCCAAACCAGGTTTATGGTAACACCCCAGCGCACAGCCGATACCCTTTTTGTTAAGCCCACCCCGATGATAGACCCGGTAATGGTATGGGTAGTTGATACAGGGATACCAAAACGCTCGGTAATAAACAGGGTAACTGCGCCGGCAGATTCGGCTGCAACCCCTTCTAAAGGTGTGATCTTGGTGATCTTCGAGCCCATCGTTTTAACGATCTTCCATCCGCCAGACATGGTACCCAATGATATAGCGCTGTAACATGCCAAAGGTATCCACTCGGGCATTGGGGCGCTGTTATTAATAACCTTTGCAGCAATAAGCGCCACATATAAAATACCCATTACCTTTTGAGCGTCGTTTGTACCGTGTGCAAAGCTTAGCGCAGCGGCCGATACCAGCTGCAGGCGCTTAAACCAGCGCTCGGCCGTTGCTGGTTTTGCCCTTTTGCAAATGTGCAGTATCAATATGGTAATAAAATACGCTATAAACAAACCAATGAACGGCGCAAGTACGATGTATGCTATAATTGTTAAGATGTAATGCGAGTTTACCGCCGCAAAGCCATGGGCACCCATAAAAAACGAATTGGTTATCCCTGCACCGGCAAAGCCCCCGATAAGTGTATGCGAAGAGCTTGACGGGATGCCAAACCACCAGGTTACCAAATTCCAGGTAATGGCAGCAATAAGCCCCGCCAAAATTACATGCATGGTTATAAATTCCTCGTGCACAATTTTGGCAACGGTATTAGCCACCTTATGGTCTTTGATAAAAAAATAGGCGGCAAAATTGAAAACTGCGGCTAACAGAACGGCCTGGAAAGGCGTTAGCACTTTGGTTGAAACGATGGTAGCTATAGAGTTAGCCGCATCATGAAAGCCGTTGGTGTAATCAAATATGAGCGCCAGGGCAACTACAGCAACAAGTAAGGTGGTAACCATCTAAATAATGTAATTTATGCTTAGGCGTTTTTAATTAAAATAGATTCCATTACGTTAGCGGCATCTTCGCACATATCGGTAGCCGTTTCAAGGGCTGCCAATATCTCTTTATATTTTATCAACCTTATTGCATCCGTTTCATAAAGAAAAAGATCAGCAACGGCACGGTCGAAAACGTAGTCGGCCTGGTTTTCCACACTGTTTATACGGATGCATGAATCGGCAATAGCGCGTACGTTCCGCAGGTCTTTCAATTCGCGTACAGCTTTTTCAAGGTCTGTTCCGGCTTGCAGTATCAACTCGCATAATTTGCGTACGTGCTCGTTAAAATCGTCTATCTTGTAAAGCAGCATGCGGTTGGCAGCGCCATGTATGTAGTCGGCTATATCGTCAATAGCGGTAGCTAAAGCATGTATGTCTTCACGGTCAAAAGGGGTAATAAAATTTTTGCCCAGTTCAAGGTATATTTGATGAGTAAGCTCGTCACCCCTGTTTTCAAGCTTGTCTATCTGCCTGAAAAGTTCCTCACGGGTGGCTACGTTAGCCGAGTTCACAGCCTCAACCAAAATTGTTGCCATGCTTACAACATTACTTGCAGCCTGCTCAAACAGCGGGAAAAAGGTTTTCTTATCTTTAGGAACAAAATACTGGAATATACTGTTAAGTGACATTTTGCATTTAAATTTCGGTAAAGGTAAGGTTGCAATGTTAAGTTAATGTTAACTTTTCAATACAGGGATATTGGGAAAAGGAAGTGAGGGGCGCGCTATTTGCAAGGTAAAACCAAAAGTCGACCCCATCCCCTCGGTACTGCGCACGTTAATGGTTTGCTGGTGGGCTTCGATGATATGCTTTACAATAGCCAGCCCCAGTCCCGAACCGCCAATTTGCCTTGAACGGCTGGTATCCGTACGGAAAAAGCGCTCAAATAGCCTCGGAAGGAATTTTTCTTCAATACCAATACCATCGTCGGTAACTTCAATCAATACTTGTTCATGCAGTGTAAAAATGCTTACCGAAGTACTGCCTCCATCTTTGCCATATTTAAACGAATTATCAATGAGGTTTACCAGAACCTGCCTGATCTTTTCACGGTCGGCATTAACAAAAATGCCTTCATCGTATTTTTGTTTAAACATTAGCTTAATATTGTGCTGCCTGCTCTTCAGCTCCATTGATTCAAAAACCTCTTTAATCAGGTCGTTTATTTTAAATTTGGTATAGTTGATCGGTATCTCGCCCGATTCCAGCTTTGATATCTCGTCCAGATCGGTTATCAGGTAGCTTAACCTGTCAACATTCTTTGAGGCCTTTTCCAGGAACTGCGCAGCAAGTTCTTTATCTTCCAGGCCGTCATCCTGCAAAGCTTCAATGTAACCTTGTATGGCAAAAAGAGGTGTTTTAAACTCGTGCGAGATATTTGATAAAAAATCCCGGCGAAATCTTTCCTGCTTTTTCAGCTCGTCTATCTCTGTTTTTTTTTGCCGCGCCCATTCCTGCACCTCCTGTTCAACATCGTTAATAGGGTCGGCGCTTACGTGTTCCCCAAGGGCGTCCCTAAGATCGCGCCCGAGTTTGAGATTATGTATCAGCTTATAAATAAGCTTTATTTTTGAGTAGATGTATTTCTCGGTGAGATAATAAAAAACAAGATAGCTGGTAATAAACGACACCAGGAAGGTTATCATCATATCGTACCACTTATGCTGAAAGTAGTAGTTTACCGCCGATAAGGTTATGGCAACCGCGGCAGCGTTTATCAATATCAATACACGCAATTTCATAGTATAAAGTTACTATTTGTAAATGGTTATAATTAATATCATAAACTGCATATTAATTAATATATCGTTACCATTTTATTGCGCCGGCAATAGAGGCTTAGTTATTTTGTTGCCTGTGCCTCTATAAATATGGTAACATCGTCGCTCATGGTCATGCTGTTACCGCCAATACCAAAATCCTTTCGGTTTATTTTAAAACTGCCTTTAAAATTGCTGGTGTTACCCTGCTCTGTATAGTTAAATGGCACTTCAACAGGTTTGGTTGTGCCTTTTATAGTAAGGTTAAAACGCCCAACATACCGAGTGCCTTTTTTTTGAAACGACAACGAAGACATGGTTATTTTTGGATAGGTATCCGCGTTAAAATAATCTTCACCCTTCAGGTGCCCGTCGCGCATGCTGTTATCAGTGTTAATGGTATTTGCGTCGGCAGTCGCCTCGATTTTGCTGCCGCCGGGGTTTGCCGGATCAAACATAATATTACCCTGCACCCCACCAATGGTACCGCCGGTTTTAATGCCTAGGTTTTTTAATTCAAAAGTTATTTTAGCGCTGGTGATGTTGCTTTTATTTTGAGCGAACGCCCCGGCAGTAATTATTAATATGCCTATTGTTGTTAAGATACGCTTCATGGTTGGATATGACATTTTTTATACGGCAGGGTTTAATTAACCCGATCTGCATTTGCCAGCAATGGTAACGGCTTTACCGTTATAAAATTATTGCGGCGCAACCTCCGAATAAAACTGCTGTAAATACGCCTCCATAAAAGTATGCCTGCGCTGCGCGAGGTGACGACCGGTAGGGGTGTTCATTTTATCTTTAAGCAACAGCAGCTTCTCGTAAAAATGGTTAATGGTGGGTGCGGTGGTGTTTTTATATTCATCCTTTGTCATATTCAGCTTAGGCTGAATATGGGGATTGTATATCTCCCTGCCCTTAAAGCCGCCATAAGTAAACGCCCGGGCAATGCCCATAGCGCCAATAGCGTCGAGCCGGTCCGCATCCTGTACTACAGCCAGCTCCTTCGAATGAAAAGTCGCTTTATCAAAGCTCGCTTTGAAAGACATGTACCTGATGATCTGTTGTACGTGAACAATAACATCGGCAGAAACACCGATTTGAGTAAGAAACTTACCGGCAGTAGCCGGGCCAATCTCTTCATCGCCGTTATGAAATTTGCTATCGGCAATATCATGTAGCAGGGCAGCCAGCTCTACCACAAGCAGATCGCAGTCTTCGGTTTTTGCTATCTGTTTGGCATTTGTCCAAACGCGGTGAATATGCCACCAATCGTGGCCCCCTTCGGCGTTTTTTAAAGTTTCCTGTACAAAGCTTATGGTTTTATCCAATATATCGGTGCTGTTCATGGGTTGCTGTTTGTGCAAATATAACAGTTGACCTTTACTTGGATGGGCTTTTAGGGTGGTTAAGCGGCGGCTGTTTTCTCGCTTCCAATCAGCTCCGTCATATCTGTTTCCAAAATATCAGCTATCTGAAAAAGGCGCTCTACAGTAATCTTTGTATAACCCAATTCTATTTTACTATAGGCATTTTGGGAAATACCGAGTTTTGCGGCCAGGTATTCTTGTGTATAGTTTAGCTTTTCGCGCTTATTACGGATATTGGTTGCGACAGCTTTTGCCCTCTGATTCAACATGTACTCGCTCTTTTAGATTTTATAATACCATATAAACGAGATTGTTTGCCGTGCGGATTTCAAAAAAATATTTTTAAAAGTAATTTCTTTTCACAAATATTCCGGCTGATATCTCTAACCTCAGGGCGCACCAGGCTTTAAAACAGATTTACGTAACTATGCCGGCGTCGGCAAAGGCTTGCAAATATTTATCAATATACAGCTGCCTGGTTTTAGATCTGTATTGCACTATAAAACGGGGATGTTCCAAGGCTACTATCTTATTAAAAAACCCATGAATTTCGTTTAATTTTTTCAGGAATTTTTCGTTTTGCCCGGTACCAAAGCAAAAGCAGGTATCTGTATAGCAGCCTAAGGCAATTTGCTTTTTTATGTTATCGACCATAAAAGGCGTTACTGTTGTGCACAGCTCTTTACTATCATAATAGTTGTAATTTTTTTCCTTCCCTTTATTATCAATAGTGGTAAACCCCAACGGGCAAAGCGAATTAATGTAGAGTTTGCTGTAAAATGCCTTTACACCGCCAAAGGCGTTTATCATTTCGTAAATGTATACCGAAGATGGCTCATGCGTTAGTTTACCGTTGTATCCAATACCGCATTCTGCTATTAAGCGTTTCGGATCGGTGAAGGGTACGCCTGTAACACCGCCGCCAAACCTGCCGGGGTTGATCCCCAGAATAAGGTGGCGCTTATTGTTATCGCTATAATACTGTCGGTAAAACGTTGATGATATCTGCAGGGCATGCTCTTCTTCGCGGTAAGGGTTCATGATCCGGATGTTGGCAGGTAATGGTGGCCCGGTGTATTCCAGCTGCCCGTTAAACGCTATTACCTTTTCAGCGAAGTTCATATTAATTATTTTGTTGCCGGGTTTTGTGCAAATACTTTGCTCAGTATGTCATATAATTCAGGATGCCTGGTTTGGAACTGGTCGGGCTTTTCAAAAAAATATTCAGATACCACAGCAAAGAACTCCGCTTCGTTAGTAGTGGCATACCCACTAATGTCTGAGCGGCCCGCCTCTATCCTACGGATTTCCTG
The DNA here is from genome assembly GCF_014200785.1 of Mucilaginibacter sp. AK015. Classification (NCBI taxonomy): domain Bacteria; kingdom Pseudomonadati; phylum Bacteroidota; class Sphingobacteriia; order Sphingobacteriales; family Sphingobacteriaceae; genus Mucilaginibacter; species Mucilaginibacter sp. AK015. Next base: position 635,445 of record NZ_JACHCV010000002.1, read on the forward strand.
GTGCATCATCCGCACCCAGGGCTGTACATATTCATGTTGCAGGAATCCCCCGGGTATCCCGTCTGTGGCGCCATCGGCGTTGTCAAGCAGGTGCACAAATTCGTGGATACCGGTATTTTCTTTACCTGAATTTTTTGAGAAACCCTTTACCAGCGCGTTGCGCGATAATATCATTTGCCCGTTCATATACCCGCTGCCTACCATCCCCATAATATTACGCCCCTCGCCGCTGTCGCCTTCAAACTGAAAGTCCTTATCAAAAGTATCGGGATATAAGAGTACGTTAGTAACGTTGCGATAGGTCCAATCTTTAAAACTAAATATCGGGATCACCGCGCTCGATGCTACCATAATGCGGTCAGTATCGGTAACTTCAAGGCCCACTCCCTCGATACGCACCGCATCTAAAAACTGTTCTATCTTATCTTCAAAGCACAGTTTATCGGTATCTGATAATTTGTTGTAGTAATTAATATGCTGCGTAAGCAGTTGCTTTTGCGCGTCGTTTAGAACAGTTTGCGTTAAGGCGCCTTTTTTTTTACGCTGAAACACTGTAAAACAGATAACAACGGCAAACGCGATAAGGAAGTATAGCATGTGATCTAATGTTTGATAACCTGGTCGACCACTGTTCCTATTATAATTGCAATAACAAAAAACGTTACCATCCCCAATATATAAGCGCCTAACGCTTTAAAATAGGAGCTTACTTTAAGCTTATCGAAAAACTGGCCTATGGCCCATGCACAATAAAGCACTCCTACGTACCCTCCAACTTGTACCAGGCTGATATGTGTTATACCCTGAACAATTGCAAATAACGTAAATATGAGCATGCCCATACCCATAATAAAACATAGCAGGATGAGAATCTCAAAAAAATTATAGTTGTATTTTTTAAAGAATACTTTAGCCCACAATGCAATAAACATCCCCATCATAATATTCGAGTAGCCATAATGATTAGCTATCCATTCAAATATCGCATCCGTTGCGGCACTTCTTGTGTCCCCTACTTTTACGTAACCGTCTTCGATATGAAAAAAGTGATTTACAACGGTGTAGATCAATGAAGTAACAATGATGAAGATAACTGGCTTTACAAGCCGGCTCCTGTTCTCGGAAATAAAATCACGTACATTTTTGCCCGGCCTTATTAGTAGTTCTTTAACGGTGAACAATATGCCCCGCTCAAAATGCAGAATGTGTTCAATTTCATGGGCGATGTAATGCGCGTCGATGCGTTTTAGTATGGCTGGCTGTCCGCAGTTGGAACAATAATTTTGATTTATTTCGGTATTGCAATTTTTACAAGCAGGCATTTTTTGCTTAAATATTAAGGGTTTTAAAGCTGGAAAATGGTTACCCATTAGCGCTGCATAAATATAACAGAAAAAATTATTCTCCATGCCTATGTCAGCTTAAACCGGCCCTGCGGAACACCATTTGCTGTAAGTTCGCCGCAGCGCCACACGTATTAAATAAAAAAGCGATGAGTAAACCCATCGCTTTTAAATCCGTAATCGTAAATCCGATATTGGCTATATCATCATCCTTACCGGTTCTTCCAGTAATGATTTTAATGTTTGCAGGAACGCGGCACCTGTTGCACCATCAACCACGCGGTGATCGCAGCTTAAGGTTACCTTCATAACGTTACCAGGTACTACCGCGCCGTTTTTAACAACCGGCACCTGCGCTATACCGCTAACGGCAAGGATACAAGCGTTTGGCGTATTAATGATAGCCGTAAACTCGTCAACACCAAACATACCAAGGTTTGATATGGTGAAGGTTGAGCCTTCCATTTCGGCAGGCTGTAATTTTTTCGCTTTTGCTTTGCCGGCAAACTCTTTTACCTCCTGCGAGATATGGCTTAACGATTTGCCATCGGCAAATTTGATTACCGGTACCAGCAGGCCTTCGTCTACGGCTACGGCAACACCAATGTGTACGTGTTCGTTTGTGCGTATCTTATCGCCCAGGAATGATGAGTTTATGGCAGGGTGCTGTTTCAGCGAAACGGCTACTGCCTTTACTACAAAATCGTTAAACGATATCTTAACCGGCGCAACCTCGTTCATTTTATTACGGGCGGCAATTGCCTGGTCCATATCAATTGACATGGTTACATAAAAATGCGGCGCGGTAAATAAGCTTTCAGATAACCTGCGGCTTATTGCCTTACGCATTTGCGTAACATTCCTTTCAGTAAATTTCTCCTCGCCTGTGTACGCAGGTAAAATAACCGGTGCTTTCTCGGCAGGGGCGCTTGCTGCCTGTTCCTGTGGTTTAGCGGTTTCGGCAGGTTTTGCAGATGGCGTAAACTCTTCCACATCTTTTTTAATGATACGGCCGCCGTCGGCGCTTCCCTTTACATCATTAAGGTTGATGCCTTTTTCTTTAGCGATCTTACGTGCAAGGGGCGATGCCTTAACGCGGCTATCATCGGCAGTTGAGCCGGCTGATGTGGCAGCAGGTGCAGCTTCGGCCGCCGCAGCGGGTGCAGCTTCTTTGCTTTCTTCGGTACCTGTCGTTTCCTCAGATGCCCCGGCACCACCATCGTTATCCAATAACGGTTGTATATCCGTACCTTCTTTACCTACAATGGCAATAATATCGTTTACCTTAGCGGCTTCGCCTTCCTTAACACCAATATATAGCAGCGTACCTTCTTCATAGCCCACAACTTCCATAGTAGCTTTATCCGTAGCTACATCAGCCAGCGAGTCGTCAGATTTTACTTTGTCGCCAACTTTAAAGTTCCATTTTTCAATAGTCCCTTCGGTCATCGTATCGCTAAGCAATGGCATGCGTATTACAGTGGCCGGTATGCTGGCGGTATCTACCTTTGGTTTTGCAGCCTCGGCAGGCGCAGGCTTTTTATCCTCGGCTGCAGCCGGCTTGTCTTCGTTTTTCTCTTCTGGTTTAGCAGGCGCGGCTTCGGCACCGCCTGCGCCATCTAAAAGCGCTTTGTAATCTTCGCCCTCTTTACCTAAAACCGCAATAACGGCGTCAACAGGAACCGCGCTACCTTCTTGCACGCCTATATAAAGCAGGGTGCCGTCCTGGTACGATTCAAAATCCATAGTGGCCTTGTCAGTTTCTATCTCGGCTAATACGTCGCCCGATTTTACCTTGTCGCCAACTTTCTTATGCCATTTAGCCAATACCCCTTCGGTCATGGTATCGCTCATTTTAGGCATTTTAACTACTTCAGCCATATATAAATGTGATGAATATTGTTAGTGTAAATTTAGTGTTAGTCGCGTATGTAAGGATAATCCTGTTGCACGTACACATCAGTATATAGCTCTGATGCTTCCGGCCACGGCGATTCTTCAGAGAATTTCACGGCCTCGTCTACCTGCGCCTTAACTTTTGCCTCTATTTCTTCAAACCATTTATCATCAGCATAACCTTCTTTTTGTATCGTTAGCTTTACAGTTTCAATGGGGTCTTTTGATTTGTAGCTTTCCAGTTCCTCTTTGGTACGATACTTCTGCGGGTCGCTCATCGAGTGCCCTTTGTAGCGATAAGTACGCATTTCCAGGAAGGTTGGCCCCTCTCCGCGGCGCGCGCGCGATACGGCCTCGTCCATGGCGTTATGCACCGCCACCGGGTCCATACCATCAACCGGCGATGAGGGGATACCGTAAGGAAGACCCAATTTGTAAATATCAGTTTGAATAGTAGTACGCTCAACCGATGTACCCATGGCGTATCCGTTGTTTTCGCAAACAAAAATTACCGGCAATTTCCATAGCGCTGCCATGTTAAAGGTTTCGGTTAACGCACCCTGGCGCACGGCGCCATCGCCCATGTAGGTAATATTTACATTATCGGTGCCTTTGTACTTTTCGGCAAAGGCTATACCTGCGCCCATAGGTATCTGGCCGCCTACAATACCATGCCCCCCATAAAAATGGTTTTCTTTATCAAACATGTGCATAGAACCGCCTTTGCCCTTTGAGCATCCGGTGGCCTTACCATACATTTCGGCCATTACGGCGTTAGGGTGTGTACCTTTTGCCAAAGCATGCGCGTGATCGCGATAAGCGGTTATCAGGCTGTCCTCGTGGCGTATAACAGACATGGCGCCGGCTAATACCGCTTCCTGCCCAATATACAAGTGACAAAATCCGCGTATCTTTTGCTGACCATATAACTGGCCGGTCTTTTCTTCAAACTTACGCATCAGGAGCATAGACTCGTACCACATCAGGTAGGTGTCTTTAGTTATTTCGATTGAACTCATTTATTAAAAACAAATTTCTATGAGAAAGTGCAAATCTAATTATATCCTGCAAATAACCGAAACTGCAACCAATTTGTTATGAATATTTGTTTAAAGCCGTCGTACGGGTTTGTGATGCATGCATAGCATTTTTATAAAAAGCGAAATATCATTTGGATGCAGCTTAACTAAGGATATTTATATGCGGGCAAAACACTGCTAATCCGCAATTTTCTTTTCGCACAAATTCTCAAATAATAATGTAATATGGGCTAATATTTGACCCTATTTACCATTTTGCTACAGTTTTTAATTGATACAGTTAAGTTTATTTCCCAATCCGCATTGCCTTTAGTATACAGCGACCGCACCACCCGCAGCCATCGAAAAATAATTTCACCGGTAGAAATATCAACGCATTTTTTTTATTTAAGCGATACAATAATTAACAATGGTTAAAAAAATTATCTGAATCGTTAGGAAAAAATTTATCGCTTTTAATTTGGTAATTTAAATATATTGGATAGTTTTGTATTCACAATAGACATAAACGTCCAGTTTAATATACATTTGTTGTCCTAATTACAACAACTTAATAGATTAAATGAAGAAAATTACAATTGCTATTGCATTATTCCTGAGTGTTTTAAGCGCACAAGCTCAAACAAAAACTGTTCCAAGCCAGGCTGCAGAAAATGCAGAACAAGAGAGCTTAGCAAAAGATTATCTTTCGCAAATTATGGGCGTCGCGGTTTCGGCGACCTCTAACATGAAACTTTTTCACTTTGTTTATGATTGGATAGGCACTCCTTACCGTTTTGGCGGCAGTTCAAAAAAAGGGATCGACTGTTCGGCGTTTACCAAGCAATTATACAGCGACGTATTTAACCTGACTATCCGCCGTAATTCGCGCGATATCTTCAGTATGGTTAACCCGGTTAGCAAGGACGACCTTAAAGAGGGCGATCTGGTATTCTTTAAAATTCACAGCCGCAGCATATCACATGTGGGCATTTACCTGGGTAATAACAGGTTTGCACATGCATCATCGCGTGGTGTTGCCATAAGCAGTTTAGACGATGCTTACTACAGCCGTTACTTTTACAAAGGCGGCCGGTTATTAGAGTCATTTAAAAATGAACTTTCATCGTCAGTTGCTGATGATGAACCTGCCAACTAAATAAACCTAAATTAATATCCCTGATCCTTTCACTAACCATGAAAGGATTTTTTTGTTATGAAAACCCGGTTTATACAATGCTTTTTAATATTAATTATAGCGGCTTGCACTCGTCCCCCGTCGGGCAGCCCTGTCATTAAAAAACCGGTTGCAAAAGCACAGCCGTCAGCCGCCGTCGCACCGCCCGATGCTATAAATATAGCCGCAGTTGGTGATATTATGCTGGGCTCATCATACCCCGATAGCAGCTGCCTGCCTCCCGATAGCGCAAAAAACAGTTTTAAATACGCACTAAAAGACCTGCGCGAAGCCGACCTGGCGTTTGGCAACCTGGAAGGGGTACTGTTGGATACCGGCGCACCCGTTGGGTATAAATTACGATTTAAGCATAAGGGTTATCTTTTTAGAATGCCCGCCAAGTTCGGCAATGTGTTAAAGGATGCCGGCTTTGATATTTTAAGCGTTGGCAACAACCACTCAAACGATTTTGATGTGGCGGGCCGCAAAAGCACTCTTAAAGTTTTAGATAGCCTGGGCATACATACCGCCGGCTTTAAATCCCATCCGTCAAAAACCTTTATCGTAAATGGTGTTAAATATGGTTTTTGCGCGTTCTCGCCAAATGGGCAAACGGTTTCGCTATTGCAAACGGCCAGGGCAAAAAAACTTATAGCCGGACTTAAATCCAAAGTTGATATTGTTATCGTATCGTTTCATGGAGGCGGCGAAGGCATTGATTACGAGCACGTGCCCGATTCGGCCGAGATATTTAAAGGAGAAAACCGCGGCAACCTGCGCGCATTTACACATGCTGCAGTTGACGCGGGTGCCGATGTGGTTTTTGGCAATGGGCCCCACGTGGCCCGTGCAATGGAGTTATATAAAAACCGCCTTATAGCTTACAGCTTAGGCAACTTTGTAACTTACAAAGGCGTAAGCATAAGCGGGATTTGCGGTATAGCGCCGTTACTTAAGGTCAGCATCAATAAACAGGGCGAGTTTTTAAACGGACAAATAGTATCGTATAAACAAAGCCATCAAACAGGCCTGCGGCTTGACACACTTAATCTTGCGGCACAACGCATAATGGCCCTCACCCTAGCCGACTTTAGACAACCCGGCTTAAAAATTTCTCCATCCGGCAAAATCACGCCGTCAACTGCCAATTAAGCTTCGTCCTTGGTATTGCGTACCAGACTCACCCCGGTAAAAAAGAATATAACAGATATTAACCCCACAACAGTTAACGTTGTTGCCGAGCCGCTATGCTGTATTATTTGAATACCGGTATAAATTAATCCTACTATACCTAATACCGTAAGTATAGCTCCAAAAGTACGTTTTAAGTTCATTTTTCTTTATTAGTTATGGTTAACAACTATTCATTAACCACTTTACCACCGGTTTGTTTCAAATATACATGCCTGTAAAAAAGCAACATATATCATAAAACTGTAAATTAGCCGCTGTAAACGTACAATTTTCATAAAACGTACGTTTATATCTCTGTAAGTGCCTCGCATTTACATTGTGATAAGGTTTAGGTTGAAAGTCCCCGGGCAGCGAGTGCCTGGGGCTTTTGTTTTTATGGCTTTAGCTATTTAAGTTTTACAAAATGAATGACATCAAAGCAAAGCTGCACGCGCTGTGCGTTTCGTATGTAACAAACCGTATGCAGGCCGCCCAACAGGCAATAGCCGAAGCCCAGCAGGCGCAAAGTGACGATACCAAAAGCAGCGCAGGCGACAAATATGAAACCGGCCGGGAAATGGCACAGCAGGAAACGAACCGAAATTTGGCGCAGTTGGACGAGGCTAACAAGCTAATGGTAGCGTTAAATACCATTGCTTTAAACAGCACATCGCAAAAGGCAGAAACCGGCAGCGTGATCTGCACTAATAACGGAAACTTTTACCTGGCCATAAGCGCGGGTACATTAACGGTAGATGGCAGCGATTATATTGCTGTATCGCCGGCATCGCCTATAGGCCACAGGCTAAAAGATAAAAAGCCCGGTGATGAGTTTATTTTGAATGAAAAAACTTATCAAATACAGCACATTTTTTAATTTTTATGCCCGCGATTTGCACACAGATAGAAAATAAAAAATATAGTTTAACAAATTATTGTACAATTGATTGATTTCTATTCTATATTTGGTGTAAACAAATAAAATGACAGCTAACAACTGATCATTACTAAACTAATTTTTTGATGAACATATTCGTAGGAAGCCTTCCGTACTCATTAGAGGAAGCAGATTTACAAGAGCTTTTTGAAGCTTATGGTGAAGTAAGCACCGTTAAAATTATTATTGACAGAGAATCCGGCAGAAGCAAAGGTTTTGGATTTGTTGAAATGCCGGATGATGAAGCAGCACAAAAAGCTATCTCGGGCTTAAACGGATCAGAAGTTAGCGGCCGCTCTATAGCTGTTAGCCAGGCTGAAGACAAAAAGCCAGGTGAGCGCAGAGGCGGCGGTGGCTTTGGTGGCGGCAACCGTGGTGGCGGCGGCGGCTATTCAAGAGATAATAACAGAGGTGGCGGCGGCTACTCAAAAGATAACAGAGGTGGCGGCGGCAGCCGTTGGTAATCTGTAAAAATTACTAAAAAGCAAAGCACTGTATTAACGGTGTTTTGCTTTGATTTTGTTAACACGCTTTCATGAAAATTGTTAGCGTGCTTTTTATTGCCTTTTTTTAAGGTATGGCCTTGTCATCAGGCTTGCATGCCGGCGCCGGTAGCTATAAGCAACCAGGCTTTAGATCATCGGCTATAAATTGTTTTGGTTTGATGGCCCGGATTAAGGGGCTTTGATACTTTTTATTATTTTTGTCAAAAAAACTATAACCAATGAGCGAACTCATTAAGAAACAAGTAACTGATGCAAAAGCTTTAATGGATAAAGCGATTGCCCACGCAGATAGCGAATTATTAAAGATACGCGCAGGCAAAGCCAACCCATCCATGTTAGACGATGTGCATGTAGATTATTATGGCACTCCTACCCCGCTAAGCCAGGTAGGCAGCGTAAATACTCCGGATGCGCGTACTATTGTTGTACAGCCATGGGAAAAAAACCTGCTACCGGCCATAGAAAAAGCTATTAAAGAGGCCAACCTGGGTGTTAACCCACAAAACGATGGTGTGATTATCCGCATCAATGTACCGCCGTTAACAGAAGAGCGCCGCCGCGAACTGGTTAAAAAAGCAAAAGGCGAAGCCGAGAATGGTAAAATAGCTATCCGCAACATCCGCAAAGATGCCAACGAAAAGATAAAAAAACTGAAAACAGAAGGTGTTTCTGAAGATGAGATTAAAGTTGGCGAAGCCGAAGTACAAAAACTAACCGATGCCTACATCGTTAAGGTCGACCAGCTATCAGAAGCTAAAGAAAAAGATATCATGACGGTTTAATTTAAACCTGTTGAAATATTAAAAGGGATGGCCGAGAGGTGCATCCCTTTTTTGTTGGCTTGCAGGGACGCAATACCTTTGCGTCTTTTACAGTCAATACGCGGCGCGAAGTAGAGGCAAGAGCACAGCATCCCTGCGATGTGTCGGGCTGCTTTTATTAACCCAATTGTCAAATTAAAGGGAATGAGGTATTTAGCCATTCCCTTTTTTATATTTTTGCCCCATACTATGAATATATTACTATCCTATTTATCCAAGCACCGCTGGGTTGTGGTGCTGGCGCTGTTCCTGGCCGCCATGAACATCGGCTTTTCGTTGTTAGACCCGTATATCACCGGCCGTATTGTAGATAATTTCATTGAAAAATACAAAGTGCTTAGCCACAGCGAATACCTGTATGGTGTGCTTAAGCTTGTGGGCATGGCGGTCGGCGTGGCAATGGTATCGCGCATAGCCAAAAACTTTCAGGATTATTTTACCAATATCATTACCCAAAAGGTTGGTGCCGCTATGTATGCCGATGGCTTAAAGCACTCGCTTGAGTTACCTTACCAGGTATTTGAAGATCAGCGCAGCGGCGAAACCCTGGGCATACTGCAAAAAGTGCGTTTAGATTGCGAGAAGTTCATTACCTCATTTATCAGCATACTGTTTGTAAGTTTGATTGGTATGGTGTTCGTCATCGTTTATTCGGCCACGGTAAGCTACCAGGTTACTTTGGTTTATTTTGCAGCTATACCGGTTATTACCTTTGTAAGCATGGCCATGAGCCGCCGTATAAAACGCATTCAAAAAAATATTGTGGCCGAAACTACGGCACTGGCCGGCTCCACAACCGAATCGTTGCGGAACATTGAGCTGATAAAAAGCCTTGGGCTGGCCAAACAGGAAATAAAGCGCCTTAATACCACCACCTACAAAATACTGGACCTGGAACTGAAGAAGGTAAAATACGTACGCAGCATGAGCTTTGTACAAGGCACCACTGTAAACTTTGTACGCAGCGTTATGGTGGTAATATTGCTGCTGCTGATTTTTAAGGAAACTATCTCCCCCGGGCAATATTTCAGCTTTTTGTTTTATTCTTTCTTTTTATTTAACCCTTTACAAGAGCTGGGCAATGTTATTTTAAGCTGGCGCGAGGCCGAAGTATCATTAAACAACTTTAAAAATATCCTGAATACCCCGATAGATAAAAAACCCGAAAAGCCTGTTCTTTTAGAAAAGGTGAGCACTCTTACGTTCAGCGATGTAAGCTTTAAGCACTTAACGGCCAACCGCAACGCGCTTAACAATATCAGCTTTAAAACAACTACCGGCCAAACCATCGCCTTTGTAGGGCCATCGGGTTCGGGTAAAACTACGCTGGTAAAATTGCTGGTTGGTTTATACCAGCCATTGCAGGGCGATATCATGTATAATAATATACCAAGCAAGGATATAGACCTTGACCAGCTACGCGAAAAGATTGGTTTTGTAACCCAGGATACCCAACTTTTCTCAGGCACCATTCGCGAAAACCTGCTGTTTGTTAACCCGACCGCTACGGATGAGGAATGTATGAACGTATTGCAGCGCGCGGCCTGCCAAACCCTGCTTGCGCGGGCGGATAAAGGGCTTGATACTGTTATCGGCGAAGGTGGCGTAAAGGTTTCGGGCGGCGAAAAGCAACGTTTATCTATCGCTCGTGCCTTACTGCGCAAACCCGACCTGCTGGTATTTGACGAGGCCACCTCATCGCTGGACTCCATCACCGAGGAGGAGATAACCGACACCATCCGCGATGTATCGGTATTAAACGACCACATCACCATATTGATAGCCCACCGGTTATCTACCATTATGCATGCCGATTGCATATATGTGCTGGAGAAGGGCCATATCATCGAATCGGGCAAACACTTCGACCTGATAGACCAAAAAGGCCTTTACTACGCCATGTGGCGCCAGCAAATCGGCGAGAAGCATACGGTGGATGCGTAGGTATCATCACACCCACGCGTCATTGCGAAGTACGAAGCAATCTCTTTAAGCTATTCCTTTAATCAAGGTGTATAACCGCCCCAAAGAGATTGCCACGCTACGCTCGCAATGACGGATTATAATCAAAGTGGGCTGCCGGAATTCGGCAGCCCACTTTTGCATTTCGTCTTGCCGAATTTATTTCGGCATCTCTCGGGATAATAAAGTATGCAAATCTTTATGTTCAACGTGAGGGGGCTGAAACAAGTTCAGCATGACTATTATCTTTACTTTACCAGCGTACCAATCGGTTCGCCTTTGGCAATTTTCATGAAGTTGCCTTCTTTGTTCATGTCAAAAACGATGATAGGTAACTTGTTTTCCTGGCAAAGGGTAATAGCGGTCATGTCCATTACGTTAAGGCCTTTATCATACACCTCCTGGAAGCTTATCTCGTCGTACCGGGTTGCGGATGCATCTTTTTCCGGGTCGGCTGTGTAAATGCCATCCACACGAGTACCTTTTAGTACAACGTCGGCTTTTATCTCTATAGCGCGCAATGATGCCGCGGTATCGGTAGTAAAATATGGGTTACCGGTACCGGCGCCAAATATCACTATTTTACCGCACTCCAAATGGTGCATAGCACGGCGGCGTATGTAAGGTTCGCAGATCTGCTCCATCTTAATAGCCGACTGCAGGCGGGTTTCTACACCAATACTTTCTAAAGCGTTTTGCAGGGCCATACAATTAATCACGGTGGCCAGCATGCCCATATAATCAGCTTGCGCGCGCTCCATCCCGCTTTTTTCGGCGCTGAGTCCTCTAAAAATGTTGCCGCCGCCAACTACAACGGCAATCTCGATGCCCTGGTCTTTTACAGCTTTTATATCATGCGCGTATTGCAGCACCTGGGCGTTATCAATACCGTACTGGCGTTCGCCCATCAGGGATTCGCCGCTAAGCTTTAGTAGAACTCTTTTGTATTTCATTTATAAAGGAAGATTTATCAAAAATAGATAATAAATGGTATTGTTAAAATTTTATGTGGTTGGTGTTAAATAATCGCCCTGTATTATGGTAGCCAGAGTTTGGTACTGTTCATTAAATATGATCAGGTCGGCATCGAAGCCGGCTTCAATCTTACCCTTAGTTCTTTTTGATGCCAGTTGGGCGGGGTAAAGCGCTGCCATGTTAACCGCCTCGGCAAGGTCGATACCTACACGCTCGACACAGTTTTGCACCGCCTTAAGCACGGTAAGACTGGAACCTGAAAGCGTACCATCGGGCATTACATACTTATCGCCTTCTAACCTGTGCTGGTAAGTACCTTCGGTAGCCGCGGTAACCGCATCAGTTATCAAAAATAATTTATTGCCCAGTTCTCGCTTGGCCAAACGTATCATGGGCCAATCCACATGATTGCCGTCGGCAACGATGCTGGTATATGGTTTTTCCTCAAATATAGCGGGAATGTAGCCCGGTTCGCGGTGGTGCATTTGCGGCATCGCGTTAAACAGATGCGTAACCGCTGGTATTGGTTTATTTAAAAACCCCTTACCTTGTTCGTACGTAGCGTTGCTGTGCCCCGATGAAATAATTACACCCTGGGCATGCAGGTAATCTATTACATCCTGATCCTGCAATTCGGGGGCTATGGTCATCATGGTGATAACGCCCTCAGCTCGTTCTATCCAGCCTTTAACTTCCGCAAGTGTTGCCTTTTTAATAAGACCGGCCGGGTGCGCCCCTCTTTTAGCAGCATTCAGGTACGGACCCTCCAGGTGTACGCCCCAAAAATTACCCCTTGCGGTTTTTCGGTACTCTTTAGCGGCTGCTATGCCTTTTTCAACAATATCATTGGTGTTGGTGCCGATGGTTGCAAAGAATCCCGTAGTGCCCTGGTTAAGCAGGTCATCCTCCATACGCTTTAAAGCTGCCATTTCGGGCTTGCCGGCAAATAATTTACCGCCGCTGCCATATATCTGCAGATCAATAAAACCCGGGGCAAGATATGCGCCGTTCAGGTTTCTCTTTTCGACACCTGCAGGTATACCTGTTTCATCAACAATAGCCTTGATCTGGCTGCCTTCAATTAAAACGGCTTTGCCTGCGGCGATGCTACCATCCGAAATTAGGGTGAGGTTATGAAGTGCTGTTATCATAGTGTCGCGTATTTAACAGGTTACGTCATTGCGAGGAACGAAGCAATCTCTACAATAGAAGGTCAATCATGCAAATCGTTCAGCACAGTTCTGAGATTGCTTCGTCCCTTGCAATGACGCGTGGTTAAGAAATCTCAGGGCAAAAAAAATCCCCTCGTTAATAACGAGGGGATAATATAATTAAGCTCCTAAAGCTACCCGCTTAAAAGCGGTAACGGTTAGGCCTTTATCAACCGTATCTAAGAACTGGGCAACAGTTTTAGATGAGTCTTTCACAAACTCCTGGTTTAATAAAGTTGAATCTTTGTAGAATTTGTTAAGCTTGCCTGCAGCAATTTTTTCAACCATTGCTTCCGGTTTGCCTTCGGCACGGATCTGGTCTTTTGCAATTTCCATTTCGCGCTCAATGGTGGTGGCGTCAACGCCATCTTTATCAATAGCAACAGGGTTCATGGCCGCAATTTGCATAGCAACGTCTTTACCTGCTTCGTCAGCACCATCAACAGCCTTGCTTAAACCAACCAGCACGGCTAAACGGTAGTTACCATGTATATAGGCAACAACCTTATCGCCTTCAATAACTTCGTATTTAGAAACACCTATCTTCTCACCTATTTTACCGGTTTTGTCGATAACTGCATCGCCAATTTTAACACGTGCATTTTCAACGTCAATTTCCAGGTTGTAAAGTTCTTCGATAGAAGCCGGCTTAGCCTGTACTGCTGCGTTTGCTATTTCGTTACCAAAGGCAACAAACTCAGCGTTTTTGGCCACAAAATCTGTTTCGCAGTTAAGCTCGATGATAACACCGGTCTTAAAATCTTCAGAAGTACGTGCTATAACAACACCTTCGTTTGATTCGCGGTCCTGGCGGCTGGCAGCAACCTTAGCGCCTTTTTTCCTTAAAAAATCAATAGCAGCTTCAAAATCGCCGTTGGTTTCAGTTAAAGCTTTTTTGCAATCCATCATGCCCGCACCTGTTTGCTGGCGCAGTTTATTTACATCTGATGCAGATATTTGTACTGTAGACATTTTTTTAGTTTTTAAAAAGTTGAAAGTAAAAAGTTGAAAGTAAAAAGCCATAAGTAATACCTACAACTTTTAACCTTCAACTTTAAACTCGTTGTATTATTCTTCTGTTGAATCAGCAGCAGGGGCTTCAGTTTCAGTAGCAGCTTCGGCTGTTACTTCTGCAGTCCTTTTACGTTTGCCACCTTCAGAGCGGTCAGCTACTTCAGGCGCGTCAGCTTTTGCTTTAGCAGCAGCTGCTTCTTTTTCAGTTTCGTCTTCTTTCTCGCGTTTGCGCTCATCTAAACCTTCTTCGATAGCTTTGATGATAATACCGGTGATCAATGAAATTGATTTGGTAGCATCGTCGTTCGCCGGGATAGGGAAATCGATGTTAGATGGGTCAGAGTTGGTATCAACCATCGCAAATGTTGGTATGTTAAGCTTTAAAGCTTCAGATACCGCGATGTGCTCTTTCTTCACGTCGATCAGGAACAATGCAGCCGGTAAACGGTTAAGATCCGAAATACCACCTAACAAGGTTTCTAATTTAATGCGCTCGCGCTGTATCATCAAACGTTCTTTTTTCGACAGGTTGCTGTAAGTACCGTCCTTGGTCAATTTATCGATGTTCGACATCTTTTTGATCGACTTACGTACGGTAGCAAAGTTGGTTAACATACCACCCAACCAACGCTCGGTGATGTACGGCATGTTTACGCTTTTTGCATGTTCAGCTACAATATCCTTCGCTTGTTTCTTTGTTGCAACGAATAATACCTTACGGCCTGATTTTACAATTTGTTTGATAGCTGAAGCAGCTTCTTCAACCTTTGATAAGGTTTTATTTAAATCTATAATGTGGATACCGTTACGCTCCATGAAAATGTACTGTGACATTTTCGGGTCCCATTTGCGGGTAAGGTGACCAAAGTGTACACCTGCATCCAGTAAATCCTGATATGTTGTTCTTGCCATTGTTTGTGTCCTCCTTAAATTATCGTTTACTGAATTGGAATTTCTTACGTGCTTTCTTGCGTCCTGGTTTTTTACGCTCAACCATACGGTCGTCACGTGTCATTAAACCTTTAGCGCGCAATGCCGGTTTCTTTTCCGGGTCCAGTTCAACAATAGCTTTCGCGATGGCTAAACGAACGGCTTCTGCCTGGCCTTTTACACCACCACCTGCAACGTTTACTTTCACATCAAATTTACCGGCCGAGCCAGAAACTTCTGTTGATTGCATAACGATATATTGTAATGGTAAGGTAGGGAAGTACTCTTTGTAATCTTTACCGTTAACGGTAATGGCACCATTGCCTTCGCTCAGATAGATGCGGGCAACAGCGGTTTTTCTTCTGCCTGAGGTGTTAGTTGTTGGCATTTTCTTTTCTCCTTGTGATTAAAAATTAAACGGTTTTTGGATTTTGAGCGGCATGAGGATGCTCTGCACCTGCGTAAACATGCAGGTTACCATAAATAGCACGGCCTAAACGGTTTTTAGGTAACATACCACGTACGGCTTTCTCTATCACACGCTCAGGATGCTTTGCCATTAACTCTTTTGGAGAAATGAAACGCTGACCACCCGGATAACCGGTGTACGAAACATATTGCTTGGTGGCAAATTTGTCTCCTGTCAGTTTAACCTTGTCTGCATTAATAACAATTACGTTATCTCCGCAGTCTACGTGTGGGGTGAACCCTGGCTTGTGTTTACCTCTGATCATCATCGCGATCTTAGTACACAAGCGCCCCAAAATCTCATTGTTTGCATCAACAATAACCCATTCTTTATTAACGGTTTTCTTGTTGGCTGAGACAGTTTTGTAACTTAACGTATTCACTTGCTTTTAATTAAATTTATTAAACGTATACTTTACCCCGTATTTACGGGACTGCAAAGATAGGCTTAATTGTTTAATTAACAAATGGTTTTTGTGGAATTATTGATGGTATGGTGAGTGGTTAGATCGGTTGATTAGGTGAGTGGTTAGGACGAGTTGATAACAGTGTTATGGTAAACGGCGAAATAAAAATAGTTGTTGACGTAAGATCATAATTTATGAGAACCACTCACAACTTATTCAATCACCATTCACTATAATGGCGTTGCCTGCGGCCCGGGCTTTACGCTCATACGCCTTCAGGCTTTAGGCACAGGCCGGTATCCGCTGCAATCCCTAACGCGGGTTAAATGCGAAAGAGACGCGAGGTATCGCGTCTCTACAGCCACCGTCATTGCGAGGTACGAAGCAATCTCCTGATAGACACGCGATATGCAAAGCATTCACGCATAGTTTTGAGATTGCTTCGTACCTCGCAATGACGGGTTGGTGGTCTTATCTCTTCTCCACCCTATCATAAAACCCGCCGAAGCTGTTCATCTTTACGGCATCCTCCGCAAAAAAATCACCGGGGAAGCCTAATTCTATCTTGCTGGCTTCATCCAGTTTGGCTATATGTTCAGAGCTTAAGGTAACGTCTATAGTTTTCAGGTTATCTTTTAATTGATCTACTTTGGTAGCGCCCACGATAGGAATGCAGCTGAAACCTTTGCTCATGGTCCATTGCAGGGCAACGTGGCTTTCGGATACCCCAAGCTCCTGCGCTATTTCCATTACCACGCGGGTTATCTTCTCTGCGCGGGCATCAAGGCGTTTACTGTCGGGCTTTATGCGGCCTTTGTCGCCTTTTAAATATTTGCCGGTTAGCGCGCCGCCGGCCAATGGCGCCCAGGGGGTAACTGTCATGCCGAAGTGTTTGGCCATCGGTATCAGTTCGCGCTCGGCAGTACGGGCCAGCAGGCTGTACTCTACCTGAAGGGCGATGAACTGGCTCCAGCCCATTAGCTCGGCAAGGGTGTTGCCTTTGGCTACTACCCATGCGGGCGTATCGCTTATAGCGGCGTATGTAACCTTACCTTGTTTAATCAGGTCGTCCATGGCGCGCATTACTTCGTCAATGGGGGTTATATCATCCCATATGTGCAGGTAAAGCACATCAATAAAGTCGGTTTTTAATCTTTTAAGGCTCTCCTCCACGCTGCGCATCATATTTTTACGGTTGTTGCCGCTGGCGTTGGGGTTAGTGGTATTATCCTTTAAGGTGTATTTAGTGGCCAGTACAAAGTAGTCGCGGTCCTGGTTGGCCAGGTAATCGCCGATAATTTTTTCGCTGGTGCCCAGTTTGTATATGTTGGCCGTATCCAGAAAGTTGCCTCCCGCGTTAGCGTAGGCATCCATTATTTCAAAACTGGTTGCGGCGTCTGCACCCCAGCCGCCTTCGGTGCCAAAACCCATGGTACCTAAACAAAGCTCGGATACCTTTAGACCCGAGCGGCCCAATAATTTATATTTCATGATGGTAGTTTTATAATGAACGTTTTAAACAAAACTGCGGTTTTAAAAGCTCAAATAAAAATGCCGGGGAAACAATAGGGTAAGCTGATTGTAATATATTAAACGCACGCCCATGAAAATTATCAATACCGATACCCCGATAAATGCCAGTGACTACGCTGATTTTTTGCGGCAAAAACTACTACCCCTGTTTAAGGAGCGGCGCCAGGTGGAGCTTACCTTTAACATTGTAAATACCGACGACAGCATTGAGATACAAAATACCGATATCTACGACGGCTTTTTATTCCGGTTTGAATTTAAAGGGAATGAGGTAGATGTTATCAAATCTGAGCATTATACTGATGATGTAAATGTGCTCACGTTAGAGGATATACTAAATAACCTGTATATGGAATTCCCCGGAAGGGACAATATCAGTTTAATTGAAGAAGGCTCTTAAAAAGAGCCTTCCGTATTTATATCCTATCCGTATATCCAGCTGAACTTATATTCCAGCATAGGGTTTTTCATACGTTCGGCTACGCGTAATAGCCGTGCCGGCAGGTTCATGATGTAATCGCGAGCTTTTTCGCCGTCTTCTTTCAGGTCGCTAACGCTCTCGATGTGCCAATCCTCAATCAATTCTTTTAATATATCTACGTAATCAATAGCGGTATATATACCCAGGCGTTCGGCGGCATCGGTAAAATGACCGAAGGTTTGCCCGATCTTTAAACCAATTTCGCGAAGGAAGTGCGCCGGCATCACAATTTTTTTACGCATCATATCTTCAAAAGCAAGCATAGCTTCGTTAGGGTCAACCTCAAATATTTTGCTGATGAAGTATTTATATGCCTTGGCGTGGCGAGCCTCGTCGCCGGCAATAACACCGCACATTTTAGATAACAACGTATCACCATCCTTTTTTGCCTGCGATGCAACCCTGCGGTGCGATACGTTGGTGGCCAGCTCCTGGAACGACGTATAAATAAAGTTACGGTATGGGTCGTGGCCGGTACCTATATCAAATCCATCCGCAATTAAATAATGGGTAGAAACCTCCATGGCCCGCATATTCACCCGGCCGCTCAGGTATAAATATTTATTCAGCAGATCGCCGTGGCGGTTCTCTTCGGCCGTCCATAAGCGGGTCCACTTCATCCAGCCGCCTTCTTCGTTATCTGACACCCCCTCAACCATGGTTAACCACGATTCGTAGGTGGGCAGTGCTTCTTCGGTAATCGTATCGCCAATTAATACGGCAACAAGATCGTACGACAAGCCACGGGCGCTTTCCTGCATTTCTTTAATTTCGCTGAAAAACGTATCCCTTGAAGCATCAGGTAAAAAATCTGATGGCTGCCATATTGTATCAATGGGTTTTAAGTACTCGTTCATCTTTTCGAGCATGAACTTTTCTATGTGCCCCATTACCTCCTTACGTTTTTCTTCGTAAAATTTCATAGTCCTTTATTAGTATGCAAAGTTAGTAATTTAATGCCAATATATTATTTCACTATTTTATAGTCAACACCTGTTCATGCACGCCACAAAGTTCTTGATAGCGGGCGGGCCGTTAAATAAAATGAGACTTAAGATAAGGGCATCCCCGGCAAAGTGTGCCATACGGCTAACTCATAACTATGGTTAAAGTTTGACGCCCTGAAAATTAAAGTGCCCTTTTATCTACCTTCCCTATTGGTGGCTCATTGTATATTCCGAAAAAACTTTTCAGCGCTTTGCTGTTTATGCCCCGGGGCTATAGTAAGCCGCCGATCATTATTTCGGGCGTTTCGGTTAGGTAATAATTATCATTAAGGTAGCCGTAGTGGTAATCAATTATTAACTTTAACCCATACTTATCACATTGTTTCAAAACTTCATCAATATGTGCAAATACTTTCTCATAAGGTATATGAGCAGCCCTGAAATATACAAATGCAACCGGCAGCGTTACGTTTTTAAACCACAATGCCTTAATTAATACAATGCTGTTGTTTTTTATGGGCTTTATACTTAAAACACCTTTATTTCACGTTTGCGCTAACCACGGTATGCAACTCCCGTTTTCCGGGCTATTTGCGCGTGTAAACGCTATTTACTGCGAGATTACAGGTATTGGAGTGTTTTTTGCGTTAATGCCCTGCATAATTACTATAATAATAGGCAGCTTTGTGGGCAGCTTTAAAATTCCATTTTTAGTTACCGTGTTTTTCAATATATTAACCGTACAAAAGGCTGGGATTATTTTATATTATACTTAAGGACACAAAATGTTTGTTCAAATTTCAAAAGAGGAATATAAAAAGGAGATATCCAAAAGGGCATGGTATCAAACCAATAATATAATCTGGACAATTATATTTCTATATCCTATTTTCAGCATTATCGATTTCATTTACGCCAATAGCATTTGGCTGCAGTTTTTTATCGTAAGAATAATCACCGTGCTTGTTATATACGGCTTGTATAGTTTTTTTCAGGCCCGCAAGTATAATTACCGAACTTTGCTGCACATTTGCTTCTTTTTACTATCGGCTACCTGTGCTGTTTTATGTAATGTGGTCAATATACAGCAGCAAACAACCTATTACTTAATTTTTGCTACCATTATATTGTTTTTTAACCTGCAGGTTTTCTGGGAGCCCATCAACTCTATTGCTCAAACTTTGCTTGCCTTGCTGCTGCTTGCCGTTTGCTACAACATTTTGAGCGATTATTCTGTAGACCTGGTGATAAACAGCGGTGGCCAGATATTTTTCATCATCGCGTTTATATCCTGCCTTATCCCCAACGCCCGCTATAAGGTTATAGCGCGCGATGTACGCTCGCAGATACTCATCGAAAAATCGAACGAGCAGCTAAAGGAGCAAAACCACAACATTAACGAAAAAAATAATATTATAGACCGCCAATACGAACAGTTACGCAAGTTGGACGATCAAAAGAACAGCTTTATTAACATAGCGGGCCACGATCTTAAAAACCTTATCGGCTCTATTATCATGAGCAATAATATGTTAAGGGAAGAAGATTACCGCCTTAGTGCCGACCAAAAAGAATACACCGGCTACATTGCAGAATCGGCTGAAAAAATGCAGTACATGCTTAACAAGCTAATGGATGTTAAAGAGATCGAATCGCCTGAGATGAAATTTAACATGGAGATCTTTGATATCAACGCCGAGGTTACGCATGTGTTTAAGGGCCTGCTCGAAACTGCCCACATGAAAAACATACACCTTACCGATAATATTTTAAAGCTACCCCTTAACGTAAAGCTTGATAAGGTTTTTGTAGGCCAGGTATTTCAAAACCTGCTATCCAACGCCATTAAGTTTTCGCAAACAAACAACAACATTAAAGTAGTTACCAGTTTGCAGCGCCAAAAGTTTGTTTTTGAAATTATTGACGAAGGGGTTGCCATTGGCCAGGACGAATTGGATATGATGTTTAATAAGCTAAAAACGCTTAACGATGCATCGGGCACCATGGAAAGCAGGTTGGGCCTGGGCTTATCAATTGCCAAACTAATGACAAAAGAACTCGGCGGCGACTTAATTTACCGCAGCGACGATAACGGAAATTATTTTAGAGTAGAATTTTACGTAATAAACTAACGCTTATAACCTAATGAACAGATTTTTTACCTTCCTGGCATTTATATTTCTTAGCACTGCTTCGTTCGGGCAATCCATTTTGTCGTTCAAAGCATTGGGCCATGCCGATGACGAGCCCATATTTGGTATGAGCGGGGCTACTTCATTCTATTTTAAAATAACGCCACAGTATGAAATAAGCGGGAGTAAGCTGGTTATTTATTTTGAACCATCGCAGGCGCTGATACGCGACAGGTCGTACATCAACCTTTTCCTTGGTTCAAAACCGGTATATAGCGGCCGTTTAACAAAAGATTCCGTTCAAAAAATAATGCTAAACCTTACCCCTGCGGATGTTTCGGCCGACAGGTATCTGAAGATAACCGTAAAAACCCTTTTAACCATTACTGACGACCAATGCCGCGACCTTGACAACCCCGCTATGTGGCTAAAGGTTAAAAACTACTCGTACCTGTCGTTGGTAAAAAGCAATAAAAACTTTTTTAACAACATAAACATCAGCAATTGCTTCGACTCAAAAACGGCTATAGTTTATAACAGCAACCCAACCCTTCACGATCTTAAAGCGGTTGCATGGGCTTATTCGAGGTTAAAGAAAACGCAAACAAAAACAATTAATGTATTTGAGCTAAGCAAATTACCCGATACGGTACGTAACTATATTATGGTAGGCACAATGCCTACGCTGCGCGCCGATAAGCGCGCGTTGGTAAAAGTAACCCCACAGGCCAACCAGGGGCTGTTGTATTTGCATAAATCTGTGTCGACAGTAACCGATACGGTAACCCGCATGGTTGACCTGGGCGGCAAGTTTATGGAGGTAAAATCAGTATCGCAGGAGGTTGTGCCTACCGAAATATTGTTTGTTACGGGTGGCGATGATACCGGCTACGAAAAAACCATTACCGCCCTGGGTAATATGAACGTGCTGAATTCAACCTTTGGCGATTACCTGCTGGTTAACAAGGCGCAAAACACCTTTTTTAAAACCATTGATGAAAACCGCTCTAAACTATCGCTGAAACAAATTGGCGGTGTAAGCGATTTCTTGTCGGGGATAGGTTCGTTAAAAAGTTCTTTCAATTTTAAAAACAGCGATTTTAGCTTTACGCCTAAAGAGGTTGAAATACGCATTGTAGCCAATTACAGCAGCCTTAACCCGGGCGACCGCGGTTTCTTTAATATTTACCTGAACGGTTTACTGCTGAGCAGCGAAAAGCTGGACGCCTCGGGCAAATTAAACACATCGGTAACCATTAACCGCTACCAGCATCATAAATATAACACCCTTGAGGCCGAGTTTAGGTTTTATCCTAACAATGGTAACTGTAAAAACAGCTTCACCAATTTCTTTGCCGAAATTGACGTGGATAAATCGTACCTGGAATCAAAAAACCCCTTTATTACCAGCGACCTGAGCTTTTACCAATACCCCGAGGCATTTAATAGTGGCACAACACGCATAGTGGTATCAAAAAAGTTTGCTAAATATGCTGCCGGCGCCATGGGCGAAATTATTTACGAACTGAATAACAATATCAACGCAAATAACTTCCCCGAGTTTTTGTACTCTGAGGACGTGATCGCCAATCAATCGGAACTAAAGAAAAACAATATTATAGCGTTGCTGGCTAAAGACGACCCCCTGTTCACCAGGAATGAATTCCCTGACGCGCCTATTAAATTCGATCGCAACTTCAGGCTTTATAATACCGATAATAATACCATTGTCTATTCCCTGTCTGATACCACATCAAACGGGCTGGCCCAGATATTTTACGGCCGAAGCAACAACGCAACCCTTGTGTTAACCGCAACCGGCACACACCTGGCCGAGGCGTTTTTATCGGCATCCAAATCTATTACCGAGCAGCTGTCAACCCTCAGCAGCAACGTTTGTATATCTGATGTTAACAATAATAAGTACCTGTTTA
Organism: Mucilaginibacter sp. AK015; assembly: GCF_014200785.1. NCBI lineage: Bacteria > Pseudomonadati > Bacteroidota > Sphingobacteriia > Sphingobacteriales > Sphingobacteriaceae > Mucilaginibacter > Mucilaginibacter sp. AK015. The sequence continues at coordinate 658,311 of NZ_JACHCV010000002.1, forward strand.
ATATAAACAAATCAAGCGAAAACCTGGAGTATATTGATACAAAAAGCGCCCTTACCCGCTTTTGGGACAATTACAACCTGTATATCTTACTAGGTATACTGGTGCTTATCCTGTTGTCGTTCCTTTACATACGTTCGCGGGTACAAAAATCGCAGGATCTGTTTAACGATTAACCCGCAACCTCAAAAATTTAACTGATATTAATTCATGAGGATACCAATTCCCGAATTATTAACTAATGATGGCTTTATTACAGCAGGCGAACGCGAGGAGATTGAACAACATTCAATGGAATCGGGCTTATCCTTCATTAAAATTGCCTTAACTTCGGGATATATATCGCGCAAGAACTACGACAGATCGTTACTTAACGCGGGGTACACCATAAGCGAACACCCGCGGGAGGAAGCGTATGATAGTGAAGTTTTAAACAAAATCGACCTTAATTTCGCACACGACAGGCTGGCTATCCCCCTGCGCATCCAAAACAACAAAGTGGTTTGCCTTATGGCCTCGCCGGACGACCCCCTGTTTTTGGATTATATAAGATTCACCTACGATCGCGAAGCCGAGGTGATCATAGCGTCCGACCTGGATATAACCTGGTTAAGCAATAAGCTATTAGGCGAAAAGTATATCAAGTCGTCGGTGTTCGAACTCATGAAACGCGACCCGGACAACTCGGCCATTGTAACGTTCTCTACCGCGCAGCTCATCTTTATTTTTATAATCATTGGCCTGGTTACTATTGGGCTGGTTATAAGCTTTAAAAACACATCTATAATTGTTAACGTTATCATCAGTTCGTTCTTTTTGGTAGCTATTATTTTTAAGCTGTTCCTGGCGCTGGTAGGCTCCCGTTTCGAACTTCACCAGGCGGTTACCCGCGACGACCTGAAGCAGGTTAAGGAAAGTGAACTGCCCGTTTATACCATATTGCTGCCCGTTTACAAAGAGGATAAACTGATAAAAAAGCTAATATGGAACCTGCAGTCAATTGATTACCCGCGCCATAAGCTGGATATTAAGCTGCTGATAGAAGAGGATGATGACAAAACTTTTAACGCTGTAAAGAACCTTGACTTCCCGGCCGTATTTGAGGTGATAGTGGTGCCTTTTCATATGCCTAAAACCAAACCAAAGGCCTGCAATTACGGGCTGCACTTTGCGCGCGGCAAATACCTCACTATCTACGACGCCGAGGATATACCCGATACCGACCAGTTAAAAAAAGTGGTAGCGCTTTTTAACAAACTACCGTGGGATTATATTTGTGTACAAAGCGCTCTAAACTACTTTAACCGCAACGAGAACTTCCTTACCAGGATGTTCACCCTCGAATACTCGTATTGGTTTGATTATATGCTTCCTGGACTCGATACATTGGATATACCTATCCCTCTGGGCGGTACAAGCAATCACTTTAAGCTTAACGAACTGGTAGAACTGGGTGCCTGGGACCCCTTTAATGTAACCGAGGACGCCGACCTGGGCGTGAGGGCTTACGCCAAGGGTTATAAAATAGCTATCATTAACTCCACCACCTACGAAGAAGCCAATAACGAGCCATTTAACTGGATACGCCAGCGCAGCCGTTGGATAAAAGGCTACATGCAAACCTATCTGGTACACATGCGGCACCCTGTTGAGCTATGGAAAGAAATTGGCTGGCGCGGATTTTTAGGCTTTAACTTTTTTATAGGCGCAACACCGGTAACTTTTTTAGTATACCCGCTAATGCTGGCCTTTTTTATATGCTATGTAGTGTTTGATCTTTCGAGCATACGCACTCTTTTTCCCGACTGGGTTTTATTTATGTCGATATTTAACCTGATGGTAGGCAATATCCTGATGATATATGTGAATATGATAGCGGTATTTAAACGCCGCTATTACGAGTTGATACTGTTTGCCATAGCCAACCCTATTTATTGGCTAATGCACTCAATAGCTGCATATAAAGGATTGTACCAATTGGTAACCAAGCCTTTTTACTGGGAAAAAACCAATCACGGGTTAAGTAAGGTTAATAGCCCCGTAAACGTTGTAAAATAATGAAGTTAACAGGTACTATATATTTGGCCATACTTACCCTGTTGCTGGTAATTTACTACCTGGTATGCGGCATTTATTTAAACAACCTGAACTACTATAACCACGAGTCGTTATTTTATATCGAAAAAGCGAAAATAGTTTTTGAGGGTTTGGGCAACCGTTTAAAAGTAATGGGCTTAACCACGCCCATGATACCTTTTTACACCACTTTTATATTTACTATTTTCAGTAACACGCTTGCGCCCGTATTGGCCTCGGCAATTGGCACCGGCGTGTTGTTTTACATTATTGCAAGCACGGTGGCAAAACGCCTTAACGATGAAGGTTATATCTGGCTGCTGCTGGTAATTTTTTTGCTTCATCCCGGCATTATTTACACCGCCGCATCCGGCAAAAGCATTTATCTTATCTTAATATTCTTCTTCCTGTTTTTTCTAAACCTGTTTAAATTCTACCGGTCAAATACTACATTCCACGTGTCAATTGCAAGTATTTGCCTGGTGATGCTCATTTTTTGCGATTATAAATTTATTTGGTTAACCCTGTTCTTTTTGCCCCTGGTGTTATCCATTACCCTGCATAGCTTAAACCTGGGCGAGCAGGAATCTATCTTCCGTCTATTTTTAAGCTTCAACAGCCCATCATTAAGGCGCAAGCTAATCAACAAAACATTTGCGCTGTATATTATTTTATTTAGCCTGCCGCTGGTAGCTGTGTTATGCTACAAGTTGCTTAACCTTACCCATGCCAATGATCTTAATTACTTTGCCGAAAGCCCCTATGCTACCTGGAATGTATTAATAGATAAGTTAAGCTTTGACCAGCAAACCACCAATACGAATTATAAGATCCCAGAAATTTCTGTTCTTCTGTCAGCAAGGGTTGTGCTTTTCTGCCCCATGATACTTATTGCCATGTATCTGTTCAGAGAGAGCACCTACCAGGTTTTAACCATCCTGATCCCTTTTGCATTTATCGAGTTTCTGCACATTAAATACGATAAAGTATTTTTGGCGTACCAGTATTACATGATATTTTTAATATTGGCTTATTTGTGCGTTATATTTAAAGCACATACCGTAAAAGACCAAAAAAACTTTAAAATTTTATTGGCTTTTACGGTTGTTTTTCAGCTATACTTTGGCTGGTACTACCTAAACACCTCTTCGATACCCGAAGAACAGAACTTTGTAAAAGTACTTTTTAACCGCGAGGAGGATGACAAGCAACAGGATAATATCGATGTTGCAAATTATCTGAACAGCCTTCCTTCAGATTCGCACGTGTTGGTAGATGATGCTATTGCTTATGGCGTAATAGCCTTTACAAACGATATAAAGCCCCTTATAATGCCTTACGAAAGCAATTTTTTAAGCGCGTTGGAATCGCCGGATAAATATGCAGACTATGTAGTTGTGGCCACTGCTAAAAACGTGGTATCGGGGTATACGCAACTTAATAACAAGTATATTGTTACCATAAGCCAAACCATACCGGATATAAACTTCCGTAAGGTTTTTGAAACAAACGACTGGGTGGTATACCGCATCATCACCAACGGAAGCGAGCCTTTTTAACACACACAACCTACGCGTTACTTAGCGCGCAGCTTGTGTGATTTGATATGGCCGCTAATGGCTCACAACATTTGCAAGTTCGCTTACATCAGTTTTTAACTTTTTGGCGCCCTTATGCTTCTCTTTCAGATAATCTTGCGCATGCTCCTTCAATTCGGCTGCCTCGGCCTCTATATCGGCTTTACGTTTTATATACAGATATACAATCGCACCTGCAAAAATTGCCCCAAGCGCCAAACCTGCTACTAATTTACCGCTGCTGCTATCGTGTTTTTTAAATGGATTTTTCATAGTATATGTTTTTATAAAGCAACACACCGCTCCCGATTTGGTTCTGTTTTATTTAAAATACAATGCAGGCATGTATACTTCGCCCTTAACAATTCCAATATTTTAAATGGTGACAGTACCCTGTCAGTAGTTAAAAACGGAAGTAACTGATAATGAAGCGTTCATGAGTGTTCACGGTGTGAACGTGCGCCGAACGTGAACGCTTTTTCAGATGTGCAGGTTCCAGATGTGCAGATGTGCAGATTTCAGATGTGCAGATGACTATGGACTATCGACC
>NZ_JACHCV010000003.1:0-578967 GCF_014200785.1 Mucilaginibacter sp. AK015
CACGCCTTAATCTTTTCTCTTTACCCTTTTCTTCTGCAATAAAATTATTCTTATTCTCCTTGTAAACAACTCCTATACAAACATAGGATGACGTGTCGATGGGGAGTTGTGATGATGCGTCAGCAAAACAGCTTCGGGCGAAAGCGAGCAGAACGATGGTGGCCTTGAGCGGGGCAAGGGCATAGCAATACTTGCCCGAAGCGCAGGGGCCAGGTGCGAACGAAGTTGAGGCAAGATTTTGCAGCCCGTGGTTCTGCCTGCTTTGCGGGACAAATGCCTTGTGCGGCACAGAAGCCTTTTTGCTGACTTGATCTTTGGTTACTTTGTATCAAGACAAAGTAACAGCCCTCCGCGGCAATTGAGCGGACTACCGTTCATGAAAACACAACACTTTATCTGTTGTTCGTTAGCAATGGGCCGACCTTCGGTCTGTCAGGGCTCCTATTGGTATAGGGTTGGGTTATCCCTAATCATTACATATTATTAAAATACTAAAAACGCCCCCCTTTTAGGGTGAATTACTCTATAAAACCGAACATAAATATATTTTTGCAATATTAAATCCGATAAAAACTAATACTTTAGCTTTTATTATGCATGCATATCAATTAAACTATTAACATATGAAAACTCTTTACGCTGCTGTACTCATCAGCAGTATTGGCGCACTGGCCTTTAACAGCGCATCTGCGCAGCAAACCGCAGCACCGCAGGAAGATCCTGCAATGAAGATTTACCGCGAAACAACGCCAAAGATCAACGACCTGGTACATACCAAGCTTGATGTACGTTTCGATTACAAAAAACGCTATATGTATGGTAAGGAGTGGGTTACCTTAAAGCCGCATTTTTACGCTACCGACTCGTTACATTTAGATGCCCAGGGTATGGATATTAAAAATGTATCTATTGTAAAAGCGGGCAAAAATACTCCGCTTAAATTTACATACGATAGCTTAACCATTGCTATTAAGCTTGACAGGGTTTATCATAACAACGAAAGCTATACCGTTTATATTGATTATACATCAAAACCAAACGAGTTGAAAGCGCATGGCAGCGCCGCCATAACCGACGCTAAGGGGCTGTACTTTATTAACCCGGATGGTACTGAAAAAGATAAGCCAACCCAGATATGGACACAAGGCGAAACCCAGAGTTCATCGGCATGGTTCCCAACTATTGATAAGCCAAATCAAAAAACGACCGACGAGATCAGCATGACGGTTCCAAAAAAATATGTTACGCTGTCGAATGGTCGTTTAGCTTCGCAAAAGCTAAATGCCGATGGTACCCGTACCGATACCTGGAAAATGGAATTGCCGCACTCGCCATATTTATTTATGATGGCCGTTGGCGATTTTAAAATAACTAAGGATACCTGGAAAGGTAAAGAAGTGAGCTATTACCTTGAGCCTAAATACGCCCCTTACGCAAGGGATATTTTCGGCTTTACACCCGAGGTGATCGATTTTTATTCGAAAACCCTGGGTGTTGATTACCCATGGAACAAATACTCGCAGATTGTTGTGCGCGATTACGTAAGCGGCGCTATGGAAAATACCAGCGCTACCCTGCATGGCGATTACGTACAGGCTACCAAACGCGAACTGATAGATGCTTATTACAGCCAGGGCCGCAGCACTATTGTACACGAGCTGTTTCACCAGTGGTTTGGCGATTATGTTACTGCCGAAAGCTGGAGCAACCTTACCGTTAACGAATCGTTCGCTGATTTTAGCGAAACCCTTTGGGCCGAGCACAAATATGGTAAAGATGCCGGCGACGCGCACATTAACGGCGACAGGCAACAATACCTGAGCCAGCCTAACCTGAAAACCAAGGACCTGGTACGTTTTCATTACACCGATAAAGAAGAGGTATTTGACGCGGTTACCTACCAAAAAGGCGGCAGCATACTTTACATGCTGCGCAACTACCTGGGTAACGCGGCATTTTACAAAGGCTTAAATATTTATTTAAAAACAAACGCATTCAAAAACGGCGAAGCGCACCAGCTGCGTTTGGCAATGGAAGAGGCCAGCGGCCGCGACCTGAACTGGTTTTTTAACCAATGGTACTTCGGTGCAGGGCACCCTATTTTAAACATTACTTACAAATGGGATGACGCTACCAAAACGCAAACCGTTTACCTGAACCAAACACAGGATGGTAATGTATTTATTTTACCGCTGGCCATTGATGTTTACGCGGGTGGCAAAATGGACCGCCGCAAATTCTGGATGCGCAATAAGGTTGATAGCCTGGTTTTCCACTCGGCTACTAAGCCAAGCCTGGTGAATGTTGACGGCGACAAAATGCTGCTGGCTAAAAAAACAGACAATAAATCGCTTGACGAATTTGTTTTCCAATATTTTAACGCGCCGTTGTATTTAGACCGTTTTGAGGCTATTACCGCCGCCGCCAAACAACAATCAAACGCCGGGGCGCGAAAAGTGATCATTGCCGCCTTGAATGATAAGTACTACGAGCTGCAGATAAAAGCCATTAAAGCGGCTGATATGACCAACGACGATGTGCGCAACGCCGCCCAGCCAATATTAGTTAAACTGGCGCAAACCGACCCAAATACTTTAGTTAGGGCCGCTGCCATTAGTGTATTAGGTAAATTAAAGGCATCGGGACTTTCCAATTTGTTTAAAGAATCATTAAAAAGCCAGTCGTATGCGGTACAGGGCGCTGCTTTAACAGCATTAAGCCAGCTAAACCCTGCCGATGCGGTAGCTTTAGCCAAAACATACGAAAAAGACAGCGAAGGCGCTTTAACCCAGGCCATACTAATGGTATATGCAACCGGTGGCACCGATGCCCAGTACGATTATGTATACAACGCCTTTAACGAAGGTGCACCGCAAACTCAATTTAACATTATGTCGAAGTTTGCGGAATTTACCGGCCGTGTCAGCGATCCGGCTAAAGCACAAAAAGGCATTAAAGCTATTGCCGATTTTGGTGTTAAGTACAAAAAATATGGCATTGCCCCCCAGGTGGTGCAAATATTAAACGGCGTTAAAGAAAGCCGTGCCAAACTTAACGATACGGCATCGGTTGCCGCTATTGATAAGGCTGTTGCCGAATTAAAATAAACCGCGACAATAAATTAATTCTATTCAAAGCCCCTTCAAATAACGGAGGGGCTTTTTTTGTACCCCGTATTGTAGTATTATTGAATGATGAACGCAATAGTAGATATCATTAACCGCAAAACGCTGCGCGAATTGCTGGTTACATTGGATGCGGGTACGGCCCCCCTTTGGGGTAACATGACACCGCAGCAAATGATCGAGCATTTGATAGACCAGGTGCAGTACACGAACGGTACAAAAACACCAACCTGCGATGCATCTCCCGAGCAGGCGGCGGCTGCCAAACAGCGGGGAATATATACCCCCGAGCCAATACCCCGTAATGTAATATTGGGCAAGCTTCCAGATTCTCTTCTTTATCCGGATATGCGTACTGCTATCGATCAACTAATGGCCGAGCTCGAAAGCTTTGACAGCTTTTTTAAAAAGCCCGGCGTAACCGTGCTGCATGGCGGTTTTGGCCCGATGAATTATACCGAATGGCTGATATGGCATAACAAGCATTTCACCCATCATTTAACACAGTTCGGCTTAATTTCTTAGTGCCCGCTTTCGTCTTTCGGTTAAATATCTCCGCACCGGTGTATCATAAAATACCATTACCAGCCATGCCACACCTACCAGAACGATGATACCGGCTATAATAATAAGGGCTAACTGGCTGGTGCCGGGTTTGTGGCTGCTGTAATAGTTGCCGAACATCCATATCACGGCGTAATGGGTCATGTACAGCGGATAGGATATGTTACCCGAGAAGTTACACAGCGTTTTAAGCCCCGGCGACAGGGTAGCGCCCGCCCCTAATGCTACAATCAGCGGGAAATAAAAAAGCACCACCAATGGCTCGGTGATCCAAACCAAATTATTAAAAGGCATCACAAATGGCAATGCCAGCAATATGCTTAAAACGCCAAACCCCAGGTTAGATTTAATGATCCATTTTGAACGGTAAACAAGCAAGCCTGCCAAAAACGAATAAGAGATGCGGGCGCTGCCGTCCCAAAAGTTTGGGCCGCCCCACCCGCCCATGATATTGCCGGCGCGGTAAGTAACCAGGCAAAGCGCAACTGCCGATACTATTGTTAACACAAGCAGCCACCTGCGTGCTAAGCGGTAAAGTACCAGCGCATACACAATGTTGGCCACGTACTCCCAAAACAACGACCAGGCAGGGGCGTTAAAACTAAACAGGTTAAACGCGCGGTCGGCCACTACCGGGTAAGGGATAAGCAAAACAGAACTTATAAACACCAGCATGATCTTTCCGGCGCTGTATAATTCAAGATGGCCGCCGAAAGGGTCGAACAGGAAACTAAGCAGACCCAACACCGAACCCAGTATAACCAGCGGGTGCAGCCTGATAGCCCTCGACTTAAAAAACGCTATCGCGCCCATTTTACCAATACGGTCGTCATAGGCATAACCAATTACAAAGCCCGATAAGCAGAAAAAGAAATCGACCGCCAAAAAACCATGCGCCAAAAAATTTTGCGGAGGGAGGTAAACCATTTCCATAAAATGAAAAGCTACTACCGCCAGGGCCGCCAGCCCCCTTAACCCGTCAAGAATTTCGAAATGTTGTTTTGTTTTTAGTATACTGGGGGTTAGCTTTTCCATACAGCTTCAAGGATACCGAATTATAATTTTTTGAGCAAAAAAGCCTGCAACTTTCGCTGCAGGCTTACACTATTTAGTACTTATTGCAGAAATTAACGCCGGATTGCCGGCGGTTTCAGCTGGTAGTCATAAGGCGCTTCGGCCCCTAAAAGGTTCTTCACAAAATAGTCCCAACGGCGGCGCATCATATAGCCCGAGTACTGCCCGTAGCCATGCGCGCTGTTAGGAAATATCACCAGGTCGAAGCTTTTATTGGCTTTTTCAAGCGCCTCTACCACCAATAGGGTGTTGTATGGCGGTACATTGTTATCCATCATACCATGGGCAAGCATTAGCTTACCTTTAAGGTTTTTGGCGATGTTCTGGTTGGCCTGCGCATCGTAGTCGGCGTTTTCAACCAGGCCGTTATACCGCTCGGCCCAATCATCCTCGTAGTTACGGTTTTCGTGGTTGCCCGATTCCGAGATGCCCACCTTAAAGAAATCGGGATAACGGAACATAGCCGCCGCGGTAGCAAAGCCACCGCCCGAATGGCCCCATATACCAACTTTGGTAGTATCTATGGGGTATTGCGCGGCCAGTTGCCTGATGCCGGTTATCTGGTCGGGCAAGGTATTTTCGGCCATGTTGCCGTAATTCATATCATGAAAGCTTTTTGAACGCAGCGGGTTGCTGGTACCCTCTATCACAACCACAATAAAGCCAAGCTCGGCAAGCGCCTGGTGGTCGCCCCTGGAGGCCACGAATGACCAGCTGCCAACGCCCCCGCCCTGCGGGCCCGGATAAATGTAATCGATAACCGGGTACTTTTTGCCGGCATCCATTTTTGTTGGTGTAAATACAAGGCCGTAAATATCGGTAGTGCCGTCGTGCGCTTTAAGTTTAACCGGGATAGGCGGTTTCCAGCCTGTGGCAACCAGCCTGGAGATATCTGTTTTTTCGAGTGTTGCTATCAGCTTGCCCTTTATATCGCGCAGCACAGTAACAGGCGCCACATCGGGTTTAGAATAGCTGTCTAAAAAATAATTGTAATCGGGCGAAAAGTTTACAGTATGGTTACCATCTTCAGGGGTAAGCAGAGTTAAGCCCTTGCCGTTAAAGCCAATTTTATACAGGTGCGAAAAATATGGATTTCCCGGCTCGCGGCCACCTGCGGCAAAATAAAGCAAGCGGTTCTTCTCGTCAACCTTCAGCAGCTTGGTTACAACCCAATCGCCTTTGGTTATCTGGTTTTTTACTTTGCCGGTGGTAGCATCATAAAGGTATAAGTGCCCCCAGTTATCGCGTTCCGAAAACCAGATGATCTCTTTTGAGGCCGGCAAATACCGCCAGTTGATAGCACCCCAGCCAGATTCGTACTGCGTTTTAACGTTCTCTTCAAACACCTCGCGCACGGCGCCTGTACGGGCATCCGCTATACGGAACTTTTCGTTCTTGTGGTCGCGCGAGGTTGATACGAACGCGAACTCCGAACCATCATCCTTCCAGTCGGCGTCATCAAAAGTACCGCTGCTTGATATATCATCGCTCAGCGTTGCCCGGTGCGGGTCGGGCGGGATATTAAAACGGATAACCTTTGCATTGTCTACATCAACAATAACCCTTTGTATGGTAATGATCTCCTTATCGCCGGGCAGCGGATATTTCCAGGCCCTGAGGTTTGGCTTGCCCACATTGGTGGTAACCAAATACATATCGCTGGCGTTACGCTGGTCCTGCTGAAAGGTGGCCACCTTTTTTGAATCGGGCGACCACGATACAATAGGCCTGTCGCTCATTGTCCACCCCGCGTTATCTGTAGCATAGCCAAAATCCTTAACGCCATCGGTGGTAAGCTGGGTTTGCTTGTTGGTAGCAACATCGCGCACCCAAAGGTTATAATCTTTAATAAAAACGGCACGTTTACCATCAGGCGATAACACCTCGTTACCACCTCCACGCGCGGCGCGGCCGGTAAGCCTTTCGGCACGGGCAGGTTGCTCCGTCGATGTATCGGCACTTAACTGGTTGTTGGCAGGGTTGTAAGCCCACTTTTTGGCATCGGCAGTAAACAAAACCGATTTACCATCGGCCTTATAATTGATGGATTGAAAAGGCAGCCTGTTGGCATCATACGTTTTACCGGTTGCCGCTGATAAAGCACCAGCCAGCTTTTGCGCGTCGAAAGCAACGGTACGCGTTTTTTTAACCGGGTCAACTAATACGTATTCGCTGCCCTGGGCTGTATAAACCCGGTACCAGAACTTATCGCCCTGCAGCCAGTTTGGCCTTACGTTGGCGCGGTCTATAAAGGGCTCGGTGTTGTAGCTTAAAAAGCTTTCGGCATGCGCGTAATCCTTAGCGGTAAGCGGGGCATGCTGCTGGGCATTAGTGCCATAAGCCAATGCCAACGCTGTTACCGTTAGTAGGTATTTGTTCATATCAATAATATTGGTCAGTAAAATTTAAAGATACCAAGGTAAGGCAAATTACGAATTTATAAGGCAACCAAAAGTATAATGATTGTTACATACATTTTGGTATTTATAAGGTATGGCTTAACCCGGATATCATTTGCCGGCTGGCCCGAGCGAAAACTTAAAGCCTGCACTTACAGGCAGCGTCCGGCCGCCAATGTGTACCCGGTGCCGTTCGGCCTTGTTAACTTTTTCTTTATTGACGATGTACGACCGGTGTATACGCACGAATTTATCTGCGGGTAAAAGTTGCTGTACCTCGGCCATGGTAAGGCGCGAAAGCACCTGCCTGTCGCCGGTGAGTTTTAGCGTCATATAATTTCCGCCGCTTTCCAGGTAAAGCAAATCGTCAAAACTTACCCTCAGCTGCTCGTAACCCGATTTGATAAAAATGCTGGCAGGAGGATTGTCATTTTTTGATTCGCGATCAGCATTCAGCACTTCGCGTGCTTTGTTGCAGGCCTTTAAAAAGCGCGCGAAAGAGAATGGTTTAAGCAGGTAATCCACCGCGTCGAGCTCATAGCTAAGCACCGCATGTTCGGCATAGGCGGTTGTAAACACAACCAGGGGCTTTTGCCTCAGGCTTGCCAAGAGCTCCATGCCGTTAATATCGGGCATTTTTATGTCCAAAAATAAAAGATCTACCGGGTGTCCGGCCAAATGGTCAATCGCTTTAAAGGCGTTGGTAAAACTTTCCTGCAGATCAATAAAAGGCACCTTTTCTGCAAGGGAGCGGATCACCTCGAGCGCCAATGGTTCATCGTCAATTGCTACCGCCTTTATCATCATTTAAGTATCCTTCTATCTGCTTGTATAGTTCGTCCAGGTCGCTTGGCCGTTTGGCATCCGTTTTCACCAGGGCACCGTTTTTATCAAAAATAAAGTAAGTGGGATAATATTGTATTTTTTGGCCGGGTTTTAATTCATTCCAGAACGATTGAATATCCTTATTGCTTTTGCGCAGGTGCAGACCGGTTAACCCGTTTACCTTTATAAATTCGCGCCATTGGGCATCTTTAGCGTCGTCATCCATATCAAGGTACACAAAAACAACATCTTTACCTTCAAAGTGGGTTTTTAATGCAGCGTTATACTTCAACTCTTCTTTGCAGGGGCCGCACCAGGTTCCCCATATATCCAGGTAAACTATTTTACCCTTAAGCTTTTTTATCACTTCGTGGATGGATGTCATTTTTTCAAATCCATCCGCTATCACAATCTCCTTATTTGCTGCGTTTGCTGCCAATATCTTTTCCAGCTTATCTGCTTTAAGTTTAAAAGCGGGCAGGTAACCGCTGTGCGGATAATATTGCTGAAGCCCGGCAAGCAGCGGCCGGGCCTGCGGCAGGTCCTTACTTAAGAACTTCGTGTCTATGGCTTGGGCCAGCCAATGTTCGGCAATGGTTTTGTTAAACTCGTTTCTAACCAGTACCCAGTGTAAAAACGATTTTCCTTTTTGTTTGGCAATGCGGTTGCCGCTATCTATAGTTATATTATAATATTTTACAAAAGTTTGCGGGTTTTTAGCGGCATCATCCGGCAGGTCCTTAAAGGCGAGGGTTTCCAGGTAACTGATGTAGCTATTTGCAAATGCATAATATTTTGGCCCTGCAAGCAGTACCTTCGGCGCTAAAGGCGAGTCTTTGTAAATTTCAAGCACCAGGTCAAACACCTGTTTGCGCCCGGCCTTTAATACTCCTCTTGCAAAATCGTTCAGCGCTACAATTGTACTGCTCCTCACTTCTTGGCTGATCAGCTCTTTATCCGCGGCAGACAGATCACTTTGTTCAATGCGGTTCAGCTTTTCATCGCGCATAGCAAACCATTTTTGCAATACCTGCTGCTTTAGTTCGGGCAGGCTAAACCTTGCATAAACCGTATCCTTAAAAAAGAAAGGCGTCTCTTCAAGGCCAAGACCGTAAAGCAGCTTGTTTTCTTTTGCGGCGGTGCCCTTAAACCCGTTTATGGTAGTATCGGCCATGTCAATGGTTACATCGAGTGATTTACCCGGCGTAAGCAGCAACGTATGCTCTTTGCCGTTAATGTTAATGGTTGCAAACCGCTGCGTGCTGATGTTTATTGTTTTGCCAAAATAACCATTAGGGTTTGTACTAACGGGGGTGGTGTTTTCGGCATAATAACCATACACAAACGGCACGTTTATAAAAACCGAATCTGGCGGTGTACCGCCAATAACCTTACCGGTTATTTTGAACTGCGCGAAGATATGGGTTGCGAGCAAAAGCAGCAGCCCGGTTAATAACGATCTCATGACAAGTGAAGGGTTAAATGAATAAAAAAATCTTCTTTGGTTTCGCGTATTTGAAGCACATGTTTTTCGGGATAGAGCAACTTTAAACGCTGCTTTACATTGTTAAGCCCAATACCCGGTTGGTCGTTGTCCGGGTTGTTTTCTGTGCCGCCATGTCGGCTGTTATACACCTCCAGGGTTAGCTGATCTTGCTTGATTTGCAGGTTAATGGTGATGAACGACGGATTTTCAAAGCTGATACCATGCTTATACGCGTTCTCGATAAAGGGGATCAGCAGCATCGGCACAATTTGGAGTCGGCTGTCGCTATCCGCAATCTCTGTTTTTATGGTAACACCCTCTGACGATGCGATGCGGAGGTTTTGCAGATCGATATAATTGCGCAGGTATTCGATATCCCTGCTTAGCGGGATAGTTTCCCTCATGTTTTCGTGCAGCATAAAGCGCATCATATCGCCCAACTTTTGGATGCCTTCGCTGGTGCGGGCAGCGCCCTCTACCAGCGCGGTGCCATACAAGGCGTTAAGGGCATTGAACAGGAAATGCGGATTGATCTGCGACCGCAGTAGCTGCAGTGTGGCATCTGAAGTACCCAGGGCTGTTTTCAGGGCGGACAACTCTAAATATTTTTCCTGGTTTACAATATAAACCCGCCACGACACGATAACGGTAATTACCAATGGGATAAACCAATAGAACAGTACATATACATCTACCGAGAAAGATGGTACGGATTGCAGCAGGAAAGCGTTTTCGATAAAGCCGAGGAAGGCTGCAATACCCAGCAGTTGTAACGCGTAAACCACCCCGGCGTGCCGCCCGCCCTTACGGTAGCGCGGTATCATCAGATACAGGTTTAAAAAATAAATGCAGAAACAAAACGGCAATGCAAACAGGTAAAACGACCCGGCCGTATAAAAAAAGCCGGTAACGTTGGTTGCTATCAGCAGCAGTAAAATAAGCAGCCAGGTACCAACAAGCATAATTGCCTCGTGGGTTATTTGCGATGCGAGGGTTGGCCTGCGGCTATGAAGCCGGTATTGATATACAACACCGCGCCGTAACAGTAAATAAATACCGTAAACAAAAAAGGCTATCGCAGCTATGTCGAATCCCCTGCTTACAAACCTGGTAGCGGATAAGTCTGCATTACCATACTGCAGGTATATCCAGCTGCCCAGATAGCTTTGAACCGAAAAAATGATACCGGTAATAACAAAAACGACAAGCATGATGGTACCAGCGGCTAAGTAACGCTTTGCCCGCCAAAACCGTGGGATAACATAAAAATGAACAGCTAAAAAAGCGACATATAAAACAGCTATAGCTGCCAGGGCAGGCAGCAAAGTATAAAAGAGCATCTGGTTGCCGGTGTACCCGCTATCATCAGCAACATTGTATTGGCCAAGGCCCTGGTAAAGCCTGCTGAAGAAGATGATGGCAAAACAGGCGGTAGCTATCCAGAATTCTATTTTATTGTACTTCATCGTCGCGTTTATTTGATGCAAGATTAGTTAGCCGCCGTATATCCATAAAATAAATGTGACGAAGCACGCAAAATATGTGCTGGATAAGCCCCACGAGTGCTGAGCGCGAATGGTACTATACCGATAGACAGGATTATAATATTTTACGAAGCTGAACTGCTGCTTTGTGAGTGCCGGTCGCCAAAAACCAAGAGCACGGTTATAATGCCTATCACAAAATAGCTGATTACAAGCGGGAACACACTTTTCACCAGCAGTTGACTGATCACGGAGCCTAAGGTCGACCCTATAAAAAAGAAAATGGTGCCATAAACTGCTGAGGCCATCCCCGCCGTTTGGCCCATTGGCTCCATAGCCAGGGCGCTGCTATTAGGCTCAATGGCCAGGTTAAGCGACATTAATAGCGCTATTGCAATAAAAAAGACCAACATATCCGGCCGGCTTTTAGCCATCACCGTGATGATCAGTAACACGGTAGCCACCAGGAGATAAATGAACAGAAGTGCCCTAATGGTTCGCCTGGCTCCAAACCTGGACGACAAATAGGAGTTGAGGAAGGTGCAGCACGACATCAGGAAACCCATACTGGCAAATATTGCAGCAAAGGCTTTTGGTTTGCCATAAATCTCTCCAACTATATGCTCTGAACTTGCCACATACGAACTTAAAGCCGTAAAAAGCGCGGTAGTAATGGCAGTGTACCTTAAAAAAGCGCGGTTACTTAAAACCCTACGGATGGATTGAACAAGGCTTGCCCACCGTAGCGAGTTGCGCAGGTGGCGTGGCAGCGACTCCTCCAGTCTTAACGACCATAAAAACACAATAACAGCAAATAATGGCGGCGTTAGCATTACCATTTGCCAGGATGCTACAGACATAATAGCGATACCCAAAAAGGGCGCAAACACCGGCGTGCACAAAAAGATGGTAAAAATAAGTGACATGGTGCGCGCCATCTGGTCGCCAACAAACCGGTCGCGCACGCCCGCGATGGTCGTCATGAAAACCGATGAAGCACCTACGCCTGCTACAAAGCGTGCAGCGCACATGAGCGGTAAGGTGGGGGCAAAGGCTGCGGCTATCCCGCTAACGATATATAACGGAAACCCTATTCGAAGGATAGCCAAACGCCCGAAACGGTCTGAAAGCGGCCCGAAAATAATTTGAGCCACCTGCCCCATGAAAAAGAACGAGATAACCTGCGCTGTTGCGGTTGATTGCGGCGGCAAGCCAAAATGCCTGCGCAGCTCGCCAAACGCCGGCAGCATAATATCAATTCCCAGGGCTGTAAGCATCATGGTGCATGCGCACAGGGTGATAAACTCGGCAGGTTTCATTTTCATGTTGCCTGTAAATATATTATTATTATTAAATCCCCAAAAAGGCCCCGCCCCTCATGTTTTTATCCAAGTTTGAGCAGCTAACAGCATAATTGTACGCGCCGATTTAGTGAGGTGATTTTTTGTTTAACAGCACCTCCAGGTTTTTCAGCTTAGATTTCCAGAATTCATCGAAATAAGCCAGCCAGCTTTCCAGTTCCTTAAAGCCATCCTGTTTAAGCGTGCAATAACGCTCGCGGCCAATATCCGTCATCGAAATAAACCCCGAATTATGCAATATCTTCACATGTTTTGAAACCGCGGGGCGGCTCATATCAAAATGCTCGGCCAGGCTATTGATAGACAGGCTATCTGATGACAACAGCATCAGCATTTTGCGCCGGCTTGGGTCGCCTATCACCTGGAACACATCAAGCGCCGGTACTGCCATGTTCTACCGGGTTTAAAAGGTTATCAATATTTTGCAGTTTTTCCACCCATCCGTGCAACAGGCCGTTATAAAAGTCAAGGTTCTCCTTTTTAGCAAAGCCACGATGGTCCAGAAAAACCTGTGTGCCGTTTTCGCGGGACTCCAGTCGCCAGGTAACCACCGATTCCAGTGTGATCTTACCATTGCCCGGCCCGCTGCTCCAGGAGTAGCTTAGTTTTTTTTTCGGCACTATTTCTAATACCCTGCAATGAAAAATGCCGTCGAAGTCCAGGCTGGGTATGGGGCCTGTCCTGAACTGAAAGCTGCGGCCTACTACCGGCTCAAAGTCGTTCTTCATGAGCCATTGTGCCATAAGGTCGGGTTTGGTCAGATACTGCCAAACGGTAGCTGCCGGATGGGCATAAAAAAATTGATGTTGAATGATCTGTTCCATAATATTTTAGTTTTTGATTTATGTTTAGTTGATTGCTGCCAATGCTGTATCCAGCCGGCTTATTAACCGCCTGCCTATTTTGAGCCAGCCTTTGTTCATGATCAGGTAAGGTAAATAGTTCTTCAGCCCCCTGAAACCGCTATGCTCCAGGCGCAGGATGGTGCCATTATCCTTTGGTGTAAGCGTCCAGGTCACTACGGAATCGAGTGAGGGCTTATCCTTCGACATGCCGCCCTTCCACGAGTACACCAGCTTTTCGTTGGAGACAATTTCCAGCACTTCGCAATAGATTGTGCCGTCGAAACCTATCGGGATCTTAGGCTTGGTTATAAACCTAAACTTGTGTCCCTTTTCCAATTTAAAATCACTTGGCATTAGCCATTGTGCCAAAAGATCAGGCTCCGTCAGGTAGGTCCAAACATCAGCCGGTGCGTGGGCGAAGAAAAATTCATGTACGATAGCTCTTTCCATAATAGGTAACTTTAAAGTTACCCAAATGTATAGGTAACTTTTGAGTTACGCAAATATTTTTTAAAAATTACGCGTAAATGGGTCAGAAAAACCCGGAAAAAAGTCAGGAATTTTTAAGGATGCACCACCGCCCACCCATCGTATTGCCTCAGGATGATCTCGCCATTCCCGCTTGGCACAAATGAGATAAAGGGAAAAAGTTCGGCTTTATCTATCTTCCGTTCTCGGAGGGTGTTATTGCATTGGGCCAGTATAACTCCCTTGGCTTTCAGCGCCAATAGCAGGGGTTCGTAGGCGCTGTTTTTCATATAAACGGCCGTGCCGTCGCCAAAGGCTATCAGTTCGAGGTGCAGTTTGCCGGCAAGGCGGGGATCTTGCAGGGCATTGGCCATATTGCGGAGGGTACCCCTTATCCGTTTATCATCATTGGAGTTAATGATATACAGCGCGTTATAGCTTTTTAAGGTAGCCTTAGCGCCCGTAAATGTTGTATCCGTTTGCGCGAATACAGCTGATTGTGCAAAGCTAAGAACGATTACTATCGCTAAAATTAAACTATGTTTTTTCATATTTATTTGTGCTTATGGGCTGCCTTTATGGGTGCAAAGGGGCCGTATTTATGTTGTTTTTCGCTAAAGTTATCCGCGTAAGGGCCAAACGGAAAGTCAATGGGTTTGGTATGCAGGTTTTGCCAATCCTGGTGCTGGTCTTTATGAGGGCGCGGCTGTGAGTTTATAAATGCTGCCACGTTCCAGGCTTCTTCATCGGTAAGCCGGGGGTTTTGGTAAGTTGCCCCAAAGGGCATATTATTTTTTACAAACCCGGCCAGGTTGCTGATGCGGTACATTCCGGCGCCATCATTATAGCTGTGATTTCCCCATAACGGCGGATAGGTGTACGATATTTTGTCGGGTGACAGGGTGCCTTGGCCGTTTTTGCCATGGCATTTCTGGCATTTAGCTACAAATACCTGCCGGCCCTTAAGCGGGTCGGCTGCATCGTCCATAAAGGCAAGCCTTTCGGTAGCGCTGCCAAATAACTTTTGATCTTTTTTTACCCCCTGCCCTATCCACTTCAAATACGCCAGCATAGCTTTCACCTCTCTTTTGGTGGTATCTGGCGATGTACCACCCAGGCTGCGCTCAAAACAATCAACAATGCGCTGTGCTGGCGGCTGGTTCTTGCCCGACCGCTGGCTTATTTTGGGGTAGCCGGAAATGAAGCCCGCGTAATTATTGGCGAAAAGCCTGCTGCCGCCGTCCAGGTGGCAGTTTTGGCAATTCATGCCGTTCGAAATGCGGGCTATGCTTCCCTGCGGACCAAAATATTTAGCAGTATGCATTAATACTTCGCGGCCATAGCGGATCATTTCACCGGCATTCCCAGGCGGAATAGTGTTTACGGCGGGCGCTTCCCAGGCATCAGCAGGGATCGTACGCCGTGCAGTGCCGGCAACCGCACTTACTTTTACTGACGCGGTATCAACACCTCTTACTGCTTTACCCTGCCCATTATGGCTGTTAAAAAATGCGGCGTACGCGGCCCAACATACCATAATGGTTAGCGCTATTATCAAAATATATCGTATTCGTTTAGCCACTATTTCGCTCTGTTGGTTTGTATCAATTAACAAACGCTTTTAATTTACAGGCAATATCGCAAACTTCAGATCAGTATCCGTAATTATTTATGACAAAGCCCCATGCCGGAACAAAGGGCTTAAGGTATACCGGCTAATAAGCGGTATAAGGTTAAATATATCATCCAACAAATAGCACAATTACTGCGAAGCCAGCAGCGCAATTTTCAGCCCTTCATAGGCATCTTCAATACTGATGGCAAGCTTGTGATCCTTATCCTCTATCTTTTTGATAAGGTCGATTAAGATAGATTGTACGCATTTACCATAAACCTGCCCCTTGGTTTGCCGGATTTCAAAGGTACCTGATACCATTTCTTCTACATCGTAAGCTTCACCGCCGCAATATATCGCATCATCGTTAGTAGCGGCGGGTGCCTCTGCACCCCATCCCTCAGGCCGCGATACATCGCGCAGCTCAGATAAAGCGTTAGCCTGTGTTACCGTCCAGCCGGGAATGCTGCTCAGCTGTTCTTTAGTTTGCCCGTTAACCATTGCCTTAATCGTTCCCTTCATAGGCATCCAGCCCTCAATTTCAATCCGGGCAAGGTCATAAGCCAGGTGTATGGTGGTTTGCTCAAAAAGACCCGGGCCCGAAAAAGCGTGGTAATAGCTGGCAATAAGCCCCTGGTTGTATAATACCAGGGCAGCAACCCGGTCGCGTTGCTGCTCGTTACGGCTATGCGAGGTCCCATACACCTCGGTATATTGCTGGCCGGCCAGCGCATTAATAATGTCAAAAAAATGCACGCCATGCTCTACAAAAATACCGCCTGACAATTCTTCTTTCCAAAACCAGTGATCGCGTGGTAAAGCCGCGTCCTGCGCATAATTGTTAACAACCGCGTGCCTTAGCTTCCCAAAAGCGCCGCTTTCACCCAAAGCCATTAAACTACGGACAATAGGGTTATAGCGTATCATATGGTCAACTGTGATAACCATACCGGTTTCCTGCTGTGTATTTAAAATTTGCTGCGCTTCCTCATCAGTAGTTGCCACAGGTTTTTCGAGCAGTACATGTTTACCCGCTTTCATGGCCTCGCAAGCCATTTCGGCATGCAGGCCAGGCGGGGTAACAATGCTTACAATATCTACCTGCGGGTCGTTAACCAGGTCCTTCCAGTCGCGGTATGTGCTGCAATTTTCAAGGTCGGCAAATTTATCGTGCGGGTCGGCAACGGCAACCACTTCTACGTTCGCCAACTTAGCCCACCAATAGTGAAGGAACTTACCAAATCCGCCGTAGCCAATGATACCTATTTTGTACTTTTTCATGCTGTGTCAATTATTTCAATACCGTTTAATGGCTGTAAAACCATGCTGAAATAACAACACCCGAATTGGATAGTTTTAACTACAAGGTAAAAAAATATCGTTACACTAACTATTGTAAACATTGAAATCACCGGCTAATTTCCAAAAAAAGCCTGCTATCAGTAAGAGCAGGCTTTAAAATAATATAAAAAGCGTAAAAATTGCCGCTTTCTTGTTTGCAAATCGCTGTTATAAATTAGGGTCAAATTCCACGATCCATTCAATACCATACTTGTCCCTGAACATGCCGGCGTACGTACCCCAGGGGCCGTCACCGATTGGGCCTTCAATCGCTCCGCCTGCCGATAATCCGTTGAATATTTTATCGGCCTCTTCCCTGCTTTCTGCGCTTACCGCTATTTTAGACCTGTTCTCGTTCTCGTTTACCCGCCCCATAAACCCGGGTACATCGTTAGCCATTAACGCATTGTTTTTGCCTATGGGTAAAGCAATGTGCATTATTTTGTTAGCCTCACTTTCCGGAACCTGAAATTCGGCGCTTGCCAGGTCACTAAAGCGGATGATCTTTGTGAATTCGCCGCCAAAAACTGATCTGTAAAAAGTGAACGCTTCTTCGGCATTTCCGTTAAAGTTGATCCATGGGTTAATTGCTCTCATAATTTTTATTGTTTAAATGGTTATTTTTATTTGTGTTTTTATGATAAGGTGGCCAACAGTTCCTCCAGGTTTTTCAAGGTAATGGTGAAACCGATCTTGAAGCCTTCTAATAATTTTTCGAGCCGCTCAAACGATTCATTATAAATAACAATGTCTACTCTGGTAACTCCATTTTGTTCGCTGAAGTTATAATCCCAGTCAGATCCCGGCAGCTCGCGGTTTTCATCCTTATCCGAGAAGGCGTTGTACATTTTAAAATTGGACTTTGGTGTGATAGAGGTAAACTCTTGAACCGCCCAACGCTCCTGTCCGTCGGGGCTTATCATCGCGTAAAAGCGCCGGCCGCCTTCCTTAAAGTCCATATACTTGGTTTTGGCGCGCATTGGTGCAGGCGCACCCCATTGGTCAAGCAGTTCGGGTTTGGTAAAGGCATCCCATACCAATGATAACCCTGCGTTAAATTCTCTGGTGATGTATACCGTTTTGGCTGCCTTGTCAACGTTAAAATCAAATAGTAGATCGTTGCTCATTTTTTCTATTCTTTTATGGTTGTTAATAATTGGTCGAGTTGATTAAATTGAGTTTCCCAGCTTTGCCTGAACTGGGCTAACCAGTGGTCAAATTCCTGCATCTTTTTGGCATTAAAGTGATAATAAATCTCCCTGCCGCTTTGCTCCGGTTTAATCAGATCACATTCTTGCAGTACCTTAATATGCTTAGATACTGCCTGCCGGGTCATGTCAAATTTTTGGGCCATGGCATTTGGCGTCAACGCCTGAATGGCAACCAGCGTTAAAATTGCCCTTCGTGTCGGGTCGGCAATAGCTTGAAATATGTCCTGTTTCATATTTAAATTCTAAATAAGCAACCTGTTGGTTGCAAATATATATGCAACTTTTTAGTTGCGCAAATTTATTTGCATTTATTTTTTAATAGAGGATACGGGTATGAAGCAGATAGTTCCCAAAAAACAGCCCGATAAAAACCTGATTATCAGGCTATTGTATTTGAATTTGCGAAGAGGGAGGGATTACAGACAAAACTTAATATCATTTTGACCTTTTGCATTTGCTAAAGTGAATTACTGTAGAAATTCAAGCATTACACATTTTTGTAGTTCGATAAAATTCGTCTCAATTTGCTCTTCCCGAAGCATAAAAATTAAGTGGATGGGAAGATAATCAATATTGCTTAGCAATCGCCTGATTACATTTGGTTGCCATTCTTCATCATAAACTATCAGCAAATCTATGTCATTGGGGTTCGTGTTTGAACGTGTAGCCGAACCAAAAGCAAAAATGGACATAGGCTGGAGATTTCGCTCAAACTGACCACCTGATTCCGATTTAAAGTGACCACCCATTCCGGTTTCAAATTGACCAGGGTATTCCGGATGAAACTGACCACCTTTTTTTGCAGATATTCTATAAACACTGGCTGTCCGGATTTAAATGCCAAATGCAGTCGCCGTATGAACGAGCTGATTAGAAGCCTCATTGTATATGCAAAGTTGCACTATAAGGCCTCTATTAATGCGGTAAACGGCCATCACTAGGGAGGGATATCCGGCAATTACCTTACGTATAAAGCTTCGAAAAAAATAAAGAGGTTATAGCTGGAGCAACACCAGGCTAAATAGAAATTGGTAAATAATTATCTTTGTTTATGCTGCTAAACCATAGGCTGCATTTCTTTGCCAGCAAACAGGTGGTCAGTTTTGCCACGGAACAGAGTGTAACATATCTCCGAAACGCCCAGTAAGACTATTGCCGACCCCGCGTGTGGCACGGGTGGCTTCTTTTTGGCCGCTTATGACTTCATTGCCGACACGAAAAATTATGAGCTTGATAAAGAGCAAAAGCAATTTTTAAAATACGATACCTTCTTCGGTAACGAGATAGTAGCCGGCACCCGAAGGATGGCCCTTATGAACTTGTTTCTGCATAACATTGGTGATACAGATAGCGATAACAATATTTCCCCTGCTGATGCACTGATAGCTCAAAGCAATACCACTTACGATTATGTTTTAGCTAACCCGCCATTCGGTAAGAAGAGTAGTCAAACGTTCACCAACGAAGAGGGAGAACAAGAGAAAGAAGACCTTACTTATAACCGCCAGGATTTCTTTGCTACTACAAGTAATAAGCAGTTGAACTTTGTGCAGCATATCCGCACCATGCTAAAAACCACCGGCATGGCTGCAGTAGTATTACCCGACAACGTTTTGTTTGAAGGCGGGGCCGGAGAACTCGTAAGAAAGAAGATTTTAGAAACCACCGACCTGCATACCATTCTGCGTTTACCTACCGGCATATTCTACGCTAATGGTGTAAAGGCAAACGTGATATTCTTTGATGCCAAGCCATCGGCAAAAGACCCATGGACAAAAGAGATCTGGTACTACGATTACCGTACCAATGTACACCACACCCTTAAAAAGAACCCGCTAAAGCTGGAAGACCTGCAAGATTTTATTGATTGCTACCAACCGAACAACCGCCACACCCGTAAAGAAACCTACAACGCCGAAACCAACCCCGAAGGACGCTGGAGAAAGTTCAGCTACGATGAGATTGTCGGTCGCGATAAAACCAGTTTAGATATTACCTGGCTTAAAGATAAATCACTTGCTGATTTGGACAACCTACCGGATCCTGACGTTTTAGCCTTAGATATCATGGAAAACCTGGAAGCTGGGCTGGAGAACTTTAGGTCGATCATTAAGCAGTTGAGGTAAATGCAGTTTCAGTGGGTATTTGTTACTTAATTTGAAGATTATCATTTAAAAAATTATCCAATATTCCTACAGAATGGCATGGTAAATAGCATGAAAATTATCATCATGCTAAATTCCAACATAATTAAAGCGTTTACCCTTTTAGGTATTGCACTTACATCACTAAATGCATCGGCTCAAACTAAAACCGGATTGCACATCTTAAAAAAACATTCTATTACAAGCAGTGGTGGTTGGGATTATGTTACTGTTGATGCCGCTGAGAAAAAAATCTATGTATCTCATGGTACACAGGTTAATATTTTAAGTACTGCCACAGGTGATTCTATTGGCGTTATCCCAAACACAAATGGTGTGCACGGTATAGCCTTGGTTAAAGGTTTAAACAAAGGCTATACAAGTAATGGACGCGATAACAGTTGCACCATCTTCGATTTAAAAACCAATGTCGTGGTTGGTAAAATTGCCGTAGGTACTAACCCCGACGCCATATTTTATGATGAATTCTCTAAAAAGGTTTACGCATTTAATGGCCGTAGCAGCGACGCTTCAGTTATCGACCCGGCTACCGATAAGGTTGTTGCAACCATCCCACTTGGCGGTAAACCGGAGACCGGCGTGTCTGATGGCAAGGGTAAGATCTTTGTAAACTCCGAAACTACCAACGAGGTTGTGGTTATTAACGCTAATAACTACAAAGTTATAGCCCGTTATAAAATAAACGAAGGTCATGAACCGTCGGGCTTGGCTATTGACAAGGTTACCAACCGTTTGTTTATAGGCTGCGGAGGCAATGCCATGCTTGTTGTAATGGATGCCGCCAACGGTAAAAACTTGGCGAAGTTTAAAATAGGCGATTGTGACGGTGTTGCTTTTGACCCGGCTTTGAAACTGGCTTACACATCAAACGGAGACGGCAATATATCGGTTATCAAAGAGGTAAATGCCAATAAATTTGTTTTTATAGAGAATATTCCGACTGAAAAAAGCGCCCGCACTATAGGTATAGACGTGCTTACCCATCACCTGTTTTTACCTGCCGCGCAAATGGAGGCTACACTGCCGACAGCAGCAAACGCAAACCCGCGCCCGCATATGATAGCCGGCTCATTTCACATAATCGAGATCGGTAAATAAATATCCCTAACATCTGTACATTGAAGAAAATTATCTATCTTTTACTTTGCTTTGCAGGTTTAAGTGCCTCAGCACAAGTAACCGACACTACTAAGAAAATAAATATTGCGGACACCTTAAAAAAAGACCTTTTTACCGCACCCGATACCGTTAAGCATTTACGAAGTAAAAGTTGGGCTTTGGTGCCGCCATCAGTGCTGGTGGCATATGGCGCAAGCAATTTCTTTTTTAAGCCGGTAAGGCGCCTTGATGTAAGCATCAATAATGATATCATGGAAGATGCGCCAAACTTTAAACATCACCCCGAAAACTTTTTCCAGTTTACCCCGGTAGTTTTGGTTTATGGGCTGAACCTGGTAGGCGTGCATGGTAAAAATACGTTTATAGATCGTACAATGATCTTCGCTATGGCCGAAGTGATGATGAGCTTAACAACTTTCGGTATTAAAAAGGTAAGTCACAGGCTTCGTCCGGATGGCTCTGACTATTATTCGTTTCCATCTGGCCATACCGCAAACGCGTTTTTGGGTGCAGAATTTATGGCGCAGGAGTTGGGCGATAAATCTTTAGCTTACAGCGCTATAGGTTACAGCTTCGCAACTGCTACCGGCATCCTCCGCATGTACAACCGCGACCATTGGTTTAGTGATGTTGTTGCCGGCGCGGGTTTCGGTATCCTCTCTACAAAAGCTGCTTATCTGCTTTATCCGTACATACGTAACCGCTTGTTTAAAGCGGGCCGCGAGAAAGAAGATAATCGGGACGTACCTGCTGAATTAAAGAAAGAGCCTAAGACAAGTTCAATTCTGTTACCATCTTACAGCCAGGGTTATTTAGGAATGCAGTTTTCAATGCAGTTTTAATCTATTCTTACTATTTGACGAATACATGGTCGCGGTAAAATATCCGCAGCATACTTGGCAGGACTATCAGCAATAACGGTAGTGCCGCTAAAAAGCCGCCTATAACCGCAATTGCCAACGGCTGGTGCAACTGCGCGCCTGCACCAATACCTAACGCCAATGGCATTAATGCTATAATTGCACCCAAGGCCGTCATTAATTTGGGACGAAGGCGGGTTGATATGGAGTAAACAATTGCATCGTCCACATTGCTGGTTTTAGCGCTTTCGCGGAACTGCCAAAAGGTGAAGATGGCGTTTTCACCAATGATACCCACTATCATAATAAGACCGGTATAGCTACCCACATTAAGTGGTGTATTGGTGAGGAATAGCGCCAGCAAACTACCGCCAATACCTAAAACCGCTACAACCAGTACCAGCAACGCTATCCTAAATTGCTTAAACAGGAACAATATCACTGCAAATACCAACAAACTTGCGGTAACCAGTATCATTAAAAGCTCTTTAAAGCTTTGCTGTTGCTCGGCATAGGCACCGCCGTATTCCACGTGGTAGCCGGGGGGCAGGTTTATTTTTTCGGCTATGCCTTTTTGTACGGCCGGGATAACGCTGCCCAGATCGCTGTTATCTAAGCGGGCGCTTATAACGCCCATGGCCTGCAAGTTCTCGCGTTCTATCTCTGCATCGCCGGTGCGCAAGTTTATGTTTGCCAATTGGGTAATAGGAAGCAGCCTGCCATCGGGCAAAAATAAGTTGAGGCGTTTTATACCTGCCACATCCAGTACACGGTTACCCGGATAAACCATGCGAATGGGTGACTGTTGCTCTCGCTCGAAAAGGTTGCCAATGATATTGCCTTCCAACGCCGATTGTACCTGTGTTTGCAGCGCCGCCGGGGTAATGTTATATTGTGCCAGTTTGGTGTAATCGGGCACCACATCCACGGACGGCCCGGCGATCACGATACCATCGAATACATCGGCCGTGCCTTTAACATTGGCTGTTATGTCGGCTATTTGTTTTGACAAGGCCTGCAGTTTTGCTTGGTCGTCGCCAAAAACTTTTATCTCGATGGGTTGGGTAGAGGTCATTAAGTCGCCCAACATATCGCCAATCACCTGGCCAAAATCGACACGTAAAGCAGGCTGTGTTTCCTCGATATGGGTACGCAGATCGCTGATAACTTCTTCGGATGTTTTGCTATGGCCTTTTTTTAACTGAATAAGGTAGTCGCCTGTATTAGGTTCGGTAATAAAGAAACCCATTTGTGTACCTGTACGGCGGGAGTATGCAGCAACGTCGGGATTTTTGATAATAACCTTCTCTATCTCGCGCAGCATGCGGTCGGTTTCTTCAAGCGAAGTACCCGAAGGGGAGGTGTAATCCAACACAATACTGCCTTCATCCATATCAGGGAGAAAACCGGTTTCTAACCTGCCAGGAATGAATATAATAACAACAACAAGCGTTACTATCAAAATAATACTCACCACCGGGCGCAGGATAAAGAACGATACCCACCGCTGCCTTTTTACCTCGTGTGCCTCTTCCTTTTTGCCAACAGTATTTAGTTCAGAGTTTTTGGTAAGCAACAGGTAAATAACCGGGAGGCCTATCCAGGTTACAAAAAAGGATGATAAAAGGGTGATAATCATCGTATCGGTCATCACTTTAAAGTAGGCGCCGGCCACACCCGTCATCAGCAAAAAAGGTATAAAAATAACAATGGTACTCACCGATGAGCCCACCATCGCAGGGAATAAATAGTTAATAGCTTTTTGCAAAAGCGTTACTGTTGGCTCTTCAGGATGTTCCTCATGCGTGCGGTGAATTTGCTCTACTACTACAATAGCATCGTCAATAATTAAACCTATGGCTGCAGCAATAGCGCCCAACGTCATGATGTTCAGCGTATAACCAACCGCGTATAAAACAATGAGGGTTAGCCCAAGTGTAACCGGGATAGTTATTAAGATAGTAGCGCTCGCTTTTATCGACCGCAGAAAAATTATGGCTACAATTATAGCTAAGGCTAAACCTATCCATAAACTATCGCTCACGCTTTTTACCGACTCATTCACAAAATCGGCTTGTACATAATAAGGTTTTATAGATACACCTTTTGGCAATACCTTTTGCAATTCGGCCACCTTAGTCGTCATGGCGGCAGAAAGATCCACCAGGTTGGAGTTGGGTTGTTTGATAACTGCAATCAACACGCCCTCGTGCCCATTGGTGTTTATCTTAGTGTATTCGATGCCCGGGTTTATCTGGATCTCGGCTACATCTTTAAGCTGGATTACGCGCTTTCGATTGTTGCTCACCACCAGGTTTTGCAATTGTTCGCTGGTGTTTATGCTGGCATCGGTAACGGTTAGGTACAGCATTTTAAAATCAGACAGATACCCGTTTGATTTGATGAACGCCGTTTGTGCCAGTGCATTAGTGATCATCTCCGGCGTAAGGCCAAGCGTGCTCATTTTTTGGCGGTTAAGCACCAGCCAATATTCTTTTGTTTTACCGCCGATAACCCGGATCTCCGACACGCCGTCAACCTGCGAAAGAAACGGTTTTACGGTATAGGTTGCCAGTTGCTTTAACTCAATAGGCGAGAGGTTATGGCTTTCCAGCGTGTACCCGCTAACCGGCAGGATAGATGGGTTCATCTTCTCTACCGTTACGTTTGCCTCGGGTGGCAGCTGGTTTTTTATCTGCGCTATGCGCGATTCGATACGTTGCTGGCTCAGGTCGATATCGGCATCCCAGTTCATATAGGCCGAGATCTCACAGCTACCGCGGCTGGTAGTACTACGCACGTAATGCAGGTCGGGCACTTGCTTAACCGCGTTCTCTAATGGTTTTGTCACAGTTACCATCATCTTATTAACGGGCTGCAAACCGGCATCAGCAATGATCTTGATCTTAGGGAAAGTAATTTCGGGGAATAGGGATGTTTGCAGCCTTGAATATCCAAAGCCACCACCCAGCAGCATGATAAAGAGCATCAAACTGATAGGCTTTTTATGGGTGATGAAAAAGTTATTCAGCTTGTCCATTAATTTACAATTTTAATCTTGGCAGTATCTGCTAAACCATAATTGCCGGTCACTGCCACGCGATCCGATGGATTAAATGTTGGGGATAGAATCTCGATCCTGCCACCCGACTCAATACCTTTTTTAACAGTGGTTTTTATTGCCGTGGTGTCGTTTATCAATTTCATTACCCAAAACTCGTTTTGCGTTTCGTTAGACAGTACTGCCGATTTTGGTAGGGATGGCGCGCTGCTTTTTGCTGTTTTAATAATGAGTGCTTTAGCGACCAGATTTTCAGGAATAGGATGTGTGTTATTTACTTTAATAACAATGCCCTGCGTTTGCGAAAGGGTATCAACCGATGGCATCAGCGAAGCAATATGGCCGGCAAGTTTTTCGCCATCTGGAAGGGTGAGCGTAAGGTTTTGGTTGTTGGCGATAACGCGGCGCAATTCATAAGGCAGCTGCAGTACAAAGGCAAAGCTCTCGCGGTCGCTGATAATGGCCAGCTGCTCGCCGTCCTGTACATAATCGCCAACCTGGTGCAGTAACTGAGTAACAAAACCACTGCGCGATGCCCGGATGTTATTTATGCCTGAGAATTTAAATGTAGTATCCAGTACGTTAATAGTATTGCCGATGCTTTGCGCTTCCTTGGTTTTAAGGGTGAACATGAGCTGCCCTTTTTCTACATAGTGGCCTGGCTGAATATTTACTTTTTGAATGTAGCCGATTGCGTTCGCACTTACATAATTCTTTTGCAGGAACGATGAGGTAGCATTTAATTCAATTGTATCTGCCAGTGCACTGTTGCCAATGGTAGTAACCGTAACAGGTGTATGCGATTCTATAGCCGCTTCTTCATCAGCTGGCTTTGCGCCTCTGCAGGAGTAAAGTACCGTCATTATCAAACAGCAAAGAAACAGTGCTAATGGCTTGCAATATCGTGTCATATTATCGGCTCCAGTAGTTAAGTTGGTTAATGAGTTGGAGCCTGCTTATGGTATTTTGTGTAAGCAGGTTTTTTATAGTAAGGTAATTGTTGACTGCTAATATCAGGTCGGCAATTTTAAGGTCGCCGGTTTGCAGCAGTTTGGTATCCACTTTTATTAAGCTTTCGGAATATTTGAACTGGTCATTTATCTCAGCTATCAATTTATCATATTCGTTTATCTGCTGGTTAAGCTGGTTTACCTGCTGGATATATTGATTATTAAAAAAAGCTTTGTAGCTGCGGCTGGTTTCCTGCTCAAGTGTAAGTTTTTTGTACAGCAGCTTGCGCTGGCCGCCATCATACAAAGGCATGCTAACGGTAAAACCCACGCTGGTGCCAAAGTTTTTATAAAACTGCGCGGTAAGGTCGGAGTTATAACCACCATCTGCAAAAACGTTTAATCTTGGGCGGTAACTGTAATCTATAAGTTTGCGGCTATTGGCTAGGCGAATGCTGTCTAACTGGAATTGTTTAAAAAATATACTGGTGCTGCGGTCTGTATTGGCAATCGCCCGCTGTAGTTCGGGTTTGGTAATCTCAAAAATGTTGGTATCGGCTACGCCGGATAAGTAATTGAGCGTGGCATATTCTGTTTTATATTGGAGGCGTGTTTGTGAGAGCTGCAATTGGGCTTGTTTTAGGGTCACCAGAAAAGTTAGGTAGTCGCTTTGGCGATACACGTTGCTGCGGGTAAGGCGTTTGAGCAGGTCTTCTTCTTTACTCAACAGGTCAACCACTTCCTGGTTAAAGCGTTGCTGCTGCAGGCTGCCGTAAGCGGTTATATACTGGCTGATGATGGTACCGCGGAGGTCTTGTTCAGATAATCTGATGCTATTACGTAGCGAGTCGCTTTGAATGCCGAGCGATGCAAACTGTGCGTTTAAATAACCTTTGCCAATAAAAGCCATACTTACAGTTACCAGTCCGTTTAACGATTGCCCGTTGGTAATAGCCGAT
The DNA here is from genome assembly GCF_014200785.1 of Mucilaginibacter sp. AK015. Classification (NCBI taxonomy): domain Bacteria; kingdom Pseudomonadati; phylum Bacteroidota; class Sphingobacteriia; order Sphingobacteriales; family Sphingobacteriaceae; genus Mucilaginibacter; species Mucilaginibacter sp. AK015. The sequence continues at coordinate 26,913 of NZ_JACHCV010000003.1, forward strand.
GAATAACCATATCCACGAATAACAGGCGCATATAAACCCGCGCTGCTGGCAGTAACCTGTGGTTTAAAGCCTGCTTTAATACGTACGCTATCTAATTGAGCTGATAAGATCTGGTTGTTAAGATCTTTGATAAGCGGACTGTTATTTACCGCCTGTTGCAAATAATCGTCCAAAGTTTTGGTTTGCGCGAAACAGGTTGTGCCGATTAAAAGAAGTAAAAACAGGTTGATAAAATATCTCATTCAAATATGGGCCACAGGTTATTAAGTTAAATTTTCAATTGTAAATTTCCCAACCAATTCTGTAAACATTTTGTGGGAAAAGCAGATGTTAAAAATGCTGCTGATAATTACCAGCAGCATTTTAACCGGCCACAATCCCCCGATGAATGGTCTGGGTTTAATATTAGTCTTGCGCTACTTTTATGAACTTGCCTGTGCTGTCAAAAAGCAAATCTTTACCTTTAACCTCGGCTTCATAATTTACTTCACCCGTAGTGGTTTTGGTGATCTTTGCCGCTTCTTTTATAGCTGCGCCCTTGTAGTTTTGTTTAACGTAGGTAACAATACCTGCAGGCAAGGCGGCGGTTTTTATCTCCATTTCAGATTCTGTCTGCTTACCATCTGCCTTGAATACTGCCGACATTTCGTTGGCGCGCTGTTTAAACCCTGCTTCAAAATCGCCCTTTTCTTTTTCCCATTTAACGGTTTTTACACCAGGGTATGCTTTTTCAAAAGATGCCTTTACCGCTGCTGGTACCTGGGTTGAATTGATGTGCTGGGCCATAGTTGCTACGCCTGTTGCTATTAAAATAGCCGCTGTTGTTTTGATGAATTTCATGTTTAGTAATTTTTGCACTAAACTACCCACCTAATCTGTGCTCAATTTGGAGTAAAACTGTAGGGAATTAGGATAATTAAAATACAACCGAAAAAGCGTGTGTTTTGCTATGTTGCTTATGGCTTAAAGTAAAGCCGTAATTATCACAGATCTGCTTGCAAAGTGTTAAACCAAGGCCTATCCCTTCAGATTCATCCGATTTGTGAAACCGTTTAAGCACCTGATCAAAATTGAATACGTTCTTACCGGTATTGCTTACAGTTAATTTTGCCGTGTCGAGCACTACTGATAAACTACCGCCAGTGTAATTGTGTCTGATAGCATTACTCAGCAGGTTGTTCACCAAAATTTCCATAAGCGACCTATTGGCATTTAGCTGTTTATTACCGAGGCTGATATTTAGCGTGATATCCAATTGCTGTATCATCTCCTCGTGCTGATAGATGCCATGCTCCAATATTTCCTTTACGTCAATTAGTTGGCTATCCTGTATCAGGCCGTTCTCTATCTTGGCTAATAGCAACATGGATTTATTCAGTCGCGTTAAGCGGGTTACCGTACAATAAATATCGTTCAGTAAATTACTTTGTTTATCGGTAAACTCATCGGTTTGCACCAGGGTGTCCAGTTTGGAGTTGATGACCGAGATAGGGGTCATTAACTCGTGCGAAGCATTTTCAGTAAAGGCCTTCAGGTTATCATAATCGCTTTTTACCCGATCGGCCATGCTGATAACCGCCTGGTCAAGTTCAGCAAACTCCTCAATATTTGAAGGGGTAGAATGAATATTAGCGTGATTAGCCAAACTAAATTCTTTCAGCTGCAGGAGTATTTTGTAAAAAGGCTTCCAAATACTTTTCAATATAACCCGGTTCAGAAGGAGTAAGATAGCAAGCAGGCTTACGATCACCCCAATAGTGATCAAAAAGATGATTTGAATGAGATCCTCGGTTTCTACCTTGCTTTGTATTACCAGTATACTGTAATTATGCCCTGCTAATTTTACCGAACTGATCAGCGCACGACCGGCCTCTAAATCCTTTTCGTCCGAGTCATGGTAGGTGGTGTCTAAAAAGCGTCGCTTTATTTTCTTTTGTCCCGACGGGGTAAACACTATTTGCTGATGGTTGCTTTCGTAAACATCAGGCAAGCGGTGATTTTTGCTTACATAGCTAAACACCTCATTCTCTTCCAACACCAGGTCTTTATCTATTTGACCCGTTAAAATATGGCTGATGGTGTAATAATAAACAATGCCGGTAACCAGCATGATCACAATAGTTACACCAACGTTAATACGATTGTATTTTTCAAATAAGTTCATCCATCGGTAAATTTATAGCCCATGCCATAAGCCGCCTGTATGTAGTCGCCCGCGCCGGCCTCAACCAATTTTTTGCGGATATTTTTAATATGCGAGTAGATGAAATCAAAATTATCGGCAATATCAATATTATCACCCCAAAGATGCTCGGCAATGGCACTTTTAGATACCACTTTTCCTTTATTGGCAATGAAGTATATTAGCAGCGAATATTCCTTACGGGTAAATTTAACCACCGCCTCATTCACCTTTACCGCTTTGGCATCCAGGTCGATATTAATTTCATTAAATTTAATTTGGCTGCTTCCGTTAAATGATCTTCGCCTCACAATGGCCGTAACCCGCGATTTCAATTCAGACAAATGAAATGGCTTTGTCAGATAATCATCGGCACCCAGGTCAAGCCCGGTGAGGCGGTCATCCAATGAATTTTTAGCTGAGATAATGAGCACACCGTCATTATGATTATGCTCTTTTAAATGCTTTAAAATATCAAGACCGTTGCCATGCGGCAACGTAAGGTCGAGTATAACGCAATCATAACGGTATACGCTGACTTTAGCCAGGGCGGACGTAAAGTCGTTCGCGGTTTCGCAAACGCTGTCGCCACCGGTAAAGTACGACTCAATGCTATCGCGCAGGCCGGTTTCATCTTCTACTATCAGTATCTTCACTTTATAAAAATAGTACTTATAGTGGGAGAAATTCTGTAGCACTTACCATATTAAACTAATAACTTATCAATATTGGCAACCTTTAGTTCCTGCAAGGCGGTTGGCTATTAACTACACTTAGAAGATTCGTCAGCCTGACTAATCTGGTTGTGTAACGTTATTATGAAATTTTTTGCAATTTAAAAAATCTATTGGTGGAATCTGAAGACTGAGAAATTTCAATCATAAATGTAACAAACAAATCAAACTCGCTACCATATTTGCTACCAATAAATTTAACCCAATATAAAAAGCGCCATTCAGTTATATATAAGGCATTTTTTGATTTGGGTTTGCGGAGAGGGAGGGATTCGAACCCTCGATACACTTTTGGCATATACACACTTTCCAGGCGTGCTCTTTCGACCACTCAGACACCTCTCCGTATTTTTGAGGAGTGCAAATGTAAAAATAAACCTGCACAAAAAAAGCGGGACCTTACGGCCCCGCTTTAAAACGAAAACTTTAACTCACAAAAACTAAACTTATATGCAGTTATTACTAACTTATAATAATAGAGTGTGAAACAGGGTTAAGGTTTAATCGGCGTAAAAGTATTTGCGGTTTATGCATATATATTTTTTTAAGCTTATGTTTGCTGCGGATTGCCGGTACAGGTGATTATATAAAGCGTGTTTTGTTTTAATGCTGAACATCAACGAAATTAAAAAACCTATTGCTGCAGAAATTGATGTGTTTGAAGAGAAATTCAAAACATCAATGAAAACGCCTATAGCCCTTCTGGATCGCATCCTTTATTATGTTGTTAAAAGTAAGGGGAAAAAGATACGGCCCATGTTCGTGTTTTTTTCGGCGAGCATATGCGGCGGCATTAACGAGGCTACGCATCGGGGCGCAGTATTGGTAGAGCTGCTGCATACCGCAACCCTGATGCACGACGATGTGGTTGATAACTCTTACCAGCGACGCGGCTTTTTTTCGATAAATGCCTTATGGAAAAATAAGATAGCCGTTTTAGTGGGCGATTACCTGCTGAGCAAGGGCTTGCTGCTGTCTGTAGATAACGGCGACTTTGGATTGTTAAAGATAGTTTCTGAAGCGGTTAAACAGATGAGCGAAGGTGAATTGCTGCAGATAGAAAAGGTGCGCAAAATGGATATCAGCGAAACGGTTTATTACGAGGTTATCCGCCAGAAAACCGCTTCGCTGATCGCTTCATGCTGCGCATGCGGGGCGGCATCCGCCAATGCTGATGATGCCACGATTGAAAAGATGCGCCTGTTTGGCGAAAAAATAGGCATCGCTTTCCAGATAAAGGATGATATGTTTGATTTTGGTACCAACGACGTGGGCAAACCGCTGGGCATAGATATCAAAGAAAAAAAGGTGACCCTGCCGCTGATATACGCGCTTAACAATAGCGATGGAACGGAAAAAAAGCGCATGATAGGCCTGGTGAAAAATCATAACGACGACCCGAAAAAGATAGCCGAGATCATCAGTTTTGTAAAGGCAAAAGGCGGACTTGAATATGCCGGCACACAAATGAAAAAATACCAGGAAGAGGCTTTTGCAATACTTAACACCTTCCCCCCCGGCGAGGCACGCACCGGCCTGGAGCAACTGGTACGCTTTACTACCGAACGTAATAAATAGAGCGTAGTTTTTACTTTACTTTTACCCTCTTTGCCCAGCAGAGAGGGTCGACGAGCGCAGCGTAGTCGGGGTGAGTAAACTAACCGATGCTATACAGAACTTTCCTAAAACTTATTAACTTCGTAACATGCACTCCTTTGATTTCAGCAGCCTTAAGGTAACGCCATTTGCCATCCTGGATATAATTCTGCTGGCAATTATTATTTACCAGTTGTATAACCTGATAAGGGGCACCATCGCTGCTAATATCTTCATCGGGCTGGCCATTATATACATACTGTATTTTATCGTACCCGAATCAAAAATGCCGCTGCTGGCAGGTATACTTAAAAAGGTAGCAGATGTAGGCATTATAGCGGTTATTGTATTATTTCAACAGGAGATACGCCGCTTTTTACTGTTGGTAGGTAAAAACGCGTCGTTGCAGCGTAACAAAGCCTGGTGGCGCTACTTTTTTGGCAAGGCCGAAACTGAGAAGAATAATTACGCTCGTATAAAACCTATTATTGATGCCTGTAAAAGCATGAAACAAACCCGCACCGGGGCGTTGATAGTTTTCGCCAAGTATTACGACGAGCAGTTTTACCAGAACAGCTGCGAGGTGCTTGATGCCAGGATATCAAAACGGGTGTTAGAGAGCATATTTCAAAAGAACAGCCCCCTGCACGATGGTGCCGTGGTGATTTCAGAAAACAAGATAAAATCGGCCAGTTGTATACTGCCCGTGACAGAAAAGGCCGACCTGCCCGCGCAGTTTGGGTTGCGCCATCGCGCCGGTATTGGCGTTACCGAAGCCAACGATGCTACCGCAATTATCGTATCAGAAGAAACCGGCGAAATATCCTACGCGAAACAAGGCCGGATAAAAATGGATATCAGCTTTGCCGAGCTTGAAAAACTGCTGAATAAGGACTTTTAAGCCCTTTCCAGCTGCTCTAATTTCCCGGTATACCTATAAGCCATATACAAAGGAATGATACCGATTACCCCGAAAGAGCAATCTACCAATTGCCAGGACAACGGGATATGCCGGATAGGCCCTGCAATAAATGCCAGCGGGAAAATGAGCACGCAGGCGATCATACCAAATTGAAGCACCCATATATTTCGGACAGGATTGCGCAGCGGACCAATGAACGCTATCGCGATAACAATGTGGGCAAAGGCCAGCCAGTCGGTACCGTAACTGAGGTAAGGGTATTGCGCGTTAGTGGTTTTTACCGCCGCGTAAATGGTGGTAAGCCAGTGCTGCATTCTGGGCGAGAAAACATCAAGGTTATCCATCGCGATAGTCAGTTCGCTCTCAATAGGGAATGCGGTTATCCCGCTCAGCACCAAGCCGGTTATCAGGAGGATAAGCCAGTATTTGATGCGCTTTTTTAATTGTGTTTGGGTAAGGTTCATGGCGTTATAATCTGATACTCAATATATCTTTAATGGCGTGTTCTACCCTGGCAAACTGGAACTGGAAACCGGCATCGAGCAGGCGTTTGGGCACCACCCAGCGGCTTTTTAATATCAATTCGGTTTCGGTGCCGATAAGGGCGGCGCCTATTTCCAGCATCCACGCGGGCGCAGGTAAGCCAAATGGTATGCCGCAGGCTTGGCGCAGGGCTTTCATAAAATCGGCATTTTTTAAAGGGTTGGGGGCGGTACAGTTGATAGGCCCACTTATTTCGGGGTGGTGCAGCAGCCATTCGGTACATTTCACCACATCCTGTTCATGTACCCATGATACGTACTGCTGCCCGTCGCCCTGGTGGCCGCCCATGCCGGTTTTAACCAGGTTAATTAAGCGGGGAAAAGCGCCTTCGTTGTGGCTTAGCACTATGCTTATCCGCAAAGCCACCTTACGGGTATGCGGCGTTGGTATATCAAAAAAAGCATTTTCCCATTTTTTACAAACATCGATAGAAAAGCCATAACCGATCTCCCCGGTTTCTTCGTCCTGCGGGCGGTCTTCAGCATGGCGGTATATAGTAGCCGATGCCGCGTTTATCCAAAGCTTGGGCGGGTTAATCAGTCCATCAATAACCTTTCCGAGCAACCGGGTAGGCTCCACCCTCGAGCGGATGATCTCTTCGCGGTTTTGTTTGGTGTAACGGCAGTTAACGTTTTTGCCGCAAAGGTTTACCACCAGATCGGCGCCTTCCAGTTCCTTAGCCCAATCGCCAGGCGTACGGCCATCCCAAACCAAGGTTTTAATATTTCCGTTATCCGGTTGGCGCTTCCTGCTAAGTACAATAACCTCTTCGGCTACATCTTTATAATGGTCGGCAAGGGCCTTGCCCAACTGCCCGCTGCCGCCTGCCAATATTATTTTATAATATTTCATGATCAATAAGTGTTAAATGAATAAAATAACCGCTAAAACAAACGCCCTGTAAAAAGCCCAGGTGATGGTAAGCGTCCACCCTATGTTTAATATTTTGCTCCTGCGGATATGCTCTAAAAACATCAGCCCGGCTACCAGCATAAAATACCCCGCGTAAAATATGGGGTGCTGCCCTATCAGGCCGGCCAGCAGCAACAAGGGCATCAATAATAAGCCGCCTCCAAAAGAAATGGTCATCATATTACCCAGGTAATCCCATTTCTTTTCGTTGGCTATCAAACTGATAATTATCCCCTGGAAAATTACCTGACCGCCGCATATCAGGCCTTCGCGGTACAGGCTGCCCACCGGCATAATGCCTTGCAGCAAACCTGCGTAAAGGGTTAATATGTACGAAGTAACCGCCCAGGTAAATACCAAATAGGCTAGCCGGTATCTTAACAAGAACGTTGGCTGCAGGGCAAAGCCATCGCCGGCGGTTGGTATAATAACCCCGCGGTTGTATGATACAAAGGCGTAGGCCTTGCCCATTAACCAAACAAACGGCGCGAAGCCAAACAACGGCCTGAATACCGGCATTGCGTTCGCCAGTATTTTGAACAGGCTTTTTATACCATAAGTTACTTCGCCGGTTTTATTATTTACCAGCGCTATCTCGTTCACCGCGCGCTGCCTGTTTACCATTGGACAGTTTTGCGGCCCTAATTGCTGGTATGCCGCCCGGCCATGTGCGTCAAGCAAACGCGTTTTTACAAAGGCTTTGGTGTACAGGTTGCACATGGGGCATTCGGCATCGTAAAGTATGGTGTGGTCGTTCAGGGTTTTCATTATTATAATATTTGAATTTTCAGTAATTTTTGAAATATTTTCTCAAAAAAAATGCTACTTGAACATTTTAAAAATAGATCCCCAAAACCAGTTCTCTTCAGCTTTTAACATGGTATCCAAAGTTCTATCTACGTTTTTAGCCATCCTGTTTATATCGGTTACGGATTTATTAAAGGTTGCAAAGTTCACGTCTTTGCTATCCCCCTTAACCTTTACCAGCTCGTCTAATATTTTCATAACGGGCTCCAACTCGCGTTTGCGGCGCTCTTTGGCTACCTGGCGGGCTATGTTCCAGGTATCTTTATCCGCAAAAAAGTATTCTTTACGTTCGCCGGCCTTGTGCCGTTTTTCAACCAGTCCCCAGCCTATCAGTTCGCGCAGGGTCATGTTGGCATTACCGCGCGATATGCTCAGGCTTTCCATGATCTCTTCGGTGGTTAGTTCCGTTGGGGTTACCAGCAGCAAGGCATGTACCTGCGCCATGGTGCGGTTTATGCCCCACTCGGAGCCCAGCTTGCCCCACGCTTCGATAAATTTCTGTTTTGCTTCAGGTAATTCCATGCACAAATATAAGTATGTTTTCAAACTTTCAAAACTTTTTGAAAGTTTATTTAAAATATTGTTTCAGGTTCCCACTAAATAATTTTTATCTTCCGCTGCATACCTCCATATTTACGATAAATGAATATTTTAGTGACAGGCGCTACCGGGTTTATTGGCCGGAAACTTTGTTTTGAGCTTGCTCAAACGGGCCATCATGTAAAAGCGCTTTGCCGGAATACGGAGCACCCCTACCTGATGAGACATCCGAATATTGAACCCGTAAAAGGTGATATATTGCTGCCCGATACGCTAAACAAAGCGATGGAAAGCTGCACACAGGTATACCATACTGCTGCTATGGCCAAAATGTGGTGCCGCAATCAGCATGATTTTCTGGAAACGAATGTTACCGGCACCCGCAACGTACTGCTTGCCGCGCAGCAGGCAGGTATAGCGCGGGTGGTTTACACTTCAACCTGCGGCGTTTGGGGGCCGACCTTAAAATATCCTTTGACCGAAGATGAGCCGCGCATTGTGGGCTTCCCTATAGCATACGAGCGCACGAAGTACCTGGCCGAACTGGAAGTGAATAAATTTGTTGAACAGGGTATGGATGTGGTTACCGTTAATCCGTCACGGGTGTTTGGCGAGGGGCCTATTACCGACAGCAACACCGTAAGCAAAATGATTAGCGGGTATTTAAAAGGTAAATGGCGTATTATCCCCGGCGATGGCGGGCAGGTATCCAACTATGCCTACCTTGATGATGTGGTGAACGGGCATATAGCGGCTATGGAAAAAGGCCTTACCGGCAACCGCTACATTTTGGGTGGCGAAGATATAAGCTTTGATCAGTTTTTTAGCACGCTGGCAGAAGTATCTGGCGTGCAACGAAAGATGTTAAAACTGCCGCAAAAATTAATAAAATTTTATAGCCATCTCGAAGCGTTGAAAACCAGGCTAACGGGCCTTGCCCCTGTTTTTTTACCCGAGTTTGCCGACCGCCTTCTCTTTAACCAAAAGTACAGCAGCCAAAAAGCGGCAGAACAATTGGGATATACCATAACCCCTTTTGATGAAGCCATGCGTCGTACCGTTAACTATTTAAAAGCACACTGATGCCGCAATTAACCGCCATAGTAACCGGGGCCAGCGAGGGGTTGGGCAAAGCATTCGCCATTGAACTGGCTAAACGGAATATTAACCTGGTATTGGCAGCCCTACCGGGTCCCGGGCTTGATAACCTGGCAAAATACCTGGTAAAAAATTTTGAGATTAGGGCCGATGTTTTAGAAACGGACTTGACCAATACGGATAGCTGCCACCAAATTTTTACGTATTTAACAGAACATCGCATAACCGCCCACATGCTTATCAATAACGCTGGTATTGGCAATTGGGATTGGTTTACCGATAAAGGCACCGCCTTTTACAAAAAACAAATAGATCTTAATATCACCGCGCCTGTTTTGCTCACGCGATTGTTTTTGGATCAGGTGGATGTCACTATTACATCTTACATTTTAAATGTAGGCAGCATGGGTGGCAAGTTTATAGTACCGCGTAAGCAGGTTTATGGTGCAAGCAAGGCCTTTATCAGTTATTTTACAAAATGTATGCAGCTGGAACTTGCAGGTACTAATGTTAAGATGAGTTTGCTTAGCCCGGGTGGGATAAACACCAAGCCGGAACTGCTCGTGTTAAATCAACAGCTTAAAGGTATTGCCAAAGCCACCATATTTGAAGCGGAGGATATTGCCCGTATCGCTATCGACGGTTTGTTTAAAGGCAAGCAAGAGATAGTACCCGGTGCTGCCAATAAATTTTTAGTCGCCCTGAACAGCTTACTGCCGCAGTTTATCAAGAACGCTATTATTAAACGAAAGTTAAAGGGGCACGGGTAATTTTTATGCCAAGGGGTGATAAGTAATAATTGCGAATTGAACCCTTCGTTCGCTTATACCGACAAATCATTTTCCATACCAAACAAAACACAAAAATCCTACCTTTAACATATATGCTGCCGTTATTGATATCCAAGCAAATCCGCGAAGCCGACGCTTACACCATCGCTAATGAGCCAATAAGTTCTGTCGACCTGATGGAACGCGCATCAAAAGCTTTTGTAGGATGGTTCGTCAATCATTTTCAGGACAGGAAGCAAAAAATAGCCGTTTATTGCGGCACCGGCAACAACGGCGGCGACGGACTGGCCATCGCCCGCATCCTGGGGCATCACGGTTATAACCATATAGACGTAAAGATATGCCGCTTTAGCGATAACGCCAGCGATGATTTTACCACGAACCTGAAGCGGTTAAAAACCTCAAAAATCCCTATAAAAGAATTAAAAAAGGGTTTTAAGACCTTTAAAGACAGCGCTGATCTGATTATAGATGCCATGTTAGGCACAGGCCTTAACAAGCCACTGGCAGGCGACTACAAAACGCTTGTGGAACACCTTAACAGCCTGGGAAAAACAGTGGTTGCAGTTGATGTGCCAACGGGTTTATTTACAGACGCCGAATTACCTGAAGGTGCCGCGGTCCTTAAAACCGACCTGGTGATCACCTTTCAGCAACCGAAGATAACCTTCCTGCTGCCCGAGAGCGGCCCCTACATTAACTGCTGCGAAGTAGTAAAAATTGGATTAAGCGAAGATTTTATAAACACAGCCGACACCCCATATTATTACGTCGAGGAAAAAGACGCAAGGCAGCTGATAAAACCGCGCAGTCGGTTCAGCAACAAGGGCACATACGGGCATGCCCTGATCATTGCCGGTAAGGACGAGACCATGGGAGCGGCACTGCTGGCCTCATCAGCATGTGCGCACGCGGGCAGCGGGCTAACAACCGCCTGTATACCCCTAAGCGGATTGGTAGCCCTGAACAGCTCGATGCCCGAAATAATGGCTTTGATACGCGGGGAAGAAAAAACGCCTGATATTGATGGGGACAAATTTAATGCCATTGGCATCGGCCCCGGTTTAGGTAAAGAAACAGGCACTTTAAAACTGCTAAAAACTGTTATAAAAAATTATAAAAACCCGGTGGTGATTGACGCAGATGCGCTTAATGTACTGGCAGAGCATCAAAACCTGCTAAAAAAGCTGCCAGCCGGGAGCATTTTAACGCCCCATATGAAAGAGTTCGACCGTTTGTTTGGCAAGCATACCAATTGGTGGCAGCGGCTGCAAACCGCCAAAGCAAAGGCCAAGGCGTTGGGCATTTATATTATCCTAAAAAATGATTACACCATAACAGCTACGCCGAAAGGGCAGCTTTATTTTAACTCTACAAGCAACGCGGCTATGGCAACCGGCGGCATGGGCGATGTGCTAACCGGTATCATAACCTCGTTATTAGCGCAAAAATACCCGCCGCGGGATGCCTGTATATTGGGGGTATATGTTCATGGTAAGGCGGGCGACGAACTGGCGCTGCCACACCGTATGAACGTGGCGTTACCAAGCCGCATTATTGCCCAGTTGCCGGTTACCATGGCAAAATTAAAGGCATAAAAAAAGCGAATGTAAGTATTGAACATTCGCCTTTTTAAACTATTAACTGATCTTATAAAGAACTAAATACTTCTAACTAATTGTATATATATGACGTGCGCCACATATAATAGTTACAATAACAACGCGAAATATTTAATTGTTTGATAATTGATACAGTTTTTAACAAAACTTTAACATACGGCAGTTTTTCCCGGATTAAAAAGTGCCTATAACCACCATCTCGTCCATAGTAGGATTTATGCTGCCGCCCATGGGTTCTAAGGTTACCGCAAAGCCCTGAGCAGAAGCTATCGCCTTCATTTCTTTTACCCCGGCGGTATCTGCATCAGGTGCATCAAATACCCCCATATCTACCGGTTTGCCGTTAACCAGCGCCCATAGCTGGTATTGGTGTTGTTTATCGTTCTTAGGCAGCTTTACACTCTGAACATCAACCATTACCTTTTTGCTCACGGCGTTCCAGGCCAGTATCATGGCGGCTGTTGGTGTTTTAGCGGTGCCCTTTAATTTTAGCACTTTGTACGATGGGTCGCGGTACATATCCAGCTGGTTATCCATTAAACTAACCTGGTTGGCAAAATGCTGTTTATCCAAACGTAAAGCGGCGATCTGAGCATTTGAATCCTGCAGCTGGCTGTATAGGTTTACCAGGCCATAAATGCTTATCAGCAACAGGGTAAGGCACGCCGCAAAGGCGTACTTGTAAAAGCTGTTTACGCGTGCGGCGGGTAATTGTGGTACATTGTCATCGTCACGGTGCGTAACGCTTTTGGTAAAAGTATTGTCGTCGCCAAGGTTTACAACCATGCTATTTAAAACCCGGTTACGCAGATTTTCAGAAGGTTCAACGGCCTGCGCGCGGGCATAAAGTTCAAGCGATGTTTCTATTGCATTGATCTCGGCCGTTATTTCGGGGTATTTTGAGGCCATACCTTCAACCTGCAACTTTTCTTCCGCGCTCATATCGCCCAGAACGTAAAGTTCCAAAATTCCCGATTCGATATATGCCTTAACGTCTTCCACGCTTAATTAAAATGTTTTCTGAGTTGAAGTATCCCCATCCGCAACCTCGTTTTAACAGTGCCCAATGGTATGCCAAGTTCTTCGGCCGCTTCAACATGGGTATAACCTTTAAAATATACCAGGTCCAGTATTGATCTTTGTTCGGGTTTCAAGGTGGTTACTAACTCCTTAATACCCAATAACTCGGGCTTGTAAACTGTATTTTTCTGTTCATCAACGAAAGTTACGTTATTTTCAAGCTCATGGTTTTTGCTTTGATTTTTAAAATCCTTTGATCGTACTTTATCGATAGCCAGGTTTCGCGCGATATTTACCATCCATGTAAATAAGCGCCCTTTATCGCTGCTGTAACCGCCGAACGAACGCCAAATTTTTACAAAGGTTTCCTGCAAAACGTCTTCGGCGATAGCTTCGTCGGTGATGATCCTGGAAATAACGCCGAATAAAGAAGAAGAGTACATATCATATAAAGCCTCAACCGCAATTTTCTCGCGGTTGCGCAAAGCAAGTACTAATTCTTCCTCAGATAACGATATTTTGCGTTGGGGGCTCAATGTGATGAAGATAAACAGGAAATATCACATTTCAAACAGATGTTTTTCGGCATGGTAAGATGAGCGCACCAGCGGCCCGCTTTCTACATACCTGAAGCCCTTTTTCAACCCCCATTCTTTATAATTCGCAAACTGGTCGGGGTGTATCCAATCAATAACCGGGTGATGGTTACGTGTTGGTTGTAAATACTGGCCCAGCGTAAGGATATGTACACCTGCTTCCAACAGGTCGTCCATCGCTTCAAGCACATCTTCTTCACGTTCGCCCAGGCCAAGCATAATGCCCGATTTGGTGCGCACGCCGGCAGCCGACGTTCTTTTTAGTGCCTCAAGGCTACGGTCGTACTTAGCTTGTATGCGTACTTCGCGTGTCAAGCGGCGTACGGTCTCTAAATTATGCGATACCACTTCGGGCCGGGTTGCCAGCACACGGTCAAGATTGTCCCATATCCCACGGAAATCCGGCAGTAAGGTTTCAAGTGTGGTTTGCGGGCTTTCGCGACGGATAGCATTGATGGTTTCGGCCCAGATGATAGAGCCGCCATCCTTAAGGTCGTCGCGGTCAACCGAGGTAATTACGCAATGTTTTACCTGCATCAGCTTAACCGAGTTTGCTACACGGTTTGGCTCATCCATATCAACAGCCAATGGCCTGCCGGTTGCAACCGCGCAGAACGAACAGGACCGGGTACAGATATTGCCCAGTATCATAAAGGTGGCAGTACCTGCTCCCCAGCATTCGCCCATGTTTGGGCAATTACCGCTTTCGCAAATAGTGTGCAGCTTATGTTCGTCAACCAAACCACGCACGTGGGCGTATTCCTTCCCTACCGGAAGCCTAACCCTTAACCAATCGGGCTTACGCTGCGGCTGGCTGGCGGGAACTACAGGCAAATCTATCATGGTACAAAATTAGTTAAAAATGTTATAAATGTTGTAAGGGTTGAAATGGTTACAGTGGTTTGACTTTTAAACCAAACCGCACAAAAAATCCGCAGCATAACTCGTGCGGATAATCTCGTTTGTCCCTCTTCTTCCGCCGTTGTTGGTGTGTCACGATAACTTCCGGAAATTTCGATTTGCCTCCGCGCGATTTTACTCACCCGGTCTTTGCTACGCTCGACCACCCTCTCTTCGCTGCGCGGAAAGAGGGTTTTACTTTTTGTTTCTCATCCTCTTTGCGAAGCAGAGAGGGTCGCGCACGAAGTGCCCGGAGTGATTTATTATGAAGCGGCAGGTTCCGGCGCCGATTTTACTCACCCGGTCTTTGCTACGCTCGACCACCCTCTCTTCGCAGCGCGGAAAGAGGGTTTTACTTTTTTTCGCCGTTGTTGGTGTTGTCACCAACAACTTTTAGGACGGTAAACTTATGGGCACTGGATGCATGGTGCTTGTTGGTGACAACACCAACAAGGGCTAAAACGAAAAAGACATCGTGGCGATAAATAAAAATCCGCAGGATAAACCTGCGGATCATATTTTTTGCCTATAAATCCTTAATTTGATTACACCAATACGCTCATAGCCTCATCCACCGAGATAGAGCCGTGCGATTGATCCAATATACATTCGCCGTCCTTTATAAGCAGCATCTGCGGCGACTCGTGGTACACACTAAAATCCTGCGCTATTTTGTTTGACAGTTCGCGATATTTGATCAGGTCTAAAAAGTAAAGCGGCATATCAGCCGGCAAGTTCTGCCAGTCCATTTCAAAGCGCCTTTTTGCCATCATACTGATAGAGCAGCGGGTGCTATGCTTAAAAATCAGGCTATAACCCTGCTGTTGTTTAATATTTTCCAGCTGATCAGCCGTTTCCAACGATATCCATTCCATACAACAAAAATAAAGTAATGCGCCTGTTCAAACGTAAAAACAGTGTAAAACCGCTTTTAGTTTTTAGCTAAAGGCAATAAAATGACAAATGAATGTTAACGGTGGTTGGGGTACGAACCGTATGCAGGGCATAATTTGTTTGAGCACGAGGCCATTGTGCCTAATGCCAACGTGATAACTGCAATGTATAATATCTTTTTCATCTGCTTTAAACTTACTATTTATACGGGTTTAACCAATTAAAGTTTCGTTCAGTTTAGCCATCTTAATGGCTGTTACCGCGGCCTCATCGCCTTTGTTACCATGTTTACCGCCGGCCCTGTCAATGGCTTGCTGCTGGTTATCAGTGGTTAATACCCCAAATATAACAGGTTTTGAATATTTTATGGCAACATTGGTTACACCATTTGCAACAGCGGCGCAAATAAAATCAAAATGGCGGGTTTCGCCCTGTATTACGCAGCCCAGGGTTATTACGGCGTCGAGTTTTTTGTTTTTAAGCAACAATTCGGCGCCCGTGGTTAATTCAAAACTGCCGGGAACCGGATACGAGTGAATATTTTCGGGCCTGGCGCCATATTTTACAAGGCTGTTGTAAGCGCCCCGGTATAGCGCGTTGGTAATTTCGGCGTTCCACTCGGCAACTACAATACCAAAGCTATAGCCTTCGGCCGACGGTATTTCGCCCGCGGTTGAAAAATCAGACAGGTTTTTTAGTTGCGTAGCCATGGTTTGATTTCGGATTTTAGATATACAATTTCGGATTTGCTGTTAACTAAAAAGTCCGATTCCTAATTTATCCGGTGAATATAGTTACTCATAGGATAAATCCGAAATCGAACTTTCGAAATCCGATAATAGGTTAATTAATTACTTCGCTTCGGCGCGGGCTATATATTCGTCAATATTTTGTGCTTCCGCGCTGTCAAAATAATCAGTTTTGATCTTTTTATAAGTATCAACAGCCGACTTGTAATCTTTCTTTGCTTCGTAAACCAAGCCAAGCTTCTTTAGATAAAAAGGCGAAAGAAATTTATTGCTTGCTTTATCGGCGGCTTTTTTAAAGTAGGTTTCGGCTTTATCGTAATCTTTCAGTTCAACGTAAGCGTCGCCGGTACTGCCCAGCGCTTCGGCGGCCACCATGTTGTCGTCGCCGCGGTAGTTGGTCAGGTTATCAATAGCCTGGCGGTATTCGCCTTTGTTTAAATAAGCGGTACCTAAATAAAAATAGGCAAGGTTAGCAACTTTTGTGTTGCTGTAGTCAGTTATTATCTTTTTGAAGCCGGGGTAACCGTTATCGCCATTAATGGCTTTATCCCAGTCCTTATTAGCCCAAAAATCCTGCGCTACATGCATTTGGTTTGCTGCGGTAACTTCCCTTGGTGCAAGGTATAATTTAAGGTATGCTACGTAAATAACAATCATTACAACAATAGCTGCTGCAATAAATATTAAGCTTTTTTGGTTCTCCTGAACAAAACTACCGCCTTTTACAACATTGTTTTTAGTTGCAGTAGTATTCGACTTCACCTCGGTTGCTGACATCTGTATTTTAAAATTAAGTGTGCAAAAATACGGTTTTCAATCCTTTTAGCAAATTTAAATTTTGAGGTTGTTAAGGAGAAAGGACTGAATGACAAAAGATAAAGGAAGGCTACTCTTACAAATGCGATACTTTGCATCCCTACCCTGATAAATAGCAATACCAATGAACAAATAAACCAATGAACTAATGAACTAAACAACTAAATTTGCTTTCCGCTTATGTACCTGCAGCAACTCTCGTTTATCAACTTTAAAAATTACGCCGAAGCCGAGGTTTCGCTGGCCGAGGGCGTTAACGCATTTGTAGGTAATAATGGCGCAGGAAAAACCAATCTGCTTGATGCGGTGCACTACCTGTCGCTTTGCAAGAGCTATTTTAATCCTATCGATAGCCAGCAGATAAAGCAGGGTGCCGATTTTTTTATGATCAACGGCATCTTTAAAAAGAACGGCCACAAAGAAGTTGTTGCCTGCGGGGTTAAGCGCAACCAGAAAAAGCAATTTAAACGAAATAAAAAAGACTATCAGCGCCTGGCCGATCATATCGGGCTGCTGCCGCTGGTAATGATATCGCCTTATGATATCAGCATTATTATAGAGGGCAGCGAGGAACGCCGCAAATTTATAGACAATGTAATATCGCAAACCGACCATAATTATCTTGATGAACTGATCGCCTATAATAAGGTTTTGGTTAACCGTAACTCGCTGCTGAAGCAAATTGCAGATACCGGCCGGTACGACCCTGAACTGCTTGCTGTGTTTGATGAGCAGTTAACCGCATCCGGGAAACGCATATTTGAAAAACGCCGGGCTTTTATGGAGGTATTCACCGGGATATTTAACCGGCATTACCAGTTCATAAGCGAGGATGCCGAGCAGGTAGAACTGGTGTATGAATCGCAGTTATTGCGCGACGATTTTACCGCACTGCTTAATAAAGCCATAGAGCGTGACAGGGCGCTTGAACGTACCACAACCGGCATACATAAGGACGACCTGCTGTTTAATATTCACGGTATGGCCATGAAAAAATTTGGTTCGCAGGGGCAGCAAAAGTCCTTTTTGATAGCACTTAAGCTTGCCCAGTACACCTTCCTTACCCAAAAAAACGGCTTTAAGCCCCTGCTGCTGTTGGATGATATTTTTGACAAGCTTGATGATAACCGCATTACCAAACTAATGCAAATGGTATCTAACAACGATTTTGGGCAGGTATTGATAACCGATACCAGTACAAGCCGTGTAAAAGGAATATTTGATAGTATAAAGGTAAGCGTTAAACTATTTAAAGTAACGGAGGGTAGCATTGATGCGTAAGGCTAACGATAAATCGCTTAAAGAGGCCATTGAGCAAATGCTGAACGTTTACAAAATAAAGCGACGTTTTGACGAAACCGCCATAGTAAGCGCCTGGCCGCAACTGGTAGGCAAATCTGTTGCTAACCGTACAAAAGAACTGTTTATACGGGATAAGAAATTGTTTTTGCGGATAGAGTCGTCGGTAATTAAAAATGAGCTGGTAATGATGCGTAACCAGATAATTCAAAAAATTAATGATGATGCAAAAACGGAGCTGGTTACAGAGATCGTGTTCCTGTAAATTATCGTCCGCGCGAAAGGCGTAAACGGTGGCTCACCTTGCGGAAGCTATCGTCCATTATTTGCGAGAAGGCAAGCAGAAAAATACCGGGGAATATAAACGCGAATTGTGCTTCGGGATGGTTCCTGAAAATATCCATTGAAGTAACAATGATAGTAACCATTATTACTGAATAAATAAGATATTTAAATAGCGATTTCATTGGAACCCGTTAATTAGCTGCGCATTATGCGCTTAAAGGTAAAGATAGTTTAATACTTTAATTAAACAATAAAAAATATTAAAAAAGCCATTTGTGCATTACGATTATAATGTACAAATGGCTTTTCTTGCTCATGCAGGCGGTTAAAACCTTTCGAAGGCCGAGAAAAAGAAGTTAGCCTCGATTTCGGCGTTCTCGTCAGAGTCTGACCCATGCACCGCGTTGGCATCAATTGATTTGGCAAACAGGTTGCGTATAGTGCCTTTTTCAGCCTTAGCAGGGTCGGTGGCGCCAATCAGCTTGCGGAAATCTTCTATCGCGTTATCCTTTTCAAGTATAGCCGCTACAATAGGGCCCGATGACATAAAGTTAACCAGGTCTTTAAAAAAGCCGCGCTCGGCGTGTACCGCGTAAAACTCGCCGGCCTTTGCCTCTGATAACGAAGTGTATTTAAGCGCAGTTATTTTAAAGCCCGCTTTGGTTATCTGATCTAAAATAGCGCCTATATGCCCGTTAGCTACTGCATCGGGCTTTATCATTGTAAAAGTTTTGTTATTTGCCATTGTAATATGCTTTGTATTTAAAGAGGCGCAAAAGTAGCGTTTTATAACTGAAACTTAAAGCTTTTGCTATAAATATGATACACGTATTTAATTAATTTACTTAGCTTTGCAGCTCTTTAAAAATTGATGTTGGATTTAGCTTCGCTTACTGAACTTTTAAGTCAGCCACGTAAAATAGTAATTACTACCCATCATAAGCCCGATGGCGATGCCATGGGCTCATCGTTAGGGCTGTATAATTACTTTATACAGCAAGGCCATCATACCAGGGTAATTACCCCGACAGACTACCCTGACTTTTTAACATGGATGCCGGGTAACGGAGAGGTGATCATTTACACAGAGAACACAGAACTGTCAGCAAGGCTTATTGCCGATGCGGAACTTATTTTTTGTGTGGATTTTAACAGCCTTACCCGTATCAACGATATGGGGGTGCTGGTGGGCAACAGCGGCGCCTGTAAAGTGATGATTGACCATCACCTTGAACCCGAAGACTTTGACGATTACCGCCACTGGGATATCAATGCCTGTGCTGCCGCCCAGCTGGTTTATACTTTTATTACCGATAAGCTGCAAAATAAAGCGCTTATAAATAAGGATGTGGCTACCTGCCTGTACACCGGTATCATGACCGATTCGGCATCTTTCCGCTTGCCAAATACAACATCAGCCGTACACCGCATTGTTGCCGACCTGATAGATGCAGGCGCGAATAACTCGCGTATACACGAGCTGGTCTACAACAGCGCCTCAGAGAACCGATTACGCTTTTTGGGCCATTGCCTTGCCAATTGTTTAGAAATACTGCCCGAATACAACACCGCTATAATAGCCGTTAATAAAAACGATATTGCAATGTTTAACGTAAATACCGGTGATACCGAAGGCATTGTTAACTATGCCTTATCAATTGCCAGGATACATTTAGCGGCGTTTATTGTAGAGCGTGCCGATAAGGTTAAAATATCGTTACGCTCAAAAGCGGAGTTTCCGGCTAACGAGATATGTAAAAAGTATTTTAACGGGGGCGGCCACCGTAACGCCGCAGGCGGCCAGTCTGACGAACCGCTTGAGGCGACCATCGCAAAATTTAAATCGATATTACCAGAATATAAAACCCTTTTAATACAATAGAATTAAACAAACAAATGAGAAAGAACTTAACGATCATAGCCATTGCAGCATTAGGGCTTGCAAGCTGTAAAGGTGGGTTTAAGCAAACCGAAGGCGGCCTATTGTACAATATCCGTACAGATAAATCTGGCCCAACCGTTAAACCGGGCGATTTTATCAGCCTTAACCTAACCTTAAAAAACGAAGGCGACTCAGTATTGGGCAGCACTTACGAACAAGGCCGCCCTGCACCGCAAATAGTTGAAAAAACAACCCGCAAGGGCGATGTAACATCGGTTTTCCCGTTACTGAGCGAAGGCGACAGCGTTACCGTAAAGGTTAACATCGATTCAACCTTTAAAAAGGGTGGCCCAAGGCCTCCGGGTTTAAAAGGAAAATACATCATCTACGAAATTAAAGTTGAAAAGGTAATTGCAAGAGGCAACACAACCGAAGCCGTTTTTAACGCGCACATTACCGATTACTTTAAGGCACAGGCCGATCAGATGAAAAAACAAGAACCGGCCAAGATTAAAAAATACGTTGAAGAAAAAAAGCTGAACGTTAAAACCACCCCTTCGGGTTTACAGTACCAGATCACCCAGCAGGGATCGGGCCCGATGCTGGTTGTTGGCGACACCGCTGTAGTAAACTATACCGGATCGTTAGTTGACGGGAAAGTTTTTGATACCAGCATTAAAGAAGAGGCGATGAAAAACAAAAGAATATTTAACCCCAACCGTAAATACGAGCCCTTTAAGTTCCCTGTAGGTGCTGGTGCCGTTATCCGTGGTTGGGACGAAGGTTTCCAGCTGTTGAACAAAGGCAGTAAAGCCACCTTTGTTATCCCGTCTGAACTGGGTTGGGGCGAACAAGGCTCGCAAGGTATGATACCTGCCTTTGCACCTGTTATTTTCACTGTAGAGGTTTTAGATATTATTAAGCCAAACCCTAACGCGCCAAAGCCTGTTCAACCAACAGTGCCGGCACTTAGATAATTTTATAAAAAATTTATAGCCTTCCGGGATACATCCGGGAGGCTTTTTTATGTCATGAAACCATTACAAGCTGCAGCTCAAAAAAAACTATTTGAACATAGCGTGTGATAGCTTCATCGCCAAAAAAAAACAATAATCCTGATGAAAAATACTTTTTATTTAGCTTTTTTATTGTCGTTGTTCAGCATTGCTGCCCGCGCACAGTACAAACAAACCACCTCTGGCTTACAGTACCAGATCATTAGCAATACCCCGGGCGAAAAGATAAAACAAAACGACATTATTACCTTCCAGGCTGTACAATGCACCGATAAAGATTCGGTATTGTTTAGCACCTATCAGCAGGGCCAGCCGGTAAAGGCGCAAGTGCGCCCGTCTGCCAACGTAGCCGACCTGATGGATATATTCCCGCTATTGGCTGTTAATGATAGCGCCGTTGTTAAGGTACCGGTTGACTCGGTATTTAAGGGCCACGAAACAGAAATGCCACCGATATTTAAAAAAGGCGGCAACATTGTTTTTAAGCTGAAAATATTACAGGTGCAAACTTTAGAAGAAGCTATGGCCGAGCGCAATGCCGCTATGGCAAAGATGAAAGCCGAAGGCGAAAAACTGAAAGCTGCCGAGGCAGCTAAACTGGTAGGCTACATTAACAGCAACAAAATAGTAGCTAAAACCACCCCATCCGGTTTAAGGTACGTTATTAAACAGGCAGGCAATAAGCCTAAACCGCTTAAAGGCGATACGATTTATGTAAACTATACCGGCCGCACCCTTGAAGGTAAGATGTTTGACAGCAGCATTGAAGCCGATGCGAAAGCCGGCGGTTTAAACCAGCCCGGGCGCCCTTACGAGCCTATTAGCTTTGCATTAGGTACCGGCAGGGTTATACCAGGCTGGGACGAGGCTTTCCTGCTGATGAACGAAGGCTCAAAGGCAAAACTGATCATCCCTTCCGCGCTGGCTTATGGCGAGTATGGCTCGGGTGCCGACATCCCCCCTTATGCACCTTTAGTGTTTGATGTAGAACTTGTAAAAGTAGTAAGGGTAAAGCATCCCGCCACAATACCTGCTGCCAAAGCGCCGTTAAAGAAAAAAACAGCGGCGAAAAAGCGGACAGCAGTTAAAAAGAAAAATTAATTTTAATTGAAAAGCCTTCTGCAAAGAAGGCTTTTTTAATTTTGTGCCATGGTGTTAACCGATACACATACCCATTTATATTACGAAACTGATACTGACAAGCGGGCGCAAATGATGCAGCGTTGCCTGGAAAATAATATTGGGCGCTTGTTTTTGCCCAATGTAGATTCGGCGTCGGTACCTATGATGTTCGATCTGGTGAAAACTTACCCCGATGCCTGTTACCCCATGCTCGGCCTGCACCCGTGCTCGGTAAAGGATGAGTGGGAAGAGGAACTGGCGGCAATACAACCGGCCTTGCATCAGCATAAAATATATGCTATTGGCGAAATCGGGATAGACCTTTACTGGGACAAAACCTTTTTAACCCAACAGGTACAGGCTTTTAAATTGCAGATACAATGGGCTAAAACTTTAAAACTGCCCATAGTGATACATTGCCGGGATGCCTTTGATGAAGTTTACCAGGTATTGCGTAACGAGCACGACGAAAACCTGCGCGGTATATTCCACTGCTTTACAGGTACGCTTGAGCAGGCAAATAAAATTATCGATCTGGGCTTTTACCTTGGTATTGGCGGCGTGGTCACCTATAAAAATGCCGGGTTGGATAAGATATTACCGCAAATTGACCTGAAGCATGTGGTTTTAGAAACCGATTCTCCGTACCTTACGCCTGTTCCGTACCGGGGTAAACCCAATGAAAGCGCTTACCTGATCTATGTGGCGCAAAAGGTGGCGGAACTGTATCAGATATCCGTTGAAGATGTGGCCCGCATAACCACCGAAAATTCAGAAAAGATATTTGGTGTTTAGATCAAAGATTATATTAATAGCATAAACCTGACCCAAAATGAGCCAGATACTGATCATCTATACCGGTGGTACAATAGGTATGATGAGCGACCCTGTTACAAAAACGTTGGTACCCATCAACTTTGAGCAGATAATGGATAATGTACCCGAACTGGAAAAGCTTAATTGCAAGATTAAGGTGCACTCGTTCGAGCATATTATCGACTCATCAAACATGAACCCCGTTATATGGGCCGAACTTGCCGCGCTTATAGAAGCCAATTACGATACTGTTGATGGCTTTGTGATACTGCATGGTTCTGATACCATGGCATTTACCGCCTCGGCCCTAAGTTTTATGCTGCAAAATTTGAACAAGCCGGTAATTTTTACAGGATCGCAGTTACCTATCAGCGCGGTACGTACCGATGCCAAAGAAAACCTGATGACGGCCATTGAAATTGCCAAGGCGAAAAAGAACGACAAGGCACGCGTACCCGAAGTTTGCATTTATTTTGATTACAAACTGTTTCGGGGTAACCGCGCGTTCAAATATAACTCATCAAAATTCGAGGCCTTCCGCTCGCCCAATTACCCTATATTGGCCGAATCGGGCGTGCACCTGCGTTTCAGCATAAACGATATCCGCCCGCCGGGCGAGGGCCCGCTTAACGTTCATAACAAGTTGGTGAGCGATGTTGCTGTACTAAAACTGTACCCGGGGATCAGTCCGAAGGTAGTAGAGACCATTTTGAGTGCAGACGTACGCGGCATAGTAATGGAGACCTTTGGCGCGGGTAACACTACTACCGACCAGTGGTTTATCGATCTGCTTGAAGCCGCCATCGATAGCGGGAAAGTGATCCTGGATATTTCGCAATGCAAGGTAGGTACGGTTGAACTGGGACGATACGAAACCAGCAAGCAGTTAAAAGATATTGGCGTAGCCAACGGTTATGATATGACCTATGAAGCTGCCGTTACCAAAATGATGTACCTGCTGGGCGAGATAGACGACCCTAAAGAGGTAAAGCGCTGCCTGGAGAAGGATCTGAGAGGCGAATTAACGGAATCGTAGGCCGTTTAATAACGCAGCCACGTCATCCCTACACCACTACGTCATTGCGAGGAACGAAGCAATCTTCTTCAGGACAGTGGGCGATGTGCGATTGGATTAAGGTACTTCCCGTCATTGCGAGGAACGAAGCAATCTCTTTAGGACAATTAAACATGTAATATGGTTATGCAAAGAGGCGGTTGTGTGTACATCATGACTAACAAGCAAAATGTAGTTTTTTACACTGGGGTAACCTCCGATTTGATGGGTAGGGTTTGGGACCATAAAAACAAAACCTACCCTGACAGTTTTACTTCAAGATATAATTGCCATAAACTCGTTTATCACTACTTCTACTCGCATATTGAAGAAGCGATTGCGGCTGAAAAACTGATTAAAGGCGGAAGTCGCCAAAGCAAGATAGATTTAGTCAATTCTATAAATCCCGGATGGAACGATTTATATAATGATCTGCTAAATGAATAATTAGCACGCGGTAAGTGCTTAAAGAGATTGCTTCGTTCCTCGCAATGACGGTATTATTTGATTGAATTTGGCGTCAACTAACCCACTCCGTCACATCATTGCGAGGTACGAAGCAATCTTCTTTAGAACAATTAAATTATACGATATGGTTATGCAAAGAGGCGGTTGATAGCTGCGTTCTTTGCAATGGCGGTCCTGTCTTGCTTTCGGTATTTGTGTATTAATTTTTGTCGAACCGTTGGTGACACTGTTTTGTCAGTACCTAAAAATTAAAACGCCTGATTATCAAGCGTTCACGTGTGTTCACGGTGTTCACGTGGCGCGAACGTGAACACTAAGGACCCCAAGCAGGGCCGGGTAGCCCTCTAAAATATCCTCTGCCGTATCACCGCCATAAAACCCTCCCTGAACTTTTCGCTTACGGGGATCTGCTTATCACCGATGTAAACGTGGTTATCCTGTATCTTGCTTAAGCGTTTGGTATTTACAATGTATGAATTATGCACCCGCACAAAAGGCTGGGGCAGCTGCATTTCTACCTCTTTTAAACGGCGGTATATCAGCAGTTCTTCGGTCGCCGTAACCAGGCGCACATATTCCTTTTCACCCTCAAAGTACAATACCTCGTCCAGCAATATTTTACGCAGCGTTTTGCCCGATTTTACAAAAAAGTAATCATCCTCCGGCTTGTTCTCGCTTTTTTCTATCACCGTATGTTTGCTAAAAGCGGCCTCAATTTTCTGTGTGGCGGCCAAAAAGCGTTTAAGCGTTATGGGTTTCAGCAAATAATCAATGGTTTGGAAGGCGTAGCTATCAGCAGCGTGCTCTGCGTAAGCGGTGGTAAAAACAATTTTCGTTTCTTTAGGCAGCAATCCGGCCAGTTCCATGCCTGTTAGGTGGGGCATGTTGATGTCCAGAAAAATAAAATCTACCGTATGTTTCTTTAAAAATTCTATCGCCTCCAGCGCGTTGTAGCATTTGCCAAAAAGCTGCCATTGCGTGGTTTGCCCTATCAGCACTTCCAGCAGGCTAACCGCGTTTGGCTCGTCGTCGATAATGATGCAGCTTAAGTTCATGCCAGCGGGATATTTAATTGCGCAATGTAAATATCGCCTTTATTTTCAACCCGCAGCTCAAAATCCGTTTGGTAAAGCAGCACTAACCGTTTCCGTAAATTCTGAATACCAAACCCCGTGGATAAAGCAGTTAACGGCTTATCCGGAATGGTGTTGGTAGTGGTAAACTGCAGCCGGCCATTTCGCTGTAGCAATGTTATATTTACCTTATTATGGCTGCTGCTTTTATCGATACCATGCTTAAAAATATTTTCGACAAAGGTCATCAGCAGCATGGGCGGCAGGGTTAACGACATGTCGCAATCTTTGGTAAAGGTGATATCTACATCGTAACGGATGCGGATATTTTCAAGCGCGATATAATTTTCAAGAAATTGAACTTCGTTCGCAAGACTAACCTCCTGCCTGGGGCTTTCATCAACAAAATAGCGCATAATGTCCGACAGCTTCTCGATCAGTGCTGCCGTTCGCGGCGATTCAAGATAAGCTTCGTAATAGATATTATTCAGGGTATTAAACAAAAAGTGTGGCTGCACCTGCGATTTCAGGAGGTTTAATTCGGCCTGCGTTTTTTGGATAAGGATATCTTCTGATTGTTGTTTTAACTTGAAATAGGCAAGCGCTATCCTGAAAATAAAACTGAGCATAAATATCAGCAGCCCCGCTATAACAAAGCTCATGATGGCTTCAAATTTCATCTTGGTGGGGTGCCCCATGGCAAAAAACGCGTTGTATATATATAATGACAGATAGGCACGCAGCGCACCGGTTACCAGCAGTAATACAATAACCGCCAAAATATAAAGCGCTAACCTGCCTGTTTGATATAATTTCGGGAAAAGCCACAAAATGTTGCCATAAATTATAGCCGCATAAAAAAGCGTATTTATCAGCGCAAAAACAGTCGACTGCCCTACGCCATCCATGGGCAGCAGCGAAAACAGCACAATAAAAAATACGAAGATCCAAACCATCCACTGCTGTTGCCGGATGTTTGGCTTCCATTTAAACAATTGCATGTTTAAAAGTACAAAGCTTTTTGATAGATGTGTACCCGTTTAAACCATATGCCATGTTTATTAAACCATCGCCGGTAAAGTTTAAATGAAACGGACATCGGGATGAATAAACAAGCGATTGCGCATTTATTGAATAAATCGCCCTGCCTGCTAAATAAATATTAGCTTATATTGAAATAGTTTGAGCTGATGCCGTGTAAGATGCAGTTTTAAGGTAATTATGAAAACCGTAAACATACAAACCATGAGATCACTATCACCTATAAGCGCCGCTTTGACAGCCGCACTTGTCACATTGTTTTTTTCGGCTCAACCCAGACGTGCGCTTGCGCAAGTAGATACCATCCGCCTGAAAGACCACCGCCTTAACACTGCGACACTGAAGCCCGGCATGCGCCAGTACCTGGTGTACTTTCAAATGCCCAAAAGCCCTAAAACGTTAAGGTATTGGCTTTGGCTGCGCGATACAAAAATAGAAACCCGCAATGGCGAAAAGGTATTTGTCACTACACAACACTGGTATGGCAGCGATACCATGAGCTACCGTACGGGATATTCGGTAAACAGGGTAAAAGATTTTTCGCCGGTTTACCATAGTGAAACTGTTGGAGGTAAACTTGGTGCTTACAACTGGGATGCTGATAAAATAAAGGGGGCGGATACAGTAACATTAAATACCAAAAAAGATTTCGCTCTGAACTTTACTGAGGCCAATTTTAACTGGAACCTGGATATAGAAACATTTGAAATGCTGCCTCTCGCTGCCGGTAAAACCTTCGCCATAAATTTTTACGATGCCGGTTTTGGCAAACCTGAGTATATTATATACAAAGTTACCGGCAGTGAAGTGATAAGCACTTTGGATAACCAAAAAGTTGACTGCTGGAAACTGGTGAACGAAGCCGAACACAATGGTCAAAAATCGGTAGAAACATTTTGGATCAGCAAAAAGAACCACGAATTTTTAAAAGAAGAGGATAGCTTTGGCGGCATGTACCGTTACAAGGTTAAGATGCCCGGCGCTGCCGCTAACCTGCTACAGAGGTTTGCAGGGAGATAACTACTGAGTTTGTCATGCTAAAGGATAACGGGGAATTGATCCACGCATTTCGAATCGGCCATAAAAGGTTTGATATCCTTTAGTATGACAAATTTTATTACTTCACCCCCATTTCCTTTTTCAAAAACTGGCCGGTAAAGCTGTCTTTAACTTTGCATAAACCCTCGGGGGTACCACTGAACAGGATTTTACCGCCGCCAGAGCCGCCTTCAGGGCCAAGATCGATAACATGGTCAACAACCTTTATCACATCCAGGTTATGCTCTATCACCAGCACGGTGTTGCCTTTATCAACCAATTGGTTAATAACGCCAAGCAAAACATTAATATCCTCGAAATGCAGGCCGGTTGTTGGTTCATCCAGTATGTAAAAAGTATTACCTGTATCCTTTTTGCTCAGTTCGGTAGCAAGTTTTACACGCTGTGCCTCGCCGCCCGATAGGGTGGTTGACGATTGCCCCAAGGTGATATAGCCTAACCCCACATCAAACAAGGTTTTCACTTTGCGATAGATGGATGGGATATGCTCAAAAAATGGAGTGGCATCTTCAATGCTCATATCCAGCACATCGCTGATGGATTTGCCACGATACCGTACTTCCAGCGTTTCGCGGTTATAACGCCTGCCGCCGCATTCTTCGCATGGCACCTGCACATCGGGTAAAAAGTTCATCTCGATAACCTTTTGGCCTGCGCCCTGGCAGGTTTCGCAGCGGCCCCCTTTTACGTTGAACGAGAAACGGCCCGGCTTGTACCCCCTTATCCTTGACTCCGGCAGCGCAACAAACAGGTTACGTATATCCGAGAAAACGCCGGTGTAAGTAGCGGGGTTCGATCGCGGTGTACGGCCAATGGGTGTCTGGTCTATTTCGATAACTTTATCAATATGCTCCAGCCCTTCAATTTTATCGTATGGCAGCGGATGCTTTTTAGCACGGAAGAAATGGTGGTTCAATATCGGGTACAGGGTTTCGGTTATCAAACTTGATTTACCGCTGCCCGATACCCCGGTTACACCGATCAGTTTACCCAATGGGAAATCAACGGATACCTTCTTTAAATTATGCCCCGTAGCCTTTTTAAGACTTAACGTTTTACCGTTACCTTCCCGGCGCTTTTTGGGTATAGCGATCTCTTTTTCGCCGTTTATGTACGATGTGGTTAACGTATGCTTAGCCATTAATTCGGCAGGTGTGCCCTCGGCTACAATAGTACCGCCATGTACCCCTGCAGCCGGGCCCATGTCAATTACGTGGTCGGCTTCCAGTATCATATCTTTATCGTGCTCCACCACCAAAACAGTGTTACCCAGGTCGCGCAGGTTTTTAAGGGCGTTTATCAGGCGTTCGTTATCGCGCTGGTGCAAGCCGATGCTTGGTTCGTCCAATATATACATCACGTTCATCAGCTGCGACCCTATCTGCGTAGCCAGCCTGATACGCTGCGCTTCGCCGCCCGATAAGGTTTTGGCGGTGCGGTCTAAAGTTAAATAGCTGAGGCCGACATCCAGCAAAAAGCCGATGCGCGCACGGATCTCTTTCAGTATTTCTTTAGCGATAACATTCTGGCGCTCGTTCAGCCTTTCTTCTAAACCGGTGTACCACTTATCCAGCGTGGTAATATCCATGCAGGCTAACTCAAAAATATTCTTTTCGTCAACCTTAAAATGGAGCGATTCTTTTTTGAGCCTTGCACCATCGCAAACCGGGCAGGTACGCAGTACACGGTAGTTTTCCATATCGTCCATACCCTCGTCGTTGCGGCGTTCCTGCTGCTCTTCCAGCATGCGGATGATACCGTCAAAGGTTATCTGGTAGCTTTGAACGTTCCATTTATTATACTCAACCGCCACAGTTATCATATCGGGCGATCCGTTCAGGATAATGTCCAGCTGCTCGCGGGTTAGTTTTTCTATGGGGGTGCTCAGGCTAAACTCATATTTTTTAGCCAGGGCTTTCAGCACCTGGAAGATCCAGGTCTCGCGGTACTCGCCTATCGGCGCTAATCCACCGTTAATAATACTCAGTTTAGGGTTTGGCACTACCGATGCCTCGTCAACTTCGAAAATATAGCCTAAGCCGTTACACTTTTCGCAGGCGCCATAGGGCGAGTTGAACGAGAAGGTGTTTGGCTGCGGTTCGTCATACGAGATGCCCGACACCGGGTCCATCAGGTATTTACTGAAGTACGATACATTGTTATCCTTATCCGCGATACGGATAATGCCCTTAGCAATTTTAAGTGCCGATTGCACCGAGGTGTATAACCTTTTGCTATCAGCCTCGCTCACCACCAGGCGGTCAACCACAATATCAATGTCGTGTATCTTATAACGGTCTACCTGCATTTTGGCTTCCACATCGGCAATAGCGCCATCAATGTAAACCTTTAGGTAGCCCTGCTTGCGTATTTGCTCAAAAAGCTCGCGGTAATGGCCTTTACGGGCCTTTACCACCGGCGCCAGTATATTTACCGGCTGCCCGTCAAACTTTTCTAAAATGGTTTTCAGGATCTGCTCCTCGCTCATGCGCTCCATTTTCTCGCCGGTAGTGTATGAGTAAGCTTCGCCGGCCCGGGCAAAAAGCAAGCGCATAAAATCGTATATCTCAGTAATGGTACCAACGGTACTGCGGGGGTTTTTGCTGGTAGTTTTTTGCTCGATGGCTATCACCGGACTAAGCCCCGATACCTTATCCACATCAGGCCGTTCCATACCGCCCATAAACTGGCGCGAGTAAGCCGAAAATGTTTCCATGTACCGGCGCTGCCCCTCGGCATAAATGGTGTCAAACGCTAACGACGACTTACCGCTGCCGCTAAGCCCGGTTATTACAACCAGCTTATTGCGCGGAAAGGAAACATCGATATTTTTTAAATTATGTACCCGGGCACCATAAACTTCAACTTCACTTTGCTCGCCCAGGTCTAATGTTTTTTCGCTCATATATTCTTCAGAAAACAAGACAGATACGGCTTAGTTTTTGGTTGGCCGCGTAATTACTAAAAAAGTTCGCAAATATACATAAAAGTGGCGGTGATTTAAAGGGTTAGCATGGTGATGGAGGTACCGGTTAATGTAAAAATTTCCACATCCATCAATCCGTTGGCGGGCCTTTTGACGCCTCGTTGCTGGCAACGGAGTGTTACTCTTTCTTTCGCTTTTTATCAAATGATAAAAGCTTTTCCCGTGTTCAGGTGAAGGTTTTATAACGTAAAAAAGCCACCCCGCCTGGGATGGCCTTTAAAAGTGCTCCGTAATATTAAATTACTTTAATTGTTGTATGCTACCGAATATGGCAGTGGCTTTTGCATATAGCTATAAAAGTTTTTATAGCCGTACTTTTCGGGGTTGTTGATGATCTCCTTCATCGCTATAAGTTTGTAAACGTACGATCCGGTTTCGCGGTTGAGGCTCATGCGGAAGTAGTTATCCTCATTTTGCCTGTCCATGGCCCTTTCCAGTTTAACCGAACCATTGTTGTAGGCTGCGGCCGCCAGCGTCCAGCTGTTAAATTCGCCGTAAAGCTCTTTAATGTATTTACAAGCGGCTATGGTTGATTTACGAACGTTCAAACGCTCATCTTTACCGTGCCCTACCTTTAAACCATATGAGCGCGCGGTGCCCGGCATAAACTGCCAGATGCCCCTTGCCCCTTTTGGCGATGTACCAGACTGTAAACCCGACTCTACCAGCGGTACGTACTTAAAATCTTCGGGGATACCGTAAAACTTTAAGATAGGCTCGATGATAGGGAAAAGCTTATCGGCTTTTGAATGCAGAACGTTCGACTGAACGTTTTTGTACCTGTGCTTCGCTATTGATTTTTTTAATTTAAAATCTACTTTTTTGTCGTTTACCGGTATGGCTTCGTCGGCAAAACTATAGGCTTCTTCAAAGTCGTCGGCGGGCTTGCTGAACAGTAAATTTGAAGGCGTGTAAGCGATATGTTTTGCAGGAAATACCGGGTTGGTACTGAAAATGTTAAGACTGGAAATGATAACCAGCACCAAGATTACGGAGCACGTAATTAAGTGTTTTTTAGTCATTTCAATTTTACTCATTAATTAAACATTTTGGTATGATGTGCCGCAAAGGTACGTTATATAAAGCAGATTATCAAACACTTATATTATACTTAGTGTTTCGGGCATTTTAAAACAGGCCGAAAATCGACGTTTAAAGCGCTTTAAACCTGCTTTTTGGACTTGATTAAAAAGTTGTTTTTTTGGTTAATTTGTAGTACTTTTGCCCCTCACGCTGCGAAAGCGCAAAACAAAAAAATATGGTATTTAAAAGACCAGCAGGTAGTCGCGACGACAAGCCCGACAAATCACAGGGCCGCTCAAAAAGTGGTGGCGAAAACACCAAAAGACCATCATTTTCCAGCACGGGAAAATCCTTTGGCGCAGGTCGCGCAGATGGCAAAAAAAATTTCTCTACAGATAAAAGAGGATCTGCCTATTCAAAACCCAATACCGGTAAACCAGATGCTGACGGCACCGAAAGGCCACGCAAAAGTTATGGACAAGCCTCGTCATTCGGCGGTGGCGACAAAAGATCATTTTCGCCAAAAGGCAAGCCTTACAGCGGCCGCCCAACAGATAGCGACCGCCCAAAACGCAGCTATGGCGATGCGCCACAAGGCGACCGTAAAACTTTTAGCCCACGCGATAAACCTTACAGCGGCCGCCCACAAACCGGCGACAGCGAAGGTGGCAGTTATAAAAAGCCAGGCTTAGGCCCGGCATCATACGGCCCTCGTAAAAATCCGTCATCGTTAGATAAGCCCTTTAACAGGCGCCCTGCCGGTACCGATGGGCCAAAGAAAAGCTTCGGTGAGAAGAAATTTGCAGGCACACGCGGCGGCAAAAAAGATTTTCCAAGCACATCTACAGGTTTCCGTAAGAGCGAAAACGATAATGCACCATCAAAACCTACCATGCGCGGGCGTAAGAACCCGGTGGTTAGGGCTAAGGATGATGGCCTGATACGCCTTAACCGTTACATTGCCAACGCAGGTATATGCAGCCGCCGCAAAGCCGATGAGCTGATAGCCGCGGGGGTAGTATCGGTAAACGGCGAAGTGATATCTGAACTGGGCCACAAGGTTGACCCGCTTAAGGACCTGGTGCGTTATAACGGCGAGGCTTTAAAACGCGAGAAAATGGTTTATGTATTGCTAAATAAGCCAAAAGATTATATCACCACAACCGACGACCCGCAGGAACGCCGCACGGTTATGCACCTGGTTGAGAAAGCCAGCAGAGAACGCATATACCCGGTGGGCCGACTTGACCGCAACACCACAGGCTTATTGTTGATGACCAACGACGGCGACCTGGCCGACAAACTATCGCACCCGCGTAACAGCGTGACCAAACTTTACCTGGTAGAGCTTAACAAGGCGCTTAGCCAGGGCGATCTTAACAAAATTGAGTTTGGCATTGAGTTGGAAGATGGCATAATAA
The DNA here is from genome assembly GCF_014200785.1 of Mucilaginibacter sp. AK015. Classification (NCBI taxonomy): domain Bacteria; kingdom Pseudomonadati; phylum Bacteroidota; class Sphingobacteriia; order Sphingobacteriales; family Sphingobacteriaceae; genus Mucilaginibacter; species Mucilaginibacter sp. AK015. The sequence continues at coordinate 60,180 of NZ_JACHCV010000003.1, forward strand.
AACCTGATAGCGTATCGTATGTTGCTGGCGGCACAAAAAAGGAAATAGGCATACAGATACATAGCGGTAAAAACCGCATTGTGCGCCGCATTTTCGAATCGCTGGGGTATGACGTGGTAAAGCTTGACCGGTCGGTTTACGCTAACCTTACCAAAAAAGACCTTCCGCGTGGCAGGTGGAGATACCTGGACGAAAAGGAAGTGATACAACTAAAGCATTTAATAAAATAACAACAGTAAAGGCATCATGTAAGTGATGCCTTTATTGTTGTAGGGCTTTGTGCAGCCCGATGTATATAGGCAGCTCATCCTAACGGTTGCCACACTATCCGCAACTACGGATTCGCTTTGATAAATGGCTATTAGCGCGATTGAGCAGACAAATCTTTATATTCCCCTTTTCAATGCATCATCCATTAAACCTATTCGTGCATCACCCTGTCTTACACATAATTAATAAGTAGTGTTATCTTTTTTAATCATTTTATTAACTTGCACTTATAAACCAATTACGAATGAAAAAATCTCTGTTGATGATAGCAATGCTTCTGCCTATAATAACATATGCTCAAAAAAAACCGGCATCGCCCAAAAGTTTCGACCTTATTGTGGGCGCTTATACCAGCGGTTCCAGTAAAGGGATTGCTGTTTACCGTTTTTATACCGAAACCGGCAGACTGGCCTACTTAAGCCAGATAGATGATGTAAGCAACCCATCGTACCTTACCGTATCAAATAACAATAAGTTTGTTTATGCTGTTAACGAGAACGATAACGGCGAGGTAAGCTCGTTCTCGTTTGAGCCAAAAACCGGTAAGCTAACATTTATCAATAAAGTATCTACCCTGGGTGGCGCGCCGTGCTATATTTCGGTAGACAAAGATCAGAAGAACCTTTTTGTAGCCAATTACTCGGGCGGTAACATTGCAGTGCTGCCTATAAACGAAGACGGATCTATTGCGCCCGCCGTACAAACTATTAAAGATGACGGCCATAGCGTTAATAAAGAGCGCCAGGAAAAAGCGCACGTACATACCGCGGTATTATCGCCCGATGAAAAATATGTATTGTATACCGATCTTGGTACCGATAAAATTAACATCACCAAATACAAAGGTGGCAAAAGCAACCCTATAGTACCTGCAAAGCCTGCCTTTGTAAGCGTAAAACCCGGCTACGGCCCGCGCCACCTGGCTTTTTCGAACAATAAAAAAACCATGTACCTGATAACCGAAATGGGCAGCACAGTGGTAGTATTTGATTATAATAACGGCAAACTAAAACAACGCCAGGACATAAGCCTGTTACCTGATGGTTTTAAGGGAGAGACCGGCGCTGCCGATATTCATGTTTCGCCAAACGGCAAATTCCTGTACGCTACAAATCGCGGCGATGCCAATGATATATCTGTATTTGCCATCAATCAGGAAAATGGCGAACTAACATTTATAGAGCGTAAGCCATCAGGCGGTAAAGGCCCGCGCAATTTTGTGATTGATCCTACAGGACAATACTTGTTAGTAGCCCATCAAAACAGCGATAACATTACCGTTTATAAGATAGATGAAAATACCGGTAGAATTACCAGCACCGTTGCACGCATTACCATTGGTAACCCTGTTTGTTTAAAGTTTGCCCCGGCGATGTAATTAAAAAATAAAATTTAGCCGATTAGCAAAGAAGCCGGAGGTGATTTACTTCCGGCTTCTTTTGTTTTTTATCTTTATACAGCTTACTGGGCTTTGGTAAACGAATAAATTATATAGCCATTACTGTTACCTATTGCTACAGGCGATCGCAGGGTCATGGTAGCGTTATCGATAACACCGATATCTAAACGATAACCTTCCTGTACGTTTTTGGCCTTATCGCCTTCGTAAAGTTTTTTAAATTGAAACTGCGTACCGGTGGCGCCGTTAAATACCGACCAAAAAATGGTTTGCGAGGTTCCGTTGGTTAATGTGTAAATACCATTACCACTGTTGGTAAATTTCCAGGTACTGCCTACAAATGCATCAGGCGATGCCTGGTCAAATACATTCTGCACAGCGCCGGGTACCAGGCCATCGTAAGTTACGTTGGTTAATGTCCAGGTGCCTACAAACTTCCCGCGTGATACATTAGCTGATGATGTTGCGCCCGAATTTGTGTTTTGAGGTGTTGAGCAAGCCGAGAAAATAAAGGTAAGGGCTAAAATTGCAATTGATGTTTGAAATATCTTTTTCATGGTTGATGGTATATGATATGTGTTTTAATTGGTATATAAACACAAATCAGGCCAAAAGGTTATGGTAATAATATAATATTACTGCTTGCTGCGCTCAATAACCTCCTGATAATAATTTTCATATAAAGGCATGATATTCGATAGTTCCAGCTCTTTGGCACGGGCAAGGGCATTATCCTTAAACTGGTTTAACCTGCCTTCGTCCTCCAATATATAAATAGCTTTTTCGGCCATGCCATCAACATCGCCTACATCCTTTAAAAAACCTGTAATACCTTCAAGGTTCAGTTCGGGTAAGCCACCTGCATTGCTGCTTATAACAGGCACCTTGCAAGCCATAGCCTCTAAAGCGGCAAGCCCGAAACTTTCAGACTGCGACGGCATCAGGAACAGGTCGGAGACGGAAAGGATCTCTTCAATAGCATCCTGCTTACCTAAAAAGCGTACGTGCTCGGCAATGCCCAGGTCGCGACTCAACTGTTCGCATACTGATCGCTCGCCGCCATCGCCCACCATTAATAATTTAGATGGTATCTTTTCTACCACTTTAGCAAACATCTTTATTACATCCTCGGTACGCTTTACCTTACGAAAGTTTGATGTATGCACCAGCACTTTTTCGCCGTTAGGCGCAATGGCCTTTTTAAAATGATCTTTAGCTTTTAGGCTAAAGCGTGTAAGGTCAATAAAATTTGGTATCACCTTAATATCCTGTTCAATATCAAAGTATTTGTAGGTATCTTGTTTCAGGTATTCTGATACCGCTGTTACCCCGTCAGATTTGTTTATTGAAAATGTTACCACCGGCTTATAGGTACTATCCTGCCCTACCAACGTAATATCAGTACCATGCAGCGTAGTTATAAACGGTATTGAAATGCCATAAGTAGCCAGTATTTGTTTGGCCATAAATGCCGCGGAGGCATGGGGTATGGCGTAATGTACGTGCAGCAGGTCGAGCTGTTCAAATCTTACCACGTCAACAAGCCGGCTGGCTAATGCCAGTTCATAAGGCGGGTAATCAAACAACGGATACTGTGACACCGACACTTCGTGATAAAAAAGGTTTTCCGAAAAAAAATCGAGGCGCGCGGGCTGGTTATAGGTAACAAAATGTATCTGATGCCCCCTGGCTGCAAGGGCTTTCCCTAATTCTGTAGCAACAACCCCGCTCCCGCCAAAGGTGGGATAACAAACTATTCCTATTTTCATTTTACTAAATGCGTTTTAGGCCTCAACAACGTTAATTTATTTAACACTGATAATCAGCATGCAAGTTTAACAGCTATTTATTGTAAAAGTGTTAGCCCTATGTAAAATGATTGAACGGTATGATGAAGAGGCAAAAGATGTAGAACAAAAGACAAACAGGTTGCTACCCCTGGTGCATCTGCTAAACTACACCCGCCATCAGCTTGATTAACGAGGCGTTCAGCAGGTTGTTTATAGCATTAAGGGCTGTGTTGCCTTTTGTCTCTTTTTGCAAATCGGCGTGATATATCATGTGGTGCACACCCAAAACTTTAAGGGTTGCATCTGCGGTAACACTCTCATTGCGTTTATAGCAGCAAATTTTGATGTGTTTATAAAACGGATTGGTTTGCAAACGACGCAGCACCCTTTCTATATGATGGGTCATGTGTGCATGGTGAAACAGGATGACGTCGGGCTTAAGTTCATGTATAGTCGGAAATATAGCGGTGATTACCGAAATGTGTTTCACGTTATCGTACTCGGCCAGCAACTGGTCGGGAAAAGCTTCCGGGGCCACCAAAAGCACTTTCTTTGAACGGGTACCTATCATGCTCAAACCGTTTGGGGGACACGAAGATAAAATGTATATTTTACAATATCAACCCCCATTGAGCAAAAAATAATATTTAATTACCTGTTAATGAACGGGTCGCGCGTTTGAAGTGTCGCTGGCCCCATGGCCCGCAGGGTCGGCATTACCGGCATTGGTACTATCCATTTTTGTAGAATCTGCCGCGTGGGTATTCCCCGGATCGCCCGTGCCGGCCTTTGCAACAGTATCCTGGGTACCGCCCAATGTGGCGTTACTACGATCTTTACAAGCGGTTACCGATGCCGTTAAAAGCGCTGCTATTGTTATATATTTTAAAGCTTTCATATTTGTATTTTTATTGGTAACATCCCCATAAATTAAATGTTTGGCAATAAACAAAAACAGCCCCCGCAATTATCGTTGCGAGGGCTGCTTATCCTATATAGCGGGTTGATTATTTTATCTCGAACACGGCGTTTATCTGAAAACTCAGTTTTATCTTTTTGAAATCGATATCCGACTCAGGCACCGCTGCATCAGCCGCGGCCGACTTGAACATCACGTTAGCGTACATACGGGGCTGAGGGAAACTGCTGTTATCGCTCTCGGTAATATTCAACGCGCTGCCCAGTTTATCGCCTAAACCGTTTACCAGGAACGCGGCTTTATCCCGTGCCGCAAGTAAGGCCTTCAGCTTCAGTTGGTTTTTTATCTCATTAATTTTTGAGTAATCGTAGCTATCAATATTGGTGCTTTGAATGCCCTTGGGGTCCAGTTTGCTCATGATCTGGTTAAACTTGTTTAAGTCGCGAAACTTAACGCCGTATTGCTTGCTGGCCAAAAAGTCGGGGTTCTTCTTCTTCTCAGTTTCATAATTCCATGATGAGAGGTTGTTAATGGTAAAGTCTTCCTTTGCAATACCGGCCTCGGCAATAGCTTTCTCCAACTGAGCCTCTAACTGGCTAATGGTAACCTTCTTTTTCCCGTTAAGATATTCTTTAAGAGCGATAGATACATTGATAATATCGGGGGTAACCTCCTGTTCGGCAATGCCGGTAACTTCAATTTTGCGGCGCATGTCGGCGTTTTGTGCAAATGCTCCAAATGTGGTGGCGAATAAAGCGGCTAATAAAAATAACTTTTTCATAAGTATTAAATAAGTATATAGTGTGTAGAGTTAATTACGTATCAAAAGTTTAATTTGAAACATACATAAAGACATAATGTGTAACCTGTATCGGCACGGTGTGTTTTAATAAGTTGATAATAAAGGTATAAGGGCTGAAATATTTAATAATTGCACAAACCCATTCCTAACGAAGAACTGGCCAGTGCCTCAATGCACGCTAGTCCGCTCATTGCCGCGGAAGGCTACTTGTTTTTCGCTGTTGTTTGTTTTTTTAAGGTGCTCAAGAGGGCTTCGCCGTTTTGTCTTGAAACAAAAGAAGCAAAAATTCAAGTCAGAGCGATGCTTCAGCCCGCCCTGCCGGTTCTTAACGCTTTGTTCTCGATTGTTCGCTGTGCTCCAATCCATTGAGAAAAGCTAAACCGTCATTCCCACTATACACCCGGCCCGCTCACTCTGACAGGAGGCCCTCCGCTCAAAAACGAGCCCGACAAACCTAACATAACTCAAAATGCGGCATTGGCCTGTTCGGGTAGTACAGGCATTGCTAAAGCACTACCTTTCACAGAACAGGGCGCAGCCGCGACTTTTCTTTGGTTACTTTCTTTTGAGAGAAAAGAAAGTAACATCCACTGACGATCATATAACACAAACACATTCCTAACGAAGAACAAAACGTATCGATTCACCGCGTTCCCTCCCAACCCTGGCCTTTAAGCACATGGTTTGATAAATAGTTTGTATTTGCTTTATACATATTTACTATAAAGCAAAAAGCCTCCCGTTTACCGGAAGGCTTTAAATATTATTAGAAGGTGTTACTCCTCCACCATTTCGCTATTAGGATTGCTTTCTTCGGGCACCTGCTGTTTAAAGTAGCGCTTTTGATTTAGCAGTATCATGATAACACCAATGGATATTGATGCATCGGCCAGGTTAAATACCGGCCGGAAGAAAATGTACTCCTGCCCACCCCACACCGGCACCCAATGCGGGAATTGCCCTGTTAACAGCGGGAAGTAAAACATATCAACAACACGCCCATGAAACAAGCTTGCGTAGTTATAAATTACGCCATAAAAGGTAGAATCAATGATATTACCTAGCGCGCCTGCCAGTATCAGGGCTACCATCATAATTAAACCACGATGATATTTATGCTTTATCAGGAACACAAGCGCATAACCAATGCCACAAACGGCCACAATACGGAATAGCGTTAAAGCCAGTTTGCCGAACTCGCCGCCCAGCTCCATGCCAAAGGCCATACCGTTATTTTCGGTATAGTGCAACATGCCCCGGTTACCTAAAAAGCGTATCTCTTCGCCCAAGAACATATGGCCCCTAACCCAGATCTTGATGATCTGGTCGAGTAAAATGATAAATGCTGCGGTTAAAAAAGGTTTTGTATAAGCAGCCTTCATTTATTGCTTTAATTTAGCTTCCATAGTAAGCGTTGTGTGCGGAACAGCACGCAGGCGCTCTTTTGGAATAAGCTTACCGGTTTCGCGGCAAATGCCATAGGTTTTGTTTTCGATACGAACCAAAGCGGCTTCTAACTGCTCAATAAATTTCTTCTGGCGGGCAGCCAATTGGTTTATCTGTTCTTTCTCCAACGTCGCAGATCCATCCTCCAGCGTTTTATAAGTACCGGCAGTATCATCCGTACCGTTCGCGTTAGGCGAACTTAATGAAGTAGCCAGTGCGCTCAACTCTTCTTTAGAGCTGCGTAATTTTTCAAGTAATAGGTCCTTGAATTCTTTTAATTCCGAATCAGAATACCTTGTTTTTTCGTTTTCCATTTAACTTTTACTTATAGCGATCAAAATTTCATTCTCATCAATCACGACCTTAACGCCTTCAGATAGCTGATTATCAAGCACAAGGCTGTCTGCTAAAATTTCGGCGCAAATATATGATAAATTATTTTCCAGTGCTTTCCAGATACCGGGGCCGCAACTCACACTTACGTTTATGCGGTCGGTTACTTCTAATCCTTTATCCTTACGGTTATTTTGTATACGGTTTACAAATTCCCTTGCAATACCCTCCTCTTTCAACTCATCGGTTATCGTAACATCTAAAGCCACGGTTAGTTTTCCTAAATTTGCAACCTGCCATCCGGGTACGTCTTCTGCTATAATTTCCACGTCCGAAAGTAGTATCGAGTGTTTAGCATCAAGTATCAGGATAGAGCCGTTTGTTTCCAATTCGGTTATCTGTTCCTGATCAAACCCAGTAATAGCAGTGGCCACATCTTTCATATCCTTTCCTACCTTGGCGCCCAAAGCTTTAAAGTTGGGTTTTATCTTTTTCTTGATAAAACCGGCAGCATCAGTAATATATTCAATATCCTTAATGTTGGTTTCTGATAGGATCAGCTCCTTCACCTTCTCTATCTGTGCTTTAAATTTCTTATCCAGTATCGGCAATAAAATCTTGCTCAACGGCCGGCGCACAGGCACCTCTATTTTTTTACGAAGCGATAACACCAGTGATGAAATATCCTGCGCTAATTGCATACGTTCTTCAAGGGCGGTATCCACCAGATCGTTATGATACTCGGGATAGTAAGCCAGGTGTACCGATTCAAATTCCTCTTTGCCGGTAACACTGTTCAGGTCGGTATATAAACGCTCGGCAAAGAATGGGGCTATGGGCGACATTAATTTGCTGATGGTGATCAGACAGGTATAAAGCGTTTGGTACGCCGAGAGCTTATCTTCAGAGTTATCTGACCGCCAGAAACGGCGGCGACTTAGCCTGATGTACCAGTTGCTAAAGTGAGCGTCAACAAATTCTTGTATGGCACGGGCCGCTTTGGTTGGTTCAAAATCGGCGTAATAGCCATCAACCTCTTTGCTAAGGGTGTTTAACAGCGATATTATCCAGCGGTCAAGTTCGGGGCGGTCCGCTATCGCTATTTCCGCTTCTTCATACTTAAACTTATCGATGTTGGCATAAAGCACAAAGAACGAGTAAGTATTGTACAACGTACCAAAAAACTTACGGCGAACCTCGTCCAGCCCTTCGATATTAAATTTCAGGTTATCCCATGGGGCCGCGTTGCTGATCATGTACCAGCGGGCAGCGTCGGCGCCAAACTGCTCGATGGTCTCAAACGGATCTACGCCATTGCCCAAACGTTTTGACATTTTGTTGCCGTTCTTGTCAAGCACCAAACCGTTTGATACCACGTTCTTGAAAGCTACACCTTTGTTGCCTACCTGCTCGTTAATGGCTTTTACTTCGTTGCTTGCTTCGCTCAGCATCACCGCAATGGCATGCAGCGTAAAGAACCAGCCACGGGTTTGGTCGACCCCTTCAGCAATAAAATCTGCCGGATAGGCATTTTTAAATTCTTCTTTATTTTCAAACGGAAAGTGCCATTGTGCGTAAGGCATGGCGCCGCTGTCAAACCAAACGTCAATCAGGTCGGGTTCGCGTAGCATGCGTTTGCCTGTGGATGATGTTAATATTACATCGTCCACATAAGGGCGGTGCATGTCTTCCAGTTTAAAGCCCGCAGGCATTAAACCGGCCTCAATCGATCTTTGTATTTCGGCCTTCAGTTCTTCTATCGAACCAATGCACTTTTCTTCTTTGCCATCTTCTTCGCGCCAGATAGGCAGCGGGGTGCCCCAGTAGCGCGAGCGCGACAGGTTCCAGTCCACCAGGTTCTCAAGCCAGTTACCAAAACGGCCTGTACCGGTACTTTCGGGTTTCCAGTTAATGGTTTTGTTCAACGCAACCATTTTTTCTTTCACCGCAGTGGTACGGATAAACCAGCTATCTAAGGGATAGTAAAGTATAGGTTCATCAGAGCGCCACGAATGGGGGTAGCTGTGCTCGTATTTTTTAACGTCGAACGCTTTGTTCTCGGTTTTTAGCTTGATGGAGATCAGTACATCAGTCGGTTTAAATCCTTCCGCTGCACGGTCTTCGTTGGAATAGTATTCTTCTTTTACGTAACGACCGGCAAAATCGGTAACCTCTTCCACAAAGCGGCCCTGTTTATCCACCAAAGGCACATCCTTACCGTTCTCGTCCTTCACCATTACCGATGGCACGTTGTTTTCCTTACATGCCCTAAAGTCATCCGCACCAAAAACAGATGCAGTGTGTACTATACCCGTACCATCCTCGGTAGTAACAAAATCGGCAGGTATCACACGGAAAGCGTTTTCCTCCAATTCAGCATTGGTTACGTACGGCATTAGCTGCTCGTAGTGAATGCCCAGCAGGTCAGTTCCTTTAAACTCGCGGGTCAATGTCCAGGGTATAATTTTATCGCCGCCTTTATAATCTTCGAAAGATGCGTTCTCCCCTTCGGCCTTAAAATATTTTTTCACCAGGTCCTTAGCCAACACCACGCTGATGGGTTCGTAGGTATAAGGATTAAAGGTGCTTATTTGCACATAATTGATGCTTTCGCCAACAGCCAATGCGCAGTTTGACGGCAATGTCCATGGGGTGGTCGTCCAGGCCAGTATAAAAACATCACTGCTAACACCTTCAAATAAAAAGGCGGAATCGTTATCATTCTTTACCTTAAACTGGGCGACAATGGTAGTGTCTTTTACCATTTTGTAGGTGCCCGGCTGGTTCAACTCGTGCGAGCTAAGGCCGGTACCCGATTTTGGTGAGTACGGTTGTACGGTGTAACCCTTGTAAAGCATATCTTTATTGTAAAGCTGCTTTAGTATCCACCAAAGGGTTTCAATGTATTCGTTCTCGTAGGTAATGTACGGGTTTTCAAGATCAACCCAATACCCCATCTTTTCGGTAAGATCATTCCAGATATCGGTATAGCGCATCACCTCCTTGCGGCAGGCATCGTTATATTCCTTTACCGATATTTTTTTACCAATATCATCTTTAGTGATGCCCAAAGCTTTTTCAACAGCAAGTTCAATAGGCAGGCCATGGGTATCCCAGCCGCCTTTGCGTTTAACCTGGTATCCCTTAAGGGTTTTATAACGGCAAAAAATATCTTTGATAGAGCGGGCCATTACGTGGTGAATACCCGGCATACCATTAGCGCTTGGCGGCCCTTCATAAAAGGTATACGGCTTGCTTGCCGGCCTGCTGCTGATACTTTTTGCGAATATGCCGTTCTGTTTCCAGAAATCCAGCACTTCTTTACCTGTTTGCGATAGATTTAACTGCTTATATTCCTTGTACATCAATATGTTCGCCTCGAATTTTAAAGGTTGCAAAAATACGGATTTTTATTATTAAATGATAGTTAATAGGGTAATTATGACGGAGAGATTTTGATAGAATGGGGATTTATCCGGACACGCATGCCGTATACCCTACTTTGCCGGGCTGACTCACCCCCGCCCCCTCTCTGCTGCGCAAAGAGGGGGTATAAACCCTCCTCACCCTCTTTACGCAGTAGAAAGGGTCGCGGGGTGAGCCGCCTTAACGCCGGCACATCGCTTTGCTATTTGCTCACCCGGCCGTTGCTTCGCCCGACCACCCTCTCTCCGCAAGCGGAAAGAGGGTAAGCCTATTTTCTTTTCCACCCTCTTTGCGCAGCAGAGAGGGTCGACCAGCGTAGCGCAGTCGGGGTGAGTTAATCGCCCGTGTAACCAAGCCTTTACCATTAGCACCTGCAAACAATCCAAAGCTTTCCTATATTTGATCTACAAACATTCTGAACCATGAAATTAAACTTCATAAGCTTTTTGGCCGTTGCCACCCTCCTGGCCGGTTGTGCAGGTAACGAAAAGAAAACAACCATCGTTACAACCCCGGATACGGGCATGGCGGCTGATATACGCCAGCATATTGCTGTTTTGGCCAATGACAGTTTATTAGGCCGTAAACCGTTTACCCGGGGTGAGGATAAAACCATTGCCTATATAGCCCGGGAATTCAAAAAGCTGGGGCTTGAGCCGGGCAACAATGGCACTTACTTTCAGGAGGTACCACTGGTTGAGATAACCTCTGCCTCGCAGGAAATGAAGATAAGCGGGGCGGCAACAACCTCCCTTAAACCGGGTGTTGACTTTGTAGCATCGACCCGCCGCGAGGTGGATAGCCTGAGCTTGAAGAATTCGCCTCTGATATTTGCGGGCTTTGGCGTGGTTGCGCCAGAATATGGCTGGAACGATTATAAAGGCCTTGATGTGAAGGGTAAAACGGTTATTGTTTTGGTTAACGACCCGGGCTTTAAAGCCAAAGAAAAGCTTTTTAAGGGCGATACCATGACTTACTACGGTCGTTGGACCTACAAGTATGAAGAGGCAGCCCGCCAGGGTGCTGCGGGTGTTATCATCGTTCATCAAACCGAGCCTGCAAGCTACGGCTGGCAGGTAATTCAAAACAGCTTTACCGGATCAAAACTTTACCTGCAGCAGGCAGATAAACACATGAACCGCTGCATGGTTGAAGGCTGGATGAGTGAAGAGGCTGCCACAAAATTGCTATCCGCAGCGGGCATCAATGGCGATATCCGCGAGTATGCCCGTAAAAAAGATTTTAAAGCAGTACCGTTAAAAAGCACCGTATCATTAAGTTTAAAAAATACGCTCAATTACTCTAAATCGCACAACGTAATAGCCCGTTTAACAGGATCCGCGCGGCCGGACGAAACCATTTTATATACCGCACATTGGGACCATTTTGGCATTGGCAAGCCTGATGCAAAAGGCGACAGCGTTTATAATGGCGCGGTTGATAATGCCAGTGGCGTAGCTGCTGTTTTAGCCGTTGCCAAAAAGTTCACACAGCAAAAAACCAAACCGAAACGTTCCATCGTTTTCCTTGCGGTTACTGCCGAGGAACAGGGCTTATTAGGGTCGGAATATTATGCTACCCACCCCATCTATCCCCTAAATAAAACTGTTGCCAACCTTAATATTGACGCCCTATCAGACTTTGGCGAAACCAGCAACTTTTCTATCACCGGCAAAGGGCAGAACGATCTGGACGACTATGTAATAGCACTCACCAAACCAAAAGGCTGGGATGTTGTGGGCGATGAAAATCCCGGCTCAGGCAGCTACTACCGGTCAGATCATTTTAACTTCGCTAAGATGGGCGTTCCTGCCTTAGACTTGCACAATGGCTCAAAAAGCATCCAGCGCGGCGAAGAATTTGGCAAGGAAAAAGCTAAGGAATACAACGAACAACATTATCACCAACCATCAGACGAGTACAGCGAAGCTATGGACACCAAGGGCATGGCCCAAACCGCAAACCTGATGTACCAATTAGGTGTAAAGTTAAGCAATGAAACCACCTTCCCCGGCTGGAAAAAAGGCTCGGAGTTTAAGGCGATCAGGGATAAAATGATGGCGAAATAATTCGCGTGACAGATCGGTCCATAAACGGCAGATACTCTTATCTGCCGTTTTTTGTCGTTTTTAGGTCGAGCTAAGGTCGTTTTTTGGCTGTAATTTGTCCTCTTTTGCCAGAAATTATACCTTATCAATTCTAATCCACTGCATTCCGGCTGCTTCGGCTGCTTGTACGCCGGGTTCACCATCTTCGAAAACCAGGCAGTGGCGAGGCTCAACACCCAACTGTTCGGCAGCGGCTAAAAACGGATCGGCAAAGGGCTTTCCGCGTTCGGTTTCGCCTGCGCATATCAGCACTTCAACCAGATCGTAAATGCCCAGCACCTGCAGCGTTTTAGTTACCGAATTACGGCTGCCGCCCGATACCACTCCGATTTTAACCTTTCCCGCATGGCTCTTTAAATGGTTCACCACATACTCTATAGGTTGGGTTTGCTCAATATACTCGTTAAAAAATATTTTGTGCTTACGGGCTGCAAAATCGGCAGGTTCAAAGGTGGTGTTGTAACGTTTGTTTATTTCGTCAACAACATTAAGTATAGGCAAGCCGGCAAATTCGTCAATAATATCTCCGTCTATCACTACGCCGTCATCAGCAGCTACCCGTATGTAGCTGTTTTTATGCGCGCCCATGTTATCTGCAAGGGTGCCGTCGCAATCGTATAAAAAGGCCTGGTAATCGCCGGCAGCAAGCTTTGTTAAAGCTTTATACTTTTGAGCTGATAATGTTTTATCCATCTGTGCAAGTATAAATAACCTGCAAACATTTTTCAACACCTGCGGGTGTATCTTAACGCGCAGTTGCATCTTTTTTTAATATCTTGCAGATTATAAACGCGTTAAATGAAGAGACACATTACCTCAGTTTGCTTTCTGTTATTAGTTTTTGGGTGTAAAAAAGATTCGGTGATCATTCCGCCGGTTATCGAACCCGTAGTAAGCAAGTTTGAATTTAAAATAGAAGCTGCTAAAAACCCGGACCAGATTTTCACCGACGTTATTTTAACTATAGAGGGTACCAGGATAAAAGGGTACACCCCCGGTACAAAATCCCTGCACCAGTTGATATTATCCTACAAGCTAAAAGATAATGCATCGATAGTGAAGGTTAATGGCGTGGTACAAAAAAGCGGTGTAACATCAAACGATTTTAGCAAACCGGTGATTTACTCTATAACCGACTCTAAAGGCAGCACTACCGATTATACGGTTAGCATATTTAACTTTACCGGCCTGCCCATATTTAACCTTACAACATCGGGCCCGGTAGTATCAAAAGACGACTATGTTACCGGCACACTTAATATAAACACCAACGGGATTTACGAACAGGAAACAAACGATATTGCACTACAAATAAAGGGCCGGGGTAACTCTACCTGGGTTTTACACCCCAAAAAGCCATATCGCTTAAAATTCAATTCGAAGGCAAAAGTGCTGGGCTTGCCCGCTGCTAAAAACTGGGTACTACTTGCCAACTATTCTGATAAAACACTTATGCGTAACTACATTGCCGATGGTGTAGCGCAAAGCCTTAACGGCGATTTTACCCCGCACGGGATATTTGTTGAAGTGGTAATGAATGGTACCTACGTGGGTAATTATATGCTAACTGAGCAGGTAGAAGTAAACCCAGGACGCGTTAACATCACCGAAATAAAAAGCGGAGATAACGCCGATCCTAACATTACAGGCGGCTATTTATTAGAGCTTGACCAGCGGCAGGAAGATGAAAACCGGTTTACAACAAATGCAAAACTGCCTTTTACGGTAAAGGAGCCCGGAAGCATTACTCCGGCCCAAATGGCTTATATTAAAACCTATATTCAGGATACCGAAAATGCCATATTTGCACCAAACTTCGCCGATCCTGTAAATGGCTATGCCAGGTACATCAATACCGACTCGTTCATCAACTGGTTCCTGGTCAACGAATTATTTAAGAACCAGGACGCGGCAAACTTTAGCAGTATGTTTTATTATAAAGACAGGGGCGGCAAATTGGGTATGGGTCCCGCCTGGGATTTTGACCTGGGAGCTGGAAATGTTGATTATAGCGATGCTACTAAACCCGATGGTTGGTGGGTGCGTACCGGGCCGTGGTTTAGCCGCCTGTTTCAGGACGCTGCGTTTGCGGCAAAAGTGAAAGCACGCTGGCAATTCTTAAAAGCTAACGGCATACCGGCCATGTATAAGAACATTGACCAAACCCAGGCTTATTTAACCTTATCTGCACACGAAAATTTTTCTACATGGAATATCCTGGATACATACGTTTGGCCTAACCCGGTTGTTTTAGGCTCATACCCCAGGGAAGTTGCGCAATTAAAAGCCTGGCTTACACAACGCGTAGCATGGCTGGATAGTAATTTGTAATTTTGCAGTTATGAATTTTAAGATATTTGTGGTGGTATTTGCAGGTGTGCTCATTATACTGTTTGCCATCTTCAGCCTGTATGCTGTTGGCGCACAAAACCAGCAATGGAAAAATGTATTGATAGGCGCCGCTATAGGCTGTGTGCTTGCAATTGGTTTCCGTGCTATGAAAAAGAAGAGGCTGGACGGTAAAAAACCTCAATAAATATTACGCCCCGCCCCACCATCAACCTGTATGGTTTGCCCGCTTATATAGGCCGCTTGTTCTGATGCCAGGAACGCCACCAGCGCGGCCAGTTCTTCGGGTTTGCCAATACGGCCAAGCGGGATGGTTTTGGCCTTTTCGGCCAGCGCCGCATCCGGGTCGGCACTTTTTGGCAGCGTATGTTTTATACGGTCGGTAAGGATAAGGCCTGGCGCTACGTTATTTACCGTAATGTTATAGGGGCCGAATTCATCGGCCATCAATTTTGCCATACCCACAACGCCCATGCGCATAGCGGTTGATAACACAGAATTACCCAGCACCGATTTAACCGATCCGCTTATAATATTAATGATGCGCCCACTGCCTGTTTTTTGCAGGTGAGGTAATACCAGGCGGCTGGTGCGCGCCATACTCATTAAATTAAGTTCAAATGCCTTTTGCCATTGGCTATCGTCAAAATTTTCAAACTTGTCAAAGGGCGGGCCGCCGGCGTTATTTAACAAAATATCTATACGGCCAAAGGCATCAGCGGCCTTGCTTATAAAATCGGTTACCTGTGCAGCGTCGGAAACATCAACCGGGATGGCTATCACATCGTTACCAGTGGTCTGCTTAATTTTCGCAGCGGTTTTGTTCAGTGCGGCTTCATCGCGCGAGCCAATGATAACCTTTGCGCCTTCGGCAGATAATGCCATTGCAATAGCCTTGCCTAAGCCCTTGCTGGCCGCAAGCACAATTGCCACCTTGTTGTTCAGTTTCAGATCCATCTTACAATAACATATAATTTTGATACTTGTTGGTTTACCTGTGTCCGTTTGCTAACATAAATAAAATATCTTTGTGATGGTTAAACAAGCCTAAATGGCTTAATTTAAACGTAATTCAAAAAGGGATGAAAAACCAGGTTGCCCGTACCTTTTTACTGTTAGGCACAGCACTTATACTTTTTGCCTCGGCCGAGTTGTTTATACCACCCGGAACCTACCGTGATATTTGTAACGGCGCTTCGGCAGGCTTGGGGCTGGCCGGCTGCATAAGCTTTGTGATACTACTCATCGAGAACTTTAAAAAGCGCTAACCGGTATGAAAATATTATTGCTTTGCCATGCTGCATAAAACCCGCGGCATTGTTTTTAAAACTACCGACTACAGCGAGAGTAGTGTTGTGGTACAGATATTTACCGAAAAATTCGGGCTGCAATCGTACATCATAAATGGAGCAAAAAAGCCAAAGGCCAAAATAGGCCGCAATATGCTTCAGCCGCTGCACCTGGTCGATATGGTGGTATATCACAAAAGCAATGGCAACGTGCAGCGTATAGCCGAATTAAAGAACGCGCCTGCCCTTCATACCATCCCATACGACGTGGTTAAAAGCTGTATTGCCATGTTCCTGAACGAGGTATTGTATAAAGCTGTAAAGCAGCAAACGCCCGACGGAAACATATTTGATTTTATCTTTAATGCCATCGAACTGCTTGATCATAAAACCCGCGGGCTGGCAAACTTTCACTTGGTATTTTTAACTCAGCTAACGCGGTACCTGGGCTTTTACCCGCACGGCGGCAATATGGCTACGGCCAATTATTTTGATATGAGGGATGGCGTTTTTAGCAATTATAAGCCGGATAGCCTAAACTACCTGTCGCCGCCGCATACCAAAAATTTTTATGTTTTGCTGCAAAGTAGCTTTGCCAATGTAGATGAAGTTAAGTTAAGCAACGACGAGCGCCGTTACCTGATCAATAAACTACTGGAATATTACGCTATGCATATCGAGGGTTTTGGCAATATCCGGTCGCACGAGGTACTAGAAGAGGTTTTGGGATAGATCTTGCTTATTTAGGGTTTGTACTGAAAATCTACCCCGCCCATAATAGTTTCCGCTTCAAATCTGGCTTTTAACAGTTCGGCAATAGTAATTTCTTTGGTTTTGTATCGCGAGAAGGCATAATCAAGATAACGCCATGCCGCACGGCAATTATTAGCCTTTGCACCTAAATTAAATGCGGTTATTAACGTTAACGACGCCGTTGAGGCAAATGAAACATAGGGTAAATATTCGGAAGAATACTTTGCGGTATCGCTGGCTATAAATGTTGTTACAAAAACCGATGAGATAATAGCTATACACCCTAACAATACGTAAGTAAGGTGCAACTGCGTGGCCATGCCATCATAGGTATTCAGGGTATCAACTATGCTGATCTCGATATCTTTAGACACATCGTTTGAAGATATTTTGGTTATGGGCTTTTGTTTATTAAAAAACTTAAATATTAAAGTTACGCCTCCTGTTGTTATTAATAACCCAATTACAAGTTTAACGATAAGGGCTGGTGATAAAGCTGTCATATACAAACACTTGGTTATATTAAAGATAGCAAAAAAACAATAAGCCAAACAATAATGCCAAGCCAAATATCGGCTATAAATTACCCGATAATGTTACTATGTGTTTTCCTTGCAACTAAAACAATTTTTATATTTTAGCATCATGCCCGCCATCTATCAAAAAGCAATAAAACCAGCAGTAATTTTAATATCATCATTTATCTTTTTTACCGGCTGTGGCCCTAAAAAGAAAGAAAAATTTAAAATATCTTTTAAAGACGTAGAAGGCATTACATTTTTAGAGGTATCGCGCAAGCAAAATAATGGGCTATCGTTTAACGAGTATGGCTTTCACCTGGTGCCCGACTGGAGGCTTCGGTTTGTATCGGCAGACTCTGCTGCCCTGTATAGCCCCGTAAAAAAACAATTCTTCAACTTCCCGCTGGCTTTGGGTACCGACTCTGTTTTTAATATTGCCCACGCATTTTTAAAAATGAAAACAATGAGTAAGGATAGCCTCGTGTTTGCCCTGCTCGAAACAGATGGCGACTCGATGAACCTTAATAAGTCGCGTGTGACGATGAAGCTTTATTCCGAGGATTTTATAAAAAACAAATTACACACCGATGTTGCGTTACTGCAGCGCCCCGGCAAACAGGATACCGTTTTTATTCGCGGTTTGGTAAACAAGGCCAACGCTGACATTAAGAAAGCATTTGCCGCATCGCAACCGGTGCAGCTTATCAGTAAAAACCCCAATGTTACGGTTGAAAAGAAGAAAGCAGTACCCAGTCTTTTAGATAATAAATACAGTACGGATGATGATTATTTGAACCCGGTTTACAATATAGTTATTAATAAAGCTTACCAGGATTTTGACTATTCGTTCGAGGCCGTGGTAGATTCGGCCGGTGTATGGCATTACAGTAAACCGCTGGTAGTTTTTTTGGGCGATAAAAAAGCCGAGGCAAACTTCATAAAAGTTTCTACCGCCATCATGAACACGTACCTTAAACTGTTTTTAACAACCATCCCCGGCGAAACACTTGGTATGAAGCATGCCAGCATCATATCGGTAAATGTAAAAGGTATTACTGCCGCCAAAAAATAAATACCGCGCTGTCGAACGTCCGATCGTTATTTTGCGCGCTTGAATAAACGTGTTATAAAATTACCCTGTTCTCCTTTTTTCTCTTTAGGCGGGGCAATTAAAAAGGCGTAATCATTTAATGGTTCGCAATGGTCGCAAACTATTTTAAATATCCCCAGCAGCGGCACAGCCAGTATCATGCCGGGGATACCCCACACGGCTTCGCCCACCACTATTATGAGGATAGTAAACAGCGGATTAATGTTAAGCCTGTCGCCAACAACCAGGGGTTCAAGCACATAAGTTTGTATAAATTGTACCAGTCCATAGGTTATCAATACCCCTGCTACAACCCGGGTATCACCGCTCTGCGCCAAAGCCATTAAAACGGTAATGGATGTGCCGGTGATATTACCTGCAAAAGGCACCAGCTCGAGTATGCCACACAATACGGCAAAAAACAGCGCGTTGTTAACGCCGGCAATGGTAAACCCAATGCCATACATAACCCAAAGCATTACAATCATCAGGCCCAAGCCACCTAAATAGTTTTGGGTAACCGCGCCTGCGCTGGTAAGTACAGTTTCGGCGTCTTTACGGTTATCTGGCTTAAACAAACGCAGTATAAACTTTTTAAAATGAACGCGATAGAACATGAACAGGAAGGTATATACCACTACCAGCACGGAATCTATAATTATCCCAACCAACGAGCCTGCAAGCGTGGTTACCATACCAGCAACCTTACCCATACCGCCGCTTTGCTGTTCCTTTATTATCTTAGTCTGTTCGCGGTGCGATATGCCAAAATGTTGATTTACATAATCTTTAACGCCCGCAACAAGGCTTCCTACCCGTTCTTCGATCTTTGAAAGATCGTCCGTCAGATCGCTCAGTTGGTATTGCAACAGTGTAATAATACCACCTATAACTACAAGCAGCGCTAATACACTTAAAACAGATGCGAAACCGTTACTCATTCCTTTACTTTGCAGCCAGTGGCACAATGGTAAAAGCAACATGGATAATACTGCCCCAAAGGTAAGCGGTATCAAAACGGCCGATGCAAAATACAAGGCGCCAAACACCAAAATAAATAATAAAAGGATGCGGAGAGTTTGATTAAGGTAAGTAACGTTCACAGGGATAACATTTTAAAGGCGGGAATAACAAAGGGTACTGGGTTTAGCGGCAATAACCATATTAACAAGATATCTATCGCCACACCCGGTACCCTTTAATGATGGTTACAGGCCGTTAGCCAAATATGCGTTTTTTGATATAATCAACAGCCGAATCGGGAAGTTCGGTTCCGCCGGTCTGCACAAGGCAACCGTCATCCTGAACGGTTAGTTCGGCCTCGATATTTTTATCTATACATACATCAAGCTTGTTTTGTTCCTTTTGAACACGGCATGGTACTTCTCGACCAGAGTAATGCATTTCAAACTCGTATTTACCATCTTTATAAGCGGGGCTGGTATCTTTCTCTTCTATCATGGCTTAGTTATTTTTAGGTATAACACCACAGAGTGTACCAATGTTTTAAAACCAAAAAAGAGAAAATTTTTGGTTTTCTCTTTTTGTGTTTTTACTGACCTCATTATATCATAAAGAACAATTGGTTGGGTAGGATATATAATAATTACCCAAATATAATATCTATATACTTAGTAGACAATATTAAATAACTTTTTTTTATCAACAACTTGCATTTTATTTGGAAATATGTTGATAAGTCACCCCCTTTTTAGCACATATTTCGCCCGGAGTTGTTTGACAAAACGTATGCCCCGCTGCAAAAAGCCACCTTTCCGGTTTCTTAAAAAATGCTTAACAGCATGGTAAGCCTTTGCGTTTTCTTCTATTTTATCCGGGTAAAAACATACGGGCTGCTGCGCCACCTGTACACTGTACATGTGCTCGATATTAGAGTGAACGCCGGTGCCGTCATGCCCTATATTGTGTATAAGCGATTTGCTCGGGTTTAAGGTGAGTCCGTTCTTTAAAAACACCGATGCATACCATCGTATTGCCCATGAATTGTTTTTACGGGCCTTAAACTCCTGCATCTGTTTCCAGAAGTTCATGGTGCCATCTATCGAGAAGCGGCGGATTTTTTCTGCGTCGAACTGCGCCATCAGCGTATCGATATCGGGCTCAAAGTTTTTCCAGGCGCGCGCCCATGTAGCCCACCCCCAACTGGTAGCGGCTCTAAAAAAAAAGGTTTCGGGCAACGATTTGTCCTGCAGGTGAAACATATATGCTCCAATATGCATTACCTGATCCTGGTTAGCGTAACGTATTAACGCATCGTTAAAATATTGCAGTGTATAGGGTGATGATATCAAATCATCTTCAAATACAATTACGCTGCCATATTGGTTAACCAATTGCGTAACCCCGCTGATGATGGAATTGGCAAGCCCCATATTTTGATCACGCTCGATAACTTTAACCGATTTAAAACCCGATGCTCCCGCTGCTACAAGCCTAACGGCTTCTACACTGGCCTTATCAGCCAAGGTTTTAGCCCCGTCCGAAAATATATATAAAGGCGACTCCGCCGCCAATAAATTTTTTTGCAAATAACTCAGTGTCTGGTCGGTATGATACGGCCTGTTATATACAAAAAGCGCTATAGGTGCTATGGCTTTCAATTAATAAATAGGTATTGATGAATTTTGAGACTCTGTTGGTGTTTGATTGAATATACCGGGTTGATTGCCGGCTGTAGTACATAACACCGTATAAGCATTGGCCAGTCGCTCCCGGAAGGAATCGCTAAGTTCAACTATCGTATTTTTTATGGCATAGGCTGCCAGTATCTTAAACCTATCGATAAACTTTCCGGGTTTCTTTTGATTGATAAAAGTGTTATAGCGCGTAACTTCGGGCCATATAATAGAATACATATCTGTTTTGATCTTATAGCCTTCGGTCTGCAATAAATATCTTAAAGTTGTTGGTGTATAAATATTGATAAGCCCATACGACAAAAAATGCTCTATGCGTTTATCGGCCTTTGTCTTGTAATCAACCGAAACCTCTATCACAACATGCTTGCTTAAGCGTTTGATCTCGCGCAGCAAGATGCGCTCATGTTCTGCATGCTCCAATACGTGCGACAAGATCACCAGATCAAAGCTATTGTCTGCAAAGGGCAGCTGGTACCCTTCAACAACCTGTACCGATATCAGGTTTTTGATATTCCGTGCGCGGGTGTATGCTACCGCACTTTCAGAGACATCTACCGCATGATATTCAGACCCGAAATTATATTCCGATAATTTTTTTAACACACTGCCATCGCCCGAGCCAACTTCCAGTATCTTATTAAACGTTTGGCCTTTGCATACAGTAATAATATGATGTGCCTTATACTTTGCACCAAGCATCCGCCACGCCTCGTCATGGTCCTGGTATAGATCGTTGTACGCCTTTTTCAGGTTGTGGCTGATGCTTTCCATTGTTCATTATATATCCAAACAATTATCAGCTTTATAAAAAACCGATGTTGATTTACGGTAAAAAAGTCCCGGAGATATCCCACTCAGTAATAAGTGCTTAAATCCTTTACTTATCAAAAAGTCTATACCTTCCTGGTAAACGTCGCGTTCAGAATCGTCCAATACCATAACGCCGTTTGGCGATAACGCCTCGACCCCCTGCATGCAGCAATTTACCCTATCACGGCCATCAACAATAATAATATCAAACTTTTTGTTTAGCTTAACAGGCATGCGACAATAATCGCCCCCTTTTATCAGTTCGCTATATATCAGTTCTGCATTAGCCGGTTTATTTCCAGATCGGTCTATTTTGTCAAACCACTCCTTATCGTGCTCAACAGACACTACCGAACCAGCATATTTGGCGTAAAAGTATGTTGAATTACCCGAACCAAACTCAAACACCATGTGACCTTTATTAAGCCTGGTTTTTATAAAGTCAATAAAAGAATAGGTAACCCACGGAATTGGATTGCCATCATTATCAACGGGCGACCGGGTATCAAAGGCTTTAAACCAGCCAATATCATTCAGATACCCTTTTTTATCAAACGATAACAGCGCACGCAGGTGCGACGGATTGGTTAATACTTTTATTAATGATGAAAATGTACTCAACGTTTTACAATCTTTTGAAAAAGTGAAATCAAAAATAACGATTTTAACATCATAACCCCCTGCCCTCTTGTTTTGGGGATAAACAATATAAAAAACGTTGCTGCCGCATAGGCTATTAGAGTGGCATAAGCCGCGCCAATAATGCCATAACGCGGAATAAAAAATAAATTAAGGATGATATTTATTATAGCGCCAACACCGGTACGCAACATCGACAGTTTAAAATACCCTTCGGCTATCAGATATTGGCCGCTGGCGCTGCCTAAAAACACGAACACACCAGCCCAAACATGTACAGCTAATACAGGCGCCCCGGGCCAGTATGCGGGCTTGTACAATAGGTGATAAATTAAATTTGAGCCCAAACTCATAACAATTGCAATGCCCAGGCTTAACACCACCATCAAATCGTACAGGTTTTGCAATCGTTTATAGTATCGCTCTATTTCGGTTTTACGTGCATGCATAATGGCCGGAAATATTGAGGTTACTATGGCTACAGGAATAAAATACCAGTTTTCGCTGAGACTGGCTGCCGTATTGTAAATACCAAGCTGGCTCGCATTTTCATACATAGGTATCATAACCTGGTCTATCTTCATGTAAACGGTTACCAGTATGGCCGAAAAAGCAAGCGGCCACGAATGCCTGAGCAGATAGCCTGTTATGCGCTTATCATACGTCCAATTACTTATGCGTTCTCCATTCTGTCTGTAAAGGATGATATACCCCACCGCCAATAAAGCCGTATCGAGCACCAACGAATAAACGAACCATATAAGCGGCAGCTGCAATACTATAAACAGCAATTTGATAACTGCCGATGCAATATTACCCGATACTTGTACCAGCATAATACTTTTCCCCTGCACCTTCGACTGAAAAAAGCTGTCGATAATGTTTACAGATTGCACCACCGATGTACAGGCGACTATTAAAACATAACTAAACGGAGTTTCTAACGGCTTGGCTAACGACAGCAGTGTATAAACTCCGTAAACCAAAGGTAAAGTTAATATACCTGCCGCAAGCCGGAGCCAAAACGCCGTGCCCAGCAAAGCGTTTTTCCTTTCGGGATGCGTAAGCAACTCGCGGGTGATAAAGCCATCCAAACCAAGCGCAGCTATAGCCATGGTAAAAGTAACAATGGCCATAGGGTAATTTAAAACACCAAACTGTTCGGTACTAAGGTATCGCGATAGCAGCACACTGTTAATTAAAAACTTAACTATCATGCTGCCAACCCGGGCTATTAAAAGCCAGCCGGTATTTTTAAAATACTTTTCAAAGGCCTGCTGGTCAAATCCGGGGATGCTGGGTATGCGCATATATAGCGCAAATATATAAAAAGCAAAGGGCTCTCCGTTAGGAAAGCCCTTTGCTTTTTATTAGCTTCAAGATCGGTCAAGGCGCCTTACCTTTAACACAGTTACTGGCTCTGAAACTTCTTGGCGTTTATCCTTCTTTCGTTCTCGTTCAGGAATATTTTACGCATGCGGATACTTTGCGGGGTAACCTCGATATATTCATCAGCTTGTATATATTCCATTGATTCTTCCAACGAGAATTTGATAGCAGGCGCTATACGTACGTTGGTATCGCTACCCGATGCACGCATGTTTGTTAATTGCTTGCCTTTTGTAAGGTTAATAACCAAATCGTTATCGCGTATGTGCTCGCCTAATATCTGGCCTTCGTAAATATCAACACCCGGATCGATAAAGAAACGGCCGCGGTCTTGCAATTTATCAATGGCAAAAGCGGTGGTTTTGCCGGTATCCATAGATACTAAAACGCCGCTTAAACGTCCGGGGATGTTACCTTTCCATGGCTCGTAAGCCTTAAAGCGGTGCGCCATTATAGCCTCGCCACCGGTGGCTGTTAACACGTTATTACGCAAGCCGATAATACCGCGAGCAGGTATATCAAACTCAAGGTGTTGTAAGTCGCCTTTAGGCTCCATCACCAACAGGTCTCCTTTGCGCTGTGTAACCAATTCAATAACTTTACCTGCAACATCTGCCGGTACATCTACTATAAGGGTTTCAACCGGCTCGCATTTCACACCGTCAATTTCCTTTACAATAACCTGCGGCTGGCCTACTTGTAACTCGTAACCTTCGCGGCGCATGGTTTCTATCAATACTGATAAATGGAGGATACCGCGGCCGTACACCAGGTATGAATCGGGCGATTCAGTTTCAACAACTTTAAGCGCCAGGTTTTTTTCCATCTCTTTATACAAACGGTCGCGCAGGTGGCGCGATGTTACAAACTTGCCCTCTTTACCAAAAAACGGAGATGTGTTGATGGTGAAGAGCATGTTCATGGTAGGCTCATCAATTTTGATTACCTCCAGTTGCTCCGGACTTTCAAAATCAGCAATAGTATCGCCAATATCAAAACCTTCGATACCCACAACGGCGCAAATATCACCGGCGTTAACCGATGTGGCTTTAACCTTTCCTAATCCCTCAAAAGTATAAAGTTCCTTGATACGCGATTTCTGAATAGTACCATCGCGTTTAACCAATGATACCGGCATATTTTCTTTAATGGTACCACGTGCCACACGACCGATAGCGATACGACCAACGAAAGATGAATAATCTAATGACGTGATCTGCATTTGCAGCGAACCTTCGTTGATAGGCGCCGGCGGTATATTTGCCAAAATGGCATCCATTAACGGAAAAATATCTTCAGTTGGTGTTTTGTAGTCGGTGCTCATCCAACCTTGTTTAGACGAACCATAGATAACCGGGAAATCCAGTTGTTCTTCGGTAGCCTCAAGGTTAAAAAACAGTTCAAATATCTGTTCGTAAACTTCTTCAGGGCGGCAGTTCTCTTTATCTACTTTGTTCACAACCACAATTGGCTTTAAGCCCAGGGCCAAAGCTTTTTGGGTTACAAAACGGGTTTGGGGCATAGCTCCTTCAAAGGCATCGCAAAGCAGCAAAACGCCGTCGGCCATTTTTAGCACACGTTCAACCTCGCCGCCAAAGTCGGCGTGACCAGGGGTATCAATAATGTTTATCTTAACATCTTTATACATTACCGAAACGTTTTTTGATACGATGGTAATACCACGCTCGCGTTCCAGGTCGTTATTGTCTAATATCAGTTCACCGGTCTCCTGTCCTTCACGGAAGATGGCGCAGCTGTGTAAAATCTTATCAACCAATGTGGTTTTACCGTGGTCAACGTGTGCGATAATCGCAATATTTCTTATTTTTTGCATGAAATGCGGCCTTATAAATTTGGCGCAAAGATACGCTTAATATATGGCATTTGAAAGAGCGTTAGCCATTTTACAATTATCTGATAACTAAGCCGCATGGCGGCGTGTTGTATACAAATAAAAAGTCCCTGCCGGTTAACCGTCAGGGACTTAAAGTTTTGCTTTTACACCTATTAGCGTGCTTTATAGTTTTTTGGCCTTTTTACAGGGTAATGCGGTTTGCCTTCAGGGTGTATCTCAGGCGCGCCCACCATGGTCATTGCGCATCGGAAACCAATTTCGGCGCTGGTGCTTTCCTGATCGGCAAAACGGCGGGTTGCCGGGTTAAGCCAGTAAGCCATGTCGTTCCACGACCCGCCTTTGTACACCTTCGAGTGGTCGTTCACTAAGGTGGTGGTACCGTACAAACTGGTATTTACGGAGTCGCCATAACCCCTGTAGTCCGAAGTGTAAGGTTTACCCGCCAGCGGATCTGCGTTTGCTGTAACAGCAGGTTGTGCGCCGTTATTTGCAGCACCGGCAGCCTGTGCCTGTTGCTGTGCTATCATATCGGCGTATTTCAATTTTTTATTTGAGCGGGCCGGGTCTTTAATAGGGCGGCCATATTTATCTTTTGCGTAAAGGCCCTTTGCAGGGTCGGCAAGGCGTTTATTGGTAAACTGGTTACCACGGAAAGGGTTAAGGTCGTCTACTTCTTCAAAGGATGTTTGGCGATAAGTATCGGCTACCCACTCGTTAACGTTACCGGCCATGTTATACAAACCAAAATCATTTGGCTGGTACGAACGCACAGGCGCTGTTATAATGGCCTTGTCATTCAAGCCACCCGCAACTCCCGCGTTATCGCCGGCGCCGCGTTTAAAGTTGGCCAATATCAAACCACGCGTAGTCTTTTTAGGCGAACGCACACCAAGGCCATCCCATGGATATACACGGCCATCATTTATGTTTTCGAACTGGGTGTTACCTGCAAGTGCCAAAGCGGCATATTCCCATTCAGCTTCTGACGGCAAACGGTAACCCTGCTTTAATATGCCATCCTCTAAACGCACAGGCCTCACCGGACGACCGTTTTTACCTGTACCTGTTGCAGGGGCATTAGGGTTAAGGTCAACTATCATTTTTTTACCATCAATACCCTGGCCTTTATATTGGCCATTTAAATATATGTCGGTGTTAAACGGTTCTTTTAACGCATTATTAGGCGTTGCCCCGTTTTTTCCGCCGGCGGCGTCTTTCCAGGTTACCAGGTTACCGCGTTCGCGTAAAATGTTTTCGTTGGTACGGTCGGTGCGCCACACGCAATAATCCTGGGCCTGCTCCCAGGTAACACCAACTACGGGGTAATCCTGAAACGCCGGGTGGCGCAGGTAATTATCTACATAAGGTTCGTTGTATGATAAAGGTCTGCGCCATACCAGTGTATCCGGCAGGGCGTTATAATACAACTCGTTATCGTTGGGGAAGGTAATATTTATCCAGTGCAGGTAATCCAGCCAGTCCTGGTTAGATACCTCTGTTTCATCCATGTAAAACGACGGTACAGTTACCCTGCGGCGCATATTGTTATACTCGTAGGTAACATCCTGGTCGGCGCTGCCGCCTAAAACAAAAGTTCCGCCCTCAATTGGTACAAGGCCCGGGCCCGGGGTAGGGTGGCTTTGCTGAAAGCGTAAATAGCCGCCGTTTGTAGGATCGTTGTAAGCTAAGCCTGTTTTTTGTGATTGCTGACGTTTACTGCAGCTGCTAAGCATAACACCTAACGCCCCCAACACCAAAGCAGTATTAGTAAGTACTTTCATATTTTGCAAAATATATTCAGAGGTAAATTTAGAAAAAATCAATTATAAAAATGTGTCTGTAACAAGTTTATCCCTAAAACTTTGTTAAACGGATATTTTATAGACGGAGTTACAATAATTTAAATCATAGCCAGTTTATACCACATTGCATATAAAGTATTGCGGTAATATTGCATATAAAGTATTGCGGTAATAACGTTAGCATATTTTTATTATTTTTAAATAATAAGACTAAATTGCACCAATGAAGTTCTTGAACACCAGAAACCTTGCTTTAGCTATACTACTCGCCTTGCCCGCGCTGGCTAGGGCACAAAACGGCAACCCGGGCTCGGATGGTAGTTCGTCAAACGCCATACCCACAGCTGTACCGTTCCTGAATATATCGCCCGATTCACGCTCAGGAGCTATGGGCGAAGCGGGGGTTGCGTTATCGCCAGATGTTAATGCCAATTACTGGAACCCGGCAAAGCTTGCCTTTCTTGAAAACAATAACGATATCGCTTTATCATATAGCCCATGGTTAAGGCACCTGGTGCCCGATGTTAACCTGGCTTATTTAAGTTATGCCCATAAAATTGACGACAGGAATACCTTTGGCGCTTCGCTGCGCTATTTTAACCTGGGCTCGATACAGTTGATAGATGACAATCAAACTGATCAGGGGGTTTATAAACCTAACGAATTTTCGATAG
Organism: Mucilaginibacter sp. AK015; assembly: GCF_014200785.1. Classification (NCBI taxonomy): domain Bacteria; kingdom Pseudomonadati; phylum Bacteroidota; class Sphingobacteriia; order Sphingobacteriales; family Sphingobacteriaceae; genus Mucilaginibacter; species Mucilaginibacter sp. AK015. The sequence goes on from NZ_JACHCV010000003.1 coordinate 88,504, forward strand.
ATGCTTCGTTCGCCCGTAAATTTGGCGAAAACCTGTCGTTAGGGCTAACATTTCGTTATATCTATTCTAATTTCAGCAATGGGGCATTTGTATCGGGCTCGTCACAGCAAAGCAAGGCCGGCAACGCGGTATCGGCAGGCGTATCGTTATTTTATAATAAACCTTACGGCGATAACTCCATATTTGCTTTTGGAGCCAATATTTCAAACATCGGCAATAAAATAAGCTATGCCACAACCGGTCAAAGTTACTTTTTGCCGGCCAATTTAAAGTTGGGCGTAGCCAATACCTGGAATGTGGACGACATGAGCAGGTTTACAATCGCTTTTGATATCAATAAGCTGTTGGTGCCAACGCCACCAATACGCGACAACGATGGCAATATCATCAAGGGCAAAAATGATGATGTATCGGTACCGGCCGGAATTTTTGGTTCGTTTGCTGATGCCCCCGGAGGATTTAGCGAAGAGTTAAAGGAAATTACGCTATCGCCGGGGGTAGAGTATACCTATAACAACCTTTTCGCGCTAAGGGCGGGTTACTTTTACGAAAACCCCAGTAAAGGCGGCAGGCATTACGCTACGGCGGGCTTCGGGCTGAAATATGATGTATTCGCCTTCGATTTTTCTTACCTGATAGCCAGCCAGCAAAACAGTCCGCTGGCAAACACACTACGTTTTACTTTGTCGGCCGGGTTTGGCGGCACCAATAATGCTTCTAAAAAATAAATGGCTAAAATTAAAGTAGGTTTTGGTTTTGATGTACATCAGCTAAAACAACAACACCCTTTTATACTGGGCGGCGTAAACCTTGAACACACCGCCGGCGCTTACGGGCACTCTGATGCCGACGTGCTGCTGCACGCCATATGCGACGCCCTGTTGGGCGCTGCTAACCTGCGCGATATTGGCTTCCATTTCTCTAATAAAGACGATAGATGGAAAGGCATTAGCAGCCTGATATTATTACAACATGTAGTGGCTTTGCTGGCCGAAAAAAACTGGCAGATAGGCAATATTGACGCCATGGTTTGCCTGGAGGCGCCCAAAATAAACCCTCATATACCTGCCATGCAGGCCAATATTGCCAAAGCTGCGGGTATCGATATCGAAGATATATCGATAAAAGCCACCACTAACGAACAGCTTGGTTTTATAGGCCGCGAAGAAGGCGTGGTTGCCTATGCCGTATGTTTAATAGAGCGCGTGTAGTTTATTAAAATTCTCCGGTTTTGTTGAGTAATTGAAAAGAAAGCAAACCACTGCTATCGTTGTTAGCGGTGCCCTTACAAACCGCCGCGCGCAAACTCACGTTTTAAATTGAACTGATGCCCGGCGGACCGCCGTATTACCTGTTGCTGATATATGTGTACAAAAAGTAAACAGCTGCCGCGATTATAAAAACAAGTATGGCTATTACTACCGGTTTTGTTTTCTTTTCCTCTGCGTTCACCTTTACATTCCCGGTACGTTTAAGTACGCCCCAGGTGCTCAATTCGCCTTTTAAAGCCTTGCGGATAGATTTGAACAGAATATAATACATCAATTGGCGCCATATAAAGCGCTGTGGTATAATATAAACCAGTTTGCGGTAATCTTCCTTTTCCATCCTGAAGGCCAGTATGCCCACCAGGAAATCGATCAATACAAAAACCGCATAATAGGTAAGCATCTTTTCCGGGTGGCTGCCAAAAAGCCCCAGTATCATGATCAGATCGGCCAAGGGCGAAAATAACGGCAATATGATCTGGAAGATAAGGATGTTGGGCATCCCCACCATACCAAAATACCTGAATTTTTTATTGAACAGCGCGTCGCGGTTTTTCCAGAAACTTTGCATTACCCCAAAACTCCAACGAAAGCGCTGCTTTAGCAGCGCATTTATCGTTTCTGGCGCCTCGGTATAGGCAACTGCTTCGGCGCAATTTTTTACCACATAACCCTGCTTTAAAATACGCATGGTAAGATCGCAATCCTCGGCCAGCGTATCATAAGTAAAGCCTCCGGCCCTGAACAATGCAGACTTGCGGAACGCCCCGATGGCCCCCGGCACCACCGTAATGCTATTGATGATATCAAACGCCCGGCGGTCCATATTTTGGGCGGTGATATATTCTATCGACTGCCATTTGGTGATGATATTATTTTCGTTTCCAACTTTTACAGTACCCGCAACAGCGCCAATTTCTTCATCGGTAAAATAAGCCATTAAGTGGTAAATGGCGTCGGTTTTCAACTGCGTGTCGGCATCAATACAAACCACAAAATCATGTTCGGCATGGGTGATGCCAAAGTTAAGCGCCGATGCTTTGCCCCCGTTTGGCTTAGTTAACACTGTTACCAGCGGATGGTTGGCATATGCCTCTGAAACCACCTCAAAGGTCCTGTCCTTTGATCCGTCGTCAACAAAAATGATATTAAAGTTGGGGTACTCCGTCTTTAAAAGGCTTTGTATGGTTTTAATAGCGGTAATCTCTTCGTTATATGCAGGTACAATAATGCTTACAGGCGGCTGAGGATGCGGGGCAGCATCAATTTTTTTGTTAAGCGAAAACTGCCGCGCCGCTAAAACGCCGATCAGTATTATACGGCCCATAGCCAAAAATATCGCCGACAGGAACAGGTAAAAAAGAAATTTATTCCCTAAAAAGAACCCTACTACAACAATGTCGTAATATTTACCCCAAAAACTTTTGCTTTCCTTTTCAGCCGGTGGCATCAGGTCGTCTTTGGTTTTTCCCAAAACATCAGCAATGGTAGTAAACTCGTAACCGTTCTTCTTAAAAAAATGAATGATGGCCGGTAATGCCTTTACCGTTTCTTCCCGGGTATCGCCGCCGGCATCATGCAGCAGTATCATACTGCCGTTATCCTTTTGTTTAATGGTGCGGGCAATAATGCTATCGGCAGTTACACCGGGCTGCCAGTCCCACGGATCTATAGACTCGCCTATCGTAATATAGCTTTGCCTGCGGCTTTCGGCCACGGGTATAACCTCGGCAAGGGTTTGCGGTTCGGCATCCGCGTTAAACGGCGGGCGAAACAATATGGTGCTTCGGCCGGTGATGGATTCGATAAGCTTACGGGTGGAGTTCAACTCCAGGTTAACCCTGTCTAAACTTATGGTGGAGATATCCGGATGAAAAAACGTGTGGTTACCAATTTCGTAACCTTCGTCGTAAATACGTTTAAGGATTGGGATATTCTTTTCTACCATAGAGCCTACCACAAAAAACGATGCGGGGACTTTTTCACGTTTTAGTATGTCGAGTATCCGGGGTGTAAATTCCGGATCGGGGCCATCGTCAAAAGTTAAAACAACCTTGCCGGGCTTATAACCATATCGGCGTATAACATATTTTGTAGGCAGCTTTATGTATTTTTGATTGGTGATGGTGTACGTGGATGTATCCATCTTAACATCGATGTGGCCTGTAGTAGGCGTAGTGATCAGGTCGAGCACCTCGCCACCTTCACCGGCGTAATCAATCTTGTTATTTAAACCAACAGTAGTAAAGTGCTTAATATCCACACCGGTTTTCTTCAACGAATCAATCGAAAGGTTTTTCTGGAAGAATGTCCACAGGCGCGGGTCTTCCGCACCCATACGCCATAAAGCTACTCCGCCTGTAGCCCAGTCGTCGGCCATGCGGATGATATTAAAATTGGTAGCGGCGTCGGCAAAGTAAACCGTATGGTTAAGGCTATCGGTACCCAGGTAGTTGTAATGCAGGTTAGCCGATTCCGGGTCGTAAGCTATGTTCTTGTTATTTTCTTTTGCGGTGCTTACGGCCTGCGGGTAGCCAATGGGCGTACCAATGCTTCCCTCGCGCCAGTCGTAGCCGCCGCCGGCAATAGTCAGTATAACCTTCTCGCTGGGTATTTGTGAGCAAACCTCATCCAGTATTTCCTCAACCCAATGCTGGTGCGATATATCGCCCGGGTTGCTCATGTCTGAATGCTGATCGATAGCCATTACAAATAAAAAGTCGTTAATGTGCTGCAGGCGCTTCAGGTCAAACTCTTCGTCGTGCGGGATAACGTTGGTTGTTACAAGCAGTTTTTGGGCGTGAAATATGGTGTAGAGATCGTTCTGGAAGGCAATCATCTCTTTACCATTCCGGTCGGGCAGGTCTTCTATATCAATATTGATCCCGTTAAATTTATAACGCTGAAGCGCAGCTGCCATGCTGTTGATAAATGCCACACGCAGCTTTTTACTTTTAAATACGCGAAGCACATCTTTAACATCATAACCACCCCTTACGTTATCATAGTTAACATAATTGGATAGTGTTACCAGTACCTGCTTCTTATACTTTTTGTTTAGGTTAATAAGGCCTGTATCAATACTAACTTTTAACGTATCGGCCCCTGGCGAGAAAGCGAAGCCCTCAGTTACCACCATATCCAACCTGGCCATATGATCAACAAGCGAATTATAGGCCTGCGCTTCCCAGGCCTTGTAAAAGCCCGCGTTTATACGGTTTTCGTTATTAGGGTGTTTTAGCTGATGCAGGCGCCGGGCCTTATCCAGCACCTCTATTTCGGCCTTTTCTATCTTAAAATCGGCATATCGCTTTGATTTTTTCAAGGCTTCGAGCTCGGCTTTAGAAAGCTTTTTGGGCGCAGGGTTAAGGTCGGGGATTATAGGGTATTCTGTTGAGGTAACAGTAACCACCGCCGCTACAACACCCACTACAAATACCACTAATAAAATACGGCTGATCCATTTAAAACGGTTCCACCTGCCGGGATTATCAGCCTGAAATATCTGCTTGTTATTAGAAGACATGAACGGGATTTAAACGATAAATAGTGACAAGGAAAAATAAATACAAATTATTTAGCCTGTTTAATAGCCTCGATATCAGAAAAATCGACACCGCATTTGCAATTGCTACCACAGTCTTTTTTGACGAATACGCTCTTATACAGCAACCGGCCAACGTAAAATACTGCAGCAACAAACAATACGATGATAATAATTAACTGTATGTTCATGTCGCAAAATTAATACTTTATTATATACGTACGGATGTAAAAAATAGTATAAGCTTACTTATGCATAAAAGCTACCGTGCCGCCCACCCAGTCAAAATCCTTATTATACCTAACGCCTATCATTTTGCCCTTGCTAAGCCTTGCCAGATTAATGGCAAGGGTAGGCTTAGCATCGCCATCGGGCCACAGGTACATCAGCCTAATTTCGATCTTAACACCTCCGTCCGGCGATTTCAAAACCGGCTCGTAGGTTACCTTTTCCTGTAGTATCCAGTTTTCGGGGTCTTTTATCTTCTCAATGTCGCCCTCCATAATATCAATAATAACTCCCTGTCCCGCAAAACTAAACAGTGGTTTAAGCACATAATTTTGCAGGTCGGGCGGTGTTTCTTTAAGCTCGTGCAAAAACTGCGTTTTCGGTATATAATCCCCTTGCAGCAAAGGCATGGTAAACTTACTGATACGGTAAAACCAGCTGGGGTGCGCCACCCATTCCACATCAAGCGGCTGGCGTATATCTACTACTTTATCGAATATTTCCGGGTCGCTTTCTATCTCGTCAAATATCAGGCGGTTGTAAATACGGCGGATGCGTTTCTTTTCGCCGTGGTGCACGTAAAAAAGCTGGTTGCCTTGCTGTATAAGATCGGCAAGAGAAACTACCGGCGTGCCTATGTATCCTTCAGTGAGGTAAAAATCAACTGCGGTTTTTTGGTTCGGCGCATCTACGTCCATTATCACCACTTCGTCCGGCTGGTAGGGGCCAAGTATGGTTTTGCGCAACAGATCAAGGTAACTGCTTTTATTAAGGCCATTAAAAAATATGGTTTGATTGCCGTGGATATTAAACGCGTGGCGGTAGTTTTCGGCCAGGTGCACCTGGAACCCGTATAATGAGGGGAAACCCTGCAATTCTATCAGCTTAGGCACAATATTGCCCGCTGCATCCTTACACACCCCAAAATCAAGTGTAATGAAATGCGGGTGGGCATTTTCGTTGGTTATGCGCCAGGCTCCGGGGATAGCGCGTTCAGTTAGATCTTTAAAACCGGGTTTTAATATGGTGGCTACTATATCATCGCCGGCCTTTATCAGTTTATCCCTGAAATCATCGGTTAAAAAAACCGGCGTTTCTGCAATGCGAAACTCTATGGGGCTTTTAACCCCGGCGTTAAGATCTACCAGAAAATCAGCGTACTTTTCTTCGGTAAAGTTTTGGTTGAAGGTTGTCCTGATAGATGGGTTCATAGTTTACTTTTTAACCTTTGTCATCCTGAGCGATAGCGAAGGATCTATTAGGGAACTTTGCAATCGCTGATCAGATGCTTTGGTATTGTTCAACATGTCAAATCTTTCATCGGTGGCCACTCCATAATCTCGCTATTTAAAAAAGTCCAATTCGGATTCTCCTGTAATTGGTAAGGATATATGTGTAATAATTGTGCTGTTTCATATATCGATTCATTACTGAGCGGCGATCAGATGCTTCACTATTGTTCAGCATGACAACCGTTTTTTAGTATGATAACGTCTTCAAAATTGCTTCATCCAAAAAATTAGGAATGATGGTATTTTGCGTATGCGCTATTTTGTCCGGATCGTCCAGGCGTTCCAGCATTTCGCGGTATTTAGCTTCGCCGTGCTCGCTTATTACCTCTTCTTTTTTATCCTCGCGCATCAGCATTATCTTCATCCCGTGGGGGTCGGCCTCGGGATGAAACTGTGTGGCAAAAAAGTACTCGTTAAAACGTATAGCCATTAACGCACGAGGCAGGTCAACATACGGGCGTTCTTTTTCGAGCGCCAATATTTCCATACCCAGTTCGTCAAAGCGCTCCATGTTTGGGTTGATCACCTGCCAGCTGCGCGAATCTACCGTGTAAAACGGGTCGGCAAGGCCTTCAAAAACCTGTTCGGCAGCCCCTGCTTCGGTCAAATGTACCGGCAATATCCCAAATGACGGCGAACGCCTCGTGTTGATCTCGCCCAAACCGTACCTGCGGCACATCAGCTGAAACGAATGACAAACAAACAGCACATGCTTTTTTTGCGGATCATCGCTTTTATTATGCCTTTCCAGCTTATCTATCAGTCGAAAGTATTTCTTTTCCCATTCGGTACCCTCGCTATCCAGCGGACTGCCCGGCCCGCCGCTTGATATGTATACGTCAAAGCCGGTATCGGGCACCTGCGCTTTACGACGCACATCAAAAATCTCATAAGTAAGGTCAAGCCCGTGCTTCGCCTTATAACGGTCCAGTATATCCCGGAAACCACGCATCCCTTCGTTAGCCACCCCATTGTACAGGTCTAATATGGCTACTCTTACTTCCGGTTTATCTGTGTTCATTGTTCTATTCTAATCTTTTTGCACCTAAATTCTTCCAAAGAAGATGATTTAAAACTTCTATTTAAAAGCCTCTCCTTTGGCGAGGGAATGGTGAGGCGTTATATTCCCTTTAACGTTTGCGATGTAATGTAGTCCACCACATCTGCAAAGTTATTGTTTTGGTTGTAAATAGCCAGCTGCCTGTCGGCGCCGGTACCATTTTCTAATATCTTGTGTACATATTGCAGATCGTCGCGGCAACCCAGATCGTCAACTACATCATCAATAAAATCCAACAGTTCCAGTATCAGGGCGCGTGTGTTCACTTCAAGCTCCTTGCCAAAATCTATCATCTTACCGTCGATGCCGTAGCGTGCTGCGCGCCATTTATTCTCGTTGATCAAAGCCCGGTTGTAGGTAATAAACTTCATGTTTTGCTGCCTCAACTTATACAGCTTTGCGCATATGCACTGAAAAAGAGCAACAAAGGTCATGGTCTCATCTATCAGCATGGGGCAATCGCACACACGAAACTCAATGGTTTCGAAGAAGGGATGTACCCGAAGGTCCCACCATATTTTTTTTGCGTTATCAATGCAATTGGTTTTTACCAGTAGCTTTATATAATTGTCGTAATCTTCAATGCTGGCAAAATAATCAGGAATACCCGTCCTCGGGAACTTATCAAACACCTTTGTACGGAATGATTTATAACCGGTGTTCCTGCCTTCCCAAAAAGGCGAGTTGGTTGACAGTGCGTACACATGCGGCAAAAAATAGCGCGCCTGGTTGGCAATATGTATAGCCATATCGCGGCTCTGGATGCCTACGTGCACGTGCAGCCCAAAGATCAGGTTTGAGCGTGCCGCCTCCTGCAATTCGTCAACTATTTCAAAATACCTGGGGTGGTCGGTTATCAGCTGGTGCTGCCAGTGCGAAAACGGGTGTGTACCCGCCGCGCCAATACGCAACCCGATATCGCCGGCCAGCTGGGCTACTGTTGTGCGCAGCTTGCCTACCTCCCTGCGGGCTTCTTCGGTATTACGGCATATATGGGTACCCACTTCCACAACAGCCTGGTGCATTTCGGCCTTTACCTGGTCTTCATGTATCTTTTGCGCGCTGTCGACAATTTTCTGGTCGTGCGATTGCAGCTCCCGGGTCACCGGGTCAATCACCATAAATTCTTCTTCAACACCTAAGGTAAACTCGTTCATAATCGGTAGCGGTTATTGTACTTTTTTTCATCGTAGTTTATTTACCCCGACTACGCTTCGCTGGTCGACCCTCTCTGCTGCGCAAAGAGGGTTAGCTGCAATCATTTCCAAACCCCCTCTTTGCGAAGCAGGGAGGAGAAACGGGGTGAGTCAACTTATTTCTTTGCTGCCTTCTTAGGTGCAGCCGCTTTCTTTTTTGGTTTTGCCTCATCTGTTATCGCGTGGTCAACTTTACCAGCGCTTACATCTGCTTTGGCGGGTTTTGCAGCCGCCGCACCCATCAGCGGTTTACCCGCCGCGCCGGTTTTAACATACTCGCCCCAGGTGAGGTTGTCCCGGTTGTCCTTTTGTGCTTTGGCCCGTTCTATAGCGTAACTTGCAGCGGTTTCTACTACCCACTCAAAGTTATCCTCACCAACGCTGGTTACTTCGGCATCGGGTGCGGGGTTGCAAAAATCAATGGCGTAAGGTATGCCATCGCGCACAGCAAACTCAACTGTATTAAAATCATAGCCCAGGTATTTGTTCAACTGCAAAACGTATTTGGTAATGGTATCCAGCATTTTTTTTGATGCCGGGGCCTTGCCGTGCTCATAACGCAGGTGGTGCGGGTTACGCGGCTCGTACTGCATAATGCGCACGTGTTTGCCGCCAATGCAATAACAGCGAAAGTAATCGTCGAAGATAATTTCTTCCTGCAGCAGCATCACCAGTTGACCGGTTTGCGCAAACTTATCCCACAGATCGTCCTTGTCGCTTATTTTGTAAACATCGCGCCAGCCGCCGCCGTCAAACGGTTTCATGTACGCCGGGAAACCAACGTAATCGAAAATAGCGTCCCAGTCAAGCGGGAAAGCCAAGTTGCGAAAGGAGCGATCGGTGGTGCTTGCGGGATGGTCTTTTGAGGGAAGCAGCACCGTTTTTGGTACCGGCACACCCAGTTTTACGGCCAAGGCATTGTTAAAAAACTTCTCGTCGGCGCTCCACCAAAACGGGTTATTGATAACCGCCGTACCGGTGATGGCCGCGTTTTTTAATGATGCCCGGTAAAATGGTACATCCTGCGAGATACGGTCTACAATTACCGAGTAGCCTAATGGTTCGCCCTGCATCATTTTATCGATGCGTACAAATTCGGCGCTGATATTTTTTTCAGCTTTCTCGTTTATCCTGTCAACAAACGCCTGCGGAAATGAATTTTCCTGCCCGAATAAGATGCCTATTTTTTTCATGGTATGATGTTTTAATTCTAATTGCTTAATCTTACATAAGACCCGATCTCAAATCTCTTGTCTCAAATTTCCTATCTATTTATTGTGCTTAAATAATGCGGGAACATCTCCTTCCATATCGGCCAGTCGTGCTCGGCAAACGGGCGGATATCCAGCCAGTGGTTAATGTTTTTTGCGTTCAAAATGTTCGACATCCGGATGTTATAATCCTTGCACATATCGTGTTCTGAAGTCCCCAGTATGATATTCATTTGCCAAAGCCCGGGCTTGTTGCTGCCGGGTAAAAAATCTACCGGGTTGTTGTAAAACACATTATCATCGTAGTAGCCGTCGGTAAACATTTTTACATCAAAAGCACCGCTCATGGTAAAAAGGTGCCCCACCATTTCGGGGTGCTTAAACGCGAAGTTTGCCGCATGGTACCCACCAAAACTACAGCCGGCCGCAACCACTTTATTTACACCTGTTTCGTGCATGGCCCAGGGGGCAAGTTCATCAACCAGCATCTTATCGTACCAGGCGTAATTGCGGGCACGATCAGCGGGGTGTATACCTTTGTCGTACCAGCTGCGCTCGTCAATTGTATCGGGGCAGTAAATTTTCACCAGGCCTTCATCAACAAACCACCGTACGCTGTCTATCAGCCCAAAATCTTTGTTCTGGTGGTAGCGCCCCTTGGTTGTGGGGAAAAGTATCACGGGGTAACCTCTGTCGCCAAATACAAGCATTTCCATATCCAGGTTCAGATTTGGGGAATGCCAGCGGTGATATTGCTCAGTCAAGTTATTGTGTTTAAGACGGTAATATAACAGGATTGTACGTAAATGTCAACAGCGTGCCAAATAATTATGTTTTGAGGATTTTTTAAAACTATAACGGTATTTTTGCCCTTTTACTGACTTAATGCCCCGCTCTGTCGTATTTAAACAGAGGTTTCGGAAAGGAACTTTAGATCCACTCGTTTAGAAGAGGATTTAGATGAGGTTAATAATTTTACCACTATGTACTATAGTACAGATTTTGAAATGAAGATAGCACAGGAGCAATTTACCATAACATCAAAAATACTTGACCGGGATGTTACCTGTACTTTGCTGATACCCGAAGACGGCGCTGTGGCCGAACCACTTAACTTGCTCTTACTAAATGATGGCCAGGAACTGGAAAATCTTAAACTGGTTGATACCCTTGAAAATTTATACGAGCGCAATTGCTTAAAGCCCCTGCTTACCGTAGCTATACATGCTGGCGAAGGCCGCCTGCAGGAATACGGCGTTGCCGGCAAGCCCGATTTTAAAAAACGCGGCGCCAAGGCAGGCCTCTATACTCAATTTGTAAAAACCGAATTACTGCCTTTTATCCAGGAGCACACGGGTATAGATCATTTTGAAACGACCGCTTTTGCAGGATGCTCGCTTGGCGGATTAACCGCCATGGATGTTGCCTGGAATAACCCGGACCTGTTTGATATTGTCGGCGCTTTTTCGGCCTCGTTTTGGTGGCGGAGCAAGGACCTGGCTAAAGGTTACACCAATGACGACCGGATCATGCATAACGTCATCAAAAATACCGCCGGCAAGCCCGAATTGAAATTTTGGCTGCAAACCGGCACTAAGGATGAAACTGCCGACCGCAATAAAAATGGCATTATCGATTCGATTGACGATACCATCGATATTATTAAGGAGTTACTTGCCAAAGGTTATCAGCGCCCTGCCGACATCCAATACCTGGAGGTTTTAGGCGGCACCCACGATACCGAAACGTGGGGCAAAGCTATGCCCAAGTTTTTGACATGGGCATTTGGTAAGTAAGTTATTCAAACTACATATTCCTTCGGTACTGCCCCCCTACCGCGTAAAGTGCGTTACTTATTTGCCCTAAGCTGCAATACTTACACGCCTGCATTAAAGCTTCGAAGATGTTATCGCTGGCTATGGCGCGCTGCTGCAGTTCTTTTAACAGGGCCGGCGCATGCTCCGCGTTACGCTGCTGAAAAAGATGCAGGGCTTCTATTTGGAACTGCTTCTCTTCCTCGGTGGCGCGTATCACTTCTGAGGGTACAATAGTAGGCGACCCTTTTTTGTTCAAAAAGGTATTTACCCCGATGATAGGGTATTCGCCTGTATGCTTCAAAGTTTCGTAGTAAAGTGATTCCTCCTGGATCTTGCTGCGCTGGTACATGGTTTCCATAGCGCCTAATACGCCGCCGCGGTCATTTATGGCTTTAAACTCAGTTAATACGGCTTGCTCTACCAGGTCAGTTAGTTCTTCGATGATGAAGGCTCCCTGTATGGGATTTTCGTTCTTAGCCAAGCCCAGTTCGCGGTTAATAATAAGCTGTATAGCCATCGCACGGCGTACTGATTCTTCGGTTGGGGTGGTAATCGCTTCGTCGTATGCGTTTGTGTGTAACGAATTACAGTTATCGTAAATAGCGTACAAAGCCTGCAGCGTGGTACGAATGTCGTTAAAGTCGATCTCCTGCGCATGCAGCGACCGCCCGCTGGTTTGGATATGATACTTCAGCTTCTGCGACCTGTCGTTACCCTTGTATTTGTTTTTGATGGCCTTGGCCCAGATGCGCCTTGCTACGCGGCCGATCACCGAATATTCAGGGTCGATACCGTTGCTGAAAAAGAAGGACAAGTTAGGAGCGAAATCATCAATGTGCATACCCCTGCTTAGGTAATACTCTACATAAGTAAAACCGTTGCTTAAGGTAAAAGCCAGTTGGGTGATAGGGTTGGCACCAGCCTCGGCAATGTGGTAACCCGATATCGATACCGAATAAAAATTCCGAACCTTTTCCCTGATGAAGTATTGCTGGATATCGCCCATCATCCGCAGGGCAAACTCTGTACTGAAGATACAGGTGTTTTGCGCCTGGTCTTCCTTCAAAATATCGGCCTGAACCGTACCACGCACGGTGGCAATGGCATAAGCTCTTATCTTCTCGTATACATCCGCAGGTAAAACCTGGTCGCCGGTAAGGCCTAAAAGCATTAACCCAAGGCCGTTGTTGCCTGCAGGTAAAGAAGCCCCCTCTAAATCTCCTCCGATAGAAGCCTCACCTAAATCCTCTCCAAAGGAGAGGACTTTCCTGTCTGGCTGTTTATGAAGGACTTGTTTAATATGGTCAATTACGTTTTGCGTGTCCTGTAATACGTCCTCATTACTAAAGCGTATAATATCAAACCCCTCGTCCTTTAATACGCGGGTTCGTATATCGTCCTCTTCTTTTATGAAATCGTGATATCCACCATCAATCTCAATTACCAAGCCTTTTGGTAAGCAAACAAAATCTGCAATGTAACCATCAATCGCATGTTGTCTTCTTATCTTATAGCCAATTTGGTTGTTTCTTAATAATTGCCATAGCAAGCCTTCGGCTTCTGTCGGGTTTTGTCGGTTATCTTTAGAATTTTCTTTCAGTATATCCCAAATTTTTAAGTCAGCCGTTTCAAACCCCAACCTCTTAACCCCCTCTCCTTTGGAGAGGGTTGGGGTGAGGCCTCCTTTGGATAGGGCCGGTTGAGGCTTCAACGCGCCCTGATACTTCGGCCTTTCCAATCCCTTATCATCATAAACCCTTTTATAGGCCGCCTCTACCAGGTGCTCCAGCTTATGCTCGGTGATATATTTTTCGCATTGCTGATCTATGGCGGCATTCATAAAAAACCCTAAAAGCATGGGCGCGGGGCCGTTAATGGTCATGGATACGGAGGTTGAGGCATGACAAAGGTCGAACCCTGAGTAGAGCTTTTTAGCGTCATCCAGCGTGGCTATGCTTACACCCGAGTTACCTATTTTACCGTAAATGTCGGGCCGCTCGTGCGGGTCTTCGCCGTACAAGGTAACCGAATCGAACGCGGTTGATAACCTGTGCGCGGGCTGACCAAGCGATACATAATGGAAACGTTTGTTCGTCCGTTCGGGGCCACCCTCGCCTGCAAACATACGGGTTGGATCTTCGCCCTCGCGTTTCAGCGGGAACACCCCTGCCGCGTACGGGAACTCGCCCGGTACGTTCTCGGTAAGCAGCCAGCGCAGTATATCGCCCCAGGCCTCGTACTTTGGTAAGGCTATCTTGGGCACCTTTAACTGCGACAGCGAGGTGTAGTACAACGGCTGTTTTATCTCCTTATCGCGTACCTTATAAATGAAGTTCTCGGCTTTGTATTTGGCTACGGTTTCGGGCCATTCTTTTAGCAGGCGCTTGCAATCGGCGTGCAGATGGTCTTCCAGGTGATTGTAAATGTCTTGTAAAGCCTCACCTAAATCCTCTCCAAAGGATAGGACTTTATCTTGCAGGGCTTTACTTCCCCCTCCTTTGGAGAGGGCCAGGGTGAGGCTTCCCTTCACCTGGAACATCTGCTGCGCAATCCTGCACTGCTCGTTCACCCAATCGGTATAAGCGGCGCTGCTCTCGGCTATCTCGGCCAAATAACGGATACGGTCGGGCGGGATGATATAGATCTTCTCCGATTCGCCCTCTTGATTCTTGCCTCTTGATTCTTGATTCCCTAACAGGTCAACCCCCGTCTTGTCCTTAACGGTTTTCATTAGGGCGGCAAACAGGGTGTTCATGCCGGGATCGTTAAACTGCGAGGCCATGGTGCCGTAAACGGGCAGGTCATCGTCCTTGGCATCAAAAAGCATATGGTTGCGCTTGTACTGCTTGCGCACATCGCGTATAGCATCTAAAGCGCCGCGTTTATCAAATTTATTAAGGGCCACCAGGTCGGCAAAATCAAGCATGTCAATTTTTTCCAGTTGAGTAGCCGCGCCAAACTCAGGCGTCATTACGTAAAGCGACAAATCGCAGTAGTCGGTTATCATCGTATCCGACTGCCCGATGCCGCTTGTTTCCACTATCACCAGGTCGTACCCCGCAGCTTTGCAAATATCAATAGCTTCCTGCACGTGCTTGCTTAGGGCAAGGTTGGCCTGCCTGGTTGCCAGCGACCGCATATACACCCGCGGACTATTTATAGCGTTCATGCGGATCCGGTCGCCAAGCAGCGCACCGCCCGTTTTACGCTTGCTGGGATCTACCGAAATTATGGCCAGGGTTTTATCGGTCTCCATCAAAAAGCGTCTAACGATCTCGTCCACCAAACTCGATTTCCCCGATCCGCCCGTGCCGGTGATGCCAAGGACAGGAGTCTTTAGTCTTGAGTCTTTAGTCTTAAGTTCAATCGGGCTTCCCAACTCCGCGGCGGTTATCAGCCGGGCTATTGCTCCTTTGTCCATCATGGGCTTAACTCCCTCTCCTTCAGAGAGGGTTGGGGTGAAGCTTCCCGGCGTCAAAAAATCGCACTCCTGCATCATGTGGTTTATCATGCCTTGCAGGCCCATGGTACGGCCATCGTCGGGCGAGTATATTTTGGTGATGCCGTAGGCCTGCAGCTCCTCAATTTCGTGCGGAAGGAACACCCCGCCCCCACCGCCGAATATTTTGATATGGCCTGCGCCGCGCTCGGCCAGCAGGTCGTGCATGTATTTAAAGTACTCTACGTGGCCGCCCTGGTAACTGGTAAGGGCAATACCCTGTACATCTTCCTGTATGGCGCAGTTCACCACCTCATCAACACTGCGGTTGTGGCCCAGGTGAATAACCTCGGCACCGGTGCTTTGCAAAATGCGGCGCATAATGTTAATGGTAGCATCGTGCCCGTCGAACAACGAGGCGGCGGTTACAAAGCGTATTTTGTGTTGCGACTTATAAGGAGCAATGCTTTCCATGCAGGCGTATAATGGTTAAGCGGCAAAATTAATGATTTTAGATAACTATGCATGCATAATAAGTTGATGATGGTGATAGTTCAATGGCTCATAGCTGAAAAGCAGATGCGGTTTCCTCGGCAAGAAGGTCAAGGTTATGTTAATGTGCAATCCTGATAGCTTGCGGGATCAGGTGTCCATTTAACGTGCTATTCCTTATTCAGACGCGTAAATTGATGTCAATTTACCCGGGTATTGTAAAAATCAGGTTACTAATCAGTGTGCTTACCAAAGTATGCTTATAAAGCATAGAGACAAAAAGTGCATTTCCGGATTATATTATCCCATATAGTGCGGTATTATTCATAAATGGCACTCACTTTCTGCATTTATATTAAATATTAACCTAAGAATTAATAGATCGAATAATATTCGTTTTTAATTAACCTTAAATCATCTCATTTAATCAAAAATTAATATGTTTGCATCGTCAACTATCGCTGGCACCGGTGCGGCATCTCATACGCACCAATAATCATTGCCTCCCTAATTATCTGTATTTAAACTTAGCGGTTAATGTCGCTGGTATACCAACCATGCTAAACCGGCTTTATTGCCGATAAAATATTACATACGCTGTTTGTTCTTTATAAGATCAGTTAATTAGGAAAGCGTCCCCCTCGGCGTAGGGGTCGCTTTTGGTTTAATATTAAAGTGAATTGAATGTTTTTTTATGAAAAGGAGTAGTGGAATATGAATAGAGTATTATTACTAATTATCTTGATTTTTAATGCTGCCATGGTATCGGCCCAAACCAAAACGATAACCGGTACAGTTACCGCGCAGCAAGATAAAGGCACCCTGCCTGGCGTTAGTGTGCGGGTAAAGGGTGGCCAGGGAGGTACAGTTACCGACGGGAACGGAAGGTATTCTATCAATGTGCCTGATAACAACGCCACCCTGGTATTTTCGTTTATTGGCTTTACAACCAAAGAAGTGCCGGTTGCCGGCCAAACCGTTATTGATGTAGCGCTTAGCGAAAGCAGTCAGCAGCTGGGCGAGGTTGTGGTAACCGCATTAGGTATATCGCGCCAGGAGAAATCACTGGGTTATGCCGCGCAGCAAATAAAGGGCGAGAACCTGACCATGACGCGGCAGCAGGATCTGAATACCTCGTTGGCCGGTAAGGTATCGGGTGTGCAGATATTAGGCGGCTCGGGCGCGCGCTTTGGCGCATCAACCATTCGTATCCGTGGCATCAACTCGTTACAGGGTGGTAACCCAATTTACGTGGTGAATGGTGTTATAACCGACCCTAATGCCGTCAATAACGATGATGTGGAATCGTTAACGGTGCTTAAAGGCCCGGCGGCAACCGCGCTATACGGGCAGCGTGCCTCGGAGGGTGCAGTTGTTATCACGCTTAAAAAAGGTTCGGCAAAAGGTTTAGGAATATCTGTAAACCAAACCACAACCTTAGAGCGCGTTTCAACATTACCGCAATATCAAAACGAGTATGGCGGCGGCACCAGCCAAACCTGGAACATTTATAATTACAAACCAGGCGACCCGGAATACCTGAAAAACTTTAGCGGCGTTAAATATTACAACTACTCGGTAGACGAAAGCTGGGGCCCGCGCATGGATGGCACTATGTACGCCCCCTGGTATTTCTGGGACCCCTCGGACCCTGAGTTTGGTAAGCTTAAGCCATTTGTGGCGCAGCCGAATAACGTACGCGATTTTTACCGAACAGGTGTTACCACCAACAACAACGTAGCTTTTTCAAAAGCCGGCGATAATTACAACACCCGTATATCGTACACCAACCTGAACCGTACCGGTGTTAGCCCAAATACCAACCAAACGCGTAATAACGTAAGCGTAAACGGCGAAATTAAGCTAACGCCTAAATTAACCGTTAGCGCCAATGTCAATATTTTTCAGGAAAATTTGAAGAATGTTCCGGCGGAGGGTTACGGAACGCAAACATCGGGCTCGTTTAACCAGTGGTTTCACCGCGACCTGGAGATGAATAAACTAAAAAACTATCGCAGGCCCGATGGTACCTACACTACCTGGAACATCACCAGCCCAACCAACCTTTCGCCAAAATACTGGGATAACCCTTACACCGAGGCGTATGTAAACACGTCCGAGGCAAACAACAATCGTTTATATGGTAACTTAACGGCATCCTATAATTTCAGGAAGGACCTTAAACTATCTGTAATTGCCAGGGGCGATTATTTAAACCGCGATGCAAACAGCCGGGTTGGTTCGTACACCATTAACCCCGATGCCTACGCCGAAAGCAGCTACCAGTATAAAGAGTATGATTATGTGGCCTCGTTAGAGTACGACCATTACTTTGGCACCGATCTTTCGTTCCGTGCGGGCGCTTATGCCGAATCGAGGGAAGATGTTGCCAAATATTTAACAGCCGGCACAAACGGCGGTTTGGCCATCCCGGGGCTTTACACGGTAAACAACTCGTTAGACAGGCCGAGCAACAGTTCGTTCCATAGCACCAAGGTGGTGAACAGCATGTACGGTTACACCTCGTTTGGGTACAAGCAGTTTTTGTATCTCGACCTAAATATACGCAACGATAAGTCGTCTGCCCTGCCATCAAATAACAACTCGTACTGGTACGGCGGTGCATCCACTTCGTTCGTGTTTACCGAATCGGGCCTTGTGCCAAAAAACAATTTCCTTACGTTTGGTAAATTAAGGGCATCGGTAGCTAAGGTGGGCTCAGATATCGACCCATACCAAACCGGGCAAACTTTTAACTTAAGTACTGTGCCTTATGGCAGCAGCCCTATACAGTTTTTACCAAACAGTTTGCCAAACCCCAACCTTAAGCCTACCCTGTCAACCGCGTACGAATTGGGTACCGAATTGCACTTCTTAAAAGGCGACCGCATCCGGTTTGATTTTAACTACTATCACCGCAACACCAAAGACCAGATACTTAACCTGCCGGTTAACGGAACCACCGGCTACTCAAGCATCATTATAAACGCGGGCTCCATTGTTAACCATGGTATCGAACTATCGTTAGGTGGTACCCCCGTTAAAAACAGTACCCTTACTTACGATGCCAACTTTAACATAGCCTTTAACCGCAATAAGGTGGTATCGCTTTATCCGGGCTTTAACACCCTGCGCTCATCGCCCGAGGGTGGCGGCGGTGCAACCCTTTCGGGTTACCAGGGTGCAGGCGCCACAGGTTTCGGCTTTGTGGGGTCGCCGTCCTTCTCGGTTAACAGTGTAGTTGGCGAGCCGTACGGGCAATTAATAGGCTCCGGGTTCCGCAGGGATGCATCAAATAATATTATTGTAGATGCAGACGGTTTTCCCGAACGGGACGATAATGTAACCCTGGGAAACATCCTGCCCGATTTTACCGGTGGTTTTACCAACAGCATAACCTACAAAGGCTTTAATCTTGGCTTTTCTATCGATTACCAGTACGGCGGCAAGTTTGTATCGGTAACACAGCAAAACCTTGCCGGTTCGGGCCTTGCGCTATCAACCGTGGGCAATAACGAAAACGGCGTGCCCCGCCGCGACGACCCATCGGCCGGTGGCGGTACGCTGGTTAAAGGTGTGCATGAAGATGGCACCCCAAACACCACCTATGTTGATACCCGCGACCTTAACGAAGGTTACTACAGCACCATTTGGGAGCAGTACACCTACGATGCTACTTACATTAAATTAAGAGAGGTGAGCCTGGGGTATAATATCCCTAAAAGCTGGTTTGGGCGCATTCCGCTGCAATCGGCACGCTTCTCAATTGTGGCGCAAAACCCTTGGCTCATCTATACAAAAGCCAGGGTTAAGGGTATTGACCCATCGCAGCTGCAAACATCGTTTTACGAGGGCGGGCAATTACCTGCAACACGCACCATTGGCTTTAACCTTAATTTAAACTTTTAACTATTTGAAGTTTTATGAAAAAGTTCTTAAATAAATTTCTGGTTGTTTTTTTAGCGGTAACGGCATTTACGTCGTGCAAAAAAATAACCGACGATATAAACGTGAACCCCAACCAGCCGTCGGTATTATCAACCGGGTACGCCTTTAACGGCGCCCTGCAATACCTTGGCGGCACCGGCGGCGGCGGCGCTACCACCAATATAAACAGCTTTGCAGGCGAGCTATACTCGCAATACCTGTCAGAAACGTTTTACACCAACGAATCGAGGTTCGCGCTGGCGCAGTACGATTACCAGGGCTATTATACCGGCCCCATTGCCGATCTTAACCAGGTGATACGGTTTAACACCGACCCTGCTTATAAAGATCAGGTAACCACTACCAACTTTGGCTCAAACGCAAACCAAATTGCGGCGGCCCGTATACTAAGGGCGTTTATCTTCCTAACCATAACCGACCGCTGGGGCGATATCCCCTACAGCCAGGCTTTACAAGGGCTTAACACGCTTAACCCAAAGTTTGATGCGCAAAAGGACATCTACACCGACCTGTTTAAGGAACTAACCGAAGCACAGGCGCAGTTTGATGGCGGCGGCTTTTTTAACGACCTGCTGTTTGATGGCGATGTTACTAAATGGAAACGCTGGGCAAACTCGTTGCGCGCCGTTATGGCCCTGCGCTTAAGCGAGGTTGACCCAAACACCGGCAGCGCCGAGTTTAAAAAAGCGGTTGCCGACGGCTTGATGACCTCTAACGACGATAATGCCGCCTACAAATACGCCGCCGAGCAAAATAACGAAAACCCATACTTTGGCAACTACCGCAACCGCTATGATTACGCGGTGAGCGACCAACTGGTTGACAGGCTAAAGGCCCTTAACGACCCCCGCCTGCCGGTATACGCCGAGCTTGCCGATAACGGCGAATATGTTGGCCTGCCCTATGCTACCGCCGGCGACGACCTTGACCAGTACAGCATTGGCAACCGCGACGTAGCCGCTAACACCATCGACCCGGGGAACGTTTCGCAGATTGGCCGCGCCTACTCGTCGCAGTCATCGCCTGCGGTATGGACAAGCTACGCCCAAATACTGTTTGCCCAGGCCGAAGCCGCCCACCGCGGCTGGATACCCGGTGGCAACGCCGCAGCGGCAACGTTTTACACGCAGGGCATCACCGCTTCGCTGCAGCAAAATGGTGTATCGGCAGGTAATATAACCACTTACCTGGCGCAGCCGGGTGTAACCTTTAACGCCGGCAACGCCCTCGAGCAAATCATCACCCAAAAATGGATAGCCAACTACCTGGGCAACGGCTGGGAATCATGGGCCGAGTACCGCCGCACCGGTTACCCCAACCTGGTAGACCCTGTGCCTACCGCGCTGAACGCCGATAAGCATATCCCCCGCAGGCAGCAGTACCCGCAATCAGAAAACGACCTTAATAAGCAAAACTACAACGAAGTTATTGCAAGGCAAGGCCCCGACGCCCTGTCTACCCACGTATGGTGGGATAAATAACCACATACATAACCCGCTAAAAAGGGCAACCCGCAAACATGCAGGTTGCCCTTTTTTATTGCCCGCGCAGCTCCCCCCCTTGAGCGGGGTTGGGGTGTGTGGGCGGATGTGGTAAAGGTACTGCTGTAGCGTTCGGTTACCGTAGCCCCGTTATCCGCTCATACGCCTGCAGGCCTTAAACACAAGGGCCGGTATACGCTGCTACCGGGTTTAGGGGTGTCCGTCCGCTTACCTGAGCGGACATGCCGAACACACAACGGACAAAATTTAAATAAATTCTTTATTAATACAGAATTATCTGTATATTTGTAATGAACATACATCCCCCGACGGTATTTACCTTCAAATTTGTTCTTGTCCGCTTTCTGTTCTTTTAATTCCGCATCTGTTTGCGGACGGACACCCACTCTTTTAGCATACGGCCCTATCGGGCAAATTAAAGCCTGTTATTAAATAGGTTATTGGGGATCTATTATTAAAAAAACAGGTTTTTTAAACCTATGGCTATCGCCATTTACCGCGTAACTTTTTATTTATCCATACCAAACATGACAAAGACCAACAGCATGCACATACATGCCGATGATTTGCAGCGCGATACCATGCTGCAATTTAACCAACCCCAGCAAACTACCGATAGCGTTTTAATGGTACGCGGTGCCAACTACTGGCTGCAGCAGGCCAGCAAGGCAGCTGTACCTAAAATGCTTTTTGGCAAATTTTGGCACGAAGGCGAAGTATGCATCCTTTTTGCCGATAGCAACCTGGGCAAAAGCATACTGGCCGTACAAATTGCCGATGCCATAAGCAAGGGCCATGGCAAATACCCGTTTGATGTAGAAGCACCTGCACAACCGGTTATATACTGCGATTTTGAGCTTACCGATAAGCAATTTGAAGCACGCTACTCGGTTGATTATGCCAACCACTACGATTTTAATACCAACTTTTTGCGTGGCAGGATAAACAGCGATATTGAACTGCCAAACGGTTTTGACCATTTTGACGATTACCTTAACCACGACCTGGAACGAACCGTTGTTGAAACAGGTGCACGCATACTGATAATTGATAACATTACCTACCTGCGTAACGAAACCGAGCAGGCCAAAGGGGCATTGCCTTTAATGAAGCACCTTAAAAGCCTGAAGAACAAGTACGACCTGAGCATACTGGTACTGGCACATACCCCAAAGCGCGACCTTACCCAACCCATTACCCGTAACGACCTTGGCGGAAGTAAAATGCTGATGAACTTTTGCGATAGCGCCTTTACCATTGGCGAAAGCAGCGAAGATACCGGCCTGCGTTACCTTAAGCAGATAAAGCAGCGCAATACCGAGCAATTGTATGGCGATAGCAACGTGTGCCTTTGCCTTATTGATAAGCCGCATAACTTTTTGCAATACCAGTTTATAGCGTTTAGCCAGGAGTGGAAACAGCTTGCCCGTAAGCGTAGCGATAAAGCGCAAAATCCCCACCTTGCCAAAGTGCTGGAGTTAAAGGCCCTTAACTGGTCGCTTAGGGAAATTGGCGACGAACTGGGCATATCCTTCCAAAAGGTCGACCGTATGATAAGGGCCGCAGCTAATAAAGCCGACTGATGTTTTGTCTGTCCGTCCGTCCGTTTCCGTAAGCGGAACCTTGCGGACGGACGGACACCCCCTTAACCTCCACTAACACTGAACCAATGAACTACCAATACCATTTACAGCCTTACAGCGGCAAGCCATCGCGCTACCGCTGCCCTGCCTGCAACCAGCCACGCAAAACCTTTACACGCTACATAGATGCCGATACAGGGCAGGCCATAGCCCCCCACGTTGGCCTTTGCGACAGGGTTGACAGCTGCGGCTACCACTTTACCCCCAAACAGTTTTTTGAGCAGGCAGGGCGCATACAGCTATCGGTACAGCGCAGGCCACCTGCCCGGCGCAAACCGCAGCCGCAGCTTTTTATAAACCCCTATTACGTAAACGAAAGCTTTGCCAACTACCACGCCAACCACTTTGTGCAATACCTTATAACCCGCTTTGGCCATAACCTTGCCGATAGGCTGGTGGGCATGTACCGCATAGGCACCAGCGGCTACTGGCCGGGCGCAACCATATTTTGGCAGCTTGATGCAGGCGGCAACGTGCGCAGCGGCAAAATAATGCTGTACAACCCTACAACGGGCAAACGGGTAAAGCAGCCCTTTAGCCATATTACCTGGGCGCATACCGTACTGGCGCGGCAGCATAGCGCAACCGAAGCCTTTACCCTTAAGCAGTGCCTGTTTGGCGAACACCTGCTGCCCACATCGGTTTATAAGCCGGTGGCCATTGTAGAAAGCGAAAAGACAGCCATAATAGCCGCCGCCATGATGCCCGCCTTTTTTTGGCTGGCCTGCGGCAGCCTCAACGGGCTAAATGCCGATAAATGCAAGGCGCTGCAAGGCAGGCAGGTAATGCTGTTCCCGGATGTTAACGGTTACCAGCTGTGGCAGCAAAAAGCCACCGAGCTGCGCCGCGCCATGCCCGGCACCCGTATTGAAGTATCGAACCTGTTAGAGCGCCGCGCCACCGATGCCGACCGCAAGAATGGCGCGGATATAGCCGATGTAGTATTCAGGTAAAGGGTGTCCGCAAGTGTTTGAGGCGTTCGGGTAGGTTGACGGACGGACGGAATTGTTAGCCACAAGTGAGGATGGTTGCGGTAGCGGGGTGAATAGCATGGCGGCACGATTGTGCCAGCGAAAAGATTATTTGTTAAATTTTTTTATCTATTTTTACATATAACCTTATCATATGCCAGACGCTGATTTAATTTGGAGAATCTTTACACCTATTGCTACTTTATTTGGTGGTATTGCTATTGAAAGATTCAAAAACAGAACCATAGTTCTCGAAAAAACCGTAAATTTTCAAAGGATAGCATTTGCAGCTAACGATAACGATTTTGGGAGTATTGAAATAACTTATAACGGTGGGCCTTCTCAAAATTTATATTCTGGTTACATTGAGATAGAAAACAACAGTTCAAAAAGTATTAAAGATTTTATTTTAGATATTTCCGTAGATGAAGGTTTTTTTATTTATAAAGATAAAGGTTTACTTATACAGCGAGAATTGACGAAGACACTATTTAATACAACCGAATATATTACAAGGAGAGAAAACGTATTTTCTAATATGGAAAACGAAAATAAACCTGATGACTATAATGATGATTTAGATTATATAGTCAGACATCGACAATATATAATCCCCGTATTAAATAGTAAAAGTCGAATTGGGGTCAATTTATTGATTGATGGCGCGCACAACTTAAATATGATAAATGTTGGAGTGTTTGAAGAAAATGTCGATTTGATTTTTAAAATCGATAATGAAACAATGCAGAAGAATAGAAAAGCTATTATAGCAATACTTGCGGGTGTGGTTTTTATATTGAGCGCATTTCCAACAATAACTTATGCTCCTACAATAAAAATAGCAGTTTGGATTGTAGTAATAAATTCGGTCACCTGCTACTTAGTGGCTTGGGCTATATACCTTCTTTTTGTTTTTTTTCGTAGCTTTTTTAAGCGTTAGTCACCCCATACTCCCTGCAGGCGCACGCGTGTCGCGTGTGTCTCACCGTCCGCCATGTCCGCCCCCCTTTGCGGACGAACGGAATTAGCCGGTTTGTCATCCTGAACTTGTTTCAGGAACCCACAGGGCAGGCGGGCTACCATGCAGGTGAGATGCCGAAATAAATCCGGCATGACAGGTTGTTTTTTGTCCAAACCTCAATTTATTCACCACCCGTCATCCTGAACTTGTTTCAGGAACCCACAGGACAGTCGGGCTACCATGCAGGTGAGATGCCGAAATAAATCCGGCATGACAGGTTGTTTTTTGTCCAAACCTCAATTTATTCACCACCCGTCATCCTGAACTTGTTTCAGGAACCCACAGGACAGTCGGGCTACCTTGCAGGTGGGATGCCGAAATAAATCCGGCATGACAGGTTGTTTTTTGTCCAAACCTCAATTTATTCACCACCCGTCATCCTGAACTTGTTTCAGGAACCCACAGGACAGTCGGGCTACCTTGCAGGTGGGATGCCGAAATAAATCCGGCATGACAGGTTGTTTTTTGTCCAAACCTCAATTTATTCACCACCCGTCATCCTGAACTTGTTTCAGGAACCCACAGGACAGTCGGGCTACCTTGCAGGTGGGATGCCGAAATAAATCCGGCATGACAGGTTGTTTTTTGTCCAAACCTCGATTTACTCACCACCCGTCATCCTGAACTTGTTTCAGGAACCCACAGTGCAGGCGGGCTACCATGCAGGTGAGATGCCGAAATAAATCCGGCATGACAGGTTGGTCCGTCTGAGCCTGTCGAAGACCTATACGAGCGGCGAATGGTTCGACAAGCTCACCATTACAATCTGCACATCCGCACATCTGCATATCTGCACATCTGCACATCTGCACATCTGCACATCCGCACATCTGCACATCTGCACATCCGCACACCTGCACATTTAAAAATCCGTATCTTTGCGCCAATGCAATCAGTGGAAACAATAACGCAACCGGTAGAACCGAGGTGGGAGAAGGGCTATAACAACTATGGCCCCTGGCTTAAAGAAAAATACAAGGGGCACCGGGTGTTTAAGGTTATTGTTGATGGCGGCTTTACCTGCCCCAACCGCGATGGCAGCAAAGGCTACGGCGGCTGCACGTATTGCAATGTAGATTCGTTTACGCCCTCGGTAAGCCGCAACGCCCCTACCGTGCGCCAGCAGGTGATAGAGGGGATGGAGCGCGCCCGCAAGGGCAACAAGGCCGATAAGTTCATCATTTACTTTCAGCCCAACACCAATACCTACGCGCCCGCGCATTACCTAAAAATGATGTACGACGAGGCGCTGAGCTACGGCACCGAGGATATTGTGGGCCTTAGCGTAGGTACCCGCCCCGACTGTATCGACGCCGAAAAGATAGCCCTGCTTGAAAGCTACACCGACCGTTTTGACGTTGACCTGGAGATGGGCATGGAGAGCATTTACAACGATACGCTTAACCAGATAAACCGTGGCTGCAGTCACGAAGAGCTGATACGGGCGCTTGCCTTAACCGAGAACACTAAACTGGATATTTGCGTGCACACCATTTTCGGTTTCCCCTGGGAAACTAAGGAGATGATGCTGAAGTACGCCGACGAGATAAACCGCCATGCGCAGATAAAATTTGTAAAATTCCATCACCTGCATATTGTAGAGGGCAGCGTGATGGGCGTTAAGTACAAGCGCGAGCCTTTTAAACTGTTCAGTATTGACGAGTACGCCGACTTTTTGTGCGAACTGCTGCCGCTGGTACGGCCGGATATCATCATCCAGCGCCTCTTCGGCCTCAGCGACCGCGAACTCCTCATCGCCCCAAACTGGGGACTGAAGAAAAGCGAGATACAGTACTACATCGACCAGCGGATCTTAAGCCGTGGTGTGGTGCAGGGAAGTAGCCTCACCTAAATCCTCTCCAAAGGAGAGGACTTTAAAGGATGTGCGCTTAGCTCCCTCTCCTTTGGAGAGGCTCTACGCTCGTATAAGATTTCTCCTCGTACCTCGTTCGAAATGACAGGGTGGTGGTAAGTGCTTAACCCTCTCTCCTTTGGACAGGGCCGGGGTGAGGCTTCCTTTGGACAGGGCCGGGGTGGGGCTAAATTCGGCAGTGCTTACAAGTGGTACTTGCTTTGCATAACCATAGGCGATAATTACGGGTTAAACACAAATTTAAAATACAGTTTTGGCGCAAAAACCTTTACAAAATTACATTCCGGCCCTAACAGGCGTGCGTGCAATGGCAGCTTACCTGGTATTTATATCGCATTACGCCTACGCCTTTGATGAAAATTTTCCCCGTGCTGTGCAACGTTTTCTTAACGAGTTCCATATCGGTGTAACCATCTTCTTTGTGCTGTCGGGTTTTTTGATAGCCTTCAGGTATTTCGACAGCTTTAAGCTCACCGGCAACTGGTTCAGGCAGTATCTTAAAAACCGTGTGGCGCGTATTTACCCCATGTACTTTTTGCTTACGCTGGGGGCCTTTGTAGCCTACTATTTTACGCACGACCAAAAGGTAACCAACGGATTTGCCAACCCCATCGGGCTGTTTTTTATGCATATCACCTTTCTACGCGGCTTTTTCGACCAGTTAAAGTTTACCGGTATTGCCCAGGGCTGGAGCCTTACGGTTGAAGAGTGCTTTTACTTTTCGGCGCCTTTTATATTTTACTTCGCCCAAAAGTACCGCAAGTTTTATGTGCAGCCGGTGGCCATTACTTTGGCGGGCGTTACGCTGGTGCTGATATTCAGGCACGTTAACTGGTACGGCTTTTTCGGCAACTTTACCTTCATGATGCTGTATACCTTTTTGGGCCGGTGTTTCGAGTTTTTCGCGGGGATACAGCTGGCGCTTATCGTACGCAAAAAAAACCTGACGGGGCAAAGCAAAAGCAAATACACCTACCTGGGTTTCGGGCTGATATTTGTTTGCGTGTGGATCATGAGCCTGCTGCCTATCCCCAAAGGCGAGGTTGCAGGGCTGCACCACCCGCTGGGCATCATCACTAATAACTACCTGCTGGCAGCCGCTATAGCGCTGTTCTTTTACGGCTTGCTTACCGAGACGACCATCCTCAAAAAAATACTATCAAACAAATTTGTCGAGCTGCTGGGCAAAAGCTCGTATATATTTTACCTGATCCATTTGGGCTGGATGTACGATATTTTACACAACGCCTTTAACAAATGGAACGACGATATTTTTGAGCTGTACGATAAATGGGGGAAGGACTGGAACTCGCCCTTCCAGTACGATAACCTGAACGTACTGTACGCCTTTATCATCCTTAACGGGGTATCTATCCTGTTGTTTAAGCTTATAGAGGAGCCACTAAATCATTATATTCGCAGGTCGGATTTTTTGATCAAGAACCAACCACGTAACCCCGAAAACAACTCAGCAGCAATTAAGGCTTAATATGGCTACCAGATATAACAAGATATTTTTTATACTTTTTTGCCTGATAACTTTAACGGGAATAAACCAGGCCTTAGCGCAGGACGACGAGGAAGGTATATCAACCGTACTTACCCCCGCCAATAAAAACGCCATTTTTGACAGCAACGCCAAATACACTTTCGAGGTAAAAAACCCTACGGATGTTGTGCAGGAGGGCACGGTATCGTACCTGATAACCCAGCATGGCAAAAAAATAGGCTCGGGCACGCAAAAAGCCCATATTGGTAAAAAAGCTGCGGAAAAATACACCTTTGAGCTGCCCGCGCTAAAGTCGGGTTTTTACAAGGTGAACTTTATGGTGAACATTAGCGAGTATGACGATACCACGCGCCGTGTTTTCGGCATCAAGCCCGAGGAGATACGATCGAAATACCCCAAACCTGCCGATTTTGACGCCTTCTGGAAAAAAGCTAAGGACGACCTGGCAAAGGTAAAACCAAACTTTAAGGTTACCCCCATGCCCAAAATGAACACCGATAACCGCAAGGTGTATCTTATCGAGATGCAATCGCTGGATAACTACACCATACGGGGATGGATGACGGTGCCCATCAGCAGTAACAAGAACCGCAAGTTTTCCGTATTACTGGGTTTACCGGGTTACCAGGTCAACTTATTGCCTATAACCGGGCTGGACGAGGACCTGGCCATTATCACCCTGAACGTAAGGGGGCAGGGCAACAGCCGCGGGCCAATTGATACCCGCCGCGACGAGTTTATTTTTTACCGTATTGAAGACCGCGACAAATACGTAATGCGCGGCGTGATAATGGATTGCATACGCGCGGTTGATTTTGTGTACGCGCAGCCCAACCTTAAGCACGATAATATACTGGTATCGGGCGGCAGTATGGGCGGGTACCTGGCCATAGCCACAGCAAGCCTTGATAAAAGGGTAAACCTGTGCTCGGCGCAAAACCCTATATTATGTGATGTAAATAATTTAGACGGCGAGGTTACCTGGCCAATAAACGATATCAAAAAATATGTACGTACACAGCCTGGCTTAACCTTTGCAAAGGTGCTTGATAACTTAAACTATTACGACGGGAAGAACTTTGCTGCCAACTTAACCTGCAATACCATTATGGGTATCGGGCTGTTAGACCCTTACGCCCCACCCTATAATGAGTACGGCACGTTTAACATCATCCCCGGCAAAAAAAAACTGCTGGTGTTTAAAGATCTGGGGCACGAAGTAAGCCAGGTGTACAAAGACCTGGAGGGCAGATGGATGCGCGACGCGTTTGCATTATTTTAACTTTAAAAGATGAATTTACCTAAAACTCACTTAAAGTATTTACTAATTGCCATCGGCATCATGATGCTGGCGCCAAACACCAGCCATGCGGGCGGTTTCCCGGTGCGGCCAAAACGGTTGCTGCTATCGCCATCGTTCAGTTATTTTTATGCCGACAGGGGCTGGGATTCGCTGCGCCGCAAAACGCTGTTTCCCGAGGGCGGGCAGTTCGAGTCGCTTGGGTTTTCGTTATATGCCGAGTATGGTTTAAGCAGGCGCTTTACGTTGGTGGCGCTGCTACCCTATGTAAAAAACACTTACGAGGATAACACCGCCAAAACCGTTACCATGGGCTTCACCGATTTGGAAGTGGGCCTGCGCTATTACCTGGCCAACATCAACTACATTTATTACTTTACCATACAGGGCACCTTTGTACAACCCCTGTATACCGACCCCGGCCTGGGCTACAACCAGCAGGGCGCCGAAATTAAGCTGGCCTTTGCAGGCAGCGGCAAGGTGCTGGGTAAAAATTATTATTTTACGTTAGAGAACGGTGTGCGCCAGTACTTTGGTCCCGAAGGGCCCATACAAGACAGGTACACCGGCTCGTTCGGCCTAACGCTCGACAGGAGGTTCCGTCACCAGGTATCGGTATCGTTAGGCGGGTTTTACTCGGCCAGCAGCTTTACCAGGTTTTCGCCCATACAATCCACCAATAAAAATTTCGCGTTCAACCAGGCATCGTTTACTTACGGGTACACGTTCAGCAGGCGGTTCTCGATATTTTTATCGGCGGGCCATTTCATAAACGGCCGCAATACCGGCGATGGCACAACGGCTTCGGCATCGTTCTTATTCAAGCCTTTCAGATAACAGCCATGGTCAGATTACTTTTGATATTCTTCCTTTTCCCGGTTTGCTGCGCCGCGCAAACCGCCGAAAGCTTTATGCAAAGCGGTAACGCAAAGGCAGGCCAAAAAAACTATAACGCCGCCGTTGCCGATTTTACCAAAGCTATACAGCTTGACCCTAAGAACGGCCGCGCTTACTTTTATCGCGCCAACGCCTATAACGACCTGAAGGAGTACCCCATGGCCGTACAGGACTATGACCGCGCTATCGAACTTGACCCTAAAAACCCCTTCGCCTATTTTTATCGCGGCAACGCAAACAACGCGCAGCAAAAATATGCCGACGCCATAGCCGATATTACCAAAGCCATTGCCCTGGCGCCCAATGCGGATATGTACCATTACCGGGCCAATGCCAAAGCCAACCTGGGCGACCACGCCGGCGCGGTTGAAGATTTTACCAAAGCCATTGCGTTAGACCCTAAAGACCCATCTTTGTATGAGTATCGCGGCGTAGCCAAAAGCAACCTGAAGGATAACGAGGGCGCCATTGAAGATTACGACAAAGCGGTAGCGCTCGACCCAAAAAACTCCGACCTGATCTACTACCGGGCCAACTCAAAAGGCAACATCGGCGATTTTAAAGGCGCTATTGCCGATTATACAGCGGCCATAGCCCTGAACCCTAAAAACGCCGAAGCGGTGTTTTACAGGGGCAATGCTTATGGTAACCTCAAAAATTATAAAGCTGCCATTGCCGACTACAAAAGGGTGATTGTACTTAACCCAAAAATGCCAAACCTGTATAAATACCTGGCAAACGCGTTGAGTAACAGCAACGACAAGAAGGGCGCGCTGGAGTATTTTGCGCAAGCTATAAAGCAGGACCCTAACAACTCGGAACTGTACCTGTACGATGGCATGGTACGCCGTAACCTGGATGATAAGGAAGGGGCCATTACGGATTTTGATAAATCGATAGAGCTGAAAGCAAACTCCGATGCCTACCAGAACCGCGCCGACCTTAAACTTGACCGGAAGGACTACGACGGCGCTAAGGAAGATGCTGATAAGGCAATTGAACTGGATGCCAAAAACAGCTACGCCTATATCACCCGTGCCCGTGCCAAACTGGAACTGAAGGACACCGCTACCGCCTTAACCGACCTTAACCTGGGCATAAAAATTAACCCGGGCAACGATTACGCGTATGTAGTGTTGGGGATGATCGCTTACGACCGTAAGGATTATGATACTGCGGTTAAAAATTACAGCAGATCGTTAGAGATACAGCCGGGCAACGTGGAAACCCGCCTGAGGCGCGCCAATACCCGCTTAAAAATTGGTGACAGGCCGGGTGCCTTAGCCGATTTCAAAAAGATAGCTGATATTGGCACCGACGATGATGACTTTTACGCCCGCATGGTAAAAGCCATGATGAAGGCACGCTTTTACAGCGAAAGCCTGCCCATACTAAATGCCTTGATAGCCAAAAACCCCAAAGTAGCTACTTTTTATGTTGGCCGGGGTGCGGCCAAACAAAGTACCGGCGACCTCAACGGCGCTTTATTAGATTATAACGCCGCTTTAAAGCTGGATACGGCATCTGTTGATGCTTACAGTAACCGGGGCAGCGCTAAACTCGATCTGAAAGATTACTCTGGCGCATTGGCTGATGTAAATAAGGCCATAAAAATACACGAGGGTGACGAGGAACCTTACCTGATACGCGCCGCTATACGCATGGCCATGAAGAACTACCAGGGCGCTGTGGATGATTATAACAGCGTTTTGTTTATCGATCTGGACAACAACATTGTATTTGCGAAACGTGGGCTGGCGCGCAGCTTTTTAGGTGATAACGACCGCGCTAACGCCGACTTTAACTACGCCCTTAAGTTTGAGCCAAAGAATGATGAGATATACGCCCTGCGCGGGCAGGCCAGGTTAAACATGAAAGACCCAACAGGCGCCTGCGCCGATTTTAAGCAGGCTATAGCCTTAGGTTCAAAAGAAGCGGCTGCCTTGGCTAAGACGTACTGTAAATAGTTCCTATACCTCGCTATCTATCTTCGCCGTTGTTGGTGTTGTCACCAACAACATTTAAAAGATAGCAGACATGCTTTTAGCTTGGCGGCTTATTGGTGACAACACCAACAAGGGCGAAAATGGTGCAAAAGTAATGGTTTCCGGGCTTGCCGAACCGTTAGCTGCGCGCGCAAGTTTTCGACAGGCTCAGACTTACATAATCGCTTCTCATGTTGGCTTATTGAACCTTAATCGTGCCTACAGGTCTTTGACAAGCTGAGACTGGCATAGTCATTTGTCATGATGAGCTTGTGGAACCACTAACCGCGCGTCGTAATCAACCATGTCATTTTGAATGAACCCGGGCCGGTACTGCGATGGCGCGAAGAGAAATCTTCTACGCCATGCATTTAATTATCCAGAGTTCATTACTCATCTCTTCGATAAGATTTCTCCTCGCTGCGCTCGTTCGAAATGACAGGTGGGGGTGGCCTGAAAAATTAAAAGGCCGGTCATCCTGAACTTGTTTCAGGATCCTGTTGGGCAGGTTGGCTACTTTTCATGTGGGATGCCAAAATAGATTCGGCATTACGGGGTATAATGATGGGTCGCAATGCGCTGTGCCTATAAATTCTTTCCAAACTTTTGGTGGCACCATATTGTCAATACCTAAAAAGTCAACTATCTAATTATCAGGTGTTCACATATGTTCACGGTGGTCATGTGTGCCGAACGTGAACACTTAGCGTATTTAAACCACTCTCTACTCACCTAATTAACCACTCACCATTACCGGTTCCGTACCAGCACGTAGGTGCGGGCTATCTTATCGTGCCAGGCCTGCTTGTGGTCGTCCCATAAAATGGCAAGGTAGCCCACCAGGAAAACGATCTGCGATAGAAATTTGCTGAGGTTACGCACCAGCGCCCGGCCCATACTTAACCTTCGGCCGTCGGTATCTACCACTACCAGGCGGCATATTTTTTTGCCAGGGCTGCCTTGCAGCGGGGTGGCCTCAAAAATGGCGTTGTAAAAGGCAAACACCAAAAAGTTCATGATCGTAACCTGGAAAAAAAGGGGCATATCCTCTTTGGTGAGGGTATTATCTAACATCTTTTTATAAATAGGCGCAGTAATATCACCCGTAACAAGCGACAGCAGGTTGGATACGATCACCGAATCGATAACGTAGGCCAGCAGGCGCCACCAAAAACCGGCCAGGTTATCCTCGGTAGGGAAATAAAAGCCCTGCGCCTCAAAATAGTTGAACAGCTCGGGCAGGTCAGATGCCCGCTGCCAGTCGCTGCCCAGCGGCGATAGCACCATGGTATCCAACTCAAGGTGCATACCCAGCAATTCTTCAAGCGTGTAGGGTCCTTCTTCGCGTTCGTTTATAGATATATAGTAGCCTTCTGTCATGTAAATTTTAAATCCCGATAAATATAACGCTAATTACGAATTCATGGCGTAAACAATAATGTTTACCCCAAATTTGGTATTGTCTTCGGCCAGGAAACGCTTGTTGCGGAAATCGTAATCCCACTCGCAGCCGTAATCCTTACTGCTGTACAATACCCCTATTCGGCCGTTTATTTCAATGGCTTTCAGGTAATCGTGCACCAGGTCGTCCCCCCATCCGTTCAGTTCAAAGGCGGTTGTTGGCGGCCCTTTATCAAACTTAAAGAACGAACTGTACAGCTTGTGGTTATTGGGTATCTTCTTCAGGGCCGTTGGCCCAAACAATGCCGCCATTTGCGCCTCGAATGATTTGGCGAACAGCCCGTCGATATCGTGGTTACAATCGTCGACAAAAACAAAGCCGCCGTTTTGCACATATTTTTTAAAGTTGGCTTTCTCCTTAGCGTCAAACTGCACCAGCTTGTGGCCGCTCAGATAACAAAAAGGGTAATTAAAAATGTCCTCGCTGCTCAGTGGAATCACCTTTTCGGCGGTATCAATGGGGATGGTGGTGTACTCCAGCAAAGAGTTAAGCAGGTTTGACGGCATGCGCTGGTCGGTGTCCCAATCGCCGCTGTGATAGCTTAACCTTGTAAAAGTGAATTTTTGCCCGTATGCCATTTGCCGCCGATCCCGATAGATATCGGGACTAAAATTAAACAAAAATATTGCCCGCTATTATTAATAAACATCACAGGGTGTAAAGTTTTAGATACTTTAGGGTGATTTTCATAAAAAAGCATGGTATTTATTTAAAAGCGTAATATCTTGTGAGAGGAATTACTCACCCCTTTCCCTCTCTGCTTCGCAAAGAGGGTCGGATTAAGGAGAAACCTCTGTACGCGTAGCGACGAGCAGATGATCGGGCGAAGCAAGGACCGGGTGAGGAAATAAAACGCTGATAGGCATATAATTAATAATAAATTGGAACTGACCGAAAAAAATATAACCGCCCTGCTGCAAAAATTACCGGCATTAAAATCCGAGATACAAAAGGTAATTGTTGGGCAGGATGCTATACTGGACGAACTGCTGGTTGCATTTTTGGCCGGAGGGCATTGCCTGCTGGAGGGTGTGCCCGGTCTGGCTAAAACGCTGATCGTTAAAACCATGTCGCAGGCGTTGCACCTGTCATTCAGGCGCATACAGTTTACGCCCGACCTGATGCCTACGGATATCATAGGTACCGAGATACTGGAGGAAGACCATGCCACCGGAAGGCGCTTCTTTAAATTCAATAAGGGCCCGTTGTTTGCCAACATTATACTGGCAGACGAGATAAACCGTACGCCGCCCAAAACGCAGTCGGCCTTGTTGGAAGCGATGCAGGAGTTTGAGGTAACATACGGCGGGCAAACCTACCCATTAGATAAACCTTTCTTTATTTTAGCTACCCAAAACCCCATTGAACAGGCTGGTACATACCCATTGCCCGAAGCACAGCTCGACAGGTTTTTACTGCTGATCAAGATCGGCTACCCTACCCCGGATGAAGAGTTCGCGATATTGAATCGCACCACCGGCAGCCAAAAAGCCGATGTACAGGCGGTTATTACTGCCGACGAAATCATACAGGCCCAGGCGCTGGTAAGGCAGGTAACTATCAATGAAGACCTTACCCGATACGTTAGTGAGGTGATCCGCGCTACCCGGCCCGATACCACAACTACAGCTTACGTAAAAGAATGGGTACGCTGGGGTGCAGGCCCGCGCGCAGGTCAGGCACTTATACTTACCGCTAAAGCGAGGGCATTACTAAAAGGCCGTTATTCGGTGTTGATGGAGGATATCCACGCCATGGCGCCTGCTGTTTTAAGGCACCGTATATTAATGAATTTTAAAGCCGAAGCCGAGGGCATCACATCAGATAAAGTAACTGCCGAACTGCTAAAGGTAACAGAACGTAAAGGCGGCCTATAAACCCGGCCTTATTTGCCACGCGGTTTACCGCAGCCTGTCGGCCGATTTTACCAACTTTTCGTCGCGTTGGATGGCTTTAACCGCGAATATGATGAGTATGATGCTCAGCGAGGTTAAAAACAGGCCTATGCCCATATTCTTGTATTCCAACTGAATTTGGCCAACTACTTTTTTAACGGTTTGGGCCATCCAAAAGCTATAGCCTATAAGCAGCAATATGGCGCTGTAACATAGTGCTATTTGCTGTTTGCGGTTTTTGTATAAAAAGATAACCGCAAAAGGTATCAATGCGGCAATAACAGTAATAATGGTAAGTGCCAAAAATTGCTGTATTTGCTTATCCTGCCCGTTAACAATTTCGTAAACGCCGGTAACCGATACGTTCACCAGTTTACCGTCCACAAAAATGTTATGTGCGAGCGGGAATATGAACAGCCCGAAAAGAACCAGCGAGGCAAACAGCAGGTATATAGATTGGATACGTTGTAGCATGTGAAATTTATAATGTTGCTGCTGCAAATATAACAGATATCGGCAGCTTACAATTTGAACTTTTACAACATTTTTAACCTTTACTACCAAATAACAAACTTAACTTTGCGCTGTGGCCAACATCCAGCGATATTTTATTGAACTAAGTTACGACGGTACCAACTATCACGGCTGGCAGGTGCAG
Organism: Mucilaginibacter sp. AK015; assembly: GCF_014200785.1. Lineage (NCBI taxonomy): Bacteria > Pseudomonadati > Bacteroidota > Sphingobacteriia > Sphingobacteriales > Sphingobacteriaceae > Mucilaginibacter > Mucilaginibacter sp. AK015. Next base: position 124,716 of record NZ_JACHCV010000003.1, read on the forward strand.
CCAAATGCCGTTACCGTACAGGAGTTATTAGATAAAGCGCTGACAACCCTGCTGCGCCAACCCATAGAAACCATCGGCTGCGGCCGTACAGATACCGGGGTGCATGCGAAGGAGTATTATGCGCATATTGACGTAAAGCCCATAGACCATGGACCATGGACCATAGACAAAAGAAGCCTCAACGCCCTGCTGCCGCATGCTATCGCCGTAAAAAATATCATCCCTGTACACGCCGATGCGCATGCCAGGTTCGACGCTACGCTGCGCTCGTACGCGTACCATATCCACTTCGAAAAAGATCCATTTTTGCACGGTTACTCCTGGCTGCTGCGCGACAGGCCAAATTTGGAACTGATGAACCGGGCGGCGGCAATTATCATGGAATACTCAGATTTTAGCTGTTTTAGTAAAAGTAATACGCAGGTTAAAACCAATAATTGTAAAATTGTAAAAGCGGAATGGGCGGAGACGGAAAACGGCATCGTTTTTCATATCTCTGCCGACAGATTTTTGCGTAACATGGTGCGGGCCATAGTGGGCACGCTGATCATGGTGGGTCGTGGTGAAATGCAGCCGGAGGATATCCGCAACATCATCCAAAGTAAAAGCCGCAGCAACGCGGGCATAAGCGTACCGGCGTGCGGCTTATATTTAACGGAAGTAAAGTATCCTTATATAGCCCCCTAACCCCTGAAGGGGGAACAAATTTGACTAAATAAATGAGTAAAGACAATAAAAAAGATACTTCAAGAACTCCGCCTTCAGGGGGTGGGGGGGCTGCTGTAGTTACAGGTAAAGCGCTCGACTGGAAATTGCTGGGCAGGGTTATGCGCTATGTTAAGCCCTATAACGGCACATTTATTATAGCGGCATTGCTTACCATTTTTTTGGCGGGCATTGCTTTGGTACAACCCATCCTGATCCAAAAAACGCTTGATAAGGAGATATTGGGCAACAACTACAACGGCCTGGTTTTTATGGTTGGGCTGATGATCACCCAGCTGCTTGTCCAAACTGTTGCGCAATATTACCAAACTTATTTAACCAACTCGTTGGGGCAGTCGGTTATTCGCGACCTGAGGATAGATATTTTTAATCACATCACCAGCTTGCGGTTAAAATATTTTGACCGTACACCTATCGGGATGCTGATTACACGTACCGTATCCGACCTGGAGACCATCGCCGATATTTTTTCGGAGGGGCTGATATCCATTATGGGCGATATGCTGCTGGTGTTTGCCGTTATCGGGTACATGCTTTGGCAGGACTGGAAACTGGCGCTCATTACCCTGATACCCATGCCCCTGCTGTTTGCCTCAACCTATGTGTTTAAGGAGGCCATTAAATCGTCCTTTCAGGAAGTGCGTACGCAGGTGGCGCAGCTTAATACCTTTTTGGCCGAGCACATTAGCGGCATCAGCATTATCCAGTATTTTGCGCGCGAGGAGCAGGAGATGCGCAAGTTTAAGGCGGTAAACTTAAAATACCGCGATGCCAACATCCGCTCAAACTGGTACTATTCTATATTTTTCCCGGTGGTAGAAATTTTGTTTGCTATATGCATTGCCCTGCTGGTTTGGTACGGCTGTAAACGCATCCTTAACGATCAGCAAATGCACGCGCTGTCGGCATCGCCTAATGGTATCACTCCAGGCGTTATTACTGGGTTTATTGTGCTGCTCAACATGCTTTTCAGACCAATACGCCAACTGGCTGATAAATTTAACACGCTACAAATGGGTATGGTGGGCGCCGACAGGATATTTAAGGTTTTAGATACCGATGAGGTTGCTATTGACGAAGGTAAGCTTGCGCCGCCGGCCTTAAAGGGTGAAATTGAATTTAATAACGTTTGGTTTGCTTACAATGATGAGAACTGGGTACTAAAGGACATAAACTTTCATATTAAACCCGGCGAAACGCTGGCATTGGTTGGCGCAACCGGGGCGGGCAAATCGTCCACCATCAATATCCTGAACCGCTTTTATGATATTGGACGAGGTGAGGTTAAGGTTGACGGGCACGACATACGCGAGTATAAGGTAGATTACCTGCGTTCGCGGATAGCCACTGTTATACAGGATGTATTTTTGTTTACCGATACCATCGGCAACAACATCAGTCTGAATAACCCGGGCATCACGCGTGAGGAAATTATCGCGGCAGCAAAGGATGTAGGTGCGCACGAATTTATTGAGCGCCTGCCCGGCGGATACGATTATAATGTGATGGAGCGCGGGGCAACCCTTTCGGCAGGGCAGGCGCAACTGATCTCGTTTATCCGCGCGCTGGTTTACAACCCCGCTATTTTGGTACTGGACGAAGCCACGTCATCGGTTGATACCGAAACCGAGCTGCTGATACAAAATGCCATTAACAAACTGATGCAGGGTCGTACGGCTATTGTAATAGCCCACCGCTTATCAACCATACAAAATGCCGACAAGATCATTGTGCTTGACCACGGCGAGATAAAAGAAATGGGCACCCACCAGGAATTGCTGAGGATAGACAACGGCTACTACCGCAAACTATACGACCTGCAATTTAACTCGGCCGGTATAGCAAAGCCCTTGTTATAGTTTAAAGGTTAGATGAAAGTCCTCTCCTTTGGAGAGGATTTAGGTGAGGCTTTCCCGAACGCTCGTTATTTAGATTCCAGTCGGCGGGCGTCATCATCTGATGCGTCGGGTTGATCATCAGCGGGCGGGGTCTTAACCGGCGTTACAGGCTGTTCGCGGTTCTCGTAATACTTCGCTACGTTTTCCTGCTCCGGCTCGTCAGCATGGTATTCCTTATCCCTATTTTTCACTACACTTTTGTGGCCTTCATCGTTAGGTCTATCTGTAGGCGTATCAGATGGCGACGGTTTATCGTGGTTGTTTGCAGGTGTTGTCATGATAGCATAACAGGCAAATCAAAAAATTGTTGATTTGCTTTCGCAGCTCATTAAAATCTTTTTAAATATTTAAAATTCACCAATTCGCCATAAGGTATGTCTGCTATCGTATCCAGGCTAAACCATGGCGAGCCGTTTTGCAGCACCTGTATGTTTTGCGCGGGCATAAAGCTTTGCGCCAGCAGAAACTGCTTTTTATGGGCGGCATTCTCGGTAACATCCATCACTATAAAACAATGCCCGGGCGAGCCACCTTTTATAAAAACGTCACCAGCTTTTATATCGTTAGGGTTGGTAACCGGCTTTAATTCGTTTTGCAGCGATAATGTACCGGCATAAGAGAATACCAGGTTCATATACCGTAAAAAGTTAAGGTAGCTATAATCCTTTTTACCACGCAACACCCACCGCTCGTTAACGTAACGATAACCATTTGCATAGTGGATATAATCGCATTTAAAACCACTGGTAAAGTTAAAGGCGATGGCTTTGTAATTTGCCTGTTGGTACAAGTATTCGGCGCGCAGGCGCATTACGGCATCGGCGCATTGCTGGAGGTCTTGTGGACCTATGCTCATATCAATTACTGCGGCGGTATAAGGGTCGGTACGGGCAATACTGCCGGTGTACGTTCTCGTGTGCGTTCCCGCCGGTTTAAGCCGAAGGGTTTGCAGGTAAGCCCCAAAGCTACCCGGAGCAACAGCAACATGGTTATACCCTGCCGATGGCTTAAAGCGGGTGCGCACGTTGTCCGGGGCAAATGCCATGGGTGCAATTAGTAATACCAGGGCTAAGATATTTTTCATTGTGCTGTTGATTTAACCAGTTGCCGGTAAGGGTTAAAAGGCACCGGCAGCCCATCCTTTATATGGAAGGCAGAAAAGTGCAAATGTGTTGGCGAGCGTTTCTTATAAGCGTTAAACCCTGTACGGCCAACCTCGGCAATTTTTTGGCCTTGCTTTACCTCATCGCCGGGTTGCACAAATATGGCGCGGTTATGGGCGTAGTAGGATATAAAACCTTCGGGGTGATACACCCAGATAAATTTACCACCACGCATAGTACTTGCCGGTTGCCATTGGTTAGTACAAGCTATTACAACGCCATCTGTTACAGCTAATACATCAACTGCTTTGCCCGTTTTGTCATCAATACCGTCCTGATCTTTATCATGTATAAAAATATCATGTGCAGGATGCGCGGTGTGTTTATTGCCATCCAAGTAGTTGTAGCCTTTATCGCTGTAGCCATTGCCATTAGTTCCGCCTATCGCATTGGTTTTATAGCCTTGTAAGGGGAATGTCCAAGGCTCAGAGGTACCGGGAGCATGCATCATTTTACTTAACTGGTTAATAAGCGTTTTAAATTGTTTTGCGGCATCTGCCCGTTTAACGGTGCCGTTTAAAACGCGTGAATTAAGTTCATTAATTTTAATGCAGACAGACCTCGTATCCTGCGCGAATAACGGGGACGTAAATAGAACTGCAATAAATAGCAGCAGCAGCTTTTTCATAATTGGTGACTAAATTTAAGGAAAAGCCGGATGGGATGCAATTCTATTAACACAACCTCAATAATAGTCAATGGAGCCATCTAAATACACAACAGAATTAATTTCAAGGCTCGATAGCGCTAACATGTTAATATTCAGCTAAATGTTAACAAATAATTTACTGCGCATTAACGTTTATAAAATAGTTTATCGCTTATTTTTATAGACCTGTAAAAAGGCCGTACTAAAATAACTCTAAAACTATTTTTATGACCTGGAGAAAATTTAGCGGAGAGGTGATCCAAACACCTATACTGGAAGAAGTTGAAGCTGCCATTGAACGGGAAACCAACCTGGGCAATAAACTAAAAGTTTGTATCGGTACAGATTCGCAGGTGAAAGGCTCGGTTACCGATTTTGCCACTGTTATTGTTTTTATTCGCGAACAGCGGGGCGCATTCATGTTCATCCACCAGGAGCGTACCTCGCAAAAAATGAGCATTAAAGAGCGGATGCTTTACGAAGTGCAAAAGTCTATTGACATTGCCTATAAGCTTTGCGACCTGCTTGACCTTTACGATGTGGGTCTTGAAGTACACGCCGACATCAACACCAACCCTATGTTTAAAAGCAACGCGGCCCTGCACGAGGCTATGGGTTATATATTAAGCATGGGCTTTGTATTTAAAGCCAAGCCCGAAGCCTTCGCAAGCTCGTGCTGTGCCAATAAGATGGTGCAGTAGTCATAGAATAAAGATTGGTGATCAGAGATTAGTTATTGGCAATTTTATTTATGCCGGGCTTTTTCTAACTTGCCTTGCGAAGTGATTAAAGAGTGTCGCTAATCTCTAATCACTAATTAACTAATCACTAAAGAATGTCGCCATTAATAGAAATTACCGATCCCCGGGTATTTGACCCGGCTACGATATTGATTGATGTACGCGCAGGGGCTAATGCGCACGAGCGTTACCTTGCCGGGCACCTGCCCAACGCCATTTTTGCCACGTTGGATGATGATCTGGCCGCACACCCTAAAGACCCTGCCTTTGGCGGCCGGCACCCTTTACCATCATTAAAAGATTTTACAGCCACTTTGGGGCGCTGGGGCGTACGGCCCGATAGCCACGTGGTAGTATACGACGATAAAAGCGCAGCGATGGGCGGCGCGCGACTTTGGTGGATGCTGCGATCAATAGGGCATACAAATGTGCAGGTACTTAACGGCGGCTTAAAGGCCGCTACCGATGAAGGTATTGAACTAAGCACAGATGCTTATGAGCCTGTTGCAGCTACGCCTTACCCGGTACCCCCTGCATACCGCAATACGGTAGATATTGAAGAAGTAAAAGCTGCCGCCAAAGCCGACGACCGCATGGTAATCGACGTACGCGAAGGGCAGCGTTACCTGGGCCATACCGAACCGCTTGACCTGGTGGCAGGGCACATACCCGGCGCGGTTAACCTGTTTTACAGTAACAGCCTATCGCCCGAGGGCAAGTACCTCACATCGCAGGCACTGGCTACCCTGTACAATCAAACTTTTGGCGGTGTAAACCCGGCGAATGTTATTGTGCATTGCGGATCGGGCGTTACAGCCTGCCACACCTTGCTGGGCATGGAACACGCGGGTATTACCGGGCCAAAGCTGTATGTAGGATCGTGGAGCGAGTGGAGCCGCCGGGGCCTGCCAATTGCTACGGAAGCGAACGGACTATAATTAATGGAGCTAACCATATAACAATTACCTACCCAGCCTGTTATCCCCTCGTGAAAACATACGCCTTAAAACTAAAACAGCAAATCCCCATCAGTTTAGATGAGGCCTGGGATTTTTTTTCGTCGCCATTGAACCTGGCAAAGATAACGCCGCCTGATATGCGTTTTGTGGTAACATCTGATTACACCGCCGATACCAAAATGTACCCCGGCATGATCATTACCTACAAAATATCACCGATGCTGGGCATCAAACTAAACTGGATGACAGAAATAACCCACGTGCAGGAAGGTAAGTATTTTGTAGACGAGCAACGTTTTGGCCCCTACGCCCTTTGGCACCACCAGCACCACTTTAAAGAAATACCCGGCGGCGTAGAAATGACCGATATCCTCAACTATGCCATCCCCTACGGCGCTATAGGCCGTTTAACCAATAAGCTGCTTGTTGCCGGTAAGATCAGGAAGATATTTGAATACCGTGTAAAGGCGATAGAAGACCTGTTTGGGAAGATGTAACCCCGTGTTATTGCGTAGCGAAGCGTATCAGATCTTAGTTATAAAAGTAGGAAATAAGCTTATTGAGGGATCCCTTTGCACTTGCAAGGCCGGCTTGATTATCTACAAATCGGCATCCGCACATCTAAAACCATATTTGCATATCCGCATATCAAATTATTATATTTAGGCAATAAATACTGACCCATTTTGAAAAGAAAAGATTTCCTTTACCTTACCGGCATGGGCATAAGTGCTTCCATGCTTAGCAGGTTTACCGCGGCTGGCTCGCCCATTGTGCCCGGTACCCGCATGCGCGATGTTGATGTGGCCATAAAAAAGCGCATGAGCGATGTGGCCCTTAATGCCGCCCGCGCTAAAGGCGCCACTTATACCGATGTGCGCCTGGGCCGCTACCTTAACGAGTACGTGGTTACGCGCGACAAAAATATCGAGAATATTGTTGATACCGAAAGCTACGGTATGGGCATACGCGTTATTGCCAACGGCTGCTGGGGCTTTGCCGCTACCGACAGGCTGGATAACGACAGTATTGCACGCGCGGCCGAAACGGCCGTGGCCATTGCTAAAGAAAACTCGCGCCTGCAAACCGAGCCGGTACAACTGGCCCCGCAAAAGGGCTATGGCGAGGTTAGCTGGAAAACGCCTATAGAGCGCAACGCCTTTGAGGTGCCGATGAAAGAGAAAACCGACCTGCTGCTATCGGTTAACGATGCCGCGTTTAAAAACGGCGCCAACTACGTTAACTCGGTACTGTTTATGGTGAACGAGCAAAAGTATTTCGCGTCGACCGATGGCTCGTACATCGACCAGGACATTCACCGCATCTGGCCGGTGTTCGGCGTTACCAAAATTGACGAAAAGAGCGGCAAGTTTGAAACCCGCAGCTCGTTAAGCGCTCCCCGTGGCATGGGCTACGAGTACCTGGTACCGCGCGAAAACGATAAGATAAAAAGCCAGACCACCCTATACCGCGACCGCTACGATATGCTGGAAGACGCCGGCGCGGCTGCCGTGCAGGCCGCCGAAAAGCTGAAGGCGAAAAGTGTTGAGCCGGGTAAGTACGACCTTGTGCTTGACCCAAGCCACCTGTGGCTTACCATCCACGAATCGGTGGGGCATCCGTCCGAGCTAGACCGCGTGCTGGGCTACGAAGCCAACTTTGCGGGTACAAGCTTCCTTACGCTGGATAAATGGAAAACAGGCAAATTTAACTTTGGCAGCAAGCATGTAAACATTGTGGCCGATAAACTGCAGCCGGGTTCGCTTGGCGCTGTTGGTTACGATGACGAGGGCGTGGGCACCAAACAATGGGATATCATCAAGGACGGCATACTGGTAAATTACCAGGCCATCCGCGACCAGGCGCACATTATCGGCTTAAAAGAGTCGCAGGGGTGCTGCTACGCCCAAAGCTGGCGCGATGTGCAGTTTCAGCGAATGCCAAACATATCGTTACAGCCGGGCAAGGAAACGCTTGCACCTGCCGATATGATCAAAAACGTTGAAAAAGGTATTTACATCATCGGCGACAGTTCGTTCTCGATAGATCAGCAGCGTTACAACTTCCAGTTTAGCGGGCAGCTTTATTACGAGATCAAAAACGGCAAAATTGTGGGCATGCTAAACGATGTGGCCTACCAGGCCAATACCCAGGAGTTTTGGAACGCCTGCGCAGCCGTATGCGATAAAAATGATTACCGCTTAGGCGGGTCGTTCTTTGACGGTAAGGGCCAGCCTATGCAGGCCAGCGCGGTATCGCACGGTTCATCAACAGCCCGTTTTAACGGGGTTAACGTAATTAACACAGCAAGAAAAATATAGATATGGCTATTTTAACAGAAGATGAATGCCGCGCGATACTGAAAAAAGCGCTGAGCTATTCAAAAGCCGACGAGTGTGAAATTAACCTTTACGGGTCGGATTCGGCCAACATCAGGTATGCCCGCAATAACGTATCAACCAGCGGCGCTATCGGCAGCACCGGCATGGTTGTATCATCGGCATACGGTAAAAAACTGGGGGTTATCACTTTAAACGAATACACCGACGAGGCCATACAACATGCTGTAAAACGGTCGGAAGAACTGGCGCAGCTGGCACCCGAAAACCCGGAATACATGCCGTTTTTAGGGCCGCAAACCTACGGTCCGGGCGGCAAAACCTTTATACCGGCAACCGCGGCCTTAACACCTGCGCAGCGCACTGCAATGGTTGAGCAAAGCCTTAACATTGCCAAACAAAACAAACTTACCGCGGCAGGCTTTTTGCAAAGCAGCAGTGGGTTTAGTTCGGTCATGAACTCGAAAGGGTTATTCCTTTACGATACCTCAACCAATGTTAACTTTTCGGCAACACTGCGCACAGCAGACGGACAGGGATCTGGCTATGTAACCAAAGATTATAACGATGTAGCTAAGATGGATGCGGTTGGGTTTACCAAAATTGCCGCGCAAAAAGCGGCCGCGTCAACCGGTGCCAAAGCCCTTGAACCGGGTAAGTACACCGTGATACTGGAACCCGCGGCAGGCATTGTACTGCTTGAGCAACTGTACGGCAGCCTTGACGCCCGCAGCGCCGACGAAGGCCGCAGCTTTTTAAGCAAACCGGGCGGCAAAACACGTCTGGGCGAAAAACTGGTTGACGAACGGGTGAACATTTACTCGGACCCGACCAACCCCGAAGTACCATCGAGCCCCTGGGCTGGCGACGGACAGCCATTGCAAAAAATGAGCTGGATAGAAAAAGGTGTGCTAAAGAATGTAAGCTACTCGCGCTATTGGGCGCAAAAAAAAGGCGTAAAGCCTGTCCCCGGCCCTTCTAATATCATCATGGAGGGCGGCACCCAAAGCCTGGAAGAACTGATAAAAAGTACCGAAAAAGGTATTTTGGTTACCCGCCTTTGGTACATAAGGCCTGTTGACCCCCAAACCTTGCTTTATACCGGCCTTACCCGCGATGGTACTTTTTACATCGAGAACGGGCAGATCAAGTTCCCGATAAAGAACTTCAGGTTTAACGAAAGCCCGGTTATTATGCTGAACAACCTGGATGCCCTTGGCAAAGCAGAACGTACTGTAAGCGGCGAAAGCAGCCAGAGCGCCCTGATACCGCCAATGCGGATAAGGGATTTTACGTTCAGCTCGTTGTCTGACGCGGTGTAGTAAGCATGCATAACAAACATCAGTAACATAGTATAGCGATGGATTTTACCCATCGCTATTTTTTTTCCGTTTAATAGTTAAGATCTCCCACAGTTTTCAAATGACCTCGCCAATACTACCGAATGAGAAATAATAATTATCTTTCCTAAAACTTTAAAGATGTCTTTTGCAAACGGCACACTTATTACAACTCCCAACGGCACAACAGCCATAGAACAATTAAAAATCGGCTATACTGTATCGGCATGGACACCTACAGGTGTAATACCAAAAGCCGTTGTACATAGTCTTGGTGAGACGGGCCACCAGTCGCTTACGCTTATGCAGCTTGGTTTCAACGATGTTACCTTGCTGGTTACCCTGGATCAACCTGTTGTACTGGCAGATAACAGCTTAAAAAAAGCCGGGCAGCTTAACCCGAGTACCGACCACCTTATGGGTACAAACGGCCAGCCGGTAGAGTTGACCTCGCTAAATATGGGGATGTATAACCTTGGCATACATTCCATAATTATTGACACGCCGGCCAAAAGCGGCCAACACCTTATTATAGCTAACGGCATTGTTTGCGGCGATTATTTGATGGAAATAATGCCCTCGACTGATAAGGATTATGATTAGCGCTGGATACAAAACCTTGCACCGGGCCAAACGGTAACCGACGGTATAACTTATCTGGCGTTCAAGTCTTCGACAGGTTCATGACTGACAGATTTTACGCATAACCCATTTTACAAATTAAACATCACCTTAGCCAGCAAAAACCTGCCGGGGATGGTGTACGAGCTGCTGGTAAAGGTATTGGCCGACAGGTACAGCGCGCTGTATGTTTTGGTGTTGAACAGGTTTTGTGCGCTCAGTTCAAAATCCAGCTTTAGCTTATCAAACTTGTACTTCATGGATGCGTCGGCAAAAATGTATTTAAGGTCATTGGCCTGCTGCTGGTGCGTATAATAATGGTCGGCAGCAATGCTAAAGAACAAAGTGTTAAGCGGGTTATAATTTACCGATGCCTGTTGTATCAGCCGCTGAAACTTACTGGCGCCTGCCACAGCCGGCGACTTGCTGGTTGTTTCGTCGTAATTTGCCTTATAGCTAAAGTTTACGGTGCTGCTCACCTTGGTATCAGCACCGGCACTAAACGTTGTAGAAATGGTGTTATAAGGCAATATAATATTGTTTTGTATCTGGTTAAGCTTTGTAGTTTGTACCGATACACCAGCGCTAACGGTGGTGCGCAACCCAAAAATATATTTGCTGACGTTGCCGCTGCCCGTCCATGAATCTACATTATTGTTATATGGCAATACAATACGTTGCTGGATGTTATCGGTTAATATGCTCGATGCGATGTTATTGGCATTGATGTGGCTGTACGACGCATTTACACTAAAAAAGAAAAGGGTAATGGCCTTGCGGTAATTAAAGCCCAGCATGGCGTTTTGCGTTTTGCGCTCGGTAAGGTCGGCGTTATTGGCATACAATGAGCGGTAGTTTTTTAGGATATAGCCGTTATAAACATGCTGTATGTTGCCAATATCGTTACGAAAATTATAACCCGCAGAAATATAGTTCTCAACCCCGGTTTGGTATTTAAGCGATACGCGGGGGTTAAAATATAAACGGGTAAGGTCCTTATCCAGTTTATAATAATTATCGTTATAGCTTATCTGCTGCAGGTTTAGCGGCAGCGATATGCTCATTTTTAATTTATCGCCGGGGACATCAAAACCCGCTTCGGCATATGCTTTACGTCGCTGCCAGCTCAGGTTGTTTACAGCGCTGTCTGACAACAGGTTTACCGAATTATCTGCCTGCGTAACATTTAACGCTGATTGCAGGTCCTGCGATTGCAGGCTGAACCCGGCCTTGTAGGTTTGCGTTAAATAATTACCCGGTACTTTATAACTTATGTAATTATTGGTGAACCAAGTGGGTATATCTACCGTTTGGGTTAGCTGCTTATAAGCTAAGCCGTTGTTAAAGATATCCGGATTAAGGCCGGGGTCTATCACCCGGTTTTCGGGCTCTGTGCTTCGGTTAACGTAGCTGTAAAACTCCAGTATCTTGTTGCTTTTACTGGTTTTCATCAGGTTAAACTCGTTGGATAGGTCCATCAGGTTATCCTTAAAAACCTGGTTAACAAAAGTGCCGTTGGTAGTTAGCGCAGAGTAACCGGTATTACGGCTATAATCGGCAATAAAGTTATTGGTAAGGTAATATTTATCGCGGTTAACATTTGCCGATAGCTGGGTATGCAGAATATCCGGGCGGCGGCGGTTGTTCTGTACTTCTGCGTAGCGGATGGTATCGGTTGGCAGATAATACTCGCTAAACCTGGTGTAGTTTTGCTTCTGACTATCGTGCAGGTACGATATATTGGCCTTTAGCTGTACATCGTTTTTCAAATTTACCAGGTTATTCAAATTTAATATACCTGCCTGGTTAAAGAGGTAGCGGTTGCGCGGCAGGTCGGGGTCGCCGGCGGTGCCTAATGACAATACAGTGTTCGGCTTGTCGTTATCAAGCCTTGACAGGTAGCTGGACAGATTGTGCGATACCAGGTCGTAAGCCACATCGTTACCGGTGTTATTGGCCTTTAAGTAATTTATGGCCTTGTATTTATCCTTAAACATCATGGCGTTAAGGTCGGCATAGTATTTATCGGGCAGGCCTGCACCAACGGTCTCCTGGCCAACTAATTGCAGCTTGGCATCCTTTTTTATAGTGAGGTTTAAAGCTACGTCTTCGCTCACTACCTTATCCTTCAGCATTTTTACCGGCTGGTGGTTTTCCATCACCTGCACCTTATCAACCACTCCCTTAGGGATAGAACTTGTGGCTATATTGTATTTATCATCCAGCAGGTTATCGCCGCCAATATACAGGTTGGATATGGCCTTGCCGTTGTAACTGATCTTGCCGTCTTTAGCCACATCAATACCGGGCAGCTTTTTTATCACATCGCCAATTACCCTATCCTGCGGACTGCTAAAATCTGATACCTTATAATCGGTGGTATCTCCATGCACCCGTAAGCGCGGGTTATTATCCTTCACGGTTACAGCCTTTAACTGGTTTACCGAGTGGGCGAGCTTAAAATTGTAGGTTGCGGCAGCATCGGTAACCGGTTTGGCCTGCCTTGAAAACCCTACGCAGCTTACCTCTATAGCCAGGCCGCTTTTGTTTGCATCGGCAGGTATTTGCAGGGTATAATTGCCCTTGTCATCGCTGCTGGTGTAGGCAACGATAAGGTTACTACTGCTTTTAAGATTTATGCTTGCAAACGATATGGCTTTGCCCAGGCTATCAGTAACCGTACCTTTTAGGCTTTGGGCAAAACCCGCGGCAGAGCACAGCATACAGAAAACGAATGCCGCTCCCAGTCTTTTTAATAAACTCATTTCTTTTCGGGCAGTTCTAACGGGTTATTAATTACCGGCCCGCTGGCCACCTGGAACTTCATGTTGGTATTTACCCCCGGTGCTATACGCATTGTTGTACCCGACGCTGCCATTGCGCTTTGCATAAAGGCGGCGGGATCTTTTTTCATGGCCTCTTTCAGTTTGGTAAATTCCTTTTCGGTGGTTTTTATACCGGTTGATGGCAGCGCGATAATACCCGGATCTTCATTGGCATCTTCCATACCTATCATTTTAACAACCATCCCGCCTGATTGTATGGTGCTGCCATCGCCGGCGCCGGGGGCCGGCTTTTCAAGTTTACTGGCATCATCCATTCCGTCAAATTTGAAAACAACCTGTTTGTTGGTATCGTAAGCTTCAACAATCAAACCGGGCAAGCCGTTCAGTTTCCAGGGGCCGCTGTGAAAAGGCAGGTCGGGGCAAAACCAGGCGGTGTAATCGCGGCCGCCGAAATGGCCCGTCGCCTTCTGGCATTTCAGGCCCGAAAAGCTGGCGGTATCGGCACTAATCTTCCAGTTAATAACGGGCAGCGGCTCTTCTATCAGGTAATTATTTACCAGGCGCTCTTTACGTACCAGCTTTTTTTGCGCCGGGTACATAAAGTACTCGTTATTGGTAATTCCCGGTCCGCCGCGTTTAATATTAATATTGCCGCCTGTGCCGGCGTTTGCTTTTATCTGATCGGCAATTTGCTTACGCATCATGGCATCCTGCATTTTACGGTCGTAGCTTTTGTAGACGCTTGCGTTACGGCCTAAAAACAGCACCATGTTTTCTGTATAAGGTTCATTAGGCTTAAGCGTATCGCGCAGGTGCGAGAATTTATAATGAACTATAGCCTGTGTAGTATCGGGCTTTTGTGCATGGGCTGCGAGCGCGGCAGTGCACATGCATAAGATCAGCGTAAATAATTTTTTCATAAACCGTGATATCTTGTAAGAGGTTGATTAATATGATATCACAAATATAACTAACAGATTAGTCAAATTACGAATACTTCGTAGTATTTAACATTTTTTAACTTATTATGGCTGGGAGAGGTTAAGAGTTGTAGATGTTGTAAAGTTAAATGATGTGACCTTGTTAACCCTGATAAGCTTTGATAACCCTTTACAATCAAAATCAACTATCCAGCCTGTCCTTTATTACTACCGTATCGGCCAGCATATCGTGAAGGCATTGTTGTTTTTGGCTAAAAAAACACATCAGGTAACCTATAAAAAAAGTAGCTGTGGACAGGTATTTACCCAGGTTACGGCCTATGGCCTGTGCAGCAGTAATTTGCTCGCCGTAAAGGTCGCATACACGTATCTTCATCAGTTGCTTGCCAAAGGTGCCACGTGTAGGGGCGGCCTCCATTTTAACGTTATAGATGATCTTACCGATGGGTGTTAATGCCACAATGCCCGCGGTAATGCCAATACGTATAATTTTATTTTCGTCGCCGGGCAGGGCAAGCAGCAATATAAGCAAAACAACCAATGCCGCCATAATAAAAGCCGCGAATACGATAAGCCAGTCGATAATGGCGGCAATGGCGCGCTGGTCAAAGCTGCCGAAGTATTGCATGGGTAATGGCTGCCTGTTAAAACCAAAAAGCTGCCTTAATGCAGCAATTTCATGGGCTTCCTTATAGTCGTCCATGGCGGGGGTTTTCACAAAGTCGCCAGGCCTGATTTTACGTGCTTTTAATTCATCTATGCTGAAAGGGCCATGGGGCTTACCATTAATTACCAGCGTATACTGATCGTTAGCGGTTGGGTATAAAGCATTATTGCCGGATGGTTGCATAGTTTTCAAATTTAAACAATAGCATCCCCATCCGGCAATAAAACAATTAATATTTCACTACTTTAAAATCAGACACGCCGCCTTTAAGGTGTATAAAAATCTTATTAGTAGCCGCGCCAAAACCTTGTGTTTCGTATACGTTATCGCCTTTTTTATCAAACCCATTAAACTCGCTTGATGATAAGCCCGAGTTTGTGGTAATACGGCAGGCGGCGTTTGCAGGCACTTTTATTTCCACTTCGGATACGCCTGTTGAAACCTCTACGTTGGTGTTTGCCACCGGCTGCCCAAGCTTTACATGGAATGATGCCGCGCCGCCGTTGATTACAAAATTGCGTACTTTAAATGGCGACATGTCGAAATCCAGTTCGGTTGCGCCGGCCTTTACATTAATGTCCCATACCGGGTTTACATTCAGTTTAATGGCTGCCGAATTGCCGTTATCGCTATCCCATTGGATATGACCTTTTTTGTCCTTCATATGCAGGGTAAGCACCGGTACGTTACCTTCCATTGTGTGGGTGTATATGTACCTGTTGTAGCGTTCTTTAGTTACTGCCGAAAACAACTCACTGGTCGTATCCTTTAGCGTGTAAAGCGTACCGCCGCCGCTTATATTCAGTTTGGCAGCGGTGGTACCGGGTGTAAAAGGTTCGGTATAAGTGCTGCTGCCTTCAACCTTAACAACGCCTTTGCTGTCGGTGGTATCATCGTCGTCATCATCGTCGTAGTCGCCATTATCTTTGTACCAGCCCTTGTCGTTAAAATGCCAGTTATTGCTAAACGGATAAAACCGGCTTGTAGGCACAAACAATATCAGCGCGAAGCCTAACAGCACAACGCCGATTTTTACGGCGAGCGCCCAGTTACTGCGGTTGTTGGCAAACACCAGGTTTACGCCGCCCATGATCAAAAATATCGGCCAAAAGCGCCACAAGCTGGCCCAATGAAAGTTGATCACATGATAATTATCTAACAGGAACGTGGTTCCTAACAGCACCAGGATAAGGCCCGGTATAATTTTATCGCTTTTCATGGTTATACGGTTGTAGGGTTATCGTTTGATTGTTCGTCGGTTGCTTCAGCCTTGGTTTCGGCGGTAAAATCAGCCTCCTTTTTTTCGGCATGCCAGCCTTCTTTTTCCCAGGGCTGTTTTTTACTGCCAAACAACAGGGTAGCGCCAATGGCTACCAGTATTACCGGCCATAATTTTTCAAAGTCCCAGTCGGGGATAATGTCAAACTCATCCAGCAAAAATATGGCGCCGAGGCCTATCAAGATCATCCCGAACACTACACCCACGTTTGATGACTTTTTTGGTGTATACGGTACAAATGGCTGCCCGGGTATTGGTGGCGGGGGTACGGTATAATCTACATGTACATCTCTGAAACCATGGCCGTAATTGGGGTTATACCCGGGTGTTACGCCCGGCTTAAAGGTTGGGTCGTTGTAGTTGAACGGACGCTTTGGCAGTACTATCCACAGCACAATGTATGGCAGTATGCCAACGCCTTTTAAAAACACGGCCAATACGAATACTACCCGTACAACCGATACGTCTACATTAAAATACTCCGCTAAGCCTGCGCAAACGCCACCTACTGTTTTGTGGCGCTCGTCTCTGTAAAGTTTCTTTTCCATTATCTTTTAGTTTAAGTGCTTGGTTATTATATCTGGCCCGATGCAGGTTTTATGATCAGTTCATCAACATTTGCCCCGGCGCTCATATTCAATATGTTTACAATTGCCGATGCTACATCTCCGGGCAGTACCATTTTGGTTTCATCAACCTCCATCCCCTTCCACGAGTCTGTTAACGTCGACCCCGGGATCACTGCTGTTACCTTTACACCATGTTTCTGCATCTCGAGCCTCATTACCTTATTAAGACCTAAAAGTGCATATTTAGTTACACTATACACACCCGCCTCCGCTATAGGGTTTATAGCCGCTACCGAGCATATATTGAATATATGCCCTTTACCGACAGAAACCATACTTTTACCGAAGAAACGGTATAGTTCGTAGGCGGGCATCAGGTTAGTGTCTATCTGTTTTTGGAAAGAATCTTCGCTGTCTTTAAGTATAGAAACATGCCTGTACATGCCCACATTATTTACAATAATATCGACGAAACCCAGCTTTTTCTCGGTGAATTCGGCAAAATTTCGCAGTTCATCGCGTTTACTGCAGTCGGTTACCATGGTCACTACCGTAATTTGCGGGTTAATATTTTCAAGCTCCTGTTTAAAATCTGTTAAATCTTGCTCGTTCCGAGAACAAATTGACAGGTTTATTCCTTGTTTAGCAAAAGCGATGGCAACGGCACGGCCAATGCCTTTTGTTGCGGCGGTAATAAGGGCGTTTTTCATATATAAATATCCAATTTATTTTGAACGATTTGGAACCGCCAATATAGCTTAATATTAAAAAATGTATTTTTAACCGGATTTCACAGTTTCAAATGTTTCAAAGCTTAGGAAAATATATACTCTTATTACGTTTAAGTTTTAAAAAACCCGAAAAGTTCAGTGTTTACTGGGGCGAGGTTATGCGCGAAATGGTATCGGTGGGCATTGGCTCGCTGGGTATCATCAGCATCATTTCGTTATTTATAGGCGCTGCAACCACCATTCAGGTCGCCTTCCAGCTATCGAGCCCGCTGGTGCCCCGCAGTATTGCGGGCAGCATCTCGCGCGACTCCAATATCCTGGAATTTAGCCCCACTATTTCGTCGCTGGTACTGGCAGGCCGCGTAGGTTCAAACTTCGCATCAAACATTGGCACCATGCGGGTAACCGAGCAGATAGATGCACTGGAGATAATGGGTGTTAACGCGCCGGGCTATTTAATATCGCCTAAAATCATAGCCAGTATAACCATGGTGCCCGTACTGGTAATTATTGCCATATGCCTGGGTATTACCGGCGGTTATATAGCCTGTATCATTACCGGTGATATTACCCCTGCTGATTACCTGATGGGTGTAAATGAAGGTTTTGACGGGCTTACCGTTAGGGTGGCATTGGTTAAGGCGTTTGTTTTCGGGTTCATCATAGCATCTATTTGCTCGTATCAGGGCTTTTACACCAAGGGCGGTGCGCTTGAGGTGGGCCAGTCGGCAACTGCGGGTGTGGTTTACAGTTGTGTTTGGATCCTATTTGCTGACCTTATGATCACCAGTTTAATGCTATGATCGAAATTAAAGATATCTATAAAACTTTTGGCGATAACGAGGTGCTTAAGGGCATCAGCGCCACTTTCCAAACCGGCAAAAACAACCTGATCATAGGCGGCTCGGGGTCGGGTAAAACCACCCTGCTGAAATGTATTGTGGGCCTGCACGAACCCACAAAAGGCGAAGTATTTTTTGAGGGCGACAATTTTACCGAGATGAATTTTACCGAGCGTGTGCCCATACGCACGCAAATAGGCATGCTTTTCCAGAACTCTGCTCTATTTGATAGTATGACGGTTGAGGAGAATATCATGTTCCCGCTAAACCTGTTCACCGATCAATCGATAGCTGAAAAACGCGACCGCGCGAATTTTTGCCTGGAGCGGGTGAACCTAAAGGATACGAACAAACTTTACCCGGCTGAACTATCGGGCGGGATGAAAAAACGTGTAGGGATTGCCCGGGCCATATCCATGCAGCCAAAATTTTTGTTTGTGGACGAGCCAAACTCTGGCCTCGACCCAAAAACTTCTATCCTGATAGATGAACTGATAGACGACCTTACCAAAGAGTATGACATGACCACCGTTGTTGTAACCCACGATATGAACTCGGTAATGGGCATAGGCGACCACATCATCTTTTTACACCAGGGCCAGAAATGGTGGGAAGGCAGCAACAAGGAAATTGCCAAGACCGATAATAAAGAGCTGAACGAGTTTGTATTTGCCAGTAAGTTTATGCAGGCGGCTAAGGACAAGCTGTAGCTTCAGTCGGGAAGTCTGATCTCCCTAAGTCCGCAAGAAGGAAAGCTCAATTAGATTGTGTAAATTTGCGGCTTTATATTGTTCTGACAATTAACTATTAAAACACTTCCGGACTTTCGGTCTTTACCGACTTTCGGACTCAAAAAAACATGATCCAACTGCTTACCCCTACCCACTGGAAAGATTACGAGCTGATAGATTGCGGTGACTTTGAAAAACTGGAAAGGTTTGGCAATACCATACTGATACGCCCCGAGCCCCAGGCTGTTTGGAGCAAAGCCTTAAGCAACGCCGAGTGGCAACGCTTGCACCATATAAAATTTAAGGGCCGCAGCGCAACCGCGGGCGACTGGATAAAGAAAGACCAAAAAACACCCGATCGCTGGCACATCGAATATAAAAACAATGATGTAGCCATCAAATTTCGCCTGGGCTTAACCTCGTTTAAGCACCTGGGCATCTTTCCGGAACAGGCCGTTAACTGGGACTACATATCAGGTAACATCAAAAAATTTAAAACTACGACACCCAGGGTACTTAACCTGTTTGCCTATACGGGTGGCGCATCGCTGATTGCCAAAGCCGCGGGCGCCGATACCACGCATGTGGATTCGATAAAACAAGTGGTTACCTGGGCAAACGAGAACCAGGAATTGTCGGGATTAAAGGATATACGCTGGATGGTTGAGGATGCCCTTAAATTTGTGAAACGCGAGGTAAAACGCGGTAAAACCTACAACGGCATTATATTGGACCCACCAGCTTATGGTAACGGCCCTAACGGCGAAAAATGGAAGTTGGAGGATAACATCAACGAAATGATGAGCGATGTGATACAACTGCTCGACCCCGATGAACATTTCCTGATCCTGAATACCTACTCGCTTGGCTTCTCATCGGTGATCATCGAAAACCTGATCAAAAACGCGTATCCAAAAGTGCAAAATCTCGAAATTGGCGAGCTTTACCTGCAAGCTACTGCGGGCCCTAAATTACCATTAGGGGTATTCGGAAAATTTTATAAAAATAAAAGCTAAGGTCCTATCTATTTTTATCTTTACAAGCATTATATTTAACAAGGCTGAAAAAAGCCGGCACACACACACTCAAATACCCCATTTATCTATGAAATTGAAAAGCGTAGTTTTTTCCGCTCTGTTCGCGGTATGTTCATTAGTATTATTTACGGCCTGCAGCCAAAGCAGCGGCAGCAAAACAGCCGGCAAAAAGGCCGATACCACCGCAAAAGCAACAGGCGAAGAAGCCGACACTGTGAGCGTTGTTAAGTCAAGCTACCCGCCAACCGACAAAGCCAAATATGATGAGCTTTTAAAATTTAATGCCCATACCGATACCAGCGGTCGGTGGCCGGTTAAAAACCAGCCTTACCCATTAGGCGGCGCAATTTTACCTTTTAAAAGGGTAGTGGCTTTTTACGGCAACCTGTACTCGAAAAGGATGGGGATATTGGGAGAATTACCGCCAAACGAAATGCTTGCTAAACTAAAAAGCGAAGTAAAGGCCTGGGAAAAAGCGGATCCTAAAACGCCTGTACAACCCGCGCTGCACTATATTGCTGTAGTTGCTCAGGGCGATGGCGGTAAGGATGGTAAATACCGTTACCGTATGCCATTTAAACAGATAGACAGTGTATTGGCATTGGCTAAAAAAGCGCACGCTATAGTATTTTTAGATGTTCAGGTTGCATTAAGTAATATACAGGCCGAACTGCCCTTATTTGAAAAATATTTGAAAATGCCGCAGGTACATTTTGGCATGGACCCAGAATTTTCGATGAAAGACGGTACCAAACCGGGCAAAAAAATTGGCACTTACGATGCCGCCGATGTAAACTATGTATCAAACTATTTAGCCAATATTGTTAAGAAGAACGGTTTGCCGCCAAAAATTTTAGTTGTACACCGCTTTACAAAAAAGATGGTTACTAACTATAAAAACATTAAACTGCGCCCCGAAGTGCAGATAGTGATGGATATGGACGGCTGGGGCGAACCAGACCTTAAAACCGGCACTTACCGTTACTTTATAAACCAGGAGCCCGTACAGTTTACAGGTTTTAAGCTATTTTACAAAAATGATATTAAGAAAGCGCCCCACCACATGCTGACCCCGCAAGAGGTGTTATCAAGGTACAGCCCTTACCCTATTTATATCCAGTACCAGTAATAAGTCTTAAGTCGAAAGTCTCTAGTCAGAAAGCCTTAAGCAAATAGCTTAGGGCTTTTTTATTGAAAACTAAATCGCATTTTTGACTTTCGACTAAAGACCTCCAACTTAAGACTTTTACAACATGACAAAATGGGGTATTATTGGCTGCGGACGTATAGCGCACAGGTTTATGCAGGGGTTAAGCGCTTTGCCCGGCAATGTACTTGCGGCCTCGCACTCGCGCCGGGCCGAAACGGTTGACGCCTTTGTCGCGCAATACGGTGGCAGGGCCTGCCGCAGCGCGGAAGAGCTTTTAGCAAGTGATATCGACGCGGTTTATATAGCTACACTGCCCGATACCCATGCCGACTATAGTATAAAAGCCATGAATGCCGGTAAACATGTTTTATGCGAAAAACCGGCGACACTAAATCTGCCCCAGCTTAACGAAGTGCTGGCAATAGCCAAAACAACCGGCCTTTTATTTATGGAGGGTATGAAACCGCCCTTTTACCCCGTCTATAAAAAACTGAAAGAACATCTACGACACGATCCGGTTGGGGCGGTGGGCTACGTAAGGGCGGGTTCGTCGGTAGCGGATATTAGCCGCGACCATCCCAACTTTAGTTACGAACTGGCGGGTGGAGCCTTAATGCAAATAGGAATATACGAAGCTTTTTTAGCGATAGACTGGCTTGGCGAAACCGAAGAGGTACAGGCCATGGGCCGCTTTAGCGGCCTGCAGGTTGATATGTTCAGTATATTTCAGACGCGGCACCGGGGCGGTTATGCACAACTTTATGGCGGGTTTGATCTGCATGGCAAGGGCGACGCCCTGATATGCGGCACCCTGGGCCATATCACCATTCACAAAAATTGGTGGAACCCCGCAAAGGCCACTATTGATTACCTTGACGGGCGTGTAGTAGAAATTAACGAACCTTTCACTGCCGCCGGATTGAACTATGAGATAGCACACTTTGTTGATCTGATAAGATCAGGCGCGGTGGAGAGCCCGGTTATTACGCACGATATGTCAAGGCGGATGATCAAGATGATAGATGATGCCAGGGCGATTATAGGCTTAAAATATATTGGGGAATAGCCCCGAACAAAAAAGCCCCGTTCTTGCGAACAGGGCTTCGAATATTTTGAACAGGGTTGTTTAGTGGATACCCATAAATAACCTGCTCCAGCGTATCTTGCCGAAAAAGGATGCATTATCGTCCCAGCTCATCCATATAAACAAGGCCTTGCCTACAATATGGTCTTCGGGTACAAAACCCCAGTAGCGCGAGTCGGCGCTATCATGGCGGTTATCCCCCATCATCCAGTAATAGTTCATTTTAAAGGTGTAGGACGCAGCTTCCTTATCATTAATAAACACCTTACCATTTTCTATCTTTAATTTGTTTCCTTCGTAAACCTCAATGGCGCGGCCGTAAACTGGTAAAGTTAAACTATCCAGTTTTACAGTCCATCCTTTTTTAGGGATAATGATAGGGCCATAATTATCTACGTTCCAGTCAAAATCCTGGTTTTTAGGGTCGAGCTTATACTTAGGGTATGCCGCCGGGAACACCGGGTTAAGTGGATCGGCAATGCCGGGCGGTTTGTAATTTGGGGTTATCGACTTGATGTTAGAATATGTTTTTAACTTCTCGGCGGCGCTTTTGGTCATCGTTGGCGAAGGTACATTTTCGTAGTTAGATACCTCCAGGTCGCTTAATATCTGCGGGTTTATATCTGTGCCGTTGGTAGTAATGGTATAATCGGTTTGCGCGCCCGGCGGGTTTGGAGCGGCCTTCCCATTTACATAAACCTGCGCGTTAATTATTCTTACGGTATCACCCGGTGTACCCTGGCAACGCTTAATATAATTCTCGCGTTTATCCACCGGCCTGTAAAACGGCGAATCGGCCTCCATGGGGTAGTTAAACACCACTACATCGCCTTTTTTAACTTCGCTTAAGCCCGGTAAACGGTAGTATGGCAATTTAATGGCATCCCAATAGGCTTTCGTGCCAATTATAGGCATGGTATGGTGCGCAAACGGGAACGCCAGGGGCGTTATAGGTGTGCGCGCACCGTAGTTTACCTTACTTACAAACAAAAAGTCGCCCACCAAAAGCGAACGTTCCATTGATGGGGTTGGTATGGTGTATGCTTCAATAAAAAGCGTACGGATAAGCGTAGCGGCTATAACAGCAAAAATAATGGCATCGGTCCATTCGCGGGCGGCGCTCTTTTTTTTCTTCGTTTTATCTTTAGATCTATTTTTGTTCCAGAATTTCCAGTTCATCACTTAAATATTGGGCAGCAAATTAGTTATTAAAATCAAACATATCCTCAACAGAATAAAATCCTTTTTTATCCTTTATCCATTCGGCCGCAAGCACCGCTCCCAAAGCAAATCCATTACGGTTATGAGCGGTGTGCTTAAACTCAATGGTATCCACCTCCGAGTCGTAAATAACGGTATGGGTGCCGGGTATGTTCTCTATCCTTAAAGATTCTATAAGCACCTCATCGGCAGCAACCGTTTCATCGTCAGGCTTATCATCGCTTATCAATACGTTCTTCCACTCCTTTTTACTGTCCAGGCTGTCAATAATACCTTCGGCAATTGTAATGGCAGTACCGCTCGGCGAATCGAGCTTTTGTGTATGGTGTATCTCTTCTACCTGCACATCGTAATACGGGTAATTGTTCATTAGCCGCGCAAGCACTTTATTTACATGAAAAAATATATTAACGCCTACGCTGAAATTGGTTGCGTATATAAACGATCCCTTATGATATGCACACTGTTCCTTTATCTGCGCCATTTCGTTATGCCAGCCGGTGGTACCAACCACTATAGGTACACCTGCCTTAAAACAACTTTCGATATTTCCCAAAACGGTTGATGGTGTGCTAAACTCAATGGCTACATCAGCCTTTTGCAGGTTTTCGGTGGTCAGTTCGTCAAGGTTGCCGTAATCTATCTTTAGTACAATCTCATGCTTCCTGTCGTGGGCTATCTTTTCAATTATCTTACCCATTTTGCCGTAACCTAACAATGCAATTTTCATTGGTGTGTGCTTTTACATTTAAAGCGTAAAGGTAAATTTTAAACCCGGAATAAATGCACTGTTAAAATTTGCGGCGTACATGGGCTGCGGTACAAGGGTAGGCGCTACCTTCATCGATAAATTATTATCCACTGTGTACGAGCTGATGAACTTTGCATCGATATAAGCATCGATGGCCTGCACACCCCAAACGGCGATGATACTTAAAATGCTGATCTGAAAGTTTCGCTGGTAACCGCTGGCGGCGTTCTCCAGGTCGGGGTTTGATGCGCCATAATTCACCACATATAAATCGTATTCGCGCTTATACTTAATGTACGATGCATATAAGGGGCTGCCGGGCTCGGGTATGCCACCCGTGCGCGTAATCTTTGCAAGGGCTAAAAATACTTTATAATCGCGCAGGTTAACAATTACTGCGTTACCCAGCATACCAAGGCCCGCGTAAATAAGGGGGACTTTCCACCACCTGTGGTTGTATACCTGCCCCCACCCGGGCACAAAAAGCGACCGCTTTACCGCCAGGCTGGGTTTATGGGTACTATCCGGGTGATACTCTTTCTCTTTTTTGATTTTTGGCGCAAACGAGGTGCGTTTAACGGTATCAATGTTTTTAATAACTGCTGTATCGGGTTTAGGTTTGACGGCAACGGTATCGGGGGTTTGGCCCATTGCAAAAAAGGCAAAGCATACAAATATTACAGTAGTTAAAAGTTGCTTTAACATAGTTTACCAATCCAGCATTTCAAGTATACGGCCCAGATCATCTTCGGATAAGAACGGTATTTCTATCGATCCATTGCCCTGGCTCGTAACTTTAAGCTTAACCCTTGTACTGAATTTTGAAGCGAGGTCATCTTCAACCTTCTGCAATTGGTACGAGAGCGGTTCGGGCTGTTTGCCCTCCTTTTTTACCGGCGCCTTTTGCATTTCCCTTACCATCTCCTCCACTTTGCGTACAGATAGTTCCTGTTTGATGATCTGCTGGTGGATGTAAAGCTGCGCGGCAGGATCTTCAACCGCTAAAAGTGCTTTGGCATGGCCCATAGTTATGGCCCCATCCCGTAACGACGCCTGTATAGCAGGCGGCAATTTCAGCAGCCTTAAGTAATTGGTAACGGTAGACCGGTTTTTACTGACACGATCGCCAAGCTCTTCCTGTTTCAGGCTACACTCATCAATCATGCGCTGAAAGCTAAGGGCTACCTCAATGGCGTTAAGGTTTTCGCGCTGTATATTTTCGATAAGCGCCATCTCCAGCATTTGCTGATCGTTGGCGGTACGCACGTAAGCCGGTATTTGGGTAAGGCCGGCTATTTTTGATGCACGCAGCCTGCGCTCGCCCGATATGAGCTGATAGGCATGCGCGCTAACTTTACGTACGGTGATAGGCTGTATCAATCCCTGCAGTTTTATTGAAGCTGCCAGGTCGGCAAGGGCCTGCTCGTCAAACTCTGTACGGGGCTGAAAAGGGTTAACTTCTATTTCGCTGATCCTGATCTCATTAACCGATCCAAGGCTATCCAGCCCAGAAACTGAGCTTGAATTAACCTTTTCGCCGGCATTGTTGCTTTTGTATGGAAGCACGCTCGGCGAATCGTTTAACAGGGCGCTTAACCCTTTGCCAAGAGCGTTTCTTTTTTCTGTACTCATCTTGTTTAAGCTGTTACCGTGGTTGCCAGTTCCTCGTTGCTAACCAGGCCGTTTTTGCGGATAATTTCGCGGGCGAGGTTTAAATAATTTACGGCACCTTTACAGTTTGCATCATGCATAATCACTGATATACCGAAGCTTGGCGCCTCGCTTAAGCGGGTATTACGTTGTATAATGGTATCAAATACCATATCTTCAAAATGGGTGCGAACCTCGTCAACCACCTGGTTTGAAAGGCGCAGGCGCACATCGTACATGGTTAACAGTATCCCCTCTATCTGCAAAGCTGTGTTTAAGCGCGACTGTACAATTTTAATCGTGTTAAGCAGTTTGCCCAGGCCTTCAAGCGCAAAGTATTCGCATTGTACCGGTATAATTACGGAGTCGGCCGCAGTAAGGGCGTTGATGGTGATCAGTCCGAGCGATGGCGAGCAATCTATAATGATAAAATCGTACTCATCCCGCACGCTTTCTAATACAGCTTTCATTTTATACTCGCGGTTGGGCAGGTTTATCATCTCTATCTCGGCCCCAACCAGGTCTATATGCGCTGGCAGCAGGTCAAGATTTGGTGTTTCGGTTTTTTGGATGGCATCATGGGGATTAATATCGTTTATAATGCACTCGTAGATGCTGTTTTTGATATTGCGCGGATCAAAACCAATACCCGAGGTTGAGTTAGCCTGCGGATCTGCATCTACCAGTAAGGTGCGGTATTCCAGCACGGCTAAGCTTGCGGCAAGGTTTATTGATGATGTGGTTTTTCCAACCCCACCCTTTTGATTGGCTAAAGCAATAATTTTACTCATCTGTGTCTCAAAAATTTATATCTGCGGTTATTACAACGAAAAACAGGAACAGAAATTTCTATGTTTGTATTGTTTTTTATCCGCCGCTAAAGATACGGATTTAAATAATTGAGAAATTAACAGTTTTGCCAACTTACAAACATTGTGGGATTTGGTTTAAGTAGTAATTAGTGAGTGGAGAATAGTCAATAAGGTGGTTAAAACCGCTATTGAACCTGTTCTGAAATTTGTAATTCTAACTGCTCGCCATTCTGCATTCACTACTCACTAATAACATGGTAACTATCATAGCCTCCACAAATCGCCCTAACAGTTCAACGCTTAAACTGGCGCAGTATTATCAAAGGCAACTTGCGGCAAAGGGGATGCAAACTAATTTACTGTCGTTAACGCAGCTGCCGCCCAACCTGATAGAAACTGACCTTTACGGCAAGCGCAGCGAAGCTTTCACCACCATACAAAACCAGATAACAGCTACCGAAAAATTCCTTTTTATCATTCCGGAATATAATGGCAGCTATCCGGGCGTTTTAAAGGTTTTTGTTGACGCGTGCAGCTTTCCTGAAAGCTTTTATGATAAAAAAGCGGCGCTGGTAGGGTTATCGTCGGGCAAGTATGGCAATATCCGGGGCATAGACCATTTTACTGGTGTTTGCCATTATGTTAACCTGCATGTAATGCCTTTAAAGCTCCATATCGCCTCTATCCGTAAGGAAATGGATGAACAGGGCAACCTTACTGCCGAAGATACGCTGCGCTTTACTAACGAGCAAATGGATAAGTTTATCAGGTTTTAAATTAATTGTAGTTGTCAGTGCGATTATTGCATAGTTTATCTATATTCACGCCGCCAATTATCACAAATGAAACCTTACCACTTATTGCTACTAGCAGCTGCCATAGTATGTTCTTTATCCGCTACTGCACAAAGCAACTATAAGCCCGGCTACCTGCTAAACACCAACGGGGATACCACGCGGGGATATATTAATTATCGTGAATGGAGCGAAAATCCCGCAACTATAGAATTCAAAACCGCACTAAATAGCGATAAAAGCAAGATAACCCCTGCAGATGTAACAGGCTTTGAAATAGCGGGCTTAGCCGCTTATAAAACCTATAACGGCCCTGTTTCAACCGATGAGACCAGCGGTGACAGATTGCCCGACAGCCGCGATACCTCGTTTACGAACGGCCAGATCTTTTTAAAGGTGCTTCAAAAAGGCAATATTGTAACACTTTACAGCTACCAGGACCGCATTAAGGCCCGGTACTTTATAAGCGAAGGCAGCCAGGGGCCCACTGAACTTATATACCGCACATATCATTCAACCGACAGGCAGAACAGCAGCATTGAAGAAAATACATATCGAAAACAACTTAGTGTTATAGCCAGTAAGAACAACTTGCTTGATGGTAAATTAAATATATACATACAAAGAAGCGAATATAGTTACCCGGGTATGTTATCAATAGTGAGTAAGCTAAACAATTTTAAAACCGTTAAAGAAGATAACACAACCAAAGCAAATTATTTTTATGCAGGTGCAGGTGTTAATGTAGCTTTATATCAAACACGAAGCGTATACAATAAAGTTGACGGCCAAACGCACACATCGGTATTACCAAGAGTTACCGGCGGTTTCAACTTCTTCATGGATCAAAATACTCAGGCGCTTGCCTTCCGTATCGAGTTGGGAGTGGGCGCAAATAAATACGAATCATATTATCCAAACCTGGTGTCGCCGTCTGATGAGATCGTTTATCATTTTACACAAATAATGTATTCTATTGAGCCAGAGGTGCTTTATAATTTATATAACGCGCAAAATTTTAAGTTTTATTCCGGGTTGGGTTTTCATATGGCATACGCACAGTACGTTGACAAGGGTTTGATACAAAAAAATGGCAGCGATTTTGACCACCAACCCGATGAACTTTTCAGGTTGAATAAGTACTTTACCAGTTTTGCGTTAAAAGCCGGGATCATCATCAATAAAAAGATAGACATATCTGTAGCTTATTTAACTACCAGTGATGTAAACAGCAACAGCGATTTTTTTATAAACAACAATTTCATACAGGCAGGTATAAATTATTCGTTTAAATAAATACTACTGTTTAGCGTTACCGCATCAGCATTACCCACCCCGACCGCGTGGGCGTGTCGTTCTTCAGGTCGATAACATAATAGTAAGTACCTGCAGGCAGGGGGCTCCCATTAAATTTACCGTCCCACGGTTTACTGTAACCCTTGCTTCGAAATACCTGTTTGCCGTCGCGGGTATAAATGGTTATGATGCTCTCGGGATAGGTCTGTAATGCTTCAATATTCCAAATATCGTTCACGCCGTCGTTATTGGGGGTAAAGGCGCTTGGTAACACTAACTTGTTGTAAACCCTTATAAATACGCTGCTTTCGGCAATACCGCAGTCGTTATCCGACGTAACTGTGAGGGTGTACGTTTTATTAACGGGAGGTGTTGCCACGGGCGTTAATGAGTGCGGATCGTCGAGGAAATCGGGTGGTGACCATGTATAGTTCAAGACGCTGCCGCTTGCCTTTCCTTCCAGCGTTACCGATTGCCCCTCAAATATTTTTTTATCTTCACCGGCGTTGGCCACAGGCCGGTCTTTCACTGTTACCAGCACCGTCCGCGTACTAACGCAGCCATTGTTAGCGGTAACGGTAACGGTGTACTGTGTAGACACATCAGGGCTGGCTACAGGGTTAGCAATATTGGGGTTGGATAAGCCGCTTACAGGAAACCAACTGTATGTTTTAGCGTCGGTGGCAAATGCGCTGATGGTGACACCATCGCCGCTGCAAACAGCGGGGTTGGCATTGCTCAATTGTATTACCGGTTTTTGGTTCACGGTAACATCAACGTACCTGAACGTTGAACACCCAGCCGCCGATATTACTTCGACCGTATACCGGCCCTGCATACCCGCGCCTGCATTGGCAAACACCAACGGGTTTTCAGAAGTTTCGGGCAGGTTTGGGCCGGTCCACTTATAAGTTGCACCACCCGCTGCGGTCAAAGTGAACGGATCGCCCTCGCAAACATTTAGGGGTAAAAGCTGGGGAGGATCAGGATATGCCGTTATATCAATAGTCACCGTGTTTGAATATACCCGACAATTTAACGACTGGATATTTCCACCCTCGGCTACCCCAAGCCTGTACTGATAGGTGCCGACCGGCTTACCGGCGGGGAAATCGAGCGTAAGCGACAGGCTTTCTTCGCCCGCCATGTCCTTCCATCCCTGCCCATTATTTAAATTTTGCTGCCATTGGTATTTAGCGTTTGCATAACCCGCAGGCTGTTCGGCTTTTATAGTATACGTTTTTGGGTTACCCGCACACAAATTAGTTTGGGTGACCGATACATCACCGGCAATACCGGCCTTTATTACCGGCCCACATGCCCTGAAAGCGATATCATCGAGCAAAAAGTCGTTACCAGCCCCGCCGGGGGCGTTGTTTACCATTTTTACTACCACTGTGGTTACGCCGGGCGGGGTAGTAAAGTATACCCCATATTTTTCCCACCCATCGGGGTTGCCGGTTGGCGGTATATCTGTAGGGTCCGACTGTTTGATGATCTCGCCGGTAGTTGTTTGTATAATAAAAGTGATCTTTGGTTCGATAAAGCCAAACTGCCCGGCCTTTATCAGGTTTAATATATAAGCCGAAAACTCGTATGTAGTGTTTTCACATAATGCCCCCAGGTTTGTGCCCTCAATGGTTGTTTCCTTGCTAAAAAACTCTTTCCCTGCAACCGCATCAGCATTAATTACCATCATGTAACCGTCGTTGCCTGTATGATCTTTTAATACTTTGTGCCAGGTATCATCGTGGCACCCCGTTTCGGTTTTTGAAATGGAGTATTGTCCGTCGTCGGGGCATGAACCTCCACGGAAAGAATAACCCGTGGTTGGAAACTTCATTTCATTGCCCGAGCCAAAATCAAACGTAAATACAGGGTCGCCTAAACTGCCGGTACATACTTGTGCCCACCCGTGTGTACTACCGAGTAAAAGTGTCAGCATGAAAAAGAGCCTTAGTTTAGTTAGCGGCATAGGGCTGTCGTAAAAACAGTGGGTTGTCAAAAATATAATTTTTAGCCAAGGTATAACGTGTGTTTTATGCTATTAGGTGCTCAAAGTACATTTTATATGTCTGAATAGTTCCCGGAGCGCTTACCGCAGCAGCATAACCCAGCCACCCTGTTTTGGCAGGTTATTTTTAAGATCGATGATATAGTAGTAAACGCCTGCCGGCAAGGCCTTGCCCTGGTAAATGCCATTCCATTGTTTGGCGTCACCAACGGTTCTGAACACCTCTTTCCCCTCCCGTGTGTAAACATACAGCACACTTTCGGGGTAGGTGATCAGCTTATCAATACGCCAGGTATCGTTCATCCCGTCGCCATTAGGTGTAAATGTTGAGGGGATGGTAAGCTTTTTAAACACTCTTACGTACATCTCATCGCTTACTATCCCGCAATTATCAGGCGACTCCACGTGCAGGGTATACGTTCTGCTATCCGGTGGGTCTATCCTTGGGGTAAGCGATGTGGGGTCGTCCATATATTCGGTGGGTGTCCAATAGATATTTATATTCGACCCGCTGGCCGAGCCCTGCAGCTTTATGGGTTCGCCTTCTTTCATTGTCCTGTCGGGGCCTGCATTTGCAACGGGTAACTTTAAAACCGTTACCACAATAGTTCTTTCTTTGGTACAGCCATCGTTACTTATCAAAACATTATATGCAGTGTTATCAGTTGGGCTGGCTACAGGGTTGGGTATATCATCATGATCTAATCCGGCAGATGGTGTCCATTTATATTTAAGCCCCCCGTGTACCCCTAATTGAACTGAAGTGCCCTCGCATATTACGGGCGAGGCATCATCAACGGTTACGGTTAAAGGTTCGCCTACTACCACCCTGGTTTGAGTGGTATATGAGCAGCCATCCCGCGAAATAACAACCCGGTATATGCCTTCGTTGCTTTTAGAGGCACTGGTAGTTACATCTAAAAAATGAGCGTTAGAGTGAGAGCCATCGGGCAGGGTCCAGTAAAAGTCTGTCCCGCCATCAGCATGTATAGATAATATTTCGCCTTGGCAAACAGTGGTTGTATCAGGCAACTTGTAATCAGGGTTTTTAACAACGTTAATCGTTATGGCCTGCGAGAACGTCTGGCAGTTTAACGATGTCCCCGGCGCGCTTAAAGCCCCAACCCGGTACTGGTATTTGCCAACTGCAGGGTTTAAAAAAGTAGTTGATAGGCTCAGGTCTTTATTTGTTGCCCCGTCGATGTTTTTCCATCCGGTGTTATTAAAGTTAAGCTGCCATTGGTAAAGCGGCGAAGCATAGTTATGAACCAATGATTTTAAAACGTATGTTTTTGGCCCGCCGTCCAGACACTGGGTTACAGTTATTGCCGCAGGGCCGGCTACTGTGCCAATACCCACATCTATTACAGGGCCGTAAGCTTTTACAGTAATATCATCTAAAGCAAAATCGTTCCCAACGGTGCCGGTTAAAGCGTTATTGCTTAATTCGATTATAACATCAGAACCATCGTTCGGTGCATTAAAATCAACATAGTACTGTACAAAGCTATCGTCAGGGTCTATAGGGCCTGTTGCATAGGTGCCTAAGATCGCGCCTTTTGATGATTTAACGGTAAATTTAACATCAGCATCAACATACCCATCGGGCCTGGGCATACCTTTATTGATATTATTCAGATAGGCGGCAAATTGGTAGCGTGCGCCTCCGCAAAACTTAGCGCCCCCAATAACGCGGGTATAGTATATCACGGGTTTGCTGTCGCCGTTTACCATCATCAAATAACCAAATGGGCTGCCTCCACTATGGTCAAAATTGATGGTTTTGAAACTATCGCCATAACAATTAGACGAACTGTTCAAGATCAGATATGCACCCGGGTTAGGGCACCTGCCGCCATCACCGCCGTATTTCATTGTGCTGTAATCACCTTTAAGCGCAGGTCCAAGTGGGGTATAGTTAGTACCAAAACCAAAATCTTCATAAAGCACCGGGTCGCCAAGGCTGTTTTGCGCAACAACCCTTGCCGAAAGCAATATCATCAATAGCAGTAAGAGTAGTTTTAACTTATTGGTTAACATTATGCAGCTGGCGTACAACTTATTCAAAAATATATTTTTTTGTCACATAAATGCTTTAATCTTTGTAATAAAGGCGTTTAGGCAATATATCCGCAAAACAAAAGCCATGTGCGCAGGTTATTTCAGCATGCCGATCTTCAGAACATATCTCCTATACATAGCAAGCATTACTCTTTTAGCCGCGAGTTGCAAACAAAAAAAAGTTGACGCCTCTAAAGCTGACGAAATTAACACGCCGGCAAGCCAGGGTGTTAATTTGCCCGCGCCCTACCAAACAAAATCTGTAAGTAATTACAGCAAGGTGATAGGCTGGCCCGCAGGGAAAACACCCATTGCACCCGCAGGCTTCACCGTTAATTTATTTGCCGATACCCTGCGCAACCCGCGTAATATTTATGTGGCGCCCAATGGTGATATTTTCGTATCCGAAGCCAATACTGAAGTTAAGGGCATAAAAAAGATAGGCGCCAAGATCATCGGCGTAGCAGCTTCGCAAAACCTGGGCAAAAGCGCTAACCGCATAACGCTGCTGCGCGATACCAACGCCGACGGCACCCCCGACTTACGCAGGGTGTTTTTGAGTAACCTTAACCAGCCGTTTGGCATGCTGATACTGGGTAACTCCTTTTATGTAGCCAACACCGATGGCTTGTGGAAATACGATTACAAAGCCGGGCAAACTAAAATAACAGCGCCGGGCAAAATGATATTATCGCTGCCTGCCGGCGGGTACAATAACCACTGGACGCGCAACATCCGCGCGAACGCGGCGAGAACTAAAATATATGTTTCGGTAGGCTCAGGCACCAATATAGCCGAGCACGGCATGGATGTGGAAGAGCGCCGCGCTGATGTGCTTGAAATAAACCCCGATGGCAGCGGCGAGCGCGTTTATGCCAGCGGGCTGCGCAACCCTGCCGGGATAGACGTGCAGCCGGGTACCGGCGTGTTATACGCCGTTGTTAACGAACGCGACAAACTGGGCGATGACCTGGTGCCTGATTACCTAACCAGTGTTAAACAAGGCGGCTTTTACGGCTGGCCATGGGCATACTTTGGGCAGCATGAGGACCCACGGCTTGAAGTAAAACGCCCGGATATGGTCAAAAAGGCCATCACGCCCGATGTATCGTTAGGACCGCATACCGCGTCGCTGGGGCTGGTGTTTTATACCGGCAAAATGTTTCCCACTAAGTATGTTAACGGCGCGTTCATTGGTCAGCATGGCTCGTGGAACAGGTCCGTTTTATCGGGTTACAAGGTAGGCTTCGTGCCATTTGTTAATAATAAACCCGCCCCTGCTATGGAGGGTTTTTTAACGGGCTTTGTTGCCAATCTGAAAAAGCGCGAGGTTTACGGCCGACCAGTTGGTGTAGCCGTTGCTAAAGATGGCTCGCTGCTTGTGGCCGACGATGCCAGTAACCGTATATGGCGTGTAAGCGCTAAATAACTATTTGTAATATTTTTAACAAGGATAGCCCGTTACAGTGTAAAGGGCTATTTTTGTTTACTTCGCTGCCTGATATGATCAAATACTGCTTAAGTTTATTTTCAACCCTGATAATTTGCGCAGGGGTTGCCGCGCAAACTAAACCCGCCGTTAAAACCGACACCCTGCTTCACTTAAAGCCAGTTATAGTTAAAGCTTATCTTTCGGAGCAGCCGGTGCTAAGCATACCGGCATCAGTAAGTGTTTTGGGTGTAGCGCAATTAAAGCTGCAGCCCGATAATTCGTTTGTGACCGCGCTGAATACCGTACCGGGCGTACGTGCCGAAGAGCGATCGCCGGGGAGTTATCGTTTGTCTATCCGTGGCAGCTTATTACGATCTCCGTTTGGAGTAAGGGATGTTAAAATCTATTTTGATGAGATACCCCTTACCGATGCTGGTGGCAACACGTATCTTAACACAATTGATATTGGCAACATACGGCATGTGGAAGTTTTAAAAGGGCCGGATGGGAGTCTTTTTGGGGCCAATTCGGGCGGGGTTGTTTTGCTGAACCCGGTAAGGCGCACGGATAGCAATTACTCTTCGGCAGGGATGAACGGCGGCTCGTACGGGTTGTTTCATGAGAAGCTTTCCTTTCAAAATACATACGCTAACAACCGCTTCAACTTTAATCAATCGTACCAAACGTATAATGGCTATCGCCAAAACAGCCGTATGCACCGCACTTACCTACAGGCAGGAGATGCTTACCGCTATGGCCAACAAAGCGAATTGCGTGCGCTGCTAATGTTTGCCGACCTTGATTATCAAACCCCGGGCGGATTAACCCTGGCGCAGATGCAGGCCGATCCGCGCAGCGCAAGACTGCCAACCGCTACCTTGCCGGGTGCTATCCAGCAAAAGATCGGTATAAACACAAAACTGCTTTTGGGCGGACTAATTAACGATGCCCGGCTAACCGGGCGCATCCGTAATGTGCTGGCGATATTTGGCAACCATGTAGATTTTGCGAACCCCTTCATCACCAATTATGAGCAACGCGGTGAAAATACTTACGGGATGCGCACCTACTTTGAATTGGCCGCGATCCCGAAGGAAAATCTTGACTGGAAGCTGAATGTAGGAATGGAATGGCAGCAAACTAATTCGCAGATAAGTAACTATGATAACAACGCCGGTGAAAAGGGCGACGTTCAAAAAATAGACAAGATAAACACCGGGCAGCATTTCTTTTTTGCGCGATATGCGGCTGATATTTTTAAACGCCTGCATGTGGAAGCGGCAGCAAGCCTAAACTATTACGGCTACAAATTCCGCAACCTGGAACCGCTGAACGAGGATACCTTTACCAATCGCGACTTTGATGCGGTGCTGATGCCCCGGCTGGCGCTGTCATACCAGGTAACCAATAACTTTATATGGCGGGGCACCGTTAGCCGCGGATATTCGAGCCCTACCACCGCCGAGGTTAGGCCGACAGATAATATCATTAATACCGGCTTGCAGGCACAGCTTGGCTGGAACTATGAAACCGGCCTGCGCCTGCGCAATAACGATGAAAGCCTTTTGCTGGATGCCTCCGTGTTTTATTATAAGTTAGACAAATCTATCGTCCGCAGGTTGAACCCGGACGAAACCGAATACTATATCAACGCGGGCGGCACAAACCAGGCGGGATTTGAACTGGCCTTTACCGATTGGCTTATCCGTAGTAACAATACCGGTTTTATCCGCGGACTGCAATTTAATACGTCGCTAACCCTTAGTCGCTTTAAATTCAGGGATTACAATGTGGCCGGCGCTAATTATTCGGGCAACCGTTTAACAGGTGTGCCACGAGAAGTAATTGTATCGTCGTTACAAACCTTATTCCCGCAAAACTTTGCGCTGTTTGTGCAGCATAACTACACCTCCTCTATCCCGCTGAACGACGCCAATACGGTTTACGCGGGCAAATATCAACTGCTGCAGGCCAAGGCATCATGGCAGCATCATATCGCCCGCAAAACGCGCTTTGAGCTTTATGCAGGGGCGGATAACCTGCTTAACCAAAAATACAGCCTCGGTAACGACCTGAACGCGGTAGGTAACCGTTATTATAACCCTGCTCCGTTACGCAATTATTTTTTTGGGGTGAATGTGAATTTATAGTCCATGGTCGATGGACGATAGCCCATGGCTTTACGGGTCCTTCCTTATTACCATAATAGTTAAGGCGCGAAGTATAGCGTCTCTACGGCGCTATGTATCTGCCGTATACTGCTAACGGGGCCAGCCGGTTTTCGAACAACACCTGCGGACTATTAAAAAATTGTTTAAAATCTTCTTCGCTTACCTGACCGGGGTAGGGTACGTAGTAATGATCGGCACGGCCGTTGCGCCATGCCATTACGTAGGATGTTTTGTGTTTGGCAATGGTTGGCAGTAAAACTTTCGTCCACCAGTCGGCTTGTGGTATCTGCTCGTAGCCTGTTTCGGGCAGGCACACCAGTTTATGATTTTTAGCGGCTATGGCATCCAGTATCCCTAGACGCATATCCAGCTTTTTTTGATAATCGGGCACGCTGTTGTAACAGTAATTATCAAAGCCAATTAAATCGGCATAATCATCACCCGGATAGCGCAGCATAAAATCAGCCTCGCTATCAAAATCGGCTGCCGAAAACACGATAAGCAGGTTGTGCAGTTTTTTGGTATGCCGCATATAATCAACCGTAAACCGCCACAAGTCTTTAAACTCTTCGGGCGTGCTGGTATTTGCGCACCACCAAAACCAATTGCCCGTAAGCTCATGAAACGGCCTGAACAGAATCGGGATAGCTTCGCCGTTTGGGCCTTTTAAGCCTGCCATGTAATCAGCCCCTTTTTCGAGCCATTTTACATACACATGGTGGTAAGCGCCGCCGGGAAGCAGTTCTTTAACCGTTCGCATACTGGTATCCCAGGCGGTCTTACCGTTGGCGGGGTTATCCATGTGCCAGCAAAAGGTGTTGATACCGCCCCGATCATAAGCCTCGCGCACCAGTTTCTTCTGTAGTTTAAATGGGATACCGTTGATATCCCTTGTGCTGTCGTGCTCTATCTTGGCCAGGTCCCAACCATATAAACCGGGATACGATCCGGTAACTGTTTTTACATCCGAGTGATTAGGCTCATAACACCAGCCTATTCCGTAAGCGGTGTCATCGTGGTGGCCAAATATCGCGCCGGCACCAACCAGGCGTTGCATACTGTAAAACAATTGCCGGGTTTCGTGAGTGGCTTGCTTATCGCAGGGGTTGTATAACTGTGCGTTAGCGGCTCCGCTGCAAATAAACGGCAAAACGAAAGCAACGTAACCAAAAATATTTTTCATATATATTGATATTAATTAATGAGCCTCTTTAAGCCTCACCTAAATCCTCTCCAAAGGAGAGTACTTACCTTGTAAATCATTAAATCTTCTATCCTAAAGCCCTTCTCCTTCGGGAAGTTGGGATGGTTTAATTGGCTCATCCCAACTCAAACTATTATTTGCCTTCGGCGACTAAAAATACACTTCCGCGCGCAGGAACGGTAACAATTATTCCGCCCGCTATGGCAGCAGTGTTGGCAGCAATAGTTTTGTAAGTTACCGGGCCGCCAGATTCGCCCGCCGGGCCGATGCCGTTCACATATACTTTGCGCGAAAATGGCACGTTATCTGCGCCGCCGTTAAGGGTATAGTAATAATATTTATTGCCTGCCGCTAAGTTTTTTATAGTAACAGTGACATTCCTGTCCAGACTTCCTCTGTTTACCAGCACCACTCCTGCCTGGCCCGATTGAAAGGATGAGCCATAACTAAAAATATCCGGGCTGCCCGCTACCGACGAATTTACCATTCTGTCGCCAAAGTACTTCTGGAAAAAATACATATAGTAAAACGCGGGCCGGGCGTTCCAGGCCGGTGCGTTGGGCTCATCGTTACGATTGCTGAACAAACCATGATCGTTGCCATTATCCCAGCTGTTGGCCAGGTCCCAGCGGCTGGCCATACTGTACTGGTTTTTAATGAGCTCACCCAGTGTCATTACCGCATGCACACCCGCCACATTCGATACCATCTGCTTTGAACCTGTCGAAAATATATTCCACTCATCAAGCGCAACGGGTTTTTGCGGCAAGCCCGCCTTTTGCAGCGATGTTTTCACCCAGTTCATCATATCCAAAGTTATGTTTGGCGGGGTAGCCAGTATCACCTCGGGCGTTGAGTTTTGCATGTACGGCGTATAGTAGTTATGCACTACATAAAAATCAGGTGAAGTGCCTGATGTCGCCATGGCGTTACTGTTCCAGTTTTGTATAATGGTTGATGTGTTGCCTTTTTCGTCGGTCTCGGTAGTTACCATGCCTATCTTAATACCGGTGTTACCAACCTCGGCAGCTGCCTTTCGCATCGAATCGGCAAATATCTTAAAATGGATGCCGTAGATGGCGCCGTTTAGTATGGCTGGCTGCCCATCCTTGTTAGCTGCCGGGTTTATGCGGTAGCCCGCCTCCCAGTTGCCATAATTTTCGTTGCCTATTTCCCAATATTTTGTGCGGCCATTATCATAACGTACCCAATCGGCGGCCAAATGCGCAGCGGTTTCGGCAGGTTTATCGCTGGTGCCATATCGCGCGTAGCCATAATTTACGGTGATTAAACCCGTGCTGTTGGTTTGCTGTAATACCTTGTAATAGTTATCCAGAGTAAAGGTCCAATCGGCGGTATTGTTGCCGTACCAATAACCTGCGTCTTTATAGGCGCCGGTGTTATCGGGCAGTTGTGCGGGTGCGTCGTCGGGCGCTTTGTTGCTGCCGTTCCAAAAATAGATATCAGATAAACTGCCGCCCGGGAAACGCAGGATATTCGGCGACAGATCTGTCAGCTGCTGCATTAAAACGGGCTGGTCTACGTACTGCCCCATAAAAGGGTTAGTGTTATTGCCAAACAGGTTTTTTGACACCTTAGTGATTACTTTGCTGATATCAACCGTCACCACAACCGCGCCCGCGGCGGGCTTGGTTACTGTGTTTGAAGATACCGGCGCAGCAAATGTTTTGGGCTGCCAGCCATCCAGGAAAAAGCCCTGCGTTGCGGCGATATCAGGGTTGTTGGGAGCAATTATTTCCCCGTTACCATTATCGCTCCCGTTGTTGTTACTATTGTTATTTTGAGGCGCGCCATCCTTTTTACAAGATTGCAGCAGGGCCAGGGCCACTAATGCGGCCATGCCTGTTTTCAAGAAATGTTTTTTCATTGGTGTTACTGTCTGCTTATTCGTTTAATTAATTCGATACATGCCCTGCTGTTATGATAAGGGCATTTCCAGATACCGGCTTTGTCTTCGGTGTGCATCACACTGCCATCAGCATAAACGCCCCAAAACCATTCGCCGTTCTGAATATCTAATATGTGTTGCTTAACGAAAGCCCAATTTCGGAGCGACAGCTCAAGATATTCCTTGTTGTTACTTATTTGCCAGGTGTTATAAAAGCCTACCATAGCTTCGGCCTGTACCCACCAGTGTTTTTCTTTTATCAGGTGGCCCTCGGCTGGTTCGTACTCGTACCAAAGGCCGCCATCTGTATCTAATCCTTGCTTGGTTGCATCGCTTACTTTGATGCAAACGCTTTTTACTTTTTCTGTTAATTCGTGATGTTCAATAGCTTCGGCTGCTTCCAAAAGCAACCAGGTGGCCTCGATATCATGCCCGTACGACACCGTGTCCCCTTTTTTATTCCAGTCCTCATCAAAAAACAATACCAGGTGGTTGGTCTCACTATCAATGACATGGTCAAGAAAGTTATTTATCAGCGTTTCTATCTGTATTCGCAGTCCTCCATCCGGCCAGATACTATACAGCGTAGTGTAGGCTTCCAACACATGCAGGTGGGTGTTCATGCTCTTTTTCTCGTTGGCATCCTTGGCGCTCAGGCGCAGGTCGGCTATTGGTTGCCACTCTTTTGTAAAGGCTTCCAGATAACCGGTGCGCTGTGTGTCGTAGCTTTTATCTACTAAAACCCTATATAGCTCCACCGCGTAATCTTTTGCTTCGCCTGCGCCGGTTGCTTTAAAATATTCGCTCAGCGCATAAATGGTAAAAGCCGATGCGTAAACCTGCTTTTTGGTATCGAGCGGGTTACCCAGATGGTCAACCGACCAATAAACACCGCCAAACTCAGCATCAATAAAATGATTAATAATGTACTGATAAGCCCTATTGGCCATTGCCAGATAGCGCTTATCGGGATCTAGGTTATACGCAGCCGAAAAGCTCCATAGGATTCGCGCATTCAGCACAGCGCCTTTAGGCGAAGCCGGGATAACATTATTATCGTTATCTATCCTGCCGTAAAAACCGCCGTATTGCTCATCCACCGTGTTGGCCATCCAGTAATTAAGGATGTTGGCCAGCTCGGCAGTAAGTTCCTTTTCATAGGTTGCCTGCTGATCGTTAAAGCTATGCTCCGCCCCCGTTTCCATCACTTATTGTACCGCTAAAAGGCTTTTATTTTTATTGATGATGCTGTTAATAGTATTAACCGATGCCGCCGATCGCAGGCCATCTGCCGGGGTGTTCATCACATAATCCAGCAATTTATCAACCGTTGTGGTAGCCACATGCATGCGTGTATCTGACGATGCGTAGTAAATAAACACCTTTCCGTCCTCGTCCGCTATCCAGCCGTTGCAAAAGGCCACATTCGATACATCCCCAATACGTTCTATACCCTCTGGTGCTAAAAAATAACCGCCGGGCTTATAAATAACCCTGGTCAGGTCGTTCAAGTCGGTCATGAACATATAAAGTGTATAGCGCAAGCCCGCCGCGGTATTACGCACGCCGTGTGCCAGGTGCAACCAGCCTTTAGCCGTTTTTATTGGCGCGGGGCCCTGCCCGTTCTTGGCTTCGTAAACGGTGTGGTATTGCTTATTGTCAATAATAGCCTCATGGTCGATCACGGCATTTTCCATGCTATCGCAGAGGCCAAAACCTATACCGCCGCCTTTACCCGCGCTGATAAAGCCATCCTGCGGGCGGGTGTACAATGCGTATTTGCCATTCACAAACTCGGGATGCAAAACCACGTTACGCTGCTGCGGCGAATTTGTTTGCAGGTCGGCAAGGCGTTCCCATTTAACCAGGTCTTTTGTACGGGCAATGCCGCAGGCGGCTATGGCCATGCTCTGGTCGTGCGCAGGGGCCTCGGGGTCGCGCCTTTCGGTGCAGAACAAGCCGTAGATCCAGCCATCTTCGTGGGCGGTAAGGCGCATATCGTACAGGTTGGTATCAGGCTCTTGGGTTTCAGGCATGGTAATGGGGTGTTCCCAAAACTCAAAATGATCTATCCCGTTAGGGCTTTCCGCTATCGCGAAGAACGATTTACGGTCGGCCCCCTCAACCCTAACCGCCATTACATATTTGCCATTGAACTTAATGGCCCCGGCATTAAATGCCGCGTTAATGCCAAAGCGTTCCATCAGATAGGGGTTGGTATCAGGGTCAAGGTCGTATTTCCAGCACAGGGGCGCGTGCTGCGCGGTAAGTACCGGGTATTTATAACGGTCGAAAACACCGTTGCCCAGCCCGTCAACCTCGTTATTTATATCGATCAGCTTCGCGTATGCTTCCTCTAATCCTGCTAATCTGTCTTTAAATTGCTGTGTCATTTTTTATGTTAGTATTCTTTTAGTTTATCCCACCATGTTCTTTTCAGTATCACCATCATTACCGCCAAAATAGCTACAGTAACTAATAAGGATGTTTTTTGCCATAGTACCAGGTACATAGGCAGTATAGTTAAGCAGCACTGTGCAATAGTGCCTACCACAACGTTGAACATGTTTAACTTAAAATTTTTGTTAGGCTGAAACGATGGGTCGTTTGCTATCGCGATATTTTTAACCGGTTCCCAAAAGCCCCATGGCCTTACGTTGGTGTAAAAAGATTGCAACACGGCCATATCCGTTGCCGGAGCGGCGTACGAACCGATAATTGAGCCCGCCAGCGATACCAGGAACAGCACCGGGAACCAAAACAGTAATTGCCCTTCGGGGATGTAGCCGAACTTTACCAGCAATGAAAATAGCATAGCACATAAGATACCCGCAAGCATACCCCAGAAAAAGCCATTGGCATTAAAGCGCCACCAATGCCATTTAAGCACATTGGAGGCGATGTACCCCCCGTATAGGGCCGATACTATCCATTGCAGTACGCTGTTGATATCTTGTACAAAAAAGCCAAGTATCACACCTACCGCTACCACAATTATCCCAACCACGTAGTTCATGGTGATGATCTTTTTTGTGGATGCCGCGGGGTTTACATATTTAATGTAAATATCATTTACGATGTACGCCTGCGCGGCATTCATGGTGCCGCTAAAGGTGCTCATAAATGCGCCCAGCAAACCGGCAAGCAGCAAGCCAACTAAGCCAACCGGCAAAAAGTTATTGATAACAGCAGGCAATATCCGTTCAAAATCGATATTACCCGTACCATCTGCCAGGTTCATCTGTCGGTAGTATATTAAACCTAAGGCGGTTAAGCTGATGATCAAAGTATAACGGATAGGCAGCAGGATAACGCTTACAAATCCGTTCATTTTGCTGGCCTCTTCGGGCGAGCGGGTCGAAAGGATCTTTTGCATATCATAATTCGGCGCGGGGCCCGCAAGCGCCGCGAAGAACCCCTTAAAGGTCATCATCATAAAAAAGTACGCGAACAGCGAATAACCGTCGCTCTTTATTTTTTGGTTAACCTCGGTGATGATACCCGACCAGTTTAGGCCCAGGTGTTTGCCAAAAAACGGCGTGTACCAGCCGTTGGGTACGTTTAAATGATTACTGCTTAACTGGCCCGCCGCTATAAAGCCTATCCATACGCATGCCACCGTCATAATGCCGTACTTGATCATGTCACCCGTAACAATGCTGTGCATTCCCCCTAAAATGGAGTAAAACATGGCAAAGAGCGTAAAGATGATACCGTAAATATGCGGTACATACTGCGGCGCTACATCAAAGGGGACGTAATCTTTGATCAGATTCCACGGCACAAATATCTCGATGAATTTACCCAGGCCTATAAAGCCGTAGGCCATAAAGCCCAGGCAACTTAACAGCGCAAATGCTATTACTACCAGGTGCGAACTGGTTACGCCTGCGCCGGTTTTTCCAAAGCGGGTTGCAAGCCACTCGGCGCCGGTAGTAGCATTTGAACGGCGCAGCCAACGCGACAGGTACATCATCAAAAATACCTGGTTAAATACCGGCCACAGCCACGGGATCCAGATACTCTTCATGCCATACACAAAGCACAGGCTCACCATCCACATAGTGCCGCTTATATCGAACATATCCGAAGCATCGCTTAAACCCAGTTTATACCAGGGCAGACTTTTGCCGCCAAGCATATAACTGTCTTTATTTTCGCGCGCTTTTTTACGATACCAAAAGCCGATAAAAATGGTGCTGAGCAGGTACAGTACAATAATGGAAATATCTATTAGAGATAATCTCATTGATTAAAGTTTTGTAAATATTGGTGCCTGCTAAAATAGACGATTTAATTACCCCTTATGTAATACTATTTTAACCTTAAATTTATTATTAGGTACTTTTAGTCCCTAAAGTCATATAAAAACGCGGTTACCG
Source organism: Mucilaginibacter sp. AK015 (assembly GCF_014200785.1). Classification (NCBI taxonomy): domain Bacteria; kingdom Pseudomonadati; phylum Bacteroidota; class Sphingobacteriia; order Sphingobacteriales; family Sphingobacteriaceae; genus Mucilaginibacter; species Mucilaginibacter sp. AK015. The sequence continues at coordinate 168,665 of NZ_JACHCV010000003.1, forward strand.
GTATAGGTTTCCCGGAACTCCTTTGGTATGCAAAACTTTTTGCGCTTAAAGATGCGGTTAAAGTTGGAGATGTTATTAAAGCCGCATTTGTAGGCTATTTCTGCCACGGTGGTGGTACTGTCTATCAGCATGCGCGAGGCATGGCCAAGCCTTATCTCATTAAGGCTATCGATAAAAGTTTTACCGGTGCGTTTTTTGATGAACCTGCTGAAGGATGCTTCGGGCATATTGGCTATACGGGCTACTTCGGCCAGGCTTACCTGCTTATTGTAGTTTGTATTCATGTACTCGAATACCTTTTCTATCCGCCGGCTGTTGTAGTAAAACTTATCGTTGGTAAAGCTCGGATCCGACAAGGTTTTCATATTGCGCGAGATTGAAAGGTCGTGCAATATGGACAACAACTCTAATACACCATCAAACCCATTCTTTTTATCAAGCGATAACAACCTGTCTTTAAGCGCGATAATGGTTTCAGGCGAAAAGGCTATCCCCCTTTGCGATCGCTCCAGCATGCTCTTTACAAAGCTTAGCTGGTTACGCCGTAAAAATTTTTCATCGAAAAGATCTTTATGAAATTGTATGGTTACTTCGTTTATTGCCTCGCTTTTGCACTGGTGCGTAAACCAGGCATGGTAAAGGTTTGGACCTACAAGCACCAGTTCCAGATCGTCTATAACTTCGATATGCCCGCCTACTACGCGTTTGGCGCCGCCGGCGTTGAGTATAAGATTCAATTCATATTCTTCGTGGTAATGAAGCGGAAAATCGAACTTATTTTTTACACGCGAAAAAATAGTAAAACAATCGCTTGGGGTAAGCGGCGTTATCTCACGCATAACATTATTTGGCATAGTAGTAATTACTGTTTTTGTCCACTAACGAATATTGATACGAATTTAACATTAATTGTATAAATATTTAATTGTTAACACTGTTCCTTTTCCTCACATCAAAAAATACAGTAATGATATTAACCGGCCGGCAGGTGTTGGGCCACCTGCCGGTTCGGTTAAGGTATTACTGGTTTACAATAATCACATCATCAAAATAAAACGTCTCATCCTGGTCGTTAGGGCCTTTAATCCAAAAGCCTATAGTATTAAGGGTATTCCCTGTGCTCCATAACGCGGCGGTGGATACCGGGATCTTGAAGTAGGTCCAAACGTTTGCCGGGATGGTAAGCGGCGTAGTTTCGTCGTTATTGCCATATCCTTTAGGACGTTTATCGGCGGTAAGGTAGAGGGTATAATCCTGCGAGGCGCCTTTAACCCAAAAGCTAAGGTACTGATACTCGGGCTTAGAAGCCAGGCCGGGCCACCAGTTTGAAAACCCATCGGCAGACCAGTTACCTTTTGCGTATGTGGCTGCAAAAGATGAAGTACCGGATTTTGATACCGTGGTAGATATAGTTGCCGGGCCCCATGAGTTGTTAGCCCACCCGTCGGAACCGTAGCCGTCTGTAAATATTTGGTAGGCCATATCCAGGTTCTCAAATACCTGCGTAGTAGTTATAGGGCCGGTAGCATTGGTTATTTCTAACGGCGCCCCGGGTACGGTACTGTTTGCGGGCATCCTGATAACCATCTCTTTTTTGGTTTGCGATACGATGGTTATGTTATCATTAAACCCTTTAAACTTCACCGAGGTAACATCTGCAAGGTTGTTGCCGGTGATGGTAATTTCGGTATTGCCGGTAAAGTTGTAGTTTGATACCGTTGATATTACCGGCAACGCGATAACGTTGAAGTTTACCAATATCTGCTTACCAATTTTATTGGTAATAATGATGTTTTGTTGCCCGCCGTTTGCCGTATCAGGTACGCGGAAGATAAGGGCGTTATCGGTGTTAAAAACCGTATTGAACGGTGCAGGCACACTGCCTTTTTCAAACACTACCGATTGTATTTCGCCGAGGCCGCTCCCCGTAAGCGTTAAAACATCGCCGCCTTTAGCTGAATCGGGCTCAATTTTATCCGCCTTTGGGTTTGATGATGCCGCAGCCGGCTTTTCGTTTTCTTTGGTACAAGATGTGATGACAGATGCCCCCGCAATAAACGCGAACAGTACCATCCATAACTTAAATATATTTTTCATGATCAATAATGATTTATACGTTATCATTTATTTATAATAATCAACAGCCGGTTCAAGTAGTTTAGGATCCTGAACGGTTTCTGACTGCGGGATCGGTAAAAACAACTGCGCTTCAGAATTTAAGGTCGCCTTAAAGCTGGTAAGGTGCCCGTTACCGTCAACCGTGCCACGCTCCTGCGTCGCTATGATCTGCTTTGCTTTAGCAAAACCCTGGCGTTGTATATCAAACCAGTAATCGCCTTCAAAGGCAAACTCCACCTTACGTTCATGTAAAATATCATCCATGGTGATACTGGTTAAGCTGGTTAACCCTGCCCTGTTATGAACCATGTTGAATGCTTTTAGCGCCTGTGCATCAGATGTTGAACCACCGCCTGCCAAAACCGCTTCGGCATAAATAAGCAACACATCGGCATAGCGCAAAATATAGGTAGGCATGCTGGTATGGCCATCAGGCGTAACCGGCTCGTTGGCGCGGTTAGGACCAACTATATATTTCTGAATATTTGAACGTGTGCCGGTAAATATAAAATGGTCATCAGTTTTTCTGCCGGTGGTATCATAAGTAAAACCATTCGGGAAATTATCGTTCACCCATTCGTCTTTATGAAAGCCCTGCTGCATTACCGACCACCCGCGCCTTTTATCGGCGGTTTCGTAACCTGTAGCCGGGTCAAGCATATCAAACGAAGGCACTACTGCCGAGTACCCGTTACCTCCTGTTGGTTTGGGATGCACCAGCGGCTGAGGAGCGGCATAGATAGAGAAACGGTTACCACCGTTCCAGCCCATTGCAGCCAGCCACCTTAACGAGAAGAGGTTCTCTTTATTTTTTACGTTAGCTACTGTTGATGATGTAAACATGGCGTTGTAGTCAGGGTTCAATCCTACTTCGCCTGCACCTGCACCGTTAGCGTAATCAATAACTTGTTTGGCTTTTGCAGCCGCGTTAGGGTAATCTTTAAGATACAGGTACACTTTAGCCATCATACCCAGGGCTGCATATTTTGTTACGCGGCCATCCTGCGCGGCAACTTCGGGCAGGTTATCTGCCGCTGCCTGAAGGTCCTCCAGGGCAAATCGCAACACATCCTTCTGGTGATACTTAGGCACCAGGTAAGCGCCGGGTTTGGTAAGGTCTAAAGGGTTATCAACTATTGGCGCATCGCCAAAAGCACGGCCAATGTAGAAATAGGCGAAACCGCGTATAAAGCGGGCTTCGGCAATGCCCCTGTCAAGGTACGCGGTGTTATCGCCACCGCCAAGCAGATCTTTCTTTGTTTTGAATGTTTGTATCAGTACCGATGCCTGGCCTGCTGCCTTGTAGCACGAGTTCCAGGTGCTTGACACCAGCCCGTCGGTACTTTGGATATTAAAATTGTAAAACGAGTTGTACTGGTCGTTACCTTGTGTACCGGTAACGGTGCCACCCAACAGGTCGCCTACCGATGTAAAAGCTTTGTCGAACCAATCGCCCCAAACAGCATTATATAAAATACCGGTAGCGCCGTTTACCTGCTCGGCATCGTTATAGTAGTTATCTGTTGTAGGCCCGGTGGTTGATGGATGGTTAAGGAAATCCTTTTTACACGCGATACCAAAGCAAGCTATCGCACCCAACAGGAATATTATCTTTCTTTTCATTTTGCTTATTTTTTATAATTAAAACTGAACATTGGTACCAAACGTAAATGTGCGCGGTATCGGGTAGTGGCCGTTATCCACGTTCATAAACCCAACAGTACTGTTTATGGCACCTAACTCAGGGTCGTACCCGGTGTATTTGGTAAAGGTGTACAGGTTTTGTACCGATGCGTAAAGCCTTACCGATGCAATTTTAAGTTTGCTCATGATGCTTTTTGGCAGGTTATAACCCAATGCTACATTCTGTATGCGCAGGTACGATCCGCTCTCGATATACCTGTCAGATATCCTGGTGTTGTTGTTGGTCCACTGGTTATACCTTGGCATATTTGTTTCGGTATTTGTATCCGTGTACCTGTTAAGCACGGTAACCAACTGGTTGTTGTTTGAATTAGACATGGCTTCGGTTTGCCTGCGGGTATAATTAAATATCTGGCCGCCGTAACTGCCGTACAAGAACACCGAAAGGTCCACACCTTTATAGCTAAACGTATTGGTAAAGCCGTAAGTGAATTTCGGGTTAGGGTCGCCTATTACACGTGCGTCCTTATCGTTGATAATGCCATTGCCATCAAGGTCCTTATAACGGATATCACCCAGCCATAACGAACCCGGCGCAACAGTTAAACCTGCCGGAATAGGGCCCGCGGCCAGTTCTTCCTGGCTTTTAAATAAACCATCGGTTACAAAGCCGTAGTAGCTGCCTATAGGACTGCCCGGTGCGGTCAACGATACCAGGTTGCTGGTGCCGTATTCGTTAAATATGCCGGTTAATGTAGCTGTAGGGTTATTTAACCTCACCAGTTTGTTTTTGTAATGGCTAAACGTAAGATTGGTTTTCCAATTGAAATCCTTGTTGCGGATGTTGTACGATGTGATACCGATATCAATACCCGTATTGGTCATTTCGCCGGCATTGGTAATTGGCGACTGGATGTCATTCCAGTTGGTGCCCAAGCCCGAGAACGATGGCAACTGGCTTGCCAAAAGCATATTGGTGGTGATCTTTTTGTAAACATCTACGGTTAATTCGGCTTTGCCGCTTAAGGTAGTAAGGTCGATACCCGCGTTGTATGTTTTTACAGATTCCCAGCCTAGATCTGGGTTAGCCACATTGAACGGAAGGCTGCCCGGGCCAAAAGGCGCGGTGCCAAATAGTTGAATGTTTGATACAAAGGCATTTGCAGAAGTGCTTTGGTTACCTACCTCGCCATAACCTAAGCGCACTTTTAAATAACTTAAGTTTTTAAGGTCTTTCAGGAACTCTTCATTTGTAGCTGTCCACGATGCCGAAACCGCAGGGAAGGTTCCCCACCTTTTGCCGGGCCCAAAGCTTGACGACCCATCGCGGCGGATAGTACCCGATATGGCATACCTGTCGTTAAAGGTATAGCCTGCACGTGCAAAGTACGATTCCATACTCCAGGTGCCTGCACCTGCGCCGATGCCTTGTGTAAGGTCGGCCAAGCCGGCGTTTAATGACGGCAGATTTGCTACCAGTCCGTTACGATTGGCATTGATGTAATCGTAATCCGACCGTTGAACCTCGTGACCCAATGTTGCACTTACGCTATGCTTACCAAATGAGCGGTCAAAATTCAGAAAGTTCTTTACATCCCAATACAAGCTTTGGGTGCGTTGCTCGCGGATGCGGCTCGGCGAAAGGATAACGTCGCCGGTAATGCTGTTTTCCAGGAACGGCTGAAACGCCCGGTCGCTTTCCAGGTTAAAGTTGTAGTTAACCTCGTTACGTAAGGTTAGGCCTTTTATAATTTTCACTTCGGCATACAGCGCGCCTAAAGCTTTGCTATTAGCCGTACGTACATCACGGTTTTGTGCCAATGTAACCGGGTTGTTGGTAAGGTTTATCTGGTATCCGCCCACATTGGCATTGGTAATGTAGTTACCATAAATATCACGCACAGGCGATACCGGCGTATTATACAATACGGTACTGGTAACTGCGTCAAACCCATCGCTTAAGCCGATTTGCTGGCTGCTTTTTGACATGTTGGTTGTTAAACCCGTCTTTAACCAGTTGTTTACCTGGTGATCTATACTCGCCCTTACGGTGTACCTGTCGAACCCGGTTTTAATAAGCGTACCGGTTTGGTTTAAGTAACCGCCACTAAAGTAAAACTGCGTTCTATCGGTGCCGCCCGATACTGATAACTGGTGGCTGGTAACAACGCCACGCTGGTAGATCTCGTCCTGCCAATCGGTTCCGCGGCCTAATACCGATGGATCCCTGAACTCCAGGGTGCTGTCAAGTCCGCTTCCAGGTACCGCACGCACTTCGTTAACCAGCGAGTTACGGTATTCGGCATATTGCCTTAGGTCCATTACCTTCAATTTTTTTGGTATTTCCGAAAAACCTACATAGGCATCGTAATTTAGTTTACTCTGGCCTGCCTTACCGCGTTTGGTATTGATGATAACTACACCGTTTGCACCGCGCGAACCATAAATTGCCTGCGCCGAAGCATCTTTCAAAATATCGATAGATTCGATATCAGATGGACTAAGTGTAGCCAAAACGCTCTGCCCTGTTTGCCCCGAACCGCCGCCCAGGAAATCCTGGTTAAGGCTGTTGTTATTATTGCTGGCAAACTGTACACCATCTATTACATATAATGGCTCGTTTGAACCGGTAGCGCTGGTTATACCACGCACACGTACCGAAACGCCGCCACCAGGCTGGCCGGAGTTATTCATTACAGTTACACCGGCCACCTTGCCCTGTATAGCCTGGTCAACACCGGCAACGGGCAGGTTCTTGATATCCTTTTCGCTAACCGATGAAATAGACGAGGTAATGTCAGCCCGGCGGATGCTGCCGTAGCCAATTACCACCACCTCGTTAAGCGAGGTGTTTGATGCCTTTAATTTAGCATCAATGGTGGTTTGGCCGTTTATGGCGATCTCGCGCGTTTCGAGCCCGACAAATTTGAACACCAGCACCCTTGCCGTTGGCGCAACCGTAATGCTGTACCTGCCGTTAACATCGGTTACGGCAACACCTTTGCCATCTTTAACAGATACGGTAACGCCGGGCAGGGCGCCGCCATCGTCTGTTACTGTTCCTTTGATCACCGTGCCCCCGGTTTGCGCCATGGTTGTAGCGCAAATGAGGAAGGAGGCAAACAGCAATGCTATTCGTAGAATTTTTCCCATAATAAGTAATTAGTTTTTGGTTGGTTTATATTGATTAAATTGGTGTACGTGGTTTATTAATTCGCTTGCCGTAAAGGCCGCGGCAGCTTTACTGCGGCATGTAACAGCACCTGCATTTGTTCAAAAAGTATTTAAAAACTGGTTAATTGGTTTATATAATCGGGCCGCGGCAATTGCTGCCGGTGCATTATTGATTATTCAGGGGTTAAAATTATATGCTATTGAAACCCCTGTTGTGGATATATAGGGGCACAAATGTCAACTCAAATTAAAATACTGATTATCAATAATTTAATTATAATTAAATGCACTTTACAGTTATTAAATTACATATGTGCACCCCACTAGGTAGTCTGTTCACTTTATAAAGTGGTTAAATAGTATTATGCAATAACAGCTTGAGGCGTTAAATTTGCATGAATGCTTTGTATAAGAATGTATCAACCCGCAGGAGCAAGTAAGTTTGGCTAAGACAGTTTGAGATGCTGTCATCCGTTGGGGAAAGCCAACGGCAATGAAGGATAGTTAAGCTTCACTACTTATGGAAGCTGGTAAGAAATATCGAAGACCGAATTTTGAATTTCGAATAATGAAGATACCTTCGCTGTTAGCATTCGATATTAATTCTAACAATATCTACTCAGTAACCCTCTCGCCATAGCGCGACGGGATGGTGTTAAATTCTGCTTTGAAAGTTTTAACAAAGTACTTCTGGCTTTTAAAGCCCACTTTGTGGCATATCTGCGAAATGGTGAGATGACCTGTACCAAGCAGTTGTGCAGCCCGTTTAAGGCGCATTTGCCGAACCAGTTCATTCGGGGTTTTGCCGGTCATTTGCAGGATTTTTTTGTAAAGGGTATACCTGCTAACGCACATTTCGCTGCTCAGTTCTTCTACCGAAAAATTCGGGTTAGAAATATTGTTATCTATCTGCACCAAAACCTTTTTTATGAACACCTCGTCGGGCGAATCAACGTGCATTTCTGTTGGCTTTGCTTCTACCTGTTTCTGATAGGTTTTTCGCATATACTCCTGCTGACTAAGTATATTTTTGATCTTAGACAGCAATATCTCGAAGTTAAAAGGCTTAGTCATATAATCGCTGGCGCCGGTGCCCAGGCCTTTAAGCTGCTGCTCTTCGCCTGCCATGGCGGTAAGCAGTATCACCGGGATGTGCGATGTGCGGGTATCGCTTTTTATTTTTAAGCACAAGTCGATGCCGTTCATTTCGGGCATCGCAATGTCACTTACTACCAGGTTGGGGTGTTGGGCAAGGGCCTTTTGCCAGCCCTTTTTGCCATTTTCGGCCTCTATGATATTAAATGCGTCCTTTAAGTTATCCTTGATATAAAACCGGAAATCGTCATTATCTTCTACCAAAAGCACGGTTGGCTTTTTGCCGTCGCGCAGTTCCCTTGTGGTCACCGTTTTTTGACTATCAATATTCAATATCGCGTCGCCCGCATGCTGCAAAAGTACAGGCGTATCGGTAAATAAGCCTTTATCCAGCGCCTGCAACGGCAGCAAAACTGTAAAACAACTGCCCTGATTAAATTCACTCTCCACGGTTATCTCGCCGCCATGCAGGCGCACAAACTCCCTGGTAATAGATAAGCCTATTCCGCTGCCCTGGTTCAGCATAGAGCCGGGGAGATCGTTCTGGAAAAAGGGTTCAAAGATTCGGTCGAGCTTATCGTTACGAATACCTATTCCTGTGTCTATTACCTTAATTTCTAACTGGTGCTGCAATATATCATCACCGTTTTTAAAGTACATCAACAAGCTTACATGGCCACCCTCGTGCGTAAATTTATAGGCGTTGGAGAGCAGGTTGAACATAATGCGCTCAATTTTATCATGGTCAAAGGTGGTGTGAAACTCATCCACCTCGGCATCAAATACAAACCTTATACCTTTTTGCTCGGCTACATCTGTAAACGAATGCGCCAACTCGCTGACAAAGCCGATGATATCCCCGGGTCTGGTATGCAGCTTTAGTTCCTGGTATTCCATCTTTCGGAAATCGAGCAGTTGGTTAACCAGGTTTAGCAGGCGCTTGGCATTGCGATTTACCAACAAAAGCTGTTTTTGTATATCGGGTTCCTGTGTTTGTTTAATGATCTTATCAACCGGGGCCATAATAAGCGACAACGGCGTGCGGAACTCGTGACTGACATTGGTAAAGAACTTTATCTTCATCAGGTCAAGCTCGTGCAGGCGCTGCGTCTCTTCGCGCTCTTTTTCCAGTAAAAATTGCGCGCGTATCTTCTGGATACCCCTATGCCGCAGGTAAAACAGCGCTCCAACAAATGCCAATGCATATAACAGGTAAGCAACGGTGGTTTTCCACCAGGGGGGTAATATGGTAACGTGCAGGGCTATTTCTTTACTGGCCCAAAAACCCGGGTTTGATGCTCGTACTTTAAAGGTGTAATCCCCGGCGTCTAGGTTGGTGTAAACCACCTTGCGGGTAACGTTATCAGCGGTTATCCAGTTCTTATCAAATCCCTGCATGCTATATTCAAACTTCACCTTATCCGCATCAAAATAATTAAGTGCGGCAAACTCCACCCCAAAAACATTCTCGTTATGTTTCAGCACAACCGAGGTTGTGTTGGCAATGGCATTGGTAAGAATGACCTTTCCGTATACCTTTTCGCCAACGGCAATACTCTTGTTAAACACCTGGAAATCGGTAAAAACCAATGGCGGTACATTCCTGCTGGTGCGCAGGCTCACAGGCTTAAATATGTTAAATCCGTTGCCGCCGCCAAAGATCATTTCTCCGCTGCGGGTTTTATAGGATGCGTTTGCTGTAAACTCACGGCCCTGAAGACCGTCACGCTCGTTATAGTTTATAAACCTGAAGCTTATTTTATTTGCCCCCCGCGTTACAATAATATTTGACAGGCCGTTAGGCGTGCTTGCCCAGATGTTGTGATTGTCATCCTCGCGCAGTTCTATAACCGTATTGTCGGGCAGGCCGTCCTTGTGGGTAATATTAGTAAACTTTTGTTTGATAGGGTCAAGTACACTGATGCCCTCGCGTGTACTGATCCATATCAGCCCGCTGCTATCCTCTAAAATATTATTGGTATTGTTATTTACTACACTATTGGGGTTTTTGTCGTCATGTATATAATGCATGAACTTATTGGTTTTCCTGTTCAGTACATCAACCCCGAACGAGGTAACCACCCACAAGTTTTTGCGCCTATCCTCTAACAGCGCCGCTATATAATTTGAATAAAGCGACTGCTGATCACCCGGTTTCAATCGGTAATGTTTAAAGGTATCTGTTTTACGGTCAAGCAGGTTAAGGCCGCCGGCAAGGGTACCCACCCAAAGGTTATTATCAGAGTCTTCCAGGATTGACCATACACGGTCTTCAGATAAACTACCCGGCTGCGCGTCGTTATGGCGGTAATGTTTAAAAGTTTTGCCGTCAAAGCAGTCAAGGCCTCCAAAATAAGTACCTATCCAAAGCTTTTGCTCATGGTCGAGGCACATGCTTACAATTACATTGTTAGTAAGGCTGGCGGGGTCGGCAGCGTTGTGCAGGTATTTTTTAAAACTGCCATCTTTACGATTAAAATAGACCAATCCGCCGCCATTGGTACCCAGCCACAGGTTACCATACCTGTCTTCAACAAATTTATTCACATCGCTGAAGCTAAGGCTTCCCGGGTCAGACAGGTGATGCGTATAAAGCGGGAATTTGATGATGCTTTCGTGGTAATAGCTAATGCCACGCTTGTAGGTACCTACCCAAATAATGCCTGTATCATCCTTATACAAAAGGATGATGCTGTTTTGCCCTATTGTTTTGGTATCGTCCTCGCGGTTGGTAATGTATTTGATCTTAAAGTCTTGTTTGCTTAACAGGTTCACACCACCGTGGTCGGTGGCTATCCAAATCCTGTTCTTGTCGTCCTGTATCAGGTTCGATACCACATTTGTATTTAACCCATCCGGGCCGTTTCCCTTATCAATATGCTTAAAAACACTTTGATTGGCATTAAGGTAATAAACACCCGATGAATATGTGGGCACAAAAGCCCAGACATCGTCCTGCGCGTCAATAAAAACCCGGTAGCCAGTGTTCAGTCCCGGCGGCAGCGGACTCAATTGTTTTCTATAGTTTACGCGATAATTTACCGGGCTCATACGCTCTAACACACCTTTGTTGTAAACCAGCCAGATATTCCCCTTTGAATCGGATGCAAGGTCAACCACTGCGTTGCTATTTATCGAGCCATTTAAACCCGGCCTATAACTGATACGCGTGGTTTTTTTTGCTGACGGCTGATACCTGTAAAGGCCTGAGCTGGCATTTAAAAACCAAAAATTACCGTTTCGGTCCTTTTTTACGGCCGTGAGCCCCATAGCGGGGACATGTATAGAATTGAGGTATTGCCCTGTATTATGGCTGAACCGGTCTGTTTCCGGGTCGTAGATATTGAAGCCGTTACGGGTCTCTATCCACAGCTTATTATCAGGGCCTTCGGCAATCGTAACTATAAAGTCGTCATTCAGGCTGGTGGTATCACCCTCAATATGTTTGTAAACCTTAAATTTATAGCCATCGTAACGGTTTAGCCCCGAAAGCGTGCCAAACCACATAAAACCCTTGCTATCCTTTAAAATGGTGTTTACCTGGTTATGCGACAGACCATCGGTAATATCTAACCGGGAAAATTGAAACTCGTTAGTTTGCGCATATATATTTGCCGCTGTAAACAGTATTGTAACTGCAAGCACTAATCCCCTGTATTTCCTTCTCGCCTTCACGGTATAATAAATGGTGTATCATAATGCCGCAGCGTACAATACAATGGTTTAATTGGTAGTTGCAATATAAGTGGTGAATCAAAAGTACCCAAATTAAAAAGTACACTATAATACTATTTTTACATTTCTTGATAGCCGCTTAACAATGAAAACGCCTGTTTCGAAAGTATATAAGCAGATATCCGGGCTTTTGACATGATACTTTTATTTCAAATCTGACAAACTTTACAAGGCTTTTGAAAAACGTTTAAAAAGTTCTCGTAACGGCTTTAGCAATTTATTACATTCCGGTGAACATCTTTTAAAACAATTTGGGCTGTAGGTTTATCTATATCTTACTTTAGTTATACCTTTGCCAAATTAATGGATAGCGTAGATAATTCAACCAGGCCCGCCCAATCGCGTATCAAAAAAACGCAGAACAAACTAGCTGCTTTTTTTTTAATGCTGCACAGGGTGTATGCTTTTGTGATGCGTTTTTTTAAAGAAGTGCTTGTGCCCCCTTACGAATTTAAAGAGGTGGTGCGCCAGTGTTACGAAACGGGTGTACGGTCGTTTACATTGATAACGTTAACCGGTTTTATTGTCGGGGTTATATTTACCAAACAAAGCCGCCCGTCGCTCACCGACTTTGGAGCGACATCCTGGCTGCCTTCGCTGGTATCTATCGCCATCATGAAAGCGCTTGCGCCGCTGGTTACCGCGCTTATTGCAGCCGGCAAGGTAGGCTCAAGCATTGGTGCCGAATTGGGATCTATGCGGGTTACCGAGCAGATAGATGCCATGGAAGTATCGGGCACCAAGCCGTTTAAGTTTTTGGTATGCACGCGTGTTATAGCCACAACCATTACTATACCTCTATTAGCTACATATACCGCTTTTATTGCCCTAATAGGCGGGTATTTGAACGTAAGCCAAAACGAGGGCACCAGTTACAGCGTTTTTATGGAGCAGGCTTTCGAGCCTTTAACCTTTATCGATTTTTGGGCGTCGCTTAGTAAGGCCATTATTTTTGGTTTTACCATCGGCATAGTAGGCTGCTACCAAGGGTATAACTCGACAAAAGGCACCGAAGGTGTGGGTAAAGCAGCAAACGGCGCAGTTGTTACGGCCATGTTCCTGGTGTTTATTGAAGAAGTTTTAATTGTACAGATAGCCGGTTGGTTCCGCTAATATCATGAAGAAGGAAAAGGCACATATCGATAAGAACAACACGGTCATCAAGATCAGGGGGGTAGAAAAATCCTTTGCTGACTATGATGTGCTGCGCGGCATAGACCTTGACCTTTACCAGGGCGAGAACCTTGTGGTGCTGGGGCGTTCGGGCACGGGTAAATCGGTATTAATTAAACTCATATCGGGTCTGCTAACCCCTGATGCGGGCACAATTGAGGTTTTGGGTAACGAGGTTACCACCATATCGCAACACGCGCTGGAAGAGCTACGTATACGCATAGGGTTCTCTTTTCAGAACAGCGCCCTTTACGACAGCATGACCGTTCGCAAGAACCTGGAGTTCCCACTGGTGCGTAACCGTAAAGGTATCACCCGTAAAGAAATAAATACCGCGGTTGAAACCGTTTTAGATGCTGTGGGTCTGTCGCAAACCATTAACCAAATGCCGGCAGAACTATCGGGCGGGCAGCGTAAACGCATTGGTATTGCCCGTACGCTGATACTGAACCCGGAAATAATGCTTTATGACGAACCCACTGCAGGGCTCGACCCCATAACCTGTATCGAAATAAACGACCTGATAAACGAGGTGCAGCAGCGGTATCATACTTCGTCTATCATTATTACGCACGACCTTACCTGCGCTAAGATGACCGGCGATCGTATCGCTATGCTTTTGGACGGCCAATTTCAGCGGGTTGGAACTTTTGACGAGGTGTTTGCCACTAAAGACGAGCGGGTAAAACCATTTTATGATTATAATTTTGTACAATAGATATTAGTACCCCATATATGGATACAGCAGAAAATAAAAGATCAATAATAGTAGGCGTTTTCGTCCTGCTTGGCGTGGCCGTGTTTGTAATTGGCGTGCTTACCCTTGGCGGGCAGCAAAAAACATTTGTAAAAAGCATACATATCAGCTCGATATTTAACGATGTATCGGGCTTGAAAAAGGGCAACAATGTTTGGTTCTCGGGCGTTAAAGTGGGCACCATTAAAAACATAAACTTTACAGGTCCGGGCCAGGTTGATGTGGTCATGAGCATTGATGCCAGCACACAGCAATATATACACCGCAACGCCGGCGTACGTATAAGCAGCGACGGTTTGATTGGAAATAAGATAATAGTGATAGATGGCGGCAGCCCGCAGGCACCTGCTGTGCAGGATGGCGACGTATTGCAGTCAGAGAAATTGTTATCAACCGACGATGTAATGAAAACCCTGCAGCAAAATAACCAAAACCTGCTGGCCATTACTACCGATTTTAAGCAGCTGAGTAAACAGATACTGGCCGGAAAAGGTACTGTAGGCACTTTATTGGCCGATAGCAGTATGGGTATGCAGTTGAGGCAAACCATGCGCAACCTGCAGGCAGCCACACAAAACGCGGCCAAAATGTCGGCGCAATTAAACAACTTTAGCAATAAAATGAACACTAAGGGTGGTTTTGCCGATAACGTGCTTACCGATACAGTTACATTTAACCGCATACGCGCGTCGGTTACACGCTTAAAAGAGGCGGCGGATAATGCAACCATCTTAACTGATAACCTTAATAAAGCCAGTAATAAGCTAAACACTACCGATAATGCTATCGGTGTTTTATTGAACGACCCTAAAGCGGCGGTAAAAGTGCAAAGTACTTTAGATTATTTGCACCAAAGCTCGGTTAAACTTAATGACGACCTTGAAGCTGTACAGCATAGCTTCCTGCTTAAAGGCTTCTTCAAGAAAAAAGACAAAGCGAAGCAGGATAGTATCAAGAAAGCAATGTAAAATTTAAAAGCGATGTGAAAACACCGCTTTTTTGTTTACCGTGGCAATTGGTTAACCGCCCACTACCTGTTTAAACCAAACCATCTGAGCTTTTCGCTGTTCCTTCAAAACATCAACAGGAACAGATATGGGCAATTACAGGAAACCGGTTTGGCAAACATTAGGTTTAGGGGCAGTGGCCGGTGTGCGGGCAAGCGCGGCACCTGCAATAGCCAATTATTATAGTAACGGGTATTATTCCAGTCCGTTAAAAATTGTGCGCTTTGCACAATCGCCCATAACCAGTTTAGCCACATCGCTATTCTCTGCGGTAGAGAGAGAAAGAAACCGGTCAGGCAAAAGGACTCAACATATAGATGTACGACAATTAGGTCTTCACATTGCTTCGGGCGCTTTTGCAGGAGCGGCTATCTTTAAGAAAAACAAACAAAGCATGTTCAAAGGAATGCTGATTGGCGGGACAGCCGCGCTGATAACCGGCGTTGCGGGCTTTTACCTGCGTAGGCACGCCAATAAACTTCCGGATACTGCCAGCCAGTTTGTGGGAGCTTTTCAAGACGCGTTTGCATACAGCACCGGTATCGCCTTGGTGAAATAGTTACTCAGTTAACTTGGGTGGCTACCTTTTATCAGGTGGCAACACCTGGTATCTTCTGAAGCAGGTATTCAGGTAGCCGGGCAAACTAAAGTCATCAGCGGTGACCCACCCGATGACTGATTTAACTTAAATTAACATTTAACCGCAGCACAAATATTCTTTAAAGGAGTATAAAATAAATCTGCTAAAGAAATTTTTTTAACCAAATGTTTTTTAATTAGATTTAAAGCGTATTACAAGCCCTAACAAAACATTGATTAAACTTGAAACAGCAGGTAACCCAATCTGAAACTTCATTACCTGTAATAAAGCAACTTAAACATAGTTTATATACTAACTATGCAGCCATGCTATTAGGCTTTTTACAGGAGGCTATAAATGACCCGCCGGCGGCCGAACGCTACCTGGTTGAAGTTTTTAACGATTTACAGCCGTCAGATATAGAACACATTACGGCTCCGGGTGCAAATTCTTTTTGCCGGTTACAGCTATTTACCCGCAAAAAGCTTGCATATATTTATGAAACCGACGGTTTTAAAAGTAACGGTAAGCCCGGTGTTCCTACAACCCTCACCGGCAACAAACTAGTTAATATAATGAGCACAGAGCAGCAGCATGTTTTTTACGGCGTATACTATCAAGGCAAATCTATATCTGCCCTCGCTACTGAATTAAATATGCCTGTAGCAACTGTACGGCAATTATTGAAGGATTCGATCACTCTAATCAGAAATAAACCGCTATGATACAAGAGTATATAAATAGCGGCATATTAGAAGCATATGTATTGGGCTCGGCTTCACCCGAAGAGGTAGACGAACTGTTACATATGAAAGCCGAATACCCTGAGGTGAGCGCTGCCCTGCGCGAACTGGAAACTGATATGGAACGTATTGCCCGGCATATGGCAGTTATACCCCCTCACCGCACCTGGGAGAAAATAGCAGACCATATTGATGAGCTGATGCGCCAAACCAACAAGCCCGCTCAGAATATTGATTCCCAGGGAGATAAATATAAAAATTTCGGCAGGCGCGATAGCGGCGGTCCGCAGTACATTGAGGTAGAAGCCGAATCGAACCACATGAAGGTTCATAAGGTATGGAAGACCATTTTTATAGGGGTATTTATACTTGGCAAGGTGTTTTTGGCCTGCGCCATTTATTTTTACCTGGAAAACCGGCAGGCCCAGCAGCAGCTAAAAGATTTGAAGATCGAGTTGCGGCAACTCAAAAAATGACCGCTTTTTTTAGAAAATTCTTGAAATTTTTAAACTTTTTTGCGGGTTAATTTGAAGTTTTATAAACTTTTTACAGAGCCATAAGTTTTATAAAAGAGGACGCATGAATCATGGAAACTTCACCAAAAAAAACAACACGGTCAAAAAATGAAACCAAACCCTCTGCCGGGGATAAGGAATTGAAAACCGATTTCCCGATGAGTGAAAAGGACGAGGTTAAAAAGGCCGAGCAGCGTACAAATAAACCGGTAAAAAAAACTACTTAAGCTCCAGCATTACCACCGACTTTGCCGGAAGCGTTATCGACAAATTATCTCCAGCTTTTTTTGCCCCTGCGAAATTACGTATCGATAATTTTGAGGGCTGCTGAAACGTGTTTATATCCGTGATATTTTCCGAAGTTAAAACTTGACCGCTAACAGTTGCCCACTTTATATCCGTTAGCTTTGCAGTTACTGTTACCGTTTTGTTCATATCTAAATTAACCAGCGAAATATGCGTCCGGCCGCTTGCGTCCTGCGATGCGGATACGTTAACCGCAGGGATGGTTTTGCCGCCAACCGTATAATCGGGCGATTGCAGCTTAATGGGTAAATATTTGCCATCCTGATGCACTTTATACATATCAAATACATGATAAGTTGGGGTAAGCAGCATTTTGGCTTTATCAGTAAGTATCAGAGCTTGCAATACATTTACCGTTTGGGCCAGTTCGGCCATTTTGATGCGATCGCAATGGTTATTAAATATATTTAGCGTGGTAGCAGCTATGAGCGCGTCGCGCAGGCTGTTTTGCTGATACAAAAAGCCCGGATTGGTATTAGGTTCCGGATCTGTCCACACCCCCCACTCGTCAACTACCAGGGCTACCCGTTTTTCCGGGTCATACTTATCCATAATTGCCGAATGCTTGTTTACCAGCTCCTCCATTTTAAGGCAGTTTAGCATGGTATTAAAATATTCGGCTTCAGTAAATTTAGTGGCCGAGCCTTTTTTGTTCCAGTTACCGGTGGGTACGGTATAGTAATGCAACGATAAGCCCCACATGGTGCCCAATGGGATCCTTTTCATGCACACTTCCGTCCAGTTATAATCGTCGGCGTTGGCGCCGCTGGCTATCTTTTTCAATGGCGAACCAGGATAATCCTTAGCGTATGCCGCATACCTTTTAAACTGATCCGTATAAAATTCAGGGGTCATCGATCCGCCGCACCCCCAGCTTTCGTTCCCTACGCCCCAAAAGCTTACTTTATAAGGCTCGGGATGGCCGTTGCGGGCGCGTAGCTGCGCCACGCTGCTTTTGCTGTCAGAGTTAAGGTACTCTATCCATTTCGACATTTCTTCTACTGTGCCGCTGCCAACATTACCGGCTATGTACGGTTCGCAATTCAGCAGCTTGCACAAGGCTAAAAACTCATGTGTCCCAAAGCTGTTGTCCTCGGTAACGCCGCCCCAGTTGGTATTAACCATTTTAGGCCGTTGCTCGCGCGGGCCAATACCGTCGCGCCAGTGGTACTCGTCAGCAAAACAACCACCCGGCCACCTTAGGTTCGGGATATTTATCTTTTTTAATGCGTTAACCACATCCAGACGGATACGGTCCTGCTTTTTAACCGACAAGCTTTTGTCTACCCAAAAACCACCATAAATACCCCGGCCTAAATGTTCGGCAAACTGCCCGTAAATATGCCGGCTAATGGTGTGCCCGTTATTATTTGCTATAGTTACGCTCGCAGTGCTTTGTGCAACAACTACCGACTGATAAAACACAAATAGTACAAGTAAAAGATTTTTCATACTGGTTATAGCTGTAGCTGGTACATTCATAAACTTAGCGTTTTTTATGCAAAAATCAATAAGGCTCCCATCAGTGACGGCGAGGCTTATTTACACCAGGCAACGGGCTTTTTTTTAAGCCCTTAATAAAGGGCAGCATTCAAAGTATTCACCTATTTTTAAGTACTATACGCCCTTTTAATATAATGTTGTTACATTAGTTGCGCCGGTTTCTGCGGCAGGCAATTCAATTATAAACCTCTGAATATATAAACCATGCTGGTTATACTGTTTTGTATAGTACTGCTCATCCTTTTAGTTAGCTGGGCCAGGCTAAACCCGTTCCTCGCCTTTTTGCTGGTATCCATAGTGGCCGGTTTAATGTTAGGCATCCCCATTAATAAGGTTACCGCATCAGTGCAAAAGGGCATGGGCGATATACTGGGCGGCCTGCTTATTATTATTTGTCTGGGCGCTATGCTGGGTAAACTGGTTGCTGCAAGCGGCGCCGCCCAAAAAATAGCCGAGGTTTTGGTTAACGCCGTGGGGCAAAAATATATACAGTGGGCCTTGGTGGTGGCGGGTTTTATTATCGGCATTCCGTTGTTTTATGGCATTGGCTTTGTGCTGATGGTGCCGCTTATATTTTCGGTAGTATACAAATACAAACTGCCCGCAGTTTTTATAGGCCTGCCCATGATTGCCTCGTTATCGGTTACCCATGGCTTTTTGCCTCCGCACCCTTCGCCGTCGGCATTGGTAGTGCTGTTTCATGCCAATATGGCTACCACGTTTGTTTACGGGCTGCTTATTGCTATCCCCGCGATCATCCTTGCGGGTCCGGTATTCGCGCAGTTCCTGAAAAAGATCCCATCCGAGCCGCTGGCTACCTTCCGCGCCGAAGAAATGCCTGCCGATAAACTGCCCAGCGGCTTTATCAGTTTTTTTACCGCCCTGCTGCCTGTAATGCTCCTGATGCTTACCGCGTTTTTTCCATACATGGGTGTTAAGGATCAGAAAATACTGAACGCCATGGCCTTTTTAGGCGACCCATCCATCGTTATGCTGATAGCCCTTATAGTGGCTACCTATACGCTTGGCATAAAACAAGGCCGCAGCATGAGCACTATTGCCGTTAATTTTACCGATGCTGTTAAAGATATCGCCCTTATCCTGCTTATTATAGCCGGCTCGGGCGCGTTTAAAGAGGTGCTTACCACCAGCGGTGTAAGTAACCAGATAGCCGATAGCCTTAAAAGTTTCAATATGCCGCCGCTGGTTTTAGGATGGGTAATAGCCGCTATAATCCGCATCAGCCTGGGTTCGGCTACCGTAGCGGGATTAACTGCCGCCGGCATTGTTGCCAGCCTGGTTGTTACCGAACATGTAAACCCTAACCTGATGGTGCTGTCTATCGGCGCGGGCAGCCTGGCATTCTCGCATGTTAACGATTCGGGGTTCTGGCTGTTTAAAGAGTATTTTAACCTGAGCATAAAAGATACCTTCCGATCGTGGTCGGTAATGGAAAGCCTGGTATCTGTTATTGGTTTGGCCGGGGTGCTTATCATTAACTTATTTGTATAACATGAGAAAGCTATTATTATCATTAATTATCGCCCTTTGCTGCAGCTTCACCCTTTATGCACAGCAGCCCGAAGGCAAATTCTTTACATCATTTGACGGCACAAAAATTTACTACGAGGTAAAGGGAGATGGCTACCCGGTGATATTGGTGCATGGGTTTACCGGCACCAGCCAGGGATGGAAGCATGGCAGCCTGTACCCTGCCCTGCTTCAGGATGGTTACAAGGTGGTTATACTGGACCAAAGGGGTAACGGTTTGTCTGATAAGCCCCATACCGATGCCGGTTATGCCAATGATGCCGAGGCAAAAGATATAATGGGGCTGGCTACCAGCCTGGGCTTTAAAAAGTATGCCGTGGTGGGTTACTCGCGCGGTTCTATTATCACTTCACGGTTGATGGTGCTTGATAAACGTGTAGATAAAGCTGTTATGGGCGGCATGGGCGCCGATTATACCAACCCGGGGTGGCCAAGAAGAATACATGCTTACAAAGCCCTGATGGGCGATACCACTATACATGATGTGGATGATATGATGGTATGGATACGTAAAAATAATTTTGATACCCTGGCGCTGGCCTTTCAGCAAAAGCACCAGCCCAGCACCAGCAAACAGGAATTTGCAAAAGTTAAAATACCCGTACTGCTTATTGATGGCACGGAAGATAATACCAACGGCGATGTAAGCATCCTGCAAAAAATGATATCACGATCAAAAATAGTGAGCGTACCCGGAAACCATAATACTGCAGCCAATACTATACAATTCGCATCGGCCATCATTAATTTCCTCAAATAAAAGTTTGTGAAATATGCTTAAAAATAGCCTTTGAATAATCGGCTTGTTATTTGCTTTGCATCCATACAAAAGCAAATATTACAATGAAAAAGTTATTAATATACGGCGGCCTGCTACTTTCGTTAACTACCACGGTAAATTTTAACGTGCAGGCGCAGGAGAAAAAAGGCATAAGTAAACAGGGTAAAGGTGCAATAATTGGAGGCGCAGGTGGCGCTGTTGCCGGCGCACTGATAGGTAAAAGCGTTGGCGGCGCGGTTATCGGCGGCGCCATTGGCGCCGGTGGGGGTTACATTATTGGTAACGAAGCCCGCAGGCGGGAACAGAAGAGAAAGCATGCGGCCTGGCTGGAACGCCGGCGCGCCTGGAAACGCGCCCATCCCGGTAAACCTTACCCATATTAATTAAACAACAAACCCGCTGATGCGGGTTTGTTGTTTATAAGGTATGCCGATTCTGATCCTGGCAGGCCGTATAACAACATTGATACATTTTTATGCGTATTAAGCAATAATATTTCATACTAACAGAAATATTTGTGGTATCTTTGAGAGATAGCCTGTTCATGATATCTTAAACATACACAGCCCATCCGATACCGTATTACGTCATTTTTTTTATGGCATAGATACCATTTTCAGATATTTTCAGTTTATTTATTATCATTTATGGTAAAGCGCATTTTAGTATTGGATGACAACCAGGATATCCTCGACATTGTCCATGAAACACTCACCTACGAAAATTTTGAGGTGAAAAGCACAGGCGAAAGCAAAAATGTTATGCCGCTGCTGGAGGATTTTAACCCCAACCTGGTTATACTGGACTACCGCGTGGCGGGTACCAACGGCGGCGAGCTATGCCGCAATATAAAAGCGCACCCTAAATTTAGCAATGTGCCTGTAATTATATTTTCGGCTTACGTTAACCGCGAGGCCGACCTGTATGCCTACGGTTGCGATGCCATCATCAATAAGCCATTTGATTTAACGGAACTGGTTGAGAAGGTGAATAATTTGATCGCGTAATTGGAAATGATCAAGAACAAAAGATAAAAGACTTGCGTACGAGAAAAGCCGGCACAATTGTGCTGGCTTTTCTTTTATCCCTTCGCGCTATTGCAAGCGTAGCATGGCAATCGCCGATAACCATATTGGCTACAAGCATGTCGAATATTGCCCCGTCGCTATCGCTCCTCGCACGGACGGTGGATTAAACCAGTTCGTCATTGCCAAGTACGACGTGATGAAGGTTATTTAAACAAAAAAAGGCCCCTGAAATAGGGGCCTTTTCATTTATATATCGGGTAATTATTTTACCTCTTCAAAATCTACATCTGTTACGTTATCGGCACCGCCTTCGGGTTGGCCACCACCGGCCTGACCTGCGTCGGCACCCGGTTGCTGACCTGCCTCGGCAGATGCTTTGTACATATCTTCAGATGCAGCGGTCCACGCGGCGTTCAGTTCTTCCTGTGCGGGCTCAATAGCTGCAAGGTTTTTAGCCGAGTAAGCTGTTTTCAATTTCTCAAGGCCGGCTTCAATAGCGCCTTTTTTATCGGCAGGTATCTTGTCACCGTACTCTTTCAATTGTTTTTCGGTGCTGAAGATCAGGGCATCAGCAGCGTTCAGTTTTTCAACCTCTTCTTTTGCTTTCCTGTCGGCATCAGCGTTTGCTTCGGCTTCATCCTTCATCTTTTTGATCTCGGCATCGGTTAAACCTGATGACGCTTCGATACGGATCTTCTGCTCTTTGCCGGTAGCTTTATCTTTTGCCGATACATGTAATATACCATTGGCATCGATATCAAAGGTTACCTCTATCTGAGGCACGCCGCGAGGTGCAGGTGGTATACCATCCAGGTGGAAACGGCCTATGGTACGGTTGCCCGATGCCATTGGGCGCTCGCCTTGTAATATATGTATCTCAACTGATGGCTGGCTATCGCTGGCGGTTGAGAAAGTTTCTGATTTTTTGGTTGGGATAGTTGTGTTAGATTCTATCAGTTTGGTCATTACACCACCCATTGTTTCGATACCTAATGAAAGCGGGGTAACATCTAACAGCAACACATCTTTAACCTCGCCGGTTAATACACCACCTTGTATAGCAGCACCAATGGCCACAACTTCATCAGGGTTTACACCTTTGGATGGTGCTTTGCCAAAGAATTTTTGAACAGCATCCTGTATAGCCGGGATACGGGTTGAACCGCCCACCAGTATGATCTCGTCGATATCAGAAGTGCTGTACCCTGCATTTTTCAATGCAGTTTTACAAGGCTCGATAGTACGTTTGATCAGGCTGTCGGCCAGTTGCTCAAATTTTGCGCGGCTCAAAGTTTTAACCAGGTGTTTTGGGCCTTCGGCACCTGCTGTAATATATGGCAGGTTAATTTCGGTTTGTGTAGAGCTTGATAATTCGATCTTCGCTTTCTCGGCCGATTCTTTTAAGCGTTGTAAAGCCATTGGGTCTTTACGCAGGTCAACACCTTCGTCGCTCTTAAATTCATCAGCCATCCAGTCGATAATTACCTGGTCAAAGTCGTCACCACCAAGGTGGGTATCACCATCAGTTGATTTTACTTCGAACACGCCGTCGCCTAACTCCAGTACAGATACGTCATGCGTACCGCCACCGCAGTCAAACACTACAATTTTCATATCCTTGTGTGCTTTGTCTAAGCCGTAGGCAAGCGCAGCAGCAGTAGGCTCGTTTATAATACGGCGAACTTTTAAACCCGCTATCTCGCCGGCTTCTTTTGTTGCCTGGCGCTGTGCATCGTTAAAATAAGCCGGAACGGTAATAACCGCTTCGGTAACTTCGGTACCCAAAAAGTCTTCGGCGGTTTTCTTCATTTTCTGAAGGATCATTGCCGAAATTTCTTGCGGGGTATATTTACGGTCGCCAATTTCAACACGCGGTGTGTTATTGTCGCCCTTAACAACTTTGTATGGCACACGGCCAACTTCATTGGTAACCTCGTTAAACTGGTTACCCATAAAGCGTTTTATAGAATAGATGGTTTTTGTAGGGTTTGTGATGGCCTGGCGCTTTGCAGGGTCGCCCACTTTACGCTCGCCATCGTTAACAAAAGCTACAACGGATGGCGTAGTACGTTTTCCCTCGCTGTTAGCAATAACTACAGGTTCGTTACCTTCCATTACTGCTACGCAGGAGTTTGTTGTTCCTAAGTCAATTCCAATTATTTTAGACATATTATGATTTGTTTTTTCTTGATGATTAAATGCTTACACGCTTATTTATCAATGCCTGTGCCAATATGTATTTGGCAGAAAAAACAGCGGATAGGTGTCAGTTAGCTTACAAACAGTCAGTATGGGTTACTTTACGGTGACATGATGGCAGAAATCGGAGATCAGTTAAAGACCCCGGTTTACGCAAGTGGCCTGCAGCGGTATAGTGCAAATTGATTTTGCGTAATGAACAAGACTTCTCCCTTGATCGCCCGCTTTACATCACAATAGCGCGCGGTGTTCTACTCTGCAGGCTCTATCCAGTTGCCGTCCTCTCTGATGATGCCAATAAGCTCATCAAGGGCATTGGCAGAGTTAATGTTTTTCTTTACCGCTTGCTGCCCCCGATATAGCGTTACTTTATCGGTACCCGATCCTACGTAGCCGTAATCTGCGTCGGCCATTTCGCCCGGTCCGTTTACAATACAGCCCATGATGCCTATCTTCAATCCTTTTAAATGGCTGGTGCGGCTGCGGATCATCTGCGTGGTTACCATCAGGTCGAACAACGTTCGGCCACAGCTTGGGCATGATATATATTCTGTTTTGGAAATACGCGAACGGGTTGCCTGCAATATGCCAAACGCGGTAGAAGTAATAACGCCTGTTGCCACGTGCGGCGCATCTATCCAGATACCATCGCCAAAGCCATCTATCAGCAAAGCGCCTAAGTCGGTAGCAGCGTAAAGTTGCAAATCAGATGTGAGATCAATTTGACTATGGTCTGCCAAAGCATAACTCCTCTTTATGATAACCGGGATATCCAATTCCATTTCCTGTAATTTCAAGAAAAATGCGCGCTGGTCGGCCATCCCGTGGGGCTCATCTGTTTCCAGCACAAAAACCAGCGACTTATCAAGTGGTATCAACCCAAAAGCCTCTGTCTCCAGGTCGGCGTTTGTAATGCGTACCAAATTCAAAGCCGATGTACGGTTAGCATCCGCAGCTATATATTCATGCAAAGTAAATAGCGGGTGGCAAAGTGTTTTATTGGTAAGCTTTTGCCAGGTATTGTAATTATAAAGCTGCTTAAGGTTACCCGGCAAAGTAAATGATGGCAAACTATCGCCCAGGTAAACAAAATCTACCGACTGCTCGGCCATGTTGTACTTATCCAGTAAAGCCGAGTAAATATAACCGGCGTCGTTCATTACCGCCGGATCTTTCAAATTGGCCGCCGACAGGTCTATCACCACCCTCGGCACCATATGCCCGCCTATAAAGGCATTAGCTTCGTAGGTTTCGCGTTTTTCGTATTCGTACGGGGAATGAGCCGAAGGCTGAAAGTCTAAAGCTGAAAGCTTTTTCTCATCTCCTTTCTGCTTTTCGCTTTCTGCTTTCCGCTGAATGTAGCGCTTTACTAACGCAATAGCAACCGGCGCTTCAGCTTCGGGTTCTTCGGTGAGGGAGACCCGAACGGTATCGCCCAGCCCATCTTCCAGTAAAGTGCCTATCCCTACGGCAGATTTTATGCGGCCGTCCTCGCCGTCGCCGGCTTCGGTAACGCCCAGGTGCAAGGGGTAATTCATGCCTTCGGCAACCATGGTTTGTACCAGCAGGCGATAGGCTTGCACCATTACCTGTGGGTTGCTGCTTTTCATGCTCACCACTAAACTGTAATAACCAAGCGTTTCGCACATGCGGATAAACTCCATCGCGCTCTCTACCATACCTTGCGGGGTATCGCCGTAACGGCTCATAATGCGGTCGCTCAGCGAGCCGTGGTTTGTACCTATGCGCATGGCGGTACCGTACTCTTTGCAAATTTTTACCAGCGGCGTAAATTTTTGGAAGATGCGTTCCAGCTCGCCCCGGTATTCCAGGTCGGTATATTCTATTTGGTCAAACTTCTTTTTATCGGCATAGTTACCGGGGTTAACGCGTACTTTTTCTACTATCCGGGCGGCCACTTCGGCAGCATTGGGGGTAAAATGTATATCGGCAACCAGCGGGACGTTATAGCCACGCATTCGCAGTTGTTTTTTTATTTCGGCAAGATTGTTTGCTTCTTTTATGCTGGGCGCGGTAATGCGCACATACTCGCAGCCGGCATCAACCATACGGATGGTCTGCTCCACAGTACCCATGGTATCCATGGTATCGGTCGTGGTCATGCTCTGGATGCGGATAGGGTTACTACCGCCCATTGGTATATCACCGATAGCAACCTCGCGGGTTACAAAACGGGAATATTCGGTCAGTGAGTTACAATAACGGCCTGGCAGCATCTTAACGGCATCAGCATTCATTTGCAGGGGTGGAATTAATAAGATGCAAAAATACGGATTTTGTTGTAAAGCGAATATTAATGATTGCTGTATGCTACTTTATAGTTGTAACTCAATTTCAAATAAGCTAAACCTTTTATCACCGGTATTTGGCGCATCGGCGATAGAAATTCACTACCGATAAATTAAAACGGAACTTATTGTTTAGTACAGACAAAACTAACACCACATTTCCCTATATTGGGTTACAATATAGCTACATGAAAAGAATTATCTGCCCCCTGCTTATACTATGTATATTTCTATCGTGCAAAAGTAAAAACGGAGATAGCGACCAGGATACTACTGCCAACCGCACGCTCGACCAGTCGCAGGCTTTACTTCATCAGTTTAAACCGCTGATAAATGGTGTTTGGGTGAAAAAGGATTACATCAAAAAAGTTAAGAAAAGTAAATCGCCGCTGGAGGCAGTGGAACGGGGCACCGGCATTACCATTATGTATATTGATACTACCCAGCTTAAAGGCGACAGTATAAACGTGCCAGCCGTTATAAACAACCACGAAGGCATGGATGTAACCTTAAGGTTTCAGGCAGGTAAAAACACCACCACTATTGAGCTTGGCGATGACGAATTAAGCTATAAAGTAAAAAATGGAGATACCACGCTTATCATTTATCACTATAATTCTAAAACCAAAGAAACCGCTACCGCACAATATATAAAAGCCATGCAAACCAGGCCAAGCGGAGGTTTAGCCGAAGGCATGAATTACATGATAAACCAGGCTATCCTATCTGGATTTTATGAGGGGACAGATGCCGCAGGTAAAAAGGTAAACGCCAGGTTTTATGACAACGGCAACGTATCTGGACTGCCCGGCTTAACAACTTATTTTGTACAAAATGACCTTATTGCCGACCCGGAGCACAGCCATGACGAGATCATTTTTAATCTAAATGCACCCGGCCAGAAAGTTTATTCGTTTATTATCAATAAAAAAACATTAAGCCTGTACGATAACGCCGAACAAATAAAATCTAACAAACCGTCTTACAGTTTAAAAAAGAAGCGGGATTAATTTATTTGTCCAGATGCTTATAGATGGCTATCAGATCTTCGTCGCCAAACTTGGCGCTGGCTGCTTCAAATGTTTTTAGCGCAGTTTGTCCCAATGGTGTATCTAGACCGATATCCCTCGATAACTGCAGGTCCTTAACTATATTTTTAAGCGTAAAAGCGGCTTTAAAGTTGTTGTTGACAATAGCCTCGCCTTTTAGTTTGCTATAAGGGTTGCCAATGGCAGTATTACTCAAAAGGTTCAGTAAAGTTTCGGGTTCAATGCCGTTGTTTTTTGCCAGGATAACCGCTTCGGCCAACCCCTGGGTATAAAAGCTCAGCAGGGTGTTGATAGCCAGTTTAGCCGCATTGCCTGCGCCTATAGTGCCCACATTTGTTACCATTTTGCCCAGTTTTTCCAATATGGGTTTTACCTGTTCAAAAACATCGTTGTCGCCCCCAGCCATAATAACCAGTTGGGCGGTTTCCGCTTGCTTAACACTGCCAGATACCGGCGCATCAAGCAAATGATTGCCCTGTTGCCCGCACAGTTCAGCCATTTCTTTGTTAATGCCAGGCGATACGGTGCTCATATTAACGATCACTTTATTGCTTACATCAGCCTGTAACAAACCGTTTTCGCCCTCAAATATTTCCCGGATGGCCTTATCATCGGTCACCATAATAATAACTATATCCGTTTGCTGCAGCAACTCCTTTGGGGTTGATGCCGTGCCGGCGCCCTGCTGTATCAATCCGGCTTCTTTATCCTTATGGCGGTTATAAACCGTTAGCGGATAGCCTGCCTTTAACAATTGCTGCGACATGGGGTTGCCCATCAGGCCCAGGCCGATCCAACCTATCTTTGTTGTATTTGTCATGATCTAATTAACATCATTACCCTTCAGAACGTTTTCGTCGAAGTATTTTTTTACCAGCAAATTAATATACCGCTTTAAATACGTCTCGTTCAAAAACACGTTCGACCAGTTATCAAACCGCTCGCACTGTATGCCCAGGTAAAAAAAGTACATGCTTACCCCAAGCGCCGGTAGCAGGCGCATTTCTTCGGCGCTTATTGGCGTTACGGATTGGTAACCGGCTAAAAAGCTTTTTTGCTTACCGTCGCGTTCGGCTTCAACCTTCTCGGTGCTGTGCAACTGCAAAATATAGTAAGCAATATCATAACACAGCCAGCCATTGCCGCAAAAATCAAAATCGAACAGGGTAGCGTTACCCTCTCTGGTGATGTTAAAATTATCGAACCAGATATCCATGTGCGTTACGCCTTTTCTTAATTGGTTGGTGTCGGCTCTGCTGATCTCGTCCAAAAGATATTTTTGCGTTAATGCCATCCATTGAATTTCTTCGGTATCGGCAGGCAAAAATCCTTTTATCTTGTAAAGCGAATCCTGAAGTATAACCTTTGGTGTATAGGTCACTCTTTGCAGTTGCAGGTTCTGCGTAACCTGGTGCATACGCGCCATGGTTTCGCCTACTTTAAAATGCACACCTGCATCAAAATTCAGCAGCTTTTCTCCTTCGGCAAAAGAAAACAGCACACCAAAACGTGTACCTTCGGGCGCGTTCAATTGCTGGATATATGCGTCAGCCTTGTCTTTTACAGGGTAGGAAACTGAAACGCCGGCATCGCGAAGCAAATTCAACAACCTTAGTTCTTCTGTTATTTCCGTATGTCTGCGCCAGCTTAGGCTGTATAATCTAAAAACATATTTGCTACGCCCATCTGTTAGTAAATAACTATGATTGATGCCGGTTTTAAGCAATTTGCAGATAGCGTGCGCAGCAAAGCCATACTTATCTTGCAAAAATAAACCAATATGAGTGGCCGAAAGGATTGAACTGCTAACAGGGAAATTTTCCATGATAAAAGTTTTGGGGCTGCAAAGAAACAAAAACGCCACTGCTTTTTGACAATGGCGTTCGGTATTTTATTTAATAGTGCCCTTTTAAGGAATATATATTTAATATATCATTATCGAAACTATAAATTATACGATGTTCGTGATTTATTCGCCTTGACCATTTACCGGTAAGTTTATGTTTTAATGGTTCTGGCTTACCTATTCCTTCGAATGGAGTTTCTTTCATCGATGAAATTATCTCACTAATCTTCTTTTGCACAACTAAATTCCCGCTTTTCCTCCATTCATCCAAATGGGACAAAGCGGTAGAAGTAAAAATTACTTCCATAAATTATCAGTGTCCAGTTTTGTACCTTTTCCGGCTTTTATTTCTTCCTCGCCTTTAAGTATCATATCTACAAATGCTGGGTCATATTCTTCCTTTTCTTCTTCGAAAGAAATTTTAAAAGCCTTCATGAAAGCTTTTAATGCGTCCGACTGCTCTTGATTTTCAGGATGTACAATTAGCGTTTCCATATTCAAATTTAAGCATTTTTAAGGGATTTTGTTTTTCTAAAAAAATAGCGATGGGTATAAAACCTATCGCTATTTCGAAAGTCTGCAAACTGCAAACCACTTACTGCAAGCTTGCCTATACCGCGTCTGACAGCGAACTGAAGGTAAAGTCGCGTATTTTCATGGGCGGTATCATGTAGCTGCGATAGCTTTCTACGCTGATGCTGCGCTCTGTTTTGCCAAGGGCTTCCAGGTTGTTCAGCATGATCACCGGGCTCTCGTTAAACCTGAAGTTCTTTACCGGGAACATGATCTTGCCGTTCTCGATATAAAATGTGCCGTCGCGGGTAAGCCCGGTTAACAGCAGCGATTGCGGGTCGACCATGCGGATGTACCATAACCTCGAAACCAGGATGCCTTTTTCGGTGCTTTTTATCAGGTCTTCCAGGCTGGCATCGCCCCCTTCCATAATTATGTTGCTTGGGCCGGGCAAAGGTGCTACACCTTTTTTCTGCGCCCAAAAGCGCGAGTACGAAAGATTTTTCACTACGCCCTTGTCAATCCAAACGGTTTTTTCGCGTGGTTGTCCGTCGCCTCCCCAGGTTGAGCCTGGCAGGTCGGGGTTAAAGGGGTCTGAATAGATGGTTACTTTTGGGTCCATCAATTGCTCGCCCAAACGGGTGCCGCCGCCTTTTTTGCTTAAAAAGCTACGGCCTTCTTCGGCGCTGCGCGCATCAAAACGGAACATATTCTCCAGCATATAGGTTGCTGCAACGGGCTCCAGTATCACAGTATATTTACCCGGCTCAATAGCTTTTGCGCCGGCCGAAGCATTGGCTTTCATACAAGCCACGCGCGTTGCTGAGGCGGTATCCAGTTTAGATACATCGGTGAAACCGCGGGCCGCATAGCCAGATATGGTGCCGCCCTCGTTACGGGTAGTAACAGAGAAGGTAACATCACTGCTTTTGTTATAGGCAAATAACCCTTTCGAGTTCATAACCGCGCTAAAACCAGTGGAGTTTTCCAGGAAGCCTGCCGCAAACAGTTTAGCCTGCCTGGTAACCTCTAAGCTTTTACCCACCATTTCGGCACGACTTTCGGGCGTCATGGCGGCGGTATTTGCATTATATGTTATCGCTTCTTTAAAATCGGATGGGCCCAACATCGGCATGTATTCCGAATTTTCGGGGGCCAGCTGCGCCAGCTCCTCCGACCGGCGCACAACACGCTCTAACGAAGCATCGTCAAACTGGTCGATAGTGGCCGAGCCTGCTTTTTTGCCGTAAACAGATGTTACGCTAAGGCCAACTGTGCTGATATCGCCCGCGGTTGAAACCGCGTTAAGCGCGTAACGTACATTCCCGCCTTCGCTGCCGCCAAGGTTTACTTCACACTCCTCCGCTTTTGAATAGCTAAGCACCTTCTTTAATAAAGCCTGTGCTTGTTCTTTAGTATATATAGGCATATGTTATCCGATCTTTCTTTTGGTGTTGATTACGTTAACACCGTTAAACCTTGCTGTTGATGAGCCATGTGATACCGCGCTGCTTTGGCTTGGCTGTCCCTTTCCATCGTTGAACGAGCCTCCTAAACGATAATCGCGGTCGTCGCATACCTGGGTGCACGAGTTCCAGAACTCCTGGGTGTTGGCCTGGTAGGCAACATTATTAAGCATACCTGCAATTTTACCGTCTTTAATCTCGTAAAATAGCTGCCCGCCAAACTGGAAATTGTAGCGCTGCTGGTCGATAGAGAATGAACCGTCGCCAATGATGTAAATACCTTTTTCAACATTTTTGATCATATCATCAACGCTTAGCGCGGCCTTGCCCGGCTGTAATGATACATTAGGCATGCGCTGAAACTGCACATCCTGCCAACTTTGCGCGTAGCAGCACCCCTGCGACTCTTTTAGCCCGATGATATGCGCCTGGTCGCGAATGGCCTGATAATTTACCAGCGTACCTTCTTTGATGATATCCCATTTTTTACAAGCGACGCCTTCGTCATCATAACCCACGGCCCCGAGCGAGCCTACCTGCGTTTTATCGCCAACGATATTTACCTGTTTGCTGCCGAAGTTAAATTTGCCGCTTTTCCATTTATCCAACGTAAGGAAGCTGGTACCGGCAAAGTTGGCCTCGTAACCCAGCACGCGGTCGAGCTCGGTTGGGTGCCCTACCGATTCATGAATGGTCAACCAAAGGTGGCTCGGATCGAGCACCAGATCATATTTACCCGGGTCGACAGACTTTGAGGATATCTTTTCTGCAGCTTGCTTGGTGGCATATTTTATATCCTCCAGCATATCATAGCGCTTTTTATAGCGGGTAGTAATACCGGTTACCTTTTCAGATGCAGAAGGGATCAAGTATTCGTAACCCATACCCATGGGGGAACTTAAAGAGCGGCGTGTTTCAAACGCATTTTGCGCCACATCTCTTTTTGTAACGGTAAAGTTGGGGTAAATACGATGAATATCCTGGTCGATATACGAGCCATCGGTAGATGCAAAATACTTTTGCTCGTTCACCGCAAATATCATGGAGTTTACAAAATCGGCACCGGTTGAAATAGCCGCGGCATTGGCGCCCAGCAGCAGGTCAACCTTCTCCTTAATAGGTACCTCAAAAGCATTTTTTTCGATAGGGGTTTTCCAGCTTACCTCGCCGTAGCCTTTTTGCGGGGCAAGCTGTACCGGTGCGCTGCCTAACTTAGCGTTGGCCTTGGCAACAGCAACTGCGCGTTTAGCAGTTTTGGCAATACCTTCTTTAGTTACCTCGTTTGTAGCGGCAAAACCCCAGCAGCCGTTGGCTATAACGCGGATGCCCACCCCGTACGATTCGGTGTTGGCTACATTTAGCACCCGGTTTTCGCGGGTTATTACAAACTGGTTTAAGTAGCGGCCAATGCGCACATCAGCGTAGCTTGCACCGGCGCCTTTCGCGGCGTTAAGGCCCGCGTCGGCCAACTCTTTTTTAATGCGTACATCAACACCCTCAAGTGCCTGCTGCGCATCAATGTTTTTACCAAAGCCATCTAACGACGGCAGCATCATAGCGCCGGCGCCAAAGCCCGTTAAGTAAATAAAGTCTCTTCTTCTCAAAGTGTATCCTCCAATTGATTTAATAGGCCCGGTCAGCTGGGCGGTATATTACGATAGCTTAGCCTCTACCCATAAAAATGTACAGGCGGCAAGCAATAGGATATAAAAATATATTTTCGGTACATCAATCCGAACTTTTTGATGTATCTGTTTTGTTACAATATCGGTTATTTTGTGTTCGCCCGCGTATTTTTTTGTTGCCGCTACTTTGTCCGCCGCCTGTACTGCTTTCCAATTGTTTTCGGCGTAGGCATACCACGCGCCCAAACGTCCATTCTCTTTCATATTTTGCCATCCCGCTGATGTGGGCCAGTACATGGCATTGTACTCAAAAGGAATATCAGCGTTTTGTACAGATGCCACGGTTTGCCCGTTAATAGCTATAGGTGATGCTTTGCCCCGCGCAACATACAATTGAACAGGGTGGTTAACAAACGGCAACCCGGAAAATTCGACGTTATTTTCCGCCACATTGTCCATACGCGCCGCCTTGCTAAGCAATGCCGACCATAACGCTGTATAATCTTGCTTGCTTCCGGCAAGCATCCAACTGAATGTATTGTTTAATGTAGTGAAAATAATTTTGCCAGAGCCAAACAGGGTGCTGCTTGCCAATACCCCCCCCTGGGTGGTTTTTACCAGCGGCAAAGTGCCGTTCTGATAAACAATATGCGATGGCCCGTAGCTCAGCTTAACGGCGCTCTTTTTACCATCAATAATAAGTTGCGCAGGTGCTGGTTCCTTTCCCGACGGCTTATCCACTACAAACTGTTTTTGCAACCAGGAGGCCTTACCGGCGCTGTCGGAACGAACAATAAGCCCTAAACCTTTATCAGCTACCTGCTGTTTCAGCGCATCGGTTTCACCGGGACTTAAACTGCTGAAAACCGAAAGATCCCCCATAACCACATCAAATTTTTCGAGCATTTGAGTTGATAGCCTGTCAAGGCTCAATTTGGCGATGTTGATGTATTCGCTGTTATACTTATTCTTACTGATGGCGGCGCGCAAGGCTACTGCATAACCATTTTCGGTTAGCCAGTTCTTTAAAAATCTGCTTTCAAAATCCGGCGAAGCCGACAGCATTAATATCTTAAGTGGTTCAGTGGATGTAATTTCCACAGGTATGTAACCTTGTAAGCCTGTATCTGCATGCAATGTAAATACCATTTTCCCGGTTGTTTTAGGAACCGTGCTCAGATTAAATGTAGTTTGCGCTTTTGGGGCCAGCGTTACTGAATCCAAGCCGGTATTCAATCCCCTTAAAACCAGTTTTACTTTTTTTGAAGACGGATTGTTGTAAACACCCTGAACCTGCATTGCGTCGCCTGCTTTCAGGTGGTGGCTCCAACTTATATGGCTAACACCCTCAGGTAAACTTGCCGGGTGGAATATAAATGGCAAGCTGTCCAGGTCCTGCAAACCCGCGCGGCTTAAGCCGTAACCGTAAATATGCAGCTGGCTGTTTCTGCTAAGCTCATCTGTACTGTTTATGAGCTTAGCCCGGGGATATGCTTGTTTAACTTTTACCTCTGTAGTAACGATGTTGGAATCGACGGCGCTCAGGCTGTCGGCATTAAAGCCATCTGTGAGCAAGATGGTTTTATGCTTAGCCATTTTGGCAACATTGCCGGTATAGCCAATGGGCAAGGCAATGCAAGCCAATGCCGCTGCCGCCGCAATTACCGCCAGCATACGCAACGTTAAATTTCGCTTATTAACACGCCTGTACTCCTGCCACGCAAAAACCACAGCCAGCAAAACGCAAAGCGTTAATACGATATATGTCCAGTTGGCCTGCATCAACGGTTGGCTTGTTTTAAATTTTTATAATACTGTTTTGACAAGCCCATATCCGTAGGTTCCTGTCCGGAAGAGGGCAGCTTTTTAAGTGCGCCCAAGGATTTTTGCACAACACTTTCTACGGTATTAACATCGTTAATATTGGCTTTTGAGGATAATAATATCCTGCGCATGGCATTCAATGCCGGCAGGTAAGCGCCCGGCCGGGCAGACGCCTGCATACTTAATTGCTGATCAGCCACTTGCAGCGCACGCCTGTCGGTGGCATTTAATACAGGGTTTAACTTTAACGCCTCCAAAACGTTTACCGCTTTTTTTAGGACTTCCTGTTTATCTGCAGGGGGTTTTATATCCTGCCGGTTTACAGGTTGTATAATTTTATCTAACTCGCCGCTAAGCCGCTTTTCTAATTTCAAAGGGGTAGGTTTATAAGCGGTTTTAGCAACGTACGATCTTGATTTCTGCTGCAGATCTTTGAGCAGGCGCAGCGCTTTATAAGCAAAGGGCAAAGCTGCCTGCGGTTTATAAAGGCGCAATTGCAATTCGGCCTTCCACATTTCGGTAAGTGTGGCTTTCAGCTGGGCCTTTACCTCAGGTTCAAAAAATCCGGCATCTTCGGCGTTATCATGGTCGTCGGTATATTCTTTCAGTATCTTTTTGGCGTTGCTAAAGTCGGCAGGATCCGCCGCTTCATTATCCGGGGTACCAATAGCGTCCTCGCCTTCCTCGCCTAAAAATTTACCATAACGCAGGCGCAATAGTTTTTGATCAATACCCAGGTCGTTACTGCGTGCGTTAAACCGTTCTACGCTGATGCTGTCCTTATCTTTAAGCAATTGCTGCGCATCAATGATGATCTGCCGCTCGCTCCTGAAAAACTCCGGCTTAAGGTTTACCCCCGTAAGCATCCCGTTCATGCTTAGCAATTCGGCGGTATCCTGTAAACTTACGGTATAAACATCGGTACGGCTTAGCTGCTTATGGGTATCCTGGGCTTGCACGTAAAAATAAAGCTCGTCGCCCGGTTCCATGTTCAGAGCGGGCAGGTTAACCAGTTTCTGAACCTCGTATAGCGGACTTTGCGCTTTAAACCCCTGCGGAAACTTTAGCGTATACTCTTTAAACTTAACCCCTTCGCCCCTGCCCTTGGCTACCGTAGCCATGATGGATGCGTTAGTCACACCATATTGATCGGTTATCGTGGCGCTGATATTAATTTTTGGCACCTCGCCCGCGTCTATATAGGTATACTGCTTTGGTGCCTTAATGTGTATTACCGGCGGGTTGTCATTAACCAACTGTACATAATACAACTCGGATAATTTACCGTCGATACTAACCTGGTAAAAGCCGGGTGTGTGCAGAACAGAAGAAGCATACCATTCGGTATGTTTACCTTTACTTCTTAAATTTATTTTTTCCTTGTTATTGAAGATCAATAACCCTTTTTTTATCGCAACGTTAGTTTTGATATGCCACTCAACCCGCGCATCTTGCTCAGCTACCAAATTGAATTTATCCTGCGATCGTTTAACACGGCGGGTGTATGCAGGCGGGGTAACGGTAACTTCCACATCGCTTATTTGCGGTAAAATCACCTCGGGCAATGGGGCCGGGCCGCAAACAGCAACCGCTCGATTTGGCCCGTAAAATATCCTTTCGATATGAAATATTTTGCCCAGCGCCCATATCAGGCCGGTAGCCACCATAAGGGATATAAACGCCATAACCAAACGCCTGGCAAAGGGTTTATGCGATATGTTTAACCCGGCTAAAACAGCTGATGTTTTAGACGATGCAATAACCTGTAAGGGGTTTAGCTGTTGCTGAGGCAGTAGCAGCAATTGACTGCTCTCCTGTAATTCCGGATATTCCTTATTCAAAAAGCTTGCTATTTTTTCGTCGCTCATGTGCCATGGCCGGTTAACCGCCAGCATGATGGCAAGAACCAGTGGGAATGTAATAAATCCCCACACCAACGATGGCGACAACAGATAATACATCAGCGCCCCAACATACAGCGCCGCATATAACGACAGCAGCACATCTTCCAGCACCTGGTAAATTATCCAGCGGCGGCGCAGGCTTTGTATCTTATGTAATCCGCCGTGTTCAGCCATTGTATGCTTGTTTAGTTTTGTAAGATAAGATGCGTTCTGCCATAAACACGCCCATCAAAAGCAGCCAAAAATACCGTGACAAATCTGTACGCTCGCCAGTTATTTGAGGTTCAACCACCTTACTCCGTTTACTGATTTGCGGTTTTATCTGCGCGTTAGTTAATATACGTTTATCATATGCAGCGGGTTGGCTAACCGGGCTATTGTTGATGAGTTTTAATATCAGTCCCGGGAATCCATCAGTCCAAACAAGGTCGGTCCAAAGGGGGTTAAAACGGCTGTAAAAATAGTAAGTGTTAGCTTTACGGCCCAGTATGGGTTTGCCAAAACCATCCTTCCAGATAGTTTCTGTCTGGCTTAACGGTTCTAAGCGTTTTGCCAGCGTGATATGCCCCGGATCTATCCACGAGTTTACATCTACCGGTTTACCCGCCTGGTACCTGAAAATATTTTTACCGCTTTTAGCCCCACCGCTTAATGTGTGCTCAGATAACCAAAACACCCAGTTTTGCCCGCCGGGTATTTTCGCAGCGCTGGCATATTGTTTTACAATGGCTTTTTGCCCGCTGAAGTTAATCGCCGCCAGCAATGCTGCTTTTAAATAATTCGCGTCTACAGTGTGTTTATCCGTGTAAATGGCCATACGTTGCGTGGCAGTGTCCACAGCTACCGGCATTTGGCGTTTATCCTTTAAGCTTACAAAGGGCTGCCCGTTTTGCATGGTAATAGCAATATCGCGGTTGTTCCCGCTTTGCAATACCTGGCCAGTATAAAATGTACCTGCCGGGCTGCTATTGCCAAGAGTTACACGAATAGTCCCGCTATTAGTTAACCATGCCGAGGCTATCCATCGGCTTACCGAATCGGCCGTGGTATAGGTTTGCCAGTGCAGGTTCAGGTCAACCTGCGGTCTGTCGCCCTTAAAATGCCCGGTGCCATTGGGTGTAAATATATAAACCGGCGTTACTCCCGAAAGCCGCCTGTTTAAAGCCTTTATCAAACCCCAGTAGTTGCTTTTGGCGGCGGTGTCTTGTAAGGCCGTATCTGCTAATATGTCATTCAGATCGGCACCTGCAAAACCATTGTTAAAATAATGAAAGCCGTACCCTGCTTTAGTTAACGAATCGATAGCGGGCTTAAATTTTTTGTAGGTTTCTTTAAAGTTTTCCCTGGGGATAAGCAGCCAGCCCTTTTCAATTTTTGCCGAAGCATGCTTTTGCCAAAACGGCGATGCCAGCAGCAAAGCCAGCAGCCCCAGCAGCAGGCAGCGGAGTACCAGCAGCAAGATATCCAGCAGCCTGAAACTGCGGCGGGTACTTTTTGAGGCTTCGGTGATGAGCGATATACTCCCCACCTTAAGCGTTTTGCCGGGGCGCACATTCCACAGGTGGATGATAACGGGAATGCTTAATGCCGCCAGCGCGAAAAACCATATCGGGCTTAAAAACTGCATGCAGACCCTCCCAAACCCACCCCGAAAGGGAGGGCTTTTATTTTTTTATTCAAAGGGCTTACAAATTCCATCACAATCCTTTTTTACGCTGAACTAAAAACTCTTTTAGGGCTTCCTCTAACGGTTGTGCGGTGCTAATCATTTTATAGGCAATTCGCTTACCTGTTAAATTAGTTTTTATAGCTGCCAGGTGTTCCTGCAGTTTTTCGTGATAGACCAGGCCCGCACGTGGGGTGTTTACTTGTATGGTTTCGCCGGTCTCCAGATCTTCAAGGGTAGAAAAGCCCTTAAAATCAAAATCAAGCTCGTTCTGCCCCATCAGATGAAACACAATTATCTCATGTTTTAACGCCGCCAGCGTATTAAGCAACGCATTTATTTCGCCATCGGGCTGGTACATGTCCGTTATAAACACCAGCAGTTCCTTACGTCCCGTACCGGCAAAAAGCTCTTTATAATGTACCGGCTTAGTGAACGTTCCTGCAGGATCAATTTGCTGCAAATGATAAAACATTCGCTGTAAATGCTGCGGATCGGGTTTTGATGGCATCGAAAAAAGAGAACCATTCTGAAACACATTCAACGCGACCGAATCGCCCTGCAAATTAGCCAGGTAGGTTAATGATGCAGCCAGGAATTTGGCATAATCTATCTTTTTTATTCCGTTATCATCATGATTCATAGATGCGCTGGCATCTACCAAAAACCTTACAGAGATACTTGTTTCTATTTCCGATTCGCGGATGTAGTACCTGTCGCTGCGCGCAAACATGCGCCAGTCCAGCCAGCGCAGGTCATCGCCGGGCTGGTAGCTGCGGTACTGGCTAAATTCGAGCCCGGGGCCTTTTACCGTACTTTTATTAAACCCTATCATAAATCCGTCAATAACCGTTTTCGCCAGTAACGGCAAACCCTTAATGGTCATTAACACTTTAGGATCAAGCACTTTATTGCGGATTTTTGATTTGGGATTTATTGCGTCTTTTTAATCAAAACTCAGTAAAGTTGAGTTTGACAAGCCAAGTGCTTTGGTTTGTAGTTGCGGTGAGTAAAAAATGTCCGCGCCTGCTACTGTGCCCTTAAGCCTCCGTAATAAACTTAGTTTTTCCGTATGGATATCCATTCTCAAATATACTTTTTCTTTTCAACCGAACTGTATGACGGGTCTATCATCCTAAAAATTTTACATATCAACCCGGTTGATTGCCAACGGCCGTGCCTCAAATAAACCAATATCATTTTACTCCACTGTAACGCCACCCTTTTTATTGCGCGCTAAACACGGGATATGTACTGCTTACACTAACACGTCAGCCATCGTCGTAAAAACTTATTGATTTTAAGACAATTACGATAAAACACCGTCAAACTTTAGGTTCTATTAGAAATTAAAAAATCAGTATTTGAATTGTAAATTATTAGTTGTACTTTTGCACCCGATTTGGCGATGTAGCCAAATACGTTATTTTAATTCATGAACCCATTTATTCAACTGGGAATCCGTCATGATATTGTTAATGCCATCACTGAGTTAGGATTTGAAAATCCTACACCAATCCAGGAACAGTCAATTCCGGTATTGTTAACAGGCAGCAACGATTTTGTCGGATTAGCCCAAACAGGGACCGGTAAAACAGCTGCTTTTGGACTGCCGCTATTAGAACTGCTCGATTTCGAAGAAAATCATCCGCAGGCGCTTGTTTTATGCCCAACACGTGAACTTTGTTTACAGATCACGAACGACATTAAGAACTACGCCAAAAAAATGAACAACGTACATGTTGTTGCCGTTTATGGCGGTGCCAGCATCCAGGATCAGTTACGCCAGATAAAACGCGGCGTGCAGATAGTTGTTGCCACACCCGGCCGTATGCTCGACATTATTAACCGCAAAGCGATAGACTTTTCGCAGGTTAAGTTTGTAGTATTGGACGAGGCTGATGAGATGCTCAATATGGGCTTCCAGGAAGACATTGACAGTATCTTATCTACCACTCCGGACGAGAAAAAAACATGGCTGTTTTCGGCCACTATGCCTTCTGAAGTTAGAAGGATAGCCAAAAAATACATGGATAACCCGTTTGAGTTAACCATGGGCGAAAAAAATACAGGTAACGCCAATATCGATCACGAGTACTACGTTGTACGTGCCCGTGACAAATATGCGGCCTTTAAACGCATTGTTGATAACAACCCCGAGATATTTGGTATAGTATTTTGCCGTACCAAGATAGAAACTCAGGAAATTGCAGAATCGCTGATAAAAGACGGTTATAATGCCGATGCTTTACACGGCGACCTTTCGCAGCAGCAACGAGACAAGGTAATGAAACGCTACCGCGAACGCAGCCTGCAATTGTTAATTGCTACCGATGTTGCAGCGCGTGGTATTGATGTTAATGATGTTACACACGTTATTAACTACTCGTTGCCTGATGAGATTGAAAACTACACCCACCGCAGCGGCCGTACAGCCCGTGCAGGTAAAACAGGTGTATCTATCGCCATCATCAACAGTAAGGAACTTGGTAAAATTCGCCAGATTGAACGTGTTATTGGTAAAAAGTTTGTAAAAGCCGAAATACCTACAGGTTTTGATGTTTGCGAAAAACAACTTTTTGCATTGGTGCATAAAGTGCACAATGTAACGGTTAATGACGACCAGATAGAGCAATACATCCCGCGTATTATGGATGAGTTTAAAGACCTTGATAAAGAAGA
This sequence comes from Mucilaginibacter sp. AK015, assembly GCF_014200785.1. Classification (NCBI taxonomy): domain Bacteria; kingdom Pseudomonadati; phylum Bacteroidota; class Sphingobacteriia; order Sphingobacteriales; family Sphingobacteriaceae; genus Mucilaginibacter; species Mucilaginibacter sp. AK015. The sequence continues at coordinate 209,458 of NZ_JACHCV010000003.1, forward strand.
GGTGATTAAACGTTTTGCATCACTTGAGTTTAACCGCTTTTTAGATTATTATAAAAATGCACCAGACCTTAACGCTCCGGCTGATGATTTCCGCAGGGATGGCGAAAGAGGCGAACGCGGCATGCGCGATTCAGGTGGCAAGTCAGAATATACCCGTTTGTTTATCAATTTGGGCAGTGTTGACGAGTTTAACCGCGGCGATCTGCTGGGTTACATTTGCAACAACACCAAAATAAGCGGGCGCACCGTAGGTAAAATTGATGTTAAGGGTGTTTACTCTTTCTTTGAGGTAAACAACAGCGATGTTGACCAGGTGATGAACAACTTTAAAGGCGTCGAGTTTAAGGGCCGCGAGGTTAGGATAGAAGTATCCGGCGAAGGCTCCAGCAGCCCTAGAAGCGGTGGCGACAGGCGCGAAGGCGGTTACCAAAGACGCGAAGGCGGCGGCGGTTACAACCGGGATAGAAATAGTGGTGGCGGACGCCGCGAAGGTGGTTTTAACAGGGACAGGAACAGCGGCGGCGGTTTCCGTGATTTCTCTGGAAGGCCCCGCGAGGAGCGCCCGGAACGCCGCAGAAGATTTTAGTTAGTTAGTTAGTTTCATAGAGCTTTCGGAGTAGTTAACCGAAAGCATAGTTTTAGTTTAGTTTTGTTTACAGAGCCTCTCGTTTGTTTTCATACGGGAGGTTTTTGTTTTACCGGCTAAAGTTCACCACCACAGAGTCGGGGTAAAGCAAGATCAGGTTGCTTTCATCAACTTTTTGTATAACAAATTTTGTATAAGGCTGGTTGCCTTCAAAAGAAGTGAAAATGGTGTCTCCTTTTACAAAATAATCCTCGGCGCTTTGCTCGTCGCCATCCATAATAAATTTTTTACCGGTTATTTTAAGACTGGTGTTGGCATCCTTTGATTTCCAGGTGCCCTGCAGCATGGTGTTCGATTGCTTTTTTTCGCAGGCGGTTATCAGCAATGCCACCGCGAAAAAAATATACGATATTAAAATGTATTTTTTCATTAAGTGCATAAGGTAATAAAAAACGCAGCCGTTAGCTAACGGCTGCGTTTAAATAATATTAGTGGGCAGGTTTATCAACCAGTTTTGCTTTTGGCACATAAATATGGTGCCCCTTTTTATTTACGTAATAATAGTACGAATTTTTATCAATGTAAATGGTTTGGCCCTGTGGGCCTACCTTTGCATCATATTTTTTATCTGCTACGGCCGATGCCCCTTTTGAAGCCACTTCGGCGGTTTTGTTGCCTACGGCATTCGCTGCTTTCTTGGTGGCATGCCATCCCTTTTTAGCGGTGGTGCCAACCTTTTGGCCCAGTGTAGTATCTTTATGTGTTTGCGCATAACCTGCCGATGCAGCAAACATTGCCGCGGCAAACATGGTGGTTTTAAATAGCTTTTTCATCTGCAAAAAATTTTGTTAGTAACTGCAGTAATTAACTCAATTTCTCTGCCAGTTTCTGCATTTCAATAAAAGGTGGGCTTTTCTTGTACAAAATAGCGTAAACGGCCTCGCAAATAGGCATTTCAACCATATATTGCTTATTTACCTGGTGTAGGCAATTTACTGCATAATAACCTTCGGCTATCATGTTCATTTCTAACTGAGCCGATTTTACGGTGTAACCCTTCCCTACCATATTGCCAAAGGTGCGGTTGCGGCTAAACTGCGAGTATGCAGTTACCAGCAGATCGCCCAGGTAAGCCGATTCTTTGATATCTCTGTCTATAGGGTGTACCGCGTTCACAAAGCGTTCCAGTTCGCGTATGGCGTTTGATATCAATACCGACTGGAAGTTATCGCCATACCCTACGCCATGGCAAATACCGCTTGCGACAGCGTAGATGTTTTTTAATACCGCTCCATACTCGGTGCCATAAATATCGTCAGATACAATTGTTTTAATATAACGTGTGTTCAGCATACCGGCAAACTCAGCGGCAAGGCCGGTATCCTGCGACGCGATGGTAAGGTAGGATAGTTTCTCAAGGGCTACCTCTTCGGCATGGCACGGGCCACTGATCACAAGGAAATGGCTAAACGGCACTTCGTAATGTTCGTTTAAAAATTCGCCTATAATTTTATTCTCGTCGGGCACTATACCTTTAATTGCCGATACTACCTTTTTCCCTTTTAGATCGGCGGCGGTGATACTCCGCAGGGCCTCTTTCAGAAAGGCAGCAGGAACGTTTAAAAGTACAAAATCTGCAACCTGTATTATTGCCCTTAGATCGGTAGAAATATGTTGCGCGGGCACCCGTATTTCCACTGAACTTAGATAGTTTGGGTTATGCCCGAATTTATGAATGTGCGCTACAGCTTCACCGTTGCGCATCCACCAAAAAATTTCTTTTTCAATTGCGTTATCGGTAAGCATCTTGATATTAGCGGTGGCCCAGCTTCCGCCACCCACCACGGCAATTTTGTTTTTTTGCTTAAGCATTAAATAGTAAATGTCCCGGCCGGGCAATTGGTTTTCCCGGTGGTACAAATTAATGAAATATTATTTGGATGGTAAAAGGCAAATGCCGGAAGGTAAAAAACCTTGTCACCTGATTGTTTTGGGGATGATGTGATAATCGCCCCGGGGTAACCATGCAAACAAAAAAGGACAAAGGTCTTTCGCCCTTTGTCCTTTGTCTAAAAATGTCTATCTAAAAATTACTTCTTAGCGTCGGTATTAAAAAGTTTAGCTTTATCAACCTTTTCTACCAGCATACCATCTTTTAATGTTTTAGATATAGCTGCGAATGGTGCTGATACCACATCTTCGCCACCTTTAAGGCCGCTTAATATTTGTATATAAGTGTCGTCCTGTATACCGGTAGTTACCTCAACTTGTTTAACCTTATTACCCTGCAAAACAAATACATATTCTTTTGACGGGGCTGCGGAGATAGTGGTTTTCTTGTCGTCGTTCTGTGTATTGCCTTGTGTAGCAGCCGGTTTCTTTTCGTCGCGGGTGGTAACCGATTGAATAGGCACCGATAACGCTTTTACGTGGTTGGTTTGTATATCAACGGTGGCGGTCAACCCCGGGCGGAACGGCGAATGGTTCTCGGCATTTTTCTTCAGCAGGTCTATATAAGATTGCGCTGTTATCCTCACCTTCACGGTAAAATTAGTAACCTGGTCGGCGTTGGTACCTACCACATTTGCCGAGCTCCCTATTTCAATAACCTCACCTGTAAATTTCTTTCCTAAAAACGCGTCGACCTCTATCTGCGATTGATTGCCAATAGCTATGCGGTTAATGTCATTCTCGTTCACATCTACATTCACATCCATTTTGCTCAGGTCAGATATGGTCATGATCTCGGTACCGGCAAACTGTTGGGTACCTAATACACGCTCGCCCTGCTCAATAGATAGTTTCGATACCACGCCATCAACCGGCGCGTAAATGGTGGTTTTGGCCAGGTTATCCTGCGCTTCTTTTACAGATGCCTGCGCCTGCTCTAAGCCAAATTTAGATCCCACAACGTTTTGCCTTGCGGCCTCTAATGATGCCTTTGCGCCTTCGTAATTTGCTTTGGCCTGTTCAAACTCTGCAACAGTTAAAACCTTTTTATCAAAAAGTTCCTTACTGCGTTTGTATATTGATGCCTGGTTAGCAAAGGTAGCCTCGGATTGTTTAAGCATCTGCGAAGAGTTGCCAACGCTTGCCTTTTGGGTATTGTACGAAGCCACGGCACGATCATAACCCGACTTTAAAATGTCCGGACGAATACGGCATAACAATTGGCCTTTTTTCACTACGTCGCCTTCTTTAATAGGCAACTCCACTACCTCGCCCGATACCTCTGGGCTGATTTTAACCTCCACATGCGGTTTAATTTTACCGCTTGCGGATACAGTTTCGTTAATATCGCGGCTCTCTGCTTTTTCAACAGCCACCTGCGTTAGTTGCGGCTTACCTATAATACCGGTTGCTTTGCCAATGATCAGGAGCACGATCAGTACGCCAAGGCTTATCAGAATATATTTAGTAGTTTTTCCCATGATTTCAGGATTGTTTGTGTTTTTAAAGTGTTATAGGATTTCCGAGATAATAGTCAATTACTTTGCTTCTGAACACAACTTCGTATTGTGCCTGTATCAAATCAAATTGCGATTTATTCAAATTAGTAAGCGATGTATTATAGTCAAGCGAGTTTACCAGGCCAACATTGTAGCGCTCTTGTATCACGTTAAAGGCTTCCTTGTTGGCATTGTAAGTTTGCAGCATAGACAGGCGTTTCTTTTCGGCGGCCTGTACATCCAATACTGCCTGTATAATGGTTTTGCTTAAATTATTTTTTGCCAACTGGGTAGATACCTGGGCATTTTCGTAATTGATCTTGGCCTTACGTACTGCGGTACGTGTAAAAAACCGGTTAAATATAGGTATCTGCAAGTTAAAGCCAACCGACTGATTAAGGTTATTACTCAATTGTGTTGCAAATGAAGTAGTACCGCCAAACACCGGGGTTGTTGTAGGCAGGTCTATGGTGGTAGGTACGCCGTTTATATTTCCGTTAACCGTATTAAAACCCTGCACCGTGCCTAACAGCGCTTTGCTGGTGCTGCTATATTGCGTTACTACCGAACCTGACAAACTTAAGGTTGGATAATAGCCGCCTTTGGCAATTTTTATAGCCTGTAAATATGCTTTCTCGCGGGTTTGCGCAAGCACTACATCCGGGTTTATGGCAAGCGCTGTGTTTAAAACATTTTGCGGATCGTAAGCGGTAGCTACACTAAGCTTGCTAATATCGGGTTTTTCAACTTCTATCGGTGTTAGCGGGTCCATCTCCATGTATTGCTTCAATATCAGCAGCGATAAATCCAGCTGATTTTGCGCGGTTGTTAAATTAAGTTCCGCGGTTGATTGCTGGGCCTTTGCCTGGGATAGGTCGGCAAGGGTTTGGTTTCCTGCATCATAACTTTTCTGCGCCCGGTCTAACGCTATTTTCGAGATATCTATTTGTTGTTTAGCCGCGGTTACAAGGTCCTGATTTGTTAAAATGGTTAAATACTGTGTAACAACACTCAATATCAGGTCGTTTTTTATCTTCGCGGTGTTTGATTTATCAGCATCAAGCAACAAACGGTTCTGGATGATTTGGTTACGCAACTGCCCGCCCTGAAAAACTGTTACCTGTGCCGATGCGGAATTGGTATTGTAAAAAAAGCTGCCGTTATTAATGGCCAGGTTAGTTTGGTCGGTAGCACGGCCAAAATTGTACGATCCCTGCGAATTAACAAACAGGTTTGGCAACAAATTATTTTTAGCCTGCCTGTAATCTTCGGTGCTTAGCGCTTCGGTAAGTTTAGCTTGTTTTATAGTTAAGTTGCGATCAAGGGCAAGGTCAATGGCTTTTTGCAGGGTGATAACTTCTTGTGCTTTTACAGTTAAGTTAACTGTTGAAAGTAATGTGAAGCAAGCAATAGTTACTTTTGTGATCTGTAAGTTTAGTTTCATAATTAATGTATACAATTGTAAGTAACTGGTAATTACTTTGCAAGCTCTATTTTTTGGTTAATATTAAACCCCTTTACGTTTTCGCATGTACCTGGTAAAAACTCCGTGGTGGTTAAAAAAACTGTATCCTCAATTAATATGGGGTGCCAAAACGGGTACCCGTCGTATTTATTTGACTTTTGACGACGGCCCTATACCCATTGTTACACCTTTTGTATTAAATATTTTAAAAAGGTACAATGCCAAAGCCACTTTTTTTTGCATTGGTGATAATGTGCGCAAACATCCCGACATTTTTATGCAGGTAAAAAACGATGGCCATGCCATAGGAAATCATACCTATAATCACCTTAAAGGGTGGGCTACTGATAACCAAATATATTTAGAAAATTTTTTGCAGGCTGATAAGATATTAAACACCCCTTTGTTTCGCCCGCCGTACGGTCGTATAAAACGCAGGCAAATAAGTTTATTGAAACAGGCCCGCCCGGATCTGCAGATAGTAATGTGGGACGTACTGAGCGGCGACTTTGATATGAGCCTTAAGCCTGAAGAAGCTTTACAAAATGTGCTGAAGAATGTGCAGGATGGATCAATAGTGCTTTTTCACGATAGTTTAAAAGCGTTCCAAAGGCTGGAGCACACATTGCCCCTGGCACTGGAGCACTGGAGTAAAGCAGGCTATACGTTCGCACCCCTGCCTTCCACTTCAGCCCCTAACCCGGAAAGTTTTTGATAAACCGCCCCAGATAACCTCTGTCAGAGCGCACAATGTGGATGTTTATGGCTGTAAGCGAAGCAATGGCTCCAGAACAAATTCAATTTGCCCGTGTTATCAATACCTGCGTGCTTAATGACATCATAGGTGAGTGAAGCCCTAATAACCGCGCTTTTTAGAACGTGTTAAGGGGACTGATCACTTCCGCCTTATAGTTAACAGGCGGCAGAAATATTATTTAGAACATATCCAAATAACAATTGTACAAAGCCCTGACTGTTAATAAACTTTATATTTTGTAAATTCGCCGCAAGTCAGCCGTCTGGCAGATTTGAATATCTTTTACTACTAAAAATCAAACAATATGGCTTTTGATTTAGACATGATCAAAAAGGTTTATGATCGCTACAGCACCCGTGTGGATGCTGCCCGCAGAGCGACAGGTAAGCCCCTTACTTTAACCGAGAAAATATTATATGCCCACCTTAGTGAAGGTGATGCTAAAAGAGCTTTTGAACGTGGTACCGACTATGTTGACTTTGCACCCGATCGCGTGGCTATGCAGGATGCTACCGCGCAAATGGCATTGTTGCAGTTTATGCAGGCTGGCCGCCCCCAGGTTGCAGTACCCTCAACCGTACACTGCGACCACCTGATACAGGCAAAAGTTGGCGCCGTTGCCGATTTAAATACTGCGGTTGATATTAACCGCGAAGTTTACGACTTCCTGTCATCTGTATCTGATAAATACGGTATCGGTTTCTGGAAAGCCGGCGCCGGTATCATCCACCAGGTTGTTTTAGAGAACTACGCGTTCCCGGGCGGTATGATGATAGGCACCGATAGCCACACCCCTAACGCGGGTGGTTTGGGTATGGTTGCTATTGGTGTTGGTGGCGCCGACGCCTGCGATGTAATGGCCGGTTTGCCATGGGAGCTAAAATTCCCTAAGTTGCTGGGTGTTAAATTAACCGGTAAACTTTCCGGCTGGACATCTGCTAAAGATGTTATCCTGCGCGTTGCGGGTATCCTTACCGTAAAAGGCGGTACAGGTTTTATCGTTGAGTATTTTGGCGAAGGTGCCCGTTCTATGTCGGCCACCGGTAAAGCCACAATTTGTAATATGGGTGCCGAAATTGGCGCTACTACATCTATTTTTGGTTACGATAATAAAGCCGCAGATTACTTACGCGGTACCAAACGCGGTGATATCGCCGATATGGCCGACACTATAGCGCAGCACCTAACCGGCGACGATGAAGTTTACGCAAATCCTGAACAATATTTTGACCAGGTTATCGAAATAAACCTGAGCGAACTGGAGCCGCATGTAAACGGCCCGTTCACCCCGGACCTGGCATGGCCTATATCAAAATTTGCGCAAGCGGTTAAGGAAAACAACTGGCCTGCAATTTTAGAAGTGGGCCTGATAGGTTCATGTACCAACTCGTCATATGAGGATATTACCCGCTCGGCTTCTATCGCCCAGCAGGCTATTGATAAAGAGCTGGTAACCAAAGCTGAATTTACCATTACCCCCGGCTCGGAGCAGGTACGTTACACCGTTGAGCGCGATGGTTATTTAGATACCTTCGCTAAAATGGGCGGCGTAGTATTAGCCAACGCTTGCGGGCCATGTATTGGCCAGTGGGCACGCCACACCGACGACCCAACCCGCAAAAACTCGATCATCACATCGTTTAACCGTAACTTTGCTAAACGCCAGGATGGTAACCCTAATACTCACGCCTTTGTGGCGTCGCCAGAGATTGTTACGGCATTTGCAATTGCCGGCGATCTTACCTTTAATCCGCTTACCGATACCCTGCCGAACAAAAACGGCGAACAGGTAAAATTAGACGAGCCGCAAGGTATTGAAATGCCCGTACGCGGTTACGCTGTTGAGGATGCCGGTTACCAGGCACCTGCAGAAGATGGCAGCCAGGTAGAAGTAAAGGTTGACCCACGCTCATCGCGCTTACAGTTGTTAGAGCCTTTTACCCCCTGGGAAGGGACCGATATCAGCGGCTTAAGGTTATTAATAAAAGCCCGGGGCAAGTGTACTACCGACCATATTTCGATGGCAGGCCCGTGGTTGAAGTTCCGCGGCCATTTGGATAACATATCAAACAATATGCTTATCGGCGCTATCAACTATTTTAACAACACTGCCGATAGCGTTAAAAACCAACTGACCGGCGAATACGGACCAGTACCTGCCACCCAACGCGACTACAAAGCGGCCGGTATAGGAACTGTGGTGGTAGGCGACGAAAACTATGGCGAAGGCTCATCGCGCGAACACGCTGCTATGGAGCCGCGGCACTTAGGTGTACGTGCCATACTGGTAAAATCATTTGCCCGTATCCACGAAACCAACCTTAAAAAACAAGGTATGTTAGGTATTACCTTTGCCGACCCTAACGATTACGAAAAGATACAAGAGGACGATGTTATTGATATTACCGGCTTAACCACCTTTGCCCCGGGTAAACAGTTAACTGTAGTATTGCACCATGCAAACGGCACAACAGAAAGCTTCCCGGTTAACCACACTTATAATGCACAGCAAATAGAGTGGTTTAAGGCCGGCGGCGCGCTGAATATCATCCGCAGGCAAATGGCATCCTAATTTAGATTTGCGAATTAGATTTTAGATTGAGCCTTCCCGATTGGGAAGGCTTTTTGCATATCTGTCCCGCTATAAAAGAGTTGACTTGTGTTATGAGGACGATGTAAAAAAACGAACCTTAATTTATAATGGCTAACCAATTAAGCTGGTTAAACAAGAGTTTAGAGCTGGAGTTTCCCCGGCGAACTACGCTGCATTATTGCCGCGGTACGTCGAAGCTGATCCGCATAAAAATGGCTGATTAGCGCGAGCGTTAAGTTTAAAACCGAAAGGTATTATACTAAAACAGCCTCCCCGTTTGGGAAGGCTGCTCATGATATACTCAGATACTATCTTTAAGCTTCTGTTAAACTTTCACCGGTTACCGTTTCCTTTATTTTCGCTTCCAGTTCTTCCGCTAATTCCGGGTTATCCAATATCAGTTGTTTAACGGCATCGCGGCCCTGGCCTAAACGGGTTTCGCCATAGCTGAACCATGAACCTGCCTTTTTAATGATATTGTATTCAACACCCAGGTCAATGATCTCGCCTGCTTTTGAGATGCCTTCGCCAAACATGATGTCAAATTCGGCAATGCGGAACGGAGGCGCGACTTTGTTTTTAACGATCTTAACCTTAACGCGGTTACCCGACACCTCGTCGGTATCTTTAATTTGCGATATACGGCGAACATCCAAACGCACCGAAGCGTAAAACTTTAAAGCGTTACCACCGGTAGTAGTTTCAGGATTACCAAACATAACGCCGATCTTATCGCGCAGCTGGTTAATAAATATACAGCAACAGCCGGTTTTGCTGATGGTACCGGTTAGCTTACGTAATGCCTGCGACATTAAGCGCGCATGTAGGCCCATTTTAGAATCGCCCATTTCGCCTTCTATCTCGGCTTTTGGCACTAATGCGGCTACAGAGTCGATAACCAATATATCAATAGCGCCCGAGCGGATCAGGTTATCGGCGATCTCTAAAGCCTGTTCGCCATTATCCGGCTGCGATATCAAAAGGTTCTCAACATCAACACCCAGTTTTTTTGCATAAAAGCGATCGAACGCGTGCTCCGCATCAATAAAGGCGGCAATGCCCCCCCTTTTTTGCGATTCGGCTATAGCGTGTATGGCTAAGGTTGTTTTACCAGACGACTCAGGGCCGTATATTTCTATTACCCGGCCTTTTGGCAAGCCGCCTACCCCTAAAGCGATATCAAGCCCCAGCGAGCCGGTAGATATTGCTTCTGTTGCTTCAATAGCGGTATCACCCATTTTCATGATGGTACCCTTGCCATACGACTTTTCCAGCTTATCTAACGTAAGCTGTAATGCTTTCAATTTATCTGCGTTGCTCATCTTAAATTATTGTGAAACAAATATAAAATATTATTTATTAAATTACTAATATTTTTAGTAATTTATTTTTATTTGTCTGGTCCTCTGTAAACTTACTTAACCAACGCCTATCCATCAAATATCTTTATCAACACTTCGCTTTATCAATTCTTTGCTTATGCCATTTAGTAGTTTTCTTTTTTTGGCGTCATTTGCCTTCCTGATCCGGGCAGCCTCGGCCTTTAAGAGTGCCGTTTCAGAATTTAGCTGTTCGTAGTATTTGCAAAACCAGGAGAGGGGGCAAATTTCGCATTTCGGCGTACGGGCCACGCATATATAACGGCCATGCAATATTAGCCAATGGTGGGCCACGCCAAGAGTTTCTTTTGGTAAGTGCTGCATCAGCTGCCGCTCTACGGCCAGCGGGGTAGTTGCCCGGTTGGTAAGCCCAATACGGTTAGCTACCCTAAACACATGCGTATCAACCGCAATGGCAGGTGCATCAAACACTACCGATGCAATTACATTGGCGGTTTTGCGGCCAACGCCCGGCAGCTGTTGCAACTCATCCAGCCCTGATGGTATTTCGCCGCCGAATTTCTCCATCAGCATTTTAGCCATCCCGGCCAGGTGTTTGGCCTTATTGTTTGGATAGCTTACGCTGCGTATATAGTTGAATATCTCGTCGGCATCAGCTGCGGCCAGCGCGGCGGCATCAGGGAAGCGTTTAAACAGCGCCGGTGTAACCTGGTTAATGCGCTTATCGGTACATTGGGCAGATAGGATAACCGCTACAAGCAGTTCGTAAGGGCTGGTGTAATGCAGCTCGGTAACCGCGTTGGGCTGGTTCTTTGAAAAGTATTCTACAAAGTGGCGGTATCGTTCGGCTTTGAGCATTTGTTAGTTCACTGGTTCATTAGTTCAATTGTTCATCGGTGCTTGCTTAAGCGGCCAATCAGCAGTGCAAAACTATTAAACTATCCACCAATAAACTAATGAACCATTAAACAAATGAACCCTTATAAAAATAGAAAGGTTCATAAATCAAGCTGCCGGGGATTATCCGAACTGTTTGATCTATGAACCAGTGTTTTGGCGTAGTACTACTTAGCGCAGGCTTTTTGAATAATCTAAAATGTGGTGTATGGTCTGCAGCTTTGGCTTTTTCTTTAAAAGATCCAAATCAGCGCGGAGGGAGTTATAAAATATCACCTCGTCCGCTTCCAGATTCTCATATACCTCTGATTGTTTCACCTGAGCTTTGTTAGTGACCGCATTAAAAATTGAAGTAAAGGTTTCACCCATAAGCTGTTGTTTGTTTGATTATAAAATTAACGAGAATTATTTATTAATATTTCACAAAGATGAAAATTAAATGAAATTTTTTTTGAAGGTTAATTTTTTGTCCATTATCATGGTTCAAATTAAGAATATTAACTATTTCAATGGAAATTCATCGCAAATTAAACGGTGGTACGTTCGGCTTATTGTTGTAATATCATAAAAAAAGCCGCCCTTATGGGGCAGCTTTATAACAATGATATCTACCGGCATATTATATGCGCGGCTAACTCTTCAATTGATTAAATGATTATAGCGCAGACTTAGTTTTTCAAGCTCATTTCCTTGCTTTGCATCATTTTACGCAGGTTATTCAGCGCATAACGCATACGGCCAAGCGCGGTGTTAATGCTTACATCAGTAACATCAGCAATTTCTTTAAAGCTCATATCGCCAAAGTGGCGCATAATAAGTACCTCTTTCTGCTCTGAGGGCAGTAGTTGTATCAGCGATTTCAAGTCTTTATGCGTTTGCTCACGTACCAGGCGATCTTCCGCGCTTTCATCGTAATGGCCCAGTACTTCAAAAATATCAAAATCATCGCCATTGCTTACCATAGGCGCGCGCTTTTCGCGGCGAAAATGGTCGATAACCAGGTTATGGCCTATACGGGTTACCCAGGGCAAAAACTTCCCCTCTTCGTTATACTTACCGGCCTTTAGCGTATTAATAACCTTAATAAACGTATCCTGAAAAATATCTTCGGCAAGGGCCTCGTCTTTTACAAGTAAATAAATGGAAGTGTAAATTTTTGATTGGTATCGCCTAATCAGCTCAACAAGTCCTGCCTCGTTACCGGCGATGTACAGATGGATTAGATCCTGATCACTTTTCAATTGAAAATCCATAGAAGCTACTAATAAACTAAATTAAATTTTTTGTCGTTATTAAAAGTAGAGTTCTATCTATAGCGTTTCTTTTAGGGTTTAAGAAAAATGTTACCCTCAAATATAATGATCTTAAAAAATAAAAACAAATATTTTTTAGCGGGGTATGTTATGTTCTTCTCGAAAGCCACGTGTCACTAAATTGCAAACTCTTTTATTAATAACTCATTAAGCTCTCGTATTACCAAAACTCATTTGGAAAAAGCTAAATATTTTAGGATTTTTGCATTTCCAAAAAGTTCATGGATAATAGATGATAGTTTATTGCAAACTATTGGTTAGATGCCCGGTTTTATCAAAGGTTTAACCTGTAAGGCAAATTTCTACCATGATCTATGGGCCATGAACGACCAACCAATACTATGATCAAGGAAGCAGAAAAAGATCCGCAGAAAAATATAATTATAAAGGGGGCAAGGGTACACAACCTGAAAAATATGGACGTGGCCATCCCAAAAAATAAGCTGGTGGTTATTACTGGCATGTCGGGGTCCGGCAAATCATCGCTGGCGTTTGACACCTTATATGCCGAGGGACAGCGCCGCTATGTAGAAAGCCTTTCATCATATGCCCGCCAGTTTTTAGGCCGTATGAATAAGCCCGATGTTGATTATATAAAGGGTATAGCACCGGCTATAGCCATTGAGCAAAAGGTTATTACCAGCAATCCACGATCTACTGTTGGTACGAGCACCGAAATATACGATTACCTTAAACTGCTTTTTTCTCGCGTTGGCAAAACTATTTCACCGGTATCGGGCGGGATAGTAAAGAAGGATAGCGTAACCGACGTTATTAATTTTATTACTACCCTGCCTGATGAAACACAGGTAACTATACTGTGCCCGTTGCACCCGCATAACAACCGCAGCATTAAAGAGGAACTGGCCGTTTTGATGCAAAAGGGATTTGTAAGGGTAGAGTACGACGGACGATTATCGCGTATAGAATCACTCTTGGAAGATGAAAGCATCGATAACGCCTCGATTGATACAGGGAAAAAGAAAAGTAAAAAAGACGATGCTGCCGACCACACGCAAACAACCACTGTTGATCCGCATGTGCGCATTGTTATTGACCGTATTACCAAAAATGAGGAAGATGAAACCATTAGCCGGCTGGCTGATAGTATACAAACCGCGTTTTTTGAAGGCAAGGGTGATTGCTTTGTGCGTTACCGCAAACCCGAGGAGGAGGAAGAAACCGAACGTTTCTTTTGCGACCGCTTTGAGCTTGACGGCATCCGCTTTGAAGAACCTACACCAAACTTCTTCAGCTTTAATAACCCTTACGGCGCTTGTAAGCGATGCGAGGGATATGGCAAGATCATCGGTATTGACGAGGACCTGGTTATTCCCGATAAAAGTAAGACTGTTTACGAAGGTGCTATTGCCCCCTGGCGCGGCGAAAAGATGCGCGAGTGGAACGATGTGCTGGTAAAAAACTCCCTGAAGTTTGATTTCCCTATCCACCGGCAGTATAACCAGCTTACCGAAGAACAGCAGCGCCTGCTTTGGACAGGCAATCAATATTTTCGCGGGCTGGATGCTTTCTTCAAGGAAATGGAGGAGCAAACTTATAAGATACAATACCGCGTGCTGCTATCGCGCTACCGCGGCAAAACTACCTGTCCGGAATGTAAGGGTAGCCGCCTGCGCAAAGATGCAACCTATGTAAAAATAGATGGGAAATCTATTACTGATGTGGTATTGATGCCTTTAGATACCGCACTGGAATTTTTCAGCAACCTGCAGCTGAACGAAACCGACCTTAAGATAGGCAAGCGGTTGCTTTTAGAGATCAACAACCGCCTTAGCTTTTTAAATGATGTGGGCCTGGCATACCTAACACTCAACCGTCTGTCAAACACCCTTTCGGGTGGCGAGTCGCAGCGCATTAACCTGGCCACGTCGCTGGGCAGTAGTTTGGTTGGGTCGATATATGTGTTAGATGAGCCAAGCATCGGCCTGCACCCACGTGATACGCAGCGCCTCATAACCGTATTAAGGTCGTTGCGCGATGTGGGGAATACTGTTTTGGTGGTTGAGCACGAAGAAGAGATCATGAAAGCCGCCGACCATATCATAGATATTGGCCCCGAGGCCGGCACGCATGGCGGCAACCTGATATTTACCGGTACTTACGACCAGATCATAGTTGATGACGATAGCCTTACCGGTAAATACTTGAGCGGGCGCGAAGAAATTGCAATCCCTAAAACCCGCCGCAAGTGGAGCGATTTTATCGAGATAAAGGGCGCCCGCGAAAATAACCTGAAACATGCCAATGCCAAGTTCCCGCTGGGTGTACTTACGGTGGTAACAGGTGTATCCGGATCGGGTAAAACCAGCCTGGTAAAACGCATACTGGCCCCCGCCTTGCAAAAAACGCTGGGCAATTACAGCGGCGACCAAAGCGGCGCTTTTGACAGTATTGAAGGCGATTATAATAAAATTGAACAGGTGGAACTGGTTGACCAAAACCCCATTGGCCGTTCGTCGCGCTCTAACCCGGTTACTTATGTCAAAGCCTGGGACGAGATACGTAACCTGTACGCTGCGCTGCCGGCAGCAAAAGCTGCCGGTTTAAAACCATCGGCATTTTCATTTAACGTTGAGGGCGGCCGCTGCGATGTTTGCCAGGGCGAGGGAGAAGTGAAGATAGAGATGCAGTTTATGGCGGATATCTTCCTGACCTGCGAAGCCTGCGGCGGTAAACGCTTCAAGCAGCATATACTGGATGTTACCTACCAGGATAAAAATGTATCGGAAGTACTGGAGATGACTATTGACGAGGCGCTAATATTTTTTGCCAAAGACGCTAAAATATTGGCCAAAATAAAACCACTGGTAGATGTTGGTTTAGGGTATGTACAGTTAGGGCAATCTTCAAACACGCTATCAGGCGGCGAGGCGCAGCGTATCAAGCTGGCATCTTTCCTGGTGAAGGGTAACAATACCCATAAAACACTATTTATATTTGATGAGCCTACAACAGGTCTGCACTTTGCCGATATCAAGAAATTGCTGAAATCATTCGACGCGCTTTTAGATCACGGCAACACCATTATCGTGATAGAACACAATATGGACGTGATCAAATGTGCCGACTGGGTGATCGACATTGGTCCCGAAGGCGGCGACCGCGGCGGTAACGTGGTTTTTGAAGGCACCCCCGAAAATCTCATCAAAGTTGAAGACAGCTATACCGGCAAGTTTTTGAAGGAAAGGTTTTAGTGATCAGATCAGAGGTTGAGAAAGCAAGGAAGGCGATGGAGTTATTCATCGCCTTTTTTATTCCTTAAATATCACCTGCAAAGTATAACCATCGTGTCATGGTAATTGTTGGTAACACGCCTTCCCGACGGCCCGCTGTTAGTACGCAGTAAAATATACCGTAAATACTGTATATGCCTGAGATTTTAATAATCAGAGATTTAACAAAATTAAAATCTCATCATAATGAAGCCCTATCTGAAAAAAATATTGAAAAAACCGGCCATCCTGGCCTTGCTTATTGTGGCGGTAAGCGCGTGCAAAAAAGAAACTGTAATTAAGCCAACGCCTGATCCGGAAGTTAAAACCTCTCCCGTTAAAGGTAAAATAGACGGAAAGGATTTCAATATACCGCAAAGTGGTATCAAAAGCACATTATTCAGCACCCCGGGCGATGGGGTAAAATCCCTGGAGACATCGGCCACGCTGGATGCCAACGGCAACAAGCTTACTTTTTTTATCGACGATTTGAAGAACGGCGCTATCGCCCTAACAAAAAAGTCGGGCACATCGCTTAACCCCGGCACTAAAACCATTAAAGTAAATGCGGGCACATCGCAAACCTATGTGCAGTACTTTAACAGCGGCAATGCTTATTACGCATTGTCGGGTTCTATCACCATCACCATCACCGATACCTATATTACGGTTAAATGGGACATCATGTTTAAGGATGCTGCCAACCATGAGTTCAGCTCATCAGGCGAGTTCACCATTACCTTTGCATCGGTTGTAACAAAACCAAAATCGGAGGTAAAAGACCCCACCCCGGTGGCTGATAAACCAACTATCGAAAACATTGCACCTACAAAAGGCCGTACCGGCGATACCGTGTCCATAACCGGTGTAAATTACAGTTCAACGCCCGCAGATGATCTGGTTAAATTCAATGGCGTAAATGCCGAGATCATATCAGCCACCGCTACCAAACTAATGGTTAAAGTGCCGGCAGGCGGCTCAACGGGCACTGTATCGGTTAAAGTTAAGAACAGCGAGGTTGCCACCGGACCCACGTTTACCTATATACAAGCGGCTACATTTACATCGTTTGCGCCGGCAAGCGCTAAAGCTGGCGATACCATAGTTGTAACAGGAACTAATTTTAGCACGACACCGGCAGACAATGTTGTACACTTTACCGGCCCGCAAAACAACCTGTTCACCGGTACAGTGATAGCTGCAACGGCCACGCAATTACAAGTTGTAGTGCCGCAGGGCGCCGTAACCGGCAAAATATATTTGACGGTTAACAGCGGCACTAAACTAACAAGCGCAACCGACTTTACGCTTGTGGTCCCGTCGCCAACAAACGGATGGACACAAGTAGATCTAACCGTAAGTCCGCAAACAGGGATCATGTCGGCCGCATCGGGTAGCCGAATATTTTTTACAAATGGCAAAACAGGCCGAAACCTGTACTACAGCAGCGACAAGGGTTTAACTTTCAATAATGTATTTAACAGCCTGCCGCTTACAAAAGATACCCTGAAAGTTAACTTTATTGTAGCCGATGGAAACTATTTTTACATAACCACTAACCTGGGCGTTGTAAAAACAGATGGCACAGTGTTCACCAAACTTATCGTAAACCCTAATTTGCCAAACCTGGGCTTTAACGGCATAGTCGCTAAAAGTGATAAGGTGTACCTGCTATCGGGCCAGTCATATTATATATCGCTGAATGGGGGAACCAGTTTCCAGGTAAAAAATGCGAGCTTAGGCGGCGCTACCAGGCTTGACCATATTGCAAGCGATGGAGGCGGTAAATATTTTTACGCCATTGATCCTACCTCCAACAAGTTTTACCGCTCTACCGACCAGGGGCAAACATGGCTGGTTACTACGGGAACTACAGGCACTTACTTTTTAAACGAAGGCTATAAAAATATCCTTTCGGCGCCTGCTTACACCTATGCTATATTCAGCACCAGTGCGCAAATAGCTGATAACCGCCTATATCAATCGCGCGGCCAGGGCGACGTATTTGTTAAGGTAAGTGACGAGCAGGTAAATGTGGTAAAACAATGGGGGGATTATGTGGCCTATGGCGGCACAAGTTTCAGCCTGTCGAACGATGTAGGCAATAGCTATAAAAAGTACACCATACCTCAGGGGGCTACCATTGCCGGTATCGAAAGGGTAGACAACATATTCTTTATTTTCTGCACTACTTCCGGCGGGCAGTCTGTAAAAATATATAAAAGGGCTTTCTAATACTGTATAAAGTACAGGTTAGAATTTTTGTAAGTGTTTTTTTATACGGCCCCTGCAAATGCGGGGGCCGTTGTTTTGGCTGCAATTATTTGCCCCCGGTTTTCCAGTACATGTAGGCTATACCCCCAATCACCAAAATAGCCAGTACAACAAGCCCGGTTATACCTTTGCGTTTATCCTGGCGCATTAACCAAAATAAAAAAGCAACAAGCGGCAGCACAAAAACCGCCCAAAAGATAAGAGAAGGAATGTTCATAATTTTTAGTACATAGTCAATGGTCGATAGACCAGAATGTTGTGTTTATCCGGAAGCAGGTCTATGAACTATCGTCTATAGACTAATCGACTTCCCTACATCGGCATACGTGCCAGCGGAGATACATCCTGCCCGGCAAATTCGCCTTTTAAATATTTATAGTAACCGGCAATGGCTATCATAGCCGCGTTATCGGTACAGTATTCAAATTTTGGTATAAAAACGTTCCAGCCGTGTTCGGCGCCAAGCCGGGTAAGCCCTTCGCGCAACCCGGTATTAGCCGATACACCGCCGGCCAGGGCTATATCTTTAATGTTGTATTCCTTGGCGGCACGTTTTAATTTGTTTAATAAAATAGTAGCGATGCGTTTTTCAACCGATGCGCAAATGTCGTTTATATTTTGCTTTATAAAATCGGGGTTAGCAGCAACGTTATCCCTTATAAAATAAAGGATGGCTGTTTTAAGTCCGCTAAAGCTAAAATCAAAGCCCGGTATCTGCGGCTCGGGGAATTTATAGGCATCAGGGTTACCACTGCGTGCATGCTTATCTATCAATGGGCCGCCCGGATAAGGCAGGCCTAATATTTTACTGGTCTTGTCCATCGCCTCGCCAGCCGCGTCGTCAAGGGTTTGGCCAATCACCTCCATATCGAAGTAGTCTTTTACCAAAACTATTTGCGTATGTCCCCCTGATACGGTAAGGCACAAAAAAGGAAAAGCAGGCTTGTTTGGGCCTATAAAGTGCGCAAGTATGTGCGCCTGCATATGGTTAATATCTATCAATGGCAGGTTTTTGGCAAGCGCGAAGGCCTTAGCGAACGAAACCCCAACCAAAAGTGAGCCTAAAAGCCCGGGGCCGCGCGTAAAAGCTACCGCATCAATATCATTTTTGCTTACTTTTGCGTTTAATAGTGCTTGTTGTACAGCAGGAACAATATTTTGCTGATGAACCCTTGAGGCAAGCTCGGGGACAACGCCGCCGTACGCTTCGTGGATGGTTTGATTGGCAATAACATTGCTTAGTATTTCGCCATCAACACAAACAGCTGCTGAGGTTTCATCACATGAAGATTCTATTCCTAATATTACCGGCACGTTATTAAGTAAAAGTCGAAAGTTAATGTCAAAACACTTATTACTTTAGACTATGGTCATAAATAAATTCAAAAAGTAAAACACTTAGTGCGTTTTTGAATTTTTACTTTTGAATTCTAAATTAAATACAAAGTTATTAAAAAAGTACTCAAAATAGCGTTAAGTATCGTATTGATAATTTTGTTGCTGATAAGCATATTGCTATTGCTTTTTCAGTACAAGCCGGTACAAACATGGGCGGCAAAAAAAGCCACTACTTATTTATCAAAAGAGCTTAACACAAAGGTTGATATAAAAAGCCTTTACATTAAGCCCTTTTCATCAGTAGTATTAGAAGGCCTGTACATTCTGGACAAGCAGCAGGATACCTTGTTAAGCACCCCAAAACTGATGGTAGAGCTTAGCGGCTTTTCGATCTTCAACAGCATCAAAAAAAAGAAGATAGATTTTGCATCCATTCAGCTGGACAACGGCTCTTTTTACCTAAAAAAGTTAAAAGACAGCACAACCAACCTTAAGTTTGTGCTCGATTACTTTAATTCGGGCGATACCACAAAAACAAAAAGCAAACCCTGGACACTTACCTTCGAAAAAATAGCCATTAATAACTTTCACTTCAGGTACAAGAACCACTTAAGGACAGAATTGGTAAAGGGTGTAAACTTTAACGATGTAGATCTTACCCATTTCAGCACCATTATACGAAATATGGATCTGAAAAATCACCTTTTTAAAGCCAGGATAGGTGGTTTAACCCTGCATGAAAAAAGTGGATTCGTTGTACGCAACCTTAATGCTAACGCTACCATCGATACCAACCAGATATTGCTTCAAAACCTTAACGTACAAACAGCGCATTCCAGCGTGAAGAATTTCTTTAAGATGAAATTCAAATCGTTTGATGATTTTGACGATTTTGAAAACAAGGTGAATATGGATGCCGATTTTAAATCGTCGCACCTGTCATCAAAAGACATAGCTTATTTTACCAGCACACTGGATAAAACGACCTTTGAGCTGGGCATAGACGGCCGCGTGCGCGGTATGGTAAGCAACCTGAAAGCCAAAAATCTTACCATTACAGCCGCCCAGGCCACATTTATAAAGGGCGACTTTAACTTAACCGGCCTACCCGATTGGAACAACACTTTTTTGCAGTTAAAGTTCGACCAGATAGCCACCAATAAAAAGGACCTGGACTACTTGTATAGCCACTTTATAGGCAAGCCAAACGCGAAAGTGCCGGATGTAGTGAGCAAATTTGGAAACGTAAATTTCACCGGCAGGTTTACCGGCCTGCAAAACGATTTTGTAGCATTTGGTACTTTTAAAACAAAATTGGGCCGTTTTGACCCGGATATTAACCTAAAAATAAATAAAGCGGGTGTACCGAGTTACAGCGGTAAAATTTCAACCAATAACTTTGACCTTGGCAGCTTGTTAAACGACAATGCACTTGGCCGCACTACGCTAAGGGCCAATATAAGCGGCAGCGGCGACGACCTGAAAAACCTGAATGTACGCGGCGACGCGAAAATTGCCTACCTGCAATTTAAGGGTTATGCTTACAGTAACATAACTACAAACGGCTCTTTTAACCGGAAAACAGCTATAGGCAGGTTAGCAATTAACGATAAAAATATTAAGCTGAACCTGGCAGGCAGTGTTAATTTAAACCCCAAATTGCCTATATACAATTTTACGGGCAGTGTGGGTAACGCGCACCTGCGCCAGCTTAAATTTGTAAAGGATACCATTTCCCTCAGCACCGATATCAGCACCAATTTTTCGGGCAATAACCTGGATAACCTGGACGGACGTATTTTACTTAGCAACACCCGTATAATAGACCCGCGAAACAACTACGTGGTTGATTCGGTTGCCTTAACCGCTGCCGGAAAGGGCGCTGCCAGGGTAATATCGCTGCGCTCTGATCTGGCCGACGGCAGCATTAAAGGCAGTTACGACCTGGCCACCCTGCCGTCATACTTTAAAACCATAGCCAAAAAATATATTCCGTCGTTAAAAACAGCCATTACCCCGCATCAGCCGCAAAATTTTGATTTTAACTTAGCGATAAAAAACATCGACCCGCTGCTGGCCATCTTTATGCCCACCATTAAGGTGCCTGAACAGGGCACTTTTGTAGGTAAGTTTAATTCTACCGAAAAAACAGCCACATTAAACGGCTATATCAAAACCATTAAACTGGGCAAAATAGTGTTTCATGATTTTATTATTGATGAGAGCACGGCTGACGACATGCTAGGCCTAAACGTATCCTTAAACCGTGTTGACCTCACCGACAGCCTGTACATCAAAAACATTAACATTACCAACTTTTTAAAGAACGACAGCCTCAACTTCAACGTAAAGTTATCTGATAAGGATGCCGCCAACCAGTTAGACCTTTACGGACTGGTAGAATTTGGCCGCGACACTACCGCTAAACTGGCAATATTACCATCAGATGTGATACTGGAACGCGAAAACTGGAAGATACAAGAGCAGGTAAAAATACGGCTGCTGGATGGTAAAACCCAGGTATCGGGATTTGAGTTATCAAACGGCGTCCAAAAAGTGCGTATAAACGGTTTTATATCCGACCGCACCGAAGACGAACTGAAAGTAACCTTTGATAAATTTAGTATGGCTACCATTAATCAGCTTACAAAAACATCAGGTGTACTGTTAAAAGGGTCCTTAAATGGCGATGTTACGTTGAGTTCCATCATGAAGAAACCCGGAATGGATGCAAACCTTAATATCGATTCGCTGGCGATGAACAAAACACTGGTGGGCAATGTCAAGATCGTCTCGAACCTTGATAATGCCCATAAGCAGGCCAGGGTAAACTTAAATATAACCAACCGTGGTTTAAAGACCATGAATATCGATGGTGTATACACACTGGCTCAGGAAAACGGCGATAATCTGAACTTCGACATTAAAATGGACCATACCGAAGCCATTATCTTTGAGCCTTTTATAAAAGAGTTGGTATCTGATATTAAAGGCACCGTATCAGCAAATCTGCAGTTATCCGGTTCGCCATCCAAGCCGCAACTTAACGGCGAGGTATCGTTAAATAATACGGGCGTTACTGTTAATTATCTTAAAACAGCGTACAGCGTAAACGAGAAACTGGCGGTAAGCAACAGTGTTATTAAGATTGATAAAATGGTGCTGAAAGACGGCCGTGGAGGCACGGGCGAGGCAAACGGAACGGTTGACCTTAACCAGATATCAAACCCTACGCTTGATATAACTGTACAAGCCCGTAACCTGATGGCGCTTAACACCACTTTTAAGGATAACCACCTTTATTACGGTACGGCCTACGGTAGCGGCACCTTTAGTTTTACGGGGCCCGTAGACAACATGAAGATAGACATCAAGGCGTCAACCGAAGCGGGCACTATATTTAATATTCCGTTAAATACCTCATCTACGGCGGCCGAATATGATTTCATCAGATTTGTGGACCATAACGATACCACTTTAAAAAAGCCAGTTGAAAAAAGCAAGGCATTTAATGGTGTTACGCTAAATTTTGACCTTACTGTTAATGAAAGTACAACCGTACGGATAAGTACAGATTATGGTGTATTAGAGGGTACAGGCCAGGCCCGCAACCTCAAATTGAATATCAACAGCCTGGGCGACTTTGAGATGTTTGGAGCTTTCCTGATCACATCGGGGAAGTTTGAGTTTACCGCGAAGGACTTTATCAGTAAAAACTTTGTGGTGAACGAAGGGGGCACCATTCGCTGGACGGGCAACCCCGCAAATGCCGAGATAAATTTGAAAGCCGTGTATGAAGTGCGTACCAATATTGTACCGTTGTACACCGCTGCCGGCCTGCAAGCGCCGCAGCCTAAGCAGGTACTGGTACAGGCCGAACTGATACTATCCAAATCATTGTTACAGCCTAATATCGATTTTAATTTTAACTTCCCGGTTGACCCATCAATTAAAGATGACCTTAGCACCTATCTGGCCGATAACAATAACCGGAGCCAACAAGCCCTCAGTATTATTGTACGGCGTAGCTTTGCATCGGGCACAGGCAGCAACTTAACCAACCAGGTATTGGGTACCGCCGGAGAAGCAGTGAGCGAATTTGCGTTTAATAAGCTTAACAGTTTTATCTCTCAATCAAACATCAAATATTTCGATTTGAATATACGGTCGTTCAATGATGCGAGCGCGTCACTTAAGTTTTTGAACGACAGGCTTCTTATAAACGGCAGTTTATACTCTAATAGCGGCACAAGCGACCTGTTCAATAATAAAACCAATTTACTGAATACAGACTTCAGGACACTAACCAAAGATTTCGAAATTCAATACCTGATACGAAAGGACGGTAATCTGCGGGCCAGGTACTCGTACCGGGCGTTAAACAGCACCACCCTGAACAGCATTAACGACGCGCTGGGTGTACAATATGTAAATGGTATAGGTTTAGTGTATCAGCGGGATTTTGATACGTTTGGTGAATTTTTGCGTAATATTTTCAGGCAAAGGCGCCGCCGTAACAACGATGCACCTAAAACCCCTTCACCCGTGCCCGCAACAAACATTGCAACACCGGTGCCTTCAAAGCCATCTGAGGACAACAATGCGAATGAGGATACCGAAGGTGATAATTAATGCTCGCGCATGATAGCATGGTCCATTTTATCGCGTTTGGTACGCAGGTAAGCTTCATTATGCGGGTTCGATTCGATCTCTATTGGCAGATTCTCGACCACTTCAAGCCCATATCCTATCAACCCAGCACGCTTTTTTGGATTATTGGTTAACAGGCGCATTTTAGAAATACCCAGGTTACGTAATATTTGCGCGCCTATGCCGTAATCACGCTGATCCATCTGGAAGCCCAGTTTGATATTGGCCTCAACAGTATCCAACCCATTCTCCTGCAAATGGTAGGCTTTAAGCTTATTTACAAGCCCGATACCCCGTCCCTCCTGGTTCATGTAAACCACCACACCTTTGCCTTCCTTACTTATCATTTCCATGGCTTTATGCAGCTGTGGGCCGCAATCGCACCGGCACGATCCAAAGATATCGCCGGTAACGCATGAACTGTGCACCCGCACCAAAACAGGTTCGCCGGGTTGCCATTCACCTTTTACCAGTGCTAAATGATTTTCGCCGGTATCCAACTGCGTATAAGCTATCATGTCAAAATCGCCCCATTGGGTTGGCATTTTTACCGATACCTCTTTGCGCACCAACGACTCGGTGTTCAAACGATACTCGATAAGGTCTTTTATCGAAATTATTTTAAGGTCAAACTCTTTGGCCATCACCAGCAGCTCGGGCAGGCGGGCCATATCGCCATCTTCCTTCATAATCTCGCATATTACGCCGGCAGGTTCAAAGCCGGCCAATACCGAAAGGTCTATAGCGGCCTCGGTATGCCCCGAACGGCGTAAAACTCCGCCATCCTTGGCAATCAGCGGGAAGATATGCCCCGGCCGCCCCAGGTCGGCAGGCCTGGTTGACGGGTCAATTAATGCCAAAGTTGTTTTAGACCGGTCTGTCGCGGATATGCCGGTTGTACAGCCATTACCAAGCAAATCTACCGATACAGTAAAATTCGTTTCGTGCGATGTGGTGTTACGGCTAACCATTGGTTCCAGTTCCAACTCGTGCGCGCGTTGCCTGGTTATAGGCGCACAAACAAGGCCGCGCCCATAACGAACCATAAAGTTGATAGTTTCGGGCGTAGCGTTCCGGGCGGCTGTTAAAAAATCGCCTTCGTTTTCGCGGTCCTCATCATCTACAACAATAATGGTTTTGCCTGCTTTTATAGCTTCTATTGCTTCCGGTATAGTGTTTAACATGTCTGCGTCAGTTTGTAAGAGAGATTGGCTGGTATAGTACAATTGCCGATACAACAAATTTATACGATAATAAGATGAATAAGGTCGGTATTTTGTAAAACTATACGGGCTTGGTTTTACGCAGGTTAAAACGCCTAAAGAAACGTTTATACATATCCGCATCAAAAAGGGCCGAATCGGTAGCTGATTTATACGTAAGAAATACCCCAATAGGCAGTAAAACCGCAATGGCCACCCAGGCCCCTATCAGCGGCGATAAGTCTCCCTCTTTGGCCGATTTTTCGCCAATGGTACCTATAATGTAATATACCAGGAAAAATATCACCGATATAACTACCGGCATACCCAACCCTCCTTTACGTATTATAGCGCCCAAAGGCGCGCCAATTAAAAACAGCACTATGCAGGCAGCGCCAAGGGTAAATTTCTTTTGATACTCCATTATATATCGGCGTATACTTTTTGATGTTTCCTTATGCCTGTCGGCCCGGTTTTTTATCACATCCAATATTTGGTGCACTTCGCTGGAAGCATTGTTTAAAGCGCTGATCTTTTCACTTATGGAGTTCATCTTGATACTATCTGCCGGCAGCACTTTAACCTTTGATTTTTGCGGCATGGTATTATATTTCATATACGCCGCCACCAGCGAATAATTAAGCCTTACATTACTATCCACCTCCCGGTTTGCCGAATCGATATAATGCTGCAACTGGCGCAGGTTCATCATCATCGAGGCGCTCCTGAACTCGTTCTCATCGGTACGCGTCATCTTAAAGCCCGAAAGATCGAATTTTTGCTCGGTTTCTTTAAACCTGAAACGCGTAAGGCGCTTGCGCGGCATGGCGTTACCCTGGTCGCCGGCATCTTCTACATAACGTACCCCATCCTTCAGCTTCAAGATCAGGTACAGGTCATCTTTAGACCGGTACATGAGCCCCGACTTTGCAAACAAAACATCCTGGTTTGTTTCAAGCGCCCCTTTAGAATAGATCATGATATCGTGCAGGGTCTGCCCGTCGGGGTCTTTCTTTTTTACGCGTATGGTGTACCCCGGAAAACGATTGCTAAAAACATTTTCGGGGAGCAGGTCGGCTGATTTTTGCTTGCGGGCATCGTACAGGAGCGAGTAATATTTAAGGTTGGCCACCGGCAGCATATAATCCGAAAACACGAAGGCCGCAACGCTAAGTACCAACACAACAACCATCATGGGGTACATGGCGCGGCGCAGTGATATCCCGGCTGATTTAATGGCAACCAACTCATAATTTTCTCCAAGGCTGCCGTATGTCATGATAGATGAAAGCAGTACGGATAGCGGCAATGCCATAGCCACATTGGTTGCCGAGTTATACATCATCAGCTCAAGAATGATGTACCACTGAAAGCCTTTACCGATAAGATCATCGATGTATTTGAACAAAAACAGCATCAGTAATACAAACATCACTATCAGTAAGGTTACTATAAAAGGCCTTATAAATGATTTAAGTAATAACAAATGTATTTTTTTCATCGGGCAATTGCGTACAGGGATTGAAACGTAAGCGCGCGCAAATAATTGTTATTTACACGCCGGTTTCATCATACAAAATACGGGGAAAATTTAAGCGCCCAGGGTGCTTATCAGGTAATTTATCTGGTTGTCCCAGATAAGCTTACGCTCGGCAATGGTTTCTTCTGTTGCGAAATCGGTAATGCTTAAGGCAACATCATTTGTCAGTTCGTCCTGGATGATCTCCATTTCAAAGTAACATTGGGGCTCGTCGTCAACCCATTTAAATCTAACCAGTTTGTTCTCTTTAACAGCAACCAGCTTGGCATTCTGCTTTTCATCGTCCCAGGTAAAGGTGTAAATCTGGTCGCGAACGCTTACATCATCAGCAAACCATTGTGTTAAGCCATTAGCTTCGTTAAGGAAGGTATATAGTATTCTTGGTGAGGATTTTATCTCGTACTCAAGGTTGAATTTTTTCTTCTCGGACATTGGGGTTCAATCGTTACAAATCAATCAAGGGGGCAAAAGTGAACATTTTTTCTAAAGAAAGCGAATTTCTGCTATATTTGCAAACCTTTTTCAGGAACCATTGAAAACGGCGGGGTAGCTCAGATGGTTAGAGCGTAGGATTCATAACCCTAAGGTCGGCAGTTCGATCCTGCTCCCCGCTACCAAACAGGCGAAAGCGGCAAAATCCAGATTTAATTCTGGTATGCCGCTTTTTTTATTGCTCATAATCTGCTGTAAATAAGCTATATACAAAAACACAAAATTTATTCGAGAAGTTCGACACCCATTAGTTTTTTTACTATAGCCAATGCCGCTTGGGAATAGCAAAAACTGAATCTTCTGTTTTGTGAAGTAATCCCCTGTACGCCATTTAAACGCTATTTTTGACACAAAACCGAGGGCCAAATTAATGCATTGAGTAAGGTTCGACACCCCCATTGAAGATTTCCATAGGACAGCCTCTATTTCCTTCTTTTCTTCCTTGTATTTCGACCCATATTTGCTATAAAGTTCCATGCTTATTTCTTCTTCTATATAACGTTCTTCTAACCTTTCGATCTTTATATTGAGGTCAAATAATCGACTTTCCAATAATCCAAGGTCATCCTGCTGGCCATCGTTCATCTCATTAAATGTGGTCGTCATCTGCCCTTTGATCAGATTCCGTATTTCAACAGGCGCATCTTCCTGTAGCCCAAAATAGTTTAGGATATTAAAAAACGTCTCATTCAATTTGCTGGCGTTTTTATTATTGCAGCAACCGACAGTATTACATTTATAATAGTGGATGCCTTTCTTTTTCGCCAGATAGCCCCGCATTAGCCTGCCGCAATCCTCACAGTATATAAACCGCTTTAAGGGAATCGCAGGATTTTCTTCGACTAGCTTATAACCATGAGCATTTTTATCCAGTAAGCCATTCACCTGTAAAAATAAATCTTTGCTCACCAACTTTTCCTGGTTCCCTTCCACGACACGCCCTTCCAGCATATTGTGTGCCATCAATCCGCAATAAAAAGGGTTACGGAATATTTCAGAAATGCGCTGGTGATTAAGTTTCAACCCTTTTTGTGCTAACCGCTGACGGATCGCTTCGTTACTCAGTTCCTCATCTACTTTCCAAGTAAAAGCCTGCCGGAGCAGTTTTCCTTTCTGATTAACCACGATTTTGCGTTTACCCTCAACCCGGATATTATCATATCCCAGTGGTGGTGCGGTGGGCCAGTCGCCCCGTAATAACATTTCTTTAATACCTGCCGCACATTTTTCCTTGCGTAGCTGGTTATCGAATTCTCCGAAAAGGAATAACATCTTTTGCTGCATCTGCCCGGATGAACTGGAAGTATCTATTGGTTGGGTAACTGAAACGATCTCGATCCCCAATTTACGCAGTTGTCCGCTCAGCCAGATGGAGTTGTCATTGCGCGAGAAACGCTCCAAGCTGTAAACGATTATATAAGAAACCCGCTGTTTGGATTTTTTGACAAAGGCTAACATCGCCGCGAACTCCCGACGTTCATCCGTTTGAGCACTTTCATAGGTACCCCCAAAATCGGCTAGTACCGTATAGCCGTGTCGTTCCGTGTAAATGTTACAGGCCTTGCGCTGGGTATCTAAACTTAGATTTTTATCTGCTTGTTCTTTAGTGCTAACGCGTGTATAAATCACGCAGTTGGTGCCTCTCTTGGTCTGGGCTAATGTCGTACCTTTCGCAAAGGTGTGGAATATTGGATTTTCGACCATAACAATAGAATTTTATGCGATTTGCTATAGTTACAAAATACGCATTTTTCAGGTCAAATCAAAGCTATTTCCGCTTTTCTTTGCGGTATTGCCGGTAAATAATTAAAGTAAACTCCTTAAATGTTCGAATCACCTCAAGTGCCTGTTCATCGGTAAAATTTGCGAACCAGGAACATGACCTGACCTCTTCAATCGTTAGATCATGCCTCCTTTTCGGATTCAAATCAATTAGCTCTTCCACTGTCCTTAATACAGTAATTTTATTTTACTTCGTTGGTTCCGTTTGTAGGAGGGTTCATAAAGGATGTACCCGAAATCGTGGAGATCCCGGATACACCTGTGGTAAGTCGTGCTAGCGGAAATTTTAGCCAATGGCATAATCTCATGCGCAAACGCCTCCATGGGGTTCTGAAACCCATGCGATTGCCAGTATTGCACCAGTGCAGCATAAATGCCTATATGGGTAACACATATTCTTGCATCACGCTGAATTGCTTCAAAGAAGCCTGATATGGGCTGGCACATTTCCACCACCTATATAACTATATGCGGACACTCTGCCTTCGATGCCGTTCTTGCTTTTGTTCTGTAACATTTTGTTCTTTTAAAGTTTCTTTTTTTGTTTGCTGCTGATTTGGCAATTCTTCCTTGCCTTGCTTTTGTTCAGCCGCTTTCGCAATTGCTGCCCTTTGCACTTCCTGCGGCGTCATTTCCACCTTTTGCGCTTGGTCAAAGGCCTGTTTTTCCACCTTGCGAACAATCAGGCTTTGGCCGTTAGCGTCGTAAAAATCCAAACGCATCATGCGTGGATTAGCAACCATTTTCGCAGGTGTTTCCTGCCCATCTCGTAAAAGAATCACATCCACCTTGTTGCCTTTTTCAAGTGGACGGATCATACGACTCCGGTCATATTTTTCTTCCACACCTTTGATCGGGTATTTTTGCAACTCTTTTTCGTGATCCCAAAAAGTAACTTTCGGGTTAAAGTTACCATACCGATCAGCGTTCTTAAAATCTAGCCCCCGCCAAGCCAAATAGGTATCACCCGTGGGTTTCATTCTCACTTCGCCGTTCTCTTCTACCGGCGCCAGTTTGGGCTGCTCGCGGTAAGCCGCGCGTCCGTCCATCATATTATAGCGTTCTTGGAGCGTATAATTATATTCTTTCCCAAAGAAGAATGTTTGCGTTAGGTCTTCCTTGCCCGGTTGTTTCAGGGTCATATCCGCACGGTTAAAGAAAGTCATATCCTTATCCGTTTGATCCCCTTTAGAGAAACGGAGAACAGAATGTATTTCATCCTGCCCAAATTTTCTAACATGCGGCAGTTCAAACTCCGCCAGGTTCTTTTGCATCTTATCGCGCAGGTCTTTGGCGATCTCTTCGCCAAAGCCTAGGTAGAACAGTTGGTTCTTTACATAATCAAAACTTTGCTCGTTCATAATTCATGAAATTTTTAAGATTAATAATTAAACTATCACCGGCGGAAAAAACCGCCGTCGTATTAATGGCTGTTCTTTACTTCGAGGTTATCGCGCAACAGCAAAAGGTGCCCATTTTTGATCTTGCCTTTCACCCGCTTCACCTTCTTACTGAAAAGTCCTTTGGCGGTATTGATCCCCGCAGTAGTTAACTGGGCAGTCATCGAGGGATCGAAACTCATGATATCCATATTCTGCACCCCGGTGCTGGCACCGTCACGGAGCGCATCGCCGGTTATGGCTTCAGGTACGCTGATGCCCTCCAGGCCATCCGTCTGATCAAACACCGTCAGGTCTACGGGGTAAAAGTTATAGCCCACATGAATGCTTTTAATATTCAGTGTGTAGCGCTGGTTGGACAGGTTGCCGCTTCCGTAAATGCGCTGTCCTTTGGCATAAAGCTGCCCGCCCAGCGTCACGGTATCTGTTAACTTTAAACAAATCACCGTCCCCTGTACGATCTTTTGCGTACCATCCACAATGGCGGGTATGGCACGGAACTTTTTAACTCCCGTGGTAGTGCCCGATTTTTCTGCCAAAGCCTTTACGCGTTCCGGGTGCTGGATATCCAGTATCTTTTCCAGCAGGGCATTCATTTGCTTCAGTTCAGGGTCTTCCGTACCGGCGGCTGGTTTAAGCAATGAATCCGATAAAGCGTTCAATTGCTTTTTGGCAGGCTGAGTAACAGGTGACGGCTGCGGCTTATTGATCACCGCCTGCAATTGGCTCAACCGCTGGTTGATCCTGGCTTCATTCTCAGCCGAATTATTATTTCGGCTACCATCATCGTTCCCGTTAAAGGCGGGCTGGTGAGGGGAAAAAGCACCGCCCGGGTAAGCAGCGGGAAAGGATGTCAGGCTATCGGTTTTTACCTGCGCATAAGGATCAGCTTTGCGGAGTTGTTGTTTTTTTAAGGAATCGGCACGGGCCTGATCGTAAAAGCCCATTTTGTCACCGCTCTGATCGCCGGTTAAGATGGCCGATGGCAGCTTCATGCTCAGCCCTTTGCTGGTGGCGGCTTTGGCCTGGTCGCTTTTTCCGCCGCCGAGGGCGATAAACAGGATGGTGGTAAAGCAAAAAACGATGGGTGGCATTGCCAGCAGGATCTTCCTTTTGCGCTGGTCTTTTAAACTGATGTTGTTCATTTTATATGGTTTTAGCGTTAATGATTACTCACGGTTAATACTTTGTTTTCGATCGTGTTCCAATGCTCGATCAGAAAGCCGAGCAGGTTATTATCGCTGCGGCTGACTTCCCGCAGGTCACCTTCGGTGATCAGGCTTTGGCTGACATTGCTGGTCGAGCGGATCAGGTTCAGCGTGGCATAGCAGCGGAAATGATAGGGCGAAGCGCGGGTATCGACCTGCACGCTGTCTACGGTGATACGCTGGCTGATATTCCCGGCAATAATGCCGGAATAGTAGCCGCTGACGGATAAGCTGTCATACACTTTTTTGGCGGAGCCATCAGCGAGGTAGAGCGCTTTGGTCAGGTTGCGCTTGATGACCTTTTCATCCGGATCGAGGGTAAAAAAAGCTTCGTGAAATGCGCGTACGTGGCCGCGGACTTCCATCGGCAGGTAAGCGCTTTTATCTACGGCTACCGCCGACCAGGCGGTATTGCCGGAGACGATATACACCTTGCTTTGCAGGGCGATGGATTTCTGCTTTTCCTGCCAGGCCATAAAGCCGATGGTTACAAAGGCGCCGATCACAATGACGATGGTAAAACCGCGCACATGCTGAAAGGCTGTTTCTAAGTTTTTCATTTTCTTGAACATGGTTCCTATTTTTTTGGCGGGCTGCCCGAGAGCTTACTTTTCTGATAGTGCTGCGTATTGCCCGAAGATTGATGATTCGTTTGCTGATTGTTTTGGGTGTTGCTGCCGCGGTTAAAACTCTGCATCACCGAGCCGCTGAAGTAGCTGACCGCCATGGAAGCCAGCGCGCTGGTTTTACTGAAAAGCGCATGGCCGCCGACGTTCATAATGTAGTTGGCCACGCTGGGTACGGTGAAGTAACCTATGATGCCGATCAGTAAAAAGATCAGGTAAGCCGTGTTTTGGTCACCGAGATCGGGCGCGCCGTTTTGAATACCGATGATCATGTTTTCCTGGATCTTGGCGATGATGGCCCCGAAGATATTAGCAATGGGCAGCCACATAAAGACGTTGACATAGCGCGCCAGCCATTGCTTCAGGCTATGCTGGAAACCCTCGAAAATACTCAGGCCGAAACAGAGCGGGCCGAGAATGGCCAGCACGATCAGCTTGAATGTGCGGATGGTATCGAGGCAAAGCGCTGCTGCCTGAAAGAGCACGTTCAGCACTTCAGCGATAAATTTCCGCGCCCAGTTCTTAATGCTCCAGCCGGAAAAGGCATCGGAGATCGGGTTACTGCTGCCGGCATCGGTAACCGTCCCGTCCGGATGGCTGTACTGGTACCATTTATCAGGGTCTGAATTGGTATCATTGGGCGAAACATCGGCGGCATCGGGTTTACCATTGGCCAGCAAGCGGGCGATAGCCTGATTGCTGTTGGTCACCATACCCTCGGTAGCGGTGACCACCGGCTGCAAGATGCCGTTGATAAGGGACAGCACCAGCGGAAAAGCCGCGATGCAAAATCCGATGGCGAATGGCCGCAATAAGGGATAAACATCTACCGGTTCGGCTGCTGCCATATGCTTCCAGATCCGGGCGCCGATATACCAAAGCGCCGCGAAACCGGCGATCCCCCGTGAAACGCCGATTATCCCCTGGCACAATGGCATCATCTGATCATACAGTTGGGAAAGTATGCCCTGCAAGCCGTGCAGGTCGTCTGCCACACCCTCCGCATGGGAAAATAAAGGCATAAGCATAGCCAGGACGGCTGCGAAAGCCATCTTTAAGATTTTCCTTTTCATGCCTTATTGGGTTATACCGTAAATAGATTGAACACGCTGTTTGTCCGTTATACCCTGCGAACGCTGCCAGCCAATGCGGGCAGCCTGGTCATTAAATTTCCGCAGGTAGCTCAACTGGTTATGGCTTTCCAGGTAAATGCCGTCGATGGCCGTCAGCCTTTCGGCATCACTCATCCGCAGCTTGCTGTCGGTGACGATCATGGACAGGTCGTCCAGGTTTTTCAGGCTCTGGCTGACGAGGTTGTTGTAGACCGTCATCATATAGGCCAGTTCATCGGGGTTGAAATGCCCGCTGCTGTTAAAGCTTCCCGAGGCGTTTTTATACTCGCTGACCAGCTGCGCCTGGTCATTAATGATATCCGTGATGCGCGGGTATTTGCGCACCGCCGGACTAACGAGGTACAGGCCGTCGAGGAAAGCTTCGTGCAGGCTAAAGTTGCCCTGCGCCACATCCTTGACGGCCCCGTAGCCCTTGCTCAGCACGGTGTAGCCGGTGTACATCTGTCCGAGAATATTTTTGAGACTGGCCAGCTTTTGATAATCCAGCACCAATTGCTGGATTACATCGGCTACCGATTGCGCCCGGCTGCTGAGCGGCGTGGCCGCCGCCAGTCCGAGGCTTACTAAAAGGGTTATTGCTATTTTCTTCATCACTGATCTCCTTCACATTTTTTGTTATTGAATACCGTAGAGCTTTTTAAGCTGATCCTTATCCCGTAGGTTGTTCTTGCGCTCTGTCGCTAGTTTCCGGCATTTACCGGTAAATGAACCGGCAAAGGCGAATTTGTCCTTCATGCGTTCATAGATCTTATCCAGCCGGTCCAGCCGTTGGGCATCGGTCAGTTGTAATTTGCCGGGTGTCAGTACATCGGTTAACTCTTCTATATCAAGCCGGCATCTGGCAGTTATGTTGGCCTGGACTTTTTGGAAATAGGCCAGTTCCCCGGCGCTTAACAGCTTTTGTCGCTGTTGCCAGGTCCATTCGTCCGAAAAGAGTTTCAGCGTTTGCGCATTCAGGTCGGCAATCGCTTTGGCTTTGGGATTGTTTTGGATCAGCGGGTTGACCTGTTCCAGCGAATTGAAATAGGCATCGTGCAAATTAAACGTACCGTTTTTTAACTCGTGGGCGGTATTCAATCCGGTTTCGGCGACGTGGTAGCCGGTTTTGATTGCGCTTAAATAAATCTCGTATAGAGCGATCTGTTCGGCCATGAGCTTGCGCTGCTGGCTTTGCTGGCTGAAGAAGCCGCCGAGGAATTGCGCCTGCGCCCTGCTATAAGATAAGCTGGCGAGGGAAAAAAATAAGAGGGTTTTTATCGTTGTTTTCATATCGATGGTGTTTACTGTTTCCGCTTACTGGATGCCATAAAGTTGTTTGACTTGCTGCCTGTCCTGCGCATCTTTAGCACGCAGCAGGCTTAAACCGGCGTTCTGCCGGTTGAACTGGCGCAGGTGGTCCAGATTGGTTTGCATGGCCCTGGCAGCCTGCCCGATCTTTTGCAGTCGTTCGGCATCATCCATTTGGGTGCTGAGGTCGCTGACGACCATTAACAGCTGATCGAGGTTTTGCAGGCTTTCCTGCAGAATGCCATTATAGATAGTGCCCATATAGCCGAGTTCAGCCGCTGAGAAATGGGCATCCCGTCCGAACAGGGCACTGGCCTGCTGGTATTCGCTGACGAGTTGCTTTTGCTTGCTGATCACACCTTTGACGGCATCGTAATTGGCGATCAGGCCGCGCACCTGATTGAGTTCCTGGTAATAACCGGCATACAGGTCTTTTTCCTTACCCAGCCAGCCGGAGATATTGTTCAGGCTGCTGAGGTGCAGGGAGTTTTCCAGTTGCTGTTCGGCGTTCTGCAATGCAATGGTTTGATTCTGCAGTTGCTGCACCTTCAGATCGATGGCGACGATCACTTTTTTGATTACACCGGTGATCAGGCTGACGCCGGGTATTTGCGCCTGCGCACGGTTCCCGGTGAGGGAAAAAAACAGTGCGATGGTTGTTAGAATTACTATTTTAAATTTCGTTTTCATGGTTATGCGGCTTTTGAGTTTCGTTTTTCAGCGACCAGGGCTTTGATGCCCGCTTCGATGCTGCCGTGTTTTTCGGCATATTTCAGCACTTTCACCCGTTCGCGTCCTTCCGTGGTAAAAGCATAGTATTCTTCGGGGCAGAGTTCATTTTTGTAGACCTTCATGACCTGCCCGCCGATATCGATGAAGATCTCCCGGTTATCCTTGTTGACCGACAGCAAAATGGTTTTGCTTTTGTCGGAAAGTCCCAAAGCGTCCTGCAGCTTGCCGAACTTGCCCTGGAATTTGCGCATGTCCATCAGGATCTTGATATCGGCATTGTTGATGATTGCATCTTTGATCACCGGTGAATTAATGAGGTCATCCAGTTCCTGGGTGATCACGATGGGAATGCCGTTAAACTTGCGGATGGTCTTAAAGGCGTAGCGCAGGAACTCGGCCATGCCGCTTTTGGCGATGGCCTTCCAGGCTTCATCGATCGTCAGCACTTTGCGCAGGCCCGGCAGCTTGCGCATTTTGGAAATAAATAACTCAGTGATAATGAGCGTACAGACCGGGAAGAGGATGGGATGGTCTTTGATCTGATCCAGTTCAAATACCACAAAGGGCTGGCTCAGCAGCTCCAGGTTTTCCGTGGCGTTCAGCAGGAAATCAAATTCGCCGCCCTTATAGTAAGGCCGCAGCACATACAGGAAATTATCCATATCAAAATCACGTTCCTTCACCCGGTGGCTTTGCAGCACCTGGCGGTAGTCCGCTTCAAGGTAATCGTAGAAAGAATTGAAGCCGGGGAATAAGCGGTTATTTTTTGCTAAATGCTCATAATAACCTTGCAGGGCATTGGATAAAGCCACATATTCCGCACGGTTAAAGGTCTCGTTCTCGCCTTTCCATAAGGATACCAGCAGGGCTTTTAAACTTTCTTTCTTCTCGGTATCCAGCACATCGCCTTTGCCTAAATAAAAAGGGTTGAATTTGATCGGGTTGTGTTCTTTATAGGTAAAGTAGTAGCCACCCAAAAGGCCGCACAGGCCCTTGTAACTGCCGCCGATATCCACTGTCACGCAATGCGCGCCCTGGTCATAAAGCGAGCGCAGGATATGATTGACGGTCATGGACTTGCCGCCGCCGGAAGTACCGCAAACGAGCGTACCCATATTGCTGGTGATGCCGTTGTGACGCGGCGCATCGTAAAGATCGGCATAAACGGGTTTGG
This sequence comes from Mucilaginibacter sp. AK015, assembly GCF_014200785.1. NCBI lineage: Bacteria > Pseudomonadati > Bacteroidota > Sphingobacteriia > Sphingobacteriales > Sphingobacteriaceae > Mucilaginibacter > Mucilaginibacter sp. AK015. The sequence continues at coordinate 245,929 of NZ_JACHCV010000003.1, forward strand.
CATTCAGCCGGTCGCAAAAACGGATGCCCTCTCCCGGCGGGTCGCTGCGGTAATTGCTTTCGAGATTCAGGAAGCAGGCCGCCTGTTCGGCAAAGGTGTCAAAGGTGTCGTTGAGCGGGAAGTCCCCACCATTGCCGGGGATGCCCGCCCACCAGATCTGCGCCGCCCCGTCGGTTTCGGGTTTACCGGCGGCATCCATGGCGGCCAATGCGGAAACGACTTTGTTACCGCTTTCTTTGAGTTTATTTTCATCCGCCGACCAGATCATGACGTTGCAATGCGCTTTGACAGGCAGCCGTTGCTGGCTGATGGCTTCGTTCAGGAAATCATTGGTCGCCTCCAAAGAGATAGCATTTTCGCGCGAATAAGCGGACAACGATTGCAGGCGCAGCCTTTTTTTCTCCAGCTGGCGCAGGGTGGCCTGGGCATCGCCGATCAATATATATTGGTTGTAGATATGGCTGCAATCCAGCAGCAAGCCTAAGCCCGCTGCGAAGCTTACGGGAAAACGGGTTTGGTCCGTAGAGTAGGCATCATAGGTCAGGCGGGAGCCGCATTGCGCGGGCAATTGTTCCGCATCGCCCAGGGTGTAAACCGCCAGTTGCTGGCTGCCGATGCGGATGCTGTCGGAAAGGCTGATATCCTTAATGAGCAATTGGCCGTCATCTTCGGAAACGAAGCAATAGCGCTCGATCAGCCCGGTCTTTTTGAGCTGACTTTGCAGGTCAGCCGAGGTTAAGCGCGTCAGGGTCATCAAACGCGTATCTTCCAGCAGCCGTTTGAATTGGGTACAGGTATCTAAAAACTCCTGGCGGGCCTGCGCCTGCAGTGTTTCTTTTGGCACTAAGGTTGGCCGCAGCAAGGTCGAAAACAGGGAACTGCTTTTTGAGCGGCCAGCCGGTTTTTTGGTGAAGTACAGCAGGCAGTCATGTTGCAAAAACAGGCGTCCGGCAAAGTGATGATTAGCCGCAGCCGACAAAAAGCTATGTTTTTTTTCTTCATCAGTCTTTACGCTTTGGCGGGTAAACCAGTCCTGTTTATGCAGTACGCTGTCTTTGGGCAGCACCCGGATGGCTTTCACCCAGGCCTGGTGCATGTTTTCATAATCCTCATCGGACAGGGTAAATATCTCGGGCAATTGTACCCGGTAGGCCACGGTATATTCACCCTGCTTGGACAGGATGCAGTCATGTTCAATGCCCAGGATGGGCAGTATGTTTTTTAATTCTTTTTCCATTTGCACAGTTCTCTTTCACGTTAATCTTTGGTTGGCGGGGAAAACCTTATTAAAATCTCGGCCGGTGCCTCGGCTTTACCTTTTGCGCGTTTTCCTGGTGCGCCTGCCGCAGGGCTTCTTTGTTACGCTGGATCAGGGCCGGAATATGGGTTTCACTGAGCGGGATGACCTCAGCTTTCAGGTTCTTTTGGATCGGGTGGCGGCGCAGAACTTCCCGTTCATCCATACCATAGATGCGGGCGGTAGCCACCGGGTCCAGACCCAACTCATTGGGGATTTTTAGTTTGATCACACCCTCGGGAAACTCCAGCATTTTGGGGTCGAGATCAACCACCTGTTTCATGACGGGATGATAATAGGCTTCGTAGTTCCAGCCGTCGTTCGTCAGCTCAAAGCTTTTCAGGCTGATGACCGGGAAGAAATATTTGGTGTTACGCAGCTCCTGCAGTTGCAGGTCAATGGTAAATGCTTCACCGGCCAGGTCGATCTGCGGTAAGATGCCTTCCCGGCGTTGCGTTAAAGCTTCCTGATCTACGATGACCTCGAAGTCCCGCATGGTTTGCAGCTTTTCAACGGGGATGCCGTATTTCTCGGACATACCTTCGGGATCGAGCCATACCAATTGGTCGATTATGAGCGGTTCTGATCTTTCCGGGTCAGTGCTTACGGTCTGTTTTTCAGGATCCCAGGCCAGCAAATAATGGTCGCCCATATCGGTCATGTCCCGGATAAAGGAGATCTCATGTTCGGGCTTGTTAGTTTGCCGTAACACCTGCTGATCGATATCGATCACAAAGCTGAGCTTTACAAAATGGATGATCTTTGGCTCCAGTTTATTTTTCATGGTTGATGCTGTTAAAAGTGAATTGCTGGAAGAAGCGGCGGCTATAGGATTTCAATACTTTGGGGAGTCGCTTTTTTGCGGCGGCCTTCATCAAGCCGTGTTCACCGTATTTGCGGCTCAGGCTGAAGATTTTGATACTGCCGTACGCGGCGGCGCTGCCCGTCACGGAAAGGCAAATGATCGTTCCGGCACCGAGGATGTATAGGGTGGCAAACACGATCAGCAGCCCCATGACCAGCCCGGCGAAAAACCAGATGTATTGCGCCCGCAAGCCGCGAAACTCGATGCTTTTGTTAATGCCTTTGTTGATGGTATAGATGCTGTTATTCATGGTGCTTTGTTGTTAAATTGCTGGTGAGGAAAAAAATAAGAGGGGTGTTATGTCGGTGTGAAGCGCTCGACGCTGGCGATGGTATCATGGATAGCGCCGCCGTGACTGAAAAGGGCCAGCCGCTCCAGACAGAAGCCGCGATTGCGGCCCATGACGATGGAATGGTAGCCAAAGGTGATGACCAGTCCGCCGGGTAACAGGCAATTAGGGATGGCATCCTTCAATTGCCGGAAAGGGCTGCACACCATACCCTCATAGAGTTCCATGGACTTGCGGTAAGCATAGGGCGGGTCCAGCAGAATGGTGTTAAACCGCTCACCTGGCCAGTCGCGCAGGAAAGCCAAAGCATCCTGATGGTAATCGGCGGGCATGGCCGGGTTAAGGTCGTTGCGGGTTTCGTCGAGCGCCAATTTGGTTTCACCGGCAAAGAGATTAAGCACGCGGCCTTCGCAGAAGCGTTCTGTCCACTCCCTGATGGCTTTCACCGAAAAGGTATAGCGATGCATCGGGCAGCGGATATGATCGAAGTGCAGCGTTTTCATAAGCGCACCCCCTTTGTTTTTTTCACAGCCTGCTCGTTTTGCTGGGCTGGCAGCTGGTAGATCATGCCCTTTAAAAGCGTCGCTTTATTACCGGCATCTACTTCCGACAGGCTGACTACTTTGGCTTCGCCTGTAGTGAGGTTATTTTTTACCTCACTAGCCGGAGTGATGGTTTCCTCCTGATCGCCACCGTTTTGCGCCTGCTGTTTGGCTTTAATATTTTGCGCGATCTCCCGTTCGAGTTTGGTCAGCCCGCTTTTCATGTCCCGCAGTTCGGCATCCCGTTCAAAGGGTTTTCCGACCAGCGCTTCCAGTTGCGGTATCTGTTCGTTCAATTCGGCCAGATGGGTTTTCAGCCTTTCTTCCTGGCTTTCCGCTTTATCCAGCGCATTGAGGTAATAGCGAGCGGCCGTTTTGGGGTTATCTACATTGGGGACACCGGAACTGTAAATGTATTTGCCGTTGGTTTCGGGCCGCGTTGCATACAGCACATTATAGTAGCTGGCGGGTTTATCGAAGTCAAAACTGCCCGCATGGCGCTCGATCATCAGGTCAAAACCATAAAGCGTCCCCAATTTAGCGGTTCCGGTCAGTCCTTTTTCAGGGAGCCAGTTGCGGTATTTGGAAACCAGGAATTTGCCGATAGCCACCGGATCGGCGCTATTGAGTTTGTCTAAACGGATGGGATTAGCCTTACTGCCGTCCTTTTCCATTTTTAGGTTCGCCCGGTAGACTTGAAGGTCGGCCTGCAGGATCTCCAGTTCACGGCCGGTTTGGCTTTGTTCCTTACGTTTGTCTTCCAACAGATAGCGGGAACGGCTGCCTTCCCTGTAGTGGGCGGTCTTTAGGCTTTCCAGCGCGGCGATCTTTTTCTCCAGCTTTGATTTTTTCAGCAGGCTGGTATCGCCGGAAAGGATAGCGATATATTCAGAAAAATTCATCCCGCTGTTTTCATCCACCGAGCCTTCGTCAATACTGCGCACGTTGAGTTCGCAGTTCTTCATCTGACTGATAAAGGTTTGCTTGTTTTTCAGCAGGTTGAACTTGTAATTGTCCAGCGACTGTTCCACCGCATAGATAAAATTCAGCACTTTGTTGCCGTAATGCTGTTTAGCCAGGGTGTTGCCCTGCCTTGCGCCACGGCCGTTGCGTTGTTCCAACTCTGATGGCTTCCAGGGGATATCCAGGTGGTGCATGGCGATGACGCGCTGCTGCACATTGAGGCCGGTACCTGCTTTTTCGGTACTGCCGATGAGGACCCGGATCTCGCCCCGATTCATTTTTCTGAACAGTTCGGGCTTTTGCTTATCCGTCCAGTTATGGATAAAAGTGATCTCAGCGGCTTTCACCTGTAGATCGTTGACCAGCTTATCCTTCAGCGCATCATACAGGTTAAACTCGCCGGGTTTTGGTGTGCCGATATCGCAAAAGACGACCTGGGTGCCCCGGTGCGGCGTGCTTTCGTGGTAAAGTTCAGCCAGCTGGCGCGCGCAGGTGTTTACCTTATTGTCCGGGTGGTCACCATAAGCCGGGTCGATCAGGCGCATATCTGCCGCCATCTTCTTGGCGTAGTTGGTGGCGATCAGCATCCGCCCTTTATCTTCTTCCTCCGACAGCGGCGGGCGGCCGATCAGCGTGGCATCGCCGGTTTCGGCAAAGCGCATGAGGCGCATAATGAAATCGCTTTGCTGCTCGCTGGGTTTGATATTGATCAGCCGCTCATCCAGTTCCGGTTTGTCCAGCGCGATATGTTTGGCCGTTTTATAGTCCGTGATCTCGTTATAGAACAGCGCCAGTTCCGGCACCTTGATAAAATGACGGAAGCGCTCTTTGCTGATGATCTGGTTGGTCACCGAGAACTCAAAGTCGGTGGTCTTTTTGGCGAATACCGCAGCCCAGCCATCGAAGTTGGCGATGAACTGCCGTTCCATTTCTTTTGGCCGCAGGTATTTAAAGATCAGGAACATCTCCGTCAGCGAATTGGAGATAGGTGTTCCGCTCAAAAAGGTAACGCACAGGTCGCTGTCAAAACGCTGTTGCAGGGTGCGGATAGCAAAAGACATATTCAGCGCCTTTTGGCTGCCCAGCGTATTGCCCAAACCAGCCACGCGGTCATGCCGGGTGGAAAAGGTCAGGTTTTTGAACTTATGCGATTCATCAATGAACAGGTGATCGACCCCCATTTCCTTAAAGGTGATGCCGCTGTCCTTTTTCTCATTGATCTCCTGCTGCAGGGTTTGCAGCTTAACCTCCAGGTTGGTCTTGCGCAATTCCAGCCCTTTAAGTACCCGCCGGGTGACCTCACCGCCTTCGGCGATCAGCGTATTTAAGTTTTCGGTAACATCGGCCAGCTCGCGGGCGAAGATCTGCGCCTGCACTTCCGGCGATTGCGGGATGCGGCCGAACTGGTCATGCGTCAGGATGATACAGTCCCAGTGATTGTTCTTGATCTCGTGGAAGATACGCAGGCGCTTATCCGGTGTGAAATCGTTTTGGCCGGGAAAGAGGATGCGGGCATCGGGATAAGCCTTGCGGTAAGTTTCCGCGATCTGGTTGACATTGGCCTTCAGCGCCAGGATCATCGGTTTCTGCACAATGCCAAGGCGCTTCATTTCATGACCCGCGACGATCATGGTCAGGGTTTTACCCAGGCCCACTTCGTGATCGATCAGCCCGCCCCGGTTTTGCAGGATGCGCCAAACCGCATTTTTCTGTGAACTGTACAGGTCATCAATACCCAGCGCCTTTTTATCCAGGCCGGGGAAGCGCAGGTGGTCGCCGCTGAACTCCCGCAGCACGTAACAGTTAAAGGTGCGGTTATACAGACCGGTAATAGCGGTTTTTTCCTGGTCGGGCAATTCATGCAGCCAGTTGGTAAAGCCGTTACGGATCTGCTCGATCTTTTCATGGGCCAGTTGGATGGCTTCGTTATCGGGATAGCGTTTGGTGCTGTCGCCCGTTTTTACCTCGTAGCTGAAATAGGGAGTGGTATTTTCCAGCGCATGCTCCAACAGCGTGTAGCCGTAGGTGGTGCGGGTGCCCTCCGCCGGACGGATCGCGAACTCTTTGGTGATCTTCAGGTTGGTGCCGTCAACAGCCACCTTGAACTGGTCGCTGGACGGCAGGTAAGTGATCGTTACCGGCAGGTCAAAAAAGCTGCTGGCAAAGCGCTCGTAATAGCGGTTCGGGAACCAACGTTCGCCTAAGTTGAAGTCCAATAATTCAAAGGGGATCAGTTCCGGCTGCGCTTTTTCAATCGCGTTAAGGCTGCGTTGGATCTCCGGGTCATTCGGCTGCACAGCGGTTATCCTGCGCGCAGTTTCCAGCTTTTCCACCACGTTTCCGCTCAGGTAAGCATCACGGGTTTCCCATTCCCGGCTGGCCGGGTCCATAAAAATATGGCTATGCAGGCTGATGACGGATTCTTCGGCGCTCAGGCCGGTCGCACCACTGATAAATTCAATATCCACTTTCCCACGGTCATTCAGGCAGCGGGCCAGCGCGGAAACCGGGTCATCCGTTTTAAATACCTCTGTTTGCTGAAAAACCGGCCCGTTTAAAATATCGGCAGCGCGGTAATCGGTACCCTCGCGGGTTTCCAGCGAGGCCAGCATTTTAAAGCCGTCCTTTTCATCGGCCAGGATCAGGCGGCGGTTGGCCGGGCGGTTCAGTTCCCCGTATTGCTGTTTGAAATCGGTATAGGCCCGGTTCAGTTGTTCCCGCAGTGCCGGAAACGCCCTTAAGGCTTCGGCTTCTTTAGCATATATTTCATAATAGCCGTCGCGCAGGCGCAGGTAGGCGCGGTAAAACAGTGCATCCTTTTGATTGGCCAGCGGCTCGAAGACCGCACGGTTGCGGTCGGGTTCCAGGTTTTTGATGGTACCCGCCTTCAGGCCTTCTGTGACCAGGCTGCCTTCCGCGTGGTGTGGCAAAAGCCCCCGGAACCAAATGATCTCCTGCCTTTCAAACTGGAATAAGCCTTTAAGGCTTTGATCGCCTTCGAAAAAGAACTCATGGCCATATTTGCCCAGGTTTTCGCGGAGTGCAGCCACTTCGCGGCTGAACTGGTTACCGCTGAGCCAGGCCGATGGCACCTGGATCTCCTGCACGGTGGAAATCAGCTTGTAAGCGTATTGCTTGCCTTGCTGCAATTTGGCGGTGACCAGCAGGACGCATTCCTGCTGCGCGTTGTCGCGGGTTTTGACCGTGCCGATAGAGCGGACGGTTTCCGCAATGACCGCCGCCCGGTCGATATCGGTGAGGTAATCCATCGCCCGGTTAACCGTTTCAGCCGGCTGGCTGTCGAACAGGCCGAGTTGCACGGAAACGGCTACCGCTTTGCTTTCAGGCATCGGCAGGTAGGTCAAGCGCGGCAGCTCGTCAGGCTCGATGTTTTGGCCGGTACCGAATTGTTGTACTAGTTTTTGCGCCTGTGCAAAGGCTTCGCGGTTGAACCAGTTACTTAGCCCGTCACTGATCGTTTCTTCGATCTTGTCGGTAATGCCGCTGAGTTCAGCGGTTTGCCAGTGGGCTTCATGCGCCTGCCCGTACTGGTCTTTGCCGGGACGGATGGTATCAGCGGCGATGGCATAGGCCTTTACCGTTTGCAGGTATTCGTTGATATGATATTCGCCAAATTCATTGCGCTGCAAAGCGGTATTCAGCAGCATTTGCTCATCGATGGTTAGTTCTGTTTTGCCGGTATGCTTTTGCATGATCAGCAAGTGGCTGGGCGCATAGGTATTGGCATTATCCAGCATCAGGTTATCCGGCAGTACGGTCAGGCTCAGGAAATCGGCGCGGTTAAACAAATGCTCGCGTGCGGCTTTATTGGTTGGCGCATTTAGGAAAGCGTCGCTGGTCATAAAAGCCAGGATGCCGCCCTCGGCCAGTTTGTCCAGCCCTTTGGCGAAAAAATAACTGTGAATCTTACTGTTCAGGCTTTTCTCCGGATAGGCCGGGTCAAAGACGGCGATATTGCCAAATGGCACATTGCTCGTGATCAGGTCGTAACATCCGTTCTCGCTGTTGTCGGTTTTCTCCAGCGCTTTGATCTGCACCTCAATGGGCAGGGCGAAGTTGGAAGCCAGCGCGGTCAGCACTTTGCCGGTGAGGATATCCTTTTCAACGGCGGTAACCTGCCGGATATCCGGAAAAGCCCGGGCGGCTTCACTGATAAAGATGCCGGCCCCACTGCTGGGTTCGTAGATACGCTGCGGACGGATGCCGTGGGCGTCCAGCACGCGGTACAGCGTTTGCGGTACAAAGGCTGGTGTGTAAAAGGCGGTGTTCACGCTGTTGCGGATGGAATCCATAGCCGCCTGGTAATCCGCCTCGCTCAATGCTTCCCGGAGCAAAGCATGCAATTCCATCATGGACGGGTACAGCCGCAGGTCGTTTTTGGAAGCGTTCTGCTTTTTCCATTCTTCCAAGGGGGCATCAGGAAACAGCACCGCCTTCAGGCCTCCGAAGCCGGCATAAGCGCGCAGTGTTTCCACCTGCTTTTCGTCCGGTTGGTCACCGGGACGAAAAGCAAGCGCGATGCGGATCGCTTCGATATTGGTGCGGAGTTGCTGTAACGCGTTGAATGCCATGAGTTGTTGCTTCGGTGCTGTCCTTTTCTTGCTGTTTGCTTTTATCTTTCAGTTTACCTTTCCAGGTATTCGGCGATCATGCCCATGACCGCGTGTTTCAGTTCGGCGCTTTCTTCGTTTTCCTCGCCAAGGGCGAATACCTCGAAAATGGGTTCGCAGGCACCGATCAGGTTGATGAGTTCATAGGTCAGGATGCCGCTGCTGAGCATGCGCTTATAGTCCGTTTCAAACTCGGCTTCCAGCAGTTCGCGCATATAATTGAAGCGCGAGGGCCGCAGGTCGCGGGTGAGTTCTTCGAGGCAGAGCGCTTCAATGACATAGGCGGGGCGCTTTTCTTCCTGGAGCTGCGCCAAGAGGTCGCTGACAGATTCTACCTTTTGTTGCAGGTAATGCTCCAGCCGGTGTTCTTCCTGCAGGGCGATGAGCAGGTCGGTATGGTTATGCAGCAGGTAGTTATGCAGCTGTTTGATGAGTTGTGTTTTCATAGCTGCGGCGTTTAGATCCCGAAGAATGATTTGATAATGGTGGCGACGACCACCAGGAAGATGCAGGAACCAAACCAGGCGGCGGCAACCTTGGAAGTATCCTGATCGCCGGAGTTCCATTTCTGGTAAACCTTGACGGCTCCGATCAGGCCGACGATGGCCCCGATGGCGTACATCAGGTTGGTACCACTTTCAAAATAACCCCTGACCTGGGTGTTGGCCTGCTGGATGCCGGCATTGCCGTCCTGGGCTTTGACCTGCAGGATTTGGATAATAAGCAGGGACGCGACGGCCCCTGCTTTAACGATGTTCTTGCTGCACTTTTTCATTTTCACGTATCGTTTGTTTTTAAATTCTTTCTCGCTTTTAGCTTTTTTCAGGCATGGCTTTCCCATACCCGCTCCCGGGGTTACCGGGAGGGGCTGGAAAACTGCTGCCGCCGTTTCCCCTCTTTCGGATCATCCTCGCGGGCGCTTACGCCGGGACGTTCGGTCAGCAAATAATTTGTTGGTGATTTCTTCCGTTACCCGTCCCGATTGGATTCGGGACGGGCCGGAAGCGGCAGGCCTGCTAACGCTCCCACCACTGATCCACTTCTTCTTCGGTCAGCAGGGCGGTGCCGGTATTTTCGCATTCGGCGACGATGAGGTGGCTGATGGCCGCTTTTTCAGCATCGCTGAATGTTTGGGGTTCTTGTAGTAGTTGTTGGAGTTGGGGTATCAATAGTGCCGGGGCAAAAGGCTGGTCGGCGGCGTGTTCGATGACGGCTTTGAGTTTCAGGCTGATGATATCAAGCGCGGTGGGTGGCTCTTGGCTTTCCCGTTCGTCAGGGATTTCCTGATAGGGTTGATGAGCGGCTAAATCATTCTTGTTAGCGGCTGGTACGGCGGTAGCGTTGTCCGCTTCACCGTTGTAATTGCGCAGGGCTTGCAGGCCGTCGTCATTGGCGTTGCCGCTGAACCGGTCTTTGAGTTGTTGCAGTTCGGGTTGGTAGCATCGCAGGATGACGACCGCGTAATAAATTAGGGCGGCGATCAATGCTGCGGTCAGATATTGGTGCCAGGTAATTGGGTGAAGTAAATGATTCATTGCTTTGCGTTTTATAATTACGTTTTGTTGAGACAAAGTTGCCGGAATAGGCAAAGCGCATAAACTTCAACTTGCGGCTGCAGCCTTGTTGCAGGTTTTGAAGCCTGTTGGATATCAGTTCGTTAAAATTCATTTGCCTTTAAAAAAAATTTTGTTGGGTTTGATTTTTGGCAGGTTGGCCCCAAAAATTGCTGGTGAAAAAAAAACAATGCCAGAAACAAAAAAAGCCTCCGGTTAGGGAGGCTGTATGATGGTGAGGTAAGGTTCGGCTAATATTCCTTGATCTTGCTGATAAGGGCTTCGAGCGTTTCAATAGCAACGGCTTTATCGCTCATTTCCATTTTATAGGTGCTACTGCGGGCGCTTTTCCAGGAAAAATTTGCAAAACGCTCGGTGGATAGAAAAGGGACGATACTTTTAAGCACTTGGCTGAATGACCGGGTAACGACCAATTTAATATCATCGGCTGCTTTAAGAATGATCGCGATCTGATCAACGCTGAGCCGGCAGAGCACTTTAAGCAGCGGATTTTTTTCCGGATCTGCTGCGGGTGGTTCGGTTAGATAGTTTTGATAACGGTGGTGTATGCTTTGAAAAAGTTCGTTGAGCTTGTCCAGCAACAGCTGCCCGGTTTCACGGAGTTCGCCCCCGGCAGGATATTGTGCCAGGTTGATCTGCGCCTGTTGCTGGAGCAGGCGGATAGATTGATCATAATGGCCGGCGACGACTTTGATATGCTCACCGGAATAAAGGCAGAAAGCCTGGTTTTTCAGCAGGTCGCTGATCTGGTTAAATTCGTTGGGCAGGCGCTCACGGATAGCGGCGAGTTCTGCCGATGAAATGTCTTGATTTTTTTCGGGGTTTAAGGTAACAGCGGCCAGTTCATCCAGCCAGTAAAAGGGATAGGTGTTTTCATCGTTTCTGTTTTCAATCATTAGCACTGTTTTTAGTAAGTCCTGTTTAGCCGGTTCACGGGCGACAACTTTCACTCAACAGGATATGCGTAAGCTTACACCATAGGCAATGATTTTCGTTCGTTTCTTTCTTTAATGGTCCGCAAAGGACTGCGCTGTTTTAACCAAAGGTGAACGTCAAGTCGGTTGAAAACAATAGGGAGTACTCCTAAAAGTGCTGAATCAGGAAGTGTCCCAAACGGATCAGCTATAGAACTTTACGACTAGCTCCACTTTATTTTTGACGCCGGTCTTGCTGTAAATACTGCGCAGGTGCGCATCAATGGTTTTTTCGGAAATAAACAATATCTCAGCGGCAGAACGGTAAGTGTGCCCTTCGAGCATTAAGCGCAAAACTTCCATTTCGCGTTCCGATAATTGATACAAGGCGCAGTTCTTCAAAAACGTCGCTTCTTTATCCAATACAGCTTTCAGTTCACGCTGCCGGCGTTCCGTCCGGCTGCGCCTAACCAGCTTGATATTCAGGATCAACAACACAACAACCGTCAATCCCACCATGATCCATAGTAGTAACATATTTTTCAGGAAGTAGAAGGTAAATAATTGCTAGGGGAGAAAAGCAATAGTGCGGGTTTCCTTATAGATGCCTTTTGAAGGTACTGGTATACCCTTGGAGAACATCAAACAAGTACGCCCGCACTTCTGCGGGCATTGCACTTGCTCTTGGATCTCCTTTTTTAAAATTACCAGTTTCTCAAAAGACCAAAAGATCGTGAATGCTATAATAGCTGATATGTCTAAAAGACTTTGCTGTTTCTTATTTCAAATTTTGCCATAAAGGTAGAAAATTTAAGGTTAAACTTAATTAAACCAGGCCACCGGCCTTTTCGGCCGCCTCGAAAGCCCAATCAATGATCTGACCGATTGTCCGCCAGAGCGCCTCATGCTCTTCGTCTACAGTGATATCTACGCTGGCCACCTTACTGCCGTTCGTCGTCGCATGCAGAACCACATAATAGATACCGCCCAACAGCAAGCACACCACACTTCGAAAACTTACGCCCGTGCCTTCAAAGAATTTATCCGTCCGCACCAGCAGTTTTTCGCCCTCCAGCTCGCGTGAATCCGAAATATGCCGGAGCAAAGACAAATTCTCATTGATCTGCCACTGAATGATCTTCTGCATCTCCTTATGGTTCTTGAAGAAGCGGTAGTTCTCGCGCATCAGTTCTACAAACAGTTGCCTGATCTCCACCCGGCCTGATAGCTCATTCAACTTGAACCGTTCAAAAAATGGCGGCCAGTAATCCTTTTCCATGATAAAAGCTTTTTTCAAATTCTGGATATTTCCGAAATAATAGCGGACCAGGTTCTTATCGCGGTCCAAATGCCGGGCGATGTTATTGACCCGTACGCCGGTGAAGCCCTGCTTTTCTAAGATCTCACCGATCGCATCAATGAGCCGTCGGCGCATCTTGTCCGGGTCCCGTATCTTATGTTCCTTCTTTCTTGTCATAGGCATATTCCTCTCTTTTGTTTAGTTTCAACTTACTGTTCACCCATTCCCAGGCATTCAGCACTTGGTCGAGGTCTTCTCGCGTATGCGTCGCCATCAAACTTTGCCGTACCCTCGCGTCTTTCTTCGACACCGCCGGGTAACCGATCTGATTGGCATAAACTCCGGCTTCCAGCAACAATTTGGTGGCTTCCGCCGCCACCAGCGGATCACCGGTCTTCACCGGGATGATCGCCGATTGCGTATTACCCACATCCAAGCCTAATTCCACCAGCCCGTTCCGGAAATAGGTCACATTCTCCCATAGCTGCAACATCCATTGCGGTTCACTATCCACCAACCTGATCGCTACCGGGATACAAGCCGCGGCCGGCGGCAGTGTCGCCGAAAAGATATGCTGGCGCGAATGGAACTTGAGGTACTCCACCAACTCTGGTTTGGCCACCACATAGCCACCCACATGCGCAAAGGTCTTGCTGAATGAACCCGTAATGATGTCCACCTCCTGCAACAGGTCATACAACTCCAGCACCCCGCGACCACGCTCACCGATCACACCCGTACCATGCGCATCATCGACCACAATCATGGCATTATATAATTTGCACAAAGCGATGATCCTGTCAAGCGGTGCTAAATCCCCATCCTGGGAATAGACCCCGTCGACTACCACCAGGCGCGTACGGTATTTATCTTCCGAATTGCGCAGCACATGCTCCAGTGCCATCAGGTCATTATGCGGAAAAGTCTTTACGTTCGTCAGCAAACCACCTTCCTGCACACTCGCATGGATCGCCGAATCAAAAATTGCCAAGTCATCCTTTTTCAGCAGGCATTGCAGCATCGCTGAATTGGCAGTATAGCCAGTGGTAAAGACCAGCGCGCTTTCCCAGCCTAAGAAGGCCGCGATCTCCCGCTCGATCTCCGCGTGGAAATCATAATGACCACCAATCGCCGGGGATGCCCCGGCACCGGTGCCATACTTTTCAATAGCAGCAATCGCAGCCGCCTTGACCTTCGGATGCTGCGTGAAGCCCAGGTAATCATTGGAAACCAAGCTGACATAATCCCGCTTCGAACCCCAATCCAACCGCAGTTCCACCCGCGGGCCGCAGCCCGAAAACGCCATCTGCCGGTAATTCCAGTGACCGCGTGAACGCCAGTCCGCCACATAAGCCGACCATTCCGCCGCCCGTTCATAAGGACCCATACCCGGTATGTTCTCAAAGTCCTTGAAAGTTTTATTGATCAAATTGTCCATGTAAATAAAATTGGTTTAGGTCGAAGTTACCGGACAAAAGCGCCCCTTGTGGGGAATTAAGGGATCACTTTAATTTTTATTTAATATTTTTCGTCTTGAAATAAAAATAGCCCGCCGCGCTTACGGCGGGCATCTTCTCATTTGGTATTAACTATTATTTACTGATCTCATTTTTTACGAAAATGAAAAAACGATAAAGAACGAAGCGAAATGTTTTTTCAGTAATGGCGTCCTCCCCCCCGGGGGAGCAGGATCGCCAAAACGCGCCCCTAACCAAAGAGCTTCTTGCTTAACGAAGTCGTTCATGGATGCTGTAATTCATTAATTTGATATCCGGGCTCCAATAACCGGGCTTGGCTTGCTCTTTCTCAAACAAGGCGGTGCTTAAATATTTTTGGTTGTTGTCAGCGAAAACGGTCACCACAACCGCAGGGTGACCTAAAGCTTGCTGCACTTTGATGGCACCTAATAAATTGGCGCCGGAGGATATGCCGACCCCCAGGCCCAGTTCCTTGCCTAATCTTTGCGCCATGATGATGGCGTCGCCATCATTGACCTGTATGACTTTGTCCAGGGCTTTTAAGTTGACGATCGCGGGTATGAACTCATCGCTGATGCCCTGGATCCGGTGGGAACCTACCTTATGCCCGGTGGTCAGGGTCGGGCTTTCGGCAGGTTCCAGCGGATGGATTTTCAGATCGGGGTAGATACTTTTCAGGTAGCCGCCCGCGCCCATAACGGTGCCGCCGGTACCGACGCCGGCCACAAAGGCCTGCGGTTTAAGTTTCAACAGCAATAATTGCCGGTCGATCTCGCGGCCGGTCGTCCGTTCATGCGCCTCGACATTATATCGGTTCCGGAACTGCCGGGGCAGAAACACCCGGTCGTAATGACTCATCGCCTCGGCCTGTTTGATGCTGCCCAGAAAACCGCCCTCGGCAGCACTGATCAATTGCACCTCGGCACCATAAGCCCGAATCAATTCAGAACGTTCACGGCTCAGCCAGTCGGGCATGATGATCCGCACCGGGTGTCCCAAAGCCGACCCGATGGCCGCCAGGGCGATCCCGGTATTGCCGGAACTCGCCTCCACGATCTGGTCGCCTGGCTGTATGGCACCCGTTTCATAAGCCTTTTCCAGCAGATATAAAGCCATACGGTCCTTGATGCTGCCCGTCAGATTGCCCTGCTCACACTTGACCAGGATCTGCTGCTGCGGGCCGCCCTGATAGCTGTAGGACACGGCGATCATCGGGCTGTTGCCGACCGCCTGCCAGAGATTGGCGAGTCTTTCCCGATTTGCCTTTAGCATAGTTCCTTTTGGTTTAAATGTGCCAGCATGTCGGCGGTCATCGTTTCCAGGTTATAAGTTTCCTGCCAGCCCCAATCGCGTCGCGCGTTTTGATCAT
The DNA here is from genome assembly GCF_014200785.1 of Mucilaginibacter sp. AK015. Taxonomy (NCBI): domain Bacteria; kingdom Pseudomonadati; phylum Bacteroidota; class Sphingobacteriia; order Sphingobacteriales; family Sphingobacteriaceae; genus Mucilaginibacter; species Mucilaginibacter sp. AK015. The sequence continues at coordinate 261,151 of NZ_JACHCV010000003.1, forward strand.
CGATATGTTTCGGCCAATTGTCCGCGATGGCTTGGCGGAAATCCGGGCAATAGTTCATTTCGAATCCGGGCAGGTGCCCGCCGATTTCGTCGGCGAGCTCCACAGGTGAGAAACTCATGGCGGCGATATTATAAGCCGAACGAATATGAATATTTGCTGGCGGAGCATCCATTAATGCCAGCGTTGCGTTGACGGCATCCGGCATATACATCATCGGCAGGGTCGTCTCTTTATTCAGAAAGCATTCATAGCCGCCGCGTTGGATGGCCTGATGAAATATGTCTACAGCATAATCTGTCGTGCCGCCGCCGGGTTTGGTCCGGTGACTGATCAGCCCAGGGTACCGCAGGCTCCGCACATCCAGCCCGTATCTCTCAAAGTAATATTGACACCAGTTTTCACCGGCTGCCTTGCTGATGCCGTAAACCGTCGAGGGCTTGATGTCGCAATGCTTATCAAATACCGCAATACTGCTTGGCCAAAACAGCTGCTGGACTTTATGATCTTTCGCCACCTCCAATACATTCAGCAAACCCTGCATATTAATTTCCCAGGCCCTGGCCGGGTTTTGTTCGGCGGTAGCCGATAAAACTGCCGCCAGGTGATAGATATGCTTGATACCGCGGTGAGCGACGATATAAGCCAGCTTTTTCTTATTCAGGACGTCTAATTGAAGGTACAAACCATCGCGCTGGGATGTATCGGTCGCAGGATGAATATCCGCAGCGATCACGTTCTTCCAGCCGTGCTTTTTGCGTAGCGCGCGGGTGAGTTCGCTCCCTAACTGCCCGCAGGCACCGATCACCAAAATCGTTAGTTTCATAACCTGAATTTCCTCATTTTTCAACATCGACCAGCCATTTGTTGATCTTTATGCATTATGCCTATTCAGCGAGCTTTATTAGGCATAATGCCTATATCGGCAGCGGTCCTTGTATCTTGGCCTCCTTCATGACAAACGCGCTGTCCGTATGCGCTACGTTGGGCAGGCTATTGATTTGCCCCATCAGAAAGGTGAAATAGGCTTGTGGTGTTCTGGCAGCCACGAGCAAGATAAAATTCCAGTCGCCCGAGACATGGAAACAAGCCTGCACCTCGGTCATTGTACAAGCCTGTTCTTCAAATTCGGTCAGCAAAAGCGTGGTTTGCTTTTCGAGTTTGACATGCGTTACGACCAGTACCGGCCAGCCGGCCTTTTCTCTGTCTAATAGAGCCGCAAAACCACGGATCACACGCGATTCGAGCAACTTTTCGAGCCGAAGGGAAACGGGGGTCCGCGACAAATTCACCCGCTTGGATAACTCCAAAGTTTCAATTCGCCCCTCACGCTGCAATACATTTAAAATACTTTTATCGATCTCGTCTAGTTTCCCGTTGTTCATATGCAGTAGTCGTTACATACTCTATTTTATATCGTCGTCCGTTAGGTTATCATTGGAAGGGTCGTAAACCAGCTTCCTTTTTTTTCCCTTAGCATTAATGATAGACCATTCGTTTCCTTCCATCAGAACCGCCCGGTTATCGCCCTGATGTTGGTTCACATCCAGCGCGAGTACCTTTCCGTTATAATATAAACCGATGTTTTTGGCTAAGATGGTATGGCCGACGATGATTCGATTGCAAGCATATAATTGTAGCGTGCTGTCCACTTGGCTCGTGCTTGCACGAGGCTGCATAAAAAATCCCCTGTACCAGAATGGTGCAGTGTTACCGGCAAAAACAGGCAGCAGGGTTTCGTCTGTTATCTGCGCACGTTTATTTGCCACCGAGTAAAAAGGACGGCTTCGGTCGTTTAATTGCTGAAGGGGCATTCTAAGATCATTTATCGGCGAGGATACGCCTCCATGCAAGATTAGCAGATCGCCGATTTTTTCCATCAAATTCTTGCTCCTCAGCCAGCGCCCAAGTTCCATGTCTGCGCCGAATAAGCCAGTACAGTCGGTCTTTAGCAGCCAGGCGCTTTTAAAATATTTTGCGTCCGTGTAACGATGGTCGCCTGACAAATTCATGATGTCGTGATTACCTAAAATAACGTGGACTTTACCACCTTGTGCTTTGGCCTCGTCTTCCAGTTTGTAGAGGAGCCAAAGTTCGGGTATGACGTCTTTGCCACGGTCAAAAAGATCACCGGCGATCACTAGACTGCCATTGCCGAATGTCCATTGATAATCTTTGTTCATGACCTTGGCTGCTAGCAACAACTCCCTGAAAGGCTTAAATTCGCCTTCGATGTCGGAGATAAGGAATAACTTACCGCTGGCCGGGTAGACGGCAGGAGCATTGGCAATAGAAGATTGCAATTTAACTTGGAATGCGAATTTTGGCTCTCCTTCAGGGACCACGTCCAAGACAATATTCGCCTGCTGTTCAAAAGAGTGTTTTTTAACCACTGGTTTTAACAAATCCTCCTCCTTAATGATTGTGGTAACAATAACCTGATCTCCGTGGTAACTAACATAAGGTCCATCTACGACTTGTTGTCCAAGCACCGTAATACTTGAAGCCCCTAGAAAAATTACAAAGCATAAGCGCCTTTGATGATTACTTACTCGCATATTTTTCAGCTAATTTTAAAGCTTCATAAGCATTAACCACACCGCCATATTTACTTAGCTCAGCAAACTGAATAGGTACCTGTTGACCGCCCTTTGTTACAAAAACATGGTGCGGAAATGGGACAACTGTTTTGCAAATAATTTCTTTGACTTGAACCGCATTTAGTTTTGGATAATATTCCCGGATCAGGGCCGCTAAACCAGACACGACAGGTGCTGCCATACTGGTTCCGTCAAAGCGTTCATACTTTGAGCCAGGGACGGCAGATAGTATCTGAACGCCTGGAGCAAATACATCTACGGTGTTTTTGCCATAGTTGGAAAATGGGGCTTTTAGTTGCCGGTCAGCATAAATCCCGGATGCGCCAACTTCTAACCAGGCTTGGGCTGTTCCGCTGCCATCGGCGTAGACCGCATTTGGAAAATTTGGGGTATGGTCAAGATCTTCATTTCCGTTGCCAGCTGCATGAATGATTAATACATCATGCGCCATGGCATATTTCACGGCATCATCTACCACACTTTTATAAGGGCTGAGACCTTTTCCGAAACTCATATTAATCACTTTAGCACCGTTATCTACGGCATAACGTATACCGTTGGCCACATCCTTATCCCGTTCATCACCTATTGGCACGACCCTGACGATCATTAATTGAACATAGTCTGCAACACCGTTGATCCCGATGCCATTATCTCGCACCGCTCCGATAATACCCGCCACATGGGTGCCATGGGTGGCCTCCGGTACGTAAACGACCGGCGTGCCATAGCTCCTTTCCGTTGGATTTTCATAATGATCACCAACGATGTACCGCGGATCAAAGTCCAGATTATAATCGTGCGCCAGTTGGCCTTCAGCGTGTTCCAGATCGCGTTCAGCCCGCTCGCGAATATGCTTAACCATATCCGGATCAGTTTTCGAAGCATTAACCATCACTGCCAGCACCTGGGTTTGGGTATCATTATCAGGCTTATATTTTTCGAGTTGCTGCAGGGAAGGCTTCGCTGTATTCAGTTTTCTTAGAATCACATCGAACACCCGCATGAAGTTATGGATATTGTCCACCGGTGCATGCGCTAGCGTTCTTAGGCTATCCAACATGAGTTTATCCCGAAGCCAAGCCTGATAAACGGCTTTGTCGGTCCCGCTAAGTTTGCCCAAATCCAAACCATTAAAATGTCGGGCACGCGCAGCAACCTGCCGGGTCAATTCCAAATTATCATAAAGTACGTTTCCTATAGCCGAACCGATAAAACTCCAGCCATTAATGTCATCCACATAACCGTTGCGGTCATTATCCTTGCCATCACGGCGCTCTTTGGGATTGCGCCAGAGTATTGCTTTCAAATCTTCATGACTTGTATCCGTACCCGCATCAATGACCGCGACGATCACAGCTTTCGGCTTTTTGCCCAGAAGCAGTTCCTGGTAAGTCTTTTCCGTACTAATTCCAAAAACGCTATCCTTTTGTAAGTCTAAATTTTGCCAGTTCGGCTTTTGCGCTACTGCGAATACCGAAAAAAATAAACAAAGCGTGCCTAAAGCAATACCTTTTAGGTATCGATTATTAATATTCATATGTTCAGAAATCTTTGTTTAACGTTATTTGGTAAGGGATCGTAAATAATCGACGACTGCGGTTTGTTTATTCTTCTCCGCGTAGCTTAATGGCGTTTCCCCCTCAAATTGTTTCAGGCTGCCATGATAATGATAGTTTTTATTAGCCCCTTTTGCGAGTAACGTTTTGAGCATTTCCAACCTGCCGTATTTAGCAGCGAACATGATCGGCGGAAAATAGTCTCCGCAAACCTTATTCAAATCAGCCCCTTTTTCTATTAACAATTGGAAACAGTTATTCGCATTCAAGCGGATCGTTTCAGCTAAAAGAGTGTATTTTTCTAAATAACAAGCATTGATATTATTGTTGGTTATTAGCGTGCTGAGTTGCTCAGCATCATCTTGACCAATGGCTTGCAACTCAACTGGTACTTCCTGGCCGAAACCGTAATTTGCAATTAGCAGGAAAAACAGAATATTAAAAATCTTTTTCATAATGCTTAATGGATTTAACTGGTTTCGATATTGCGAAATGCAGTATTGGAACCACATATTAATTTAATTTTTAGCTAACGCTTTATTGATTTTTTCAATCAGATCCTTCCCTCCATCCGTGCGACAATCAATCGGATTCTCAAATAACTTTCCATCCTTGTCGATGATTTTGAGCGTAGGCGCGCCACTAACTTGTAATTGTTTTACCAAATGGTCATTCCAACCACGGCCGCCAGTATATAAATTGAGCGATTCTGAACTGCTGTAGGTGCCCCTTTTTACGCTGCTTTGCCACATAGTTTTATTTTGGTCAGTCGAAATACTAACAAACATGACTTTGTCATTGGAAGTAAATTGGTTTTCAACCTTTTTAAGGTAAGGTAACAGTTGGACACAATTCCCGCAGCCAGTAAACCAAAAGTCCAATACTAATACTTTCCCTTTGAAATCATTTGAAGTATATAACCGGCCCGATGTATCCGACAAATTAGAAAAAGAGACTTTTGCGCCGGGAGTGTTTTGTCGAAGTTTAGATACCCAGTTTTTAAAATCAGGAGTAGTGATAAACGCAATCGATTGATCGATCCAATTACTTAAAGCTCCAGTCGTGTCCCCTCTATATTTATTCAGAAAGAAAATTAAGAGTTTCTCTCTAGCGATACCACGAAAATCATTTAAAATATAGCTAAAGAAATTGCCCTTTGAAAAAGGAATATTTTTTAAAACACAATCAGCTTGAAATTTAACATATATATAATTCGTGAAATTTTGGCTCAAACTGACATCCTTATCTTTATCGGTCGATGCTAAAAGATATTTTTTCCAAATAGCCGAATATCCCGTTGGCACCGCCTTTTCATACCAATCTTTTAAAAAATGAATGGCATGATACTTAGTAACTAAAGGAAAATTATCAACATCGGCCAGGATTGTTCGATATGACTTGTCTTTCGACATGCTCTGGCCAACAAGGTAATTATGCATTTGAACGGATAATGAATCAACTGACTTAAAAAATGGTATGAAACTATCATATTCGGTTAGGCTATTAGAGTGATTTTGTAAAAACTGTAACTCCATTTTATTTAATACCGCCTGAACATTATACTTCTTCGCGCCTTTACCGGTAAATATTAATAGTCCATCGCTATTTGTAATATTTATTTGATCTCCCGGCCGTATTAGAAAAAATTGCGGGTCAAAAGATGGATAAATCAGACGTATGTAGGTTTGGTTGCCATAGGCTGAACATTTAAACGACAACGACTTATTAGTAACTTTAATGGTATCTACCTTTTTTATAACATCCGCAAATCTGTAACCATATTTATATATTTCGACCTTTATAGTATCAATATCCTTCAGGAATGTTAATCTTCCACTAATTGAGACGTTTGTAGATTGGCCTTTAACCAAGATAACTTGGGCCCAAAAGCCAAGAATTAAAAAAAATCTTTTCATATATCTATGTTTTATTATCGAGCGTTTTGTTGTATACCAGTTAGTTGAATTTCCTGATCAGGGATTAGTAGTGCATAACGCAAATCGTTCGCCGGTAAGCTATAAGTCACACCAAGATTTGTCCTAGTCAATGTTTTCGCAAATTTTGGATCGATATTCAGTCTGCGCAAATCATACCACCTTAAACCACGGCATACCAATTCCTTATCTCTTTCGTTAAGAATTTGCTGTAAGGCATCATCGGCTGTCGCCGCAGTGTAAGGCAAAAAAGTCCCAGTTTTCCACCTTTTTATTAGCAGCGTATTAAGATCAGTCATAGCTGCAGTTGTATTGCCCGCCCTAGCATAACATTCTGCACGGATCAAATAAAGCTCATCAGTAGCTATACCTTTATATAACGTACCCAAGTTAATTTCGTAAGTGCCGCTAAAGTACCTTCGTCCACCTGATACGCTATACAAAATACTTTTGCGAAGATCATTATCAGTATATGATGCGTATAATGCGGGGTCAACAACCTTTCTCGAACCTAACATGACTATATAAAAATTAAACGCGTCCATATGAAAAACATCTTCTGCTAAATATGACGTGGATATTTGAAATCCGGGTACTAAGGTGTTATAATCGGTTAAAACGTTGAACTTATTTAGAAAAGAATTTGCAGCATCAAGCGCTTCATGAAATCTGCCTAAACTTAAATTAACCCTTGCCAAAAGACCGTATGCTGCAATAATAGTTGGTTGGGTATTATATGGTGTACTTGTAGGCAATAATTGACTGCTTTCTTGCAGATCATTAAGAATTTGGTCATAACACTGCTGCTGGGTGGCCCGATCTGCTTTTGCGTTTATATCTGACGTCAGTCGTAACGGTACACCAAGATCGCTACCCGCACTGGATGATTTGTAGGGCATGGTAAATAGCTGCATCAAACTGAAATAAGCTTTTGCCCGAAAAAAAAGTGCAGTACCTTTTATCTGGTTATACAAAGCGTTTTGAGACTGTCCATCAGCTACCTTTGGTAAATAATATAAAACCGTGTTCGCATAAAAAATCTGCTGATACGGATCCCTCCATTCAGGCACATCACTGATGGCGGACCAAACTCTGCCTGCCCAACTGTAAGCATTTTGAGATTCTTTATTGAAGCCTGAAAAAAATGCGTCAGTTGTGCTAAATCGTTCTCCCGCAACAATGTCATAACCTGGTTCGATCGCATTAAAAATTCTTTCATTTTGTAATAAAAGTTTTAAATCATTTAATGATTTTGGAACGGCCAACTGTATATTAGGCACAGCGGCAAGAAAAGCGTCTTCCTTTTTACATGCGACTTGAAACAAACACATGGTAAATAAGGCTATCATAGTCAAAAGTTTAATTGTTTTTTTCATAATGTAATTCGTCAAAAATTCATTTTAAGTCCAAAAGCGATCGTGCGGGGAAGCGGCAGGGACGAAGAACCCAAAAGATCAGGGTCTAAACGATCGTGATTCGCCCTCCATAAAACACCTACATTGTTGATATAACTATATAGCTGTAGATTAGATATGCCTTTTAAAAATGTTATGTTTTTTATATTGTAACTCAAACTTATATCCTGCAATCGGATATGGTCGCCCTTGTCAACCAATGCTGACGAGAACTTGTAAAAATATTCCCTATTTGGATCAAAGTTATTTATAGTCGCGGGCATCGACGGTACATTCGTGCTTAGTTCATCGCCTGGCTTCGTCCATCGTTTGGTATAATCGATATTTTGGGGTACGGTAAGACCGCCATAGTTAACCGACGAACGCCTAAAAAAATAATTAAATTTATAGATGATATTTATAGATAAATTTAGCGGGCCATAAGACAAGTTATTACGCAGAGAACCAAATGTGGTTGGTGTTGCTGAGCCGTTAAAAACCAGGTTATCCACATTCCCACTATTAATAATACCAGCGTAGTCGGTGCTAAGTTTGTCATTTAAATACCCTTGTGGATCACCTGTATCATGCGTAAGTCCTCCCCATTTAAAACTATAAATGGAATACACAGGCTTGCCAACTATAGGGTTTAATATGCCACCATCATAAAGGTTTGATCCTGCACTCAATATCTGTTTATCATATTTTGTTATTTTGGTAATCGTGTGGCTAAAAATCACGTTGGTTGACCAACTTAATCGCGCTGTTCGAACGGCATTAATATTGAATTGCACGTCTAATCCACTCCCTGCTATACTCGCGGTATTTCCAAAAAAATCATAAAGGCCTGTGGATGGAACCAAAGGCGAGTTGCCAAAAAGATCGACCCCTTTTTTTAGATAGTATTCTATACTCCCAGACAGTATATTATTTTTAGATCGGAAGTCCCACCCCAAATTGATCATTCGGTCCTTTTCCCAGCGCAGGGACGGATTGCCGGGATTGGCGATATCGTTATAAGTAATACCAGATATGTAACTATTGCTGCCAGTTGAGAATGTCGTAACCGCTGTTGCGGACGTATTTAAATTACCATTATAGCCATATGTAATCCGAAATTTAGAGTAGGGCAACCATTTGAAATCATAAAATTTCTCCTTGCTCAAATCCCAAGAAAAACCGATAGAGTAAAGTGGTACTGCTTTTTGATTAGTATTTACGCCGAAAAGGTTTGATTTGTCAATACGTCCGCTCAATATGATACCATATCGTTCATCGTAAGTATAAGAGCCATTCGCAAAATAGGAAAGATAGTGGTTAATCCCCCCTCCAAAATATGCTGCATTAGGTATTTTTTGTATAGATGATTGAGGAGTAGTTACAAAAGACGAAGTAAAATCGACACTTTGAAAGGCACCTGTGCTCTTATCATAACCGTATATCGTATTATAACGATTGGTAGCAGAAACTGTCGAATTAAGTTCACCGCCCAATAATCCACTTATGATATGTTTTGAATTAATATTACCTGTATAGTTTAGTTGAAAACGATATTTGTTTGCGCTGATATCGTCGGTTTCCTGATTGGAAATTCCGCCAATCGGAATCGGATATGTGTTAGAAGAAGAAAAATTGGTGTACTGGTTGATCAAATTTCGAGCATAGTAACTGGATGTGCTGTAATAATTTTCTGCACTTACTTTTTGCTGTTCATGCTGATATTTGAAGCTGAAATTTAGTCCATCGAAAAAATTATAGTTTAGGCCAGCATTGATCTTCGTTTCCAATACTTTCTGTGTATTATCGGCATTGTTTATTTCGTCCAAAGGCCGATATTGCCAATCTAAAAAGCCTTTTTGGGCCAAGGGGTCGCTGATCCAGGCAAGATTATAACTATGTACGATTGGTAGCGCGGCTCCATTTTTATCCACTAATCGTGCATAAGGATAGAGCGGGGCCACATCGCCATTGTTCAAGGTGCCCGCTAAAGCATTGGCCTGTGTATTGGTTTGATAAAGATTCAGTCCAACGTTCAATGTAAGATTTTTTGTCGGATAAAAATTTTGTTCGGATGATAGACTAATGCGGCTATTTTGGTCGCCCATAGTGTTTGACAGATTGTGATCATATCCAGCCGAGAAAAAATAATCATTGGTAACGCCACCACCCCTGAAATTCAAAGAATACTGTTGATTAACTGACTTGCGATACAAATATTTCTCTATGTCATTCCTGATATCATTATTTTCCAAAATACCAATTTGGGTGTCCGCTTGTTGTTGCGAAATTTTGCCTGAACGCTGGTCTGCTAGAATCTGTACGACAGGTGAAATCCAAGGATAGCTCGGGTCAGACAGCCTGCCATCGTAGAATCCTTGACTAAATAATGATTTCTCTACGCCTATATAATCTTTTGAATCTAAGAAGTTGGGGCTATAAAATACATTAGGACGATCACCAATAGTCAAGTTGGCGTTAGCTTCTACAGACATTTTCTGATTACGCTTGCCTTTTTTTGTGGTGATTACTATCACGCCGTTACCTGAGCGGACACCCCATATACTGGCTGCGGCTGCATCTTTCAATACCGTTATGTTTTCGATATCATTTGGATTGATATTGTTTATATTTCCTTCAAATGGAAAGTTGTCTACCACAATTAATGGATCGGTATTAGAAAATATAGTGGAATAACCACGAATAGTTAAAGGCGACCCAGGTTGATTGCGGTTAAATAATAACCCTGGAACGACGCCTTCTAATCGATCAAGAACGTTACCACTAACTCTGCGATTAAATAATTCGTTGTCTAACTTCGAGAATGAACCAGTGGCGCGTTCCAACGGCACATTTTGATAACCGGTACTTACAACCACTTCCTTTAGGCCAGAAGTTAATGGCATTAATCGAACAGTAATAAAAGCTTGATTTTCAGATACCCGAAATTCATACACTTTAAAACCGATAAAGGATACGGAAATCCAGTCATCAGGTTGGGCGGCGATTGAAAACTCACCCCTGTCATTTGTTAAAGTAGCCTTGCTCGATCCTTTAATGGCCACTGTCGCCCCAATAAGCGGCGTGCCGACAGAATCAACAACGCGCCCGTTAACGGTTACGGGGACCACTGATTGCCTTTCTTTATCAGTCAATGTTTGATCCTTTAATTTTAATACGATCGTATTGTTGACGATGGCATAGTCAAAGGGCTGGCCGGCAAACGCGCTTTTTAGAGCCTGTTCTAAGGAGGCGTTTTTCAATTGTACATCTACGGGCTGAGCGGCTTGGAGCCATTCCTGGTTATAAAAGAAGGAATAGCCGGTCTGTTTCTTGATCTCGTTGATGACCTTTTCCAGCGGGGCTTTGCGTTCAGACAGGGTGATCTTTTGCGCAAGCGCTGTCGCACTGACCTGGATGCAGAATGCCAGAAGGATAAACGCAGTGAATTTCATACACAGGAGCGTTTGGTGGTTTAACAATAGTTTGCAGTGTTTGCAAAGAGCGTTTAATTGCATAGTTTTGCAATGGTTAGGGTTAAAGAATTAATACAGTTCGTCAAATTGTCTGATTCGGCCTGATCATTGCCGGTCCCGATTCGTAGTCGGTCCGGCTTTTTTATGGCCGTTACTTTCCATCCCTGGTGCAGTAACTTGTTATTGAGTAGTTATTTTATCATAGGCTGCTTTATTGGTAAACAATGATCTTTTTGCCATCCACGGAGAATTGCACCCCGCTATAGGCTAATATTTTTAATACATCGGATAGTTTGGATGTTCTTGGCATGTCACCGCCGAAATGATACGGCCTGCCGCTGCCTTGGTAGACCACTTCCAGATCATACCATCGGCTGATTTGTTTCATGATCGTGGGCAGCGTGGTGTTATTGGTAAATAGGAACAGGTCATTCTTCCAGGCGACCACTTCCTGCGTGTTTACATCATTTAAAATATTAAGTTTGCCATCTAACTGAACGGCCTGTTGTCCCGGTTTTAATAGTTTGCCAGCCACTTTGATGCTGCCTTCCAATAATGTGGTCTTCAGACCAGGCTCATCATCAAAAGCATTCACGTTAAAGTGCGTTCCGATATCTTCTATGGTCTGGCCCTTGGCCAGTACAAAAAATGGCTTGGCAGCATTATGTACGACTTCAAAGTAAACTTGTCCCGTTACTTCCACTTTGCGGTCCTTGCCTGAAAAAGCGGCCGGATAACGGATAGAAGAAGCCGCGTCCAGGACAGCGAGTGTACCATCCGCCAGCGTGATGGCATGCTTACCGCCCCCGCGCGGAACGGTATATGTATTATAAGTTAATGGCTGATCATTGTTACTGGCCGCATAGACGATACCGCCATTAGCAGTTTTAGAAATACTGGTCGACCCTTGCTGTGCGATCGTGCCGTTCTTAGCTGCGCTTACCACGATCTGCTGACCATTCCCTAAGGTCAAGATCGCTTTATTACCTGGCAAGGCATCATTTTTAAAAGTGCCTGGTTTCAGTTGGACAACTTGCTGTGGCGACAGGGTTTGATGCAATACAAAATAACCACCAACCGAACAAGCGATAATAATAGAAGCCGCCGCCGCGATCCGCGGCCACAGTAACCTGACTGATTTCTTTATGACTTTCTTCCATATATCGCGCTTTATTTGCTCGAGATCGGGATTCGTTTCGGGCAGTCCTTCTTCGGCAGCCATATTCTGATACCAGCTATTTACGATAGCCGATTCCTCGTCACTTAGGGATCCTTCCAAATACCGCGCTAATAAATCTTCTGCTTCCTGCTCGTTCATATCTGAATTAATTTCTGCTTATTAACTATCTAACAGGCTGTCAATACCAAAGGAGTAGTGACCTGCAAATTATTTTTTAAAGCTGTGAATTTTCTTTTTTAATGAGACACTTTTTTCACTTTTAATGAGACAATATTAGAGTAAGATGTTGAACATTGCTGACCTCTATTATTAACACAATTATTTATAACTCCTTTTTATTAAGTTTGTGTAGTTGATTGTTCAATAGTATGGAATACACTGAATTAAACCACCTGGAAAACAGGGAACCTGTGGTGGCGGAGATCTATGAAAAACTGATCGAAGAGCTTCACAAGTTCGGCCCGGTGAAGATAGAACCTAAAAAGACCAGCATCCATTTGGGCAACCGTTTTGGGTTTGCCGGTGTTTATGCGCAAAAAAAAGCGATCAACCTGGAAGTACACCTGAACCACCGGTTAAATAGCACACGGGTCAGTAAAGTCGAGCAAGCTTCGGCGAACCGTTTCCATCATACGATCAAACTCAATGCACCTGGCGAAGTGGATGATGAGTTACTGGGTTGGTTGCGGGAAGCTTATGACCTGAAAAAGTAGTAACATGAACAATATTACAAAAGGCCTCATCGCCGGTATCATCTTTGGCATAGTATCTATCCTTCCCATGCTTGCCATGAAATTCGGGGACAAAACAGCTGCAATGACGGCATCCTTTATCAGCCGTTTCGCCATCGGCTTTATCATCTTTAACATGCAACTTCCTATGCATGGTTGGCTCAAAGGGGCTTTAATAGGAATTGTTTTGAGTTTACCGGATGCGTTGGTCACCAAAAAATACGCCCCGATAATCGGTCTTGGACTAATCGGTGGAATTGTCTGCGGCATCTTTGCTGGTTAGTAAAATCGTACCGTCTCATCAAACACGGAAAAAGTGTCTCATTAAAAAAGAAAATTCACAAAAGCGAGATGTATGAAAATGATTTCTTTCACAGCAATATACTGTGAAATCAAACATTTATAAGAATTCAGTATGCTTATTGCACTCGGTTTAGCCAAAGCAAGGTGGCCATCACGCTAAGTAACATAGTTGAAGTTAACCCTGCGCGCAGCCTTCGAAGAGCGACAACCAGGTGCTTTTTAACAGTGGCTTCTGAGATATTTACAACTTCAGCGATTTCCTTATTGCTCAGGTAGGATTTTTTACTTAACTCAAAAACCTCCCGCATTTTCGGTGGAAGCGCCGCAATTTCACGCTCAATAAGCTCAGTCATTTCTTTAGCCCGTATCGAGTCATCTGCCTGTGCTTCATTGCGGTCAAAATAGGCGCGCAGGGACTGCAAATATTTATGCTTTACCTGCTCCCTGTAAAATATATTGATTACACGGAACCGAATCGCCTGAAAGAGATAAGCGGCTAGAGTAGTGTGAAAAGTCAGCGTCCCCATTTTATCCAGAACGGAAGAAAAAATATCCTGGACAAGATCGGCCGCTTCATCATCGTTTTTCAGCATTCTCCTGGCATGATTGTATAAGGCCAGCCAGTAGCGGTTATAGACCTCTTCAAACGCGCGCTTATCGTACTGGTTGATTTTATCGACCAGTTCGGTATCTGTTAGCTGCGAGTAGTTGATGGTCATGATTTGCTAAACCAAAAATACTCAATCCTCTACAGATTTCAAATTATTATGATAAGCAGCATTCGTGTGCCCAGATTTCCGGATCACTTCTTTCCGTAGCTGAATAGGCATTTCCTTGTTCTAAGTCTTGTCGGTTTGAGCTAAAGTAGATAATAGCGCAAGTATGTTTCTATTAAGTATTGTTTGTCAGCGGTTGTCTTGCGACCACTTCTTCTTTCTTAGCACATCCGCTGCTTTGTCCACTGCCCATTCGTTGAGGTCGGCATGGGTTGCATACTGGAACCGTCGGTCTTCGTACCGCTTTCCGTCAGCGCTGATCGCTTCATGGGTATATTTTTCACCGGTAGGGTCATTATCCAGAAACAGAAATACCTTATCATGAAGTGCCAAAAAATCTTGTGTCTCTTTGCGGCGCATCAGGTGGGCACAGTGCAGGATTACGTAGTTACTGTGCGGCGGGTTATTTTTGTGCAGGGTCATAAAGGTGAGAAAATCAAAAAAGCCTTCAAAGACTCGCACCATTGTAGCGCAGTTATTGATCGTAGTGATCTGCTTGTTCTCAGCTGCCTTCATATAGGGGCTGCGGATCTCGAAGCGCCCGCTGTCGTTCCGGAAACCAATACCATAGTAATTCTTGCCCTTAATGTTAAAGTTCACTTCACGGCAATAATGGCTGGCTATCTCCAGGTCTATATTTCTCAACTGGAGATAACAAAGTAAGGCTGCTGATTGAAGCATGGAATCTTTAAATACCTTGACTTTTAGCGGTTCCGGCATTGGTTCCAGTCTTAGGTCGGCGCTGCGGATATAGGCTGCAGGCCTGATCTCCTGGTTATTCAGCTGTCTTACGGCTTCTTTGATGTCAATATTCCGGTACGCCATGATAAAGTCCAGAAATGATTTCCGCTTCAGTTCTATACCGAAATCAGTCCACTTATTCCTGGAGCGCTCGATCCGGAAAGAAGGATGGTTCTCGTCTCGCAATGGCGACAGGTAATAATGAAAATCACCTACAACGCGCACCGGGTTAATGCCAATACTTGCAAGGTAGGACACCATTTCAATGTCATTAAGTTCAGCACACCTCATATATTTTTCTTAGCAACCGTCGTCTGTTTGTGGCGTTTTCTGCCACAAAGTTAGGGAGTGAATCTAAATTAAAACAATCAATGTATATTTATAGCTGTCCTCGCTAATGGAACTTAACTGTATTGCGCGTTGAAACCAGGCATCGGCCGCTTAGTTTAACCGTTATGCAGCAGATAAGGCGTAGTATGCTGTGGCTTATCGTAAATCATTAATTTAAAAATGTATATGGAGGCACCGTTCGGCACCGAAAATCTTGACCTTGACTTGAAAGGCCGTTTACAAAGTTATCTGCCTGTGCTATTTGATTTTCTTAGCGTCCGGGATTTTGACTCTGCGCAATGGCTTAAATTGGAAAGTAATTTTAAACAGCGCTATTTGCAGCGAAAAGCTGATTTTGAAGCAAATAACAACTACTTACTGGTTAAACGCAACTTCTTTGATCTGATCACTGGTAAGCTTCGTGACGAGCGGGCTGCAGTTATTTTTTTTGATTTGGTAAAAAAACTGCTGGAAGAGCTGGCAGACCGGTTTACCGGCGAAGAAAAGAAGCAGGTCATCCCAACGCTGTATAATTTAATGATCGCTGACGATGAGAAGTTCCTGAATTTCCTGGGCGAGCTACTGGTATTGAATGCGGTGACTAAAGGCGGCAATTTCCGCCTGATAGAAGTAGAGTCGACAATTGTCGGCGATCTCTCAGCTGATTTTTTGTTCGAGCGAACAAGTGACGGCGGCAAGGAACTGATCGAAGTGACTAATATTCATATCGATGAAAAAAACACCCGGTTGGACGAACGCTTATCCAGCCAGTATGCCCGGAAGTTTCAGAAGAAAACAAGAGGTGCGGCAATTTTTAATAAATTTCTTCTGGTCCCAGTAATCTGGGCACCATATACCGATTTACGAAGGATACTAGACCTATATCAAGGCGGTACTATGGCACAAAACCCCGAAGTTTTGGAACCAGTGGCCTATATCGCCTTAACCATGCCCGATGGCGGCATAGTTTATCAGTTTGGCAGCCTGTCTACCTTGCTGCGGCAACCAGCCTGATCTGTCGTCAGTCTACGATCTTACTGATCAGGAAATCTAAGAGTTTTTTAAGCCGCGTAAAATTATAATTGGCGTGATCGCCAGCCCTTAGGTCCATAAATTTGTCAAAATACTTCTCCTTGTTTTCCAGTGCTCCCTGGTATTCCTTGGCCATGCTGTTAAAGCTAGACCAGCGGACAAAGGGCTTGTCCTGAATTTTGTAGGCATGGTCGAGGTACATCTCAATGGCTACAGCCCTTTTATTGACGTCCTGTATCGCTGTGCCAGTTGGACCAAGCGTTTCAAAGCTGCTAAACTCCGGCATATCGGGCATAGCGAATTTCTTAAAATTGACCGGATGAGCTACACCTTGCAGTTTTTGCAGGTTGCCGTGTCCTTCCGAATCGTTATCAAAAAGAAAAATGATCGGACGGCTGGTACCTACCTTGCATAAGCCTTTAAAAAACTTGGATAGCTCACCTGCGCTACCGAAGGGATAATTATCTTTCATGTCGATGAAGTCAAAAAAGTCGGCGACGTTCGGCTTTAATATTTCTATCGCTTTCTTGATGACCAGCCCGTCCGTGGAGCCTTCGGTGACGATCAGGAACTTTTGATTGATTTCTAAGCCATCACCAAGCGGTTCCACGCGCCGCCATTGAACTGGCAAATGTGCATTTTTGGGGTTATGGGCAATCGCGGCCAGCAGGATGTAAGGATCGATTTGCTCGAAGACATAGGGTTCCACTCCTTTAAATTTGTCCAGATATTGCTTTAGCGGATCGAATTGCGGCAAGGTCAGGATGCGCCGGGTGAATAATTCGCCCAGATCAGCGTCACCTTCATGTTCTACCCAATCGATTTGATCGACATCGATAGCGGCAAGCATATCAATAATTTTCTTTGCGCTAAGCTGTTTAAGGGCTTTCGTTTCATAGGGAAAGGTCAGAAAATAGTCTTCCAGCTTGGTGGGCAGCTTGGCAAAGGAATAGCCCAAAAGGTCAAGCCGCTCGCGTACGGCTTCCATGGATTTACTGTAGCCGGGCGCGGGCTTGCTGATTATAGTTCCATCTTTATCATCAAAGTAGTAGGGTATATCAATCTTATCATTCGCGCTGAACAGCACGGAATGATCCTGGCGGCCAATGGCGTTTCGCAGCCATTCGATCTCCAGCTTTCCTACGCCTAATGCTAAATATTCGTCTTCCATCGCTGAGCTTTTGAGGACGCAAAGGTAGGCAATTAAGGAGCTTTAAATCGTCTGGCCTTTAATAAAACAGGCGAGCAGCAGTAAATGATACAGCTACGGATACCTTTTGCAATTAAACAAATATCGCCGCAACGCTATAAAAGTTATGGCAGACATTTTTATCAGGCTTTACTTTGCGCAAATTCAGGTATCTAAAGGGATGATGATACTGTTTTGTAAATAAATATTTCAGTGAAACTGCAAACAATCGTTGTGTAGAATGCCTAGCCCCGGCTACACAGAAAAGCTAATTGAACTATTTTCAATTCATAGCTCGGATGCCGTTAAGCCGGTTCACCGCTATTCCGCGCGCTCCGCGCACCCCATACCGGCTCACCCGCTTAACGGTAGAAGCAACAGCCGCCGTGTGGTTACGCTTCGCCGGCGCAGGCGGCTAAAGCCATCTCTGCGCCGACCAACACAGCGGCAGTTGCTGTTTAATTTTTATTGAGCTAAGTTAAAATGATCTCAATCCGGAGCTTACTCTCCAAAGGTATGTTTGTTTTGTCCTGAAAAATTATTATCTTATTGTATGGAATGTATTTTTTGCGGCAAGGAAAACACAGCTAAATCTATTGAGCACATTGTATCGGAATCATTAGGCAATACGGTGTACCTGATGGAGCGGAGCCGCGTTTGTGATGAGTGTAACCGCCGTTTTGGGAAGTTCGAGCGGGAGGCGCTGAGCAGCACTATCTTTTTGATGGAGCGAGCGCGAATGGGCATTCCTAACAAGAAAGGTAATGCTGCGCAA
Organism: Mucilaginibacter sp. AK015; assembly: GCF_014200785.1. Taxonomy (NCBI): domain Bacteria; kingdom Pseudomonadati; phylum Bacteroidota; class Sphingobacteriia; order Sphingobacteriales; family Sphingobacteriaceae; genus Mucilaginibacter; species Mucilaginibacter sp. AK015. Next base: position 279,165 of record NZ_JACHCV010000003.1, read on the forward strand.
GGTCAGCTGGGTGGCTTCGGCATTCAGGGGAATAAAGACCTGGTTAAAAATCTGGTTACGCTTACTGGTTTGAAAGAAGAGGATATTGTTGACTGGAAACCTGAAAGCCAAACGTTCACACTCAAGCTGCCAACATTTGAAAAAAACGAAGTGGCAGTTTCCAAAACTTTATTGAAGATCGGCTTGGAGGCATTATTTACCTCAAAAAAGCAAGTCTATAAAAAGTATGATTTTAAAGAGCTTCGGCAGTTTTTGGATAATACCAATCAGGCGGAATGGCCACTCGTGGTATCGGCTCCGGCGCATGGTAAATTCGAAAGTATCCCCATCAATTACCATAAGTTTGAGCTGGCTAAAACCCGTTGCCACTTGCTTTACCAGGAAGCGGATCAGCAGACACTTTTGTTCAGGTTCAGTTATGGCGGTATCGCTATGACTATTAATTTATTGGGGCGAGATTTAAATTGGCTGGAGCATTACCAGGCCCCAGCCGGCCATGAAACCATTTACCCTGCACATTTCCGGGCAAAGCTTACTAGGCTTTTGGCACAGCGGGACTAATACTTAAATTAATACTCGATTTTCAGATAGCTGATAGGCATTTTCACCTGGTCAAAAATAAAATCGACGATCTCCTGCTCATTATCAAAACCGGCGTTGGCACCAGCGATAATCAGTTCTATTTTTTTTTGATAGCGCTCTCTGGCACGGAAAGCATAGCCGAGTATCTGGCCAAGGCCATTAATGATACAGCCAGAGGCATAGCGGTCGCTTTTGATCTCATATAGGATGATTTTTTGAGGTAGCTCCACTAAGATGTCCACCCAATCGAGTTCCATATTAACGCAACCTTTCCCATACTTATCGCATAGCTGTTCATATAAAGCAGTTTGTATTTCATTATGAAACTGACTGGCGGTATATGCTTCATGTCCCCTTCGATTTTGCGGGCCGGTACCTTTGCGGGTTACGCCCCGTCTGCCACTAGCCGGCCTTCTTGGTTTTTTTACTTTATCAATCTTTATCCGGTGTTCGGTATACAGATCACGCATATACTCCACGACCGTTTTATCAAATGGCTTCCGTGCCATCAAAAATTGCTGCATTTGATAATAGGGTGTATGGTAGCTGGCATTCATCCCCATTCGGTTAACGATCTGTATCAAATTCAACTTGGAAAAGATGGGGATCAGCCGGTTGTCAGAGTAAAGGAATGCAATTTTCCAGCGAAACATTGATCTTAGCCTGAAGTGCTCTATGGCTTCAAAATCCCCTGTGGCCGCCAGGTTTGCGATTTGCTGTACTTCGCTGATCACCTGCTCAAAAGCTATATGTGCATTGAGGCTTTGGTCGTTGTAATGACGAACCCATGTATAATTATCGTCTGATTTGGTGCCCTTTGGTTTTTTGTCCTTATTCAGCCGCTTATAAATTCCAAATTTAGTCGAATTACTTCCTTTGATGCTTCCTAATGCCCGCGTTTTTGTTTCTACGTACTGGCAAAATGTTTCTTTGTCCCCCGTGTCATTATATTGCCGTAATGTAATGCCGGCTAACCGATCTATCGGCCATTCGGTCAGGAATTTTTGCAGCATTTCTTCGTCCTCAAAACGCGAGCTTACTTTTTCAAATTTCATATTTGTGATGATTAAGGTTAATATATGACAGCAAGGAGCAAAAGTTTTAAAATTAGTTAAACTTTGCTCATTAAAAATGGCCTGCCGTTTCGGGCAGGCCATAAAATAGCTACTGATATTTCATTTGGATTGAAGCCCTTTCATTTTTTCGCTAAGTTCCGTTAACCCAGCCTTCTTTAAGCAGTCATCGGCAAAGGTCTTCAATTCCCCGAGGTGATCCGGTGGCACCAAGGCCAATAATTCCTGCGCTTGCCCGCCTTCCTTACTAAGACCGCTCTCGATTACACTGCTCAAAAGTAAAACCGCTTTGCGGCTGACTTTGATATCGATCTTAACCGCTTCATTCATCCCCGGACTGCATAATAAGGTCTCATAGACCTTACCTAAAACATTCATCGCCATACACTCTTCTTTAATGATTAATAATGGATGCAAAGGTATGCGGCCGTTGTGAAACAATCCTCATTAAAATATGGGGAGGGTCAATCGCCGCTTGCTTTACGGTCGAAATAATCTTTGATCTCTTTATGAAATGGTGAAAAATAGCGCATACGAACTTGTAAATCCTGTTCGTTAACCTCAAAATCGCCGCGATGCATTTCCAGTCCACGATAAATGTAAACATATTCAAATTCATCATTTTCGTCTATCTCATATTCTATCACTCCACGTATAACAAAGTTCTTCGGATCTTCTTTATCAAAAAGACCGAACTGCATATAGCCGCCCACATCAGGTATATCATCCCTGCAAATATCCCGTAGCACACGCAGTATTTCCGATGAAGTGTTCAGATCTTCTTCCTCTATCTTTTCAATCGCGCGATCCTGTCCTGACCCCATATAAAATATTTCCTCCGGATCTGCTAATACACGGTCAATAGAGGGTTCAAATTCTCCCGGAGCATCGCCTGTATATAATTTTAAATTATAAGCTGCCACCTCTTTTAAAAGAGGACAATAACCTGCAATTAAAAATTCTGTTTCCGGGTCCCAATCATAGCCTTCTTTGAATTCCCTGCTTACCCTTGTAAACAGCTTGGCGATAAATTTTACAATATTTTCCAGCGATAATTCCGTGACTCCCGGCAAAAACTGAAGATGCTTTAACATCTCGGCAAAATGATCGCGGATAATAACCGAGCTGAACGTCCGGCCGCTAAAACAAAACCCCAGCGTCTGCTCGTAAGCGAATTCGCTTTTACCGTCCTGATCTACGGGTGTTTCAATTTTGACAGGCAGATCCATGACCTTGATCAGGGTATCAATATACTCGTCAGCATGGCCTCCCCGTGAATCGGATGCGATATTTATTCTGCCATTTTGAGTCCAGGCTAGGCAAAGTGTCATAATAATAGTTTTGATAAAGATAATTAGTAGCTGGCAAATACATCTCGATCCTCATCAAAATATGGGGAGGATAGGTAAATATGAAATAGCCGTTTTACTTTTGGGCTCTGAATGTGAAAGGGATGTGTGATGGAGGAATTTGGAAAGACAGGATTTTCGTTGGGCCTGATCAGGGGAATGGATATGGTGGCGTACCTGGAACGGCTGGGCCATGTGCCGGTGGCGATCAAAAAAAACGGGACAGATTACTGGTATTTATCACCGCTGCGAAATGAAAGAGACGCCAGTTTTCATATTAATTTATTAACCAATGAATGGTATGACTTCGCGCTGGCTGCGGGCGGTAACCCATTGGACTTTTGCCTGCGCTATTACGGCTATTCGATCCAGGAATTACTGGTGAAATTTAGTGATGATAGCACTGCCCATCAAGTGCCTGTTTTTGACGCTGGCTTATATGAATGGCGGCCGGGCACCAATAGTAAAGTGTTGGTTACCGGTGTCCGGCCATTGTACGCTTACCCGCTCAAAAACTATCTACACGAGCGCTCGATCCCAGTGGCGGTAGCGGATGGTTTTTGTTCGGAGATCGCCTACCAGATCGGCAGCCATTCCTACTACGGCATCGGTTTTAAAAATGATGCAGGCGGCTATGAGATCCGCAACAAAAACTACAAGCAGAGCAGTTCGCCGAAAGATATTACAACGCTGAGTTTTGGCGCCCGTTCTGTAGATGTTTTCGAGGGCTTTTTCGATTTCCTTTCCTGGCAGACTTTGCATCCTTATGTGGAACCTGGCAGTACTGATTTCGTGGTGCTGAACGGTGCTGGCTTATTTGACCGGGCGCTACCTTTTCTGGAGCAGCATGAGACCGTCCAGCTTTGGCTGGACCGGGATGTGACGGGTATGGCTTATACGCAATACGCCTTATCGCTGGGTTCGCGGTACCGGGATAAAAGCGAGTTTTATTGCCAGCATAAGGATTTAAACGACTGGCTGGTACACAAGGGCGAAGTGCCAAAGTCGCAGCTGAAGCCGGCATTAGGATTACGGCCGGCGGGCTGAAATATCGATGTTTATTAGTTATGTTTTTCCCCTCATCAGCATGGGGGTTAGATTGCCTTGTGCGCAATCGGCCAGATGTACAGTTGTTTAACAACAACTGAAATCTGGCCGCCCCCTCCGAAGTCGGGGGCGGTTGGGTCAGTGCAGGCTTGTGGTAGAGGCTGGATATTTTGAGGTATTATGATTTGACTTTGATAGGGATAAGTGATGGAGGAAAAGAAAACGGGCCGGGTCAGGCTTATCGGCCTGCGGCTAACGGGTGATGAATATACCTTATTAGACAACTGCTGGAAAAAAAGCACGGCGGGCAAACTGAGCGAGTATGTGCGGCGGGTGCTGTTTGGCAAGACGATGACAGTCTATACCCGCAACCAATCGCTGGATGATTTGATAGCGGAAATGATCCTGCTGCGAAAGGAACTGAACGCCATCGGCGTGAATTTTAACCAGGCGGTTCACCGCCTGCATACGCTGGATCATTTGCCGCAATTGCAGGGATGGTTGCGGCGGTTCGAGCAGGATAAGGACGTGTTTTTTAGCAAGGCCGAAGAGATCAGGTTAAAGATCAATTCCATCAGTGCGCAATGGTTGCAGTAATGCATTCGTCGAGCAGTTTACGCAACTGCTTAAACTATAATGAGCAGAAGGTAAAGACCGGCCATGCAAAGTGCCTGGAGGCGGGCTATTACCCGATGGATGCGGCAGATATGAGCGTTTACCAGAAGCTGGCACGGCTCGAAAAGCTAACCGAATTGAACCAGCGGACCAGGGTTAACAGCGTTCATTTTTCTTTGAATTTTCATCCTTCAGAAAACCCGTCGGAGGAGTTGCTGAAGGAAATATCTGCGGTGTTTTTGGAGAAGATCGGCTTTGCCGGGCAGCCTTATTTATTGTACCAGCATTTCGATGCGGGACACCCGCATATCCATCTGGTAACGACGAATATTAAACCGGATGGGAAAGCGATCAACCTGAACAACATGGGCCGGAACCAGGCACAGGTCGCCCGTAAGGAAATCGAAATCGCCTACGGTTTGATACAAGCGGACAAGCAGCAGGAACGGGAAGTTAATCACCTCAAACCGGTCAATGTCCAGCGGGCTTTATACGGTAAAATGGAAACAAAACGGGCGATTGCAGGAGTGCTTAATACAGTGATTAAAAATTACAAATTCAGCTCCCTTCCCCAATTAAATGCGGTGCTGGGTTTATACCATATTACGGCCGATACCGGTAGCGAAGGTTCGCGCATCAGGGCGCATGATGGCCTGGTTTACCGGGTGCTGGACGAGCGGGGGAATAAGGTAGGTGTACCGATCAAGGCGAGTGACTTTTTTGACAGGCCGACACTGAAAAAATTGCAGGAAAAGTTTGTGCAGAAGGAAACGGAGAAGTCGCCTGAACACCGGTCCAGGATAAAGACTGCGGTGGATCTGGCGTTGCTGCGCGGTGGAACGGACCTGCCTGGTTTAGCAGAAGCTCTAAAAAAATCGGGGATAGATCTCGTCATCCGTCAGAATGCAGATGGATTGATCTATGGGATTACTTACGTGGACCACGTCAAGAAGACTGTTTTTAATGGCAGCGAATTGGGTAAGGATTACAGTGCCAAAGCCGTGTTGGAACGCTGTGCAAAAACGGCGGCCGATGAGGGGAAAAAGCAAAACGGGGAAGCGGAAAAATTGGGGCAAGGCAGGGCGGTCAAACATGGGTGGCAAAGCGTAAACACGGCTCAAAATTTTACTAGCGAGGGAAAGAATATAATGGTGCCGGGTGTCGTCGAAACGCTGCTGGAACCGGGTGAACAGCCGGATGTGATGGACTGGCAGTTGAAGCGAAAGAAACGAAAAAAGAAGCGGCAGTATTTGCCGCCAGTATAGGTGCGCGAGGCATAAATGTGTAAGGATTGTGTAATTGATTTAGGGAGGAGGATAAGATGCAGACGGGAGAAAATGATCAGGCGATGCGCAAGATTCTGGATATGACCAGGGTGATCAGTATGGTGGTTTTAGGGCTTCATTTTTATGAAGTGTGTTATGGGGCTTTTGTCGGCTGGCACTGGGTGTCGCCGCTGACGGACAGGCTGCTGAGAAACATCGTGCGAACGGGTTTATTCAGCAATTTTTATAAGGCAAAGCTAATCGCTTTAGGCTTTCTCGCCATTGCGCTGATCGGAGTGAAGGGGAAGAAAGATGACAAGCAGCATTATAAAACGGCCTTGCTTTACATGGTGGTGGGTTTATTGCTGTTCTTCATCAGCTATTTGGTATTGCTTATGGGGGGAAAGGTGCAGCTGGTAGCTTCCCTGTACATGGGTGTTACCGGATTAGGCTACCTGTTGTTCTTGAGCGGCGGCACGATGGTTTCCCGGATCATCCGCGATAAGTTAAGCGGCGATATTTTTAACCGTGATCAGGAGACGTTCCCGCAGGAGGAGCGCCTGGTCGAAAACGAGTATTCAGTGAACCTGCCGGCGCGTTATGTGCTGAAGGGCAAGGTTCGTAATTCTTACATCAACTATATCAATATGTTCCGGGCGCTCCTTGTATTGGGATCGCCCGGATCGTAAGGTCGGGCAAAAGCTATTTTATTATCCGGCATGTGATCACGCAGCATATCCGGAAGGGATTTGCCATGTTCGTCTATGACTTTAAAATGCCGGATCTGGCGGTCATTGCTTACAATACCTGGCTGAAATATAAGGGCAACTACAAGGTCGCGCCCAAGTTCTTTTCGATCAATTTTGATGACTTATCGCGGAGCAGTCGCTGTAACCCTTTAGACCCATCGGCCATGCTTGACCTGACGGATGCAGTGGAATCAGCGCGGACAATTCTATTGGGGTTGAACCGTGAATGGATCAAGCGGCAGGGTGATTTCTTTGTGGAAAGCCCGATCAACTTTTTAACGGCGATCATCTGGTACCTGCGCAAGTATAAAGACGGTGAGTTTTGTACGCTGCCGCATGTGATCGAGCTAATGCAGGTGGAGTATGATAAATTATTTACCATCCTGCGCACGGAGCAGGAAATTGACGTGCTGATCAACCCATTTGTAAGCGCCTTTATGCGGGATGCGGTGGAGCAGCTGGAGGGGCAGATCGCCTCGGCCAAGATCACGATGGCACGCATCGCTTCGCCGCAATTGTACTATGTGCTATCAGGTAACGAGTTTACACTGGACATTAATGATCCAGCAGCACCGAAGATCGTTTGCATGGGCAACAACCCTCAGAAGATACAGATCTATGGCGCGGTGTTATCGCTGTTCACCAACCGGCTATTGAAGATCATCAATCAGAAAAATAAATTGAAGTGCAGCCTGGTGTTTGATGAGTTTCCAACGCTCACGACGGATATCATACCCACCATTAGTACTGGCCGTAGTAATTTAATTTCTACCTGTTTGGGGATACAGGATGCCAGCCAGCTGCGTAAGGATTATGGCAAAGAGCAAGCCGATGTAATCATGAATATTACCGGTAATATGGCAGTCGGCCAGGTGTCCGGCGACACAGCTAAGTATGTATCGGAAAAGATTGGCCGGATCATGCAGGACCGCGAAAGCTTATCCATTAACCGGACTGATACTTCCATTAGCCGTTCGAAGCAGCTAGAAGCTGCGGTGCCGGCCTCCCGCATTTCAGCTTTGAGTTCCGGCGAGTTTGTGGGTATGGTTGCCGATAACCCCGACGAGAAGATCGAATTAAAGGCTTTTCATTGCGAGATCATTAATGACCATGAGGCACTAAAAAAAGAGATTGATGGCTACCAGGAACTGCCGGTAGTGCGGCAGATCAATAGTGGGATTGTGCAGCGGAATTATTTACAGATCAAGCAGGATGTGCAGGAGATTATTCAGCTGGAGTATGAGCGCCTGCTCAGCGATCCCTCGCTTTCGCATCTTATTATAAAGAAGCAATCCTAGCTGCGCTGGTTCCAGGAATCGACATAAGCCGCGATGTCTTCAGCTATAACGGTAAGGTCTTTCTTTTGGACAGCAACCTGCGAGGCCAGCTGCGGGGTGGATATATTTCGCTGAAGATCTTTTAAGCTCACGATATAGATGTCATCCTCATCGCTAAAAGGACTAGGGTCTTCTGCAATGATAAATACTTCCTGCGGATCCTCATCTTCCAGCGGACATGCTATTCTGCATATCTGGCCGGCGCGGCTGGGAGTAATTGCGTGCTGCTTCATGCTCAAATGTACAGAAAAGCAGGCGGTATATTGGCAGACTATGAGTGACAAATGCTACTAAATCTGGCTATGGCTGATACCAAGCGTAAAACCGAGATTGCGAATTGATGCTACCGAAACTTGTCATAGTCCGGGTCATTAAAAGGGGCCATATGATATTGAGCCGTCAGCTCATGTATTTCCCTTAGGGATGCCGATAGGCTGGTAAAGAAAGTCGGATCAGCCTTCACGTATTTTACAGTATATAGCGCGGTTAGATAGCAGTAATGAAAGGAATCGCTTAGCAGGCGCAGGTAGTGGGCTACACTAACGTCGGCCTTTTCTTTTTCTGATCTTGACTCGCGCTCCCGAATCATATTAATGCCGATCTCATCGCCGTGAGCCACATGGCTTGACATTCTATAGGTATGTGTGACGAATTCTATCGATTCCAGTGCAGTGCCCTTATGTTTTGATGACAGATGCCGTACAATTTCACTGAAGGACCATTTCTGCTCCAGCTGCTTCCGAATTGTTTTATTCCATTTATTTCTTAGGCGCTGCTCTTCCTCTGCGGAAAGCACCTGGGGGGAGTACGCTAGCTTATAAAGCTTCTCCTCGCCCGTATGCTTAAGATTTTTCTGCGCCTGATCTGAAAGCTTTAGTGTATGGATTTCAGATAGCGCATACCAGAATTCGTGCAGCAGCATAGGTCGCTCGCTTTCCTCCGCGTCTGCGATGAAAGCAAATTTAACCAAAGTTTCCAGCGCGGATCTGACGATAATATCCGCATCCCACAGCAGGTCGCCCTGTGTCAGGACCGTCACGGCGCTAACTCTGTCTATAATATATTCAATCAGCGGGAAAACCTCCCTTAGCTGCTCGCCGTGCGGCTTAATAATTTCAAAAAGCTTTTTGTTGCAGGTGTCTATTGCCCCGAAATATGCTCCGGTTACAATTGCCTTATCCTTTTGCCAGTCCATTTTTCTAAAATAGAATTTTTTATGCTAAATCCACCCTGGCTAATGACTGGAGTCGTGATGTAAGACACGCTTTCAAGGGGCGCATTATTGATCCCTGAGTAATGCCAAGGGAACAATTTCGGATAGCGCTTGTAATAAGCATATGACATCATCATTTCCAAAGGGCAGCCGGAGCTATAATATGTCCCGCATCAAAAGTACTGACACCAGACCGGAAATGCTGGTTAGAAGATACCTGTTTGCTCAGGGGCTCAGGTATAGGCTGCATGATCGGCGGCTGCCGGGTAAGCCGGATATCGTGCTGCCAAAGTACAAAACGGTGATCCATATTCATGGCTGCTTCTGGCATAGCCATGCCGGCTGTGTGCTCAATAGGCTGCCGAAGTCAAAGCCGGAATACTGGATACCCAAACTTCAGGGTAATGCCAATAGGGATGCGGAAAACAGCGTGCGGCTAAAATCTCTTGGCTGGCGTACCTTAACCGTCTGGGAATGCGAGCTAAAGCCAAAAGTGATAGCAGATACGCTGGCTTCGCTGCTTAGGCAGATAAACTCATAAGCTCCCCTATGTATTCCGGAGCATTAGCGCTGTAAATTTCACAAATGAGATATTTTATCTATATCTTCATATATTATATGCTTAAACTTTATCCGAAAGAGCTTAAAGAAAAATTCACATCTGTTCTGTCTGAGACGTCTGATTTTGAGTTTCAGGAAGGCAACCCATTTTTTATAAGGCTCTCGGGTAAGCCTTACCTTATTTTTTTAAAAAATCTATCACCTGCTTATTTTAAGGGCAGCCCAGACATTACTCGTATTCAGCTCCCATACATGGAGATCTTTAATCAGGCGCTTCCTGCCGAAGCGGCTCTCATAGTTTTGGGCTATGACAGTGAGAATGATGTCTATGTAAGCTGGAGTCCCGCAAAATTGCGTCAGCGGATCAATACCAAAAATAATGTCTCTTTGTATGCAAGAACAACCGTTCAGCAGGCCGCAGTATCGGGTGGCTTTAAAATTGGCTCATTAAATACGGGGGAGACATTTGCCGCATTTGAGCGGAGGGCATTGCCTGACTTCTTTCAGAATATTGAAAAGCTCTTTCCCCAAGACAGCGCTAAGCCTGATCTATTTGAGCAGAAGATATCGTCTCCTGAAATCATAGCCGAAATTTCAGACCCTGCCATCATTGCTCAGATATTGCCCCTTCTTCAGGAAAGCAAAATATTGGAGGCTGCCACGGCATGCTATGACTACTATGGCATCATCTACGTAAATATGCGCATTAAGGACTGGCTGACCGTAGCAAAGAACATGTACGCTAAGCTCATCGAGCAATAATTATAGTGACTGAAAAAGGGCTGACTTTAATGCACCGGGCGTAGCGGGCCTGATACCGGTTAGATCACAGTCATAGCGAACGCTCCTAATTTGCACTGGAATGTGCTGAGGATGAATTCTCGGGATATCTTCTCCCCTAAAGAATGCGCAGCTATCAATTCCCTGTCTGTAGTCGAAATACACCTCGCCCGCTCGCTCCAGATCACTTCCAAGGATAATTCCAATTTTCTCTTTTAGCTGAAAGATTTTCGATGGATCATTGATCTTTTCTGCTATACTGCTCGATAAGTCGAGTATACTTTTACCCGTACTGGTTTCTATCGCGAAGATTGAGGCTATCAGCAGCGCTGAGCTTTTATTGGGTATAAGCTGATCAGCCGAAAAGCTATGCACCCGCCTACCGGAAGAGGTGCTTTTGACCTCAATTTTATCAGCGCCATCATTAAAATCAAATTTATCAGAATTTGATCGGTGCCAGGCTGACAATAGCAGTGATGGATTGCTGGCCCGCTCAATAACCAGCAGCTCGGCCCAAAGCCCCTGCAGGGTCTTAAGCGGTGGCGACGAAAGAGAGGTAAATAGCTTTATCAGGCTCTGGATATGCAGACTGAGATCCTTCTGGCTAAAGCCCTCAGGAAGGTTTGACAGCATCAGATAGGTGATATCCAGAAAATACTGAATAATTTCTGCTGAGCCGGCTTTTAGCTCAATAATAGTATAGTTGCTGATCTGATGCCTACGCTGATCAACGATCAGCTCACAGGGCTTGTTGAACTTTATGCTAAGCATGTCCAGAAGGTAATCACGCTGCGCGGCATCCTTATTCGTCTGGCGGCACTGAATAAAAAAGATTGGCAGATGGGACGCGGAAAGCCCCAGCCGATGACTGTCCAGTCCTGGAATAGCCGCCACATTAAATCCTTCAACTGAATTTTCGCCGGCTGCCGCTAGCGCCCGAAATTGATCTGCAAGATAAGCCATAGGGTTAAGCTGGGTTGCCAACAAAGCTGTGTGCCAGCGCCTCGGGATAATAGATACCCAAGGTATATATCACCTGATTACCCCACGCCGAATCATGCTTTAGCTTGATCTTATGAATCTGAATGCATAAAAAGTCCCGGAACATAATGCCCTTATCACCAGGATATTCCTCTATCCCAGAGGGAGACCGGCCAGAAAATATATTGTTGATCCTAAGCTTTCCGCCTTCCTCCACAAGCGAGCGCTCGCGTCCGGTGGCTACATCAAAAGCCATATCAAAAATATAGGCTTCCTTAAGATCCGTGGTTTCCGCAATATGCTTTAAATACTGGATAGTTGAAGATTTCCTCAGTGTATCCGGAACATTGGCAATCTTAAAATCCTTCAGAAAGCTGATGACGTCATCGATAGGAAGCTTGATATATCTATGATTTCTATCGGCGGTGCCATATTCATGAAAGGGCGTAAAGCTATGCTGCCGCTTGAAATTCTCAATAAAGCTAATGTTCTCCTCAATATGCTGCAGTGCATTAAGCTGTCTCCAGCCCTTGAGCTTTGATTTCACAACATCCTTGGTTAGGATATTCCCTCTGGTCGGATTCATTGAGCTGCTAAGAATAAGCACCTGCTCGAATTCCTCCAGGGTCTTACTTGCCAGTTCCCTGCGCATGATTTCCTCATGATCGACATATTCGACGTATTCATCTATAGAGCTTTGAGGAAGAAATACGCGGCAGGACTCCAGGTAGTTTCTTTTATAGCCAAAGAACCTGCACCGCTGCTGTATCGTGTCAGCATTTGCCTTTCCGATTGTATAGCGAGGCATGTAGGAGACAGCAAGCCCCTCAACAGTGTAGCCGCGATTTAGCATTTCCGCACCGATCAGGATATGCGCGGACGCGTTGCTCCAATTAATTTCACTGTTCTTTTTTGCGCTGCTAATCACCAGCTCGATGTTGTAATCCAGCACCACCTCACTTACATTCTCTATAACATCCTCAAAGGAGGGCGGTTCGGCTATTAATTTTATTGCTTCGGGATATAAGTATTTGAACTCTCTGATCAGTTCTTTTCGGCTTGGATCATTCACAGGGAGCCGCAGGCGATCCAGCCAGCTGCCGAGATAAGTCTTAACCCACTTATAAAATTTTCTGCTGGCATCCTGCTCACGGTCAGCATGTACAAGCATAGACAGAAAGCTCTCTTTTTCCTGAATATACACTACAATAGCAACACTCATCAGGAACAGCTGAAGCGCATCAACAAGGCTCTGCGGACATTCATCTAGGTTATTTCGCTTAAAATGGTAAACCTCATCTCGCGGGATATGCAGGACTAGTCCCAGGTTTTCCTTAAAGAACGTCTTCCCACCAGTATAGCTGTTCCCTGGCGTGAGCAGCACATGAAACTTAGGGGACAGCAGATCCATGATATTAATAAGGAGCGGTGCCTGCGGCGTAGCAGTGTACTGAATATAGGTGTGGTTTGGAATATGGTTCCTAAGATTCATGATACTGGAGTAGGTGGTGCTAAACTCGTCATCTTCCCAGTCCTCAGCCTTGCTATTCTTCCTGGCGTAGGTATTAAGGCTCGCCTGATCGGCCTCATCATCAATAATAAGAACACCGTCGGCTCCCAAGCTTCCGCTTACTTCGGCCGTCTGAAATATTTTGGTAAGCTCGGTAATGTGCTTGTAGTGCTTTAGCACAGTGATCAGTATTACAGGACGCTGGCTTTGGCTAAGCGCACCCTTGATCATGGTTTCTGCATCATCCGCTATGCTTGGACTTTGAAACACTTTATAACTTCGGCGATTTTTTGACTCAATCAATAAGTCTTTTTTTAGCCGCTTTGTGGTCTGCTCCAGCAGGTTATTCTTAATACCGGCAAAATAAATGATAATTCGGAACCCATTATCTGCGGCGAGAGCCGTCAATGTGGTAAAGGACATTGTCTTACCGCTTTGCACATAGCCTATGACAATGCCCGTCAGGCTACCAGGCTGGCCATTGGGATTATTGCAGCTGGACAGGATCTGAACGGTTTCGGCCAGCAGCGTATCTCGCTCCTCACTGGTAAGCTTATCGTTACTGCTAAGCAGGCTGCTGGTCTGGCTGCCGATTTTTATCTCAAAGCCATTTGCGTGCTGCGGTACGATCTTTAATGTCTCTGCCATGCTATAGGTTTCTTAAAAAGTTGTTAAAGTTTGTTCTGACATTGCCGGCGCCCTTTGTGCCCTGCGAGGAGGCATAGATCTCGGCAATGACCAGGGATTTGATAATATGAATTACTGGCTTATAGTCCTCATCGGTTCGAAACAGCTCAAAGCGCTTAAAAAAGGGATGACTGAGATTGATCCTATATACCGCCGATTTGCTGAATGTGCCATTGTCTTCTATAGAAAGCGAGTATAGATTAGAGATTGAAGGCTCGTTGATCAGCTCCATTTTGAGGTGATAGGTCTCATCCTTAACGGGAATGGTAAATGAGAGGCTATCAATAACCTTCGTCCGAAGTTCCAGCTTAGTATTATTATCATCAATATCCTTATTCCCAATTTCCTGAAGCGATACCACTATCTTTTCCTCTATCGGCTTTTCTGCATTTTCCTGATTAAGCGAGGTGACCAGTGATTTGGCAACCTTCTCCGTGTTTTCCTTGGGCTTAGGCTTGCGAAATTCATCGCCCTGCTTAAGCAGATTAAATGACTTGCTGGATAGCTCTATCTTGAGTGCATCCATTAAGGCCTCGATCTCACTGGTCTCCTGAAAGCTGCCCTTGTTAAAGCTAACATCAAACCCCTCCAGCTCGAGTTCCCCAAACAGCCGCTTATGCCTGGGGGACCCTATCTGGCCGCAGATCACTTTTGGGCGATACTTTTCATCGTGACTTCCTTCTATCACCCGTCCGCGGCGAAAAAGCGAAAATCCATTATGCTCCGTTGTTGATAGCTCATTCAGCAGCGCTACAAATCCCTTAGCACTGTATTTGCCCATTGTGAAGCTGATGTCTTTTTTCCATAGCAGGCTTCGGCCCTCTGGATCAGTTGTTGGGGGCGCGTTAAGTATCTCAGGGTCCTTATAGTTCAGTGCCTCTGTGTTGATTCTTAGCAATAATTGTCCGGAGCGAATATATTTTCTATAGATGCTGGCGAGATGATTTTTGAGCTTGGTCATCTGAAATGCAGAAGGCGCATTAGCAGTAAGGCCGCGAAGCATGATCTCAGTATAATGATCCGCGGCGCTTTTTGGGGTAGTGATCACATCAAGCACCTCGCTTTCATCAGCCAGGACTTGCTGAAGGTCAAAGGTGACCAGGCGCTCCTCGCTTTCTCCCAGCGCAGCCGATCTGACCGTCCACACCTCAGAAAGCCATATGGAGGCTGTCTTCATACCCATGCCGAATTCATGCAGGCCGGTATTATCCAGGGGAATATTAGCCGGCTCAAATGCTCTTGGAAAATTCTCCTGATTAATTCCCCCCGCATTATCAAAGATGCGAATATAGCTTTGCTCCCAGTTGATATCTATATCAACCATAAATTGATAGTCATCACCATGCACCGCAATTAGCGCAGTTTTGTTATTCTCATAGCTCTGAACAGCATTATCCACATATTCACCTATCGCATACCACACTTTGTTCTGCAGATTCCGAAACACGCTGTAGGTGCCGGGCTTGAATTTGATGGAAACGGAGTTTATAGCCATTATTGAATCAGTTTTTGCGCAATTTTGGAAACTACCCTGACATTGACCGCATTACCTAGTGCCTTGAAAGCCTTTGCGATAGTCGGCGGAAGCTCCTTTAGATTTTCCATGCATTGTATTTTTGCTGCCTCTTTCCTGGTCATATACCTATCCATCCACGGGAAGATAGGAATCTGAGTTGTGGTTAGAACGAGCGCAGGTGAATATGTCGGCATTTTAACACGCAGCCCCGATGGCCTAAACTGAATAATCTTGTCATTGATCGTTAGAGCAGTCTTAGTGCCACAATTCCATTCGAATTTCTGGTGGCTGTTCTCAAAGCTTTTAATCTTTGGTATCCAATCATCAAGCCATTCCTTATGCTTTTCGTAGAACGCGCGGTTACTTCTAATATACGATTTTTTCCAATCAGGAAAGTCGGTCTGATCTTTCTTGGTATCTGCCTGTGCGTAAATTGGCAGGCAGCTTAGCGCATCATCCATGGAATGACCCTCGATGGGCTCGCCAAATTTCCCTTTATATTTCATCAGCTCCGATTTCTCCTGCTTAATGGGAGCGCGGCCTTCAAAGGGATATGTAGCGCCAAATTCCATTGCCCAGACTGGAAAGCTCGGCGCTTCTTCCGGGGTAAGATGATCTAAGAATTCCTGCCAAACAGCGATATGGTTCTTTGTGGCCGGACGAAGCGTCATGTAGTCATCGTCATCCTCAATGATAATATCCTTGATACTGATTTCCTTTACTTCTTTTTCGGGAAATGTAAAATAGGATAGTCCACCTTTTTTCTTTAATCTGCAGACAATGTACATCCTCAGCCGGTGCTGGGCAATGCCAAAATGATGCGGAGACATAACCTGCTCCTTAACGTCATATAGCACTGAAAGCAGGCCGTGTATCTTAGTCCAGGTATTGCCTTCATCATGGCCTTTCAGATTGGGAACGTTCTCCAGCAGAATATACTCGGGCTTATGATAATTAACGATTTCCATGATCTTATAAAAAAGATTGCCATTTGTTGGATCTTCCAGGCCAAGCTGGAAACCGGCCTTCGAGAACGGCTGGCAGGGAAATCCAGCACACAGGATCTGATGCGCGGGTATGGACTTGACGTCCACCGAATTGATATCGCCTGCTATGTCCGTATCATGATTTTTCTTGTAGAGATCGCGCAGTTCCGGATTAAGCTCGCTGGCAAAGACACATTCATGTCCCAATTCAGCCAGAGCGAGATGGAACCCGCCCAGTCCCGCGAACAGATCGATAAATTTTAACTTATTTGTTTTATAAAGCTCTGACATTAAGGAAAAAGGTTAAGCCGCCTAAATTATTAGCGCCCGAATATACTAATATTTTTAGTAAATGAAAGTGCGATGCATAAAAATTGCTAGCGGCAATGATTGCGCTTCCACTATCAAGCCACTGGACACAAAAATCCTGACTACAATATGCTGTAGAAATTGGAAGCGATGGGAGCTGATTAGGTATAAGCACGATAGATTATAGGCTAGGCTGACAAATATAAAATGTTTGATAAATATATTTCATATTCTATGATTATCTATAATAACTTGGCTTTATAGTTTTATATATTTAGTGCTTATTAATCTGATTTTAAATTAAATGCCTGTAAACGACTGGTCTGATAATGAAGTTGAGCTAATTGTGGCCGACTATTTTTCAATGCTTCAGGACGAGCTGCGCGGTATAAAGATTAATAAGACCCAGCACCGTGAGGCTTTAATACCCTTACTGAACGGTCGGCCAAGAGGGTCTGTCGAATTTAAGCACCAGAATATTAGCGCGGTGATGGTTGAAATGGGATTGCCATTTATTCGTGGCTATAAGCCGCTTTATAATGCGCAAAAAACTAAAATAAGAGCGGCCATTCAACACTATATGGAGCACAGCCCCACAGCCGAGGACACATTTTTACAGTTTTCAGACGACGTTAGCCAGCCGCTAGCCTCAGCGGACTTTGATAGCTGGATCGTACCGCCGCCTGTGCTACGCCCCATGCCTGAGAAGAAGGATCGGATGGCAAGGCCGGTAAAAATAAACTACCTGGAGCGTGAGCAAAGAAACTCGGCGCTGGGCATGAAAGGCGAGGAATTGGTGGTGGCTTATGAGCGGCACAGGCTTATCAGCTCTGGAAAGGAGGCGCTCGCTGATCGAGTCGAATGGTGCTCAAGGGAGCAGGGCGACGGACTGGGCTTCGACATTCTTTCGTGTGAGCTCAGCGGGAAGGATAGATATATTGAAGTTAAGACAACTAAGCTTTCACGGGAAACCCCGTTCTTTTTTACTGCAAATGAGCTAAGCTTCTCAATAGCTCGACAGGACAGCTTTCATCTTTATAGGGTCTTCGACTACAGTGATCGGCCGCGCATTTTTATGCTAGGCGGCCGCTATGATCATTTTTGCCATATAGAGCCAGTGCAATATTTGGGCAGGTTCTAATGTCGGGGCTCCGTTTACAGTTGCTGCTTGAGGATTAAATTATTGGCACGTCAGCGATCCATAAATATACTCCATTTAATTGCCAGCGCAAGCGGAGAAAGCAGCCCAATTCCATTTTTTATTTTTAGTGTATGGCCGCAAAAATCCTCATAGGAGGTATTTTTCAAAATTGGGCTAATATGAATAGCCAGTGTGGATGGCTCTATACCTAGGAGATCCGCGTCAAAAAGAGCATGCAGATCCTTTCTTAGTAAAAGGCCATTGCTCAGATGATTATCATCAATGCCCCTGTAGGGGCAGATATGGCTTGCGTCTATTGCTTCCGGAATAGCACAGCCCGATATCATGCATTTCATGCCATGCCGCTCAATAAGCAGCTGCCTGAATTTACCCTGCTCAGGCCGGATGGCGCTTTTCAAAAGCCGGTAATCCCTGCTATCCGTAAGCGAAGGCGCATAAGGTATTATAACACTGTCAGGAATGGGAGTCTCCGTAAGTAACCGAAACATTGGAAAATGGTGATCTAGCACAGTCATGTCAGCAGACTGAATAGAATAATAGGCATTATAGCTGTTGTAATATTTCGCTAGGACACCTGCTGGAACACGTTCGCTGATACGGATATAATCCGCTGAGTATATTGCCTTGGATTGGCTTACGGATATGGTGCTAACAATGGGAGTGCTAAACTCATGCTTATTCTTGCAGCGAAACTCCGGCAGGGCTTTTTTTCGCGCAGCAAGGCGCTTAGTCCCGCACACCGGACATGCGTATTGCTTTTTGGGTATATTATGCTGTACCGTTATTCTTTCGATCGTTGCAATACCAGCAACGTGCTTTTTATTGACAATAATAGCTAGGTCGCCTTCCCTAACTCTATTATGATTAATAACTGTATTATCGTAAACGTAGGCAAGCTCAGGCTCGTCAGCGTAGCCCTCATTACCGCCAAAAGAGCGCTCCTCCTCAAATGATTTAAATACCCAAAGTGTTTTTTGCTCCATAAATTATGATAGGCCCGGTTTGAACAAAGTTCAACATTCAATTAAGTGTAAATCTACACGAAATATTAAATATCAAAAAGTGGGCTTTTAAGATAGAATCACTTGTAATTAATATATTTTAATATCTTAGCTATTATAAACCTGCTCACTTTGTCATTCTATGCATAGCAATTTTTCTATTTATATGCGGCCGCAGACCAGCGTACATCAAATTTCAGCTTCAGCGATTTTTGTACCTTCATCGAACTTAACTTCATTATACTCGTGTTAATATGCCAGATACCGAAGAGTTAATACCCAGTGCGGATTTTCCCGGAAGAGGAAAGCGCAAGCCGCAGATCAATATCCCATTAGACATCATCTCGCTTGATACGGCAAATCCGCGTCTCGCTAAGCAAAGAGATGCGATAGAGGATATAGATATTCTACGAACACTTTATACGGAGTACGACCTCGAGGAACTCGCCATGTCTATGGCAGCGAACGGGTATTTCGATGAGGAGCCGATCATTGTTGTGCCGAAGTCACTTCCTGAAGGGTATGAAATTGATGAGGACAAGTCTCCAGATGAGATTCAGGAGGAGCTAAAGGCATTTATCGAAAGCGGCACCATAAGCTTTATCGTGGTTGAAGGCAATCGCAGGATAGGAACAGCAAAGATCCTGACAAGCGAGGAAATTAGAAATACACTGAATATCCGTGGCGCTGTATTTTCAACACCGGCTAATCCAGCAATAGTTGATGATCTCCGAACTATCCCCGCCATTGTTTATGCGGATCGTAATAAAGTATCGCCATATCTGGGTGTCAGGCATATCTCGGGACTGCTAAAATGGGATGCATATGCGAAAGCTGCATATATCGCTCAGAATATTGAGCAAAGTGTGCAGGCGGGGGCCAGCTACAGTGAAAGCATTACCAAATTACAATCCCATCTGCCCGATCGCAGCGATATTATAAAGAAACAGTACCTGTGCTATCGCGTACTTGCAGAGGCGGAGCGGAAACTGCAATATGATACAGCGGAAATTAAAGACCGCTTTTCCCTGATCACGGTTGCCCTTAATTCACCGGCGATTAGAAGCTACATCGGTGTTGCCAGCTATAGAGATGCGGATTTTGACCACGATATAGTGCCAGATGATCACATCGACGAACTGCGTGATGTGCTGACCTGGATCTACGGCAATGGAGATATAGAACCGATCCTTACGGATTCACGCCTTATAACATCCAGGCTCGCGCCGGTGCTGGCAAGCGCTGCTGCAACCGCATACCTTAAAGCGAATAACAATCTAAACGATGCATACGAGCGCAGTGATGGCGAAAAGAATTATGTACTGAAAAAGCTTGCAAATGCAAGCAGAGATATTCGGTTTGCCGCCCGGTATGTCCAAGCCTATAGAACTGACGAGCAATATGTGCAGGCAATTGATGAGACGCTATTATTAATTACGGAACTAAAAGCTGCATGCGAAAATGATTGAGCTACAGGATACCGCTTCAGTGTTAAGAATGGCGGATTGGGTTGAATTAAATGTCATGTTCACCTCTACGCCTTTGTCTAAGGCTAAGATTAGCTCACTTATAAATGCGAGTGGTGATACCGATATAGCTGAACTGGAGGAAGGCGATTTAGCTGCCGACGGCGCTGAGGAAGAAGGCGATGCTGGTGAGGAGAGTAATAATGAAGTCGGTGATTATGAGTTGTTCGATAGCATATTGCAAGAGCTGGATCGCAGGCGAAAGCTATATGGCGATCATCCGCCTTATACGATAGAGAATAACGTGGTACTGCCTGGATTATCCTGGCTGGACGCTCCAGAGCTTTTTATGTGCCTACTATTTGCGTATTGGGGAGCCTGGAATAAGCATTCAGCAACAAAGCTTTTTGAGCGGCTATCAAATGAGGTAATCATCTCCTATTTAGGCGGGCAGGCGGTTACGCTAGGATTCCCAAATCCAGAGAATCTTTCGGATCAGCTTGACGCGCTTGCAGCGCTTCTATTTGAACGACGAGGCAACAGAAACCCGGAGTTTACAGATAAGGATCGCGGCGTGGACGTGGTCGGCTGGAAATCATTTAATGATAGCAGAAACGGACAGATTGTGGTTTTAATGCAGTGCGCCGCTGGAAGAACTTGGGAAAATAAAAAGCAGATACCTCTGCCAGCGTGGTCTCAGTATATTAACTGGAATTATACTACCACACTCCAAAGTATGAGTGTAACTGAAATTATCACTTCGGCGCGATGGCAAAATCGAATCGATGAATATGGTATTCTTTTCGATCGTGCAAGAATATTTCAATATTTATATAGGCCAGGTTATCCAACAAATCAGCCCTTGAGAGACGAAATTTTAGATTGGTGTACCCAGCAGGTATAACAGTTGTGGAACGCTAATAGCACCTGTAAGATAAAATTACGTCTACAATTATTTTTTTGATAGCACTACTCCTGCAGATTTCCTTTCCTGATACTAATTGTAACTAGATACTCCAAGAATATTGGGTTAAAGTAACAGTAATATCTGCGTCGTCATCTAATGCTAATTAAACTGGCTTGTTTATGATACGTCGTAATGGTGAAAAGTGTGTTTTAGGATCTGTAGGTCTCGTTGAAACCGATCATCTGTTCCGACTCGCACGCTGGTTTCGCGGTCAGGCAGACCAAAGTAATCCGGAGCAAACTAACCATCTTGATTTTTTAGCTGTGCTTTAGCAACAAACATTGTTCCTGGTAAGACTATCCAGTTGAGCTAATGGCTAATACGACTTTAAGCATGAGTAAAATCAGACAAGTACTAAGAATGTATGACCAGGGACGAAGCAAGCAATTTATCGCCCTGCACCTAAATGTAGCACGCAACACCGTAAAGAAATACCTGGCCGCCTATGACGCCGGCGGCTTTAGCTTCAAGGAGATCAACGCTTTGAATGATAAGGAGCTGGAGGACTTTTTTGGTAAAGCCCGAGAGCGGGAACGAGGTCCTAGCCAGCGTATGCAGTCGCTGCTGCGCTGCTTTCCCCATGTAGATAAAGAGCTTAAGCGCACCGGAATGACTCGTAAAATTCTTTGGGAAGCTTATAAAACAGAGTTTCCTGATGGTTACGCTTATACACAATTCTGCGACTATTATGTGAGCTGGAAAGGCCGGGTAAATCCTACGATGCACCTAGATCATAAGGTCGGAGATAAATTATTTGTAGACTTTGCCGGTGAAAAGCTAAGCTATATAGATAAGGAAACCGGCGAAGAGATCGCTGTCGAAGTGTTTGTGGCCATACTGGCCGCCAGCCAGCTGACGTACGTAGAGGCGGTTCACAGCCAGCAGAAAGAGGACTTTATTACAGGCTGTGAGAACACGATGCATTACATCGGCGGGGTTCCGCAGGCTCTGGTGCCAGATAACCTGAAGGCGGCAGTGACTAAAAGCAACCGCTATGAGCCTACTCTGAATGAAACTTTTCTAGACTTCGCCAATCACTACGGTACCACGGTTTTGCCTGCCAGGGCTTATCGGCCGCGTGATAAGGCTTTAGTGGAAGGCGCGGTAAAAATCATGTACAGGCGCTTATATGTGCCTATACGCCAGAAAACCTTTTTCTCCCTGAAAGCGCTGAATATAGCTATCCGGGAGATACTGGATGAGCATAATAACCAGCCCATGAAAGGCCGTAATTACAGCCGCAGGATGCAGTTTGAAGAGATCGAGCGGGAGACGCTTGATCCGCTACCGGTACAGCGCTACGAGTTCAAAAAGATTTTTCATGCTACGGTGATGAAAAACAGCCATGTCTGCTTAGGGCCTGATAAGCATTACTACAGTGTACCGATCCGCCTGATCGGTAAAAAGATAAAGATTCTGTATTCCGGCTCTACGGTAGAGATTTTTTCCAACTACGACCGCGTTGCTGTCCACAAGCGCAGCAAAACACCTTACCAGCATTCCACCCAGCAGGAGCACCTGGCACATACACACCGCTATTCCAATGAAAGAACACCTGAAAAGTTCCTGGAGGAAGCGGCTGCCTACGGTGAAGATGTTCGCTTATACATCGTTAAGATCCTGGAACGCAAGCAGCATCCTGAGCAAATCCGCAAGTCCTGTGAGGGTATCTTAAGCCTAGGTAAAAAGGCCGGTGCAGAGCGTCTGACCAATGCCTGCAGAAAGGCGATGGACTATGGGGTCTATACCTACAAAAACATTCAATCCATCCTGGAGAACAACATGGACAGCTATAAGGAGAGCAGCATCTTTGCTGATGAGCTCCCCATGCCTGCCCACGATAACATTCGTGGAGAAGAATATTACAAGTAACCTTTACAATCATAAACATGAATACAACTACATTAGAGAAACTTCGTAAACTGAAGTTCACAGGCATGTACAATGCCTTTAAAGCTAATCTGGAGAATGGTAAGTCTGAGGAATATACCACTGATCAGCTACTGGCCTTGCTGGTAGATGCCGAATACGATTACCGGATGAACAAACGGATAGAGAGCCTAATTTTCAACGCCAGGTTCCGCTATAAGGCTTCTATTGAGGAGATGAACTACCATCCCGAAAGAAACATCGATAGGAACTTTGTCCAGCGCCTGGCAGACTGTACTTTTATTGCCCGGGCAGAGAACATCCTAATTACCGGATCTACCGGCTGCGGCAAGAGTTACCTGGCAACTGCATTAGGTATAAATGCATGTGAAAAAGGCTACAGAGCCTTGTATATGAGTATTACGAAATTATTCCCTAAGCTAAAGATGGCTAAGGCTGACGGCACGTATATTAAGGAAATCGCTAAGATCGAAAGAATGAACCTGGTGATCTTTGATGATTTCGGAATACATCCCCTGGATGCGCAAAGCCGTGCTATCCTGATGGAAATTATTGAAGACATTCATGGAAAGACTTCAATGATCTTTACTTCACAGCTACCAGTTAATAAATGGTTTGAAGTAATTGGGGAAAGAACGATTGCAGATGCTATACTGGACAGAGTTACTCCGGAAGCTCATCGAATCGAGATCGAGGGAGAATCCATGCGCAAGCGAAGGAGTAGGAAATCTGAATACGAATATGAATAGAAAAAGTAATTTATCTTGTATAATCAGTATTTCAGTATGATCGGGGAAGGAACAGCATCTCAATATCAAACTTTCTTTTTAATTAAAATAGAGCGATATTTAAGGTCCCGTAAAAATGGAAAATTGAGTGGAGAATTAAAATTTGGGGTGTTTTGGAGGTTCCGCTGAAATTGACCACCTGATTCCGATTTAAAGTGACCACCCATTCCGGATTCAAAGTGAGCAGGGTATTCCGGATCAAACTGACCACCCCGTTTTTGTAACTACGCTTTAGATACTGCTTGTGCTGTTTAGAAGCGTGATATGGCGACCCGATGAAAAAGTTAATCGGGAGCCTGATCGCGTAAGGGAAATGGTCCTGTAAAGCCGCTATTAAAGCGATGGACGATGATTACCGAAAGAGATATGCGGTAACTACCCAGGTGTTTCAAGCTTCTAAGAAAAAGCATGAGCGCCACCAGACCAATTGGGAAAAGGTAAATAAGCTATCTTTGTTTTATGCTGCTAAAGCATCTGCTGCATTTCTTTGCCAGCAAAATAGGTGGTCAGTTTGCCACGGAATAGGGTGTAACATATCTCCGAAACACCCAACCACAGCAGCAACAAAAACAAGCGCTCAATACCATAATCTATAGTTAATATAATTAACTATAGATTATGAAAGAGGTAACTGACTATTGCGCCTAGGATAGCTGCTGATGCAAAACTCATTAGCGTTCCCACTAATATATATTCGGTCTTTTTTTGCGCGCGCTCTTCTGCATCGCCAAAGCGCAGAATAGATTTAGCTGCCATCAAAAACCCCAATGCCGTATATTGATTGGTAATGATGAAAGTAAGTATCAATACCCTTTCACAGCGACCGATCCATATACCGGCTTTATCTAAGCCTGCTGTGTCCATTCCGGCTTCTTTTTGCCATTTGCCAGTGGCAATCCCGATAGCTATGCCTAATGGCCCTGTTACCAGGTAGTAAGCGATTATTAATATCCAAAAATGTGTCGAGTTTAAGTACTTGGGTATCCAGGTAAGTACCGTGTTGGCATCAAAATAAAATATGGTCCAAACAGCGACTATTACAAATACATGAAGTAATTGATCGGCAAGGAAGTATGCAAATGTATGAGAACGATGGCTCTTCCAGATATCGATTAATAAGTGACTTACCATGACAATCAAAGGCAGATACCAGTGATTCCAGTCCCATAAAAACAGGTACGTTAGCACTGTTACTACCAGTATGTGATAGTACATTTCCGGAGCTTTCTCCTTTTTGACATTCTTAGCTTTAACCCATTTTGTTGGCTGTAACAAGAAATCACTTAGCAGATGTGCTAATAGCAAACGTAATAATAGGGTTAGTTCCATTACAGATATTGCTTTTCCAATTCTTTGCTAATATAGTTAATTCCTTTTTCTACTTCTTTCCATCTTGCGGCTCGCAGACTAAATGCAACTGCGGGTTGGGTCATTTTTAGCTTTTTGGCTACCTGCTCCTGGGTATTATCATCCTTTTCCAGAAATTGAAAAATAGTCTCCGCCTGTGTTCGTGTCCAGCTCCTGATGATCGAGTTCATGAACATCAGTAACATTTCAAAGACCTCGTTACTTTTTTCGTCGGCAGTAGTTAGCCTTATAATATCATCCTTATTTAATTGGTCAAACTTCCTCCCCGATAGATGAAATGCTTCTCCATCTGAATCCAGTACATTCTTACCCTCGTAAGCGACTCCTCCAATACCGATAGATAACCGGGTGCCTAACGGAACACGAGGGTCTGTGGCAGCCCTTCTTCCCGAACTAAAGCGATCTGAATTAAGTTTAAACCAGCATATCAATTGAATACATCTTTTTAACACCTGGCTAATATCATCTATGATTAGCTGGTAGCTATCTCCTCTAAATACCTGGGCATCCTTCGTATTCTTGACCATAGTTTTCATCAGTTGTTCCGTCTCAACAACTAATTTGCTACGTCTTTCACTCGAAAGCTTAGTAAAGTTCTTAATATCTCCTGTTACTACAGCATATATTTTCATACCTAATGTATCTCCTGTTACTAAGTTATAAGTAATTTTGCTTATATCATAGAATTATAAGTGATTTTACTTATAATAGGTATATATAAGCCAATATGCTTATATCTCTTATCTTTATCTACATACTCTCTAGTACCAGTATTATAATGTAAAGCATGTAATCTTGCCTATTATTTTAGGCATATAACTACAACATCAATATCTTGGATGTTAGCCCGCATCTACAATATTGACTAACAAAACATTGTATTCAAAAATGGGAAGTTTTATCAATTATATTTTTAGCGTTTATAACCGCCTCTACATCAGCAACAAAAGTCGACCCATCGCGTGTTCCTTCTACTGATAAAAGCCTGCTACGAATTATCGTAGCAGGCTTTTTTTGTTAATACTATTATTTACCTAAGAGCGATACGCGTTACGCATGAACCCAGTTTGCAAATACCAAATAAAAATAAAGACCCGATAGTGACATCCATTTAATAGAAATAGGAAACCGCATAGTTAAGTTTGATATGTATGCTTAACGACAGTGTACACTGAACTTCACATTTATATTCAGCGAGTTACTGGGTGCATCATAAATAGCTGTACCAGTGATGCCGTTATGCGAGGGGAAATCGAAATTGCGCGCAGCCATAGTAAAGAGGGCTGATTCATACCATTCAAAACTATTATAGGTGTACATGTAATACTGGTCGCCGGCAAATAGTCGGATGTGATAGCTGCCGCCACCGCCTGTTATACCCGTACCAAATGCATATTTGATAACACCTTTGCTTACATATATGTATGTCCATGGGTTTTGGTTGATCTTTGCAGCGCCGGCATCGTAAAGAAAGAACCACCCCGAAGGCAGCAAGTTGATAGCTTTGTTACTGCAATGACCTTGAATATTGAAGTTTACGTTAACAAATGTAGGATTGGCCGGTGGGGTACCGAATGTAAGATCGATGGCGCCCTGGCTGCATGGATTGAATAACTGACTCTGGGCAAGTATAGGTAGGCCGGGGTTAAGATAAAGGTTAAAACCACTTATCACTACTTTGCATTGCTCAATGTTTGGTACAGAAGGGAAAACGACCACGTCTCCATCGTGCACATATTCGCCATGGGCGCCCGCCAGGTATTGATTGTTTGGCGTACAAATGGTAACGTCGTAAATACCGCTGTTACCGGCGCCGCAATGTATACGTACAGTTAACGGGCTAAAACAAGTGCCGTAGGGGCGTCCGGTTATTGCCCAGCTCCAATCGAGGTTAAAACAGCAAAGGTGTGAAGTTTCAAAAATGGCCATCAGGTTACCAGATCCATCTGCTGTTATAGTTACGTCGCCTTCGCTTTTCCATTGCCCGGTTTCTTCAGTGAGGCTCCATAATGGTACAGTGTCTCCGGCTTTAACATCTTTACCGGTAACAAAATTTGTGGTATGTGGGTCAAGCTTCATCGTTACTTTTAATGGTTTTGAAAAATGCCTTACCTGGGTGCCCCCGGCTGTCATTTTAATGGATAGCAGGCCCGCCGATACAAAGTTGATCGGGTATCCCCCGTTTACCTGTTTCCCGGTTGCATCTACCACGTTTGTAGGGCTGAAGCCGCCCGGAAAAGCCCCGTATGAGGTTGCAGAGGTGGCGCTGTAATTAACAATGTTTGATGACAACTGACCCGTATTTACAGGCATATTGTTCTGGTCGAGCATTTGGGTGCCGGGCTGTATATTTATTTGCGCGGTCTCTACCATGCCGGCGCCCGCCTGCAAATTCAGCGTGGCACCGTTTGAAACACCGTTTGACAATGGCGATACCGCCGTAAGCACAGCCGTACCTTTGGGCGGATGAGCATACTCGATAGCACCGATATCCACAATGGTTGCCGTATCTTTCGTAATGGTAATGGTTTGCACCAGCGGTGCAAAACCCGGTATCTGCGCCGAAACATTAAAAGTTACTGGCGAAGTTGCCGATGGTGAAGCCTCGCGTAACAACGACAATGGCAGGAAACCATGCGAGGCTTTAAAACCAGAAGTAGCGCCGCCGTCCATTTGTACCAGTGCGGCATCTTTACCGGTTATTTCTACGTCAAAGTCCTGCGGCTGGTTCATTGAATTTACATTCGCATTGGCGAAATGCACTAATACCGGCGCCTTTGTAAGCGAGCTTTCGTTCACGTTTAGCTTTATGTCTTCATTTGGTTTCTTGCAACCCCCTACCGATAGTATAAGTAAGGTTACTGTAAGCAACACCGCGATAGAGGATAACCCTATAATTATCCTTCGCGATATTTCCTGATCTTTGTATTTTGTATGTGTTTTCATTTGTGATAGTTTATTTAAGCCTGAAATTAAAATTGACCTGAACAACCGGCAGCCAGCGGTAGCCGCTCATATTTTTGTTAAATTGTTTAGCGTTATCGTCATTATCAGATAAAAGCTGTGTACCGGTAAATGACGTGGCGGGACTTGACAGATAGTAACTGCCAATATCTAAATTGACGTTAAAAATCTTGTCGGGAAAATCCCTGAATAGCGCGACACCCAGGTAGGGCGCCAGTCCCTTCCAATCGGCATTGGCATATACGGCGCCCAATTGATCTTTGGTTACCGATCTGTTACCTATATCGTATCCGCGGGTTGGCGATATTATTACATTGGCGTTTCCCTTTATCAGGTATGATGCCCCGCCTACTATCCGGATACTTTGCGTTGCGAATGGTGAATAATCAGCCAGTAAATGCAAGTTGGAAAAGCGTGAGGTAAGTTGGCCATGTACCTTGAACGAGGAGAAGTGAAAATTACGACCGGCATTCACCGGGATTATTCCAAAGCCTACCCGACCCGACAGCCTGGGCAAAAATCCGTATTTAATATCTGCACCTATACCCTGGCTGCCCAACAGCAATTGTACAGACACGGGCGAAACAAAACCGGGCGTCACCTGGTCATTTTTCAGCGCGCCCCTGTAAAGTTCGTCCTGTTCCCGGAGATTCAAGGCATGCCTGTTGTAAGTTATCTGCGCTGCGCTTTGTTGAGCAAGCACCGTAAGGCAAAACAGCATTGCGGCGAGTGTGGTAATTAGCTTTTTCATCGGCAATAGGTTCGGTTTTGTGTATGGCGACTGTGTTAATTGTTGGTAACACAATGTTATGTCGCCTCGCTAAGCCACACAATACAAAGCAGTTTGTATTTTTTATGGAGGTGATAAAGTTTAACTTTACATTATTGAAAGATGGAAACCTCTATCGCCCAAAAGATATCAGTTATCATAGCAGATGACCACACCCTTTTTATAAACGGGCTTCGTATGTTATTGGAAAATGAGCCGGATATCCAGATCATAGCTATCGCCGGCAATGGGCGCGAACTATTAAGTATACTGCACACCCACACACCCCAGGTAATACTGCTCGATATTAACATGCCGGGTATCAATGGTTTTGAAGCGCTTAAAAAAATAAAAGATTGCTATCCAAAAATCAAGGTGATCATGCTTTCTACATACAATGAAGAATACCTGATCGAAAAAGCTAAGAGCTGCGGAGCTGATGGCTACGTTTTTAAAAATGCCGAGAAAGATGAATTACTTGATCTGATCCAGTCGGTCTCCCAGGGACGGGTGTCTTTCCCTAATAAAATACCCACGGTAAATTCAACATTTGATGAACCAGACCCATTTTTAAAACAATTTCAACTCACAAAAAGAGAGTTGGAACTACTACAATTCATTAAGCAGGACTATACAAACCGGCAAATGGCCGATCATCTTAACTTAAGTATTTATACTGTCGAGACCCACCGTAAGAACATTATGCAAAAGCTGAGTTTGAAAACCCCCGTTGAGTTGACCAAGTTTATACTGCAGTATAATCTGTAACACCGCTACGCAGGTACATAAACAGAAACCAGCGTGCCCTGACCTATTTTAGAAGATAGCTCGACTTTCCCTTTCAAAAACATTATACGCGATCGCAGGTTATTAAGGCCCATCCCCTGGTATGTTTCGGGGCGGGCGGCGTCAAATCCTTTTCCGTTGTCTTCAATGGTTAAACTGATATTGCCTTGCTCATCTTTTATCAATGATATATCAATCCGGCTGGCACTGGCATGTTTCATTA
The DNA here is from genome assembly GCF_014200785.1 of Mucilaginibacter sp. AK015. NCBI lineage: Bacteria > Pseudomonadati > Bacteroidota > Sphingobacteriia > Sphingobacteriales > Sphingobacteriaceae > Mucilaginibacter > Mucilaginibacter sp. AK015. The sequence goes on from NZ_JACHCV010000003.1 coordinate 309,109, forward strand.
CATTATGTAAGCTTTCCTGCAACACCCGGTACAAAATAATTTCAACTGTATCATTAAATGGCTGATCAAACCCTTTGCAAAAAAAATTGATAGTAATTGTCTCGTTTTCGATGTTAGATATAAATTGTTTAATAACCGTGGCCAGGCCGGTTTCATTAAGCGCCCACGGCATCATATTATGCGATATGGTTCTTACCTCCCTGAAACCTTCGTCAACCAGGCTGATCGCCTTCTCTAACCGTTTTTGCTGTTCATCATTTACAAAAGGCATCTCGTTTGCAATAGCTCTCAGGCTCATCTTGGCAGCAGTCATAGTTTGACTTACGCCATCATGAAGGTCCTGGGCTATCCGTTTCCGTTCGCTCTCTTCAGTAGCAATAATAGCCTGCATGGCAATATTGCGTTGCCTTAAACGTGTTTGTTTATAATATATATAGCCTGTTAAAAACATCAGCATGGCAATAACAGATATACCGGCCACCCAGTAGTTACGCTTGGTAATTTCAAATTGTTGCCGCAGCACCTGATCTTCGCGCTGCGTAATCTCATACTTGGTTTGCAACTCGTCCATTGTTTTTGAAATATGGTTGCCGCCCGGGGCACTCAATGCTATGCGCTTCTTTAAATAAACCAGCGCCTGACGGTGGTTCCCCACCTGCTCATAAAGGTCTGTTAACTCGTTCAGCACACTACCCTGCATCTCTGTATAATATATGTTAGTAGCATATTGCAAACACTTCTGCAATGCTTCCAGTGCCTGGCTGTATTGCTGCTTACTTTTACATAATATGCCCAGGTTAAAATAATTTATGGTAAGCGCCAAAGTATCGTTAATAGCTTTTTTTGTGTCGATGGCCTTTAAAATGTCCTCTACCGAACTCGTCTTGTGCCTCATCCCTTCCATCACGTCACCAATAAAGTCGCGGCTATAAGCTTCAGATGTATTTTTCTTTGTTCTTTCAACAAGGTCTAACGAGTCGCTGATATCGTAAGCCCGTCTGAAATAATTTAAAGCATTCTGGTAATCGCGCCTAGCTTCATACAGTTCACCTATTTTATTAAGGGCAGCCATGGGCAGGCGCCGCGGCCCCGTTACAGGTGCATATAGAATTGCCTTGTTATAAAGCTCTATCGCTTTATCGTAATTCTTTTGCAGGGCGTAGACTTTTGCCAGCTCCGCATAATTGTAAGGCAAAACATTTTCTTTAAGAGATTTGTCAGAAACATTGGCTGCAGCGTCATAATAATATGCCGCCGAATCATAACGTCTTATAAAATAATAGGCCTTACCTATGCTCACCGACAATAGGGAAACTGCAGGCTTATTGCCCGACCTTACAGCAAGGCGGAGCCCGGGTTTTGCAATGGTTAGTACATTGTTAGCGTTTTTTACAGACGGATGCCCGGAACCCTTTATAGCAGCGTTTAGCCGCTTTTGAACCGGCGCATTGCCCAGCACAATTTTATTTAAACTATCAATATTTTGACCTAAACATTCAACCGCAGTTAAAAACAGGAAAAAACAAAAGAGATATTTCATACCCGGATAGTGGTTCCCTGTTAAAGATAATAATTATAAAATGATCCTATCAAATATACTCGCGCCACTCCATGCCCGCCGCCTGCCATCCTAAACTAGAGGGCGGCGTGCCCAGGCGGCGTATTATTAAAGATCAAATAGCTGCAGTTGAATAATAACTATTATCATCGCAGTTGTTATGGCCAAAAAAAGAAATAGGTTTTGCTTTTGTCTGGCACAAACAATTTCGGGTACCCTGCCACTATCTTTAAGCTTTTTGTACCGATGCAGGGACAGGCGCGACAATACCATAAAAACAACAGGGACAGCATAGGTTAAATACTCCAGATATTTCATAATATTTTAATTTGAAATAGACATTAAAGACTACGCAACCCAACGCACGGATAACTTAGTCAACTGTTTTTCAGACAGAACAATTTTAGTGAGCGCGGAAAGAGCAGGCAATACAAAGTGATTGGTATTTTTTGAGCGATGATAAAAGTGTAGCTTTACTAATGATCTGATAGCTCAGAAATGGCCGCTACGGATACATGAATTAATTTGCCACTATTACCTGTTAAAAAGAAGAGTTTGCTATAGTACTGAACCGATGCATTACAGACCAAAAACATTTGCTATGATCGCTTTTTTAAGCCTCGCCTGTTCGGGTTCTGTATACGCACAAAGTACATTTGAACGTAAATTGCAGACAGGCTTGGATTCACTATTAAGCCAGGGCACTACCAAAAATTTGAGAGATGAACTTTTGCCCAATGATATACTACAAAACCTGATATCACCCTCGGGCTGGGGCGGTTTTGGTACATACATATTTGGAGGCATAGGCGGAGTTTACCCTCAAGCCTATACAAAAACAGGTGATCTGATAACATTTGCAGGATTCTGTATCGGAGATCCTCAAAAGATTGTAAACGTTGCTGTTGGGATCAACTCTGCGGACGTTTCAACAAGCAGTGATTTTTCTGGAAATATTGTGGTAAGCAGGCAGATATTTACAGGCAGCAGCATCGCTGTTGGCGGCTTACAGTTATTTGCAAGCAAAATTCAGTCCGATGCGCCGGGGTCAACCTTTTATTTTGCTTTTAGCCATGCCATACAAAGCTTGCCCTCTGCAACGCCGGGCGGCTCAAAACTTACTTATACCATCGGCATTGGCAACGGGCGCTTTTATCATAAAAGTCCGGATGATATAAAAGCGGGCAGAGGCGCGCACGGGACAGCAATATTTGGAAGTATATCCTACGAACTGATAAAAAAAGTTAATTTTATTACTGAATGGTCAGGTATAAATTTGGGCTTCTCGCTTGGTATCAAACCGCTACATAGCCCTTTGGCTATTGGTATAGGTATAGACAATGTAACAAGATATTCATCAAATAAACCAAATTCTACATTCAGTATAAGTTATCCGCTTTCTGTAAACAGATAGAGATGAAAACAACATCCCCCCGCATAGCAACAAACAGAAACAGGCGGCCCGCATTGCTGCCTGTGCTTATCTTGCTGTTGCTGGCCATTACGGGTTCTGTAACCCCCGCTTTAGCCCAGCGTGGTAATTTATCAGACTGGCGTGTACCGCCGCCTTTGCCACCTGGCACTATAACAAAAGGCACCACCACCGGCAAAAGCGGGACAGAGCAACCTGTCTCACTGATCCTGATCGATATCCCCGGCGTGGCATTGCCATTAGTATCGCCGGTAAAATCGCCTGCGTTAGCTGCAATATCAAGCGTATCACCTGCAGCCGATAAGCCCGACCAGCCGGCGGCCACCAGCACTATAGCTGCTTCGGCAGAAATCCCGCTACCTGTTGCACCGGATATGCCACCGTTGCCCCAGCTAAGCTTACAGGACGCGGCGGTGCCGGCTACAATAGAAGTACCAATGCCGGAAGAGCCTCAAATGCCGCCTGCGCCAAAACAGCCGGTATCATCTGGTGCAAATTCCACGCAGCGGGCGGTTTTATTGATGCCTGACATAATAACCCCCAGCCCGCTGTCGCTGCCTGCCGGCAATGGCCTTATCCCGTGGCCCATTCCTGATGACCCCATCATACAAGTGTTTTATTATCAGTATAGTACCCAACAAAAACACTAAGGATGAGAGCCGCGCTAATAAAATCAAACTGGCTGCTGATTATTCTGTTAGCTTATATCAGTAACACCGCGTGCGCACAGGTGAGGTTCAAAAAGGGGGATGAATTTCAACGACAGGTACTCACCAGATCTAACTGCGTAATGCAACGAGGCGGGCAAAGCCTGCACGTGAGCTCGTCTTCCATTGTGGCAAAAACCTATAAGGTAACCGATGCTTCTGAAAACGGGGCCACCATGATCATCACAACAGACAAACTGACAGACACTATTAATGCTATGGACCAGACCATGATATATCATTCAGAAAAACCAGCCGATCCGGCCTCGGATATCCAGGTAAACCTGCAGAAAATAGCAAAAACATCCCCTACAATTACGGTAAATAACAAAGGCGAAATATTTAATGTAAAACGCGCCGCTACTGTGAATGATACACTGTTATCATTTACCGGCTTACAACTTGAGCGCCTTGTACCCGGGGCGATGTTACAATTCATGGCCAACTTCGCTGTTAACCCTTCGCTAAAAAAAGGCTATTCATGGACAGATAATACACCATCCAAAACAACCACATATACTGTATACGCCGTTAACGGGCGAACTATCACCATCACCTATAAGACTTCCATCCTTGGCCAAAACTTAAATAGCAGGATCAATGGCTCAATATTGATAGACAATAACACCGGCATCATATTGAAACGATATTCGCAAAGTGTATCTACCGGGTACGAGATAGTGAATGGTATAGTTTACACGGCAACCCGCCGTACAGCCGTTACAGAAGTAAATCTTAAAAAATAAGATTGAACAATGTCTAAATGACCTAAAGGTCATTCTTCAAAAACGCGACGAGCAGATCAACCGCGCGGCTACGGTGGCTGATGCGGTTTTTTTCGTCCATGCTCATTTCTGCGAAGGTAATATCATAACCATCGGGCTGAAAGATAGGGTCGTAACCAAAGCCGGCAGTGCCGCTGCGTTCCTTTCGGATGCTACCTTCCACCACTCCTTCAAAAAAATACTCGGCACCATTCCACATCAAAGAAATTACCGTACGAAACCTCGCGCTACGATCGGTAAGCCCGTGCAGTTTTTTTAGCACTTTGTCGATATTGGCCTCATGGTTGCCATGGGTTCCGGCATAACGCGCCGAGTATATCCCCGGCTGGTTGCCAAGTGCATTTATCTCCAGCCCGCTGTCGTCGCCAAAGCAATTAAGTTTATACCGATCATAGATGTAATGGCTTTTTAAAGATGCATTCTCGTTGAACGTTGAACCGGTTTCGGCAATATCATCGTAGCAGCCAATATCATTAAGGCTCAGTAATTTTATTTTATTACCGGCCATAGCCTGCACTTCTTCTAATTTATGGGTGTTATTTGTTGCAAAAACCAGTTGCTCCATTTTACAATTTTTTCATGTGTTCCCAAAAGGTCTTCTTATTCTCGTTACTGCTCATCATTTCGTCAAAGCTGAAGCTATACAGCACATGCGTTTTTTTTCCCTGAAGGGGTTGGTTAAATGGCAGTGTGCCTATGCCTGCCGGCAACGAATCTTTGCCCATTATAACCAGCCTGGTTGGGGCAAAGCAGGCGGCAAGGTCAGTAAGGTTAACGGCGGCGTAGGCATTTACATTTAATATGGCTACATCATCAAGTAATAATTCTTTGCGTTTTAATATGTTCTCCAACGCGGCAAGATGGTCGGGGGCAATATGCTCCTGGGTGGGATAATTAACCAGTATTAAAAAATTCTTTTTATTCTTTCCCAGATAATTAAACCCGCGACCGCTCGTTTGCTGTGTATGTGGCTTAGGTTCCTGCATGGCTTTAACAACAGGGGTGCCGGGCTCTGTAACTTGTTCTTTAATGGGGTTAGCTTCGGGGGCGGGCGTTTCGGCTACTGTTATTATCTCAGGAATCCCGGTAGAAGCAGGCGTTACCGCCATACGGGCAGGGTTTCCACCCTTATCTTTATCCAGCAGGTAAATTTCATCCTGCATTATAAAACGGAAGGCCTGCGGATTGTCAATTTTCATATTTAACATATTTTAACCAAAAATACCTATTCCTGTTGAAGCATTATAAGCATATTCGTAGTACGGCTTAATTATACATTTATTATTAATAAATTTTACCGAAATTTGCAATTTACCGGATAACTATCCGTGATATTAGTTTAACAATTACATGAGAAAAATCGGACTGTCCATCTTCACTTCTTTTATATTTCTGTCATTCGCTCAGGCCCAGGTACACACCCTTGATAAAATTGCTGCTGTTGTGGGCAGTGGTATCATTCTGCAATCAGACATCGAGCTGCAATATGCGCAATACCTGGTAAGCGGCCAGCAACCCAACCCAAGCATTAAATGCCTAATACTGCAAAACCAACTGACCCAAAAACTGCTTGCGCAACAAGCTGTTATTGATAGCGTACAGGTAAAAGATGAAGAAGTTGACAGTGAGGTTGACCGCCGTATGCGCAGTTTTATACAGCGTGCGGGCAGCCAGGATAAGTTAGAACAGTTTTTGGGCCGTTCGGTAATTCAATACAAAGATGAGCTTCGCCCGGATATTAAGGAGTCGCTTATTGCGCAGCGTATGCGCTCACAGATCACCGAAAAGGTGAATACAACACCACAGGACGTGAAGGACTATTTTGAAAAACTGTCTAAAGACAGCCTGCCAACTTATAATAAAGAGGTTGAGGTTGGCGAGATCGTATTTCAGCCAAAATTAAATAAGGAAGAAAAAGAATTTTATAAACAAAAGGCCGAAGAGTTAAGGGCACGGGTAAAAAAAGGTGAAGACTTTGCTAACCTGGCCAGGTTGTATTCGCAAGACCCGGGCTCTGCGCCTGAGGGCGGCGACCTTGGATTTTTTGACCGCACGGTAATGGTAAAGGAATTTACCGCTCAGGCTTTTAAGTTAAAAACAGGCGAGATATCCCCGGTGTTTGAAACCGAGCATGGGTTTCACTTTTTACAGGTGATAGAACGCCGCGGAGAGCAGGTGCATGTGCGCCACATACTGGTTATACCGGCTGTTACACAGGCAAGCTTAAACAGGGCGAAGGCTACTGCCGACAGCGTTTATAATTTGATGATTAAAGCAAAAAACTTTGATTTTTCGAGTGCGGCAGCCTATTACTCTGACGACAAAGAAACCAAATATAATGGCGGAATGCTGCTGAACGCCGAGAACGTTCAAACACGCTCAACCTATATCCCTACAGATAAACTGGATCCGCAGGTTGCGCTGATAACCGATACCATGAAGGTGGGATCTGTTTCAAAACCGGCGTTATTCAACGACCCGCAAACCGGTAAGCAAAGCTATAAAATACTGTATTTAAAATCGGTGACTAACGCCCATAAAGCCAACCTTGAGCAGGATTTTGCTAAACTAAAGGAAGATGCCACTAACCAAAAGCTTTCGCGCACCATATCCGAATGGTTTGCAAAACGCCGTAAGGAAACCTTTATAAAAATAGATCCTGAATACCAGGGGTGCCCGCCGCTAAAAGGATGGGTATCCGACGAAACAACAGCGCAAGCCAAAACCGAATAAAATATGCAATACCGCTCGGATGTTGAGGCTGCTGATGCACTGCAGAACGCTTATGGACAAATCCGTGCCGAAATAAGTAAAGTTATTGTTGGCCAGGACGAAGTAATCAAGTTTGTACTGATATCTATATTCAGCAACGGGCATTGCCTGCTTGTTGGTGTACCCGGCCTGGCAAAAACCCTACTGGTGCAAACTGTTGCACAAGTTTTAGACCTCGACTTTAAGCGGATACAATTCACCCCCGACCTGATGCCATCTGACATTATAGGCTCGGAGATATTGGGCGAAGACCGTAACTTTAAATTTATACGCGGGCCGGTGTTCTCGAACATTATACTTGCCGATGAAATAAACCGCACGCCGCCAAAAACGCAGGCAGCTTTATTAGAAGCCATGCAGGAGAAATGCGTTACAGCCGCCGGCGTTACCCACAAGCTTGCCAAACCTTTTTTTGTACTGGCTACGCAAAACCCGATTGAGCAGGAGGGCACTTACCCGCTTCCCGAAGCGCAATTAGACCGCTTTATGTTTAATGTGGCGTTAAATTACCCCTCGTTTGCAGAAGAATTGCAGGTAGTAAAAAACACCACCAGCACATCGCAGGTTAGCGTTAACAAGCAATTAAACGCTGAACAGATCATTTATTTTCAGCAACTGGTACGCAATATACCGGTTAGCGATAATGTTTTGGAATATGCGGTTAAGCTGGTTTCAAAAACACGCCCCGACAGCGAGTTTGCAAGCCCGCAGATAAAGCGTTTGCTAAACTGGGGGGCAGGCCCGCGCGCGTCGCAATTTTTAATACTGGGGGCCAAATGCCACGCGGTGCTTAACGGTAAATATTCGCCGGATATTGAGGATGTGCAAGCTGTGGCAAAACCTATATTAAGCCACCGTATAGTACGCAGCTATCACGCCGAAGCCGAAGGGCTATCTGCAAATGATATTATAGAACAGCTGTTTTAACCCTGATAGTAAATCCCAAATTTTGAGCTCTAAATCCTAAAAGAGGGAACTCCTTTCTTACCTCCTAAATTTTTATAGGGCCTGGGTTAAATCCGACATCGAATATCCGGCTCCGAAATTGAAGTTAATTTTCAACGGTGGAGAACACCTCGAGTAACATATTCCACCTAAAGTTGGCGTCTATTTCCCAGATACGCACATAGTTGTAATTGTTAACGATATTCCCTTTTTTTATACGGGCGGTACCATAGGTGTATGCCAGGTCGTTACTGGTTGAACGGCCTACATTCACCGTTTCGGCTGATATGCTGATGCCTTCGTTATCTAAAAACTTCAATATTTTATCTGTACCCGTAATAGGTTCAAAACCGGGGAAGTAATATCGCGCCTCGGCGCTTAAAAATTCTTTATATGCCGCCAATGTCGACAGCGAAAGCGAGTGGTTAAAGGTTTTGTCCGTAGCGGTTAATATATTCTTACCCGCAAACGGGTCTTTGCTCGCAGTTTTTTGCTTGGTAAGATCAGGCTCCTTAAAATCTATCACGGCGTCGCGCTCCGGTTCGGGATGCTGAATGCCCAGGTCTATCAGCAGTTTAAATTTACCATCAGTATCTAAACGCCATACCGAAACGTAATCGCCATAAACCTTATCCTCCTCGTTTTTACCATTTTGGTAAACATAAGGCCCGGCTGTAAAGCCAAGGTCCCCGTTGGCAGATATGCGCGCAAATTTTGGCTGCCAGCTAAGCTTGCCCGGTTGCTTATCAATACTATTATAAAACTCGGTTATTTTAACAGCGTTAGGCCTGAAAACAATACCCTCTACATCAGCAACTGCCAAAAAGCCGTCCTTTATGCCTTTACGCTCAACTAATTTATTAAAATTCTCTTCGGCGTTCACAACGGAGCCAACCTCGACCCTTGTTTGCGACATGGCCGAAAAACTGAATCCTGATAATATAATAGCAGCTAATAATGTTCTTTTCATAATGGTGATAGTATTGTTTTGGTTGGGCAATTTAATATTATTTTAACTGAAACATAAAGCGTGCCCGGGCTAAATTGTTTTAAATTCTTATCCATCCGCCCCGCACCTATTCCCTTACAATAAGGTAATGATGGTTATATCCGTATCCAATCGGTAGTGCCTTGTTTGTTATCGTTTAACTGAAACCCGATATTTTTTAGCCCTTCCCTTATCTTATCTGATGTTGCATAGTCCTTGTTTGCTTTGGCTTCGTTACGCAGCTTTATGATCAGCTTCATCAGGTCATCAGTGGCTCCGCTATCGCTATCTTCATGCTTAAGGCCTAAAACATCAAAAAAGAAATCGTTATACGTTTTCTTCATCCTTTTAAATGTTTCTTCTGATATCGAGCCAACCTTTTTGACGTTACCCGAAAAGGTGTTGATCCATTTAGACAGATTGTTCAATGCTTCTAACGTCTTAGGCGAATTAAAATTGTCGTTCATACTGCGATAGCAATCTTCGCAGAAATTAATAATTGCCTGCTCTGCTTCTTCATCCTTTGTATCGTTATCCGCATACTGCAATACAGCCAGCTTTTTAGCCGTTTCGGCAAGCTTTTTATAGAATATCTCTGCGGCCTCTATGGCTTCGTTACTAAAATCAACGGTGCTGCGGTAACTGGCCTGCATAAAAAAGAACCTTACCGTCATGGGGCTGTAGCCTTTTTTTAACAAAGGATGCGCGCCTAAGAACAATTCGTGCGGCAAAAAGCTGTTGCCTAACGATTTTGACATTTTTTGCCCGTTAGTAGTAAGCATATTGGTATGCAGCCAGTACGATGCCGGATTTTTGCCGCAGCAAGCTACATTTTGAGCTATCTCGTTAGTATGGTGGGTAGGCATAAGGTCGATACCGCCACCATGAATATCAAACTGCTGCCCCAGGTACTTGTTGCTCATGGCCGAGCACTCTAAATGCCAACCGGGAAAACCCATGCCCCATGGCGATGGCCACTTCATTAAATGCTCGGGCTTGGCTTTTATCCACAACGCAAAATCAAGCTTACCGTGTTTCTCATTCTGTCCGCCCAGGCTGCGGGTATTGTTCAGCATGTCTTCCAGCTTCCGGCCATTTAATATTCCGTAATCCTGGGTTTGATTATATTTCTCTACATCAAAATAAACCGATCCGTCAACTTCATAGGCATACCCTTTTGCCAGGATGTCCTTTACAAGTTCTATCTGTTCAATAATATGCCCGGTGGCTGTAGGCTCTATACTTGGGGGCAGGGCGTTAAATACCTCCATTACATGATGAAAATCAACCGTGTACTTTTGTACAATTTCCATCGGTTCCAACTGGGCTATTTTGGCCTTTTTCGAAACTTTGTCTTCCCCTTCGTCGCTATCGCCTTCCAGGTGGCCTGCATCTGTAATATTGCGTACATAACGCACTTTGTAGCCAAGGTGTAAAAGATATCTGAAGATAAGGTCGAAGCTGATAAAAGTACGGCAGTTGCCTATATGCACATCGCTATATACGGTAGGTCCGCAAACATACATGCCCACGTGGCCTGCATTAAGCGGGATAAACTCCTCTTTTTTACGTGTTAAAGTGTTGTAAACAAATAATTTTTGTTCCATGTGCGCAAACTTACAATTTTAGATGTGGAGTTTAATTTGGATGGCGTTATTTTAATACCAGGACAGTGCTTAAAGGATAATGGTCTGACAATTTTTTTTCGATGATCTTGTATTCCCACACATCAAACTGCGGGCTGGCCATTACATAATCTATCTGGTAATTTGGGAAAGCGCCATTGTAGGTGCGCCCCAGCCCCGCCCCCTTAAAACGGAAGGCATTTTTTAACCCTTTAGCCATTTGGTTTACCGCAAAGGATGAGGGGGTGTCATTAAAATCTCCCGATATGATATACGGATAGGGACACTTTTTTGCGTGGTCTTTAATAATAAATACCTGCTCGGCGCGCTTTTGAAAAGCTGTTTTCAATTTCCAGCCAACGCGTTTGGTTGCACCGATATCTGTTTTTCCTTTTGACGACAGGTTGCCAAGGTACTTATAATCCTGGGGGTCGAAACGGATGGATTGAAGATGAACGCTGTACATGCGAAACACCCCGCCATCCTTTTCCACATCAACAAATACACACTGGTTACCGCTGCTTTTTGCCGCCAGCTGCACAAGCCCGTAAGCCTTTATAGGATATTTAGAGAATATAGCCATGCCAATAGCTTCTCCGGCGCTGGTCATGGTAGGCTCAAAATAATAGTTTTTAGCCCGCATTATCCGCATAACCGAGTCTATCATATCGTATTGCCCTTTTTTACGGGTAAAAAACTCCTGTATGCCGATAATATCCGGTTGCTCCTGACCTACCAGGTCCAGGATCTCGTGTTTGGTCGAGATATCGTTTTTTTCGCCGTAACGCTTAAAATTATGCACATTGTACGTCATTAAACGCAATTGCTTTTGTGGGGTTGTCTGGCTTGCACCCGCAGGCAGCCGCATGCCAATATTACTGTTTAAAACATTCCAGCCAATAAGTATGGTTATAAGCGATAAGCCAATGTACCAGCTTTTACGAACAAGCCAGTAAAGCATCATCAGCACGTTTACCAAAAGCATGGGCGGGTAAGCCAGGCCAAAAAAAGCGATAGGCCAAAACTTTCGCGGATCAACGTAGGGCGCCAGGTAGCTTAGCAGCAAGGCAAGGCACAGCAAGTAATTTATCCACAGAAAAACTTTATCAATAAAGGGTAATTTGCTTTTTTTAGCCTTCATTGTTGTTGCTTGCTCTAAAAAGTGTTTCTTTTTCCTGTTTGCTAAGGCTATCGTAACCGTTCACCGAGATCTTATCCAGTATACGGTCAATTTCTTCCTGTTTAGGCGCACCGCCCGACCTTCGCTGGTTACCATTATGGCTAACCACCTTCATTTTAGGTTTGGGTTTGAATAGCTTATTGATACCGCCCAACCAATCGCTGCCGCGCTGCAGCTGCTTTATGTAGATAAAACCAAATAACGCACCGCCAAGATGCGCGATTTCGCCGCCGGCATTGGCGCCGGCAATGCCCAAAAAATCAATTATAACATAAAATACCGCTATCCATTTTAATTTTACGGGCCCAATTAAAATTAACGATATTGTGTAATTGGGCAGCAGGGTTGCTGTGGCAATAATAATGGCCATTACACTTGCAGACGCACCAACCAAAGGCCCGCCGGCCGCCGCATTTATGCTGGTAAAAGCCGGAAGAATATTATAGCAGGCAATAAACAATAATCCGCCCGAAAGCCCCCCGAGTATATATAGGCCAATGGTACGTTTATTGCCCAGATACTCTTCAAATATCTGCCCCATCCAATACAGCCATAGCATGTTAAACAGAATATGCAGCACCCCTGCATGCATAAACATGTAGGTGAAGGGTGTCCAGAAACGATAGAGCAACTTGGGCAGGTAAGCGGGCAGTAACAAATATTCGTTGCTTAACGCTAAAATAGCGCTGTTACCAAAACCTCTGAATAACTGTTCAACAACTGCGCTGATGTTGATCAGCAAAAACATAAACACATTTATCCCGATAAGCAGGCTGATTTTATTACCAGACCTTAAGAGCTTATACTGAATATCTTTCCAAAGGGTGTTCATGATAGTTATAATATACTTACTAAACGGCCTTTAATAAAAATTGTTGGGGCGCCTTATCTTCCAAATTTTTATCAGCAAAAAGCCAAACAAGGCCCCGCCAAGATGGGCGAAGTGTGCTACATTATCGCCGGCAAAACGGCCTACCCCGGAGAATAATTCAATAGCAACATAACCAATAACAACATACTTTGCCTTAACGGGTATAGGGATGAACATGATCAGCATTTCCATATTTGGAAAAAGCATGCCGAAACCAACTAAAATGCCAAATACAGCACCCGATGCCCCTAACATGGGTATGTGATATAAAATATAAAGGGCTTGCGCCTGCTCTTGCCCGCCGCCAAACATAAAATAAGAGCTTTCCAGTTCGGGGTGCGGTATGGTAACAGCTCCGGCTATTGCATAAACCTGCATGGCCTGCACTACCATATACAATACAAAACCGCCTATACCGGTTATAAAATAGTAATTGAAGAACTTTTTAGAGCCTAAAGTATACTCGAGCATTGGCCCAAACATAACCAGCGCGAACATATTGAAAAATATATGCGAGAACCCGCCATGCATAAACATATAAGTAATTACCTGCCACGGACGGAATAATGGTGAATTAGGGTAATAAACAGCAAGCAACTGATCAAGGTTCACCAGTCTTCCTAACGCATATGTGGCAATAAAAAATATAATATTTATGATCAACAGGTTTTTTACAACCGGGGGCATATTGGCAAAAGGTGACTGCATTTTATATGGTATAATGGTTTAAGCGTTATTATTTTTCAAATCGTTCTGCTAATTCGGTAAGCGTAAAGGTACTAATTACAGGCTTGCCATTTAGCGCCAGGTTTGGCATCTGGCAGGCAAAAAGCTGATCTACCAGTTGGTTCATTTCTTCCATTGATAGCTTTACGCCCGCTTTTAGCGCGGCGTTACGTGCCAGCGATCGGGCAAGGTTATCGCGCTTATCCAACTTTAAAATCGAAAGGTTGTTTTTAAACCCTTCCAGCAATTGTTCAAGCATCTGGTGTTCGCTGGCATCACGTATATCTGCCGGTATACCTTCTACCACAACGGTATTGCGACCAAACTCGCGAATATCAAACCCAAGCGCGCGTATATCAGGTAACAGTTCTTTCAATAACTCAAAATCGCTGCTGTTTAGTGTAACCGACTGCGGAAATAAACTCTGCTGACTAACCCCGCTGTGGTTTTGTAGTTGCTGCAAAAAACGCTCGTACAAGATACGCTCATGCGCCGCTTGCTGGTTTATCAGCATAAAGCCTGATTTTATCTGCGACAGGATAAACCTGTTATGCACCTGAAAAAATTGCTTCTCGCTGCTTTTTGTAATTTCCTGCTCGTTAACCGGGATGCTTTTTTCCTCGTGCATCTGGTGCTGCAGGGCGTCTTCCTTCTTGCTTATCTCGTAAAGGGTATCCCAGTTACGTGGTATGGCGGTGTGGTGGTTATTGGTGTCGCGCAAAAATGGTATCTCGCGTTCGCTTGCTTTTTTTTCGTTGGCAAAAGGATTAAAATCCGGGTTGAACGCAATACTTGGCTGCACTATTTCCTCAAAGGGTTTTGGGGTAATGAGGTGGCCGATGCTGTTCTCCTGGTCAAAATCAAGGGTAGGGGTGATATTATATTTCCCCAGCGACCGTTTTACCGCCGAGCGTATGATGGCATAAATGGATTTCTCGTCCTGGTATTTTATTTCGGTTTTTGTTGGGTGTACGTTGATATCAATCTTCGCCGGGTCGATATCTATAAAAAGTACATAGAGCGGATAGGTTTCGTCGGGCAGCAACTCCTGGAACGCCGTAAGCACCGCATGGTTCAGGTAAGCATCTTTAATAAAACGGTTATTCACAAAAAAGAACTGCTCACCACGTGTTTTACGTGCAAACTCGGGCTTGCCTACAAAACCACGCAAGTTTATGATAGTGGTTTCTTCTTCTACCGGCACCAGGCGCTGGTTGTAATTATTACCAAACAAGTGCACAATGCGCTGTTTAAGGGCCGATGCCGGCAAGTGGTACACCTCCTGCCCGTCGTGGTGCAGGGTTAAAAACACCTGCGGGTTTGCCAGCGCCACACGTTGAAACTCGTCGATAATATGGCGCATTTCAACCGGGTTGCTTTTTAAAAAGTTACGGCGTGCAGGGGTATTGTAAAAAAGATTTTTGATACAAAGGGATGTACCGAAGTTAGCCGAGCAAGCTTCCTGGCTTATCACTTCCGAGCCTTCAATTATGATGCAGGTACCCAATTCATCCTCGTGGCGGCGCGTTTTCAGTTCTACCTGGGCAATAGCCGCTATCGAAGCCATAGCCTCGCCCCTGAAGCCCATGGTACGTATGGCAAAAAGGTCTTCGGCCTTGCGTATCTTGGATGTGGCATGGCGCTCAAAACACATGCGCGCGTCTGTAAGGCTCATACCGCAGCCATTATCTATAACCTGTATTAGTGATTTGCCCGCATCCTTTAATATCAGCTGGATCTTATCAGCACCGGCATCTATCGCGTTCTCTATCAATTCCTTTACTGCTGATGCCGGGCGCTGTACCACTTCGCCCGCGGCTATCTGGTTGGCAACGGCATCCGGTAAAAGCTGAATTATATCTGGCATTAAAAAATTTCCCTTCTGTGTTTGGCCTCACCCTGCCCCCTCCAAGGGAGAGGGTTAAAAAAGGTCAAGCCCCTTTCCTTTCGAAGAGGGGTTTGGATGAGGCTTTAGTCTACTCCTTTTTCAGACGCTAAATTAAAAATTTGATTGCATAACTTTATTGTTTGGCTGGTTTAACCGAAGATAATTACCAAACAATAGCAATTTAAATATCCGATGCCATAACTTTACCGTTACATACTTGTATATCCTGTATAGGTTGACAATATTTACACCCTACCCGCTTTTATAAATATGAAGAAACTATGGCCTGTGCTGCTTTTGCTGATGGCGGCATGCAAACAAAAAGAATACAACGCCGACCTGCTTGTAAAAAATGCTCTTGTATACACCGTCGACAGCACCTTTAGCACCGCCAATGCCTTTGTAGTAAGCAGTGGTAAAATAGTGGCGGTGGGGGATATTGACACCATCGAAAAAAAATACATGGCCCGGCAGGTTGTTGATGCGGGTGGCAAAGCAGTATATCCTGGTTTTATTGACGCACACGCACACTTTTACGAGTACGGTTTGGGCCTGCAGGACGTAAAACTCGTTGGTCTTAAAAGCTGGCAGGCTATATTAGATACGGTAAACAATTACGCACGGCACAACACTGAGGGCTGGATAATTGGTAATGGCTGGGACCAAAATATCTGGCTTAACAAAGCCTTCCCTAACAAAGCAAAACTCGATTCGCTGTTCCCGGTACGGCCGGTATTACTAAGCCGTATTGACGGGCACGCTGCCATTGCCAACCAGGCGGCATTAAATATAGCAGGTATTAAACCCGGCCAAAAAATTATCGGAGGCACCATAGAAACCGTGAACGGCAAGCTTACCGGCATGCTGATAGATAATGCTGTAGGCATTGTTACCCGCAAGATACCTGCACCAACTGAACAGATAACCCAGGCCGCGTTACTGGACGCGCAGCAAAACTGTTTTGCCGTTGGATTAACCACGGTTGACGATTGCGGCCTGCCTTATACCATGGTGAGCACCATAGCCGCCCTGCAGCACAAAGGCGCGCTAAAGATGCGCATGTATGTAATGCTTGCCGATCAGCCCGAAAATTATGACTACCTTTTTAAACGTGGCGCATATAAAACTCCCGGCCTTAACGTACGCGCGTTTAAGGTTTATGCCGATGGTGCATTAGGCTCAAGGGGGGCCTGTTTGTTAAAACCTTATGCCGACTCGGCAAAATGGAACGGCTTTTTACTAAGCACTAAAGCACATTTTGAAGAGGTTGCCAAAAAGATAGCGGCGCATGGCTTCCAGATGGCTACACATGCTATCGGCGACTCGGCCAACCGCGTTATGCTAAAAATATACGCCGAAAACTTGAGGGGTAAAAATGATAAACGCTGGCGGATAGAGCACGCGCAGATCGTATCGCCCGAGGATGTTAAACTTTTCGGCGATAATAATATCATCCCCTCGGTGCAACCTACGCATGCTACATCTGATATGGTATGGGCGGCAAAACGCCTTGGCAACCAGCGGTTGAAAAGCAGCGGCTATATTTATAAGACATTATTAAAACAAAACGGCTGGATGCCTTTAGGTACCGATTTCCCGGTTGAAAACATAAACCCCATGTATACGTTTTATGCAGCAACCGAGCGTAAAGACCTTAAAGGCTTACCGCCAGACGGTTTTCAAACGGATAATGCCCTTAGCCGGGCAGAAGCCCTCAGAGGTATTACCCTATGGGCAGCTAAGGCAAATTTCGAGGAACATGAGAAGGGCAGTATCGAAGTTGGTAAATACGCAGATTTTGTGATACTTGATCAGGATATCATGAAGGTTAAAGGCAGTGCGCTGCCAAATGTTAAAGTATTAAAAACGTATATAAATGGTGTTAAGGTTTATGAGAAAAAATAGGCGGAATGTTTGCCTGCTGCTGCTATCCGGGTTTGTACTTTTTAACAGCGCTTGTGCGCAAAACCCGCCGCTTACAGGTAAAGCCTATGTAAAAGAAGAGCTATCGGTTGCGCAGGCCACCGTTTTACTCAACAACGACAAAAACCTTATTCCGCTGCAAAATCTGGATAATAATAAAATAGCGAGCATACGTTTTTCGGGCATCTACGGGGCTGGCTTTGATAGTTTGCTAAACAAATATACCCGGGTCGACCTGATCAACGGCCTGGATTATTTAAGCGTAAAAACCCTTGATAACCTGTCGCAGGACACCAAATTTTATAACACACTTATCGTTCAGCTTAGTGATGCGGAGGTTAATAATCCGCAGATCATCGCATTTATTAACGACAACCAAAAAATAAAGAACGTTATCGTATCGCTTATCGGGAACGGTAACTCGCTGAAAAAATTAAATAATATCAGCTCGCCTATCGTGTGGTCGGCACGGGTATCGCAGGTAGCGGCTTATTTTGGTGCGCAGGCTATTTTTGGAGGTGTTGCCATTACCCAGCGCTTAACCCAAACCTACACCCCAAAATACATAGCCCATTCGGGCTTTTTAACAGCTAAAACCCGACTGCAATATACAGTGCCCGAAGATGCCGGTATCAACGCGGATAACCTGAAAGCCATAGATGATATTGCCAGCGAAGCCATCAGTAGCCGTGCAACACCCGGCTGTGTAGTGTTGGTAGCTAAAGATGGCAAAGTGATATTTAACAAGGCGTATGGCTATCATACTTACGAGAACGCCATCCCCGAAAGGATAACCGATATTTTTGATGTAGCATCTATGACAAAAATATCGGCAACCACTATGGAGGCGATGCAGCTTTACGATGCCGGTAAACTCAATCTCGATTCAACCCTTGGCACATACCTGCCCATAACGCGCAACACCAATAAAAAAACCTTAACCGTACGCGAGATATTGCTGCACCAGGCAGGGTTGATTCCGGATATCCAAACATTTGAGGTGGTGAAGCCTACCGACCACAGTACCGACTCTTCGGCCGCTTTCCCCACCAAGGTGAACGACAATTACTACCTGCGCAAAAATTATTTTGACGATGTAATGCTGCCTGCCGCATTGCGCTCGGCGGTAAAAACGCGTGGCCAGTATGTTTACAGCGATGTAAGCATGATATTTATGCAGCAAATAGCAGAAACCATTACCGCTACACCCCTGAATAAATACGTGCAGGATAAACTTTACAACCCCCTTGGAATGCAAACAGCGGGTTTTTTACCGCTTTACCGCTTCCCTGCCGACCGCATACCACCAACAGAGGATGATAAAAAAGACAGGAAGACACTAATAGACGGGTATGTGCACGACCCTACCGCAGCCCTGATGGGAGGCGTTGCCGGGCATGCGGGTTTATTTGCCAGCGCCAATGATATTGCCATACTTTACCAGATGACGCTTAACCGCGGCACTTATGGCGGGGTTCAATACATAAAACCGGAAACGGTAGACTTATGGACATCCAAGCAATCGGCAGTAAGTCGCCGCGGGCTGGGTTTCGACCGTTGGGACCCGATAGCCGACAGGCATTATCCGTCAAAATTAGCATCAGATCTGTCCTACGGGCATACGGGTTTTACGGGCACATGCGTTTGGGTAGATCCTAAATACAACCTGGTTTACGTGTTCTTGTCCAACCGGGTACACCCAAATGTGGGTAACAAACTGGGTAGTTTAAACATCCGCCCGCGCATCCAGGATGCGGTTTATGAAGCGATACAGAAAGGTATGTAACCCTATTATAAAAAAGGAGCGGCAATTGCGGCTTCTTTTTTATGTTACCGATAGCTTATATAAACAAAGTTTGTCACTGGCGCTGACCAAATCGGGTGAACGAAGAAAATATTTATTTGTGGGGCGTTAATGAAAGATATCCATTACAACTGCCTGATCGCTTTACAACTAAAAATTAAAAAGGCTAAGGGATATGATAAAAATGGTATTACCCAAAACGCTTGTACCTGTAATGTATTAGTTATTATTGTATAGATAAATGCTGTTAAATAATACGCTAAAAAAACAATATTTAAAATTATCGAATAAAGCCATAAAGCTTTTCTGTGCGCAAACTCTTCGTACTTAATTTGTAAAAAGTACAAAAATTGAGCAATTAGTCCAGCCCCCACCAGTAACGTCCAGGCTCTGTCCCATATCCCCGCCTGCCCCCAACTCAATATTAACATGATCAAACCCCCAAAAGCGATTATTGATGGCAATAAATTAATTCTAAATAATAACTGCGCTATCTTTTTAGGGTCGCGATTGCTCAACGCTAACATCTTAATCAATCCACTCAAACTTAGTATAAGGTACCAGCGCCTCCGGCACTTTAATACCTTTATCCGTTTGGTTATTTTCTAATAGGGTAGCTACAATACGCGGCAGAGCTAAGGCACTGCCATTAAGGGTATGTGCTAATTGTGTTTTGCCTTCGGCGTTGCGGAAACGCAGCTTAAGCCTATTGCTCTGGAAGGTTTCGAAATTTGATACTGACGATACTTCCAGCCAGCGTTGCTGCGCGGCGCTCCAGGTTTCCATATCGTAGGTTAAGGCGCTGCCAAAACCCATATCACCGCCGCAAAGGCGCAATACACGGTACGGTAAGCCCAGTTTTTGCAGCAGGCCCTGTACATGGGCGCTCATATCTTCCAATACATCGTATGATCTATCAGGATGTACCACCTGTACAATTTCCACCTTATCAAACTGGTGCAGGCGGTTCAGACCGCGCACGTGTGCGCCATAAGAACCGGCTTCGCGGCGGAAACAAGGTGTGTGCCCGCAGTTTTTAACAGGCAGCTCTTCACCTTTTAAGATCACATCGCGATACATATTGGTAATGGGCACTTCGGCGGTTGGGATAAGGTAAAGGTTATCTATACCCACATAATACATCTGCCCCTCTTTATCCGGCAGTTGGCTGGTACCAAAACCCGATGCTTCGTTCACCATCAATGGCACACTTACTTCGCTATAGCCTGCTTTTTCGGCCTCGTCAATAAAAAAATTAATAAGCGCGCGCTGTAGTTTTGCACCTTTATTTTTATAAACAGGGAAACCGGCGCCTGTAATTTTAACCCCCAATTCAAAATCAATCAGGTTATATTTTGCGGCCAGTTCCCAATGAGGCAGGGCATTGGCAGGTAATTCAGGTTTATTGCCATTCTCCAGCACCACTTCGTTCTCTTCAGGCGTGAGGCCTTTAGGCACAGACGCATGGGGCAGGTTGGGCAATAAAATAATTTTTTGATACAGGCTCTCTTCAATAGTGGCAAGCTGCTCATCTAGTCTTTTGATATTTTCCTTGGCGTTGCCGGTGTTGGCCTTAAGTTGTTCCGCTTCCGCTTTTTTACCCGCGCGCATCAGTTCGCCAATTTGTTTGGCACCCTGATTTGCTGCCGCTTTGGCTTCTTCGCTTTCGCGCTGCGCTGCCAGCCGTTCATTATCCAAACGGATAATTTCATCAACCAATTCTGGCTGTTTAAAATTTTTTACGGCCAAACGCTCTAAAACCTGTTCCCTGTTATCGCGGATATAACTAACTTGCAGCATTGATTTTATTTTAAAAGGCAAATATAACAGTTTGCAGTTTGCCGTAGGCAGTTTACAGCTTTTTTGTAAATGGTAACCGTATGGCGCTGCTAACTGCGAACCAAAAACTGCGAACTGAATGCCCGGTAAACTTTATTTAGTACCCACCCCAATTGGCAACCTGGAAGATATGACCTTTAGGGCCATCCGCGTTTTAAAAGAGGCCGACCTGATATTGGCCGAGGATACGCGCACCTCTGCCCCTATGCTGAAGCATTTCGACATACAGAACAAGGTGTTCGCTCATCATCAGTATAACGAACATCAAAGCAGTAACGAGATCATTAAATTTTTGCTGATGGGCCAGAATATCGCGCTGATAAGTGACGCCGGTACACCTGCCATATCCGACCCAGGGTTTTTCCTGGTGCGCGAGGCGTTAAAATTTAATATCCCGGTAGAGTGCCTGCCCGGCGCAACGGCTTTTGTGCCCGCGCTGGTAAACTCAGGCTTCCCTACAGATAAGTTTTGCTTTGAGGGTTTTTTGCCGCTGAAAAAAGGGCGCCAAACCCGCTATAAATTACTGGCTGCAGAAGAACGCACTATTATACTTTACGAGTCGCCCCACCGTTTATTGAAGACGCTGGATGAGATGATCACCTTTTTTGGAGCCGACCGCCAGCTGTCCGTATCGCGCGAGCTTACCAAAATGTTTGAAGAAACTGTACGGGGCACGGTTGCCGAGGTGAAAACCTATTTTGAAACCCACCCGTTAAAAGGCGAATTTGTGATGTGTATTGCTGGTGCCGCACCTGCCGGGGGTAAGAAAAAGAAATATGCAGAGGAGGAGGAAGATTAAAAGCCTCATCTGCCCTCTCCAAACCGGAGGGTTCTAACACGTGATTGCGAGGGACGAAGCAATCTCTTCCGCCGTTGTTGGTGTTGTCACCAACAACTTTTAGGACTGATTGACGGTATGGTTTAATTACACAGCGGCTTGTTGGTGACAACCAACAAGGGCGAGTACATGTCCTAAAGAGATTGCTTCGTACCTCGCAATGACGTATTATTAAATAGTAAATGAAAAAAAACCTGTTACTCTCCATATTCTCCGGCTTGCTGCTATGGGTGGCCTGGCCGCCTACGCCATACACCACCTTTTTGCTTTTCGCAGGATTGGTGCCTATGCTGATGGCAATGGAAAATATTATTAAGGCTGACGTTAAAGGCAAGGGTAAAAAGATCTTCAATACCACCTTTCTTGGTTTTTTCATCTGGAATACGCTTTGTATTTACTGGGTTTATAATTCGTTAAAGGTGGTAGGCCCTGTTGTAGCCGTACCCATAACGTTGATACCTTACGCGCTGGGCCCGCTGCTAATGGCAACTGCGTGCTGGCTATATTACAGGGCGCGGCTTATTACAACACGGCCGATAGCGTTGGCAGCGCTGGTATGTTTTTGGATAGGTTACGAATACCTGCACCAAAGCTGGGACCTTAACTTCCCGTGGATGACGCTGGGCAATGGCTTTGCCACATCGCATAAATGGATACAATGGTACGAGTATACCGGCGTTTACGGCGGCACCGTTTGGGTGTGGACTATAAATATCCTGCTGTTTTTGCTTTACATAGGCCTGCGCGAGGGGCAAGCCTTACAAACCCGAAAAAAGCTTATCATCACCTTTGTTTTGGGACTGATACTGCCCTTAAGTTTTTCCCTGTATAAATATTACAACTACAAGGAGCAGCCTAACCCCTCTAACATAGTAGTAGTACAGCCCAATATCGACCCGTATGAAAAGGAAGGCACTATACCGGTGCAAGAGCAGATAGCAACGCTTACCCATCTGTCCGATTCCATCGGTCAGCAAAACACCGAATTTTTTATCTGGCCCGAAACCGCCATTCCGCAGGAAATAAACGAAGACCGCATTTACGCCGATAATTCGTATATGCAGGTAAGGCATTTTCTTTCAAAATACAAAAACGGTAATGTTTTAACCGGGGGCGAAACTTATAAAATGTATAATAAAAGGGCTACCTCAACCGCGGCCCCTATGCCTGATGGCGCGATGTTTTACGATAGATTCAGCACGGCTATCAATATCGAAAATTCGTCTAAAGTGCAGTTTTATCATAAATCGAGATTGGTCCCCGGAGCGGAATCATTACCTTTTGGCAATACGCTATCGTTCCTGAAACCTGTATTTGAGCATTTGGGCGGTGCAACCGGCGCTTATGGCATGCAAACCGAGCCCGGGGTATTTTACTCGCAAAGCGGAATAGGTGTAACACCTGTTATCTGCTACGAATCTATCTGGGGCGGGTGGATCGCAAAATCGATAAAACAAGGTTCACAATTTATTGCTGTTATCACCAATGACGGCTGGTGGGAAAATACCTCGGGTAAAGACCAGCACCTGGATTATGCCAAACTGCGCGCCATCGAAACCCGGCGGTGGGTTTGCCGCTCTGCTAACACCGGCATCTCGGCATTTATTAACCAGCGCGGTGATATTGTGCAGCAAAGCAAGTGGTGGGTGCGTACCGCGCTTAAACAGGACATCAACCTCAATTCGGATATTACGTTTTATGTTGAGTACGGCGATTACCTGCCTAAGGCGGCAAGCATATTAGCCGTGCTGGGTATATTCCTGATTGGTATCAAAAAAGGGTTTAAACACTAACAAAATGTTCACGTTCGACGCACGTGAACACCGTGAACACATGTGAACGCTTTATTATCAGTGCTTTATGTTTTTCACTACTGACAAGATAGCGTCACCATCTTTATCAATTATAGTAGTGTGTTATAACTGCTTATAGGTAAGCACCACCAGCTGGCCTATCTGTTTCACACTCTCCAACTGTAGTTTTTGGCTCTTTTTTAAAAGGTTAAATGACGATTTGCCGCCGGCCAAAATTGCGGGGTTAATTGCCAGGCGGTACTCGTCAACCAGGCCGCTATCTAATAACGAGGCTACAAATTTAGCGCCGCCAAAGGTCATGATATCCTTTCCGGGTTGCTCTTTCAGCTTTTCAACTTCAGCGGCTAAGTCGCCGTTGTTAATAGTGGTATTGTCCCAACCTGCATCCTTAAGCGTTTTCGAAAAAACAATGTGCGGGGTTTTATCTGCAATTTTTGCATATTTAACTTCGTTGGCAGGAGCCCCGGGATCAACAAGCTGCTTTTTCCAATGGCTGCTGTAGTCGGTCCACATGCCCGAACCTAATATAAAAAGGTCAACCTTGTTCAGGCTTTCAAACAGGTCGTCCCATTCCTGGTCATTGTCAACCTGCATCCAGCTCATATCGCCATTTGGCCCTTCTACGTAACCATCCAGCGAAATGCTCGCCGATAAAATTAACTTTCTCATAATTACCTCCGTTAGTATATAAGCAAAGTTGTGCCTTTTTGGTTTGGTATTGCGGGTGTGAAGACGACAGATGATAGGGGGATTAACGACTGTAACTTTGGCAGTTGTTAGTCTTGTCACCATAGGGCTCGGAAGAATTAAAATACCGCTCAATTCCAAATTTTGGCTAAAGCCTTATAAACTTTTCTTTGTAGCCCGTTGGCTTAAGCCAACGGCAATGATAAATAACAGCTTACTTTCGACAGCTTTTAGTCATTGCCGTCCCATGTATGGGACGGATGAGAAAGCCAGAAATGGGCTTTAGCCAAATCTTCGTCTTCCGGACACACAAAAGGGAGGGGTTTAGTCAAGCGGATTAACCCCTCCCTGCTATGCACATCCATGCGCACCCCTCCCAAGGGAGGGAATTAATTTTACTCCGTAGTTTCCGCCGTTGTTGGTGTTGTCACCAACAACTTTTAGGATAGCTACTTGCAAGGTTGGATGAATAGCGGCTTGTTGGTGACAACACCAACAAGGGCATAACCAGAACGGCAAAAAGAGGGATAAGTGCGATTCCCTCCCAACGGGAGGGTGCAGGGAGGGGTTTAATCAAGCGGATTACCCCTGCCTGCCTGCGCACATCCATCCGCACCCCTCCCAAGGGAGGGAATTATAATTTACTCCGGCCGTTTCCGCTGTTGTTATGACAATATTAACAAGGGCTTCAAAAATAAAGAAAGGCCTGTGCGATTACCTCCTTCTTTTATTACGGACAGCTCAGATGCAGACACAACAATCGTGTAAATTATAAAGAGTAGTGAAGCCTATCCCCTTTTCAAAATAAACTCCAGCAGGTCAACTATCGGTTGGCGGATGATCTTGCCTACATGCACACCATTCTGATCGCAAACGGCTTTTAGTTCATCGGCAAATACATAAGCTATCGACCCCACAAAATGGCACTTAAATTTATCGTACTGCGGGTACGATTTGATGTTGGTATCAACAAATTCCTGCAGGCCGCGTTTGATCAGGTCCTGCGCATAAACAGTGGACCTGACGGGCGATAAAAATTTCGAGAACGATGCGAGGTAAGAGTTTGCCCGGGGTTTCTGGTATACGTTTGTGATAACGTCCTCTTTGGTAAGGTGGTACGCTTCTTTAAATTTGGCATGTATATCATCGGCCATATTGCCATACAGGTAATCGGTTACCAGTGCCTTGCCAAACCACGTACCCGAGCCTTCGTCACCAAGGGCGTAGCCCAGGCCATGCTGCCCGTCGTGTATATCCTCACCATCAAAGAAAGAAATGTTTGAGCCGGTGCCCAATACGCAGCATATCCCTTTTTCGTGACCGCAGGTGGCGTAAGCGGATGCCAACAGGTCGCTATCAACACTTACATACGCGCCCGGAAACAAGCTGCTGATGGCGTTTGACACGATCTCGTGCCTGTCGGGGCTGGAGCAGCCCGCGCCAAAAAAGTATATTTCGCTTATATCAGGGGCCATGGCTATCATACTCGGCACCTGGTCCTGCAGTATCCTGGCAATTTCTTTTTCTGTTAAAAAATAGGGGTTAAGTCCGGCCGATTTGAACGCCAGGTTCGGTTCGCCGGGGATAGATAAAAGCCAGTCTGTTTTTGATGATCCGCTATCTGCTACTAATATCATGTATAAAGTTCCTCAAGCGCCTGGTGGGTTAGCGGTTTATGAACAAAACGGGCCACGTATTTATTGCTTTTTGAGTTGTTCATGTCGGTTGGATCGAGCGATGACGAAAGCATAAATATTTTCACAACTTCTTTGTTGTCAAGCTCAAGCGACTCGTACTCCTGTAAAAATTCAAAGCCCGACATAATGGGCATGCGTATATCCAGGAAAATCGCGTCGGGCTTTACCGTACCATCACGAAGGGCGTTTATAGCCTCCTGCGGCGATTGTATTACAATTATGTTATCTGCGAAGTTGCCGCTCTCCAAAATCTTGCGCGTAACAAAGTTGTCAATATAATTGTCATCGATGAGCAGGCATGTATTAAAGTGAACAGGCATTGTTCAAAAATAATCTTTTAATACAATTAAATATATATTATTGAATATTTATACTGTTAGTTATCTGTTGCAGTGTTACTTCGGCCATTTTAGACTGGTATTGCGCCGAAAAAAACTTTGATTGCGCATCCAGGTAGTTTCTTTGCGCTTCGCGGATCTCTAACTGGGTGATGTTGCCAATTTTATATTTTTCCAAAGAAATTTCGAGATTTTTACGGGCTAATTCAACGCTGGATTGCCCTATTCTTACCAGATCCAGCCCCGAAAGGTAGGCAACATAAAAATTACTTATCTGCGCTTCTACATCAAGCCTTATTTGCTTGGTATTGATATCGGCATTAGCTATCTGCAATTTTGCATTACGCTCGCGGCGCCATTGGTTAAGCCCGTCGAAGATATTGATAGATGCCGTTAAGCCATAGGCCAGGCCGTGGGCGTTCTGGCTAAGCGTAAAGCCCGCCGGTGTTTTACTGTTGCTGAACGTATAGCCCGATGTTAAACCAATAACCGGATAGCGGGCCGATTTTACCTGCCTTAGGTTGATCTCGGCCAGGCGCTTATTTATTTGTGAAGCCAGTATATCGGCATTTTGCGCCTGCGCCTTGGCCAGTATATCGCCCAGTACCAGGTTGCTGTTCACAACTATGGTGTCACCTACGCTAAAATCTGTTTGCAGATCGCGCACCAGCAGTTGGTTAAGCTGTATTTTGGTTGTTTTAAACTGTTGCAGCTGGGTTATCAGGTTGGCGGTATCGGTATTCAGGTTAACCTGCGCGTTGTAAACATCCAGCTTTGATACCCTGCCGACCGTAAACTTATCGTTTGAATAGCGCAGCTGCGTTCGGGATATATCAATTGCCCCGCGCAATGCCTTTATCTGCTCGTTCTGGCTGATCAGGCTGTAGAAAGTGGTTATAACGTTGGCCACCGTATTTTGAATGGTATCCTGCAAGCGCAAGGCGCCGAGCTTATCCAGCTCCTTTAGCATGTCGTAGTTGGCAAACATAGCAAAGCCGTCAAAGATCGTCCAGTTAAGGTTAACCCCGTAATTGTTGTTGCTATTGTTGGCAGTTAAATTATTTACGGTACCATCGTTGCGGGTTTGCTTAATTTTCTGGTTGCTTTTGTTGAGCGTGGCATCGCCGGTTACCAATGGCAAAAAGCCGGCGTTGCCTAAAGTGACGTTATTGCTGGCTATAGCCGCGTTATTTTGCGACAGCTTGATATTATAATTATTCTGCAAAGCTATTTCAACAGCATCTTTCAGCGTAAGCAAAGGCGCATTCTGTGCTTTGACCATGACTGTAAAGGCAGTAGCGCAAAAAATCAAGCAAATTATTTTTTTAATATTCATCTTGCTTAAAGTTTTTCAATAATTAAAGGCGGCTTTGTTTCTGAAACGGCTTCATCTTCGGGTTCATGGTCGGGGTCGCGGCGTGTTTTTGATGCAAATACCATGTACATGGTTGGTATAACATATAATGTTAATACCAGCGAAAACAACATACCGCCAATAATTACGATACCTAACGATACACGGCTTTTAGCCCCCGCGCCAAGGGCCAGCGCAATAGGCACAGACCCTAATACCACGGCAAGGCTTGTCATTAAAATGGGCCTTAAACGCGATGTTGCGGCTTCTACAACAGCATCGTATTTATTAAGGCCTGCCTCCATACGCTGGTTGGCAAACTCCACTATCAATATACCATTTTTTGTTACCAGCCCTACAAGGGTAATAATACCTATCTGGCTAAATATGTTAAATGTCTGATCGAACAGCCAAAGGGATATGAAGGCCCCCGATATGGCCAGCGGTACGGTTAGCATCACAATAAACGGGTCTACAAAGCTTTCAAACTGCGCGGCAAGCACCAGGTATATCAGCAATAGCGCAAATAAGAAGGCGAACGCAATATTCGACGATCCTTCGGCAAAATCGCGCGACGGGCCTGTAAGCGAGGTGCTAAAGGTATCGTCAAGCAGCTGTTTAGATATGCGGTTCATTTCGGCAATACCATCGCCCACGGTTTGCCCCGGCGCAAGGCCTGCCTGTACCGTTGCCGACTTAAACCTGTTAAAGTGATATATAGATGGCGGACTGGCGCTTTCGGTTACCTTAACTACGTTATCCAGCTGTACCAGGTTGCCCTTACTGCTCCGCACGTAAACCGATTTAAGATCGAGCGGCTGATCGCGGTTAGCCCTGTCAACCTGTGCAATTACCTGGTACTGCTTACCGTTGATCAGGAAATAATCTAACCGGCCGCCGCTGTAATAAAGCTGCAGGGTTTGCGCAATGTCATCTACAGAAACGCCCAGGTCTCGTGCGCGGTCGCGGTCGGTTATCACCCTCAATTCGGGTTTGGTAAATTTCAAATTAACATCCGTACCCTGGAAGACGGGGCTTTTTGATACTTCGGCAAAAAAATCGGGCAGCACCTTACGTATCTTTTCAAAATCCTGGTTTTGTATAACAAACTGTACCGGCAGCGATGTACGCGCGCCGCTACCGCCACCGCTTATGGTTTGCTCCTGCACCACAATGGCACGTGCATCGGGCATACGGCTAAGCTTTTTATTCAGCCAGTCGGCAATATCCTGCTGGCTGCGCTCACGCTCATCGGGTGGAACGAGCCCTATACGGCCAAAACCCGAGTTGGCCGAACCACCGCCGCCCCATGAAGGGGACACGATCTCGAGGTTAACATTGGCCTCGGGTATCGAATCGGCTACCAGGTTGGCAACTTTATCCATGTAGCGGGTCATGTACTCGTAAGTGGCGCCTTCAGAGCCGGTTACCGAATAGCGGAGCAGGCTGCGGTCGTCAAGCGGGGCCAGCTCTGACGGGGTTATTTTAAACAACACCCCGGTAAGCAGCAATGAGCCGCCAAGTATCACAAACGACACCCACTTTTTCTTCATGAAGTTAACCAGCGTTTCGGTATAGCCGTTGGTCATGTTCACAAAAAAGGGCTCGGTCATCTCATAAAACTTCGATTTCTTTTGACTTTTGCGGATAAGCTTTACGTTGAGCATAGGTGTTAACGATAGCGACACAAACGCCGATATTAACACCGCCCCGGCTACCACTACGGCAAATTCGCGAAACAACCTGCCGGTAAAGCCTTGTAAAAATATGATGGGTAAAAATACCGCGGCCAGGGTAACCGAGGTGGATACTACCGCAAAAAATATCTCGGCCGACCCTTCGAACGCCGCTTTGCGGATAGC
The DNA here is from genome assembly GCF_014200785.1 of Mucilaginibacter sp. AK015. NCBI lineage: Bacteria > Pseudomonadati > Bacteroidota > Sphingobacteriia > Sphingobacteriales > Sphingobacteriaceae > Mucilaginibacter > Mucilaginibacter sp. AK015. The sequence goes on from NZ_JACHCV010000003.1 coordinate 338,742, forward strand.
CATGCCGGCCTCTACCTTTTTGTAGATATTTTCGGTAACCACAATACCATCATCTACCACAAGCCCCGTGGCCAGCACTATACCCAGCAGTGTTAAAATATTGATGGAGAAACCAAATACGTACATGATAAAGAATGCGCCGATCAGCGATACCGGTATATCTATCAGCGGGCGAAAAGCGATGAGCCAATCCCTGAAGAACAGGTAAATGATAATGACCACCAGTATGAACGATATCAGCAGGGTTTCCTTTACCTCGGTAATGGAGTTGTTAATAAACCTTGTATTATCCAAAGCTACCTTTACAGAAATATCGGGCGGCAGGTCCTTCTTGATCTGCTCCAGCCGCTTATAAAAATCTTTGGCTATTTGCACGTAATTGGCACCCGGCTGGGGCACTACCGCCAGGCCGACCATAGGCACGCCCGACTCTTTTAACGATGTTTCTTCATTGGCAGATCCTAACACAGCGTAACCCACATCATCAAGCCTTATCACCCGGTTACTATCGGCACGAATGATCAGGTTATTAAAATCTTTTTCGCTGGTTAATTTACCAAGCGCACGGATGGTTATTTCGGTATTGTTACCTTCAATTTTACCTGCCGGCAGTTCCACGTTCTCGCGGGATAAAGCGGCGCCTATATCGGTAGCGGTAAGCCCCAGGGCCGACAGTTTATTAGGGTCTATCCATAAACGCATGGCGTACTGGCGCTGGCCCTGTATGTTGATGGCGCTTACCCCCGGGATGGTTTGCAAGCCTTCCTGCAAAACGTTCTCGGCATAATCATTTACCTGGGTTATGTTACGGGTGGTACTGCTAACGGTAAGCGTAATAATGTTATCGGCGCTGGCATCGGCCTTATTTACCACCGGCGGGGCATTAATATCCTGCGGCAGCTGGCGCTGTGCCTGTCCCACTTTATCGCGCACATCGTTGGCGGCGGTTTCCAGGTCGGCATCCAGTTCAAATTCAATGGTGATATTACTTGACCCTACCGAACTTGTTGATGATATATTACGGATACCAGGCACACCATTTATCGCTTTCTCCAGCGGCTCGGTGATCTGCGATTCGATAACATCTGAGTTGGCGCCCGAGTAGCTGGTTGATACCGATATGATGGGCGGATCTACCGAAGGAAAATCGCGCACGCCTAAAAATTTATAGCCAATAACCCCAAATACAACTATCACAACAGACATAACTGTTGCCAATACGGGCCTTTTTATACTTACCGAGGATAAACTCATATGGGTTACTTGATAACTTTAAGGATCTTTAATGGAGATTTAGGCCGAATTTGTATCAGGCCGGATACCACGATACTATCCCCTGCCTTTAACCCCTCAATGATCTGGATCTTGGTATCGGTACGCAGGTCTGTTTTCACATTTTGGGCAACGGCTATACCGTTTTTATAAAGATATACCTTGCTGCTCTTCAGATCCGGGATAACGCACTCGGTAGGCACCATAATGGTTTTGGGTATCTGGTCGAGCGTTAGGTTGATCTTGGCGAAAGAGCCTGCCCTAAGTATATTTTTAGGGTTGGGTGCCTTGGCCCTGACCGTAATGGTGCGCGAGTTGGCATCCAATGCGGGCTCAATGGCATATACCGTAGCGTTGAATGTTTCCCTTGAGCTTTCAACCGTAAAGGTAACCTTGCTCCCTTTGCCAATGATAGGCAGGTAACGCTCGGGCACCGAAAAGGTGACCTTAGCCGGGTCGATATTTACCAGGGTGGCAATTGGCGTTGAAGGCGACAAGTATCCGCCCGGGCTTACATTCCTTAAACCAATAACGCCCGAGAACGGCGCACGGATCTCTGTACGGGCAATTTGCGCCCTGATAACATCAGCCTGTGCCTTCATCGAATTTAATGACGACAGCGAAGTTTCATACTCCTCTTTGCTTACCGCCTCTTTTTCTAATAATATTTTGTTGCGGTTATTGATATCCCGGGCAAGCACCATCTGCGCCTGGTTTTGCTGTAACGAGGCCTGCAGATCCTGGTTGTAAACCTTCACCAGTAACTGGCCCTTGTTAACATGCTCGCCCTCGGTAAAGTATATTCCGGTAATGTTGCCCGCCGTTTGGCTTATCAGGTTAACCTTTTCGTTGGCATCAATAGTACCGGTAATATCTATCTGGTTGCTTAAAGTGGTATCTTTTACCACCATCACATTAACAGTTACAGGGCCGTTCTTTTTTTTACCCTTACCGGCCGTTGCCGCGCTGTTTTGTTTAGCCTTTTTACTAAAAAACTTATTATAAACTAAAAATGCAACAAGCAGTGCCAGCAATGTGTATATAACGTATTTTGTTTTCATATAAGCTTGTTGGTACGGTATTGTTTATCCCTTAATTATTACTTGTTAGTGTTTATATGGCTGATGCCGCTATATAAATATAGATGTTTACACATGGATGCAGCACAATTATTGCTTTATGTGCCTGCTTTCTCTTACGAGTTTGCAATATTAACGGCTTAAAAATCAAATTGATTGCATGTATCAACCATTTTACAACGGCAGCTGTTTTTGCCGGTTTAATTAAAAACATAAATTTTATAACTTGCCACATGAAAAAATTTCAACTATCAGCACTGGTTTATTTAATATTGTTTTTTATGAGTACTACACCCGGCAACGCAGCTGGAATAGCTAAAATTTCATATACCGTTAGCTTTCCGGAAGCGCAGGCCCATTATGTAGACGTAGAAATGAATATTACAGGCCTTGCACAGCCCTCGCTCGAGGTTAAAATGCCCGTTTGGGCGCCCGGCTCGTACCTGGTAAGGGAGTTTGCCAAAAATATTGAATCGCTAAGCGTTTTTGCTAATGGCAAACCCGTGCCGGCTCCCAAGATCAACAAAAATACCTGGCGGATAAATACCGCGGGGCATTCGTCGGTAACGGTAAAATACAAAGTTTACGCCTTCGAGCTATCGGTACGCACCAGCTTTATCGATGTATCGCACGCTTTCCTGTCAACCACCGGGATCTTCCTGTTCCCTAAAGGTATGCTGAACCAGCCCTCTACCATTACCATAAAACCTTATAAAGACTGGAACAAGGTATCTACCAGTTTAGAGATGGTTAAGGGGGGTGTATTTACGCGCACCGCACCAAACTATGATATCCTGTACGATTCGCCGCTTGAAATAGGCACCCAGGATGTGTTTGATTTTGACGTTGACGGCACCCATTACGAAGTGGCCATGTATGGCGGCGGTAACTACGACAAAGAACGCCTTAAGGTGGATATGGCGAAAATCATCCGCGCGGAGGCAGCTATATATGGCGAAAACCCAAATAAGCATTACACTTTTATAGTGCATAACAAGCAGCGTAACGGCGGTGGTTTAGAACACCTTAGCTCTACTGTATTAGGCGCCTCGCGCGATCAGTATGGTAACGAGCGCGGCTACCGCGGCTTTTTAGGCCTGGTTGCGCACGAGCATTTTCACTTATGGAATGTAAAGCGCCTTCGCCCGATAGCTTTAGGCCCGTTTGATTACGATAACGAAAATTATACCACCAACCTGTGGATAGCCGAAGGATTTACCGCCTATTACCAGAACCTTGCTTTACGCTATGCCGATCTTACAAACGCCGAGGGCTTTTTAGGCGACATGGCCGGTGATATCAATACGGTGGAGAACCAGCCCGGCACCAAGGTGCAGCCGCTGGCCGAATCAAGCTTTGATGCCTGGATAAAGGGCTATCGCCCTAACGAAAACTCGTATAACACCGGCATATCCTATTACGACAAAGGAGCGGTAGTGGGCATGTTGTTAGACCTGGCGATCATCAACGGCAGCAACGGCAAATACAGCTTAAATGATGTAATGCGTTATATGTATAACACCTATTACAAAACAAAAAAACGCGGTTATACCGATGCTGAGTTTAAAGCCGGATTTGAAAAATTCGCAGGCAGCAACCTTGATGATTTTTACGCCAAATATATAAACGGTTTAGCACCGATTGATTACAATAAATACCTTGGATATGCAGGCTATAAACTGGTGGACGCACTTGCCGAAACCAATGAGCCTACTTTAGGCGTATTTACAAATCAACGCAATATCATCAGCACCGTAATACGCGATGGCGCGGGCTGGGTTGACGGTTTAAACGTTGGCGACCAGATAACTCATATTGACGACACCCCGGTTACCGACCTTGCCGCTGCAATTAAGGACAAAAAGGTAGGCGATAAAATTGTGGTAACTGTTAGCCGCGATGGGCAGGGCTATAAAATACCGGTTACTTTAAAACGTAACACCGCCGTTAAATACAGCATTACCGAACTGCCAAACCCTACACCACAGCAACTTGCAGTGCGGAAAAAATGGTTAAAAATGTAAAAGTTTGAATCCTCATCTCAGGCCCCCTGTATGTAAAAGTATAGGGGGCTTTTTATTGTCTTGTCGCCAGCCGGTTTATGAACGGGTCAAAAAATTATAAAACATTTTTAACGCACTTGTTATTATTACAACAAGTCTTAAAAATGTTAATTATGAATTCATTACTTTATATTATAGCTGTAATACTGGTAATTTGCTGGGCAATCGGCTTTTTTCTTTCCGCTGTAGGCAGCCTTATACACCTGCTTTTAGTTATTGCTGTAATTGCCGTTATCCTTGCCATCATACGCAGGCCTACAGCCATATAATATCAATTAAGCGCAAAACTTTCCGTTCCGTTACAACTACTGATATGAAAATACCCTTTACCCCACAACTGCTTGGCGACCTGATAGAAAAAGGATACACCCACGTACTGGCCAGCACCGTGGCTGACGGGCACACCAACCTGGTGCTGAAACCTGTGCGGGAAAAGCCGAAGCTAAATAACCTGCCCGGCGGTTACGAGACCTTCTATAAAATAACCCGCGAACCTATGCAGATGGCCTGCGGTGTGGAAGATGTAATTATTGAAGTTGATTACGCTACGCTTAACCAGCAAATAACCGGCGAAGATGTTTTTGAGGACAGCTACTTTAGGATGAGCGAAGATTTTTTCAGGCAGGTGCTGGATAGCCTTGAGGATTACGCGGTGTTTACCACCGACAAAAATGGCGATGTTAATAGCTGGAACAGTGGGGCCGAACGGGTTTTAGGTTATACCGAAAATGAAGCTATGGGGTTATGCGCCGATGTTTTTTTCACCCCCGAAGATGTTGCCAAAGGCGCGCCCGCCCACGAACTTGGAACAGCCCTAAATGATGGCCGCGCTATTGACGAGCGTTATCACGTACGTAAAAATGGTTCGCGTTTTTGGGGAAGCGGCCTGGTTTTCCCGCTGTTTGATGAAGAAGGACATCACCGCGGCTTCACTAAGATTATGCGCAACCTGCGCGAGCAGGAACAGGCCAAAGCCGAAGGCTCCGATCTTTAACTAAAAAGCCAGGCTGTATAACAGCCCGGCCGTTTTAAACTATACTGACTTTACTTATTTAATATTAATCTTTTTCTTTTTTGTTGTTATAAGTATAACTCCATTCTCACCATTTTTACCGTAAAGGCTTATTGCTGATCTATCCTTTAAAATCGTTATACTTTCTATTTCGTTAGCCGGCAGTACCGACATCTCCTCCTGTTTAATTATTTTGCCGTTAAGCACATATAATGGTACAGTGCCATAGCCGTTACGTACCTTTATCAACGGTGTTACCTGGTTGGTATCCAAAGCGTTATCAGGCGCGGCAGAAGGTACATAACCTGTTTTTGTTTCTTTTTCATCATCAACCGCCAACGAAAAATTTATAGGCAGGCTATACGCAACCCTAACCGTATGGCCGTTTTGCAGGCCGGGCCTCCAGGCCGGGCTAAGGTTCATTACCCTAAGCGCCTCTTTATCAATATCGGGGCTTACACCTCTTATCACCCGTATTCCACTTAACGATCCATCCTTCTCTACCACAAAGGTTACGATGACCCTGCCCTGAATATTCGCATCCCGCGCCGGTTTAGGATATTTAACGTTTTTGCCCAGCCACTCGCTGAAAGCCTTGTCGCCTCCGGGGAAAACCGGCGATTGTTCAACCGCGGTAAACACCTGGCTGCCCTCGCTGCTTGCCGGCTCGCCTGTTGATGTTAGTTTATTGCCCAGGGAAAAAGTAATAGGCACAGTATACTGTACGCGCACTTTTCTGCCGTTCTGTACCCCCGGTATCCATTTCGGCGATGTTTTTAGCACTCTTACTGCTTCTTCATCGGTGCCGCTGCCTACACCCCGTAACACTTTTATATCGCTTAACGACCCATCAGTTTCAACCACGAAATTTACAATTACGCGACCCTCAACCTTATTTTTGCGTGCCTCGGAAGGATATTTAAGATTTTTACTTAGGAAACGGCTAAAAGCTGCCTGACCACCGGGAAATCCTGGTGAATGCTCTACCGCGGTAAAAACCTGCGTCTTACTTTCCTTCGGAATAGTATCAACAGGCAATTTATCCGTCTTTGGGTCGAATGTAATTATGGTGGTTTTGTAAGTGGTATCTGCCAATACGGCTTTGGCAGGACTGGCAAATACCTCCGCGGCTTTGTCGTGTATGGTTTCAACAGCCCTGCTATTGCTTATGGTTGCCGACGATAATATCAGCATTAATATAAATAACGGGGCCGATAAGCCATATTTAATCAGTTTTATGCGCTGCGATCTGTTTTTTTGTAACATCATAATTCGCTTTTTTAAAAGGCTATGGTTAAAAAAAGGCGTAACCAAGCTGTGTGTGGTGGTATCAAAGGTTTGGCTTAGCAGCAGCAAAGCGTAATCTGCCTTATTAGTGCCTGCCTTAAGCGTATGCATATCGGCTATATACTCGTGCACATGTTTTATAGCAAAGCGGTACAGGTACACCACGGGGTTAAACCAATTGATGATCATTACCGCTTCTATGATCAGCACATCAGCCGAATGGAACTGCCGGGCATGAACCATTTCGTGGTTTTGTATCACATCCTTACCGTTTATGCCTTCGTTAACTTTTATCTTGTTAAAAAACGAGTAAGATGCCGAGGGCGCCGGGTCTTTAATTATCCGCCTTAAAACTATCAGCTGCACTGTTAATTTTATGGCTAAGAATATTACACCGGCGGCATATAATAGCAGCAACACCTGGCCTATGGTAACCGGGTTATCTTTTATAGGCGTTATATCTGTTATGGTGACGGCGTTGCCTCCGTAAATGGTGTACTGCACTTGCTGCGTAATAAATAAGCTTTTAACCCACTCGCTTTGTATAAGGGGGATAAAAAACGAAAGTATAGCCGTGCCCACCAGGTAAATGCGGTTCAGCTGAAAAAACGTTTCGCGACGCAGCAATAACGAATAGAACCCGAAAAACAGCGTGAGGTAAATATTTACCAGCAATAAATAATGCCACCAGTTCATAACTATTTATCTTTAAGTTTCTCAATCAGTTTCATGATCTCGTCGGCCTCCTTCAGGTTTATTTTCTCCTTTTTCACAAAAAACGATAATATCCTGTTCACCGAGTTATCAAAATATCCGGTAAGTAATTTTTCGGCCGCGAAGTTCTTATAATCTTCTTTGCTTACAACCGGGTAATATTCGTGGCTCTTGCCAAAAGCGTTATGGTCTACAAACCCTTTAGTCTCTAAAATTCTGATAATAGTTGATACGGTGTTATAAGCGGGTTTCGGCTCGGGCAAAACATCTAAAACATCTTTTACAAATCCTTTTTCCAGCTGCCACAACACCTGCATAATCTGCTCTTCGGCCCGGGTTAAATCTTTTATTTCCATTTACTTAAGATGATTATTATCTGTAAAGCTAAGGTATATCATATAAATCAAAATAACAACTAAATGTTTAGTTTATTTTTGAATAAACTTTTATTTGTCTATTTGGTTGTCTATCACAACTAATTATCAATGGATATTACCTTTCACGGAGCCGCCCGTAATGTAACCGGCAGCAAACATTTACTACGCTTACAGGATGGCACAAGCGTACTTTTAGATTGTGGCATGTTTCAGGGCCTTGGCGAACAAACCGAGGACATGAATGAACACTTTGGGTTTAACCCCAAAAAAGTCGACTATCTTATTTTATCGCATGCGCATATCGATCATTGCGGGCTGATACCCCGTTTGGTAAAAGAAGGTTTTGAGGGGCAGATATTTTGCACTGCGGCAACCATGGACCTGGCCCGGATACTGCTGATGGATTCGGCCAAGATACAGGTGCAGGATGCAGAATACAGCAACAAGCACCGTGCCCGCAAAGGCGAGGCCCTGCTGGAATCACTGTATACCGAAGAGGATGCTATTGCTGCGCTGCGCCTTTTTAAAATTGTAGATTATCACCAGGAATATGCTATAACGCCACGCTTAAAGTTTAAATTTACAGATGCCGGCCATGTGCTGGGCAGCGCCGCGGTACATATTACCGTTTTAGAGGATGCCAAAGAAACCCGGATAACCTTTAGCGGTGATGTGGGCAGGTACGGCGACCTGCTGCTGAAAAGCCCTCAAACTTTTGAGCAGGCAGATTATATCTTGCTTGAATCGACCTACGGCGACAGCCTGCATAAAGATATTGGCCCTGTTGAAGACGCCCTGTTAGATATCATTAAACAAACCTGCGGCATAAAAAACGGCAAGGTGATAATACCTGCTTTTAGCGTAGGGCGCACACAGGAGCTATTGTATGCTTTAAATGCACTGGAACTTAAAGGCGTATTGCCCGATGTACCCTATTATGTAGATAGCCCCCTATCAGAAAAAGCCACCCAGGTTTTAAAGGACCACCCCGAAGAGTACAACAGGAATGTAAAAGAGGTGCTGAAGGTTGATGCCGATCCGTTTGGCTTTAAGGGGTTAAGGTTTATACAATCAACCGAGGAATCTATCGCGCTTAATGACGATGCAAGGCCGTGCGTTATCATATCATCATCGGGCATGGCCGAAGCCGGCCGTGTAAAACATCATATAAAAAACAATATAAGCAACCAAAAAAATACCATACTGATGGTTGGCTACGCCGAACCAAACTCGCTGGGTGGCAGGCTCGCCCGCGGCGAAAAGGAAGTGTATATTTTTGGCGAACCATACCAGGTTAACGCCGAAGTACGATCCATTAAAAGCATGAGCGCTCACGGAGATTACGAAGACCTGATGCACTTTTTATCCTGCCAGGACCCTAAGCTGGTAAAAAAGCTTTTCCTGGTACACGGCGAATACGAGGTGCAGCAGCACTTCGCCGAAAAGCTAAAAGAAAAGGGTTTTGGCGATATACAGATTCCCTACCAGCACGAGAAGGTGGTATTGGAATAATTAACTTGTAAACAAGGAAGCCCGTTTAACCGGGGCTTCCTTGCTTAACTGCCCCCGGTTTATCGCAACATAACATTAGCACATTGGCCTGCCATTACCTGTACGGTTTGACTGGTGCTGTAGGTTGGCGGCGTTACTCCGTCTAACCCTTTCAAAAAGTACACCTTTCCAGTTACGGTATATCGGCCCGGCGCAAGGTCAACGGTATAACAATACTTTGCCCCGCATGATGGTGCAGAAGTATAATGGCCGCCAAAAATTGAATTGGTGCTTGAAACGCCAACTACGTCTACATACATTACATTTATCCCCTGTGGTTTCCAACCATATTCTGTTTGGTTGGTCCATACAATAAGGCTGCCCTTTGCAGGCTGGCCTGAACCACCGCCGTTTCCGGCACCCGTACCACCACCGTTTCCGGTACCTGTACCCGCGCCGCCTGTACCGGTGCCGCCACCGCCCGATCCGCATGGCCAGATGTTACTTTTTATATATTCGGTTTCCTGGTTATTAACCGTCCCCTGGGCCGGCACACCTACTATTAGCTTTCCGTTCTTCATCCTTAAAGGGAAAACTATGGTTTGGCCGCCAACAACAAATGTCATGGTAGATGCGCCGGCGTTATAAGTGCCTGTTGTTGCTGCACCGCCGCTACAGGCAATAGCCGTGGTACCGCTAAGTTTTAAGTAAGCATTTCCCTGTCCATCGTTGCGGGCCCAGGTTGCTTCCATGTCGGCTGAGTTGCCTGTTCCGCCCGTTTCCTCGGTGTCTTCGCTGTTGTCATCCCCGGTTGATTCTTTTTGGCAGGAAACTGCAAATAAAACGACAAATAAAATTGAAAAAATGGTTGTGAGCCTTAAGTATTTCATAAGCTGAATTGTGTTTGATATAAGGATTTAGAGTTCCTTTACAAAGATGCCTCTGCCCTGTTTCGTGCGCAATACTTACTTATGGGTATATTCTATTTTGGGTGATTTCACCCACATCCGGGGTGATTTCACGTGTATCGGAAGGTTTTAAAAGCAAAAAGCCCCCAATATCGGGGGCTTCTCGTTTATCATTTATTTACTTCTTTAAGCCAATTTCCCGTAAACGCTCGTCCAGGTATTCACCGGCGGTGATATCTGTGTAAAGCTTGGGGTGCTGCTCATCGATGGTTGATGGCAGGCTGGTAAGGTCCATACTAACTTTTGGGTGCAGGAAGAACGGCACCGAAAAGCGGGAGTTCTTCATTTGCTCGCGTGGCGGGTTAACCACCCTATGGGTAGTAGATTTTAGCTTATTGTTGGTTAAACGCTGCAGCATATCCCCCACGTTCACTACCAGGTCCTCGCCAAAGGCCGTAACCGGGAACCATGTGTTATCGCGGGTAAGCAATTCAAGCCCGTCGGCGCTGGCGCCTATCAAAAGGGTTATCAGGTTAATATCTTCGTGGGCGCCAGCACGCACTGCATCATCAGGCAAGGCATCAGGGTTTTCTATCGGAAAGTAATGCAGCGTACGCAATATCGAGTTGCCATTATGTACCTTATCGTCAAAATACCCTTCATCAAGCCCTAAATAAACAGCTATGGCCCGCAACAAGTGGGTACCAGCCGCTTCCAGCTTTTTGTACACCTCTAAGGTAGTACTGTTAAATTCGGGCAATTCTGCCACCATAATGTTGTCGGGATATGTTGCTTTTATCGGGTCGTCATCAGTTACCGTCTGGCCAATCTGCCAAAACTCCTTCAGGTCGGGCACTTTAAACCCTTTTGCGGTTTCCTTATTTTTACCTGTATAACCGCGTTGGCCGGCAAGGCCCGGTATCTCGTATTTCAATTTTACTTCTTCCGGCAAGGCAAAAAGCGCTTTTACCTGTGTGTAAAGCTTATCGATAAGCTCTTTACTAAGGCCATGGTTGGTTATAGTTACAAAGCCGGTTTCGTTAAAGGCTTTCCCAATACTATCAGAAAAAGCCTTACGTTCGTCGGCGGCACCATTTATATAAGTATTAAGGTCGAGGCGGGGGATATTTACTGTACTCATAGTTTCAATATTAAACGCCAAAATTATCTAAATCCGCGCAGATATACCGGCTGCGTTGATAAATATATTAGCACATGTAATTATTTTATGACATTGGCTATAAAACATTTACGGTGTTAAACGTTTGTGGTTAAATCAAGTCGAATACGGTATACCAGCTATTAAATCTCGCAGTATGAAAATCTTAAATAAAATATGGGGGATAAGCTTATTGGCAGTTATGCTGATATTGTCCGCACCGCATAAAACCTTAGCCCAGCAAGAGGGCGAATATATATCCGACCAGGAGTTTTACGACGAGTTAGAACCTTATGGCAGCTGGGTAGAAGACCCGCAGTATGGTACCGTTTGGGTGCCCGATGTTGAGGAAAACTTTAGGCCATACGCCACCCGTGGCTACTGGGCCATGACCAATTACGGCAATACCTGGGTGTCGGAATATCCATGGGGATGGGCAACCTTCCATTATGGCAGATGGCATTTTGATAACTACTACGGTTGGGAATGGGTGCCCGGTAACGAATGGGCGCCTGCATGGGTTACCTGGAGAGACGGCGGCGGCTATTACGGCTGGGCACCAATGGAGCCTGGAACAACCTTTGAAGCATCAATTGATGATAGCTACAGCGTGCCTGATGATTATTGGGTGTTTGCGCCATACGCTTACATAAATTACACCAACGTGTATAATTATTATGTGCCGTATACCCGTGTAAGGTACATTATCAGAAACACCCATTGGATGCGCAACAGGGTTACCTATAATAATCACTGGTATAACGCCGGCCCGCGCCGCGAAGAAATACAGCGTTATAGCCATCGCCCGGTACGTGTGTATAATATCAATAACGTAAGCCGGCCGTCGCGCATTACGGTCAGCAACAACACTATTAACCTGTACAGGCCAACTGTTAAGCATAACACCAATGCGCGCCCGGCCCGTGTGGTAGATGGTGCCGCTTATAAACAGCAAAACCCGGCCCACCGTATTGCCAATACCGATAACAGAAGGGGGACGGTTTACAATGCTACAAACGCCGCTAAACTGGCCGAAACGGCAAAAACAAGCACGCCCGATTCGAGATTGGTGAGGATTAGCACTAATGTAGACGGCCGCGGCGCCAATCCAGGCCGCCCTCAGCGGCCCGCCGTTGCAACACGTGATGAAGCCGGTAACGAAGGCCGTACAAACCGCCCGGCAATTACGGGCGATACACGCCAGCAAAGGGCTATTGACAGACAGCAGGGTGTGGTTCAACGTGATCAGATACGTGAGCAGCAACAAAAAGCACGTGAGCAACAAGCCGAACAACAAAGGCAGCAGCTTGATCAGCTGCGCCAGCAACAGCAAACAGATCGTCAGCACCGTGCAAGCCGCGATGCTGCTGAAAGCCAGCAAAAGGAACAGGCACAACAACAACAACGCCAGCAGCTTTTAGAGCAACAAAAGCAACAGCAACAAGAGCAGCAGCGCCAACAACAAGTTAGGGAGCAGCAGGAGCAGCAGCGTAAACAGCAACAAGTTCAGGAGCAGCAACAGGTGCGTGAGCAGCATAGGCAACAACAGGACCAACAACGTCAGCAACAGCAGGAGCAGCAAAGACAGCAACAGGAACAACAGCGCCAGCAACAACAGGAGCAGCAGCGCCAGCAGCAGCAACAAGCCCGCGAGCAACAAAGGCAGCAGCAGGAACAACAACGCCAGCAGCAACAGGAGCAGCAGCGCCAGCAACAGCAACAAGCCCGCGAGCAACAACGCCAGCAGCAGGAACAGCAACGCCAGCAGCAACAGCAACAACAACAGCCTCGCGACGCGCACCGGGGAGCACGCAACTAATGCGATATATACAAAAAAGGGGCGACCGGTTAAACCGGTTGCCCCTTTTTATTTGGCAACAATGTAATTAACTCACAATAAATGATCCTACCAAAAGGTCAAGCACTGCCTGTTTCTCCAACGGTTCGTCAAACGAGGCTGTAGCTATCCTTATGCTGTTGTTAAGGTCAGTTAAATTAACAGGGCCTTGTACCGTGTTTTCTTCACCAGCATAATTGCCGTTCACTCTTGCATCGCCGGTATCGTTACCCAAATGTGTAGTGCTTTGTATATATGGCCGTGTAGTGGTGCTTTGACCAAGATCATACCTAAGCTGGCGTATTGCAGCTGCATGTCGTGCTTCAACGGCATGGATAGATAAAGCTGCGGTTAATACCACCTGATTACCAATTAAGCTGGGCGCCTGGCCTTTGTAAGCCCGCACGCCGGTATCTTCAAATACCTGTGCAACAGTTAAAAAAGTAGGAAAATCTGTTAATGCCGCTTTGAACGGGCCGTTACCACTACCATTACCGCCAGACAGGTCGATATTTGGTTTAGCTACAGGTGTTCCGTTTAGGGAAGTGATCACCTTCTTTAAAAATGCAACGTGCGCGTTTTCGTCCCTGGTTATGGGCGCTATATACGCACGGTTTGCAGCCGGTATAACGTTTGCAGCCGTAGCCTGATTGTAATACTCGGCTTCGAGATACTCTAATGTTAAAGCAAAATTTAAAACACTCACAACATCAGATGCAGGTGCTGCTCCGTAGGCTTTTTTAAACATGGTGCCCAGGGCAAATGGCAAAGCAGCTACAGCTACCTTTGAGCCGAAACTGGTTATGTTTTTGATAGCGGCACGGCGTGGGTTCAATCTTTCGTGTATTTCCGGATCGACCTTTTCTATTTCGTCTATTATATTAAATAAATTCATGGCGATGTTTGATTATGGTTTGTAGTTATAATTTACGGCACTTACCTTAGTTTTCAGGTAAGTATTGGCTTGTGCAAGCACTTCTGCAATTGAAGCCGCTTTGTTTAGTCCGTCGCTGTTTACCTGGTCGGCCGGGACAAAGCTGCCCGGGCTTATCAGGTTAGAAATTAAAGCAGCATGCCTTGCCTCAACCGATACAATCTTTCCCGCAATAGTTAGGTATCCTGCATCTTTTATTAAATAACCCGCCCCATCATAAGCTTGTACGCCTAAATCTTCGAATGCCTTTGCTGCCATCAATACGTTATTACGACTGCCAAAGTCAATCTTGCTAAAGTCGGGGGTTAAAGCACCGATCGCTTTACTGCCTAAGGCTTTCTTGAAAAAGTCGCGGTGTAGTACCTCATGATCGCGGATATCAGTTAAATAAGCCGTTTCAATTGAACTCATACCGCTGTAAGGAGTGGCCACAACCTGTAAATAAAAGGCTGCTTCCAGCTGCTCAAGGGCATAAGCATAGTTCAATATCCCGAAGTCGTCCATACCGATATCGGTTGCTGATGAATTGTTCGGAATTACTTTATCCTTGCTACAGGATGCCGCGCCCATAACAGCTATAGCTGCCGCGCCTGCGCCGGCATAGCGCAAAAACGACCTCCTGGCCATGTTTGCCCCGCCGGTGGTTGGGTTAAATTCTGTTTTCATAGTTGATGTTTTAGTAAAATTTATAAGATTATTACCTCCATTTACGGACAAAGTTTTAACAGGGATTTAAAAAACTATCGTTTATAGCAAATAGGAGTGCGAAAGTTAAAGCACAAAAAAGGCCGAAAAACTCTCGCAGTATTTCGGCCCTACATCTACCTATGAAAAACTCCCTTTGAGAAGGGTTGTTAAATAGTATACAAAAGCAATGCCTTTTACCAAAAACCGTTTGGTAACCGCAAAAAGGCATGTTTATATATCGCGCCAAACTTTATGATGTAGAAATTGGTTCTCACTGTGTAGAAAATTATTTACCACGGTATTAACTTATGCGCACATTTTTGTTGCACAGCCGTATGATAAATATTAGAAACTTATTATAACTAACAATGTTACAGTAGTATGGATTACAATGTGTATTTATTGGCTACCGATCCCAACAATCCTTGCAGGGATGTGATACACTCAAGAGACACCGGGTTAAAGATCCGGGTTTTTTGCCTTAGTGAAGATAAGTTTAGCCCCAGTGATAGCGAAATTCAATTATACGGGTATGCGCATGGTAAGCTTTATGCTTTTGAAACCATCAATATTACCGCAGATGATGCGCTTGATGTGGTTAGCGCCATACAGTGGTATGCCGACTATATTGAGTACCCGGATATGGAAATTTTACCTGAAGACCCCCGCGGCAGCAAAAATATAGCGATGTAACAAAATACAAATTGCTGGTTATCTACGATTTATAAATAATTTAAATTATTTTTTGAGGTATTGACTGCAAATTCTATATTTGCAGTCCCAAAACGAAGGGAGTTTAGCTCAGCTGGTTCAGAGCATTCCGATTACATCGGAAGAGTCACTGACCAGGGAAGTTAAATTAAAACAAAAGGGAGTTTAGCTCAGCTGGTTCAGAGCATTCCGATTACATCGGAAGAGTCACTGGCCAGGGAAGTTAAATTAAAACAAAAGGGAGTTTAGCTCAGCTGGTTCAGAGCATCTGCCTTACAAGCAGAGGGTCACTGGTTCGAACCCAGTAACTCCCACCAAAAGCCTCACAGAAATGTGAGGCTTTTTATTTTTACTCATGTTTTTTACTTATATCCTTTACTCCGCTATTCTCGACACATATTACGTTGGATCTACATCCAACTTAGATGAGCGTATAAAAAAGCATAATACCAATCATAAGGGGTTTACTGGTAAGGCTCCTGATTGGGTAATTAAATGGGCAGAAAAACATTCTTCAAAAGAAGAAGCCGGCCGGCGCGAACGACAGATAAAAGCATGGAAAAGCCGAAAAATGATAGAACAGCTTGTTGCAAAACAATAGCTGGTACAGTGCATCCCGATTTTACATCGGGAGGGTCACTGGTTCGAACCCAGTAACTCCCACCAAAAGGCATCCGAAACGGATGCCTTTTTTGTTCAATATGTTTTCCACTTATATTTTATATTCAATCTTACTCGACACATATTACGTTGGATCTACATCCAATCTGGATGAACGCGTAAAAAAGCATAATACCAATCATAAGGGTTTTACAGGCAAAACCTCTGACTGGGTAATCAGATGATCTGAAAAGCATTTAACAAAAGAGGATGCGGGCCGGCGCGAACGACAGATAAAAGCATGGGAAAGCCGGAAAGATGATAGAACAGCTTATTTTAAAAAACACAATAGCCGCTTTAGTACATCCCGATTTTACATCGGGAGGCTTACTCAACACTCACAGTTAGGCCTTCCTGCTGCAATATTTTACGGTAAACCTCCATTTCGGTAAAGGAGCCTTCAAGCACGGCGCACTTGCCTTCAGTGTGTACCTTCCAGGCAATTTTTTCGGCCTGTGGTTCGGTATAGTCCAGGTACTTCATCATGCAGTGGATAACATGTTCAAAGGTATTATGGTCATCGTTCCACAGAATAAGGCGGTGCATCTCTTTAAGCCCGGCCATTAATTCTTCAAAGGTAAGTGTCTGTTCCTGTACTTCGGTTGGCATATGTACCTGCAAATTTACTCAAAATCAGTAACAAATACGCTAAAATGATAGCGCTTGGTATAAATCTATTCCACCTTGTACCTGAACACTTGCCTGCCAATATTGCCCTGGCTGTCTACACCCTCAATCACTACGCGGTAAGTACCTTTTCCGGCATTATAATAATCTAACAAGGCTTTCCCGTCCCCGGTAACAATATCAGGTTTCCAAAAGATGGTTGTGCGCAGGTCTGCCAGGGTTTGGCGGTTCTTAACATCATACTTCGGCGAGTAGAACGTACGGGCGCGGTAAATCCCTTTCGGCGCGTATGGCTTTATGCCACTTCCAAATGTTTTAGGGTAATAGGTCGGCTCGTCGCCACGCTTGGTTGTAATTACCAAAACGCCATTACCGCCGCGGCTGCCATAAATAGCGTAGCTACCTATGTTCCGCAGCACCTCTATGGATTGGATATCACTAACAACAAGCGTGTTTATAAGATCGGGGCTTGCGTAGATACCATCAACCACTACCAGCATAGGCCCACGGCTGCGGGTTGAGTATGGTATGCCGTTGCGAAAAATCACCCCAAGCAGGCGACCCTGGAGGCAATCGGCAAGCTGCGGGCAACCCAGGGTATAAAAGTCCTTTGCTAAAAACACCTGGTCGGCATTGCCAGGGCCGTTTAAATTTGATGAATGTTTAAGCGCGTTCCGCTTTTCGCGTATTTGCACTTCGCGCAAGCTGATAACATGGTTGCCCAGGCCATACTTCATTTGTTCGTAATAAAGCGCTTTGCTGCTTTGCCCGTACGCGGCAATATCGCTAACAGTATTTAAGGTGAAATCAGCTATGTTTTTAAAATTCCGGGTTGCGGGAGGCGGTATGCTATCCATTGTTATCAATACATTACGCTTATTTTTTGCTGAGCGCGCCTGTATCAAAAATTTAATACTATCGACAAATAAAATATCGTTAAACGCAAACCGCCCGCTGCTGTCGGTCAGCGTATCGAGTTTAAGCAACCCATCGTCAAAGTTGATCAGTTCCACCTTACCACCAACTACAGGGCTTCCCGACTGGGTAGTTACCCTGCCGGATATGGTAAAGTTGCTTTGCGGCGCATATCGGGTTTCAGGTTGGTTATCACTCATGATATCTCGCCATTCGTAACGATGATATCCCTGTGTTAACATCAGCACGTCAAGGTCGGCACGGGTTTTATCATTTACATTATTAAAATAATATGCCGGTTGCTCTATATAACCTTTTATGTCCGATGCAAGCAGCATGTTAGCCAAAATGTTATTTTCGCGGTTCTCATCAACGGGCACCTTACTCTCGTTGGTAACCGCTATAGAAAAACTACCGACCGCCGGCTTGCCCGCGTTATCCTTTGCTTCTATATTCAACTTTATATTTTCTCTTGCCGAATAGCTGCTTTTATCAGGGTTAACGGATATATTAAGTCGGTCTTCCGGGTTATCTATAAATACCAGCCGCTCATTTAGCGGTATACCTGTTGCCGAAAAGAGGGTAAACTGCGCTATCCCCGAAGGAAATTTATTTTTCGGAACAATGGCCGAAAATATCGTGCTCCCGGGCTTGCTTTTAGCTGCATAATAAACCTTGCCTATGCTTTGCGCAACCAGGCTAAATGGTGCTGTATTTTCTTGTGCAGCGCTAACTGCAACTTTTAAATTTGCCGGGCCGGATGGCGAAATGTTGAGCACGTAACCGCTATTGGCGGCAGCAGGCAAGCTAACAGTACCGCTTGAGCCATCGGCATAGATAATGCTGGCCTTGTAAGTATTACCGGCTTGGGGTGTAAATTCAAACACACCCATACCCAGGTGAGCGGTGCTGATGGAAGCTACCTGCTTACCTTTGCTATCTGTAACGCTCCCTTTTATATCAACTCCCAAACCATCTGTACCAATTGCTTTAAAGGCTACCCGGGTTGGTATTCCGTTCACCATGGTACCGCCTTCGGGGAAAAACTGCACATCCGCCCGGCCGGCCATTACCCTTACCGGGATGCTTTTATAAACAGTGCCCTGGCCGGTACCATTTAAACGGGTTACAATCCTGCCTGACCTAAGCAATGCCGGGTTATCCCCGTTAAACTCAATATGCAGGTTACCGGTATCGTCGGTCATTCCTTTCCCTTTCGCTATTACCACATTATCAAACAACACCGAATAATCAACCTGGTTGCCGGCATAGCTCGCGCCATTGGCATCGGTATAATTGATATTGGCGCCAACCATATTGCGACCGTTTTGGGCTGCGTAGGTAAAAGTTGTTTTTGTAAAAACCCTGTTAGTGATGACGTTGGTTATACCAATAGCCCTATCAAAAAAATATTCGCTGCCGGCGTTTCGCATATATTGGGTATAAGCTCTTACGCGGTAATTACCTTCGTGCAGGGTATCGGGCAGGGCAAAATCGCCATAGGCAAGTCCGTTCTTCAGCTGCACCTTTATTTTTTGTTTAACAGAATCCTGCTCGTCTATCAGTTCCACATTCAAAATTCCGCTATCAGGCTGCAGGCGATGCTGCGGGCCCACAACTACATAGGCTTTAAACCATATATCGTCGCCGGCTGCATAATACGGTTTATCAAGCTGCAGGTGTACCTTTTCAATGGGATGGTTTTGAGTCCACTTATCCAGCTGGCGCTGCACTTTTGCGATAATGTCGTCATCGGTGCCAAAACTATAGGCGCCGACAATACCGATGGCCAGTAGCAGCCCGGTAAAAAAACGTTTGTATGCCATAACTCACAGGTAAATCACAATATAAACAATGCTGAGGTTTAATTGTGCTTACCCGCAGCATTAAAACTTATTTTTCCACATCATACTTTCAACGGGGCGTGTGGTTGGGTTATTGTATTTGGCGTTACTTTTGGTATTGTACATGGTTTGTATCTCGCCCTCAACTACAAAGTATATCAGCTGGCCAATGGGCATCCCTGCGTATATTTTAACCGGCTGGGCGCACGATATCTCTAATGTCCAGGTGTTACAAAAGCCCACATCCCCTTTACCCGCAGTTGCATGTATATCAATGCCTAAACGCCCCGTGCTCGATTTCCCTTCCAGAAAAGGCACGTGTTTATGGGTCTCGGTATACTCGCGGGTCACACCCAAATAAAGCGTGTTGGGCTGCAGGATAAACCCATCCTTGGGTATCTCAAAACTTACTATCTCGTTATGCAGCTTGGCATCCAACACCCTGTCCTTATAGGTGGCCAGGTACTTCCCTAAGTGCACATCGTACGAGTTTGTACCCAGGCATTCCAGTTTAAAAGGTTCAATAACAATAGTCCCTTTTTCAATCTCTTCGAGGATGCGTTTATCTGATAAGATCATAAATTTTGAGCTGCCCTAAATTATTATTAATTGCCCTAACCGCCAACATTATTTATGCCTTATTTAAAAGGAAAGCCGCATATACTTTACGTACATGCGGCCAGTTAAGCCACTATTTTGTGGCGCTCATTCACATTATCCTACCTTTACCTTAAATATGTTGCTGCGCTGCGCGCTTTTGTGCGGCGGTTGCGGCCACGCGCTGTTTCATGCAGCCCTCGGTTATGGCAACGGCTAATAATACCGCAGCCGCTATGTATATCTTCTTCATTATATGTAGTTTGTGATAAAAAATGCTTAGTTATTGTTATGACGTAAGTGGTGGTATTAGTTACAATCGCGAAAAATTTATAGTTTAATTATTATAATTAACTGATATAAGTTGACAAGCTTTTTTGCAATTTTACCATCCATGGCTATAGCGTACCGACAACAGATTGATGATGATACAGAGTTTGCCCTCTGGAAGATCGAGGAAACTGCTGATGAGCTATACAAACAGCTTCAACTGGACGAGACCGAGAAAGCCTACACCAAAAAACTCAGCAAAAGCAAACGCTACCTGCATTGGCTGGGCACGCGGGTGTTGCTGCGTAAAATGCTGCGAACCGAAGAGTATATAGATGCCAAGGTTGATGCACACGGCAAACCTTACCTGGTAAGCCTGCCTTATCATATATCGCTAAGTCACTCTTTTGATTATGCAGCCGTGATGATAAGCAAAACCAGCCCGGTGGGCATTGATATTGAACAGGTGAAAGAAAAGGTAGAGCGAATTGCACACAAATTTATGCTGCCGCAGGAGTTAGCCTTTATTGAGGACAAGCACAAGATACAACAACTGTATGTTTGCTGGTGCGCCAAAGAGGCGGTTTATAAATGCTATGGCCAAAAGGAAGTATCGTTTGCAGATAACATATCTTTACAGCCCTTTACCTTTCAGCACCATGACGTGCTGCAGGCCAAACTGAATAAGGGAGATGTAAACATACACTACGAGGTGGGTTACCTGCAATACGAAGATTACATGATAGGATACGTGAAGGGATAGTGCAGATGTGCACTCCCGATAGCTATCGGGATCAGATGTGCAGATGTGCAGATGCACGGGCATCCGATAAATTCGGGTTCAGATAATAATAAATGAAGAATAAAAAGGTAATATTTCAGGATTGGGGGCTTACAGATTACCAGTTAGCGTGGCAACGCCAAGAGCAGCTTTTTGGCGAAACCGTTAAATTGAAAACCGAGATCCGCAACCGTACTCTGGCCTTTGCCGAAGGCGATCCCATTTATGACGATACAGTAACACCTAATTACCTTATTTTTTGCGAACACCCGCATGTTTATACCCTGGGCAAAAGCGGCAAACCCGAGCATTTATTGCTCGACGAACAGGGCCTGAAGGAAAAAAATGCTTCTTATTATCCCATAAACCGCGGCGGTGATATTACCTATCATGGCCCGGGGCAACTGGTGAGCTACCCGATTTTAGACCTGGATAATTTTTTTACTGATATACACCTTTACCTGCGCACACTGGAAGAGGCGGTTATACAAACCCTTGCCCACTACGGCCTTACAGGCGGCAGGTATCCCGGCTATACCGGGGTTTGGTTTGACGCTGATAATGATCGGGCCCGGAAAATTTGCGCCATGGGTGTACGCTGCAGCCGGTGGGTCACCATGCATGGGCTGGCTTTTAACGTAAACCCGGATCTTGATTATTTTAAGAACATTGTGCCTTGTGGTATTGATGACAAGGCCGTAACATCTATGCAAGCCGAGTTGGGCCGCAAGGTTGATATAAACGAAGTTAAAGAAATCCTTAAACATCATATTTCCGTACTTTTTGGTATGGAGATGATGTAGATGAGAATATTAACCATACTTTTTTTAATTGGTACACTAACAGCATGCAAAAAAGCCGATGTTCGGCAGCAGGGAATAAATACCACTTATAATAATATGCCCACCTCCGACTCATTAACATACCTGGCCCTGGGCGATTCTTACACCATTGGCGAGGCTGTGCCGTTAGAACAATCATTCCCTTACCAGTTAACGCATAACCTTAATGCGACGAACCACTTTGTTAAAAATCCGGATATCGTTGCTATTACCGGGTGGACGACCGGCGACCTAAAAAAAGGCATCGCTTCGCGCGACCTTAAAAACCGTCAATACAACGTGGTAACCCTGCTTATAGGGGTAAATAACCAGTACCGCGGTTACAGCAAGGACGATTACCGTACAGAGTTTATTGAATTGCTGAATACCGCCATTAACTATGCAGGTGGTAACAGGCAGCATGTGTTTGTGTTATCTATACCCGACTGGGGTGTAACACCATATGCAAAAGCTAACGGCTTTGACCCGGCGCAGGTTGCTGTTGAAATCGACCAGTTTAATGCCATAAACAAGCAGGAGACAGAAAAACTTGGCGTAACCTACGTTGATATTACGCCGTCATCGCGAAGGGCGAGTGATGATGCAAGTTTGATAGCTAACGACGGCCTGCACCCTTCTGGCAATATGTATAGCATGTGGGTTGCTCAGTTGTTGCCGTTAGTAAACGACCAGATTAAGGATTAGGATAACTGTCATTGTTTTATATTACTTATGGCAACAGTAAAAATAAAACGGGTGTATGATGCGGCTGATAAACAAGACGGAGTGCGCATACTGGTTGACCGCCTGTGGCCCCGCGGCGTAAAAAAAGAAACCGCACACCTGGATGAGTGGATGAAAGAAGTGGCGCCATCTACCGAACTACGAAAATGGTTTAATCACGAAGCACCACACTGGGACGAATTCAGATTAAGGTACATTCAAGAGTTACACCAAAACCACGCAGCTAACGCCTTGCTTGAGCTTGTAAGGAAACACAAAACAGTGACCCTGTTATACGCCGCACGCAACGAAAAACATAATCACGCCCTGGTTTTAAAAGAATTTATTGATGAAATGCTTAAATAGTTATTAAAGCATTAATTATATACTCCTAACACTCCGGCAAGCTTATAGGGATATTAATAGCCAGGCCTCCGTCGGAGGTTTCTTTATATTTAGAGTTCATATCCTGCGCGGTTTGCCACATGGTACGCACCACGGCATCAAGGCTTACCTTGGCCTTATCGGGGTTGCTCTGCAATGCCAGCTGGCTTGCAGTGATGGCCTTAATAGCCCCCATGGTATTACGCTCTATACAGGGCACCTGCACCAGCCCGCCAATCGGGTCGCAGGTAAGGCCCAGATGGTGCTCCATTGCAATTTCGGCGGCCATTAACACCTGGCGCTGGCTGCCGCCCAAACACTCGGTAAGCGCGGCTGCCGCCATGGCAGATGATACGCCAATTTCGGCCTGGCAACCGCCCATAGCGGCCGATATGGTAGCGCCTTTTTTAAATATGCTGCCTATTTCGGATGCTGTAAACAGAAACTGGATGATGCGTTGCTCATCAAAGCCGTCGCAAAACGAGATATAGTATTGCAGAACGGCGGGTATAACCCCTGCCGCGCCATTTGTAGGTGCGGTAACCACGCGCCCGAACGAGGCGTTCTCTTCATTAACAGCCAGCGCGAAACAACTCACCCAATCTAATATATTCTGGAAACCATTGCCCGTTTGTCGCATGGCCTGCACCCATTCGGTGTAGTTAGTGTAGGTTGCACCCTTTAGCAGTCGTTTATTTAAGGCTGTTGCGCGGCGGGCTACGTTAAGGCCGCCCGGCAGGCTGCCGGCGGTATGGCATCCACGGTACATGCACTCCTGCATCACTTTAAAAATATTGAGTACGCCGTTACGGGTTTCCTGTTCGGTGCGCCAGGCCAGCTCATTCTCCATCACCACTTCAGATATTTTAAGGCCTGTTTTTATACACCAATGCAGCAAATCACCCGCGGTATCGATCGGGAAGGGTAGGTCAACTTCTGTTTTTTGCTGGGTTTGCGCACCCTCTTTTACTACAAAGCCACCGCCTATTGAGTAAAAGGTAGCCGAAACCGCCGTTTCGTTACTTAAAAAAGCCTGGAAGGTTACCGCGTTGGGGTGGTAAGGCAAACTTTCGGCAAACAGGAAGAGCATATCCTCGTCTGCAAAAAAACTGATCTCTTTGGCACCTCCTAAAATCAATTTATGCGTGTCGTTGATATCATTAATTTTGGTGTCGATCTTATCTACCTCAAAAGTTACCGGGTCATCGCCGCTGAGGCCAAGCAGTATGGCTATATCGGTGCCGTGCCCCCTGCCGGTTTTGGCAAGCGATCCGTAAAGCAATATCTTAACCTGCACAACAAGCGGCAGTGCGGCCTGCTGCCTCAGCATTTCAACAAACTGCTGCGCGGCACGCCAGGGGCCAAGCGTATGCGAGCTTGACGGGCCTATGCCTATCTTAAACATATCGAATACAGAAATTTGTTCGCGTTGTTGCATCGCTATAAAATTACATATAGTATCGCAGATTACGGGGCAAACTGTTTATTAAGTTAAAAGTTCCGGAACCTTTTAATAAATAACCGGCTTAACGCCCGTTTATTACGCATGCAAACATAAGGATGCTATTTATTCAACACGCCCGAAGGTCTTAGCAAAGAATAAATACATACATTAACTACGCCACCTGTATCATCTTATCAAACAGCGGCAGCATTAAAGCCTGAAAAGGCCAGTATCAAATTTGCATCAGGGATATTTTCCAGGTACTGCGCTTTTTGCGAGTATTGGCCTACGCCGGGATAATCCCCCTGTGCATCTCCAACATCAAGCATCAATTGAAAATGCAGGTGAGGCGGCCAGCTGCCATTTTCGGTGACGTTGCCAAATGTGCCGATCTGCTGGTTTGCATCCACTGCCTGACCGTGTTGTAAGTTAACAAGGCTTTCGCGGCTTAGGTGCCCGTACAAACTGTAAAGGGGTAAGCCCTCAAGCTTGTGCTGCAATATAATGGTCGGACCGTAATCGCCAAAGTTATTGTTGTCGGCAAAGCTGTGCACATTTCCGGGCATGGGCGAGTAAACAAACGTGCCGGCGGCGCCCCAGATATCTACGCCTAAATGCAGACGGCGAGGCTCATTACCGGTGTCAAAATGTGCGCTTCTTGAGTAGATGGTACGGTGCTCCATATAGCCGCCAATGCCGTAGAGGCATTGGTTATCGGCCAGTTTCTTGTCTATCCATTTGCCAAAAGCGTCGGTATCTGCAACAAGGGTTTCAGACAGCTCGGCGTTGGCCGAGGTAAAATCAAACATGTAAAGCTTTTCGTGACTGGCATCAAAATCTACCACCTTACCAATACGCGGCTTGGCCTGTAGGTAAGCTGCCAATAAATCGGTAGCAAACATAGCTTTAGTTATCGTCGTTGTCTGGCTGGCGCGGCTCGTGGCTTAGCTTGTCAAATATTTTATCCATGCGCTCCACATATTCGCTGGTATCATCAACAAAAAACTCCAGTTGCGGGATGATGCGCACCTGGTCTTTAATGCGGGCACCAAGCTTATAGCGGATCTCTGAAGCGTGCATTTTAATGGTTTGCAGTGCGGTTGCGTTATCTGTGTTATTAAAAAAGCTAAGAAAAACGCGGGCGATAGCTAAATCAGGGGTAACCCGCACCCGGGTAATGGTAACCAGGGTATGCGGAAGATAGTTCATCCCCTCGCGTTGAAATATTGCGGCCAGGTCCTGCTGTATTACCCCGGCAAATTTTTGCTGACGTTTAGATTCCATAGTATTAGTAACGCCGCTTGGGCGATTGGGTTTGAATATTGTTTGCGAAGGTAATGCGTTAAAGCTAACGAATTGAATGTGGCATGCAAAATTGTATTTGTAAATATTGCTTACTCTCCCCAAAAGCGCCGCGCCTGTACCCCATATTTACTTGTAAATAATGTAAGGCAAAACCTGTTTTCCATCCTACGTTGCGTAGCCGGTAAGGGCCAGGGGTGGGTTACCTACAGCTCCTGCTTTATCTCGTCCAGCCGTTTAACGCTCAGGCTGGAGCTGATACCGGATGCGATTACCGCGATAACGGTAACCGTTAAAAACACCAACCCAATATCACCTAATTTAAAAGCAACGGGGTATGCATCAAGCACCGACATGGTTGACCCCATTTTTATAAAGCCAAATTGCTGTTGTATAAAACATATAACCAGGCCCAGGGCCAGGCCGGCTATACAGCCTATCACAGATATCATCATCCCCTCGAAAAAAAAGATGCCTTGTATTACCTTTTTATTGGCCCCCAGGCTGGTTAAAATGGCGATATCCTTTCGCTTATCAATAACCAGCATAGTTAACGAACCTATAATGTTAAATATGGCAATAACCAGCACAAACGTTAGTATCATAAAAATAGACCAGCGTTCGTAATTAATGGTTTTGTATAACTCGGTATTCTGTTGCTTGCGATTTTTAACCGTAAAGTCCTTCCCTATCTTTTCAAGTATAGCATCCTGCTTTTCGTCAAGGTCGGTGCCGGTTTTATAATTTATTTCAATGGACGACACCTTATCAGGCTCGTCGAGCAGGTCGCGGGTAAACCCGATAGGCGTAATAATCTGGTCGTCAAAATCCTGCTGGATGCCAAATACGCCCGAGGGATGAATAGACCGGAAGACAAAATCGTTCATAGGGTTTGACGAGTTACCGGCACTGCGCCTGGGCGAAAATATTTGCAGCGACGTAAATTGGTCTTTTAAGCTGACACCCAGGTTACCTTGTACCGTAGCGCCTATAACCGCATAATTTACCCCGTTATCTTTCAACGTAAACGAACCGAACTGTATGGTGCTGTCTAACTGTTTACCTTTTAAAAAGTCATCGCTTACGCCCTTAATGGTACCGATGAACGACCTGTCCGAGTACCTTATCAATGCTTTTTCCTGTAATACCTGCGTGTACGATAGCACATTCTTATCTTTTGCAAGTGCAACAAAGTAAGGCTGGTTTGGGTCAAAAGTTTTGCCCTGGCGCGGTTCTATCTTAAGTTCGGGTGTAAAGTTGCTGTATAACGATAAAATAACCTGTTCCAACCCGTTAAACACCGAAAGGATAATGATCAAAGCCGCGCTGCCAACCAGCACACCCAATATGGATATGCCTGATATAATGTTGATGGCATGGGTCTGCTTTTTGGAGAACAGATACCTTTTGGCTATATAGACGGACGTGTTCAAATGCGCTTTATTTACAAATATGGGTTAGTTTGTTTCTCGTAGCCAATAGTTGTTTCGGGGCCATGGCCCGGATAAACCGTACAATCGTCAGGCAGGGCGAAAAGTTTTTCTTCGATATTTTTTACCAGGGTGCTAAAATTACCCCCGGGTAAATCTGTACGGCCAATGCTGTTCCTGAACAATACATCACCACCTATCAGTATGTTTGCCGTTTTATCATAAAAACACAAATGCGCTGGCGAATGCCCGGGCGCAAATATCAGTTGCAATTCGGTGTTGCCAAATTTAACGGCCCCGGTTTCGGGCAGGTATTCATCAGGCAGCGGCGAAGCGTCGTACCTGAAACCCATGGCAGGTGCATAAGCCACAACCGCCGCCAGCGTGTCCGATTCGCCAATATGAAACCTGGGCTTTAAACCAAACTGGTCGAAAATAAACTTATTGCCCAACACATGGTCTATATGGCAGTGGGTATTTAGCAATAGCACAGGTGTAAGTTTATTCTCCTGAATAAAATCTACCACCGCGTTTTGCTCGGCGGCTGTGTACATCCCCGGGTCAATAATGGCGCATTCGCCTGTTTCGTCGAACAACAAGTAGGTGTTTTCCTGGTAGGGATTGTTTTCGAAGGATTGAATGGTAGCCATGGAGCAAAAGTAGGTTATTGAGCCGAAAGCAGAAAAATTAAAGCCTAAAGCGAATAAAAAGCTTTTTGCTTTATTTCCACTTAAACGTTTTTATCATCACATCCACATCCTTCTTTATGAAGTTAAGCACCGGCTGAATTGAATCGAGGCGCGGCTCGGAGTTAAAGTAAAGAGCACCGCGCAGGTAATGTTTGGTACTGTCTGTAAGGTAAAACTGCGCCGATGATGCCGCGTTGCCATCAATGGTGTAATAAATGCCATATACCTTACGGTCGGGGTAGGCTATCACACCCTCGTCAATAGATGTTGCCTTTACGGTATGTTTAAAGCTAAGCTTGTGAGCATCTTCTATCAACTCGTTAAATTCTTTTTTTGAAGTTACCTGCTGATAGCTTAAATGAAGCGTGGCATTAAACTGCGGGAACTGTATATTTTGCCAGCAGGGTTTTGCATTGGCCGATTTGTCTGCCTCTACCTTGCCATACTTCGGATACTCAAAAGTAAAGGGGCAGCCTTCGGTATATCGCTGATATTCTTTAGCAGGGAATACGATACGGTAGTAACCCCGTGGTTTAGGCGAATAATCGGCATTACCACCGCAGCCGGCTATACCCATTATTACAATAAATAACACAAGGTATCTCATGGGTGCTTTGCTTTTGAATTCCATATTTCCCAGGCTTTTTCTGCTTGCAATACTAACATTTCATATCCGTTTTTTGTAACGGCACCATGCTCCGCTCCTTTTTTCAGGAACAGAGTTTCTTCGGGATTATAGATCAGGTCGAACAAAAGGTGATCGCCGGTTATTGCTTCGTATGGGATAGGCGGGCATTCATCAATGTTTGGATACGTACCCAACGGGGTGGTATTGATGATAAGCTTATTTTCTTTAATAAGGCGAGGGGTAAGATCGCTGAATAATATATTGCCGGGTATGGCTTTACGTGTAACGCAATTATAAGTGATGCCTTTGTTATCCAGCACGCATTTAACAGCCCTGGCCGCTCCCCCATCGCCCAGTATCAGGGCTGTATCGTGCTGGTTGGTAAGCAGCGGACTTATAGACATATCAAATCCATAAATATCGGTGTTGTAGCCTTCGAGCCTAAAATCGTGGCCTTCTACACCAACCTCGCCCGAAAACGCTGCCTGCAATGGGCTTTCGGAGGTAACGCGTATACAATTAACAGCTCCTGCGCCTTTAGCGTCATGCTCTATCCAATCCAGGTATTTTAAAACGGCCACCTTGTGCGGTATAGTTACGTTAAGGCCGCAAAGATTGGGGTGTTGATGCAGCAGTTTCGGCAGGTCGTTGATGTTTTCTAAAGGGTACAACTCGTACGTGCAATCTGCTATGTTTTCCGTTTCAAATTTTTCTGTGAAATATTTCTTTGAAAAAGAATGCGAAAGCGGGAACCCGATAAGGCCATATTGTTTCATTGCCGATAGTTTTATAGAAATGTAATAATAGCAAAATGCGGCAAATAAGTACAATATAAATAACCTTACGGGGGCTGTTTAGCTTTTTACCTTGTAAAATGCATGCATGCAGCCGTGGCAGCGGTAGCGTTTTAATTTTAACCAGGGTAAAAAGGTTTTAACCAGTATGCCACGCTTTATACGCTCACAGGCATTTCTGCCGCAGCGCGGGCAAGCCGCATCTTGTTTGGGTTCTGCCGCCACTTTCATTGTTGCTTTTTGTTCGTTGAATATCAGTTCCATTTTGTGTTTGGGTTTCCCCAAAAATCAGGCGTTAGCCCAAAATAAAACTGCCATTATTGTAAATAAAATTGCCATTTAAGTATACAAAATCGCCATTTTCAATTTAAAATTAACCTATATTAATTAGTGCTATAAAAGTTCGGTAACCTCGCGGCCGTAATGTTCCTTAAATAATTTGCTAAAATAAGCCGGCGTTTCAAACCCCGCCAGGTATGATATCTCGGCAACGGTGCGGTATTTGCCGCTTTCAATAGCTTCGCGCGCAACCTGTAGTCTTACGGTGCGAATATATTTATTGGGTGTTAAGCCTGTAATATCTTTAATACGCCTGAATAGCTGCCTTTCGCTAATGGCCATCTCGTCGCTGAGTATGGTGATATTTATCTCGGTTTTACCAAGATGGGTACGTAGTGTCCTTTCAAAATTGCTAAGCCATACCATATCCGCGGGCGACGGCGGTAAGGGGGCGCGCGCTGAAACCACGTCAGGACTAATTGTATGCCGGTCCGGATCGACGGTGTCAAATTGCGGATAGCCCCTTCCCGAGGCATTGGCCAGCAGGTTGGCGGTACGTGCAAGCAGTTCGCCGGCTATAAATGGTTTGGTTAAATAGTCATCTACTCCGATGTTTAGCGCGCGTAGCTTATTACGGCTATCTGATAAGGCCGTAAGCATTATTACCGGTATACGGCAATAAACAGGATGTTCTTTTAACTTGCTTAAAAGTGTAAATCCATCCATCTCGGGCATCATCACATCGGATATGATCAGATCGGGTAATACCGTGGCGTTGTTTAACATCTGTAACGCAATAATGCCATTGCCTGCGGTTTTTATATTATATGAGGGAGAGATAACCGAAGCAACGTACCGCACCATTTCGTCGTGGTCTTCTACCAGTAAAACCAACTTACTCGTTTGTGAAACTGCGGCGTTGCCTGGTGCGTCAACTTGGCCGGTAAGGCTTACATGGCTGTTTTGTACAGTTACCGCATTCAATGGTATGTATGCTTTAAAGGTAGCGCCTTCACCATATACGTTTTCAATTTCCACACGCCCACCCATCAGTTCGGCAAATTCTTTAGCTATTGAGAGACCTATACCTGTCCCTCCTTCGGCGTTTAAACTGCTTTGCCTGCCCTGGTAGTAGCGGTCAAATATTTGCGGCAGGTCATCGGGGTGTATGCCCGGGCCGTTGTCCTGTACGCTAAAGGCTATCATATCATCGTGCACAGCAGTTACCACATTTACAGACCGCCCCGCTTGAGTGAACTTTATGGCGTTGCTGATGAAATTATTGGCTATCTTCTCAAACTTATCCTTGTCTAACAATACATGCAGGTTTTCGTTAATATTGCAGCTAAGCGTGTACCTGACACCTTTATATTCGGCGGCAGAAGCGAAACCCTGGAAAAGAAGCTTTATAAACGCGGCCAGGTTTACTGTTTGTGGCTTCACTAATAAACCGCCTGAATCTATTTTTCCAAGATCAAGCAATTCGTTAACCATATTCAGCAATTTTTTGCTGTTACGTGTTATTGCCTGCAAATTAGCTGAGTGCTCTTCAGGTGTTAATTTGCCCTGCAGCAACTGCTCGGCCGGCCCCATTATTAAGGTTAACGGAGTTTTTAACTCGTGGCTGATGTTTGCAAAAAATCTGCTTTTCATAGCATCTATTTTTGCCAGTTGCTGATGTTCGCGAACAAGAGCGGCAGCTTCTTTTCTCTTTTTATATACAAACCACCTGTATGCAGCAATAATTGCCAATAGCGCAAACAACGCCGCTATAATTGTAAAGTTGCGTTGCTGCTTAAGCAAATTACTACGGTTATCTGCCAGTAACAGGCGCTTATCATTTTGATACTTTTTATCCAATTCGGCGGCAAACTGGCCCTGGTCGGTTGTAAGTATGCTATCGTTTAGCCGGTTTTCTTTAACCGCAAAATCAAACGCCCGCTTGTAATCTTTAAGCCCGGCGTAAGCATCAGCCAGTTTGTTGTAAATATCGCGCTGTAAAACCCGGTTGCTATTAGCGCCGGATTGTATTGCCAGCGCTCGGGTATCGTAATCAACCGCTTTTTTATATTGCTTACGATCAATGGACAGGGTGGCTAACTCATTAAGGCTATGCTTTGCCAGCGATGGGTAATTATATTTGGAAGCAATATCTAACGACCTTAGCAGCACAGCCTCGGCTTTATCTGGCTTGCCCTGCATCTGGTAAAGCCTGCCCAGGTTGCCCATATAATTAGCTTTTGCAAAATTTGGTATATTCTTCTCAAACGGCGGGTTTAGTATCTTTTCGAGATAATATGCAGCTTTTGCCAGGTTTTCGGCAGGTATATCCCCATGCTTTTTGGGGCCCGAATAAACATTTGATAAGGTGCTGGCTGCAAAAATGTAAAGGCCGGTATCACGCAGGGCAAGGGCTTCATTTGCCGCCTGCCCGGCAAATGGCAATGCCCGGTTAATTTCGCGTAAGGGGCGGTAAATATCTGCAATGCATATTTTGGTTTCAATGCGCAGCTTTCGCCAGCCATATTTATCAGTTATTTTCAGTGTGGCAAAGGCTTCTTTTAAAGCCGGCTCGTTTTGGGCGCTGCGGCTAAGCATGTAAGCTATCATTAACCGCGCCTTTACGTAGGTAACAGAGTCTGCTTTTGGGCTTATTGCAACAACAGCACGCCGCGCATAATCTAACGCGGTATTTTCTTCGCCTGCCTGGTAATATTTAAACGATGTGGTGTAAAGTATCTGGGCTTCAAACACTTTATTATTCTGCTTTTTAGCAATATTTAAGAGCGAATCGCTATAACGCCTTGCGGAATCGACCGTACTGAACCGGGTAATTCTTTTTATTAAAGGCTTATTATCGCCTTTAGGTGCAGCAGCAACCGTTACCATTACGAGCAAAAATAAGCACAGCAAAAGCCCTTTAGGGTGGTGATAATTAACAGGGGCCATAGTACTCGCTAATTTACAAATTAACCTATGAGATAAGGCATCTTTTATTTAAAGTTAATATATAGTACTAAGTAACTTTGTGGGGCGCAATATGTATTATAACGAAAAATAAGCTATCCTTATTCCGCTAAAAAAATGCCATCACGAAAAACGGGACAGCATTTTATATCGGCAAAATAAGTTATTTTATGGCCTCAAACTTTACAACTAATTCCCACCGTTTCGGATTTTCTACCAGCTTGAACATAGGGTCGGCCGAGTCGTTAAACTCGCACCTGCGGATATTGGTAAAACCCGCGTCGCGCAATTCTTTTTCTGTCGATTCCCAATCCCACAGCCAGAGATGTTCAAGGTACCCAAATAAATGTTTGGTAACCGCTTTAAAGCTTCGCGGCCTAACCTCAACGCCCATCATCATTCTTTTGATGAGGGTGATTGACGCTTCAGGATCGTGCTTTACATCTTTATCGTTGATATAATCGCGCACCAAAACCTCCAGGTCGGGCATTATCATTCTGAATATGCCGCCCGGTTTCAGCATTTTATAAGTGTTACGTAGTGCTATTCTGAAATGCTCGAGCGACATGTGCTCTAATACATGCGAACAATAAACCCCGTCGGCGCTGTTATCTTTTATCCCCGGTAAACCCTTGGTAATATCGCCATACCTGACGTTCTTATCAAATACCTGACCCAGGCTTTTTTTAAGCAAAAAACCTACAACCGGTGTATTTTGAATAACAAGCGTTGGCGATACATCAAAATTAGCCCATTCCTGCGGAGCTGTTTGGCCGCAACCATAATGAACATACAGTTTGTTATCAGACATTTTTAAAGGGTTTTTATCGATAAGCGATATTTACTTACCGTTTTAAAGGTAAACTATTTTTGAAAAATTTTAAAGGCGTTAAAACATATAATTCATCACCATTAGTTGTTTGGAAAACCATTTAATGTTTAATAACAACGGGTTTTATTATTAGTTTAGCAATAAATACCCGGGCATGATACACAACCGCAATATTTTGTGCATAAGCGGAACCGAATGGAACGGTAATTACATTAAGGCTGTTGTTGAGCTCATGAAAGTTCTTTCGGCAAGTAACAGGGTATTATTTGTAGAGAACGCTTATACTTATAAAGATGCCCTTGCCGGTGTAAGAGATAAGGACAAAATAGACTTTGCAAAGGCGTTTGGCTTAAAAAGCCGTATAAAAACAATACCAACCGATAACGGGGGCCGGGTATACGTGCTCTTTCCGCCCCTGGTGTTCCCTGTAAATTTTTTGCCAAGCGGCCTGGTGTATAACAACCTGCTGAAGTTTAATGGCTGGCTTTTGCGGCGCAGTATTAAAAAAGCGTTAAAGCAGCTGGAAATGCAGCATGAGCTAATCAATTTCACATCATTTAACCCGGGCATGGGCGTTATAACCGGCCGCACCTTTAACGAAAAAACACTGATATACCATTGTTATGACGAAATTAAGGGCGCCCCATCATGGCTAAGCAAACATGGCCTTCGGCTCGAGGCTGCATTTATGAAAATGGCCGACGCGGTTATTGTAACTTCAAAGGGCCTTTATGAAAGCAAGAAAGACTTTTGTAAACAATGCTTTATAGTAAAGAATGCCGTAAAGGTTGATCTGTTCAGGAAAGGCTTTAACCATACACCAAACCACGCCAAAATGGTTATTGGTTATGTAGGCACTGTGGATGATCGGTCTGATTATGATCTGTTGCAGCACCTTTTCACCCACATGCCCCATGCTGAATTTGTTTTTGTTGGCCGCATACTAAGCGAACGCGGCGAAGCTATACTAAAAAAATACCCCAACGTAAAGGTTGAAGGCCCTAAAGCACCTGAACAGCTCCCTGCTTACCTGCAAGCTTTTTCGGTTGGTATCATCCCTTTTGTAAAGGACAATTTTACAAAGGGTATTTATCCCATGAAAATAAACGAGTATTTGGCCGCGGGGCTCCCTGTGGTAAGTACCAATTTTGGTGACATTGCCGACTTTAGCAACCTGATAAAAATAACCGACGACAAAGAAACGTTTCTGCAATATGTATTAAGCGAAATGACTGAAGATACGCCCGAAAAACGGCAGGCGCGCTTAAAAACCGCCGAGAGTAACACATGGCATAGGCGTGCTGAAGAAATATCGGCCGTGATTGAACGGGTGGAGGAAGGGCTAAAATGAGCCGATCCCGAAAAAAATCCCGTTATTTGAGCATCTCTTTATGAACCCGTATCAACAAAAACGCCTTTGGAAATATTTTTTGCTTGCCTTTGCCGTGGTTATTGCCAGCGGGTCGGTTTTTTATACCAGCTATCTTGTAAAAAATATTGCACACAGCGAACGTACGCGGGCCCAGGTATGGGCATTAAGTATGAAACAGATAGGTAACACATACGATAATGACTTTTTGTCGTACGTGTTATCTGTACGCGATAGCCTTATTGTGCCCGCCATTGTTACCGATGCGAAAGGCGACTTTTTGTTTACCCGGGGGTTAGATTCAACCAAAACCTTCATCAACCTGGATAAAGAGGAACTCAAGAGCCAGAAAAAGAAATTCGACCTGCAGTATTTTAAGGATGAGCTGGCTTATATGAAAAAGCAGCACGAGCCTATAAGGCTTACAACTGTTTTTAACGAACCGTGGCTTGTGTATTATAAAGATTCGCCCCTGCTAACGCAGTTAAAAATATTCCCCTATATACAGTTATCGGTTATCGCCATATTTTTATTAGTTGCTTATACGGCGTTCAGTTCTTCGCGCAAATCCGAGCAAAACCAGGTTTGGGTAGGCCTGGCTAAAGAGACCGCTCACCAACTGGGTACCCCCATATCATCGTTAATGGCCTGGATCGAGGTGATGAAAGAAAAATTCAATGCCGAGGACGACCCGCTTATGGCCGAAATGGAGAACGATGTAAAGCGGCTTGAGATAGTAGCCGACCGTTTTTCGAAAATCGGATCGAAACCAAAGCTGGATGAACACCCGGTTTACGATGTAGTAAAAGATTTTGTAGACTATTTCAGGGTGCGGGCGAGCAACCGGATCACGTTTGAACTGACAGGCAACCGCCGTTTAACCGCCGGACTAAACATCCCACTGTTTGATTGGGTGTTGGAAAACCTGCTGAAAAACGCAGTGAATGCGATTGAAGGCACCGGGACCGTAAGGGTATCTGTAACGGGCAACAAACCAAAAAAACTGATATTTATTGATATTGCCGATACCGGCAAAGGCATAGCACGCTCAAAGTTTGATACGGTGTTTCAGCCGGGTTATACTACAAGGCAGCGCGGCTGGGGGCTGGGACTGTCGTTAACAAAACGCATTATACAAAATTATCACGACGGGCAGATCTTTATTAAAGAGTCTGAGCTGGGTAAGGGTACAACATTTAGGATAGTATTAAAAACAATAAAGTATGATAAGCAAGCCAAACTCTGACGAGTACCCGCCGTATGCTGCAGGATACGTGAACGCAGTGCCTGAAGGCGCCGATGTTTTGCAGCTGTTGGCCGATAATCAGGCGTTTACCTACAACTTATTCCACAACATGAGCGAAGAGCAGGCCATGCATGCCTATGCTGATGGTAAATGGACATTGAAGGAAGTGCTTGGCCACATGATAGATACCGAAAGGGTATTCTCGTTCCGCGCCTTTGTTTTTTCGCGCGAGGATATATCCCTGCCCGGCTTTGACCAGGAAACCTATGTAAATAGCACCGACTTTAACAGCCGTACCATACAAAGCCTTGCTGAAGAGTTTAGAGCGGTGCGCCAATCCACCCTGTATTTGTACCGGTCATTCAGTGCTGAACAATTAGGGCATAGTGGTGTGGCCAGTGGCGCGCTGGTTAAAGTTGCTGCATTGGTATATATTACCGCCGGGCACGAAATATATCACCTTAATATTATAAAAGATCGCTATTTATAAATAAAACGGCCTGTCAAATTTTTTGACAGGCCGTTTTATTATGCAGTTACTCTTTAATAGTTCCAGCTGGTCCTTCTCATATGGTCCACAGCGGGTTCGTCTCCCTGTATTTTCAGGTAGGCCGTAAACTCCGATTCAACGGGTTTATCATTGTACATACTGGGTATCCATTCAACAGCAAACTTATCGTCGGGCAGGGTCACCTTCTGTTTGTCGGCCTTTTTGCCGTTTACCGAGTAAATTACGGTATAGGTTGCTTTGCCATCGGTACCAATACGAGCAGTTACCTCTGCATCCATATCTTTATACTTTGCATCCCTAACGGCGTAAATATTATTTGCCATTAGCTGTAAATAATAATCTACCGAGCAAAGTGGCAACGGAACCGAAGCGTCTTTTCGTACCTTA
This sequence comes from Mucilaginibacter sp. AK015, assembly GCF_014200785.1. NCBI lineage: Bacteria > Pseudomonadati > Bacteroidota > Sphingobacteriia > Sphingobacteriales > Sphingobacteriaceae > Mucilaginibacter > Mucilaginibacter sp. AK015. The sequence goes on from NZ_JACHCV010000003.1 coordinate 375,773, forward strand.
TCTTCATCACTTAAAATGGTAACAATTACGTTATCAAGCGCATGTTCATCTAAAAATGCCAGTTTTTTCTGGTCATAATTATAGCGCATAAATAATTTGAAATCTTTATTAAAAAAGTTCCAGTTACCGGCCCTTTGGTCATCCTTATACACACCCTGTAACCACAAACCATTGTTATTAAGGTTTTGTATTGCATACACGCCCTCTTTATGATTATTGGTGGTGTTCACATTATAAACCACTTCCGAAGCGTTGGTTATTTTCGCCTTCTTCTCAGCGGTTTGCGCTGATGCCGAAAGCCCCGCGACCATCAGCGTCATCATTAATAATATTTTATTCTTCATCACAATTAGAATTTTCATATAAAGATAACAGGAATTAATATTATAACAAAAAAAAAGGAGCCTGTCGGCTCCTTTAAATGCTTCTGCTTATTAAGCTTATTTATTAAGGTCGTTGTCGTAAAGTTCTTTCTTTTCAATACGGTAAGAAAGCACCAGGCCAAGGCCGCCAAATATGGCTATCAGGCCAAAGTAAATTGCTTCATTTTGATATTGGCTGCTGGCGAAAACGGTGCGATCAAGCAGGTAGGCCAAAAACAAACCTAAACCTGCACCAAATAGAGAGCAAGCCAGGCGGTTACGATTATAACGTTGAAAATAAGTCGCGATCGTATTATTTGAATGAGGCTATACAACAATTATTGCCTGACGATGCCGCTATTATAACCATGTTTTACAAGGGCGAGCAATCGCTTGAAGAGATATCGCAGGCCATGGGTATAGAGGCCAACACGGTTAAGGTGAAACTATTTAGAGCGCGCCAGCGTTTGAAAGAAAGGCTGGAGCGTAATTTGAAACATGAAGTTAACGAATTGATATGAACAGTATAGAAGAAAAGCTTTGGAACTACATTGATGGTACCTGCGCCCCGCAAGAGCAGCAGGCCATTGCCATGCTTATTGAACAGGACGAGGTATATCAAAAAAAGTACAATGAGTTGCTGCAATTGAATACGGCATTCAGCGCGATGGACCTGGATGAGCCACCGATGGCCTTTACCTATAATGTAATGGAAGGCATCCGCATAGAAAATGCGAAACAGCCGCTGAAGGCGGCTATTGATAAACGCATCATTTTAGGGATATCAACCTTTTTTGCGTTAAGCCTGGTAATATTATTAATGTATGCCTTAGGCGCGGTAAACTGGTCGGCGGGCACGGGCTTCAAATTATCCGGGCAGCTAAACGTTACGCAATTAAACGTTCCGCAGGTAAGCAGTTATTTTACAGGTCCGGTAATTAAAGGGTTCCTGTTTTTTGATGTGGTAATGGGCCTGTTTTTACTGGATAACTATCTGCGCCGTAAAAACCTCACAAAGCTGCAATAACTGTATGCCTGCTTGTATAAAATAACCAACACTACTGCCGTATATGATAGCCGAGGCCCTTTATAAAAGGTTCTATTCCGTCGTTTTGACACATTTAGAAAATTTTTAGCGCTTGTTCAATTTTGGTATAGTATTTGTTCTACGCTATGCATACCGGCAATCTTGCCGGTTAATTGTGATAAGGTTTAGGTTGAAAGTCCCCCGGAGCAAGTCTGGGGGGCTTTTATTTTTTACGCAGTTCACAAAAATCCTTTGTATATATTTCACTTAAAATTCATCTTACAATTAGTAACTTCGTAATAACTATGACGATGAAAAAATATTTTAAAGGTGTTATAACCATGCTGTTGGCATGTGCTACCATAATTGCTTCCGCGCAGGACAAGCCGCGTATCCCCGAAGCCAGTTCAACCCAAACTATTATACAGGATTTCGGGTTGGGAAAAATCACGATAACCTACTCGCGCCCCAACGTTAAAGGCCGAAAAATATTTGGCGGCATAAACCCGTATGGCGAAGTATGGCGCACCGGCGCAAACGCTGCTACTACCATAACCTTTAGCGAAGATGTATTGGTTGAAGGCAACAAAGTGCCCGCAGGCACGTATGCCCTTTTCAGCATTCCGGAGCCAAATAGCTGGACCATTATTTTAAATAAAACGGCTAAACAATGGGGTGCTTACGACTATAAAAAAGCCGATGACCTTTTACGTTTTACCGTAAAGCCTATAACAGTTAAAGAAAAACGCGAAACCTTTACCATTGCGTTTGCTAACTCAACCACTAAAACAACCGACCTGTATATTATATGGGACCATACCGCGGTTCCTATTCATATGCAAACAGACGATGATGCGCAGATAACTGCCAACATTGATAAGTTGATGCAGGGGGATGTTAAAAAGCGCCCTTATTTTAATGCCATACAGTATTACTACGAAAATGATAAAGACCTTAAAAAAGCTATGCAATGGGTACTTGAAGCTGAAAAGCTTGAGCCAAACGGCCCGTGGTATAAATTATGGAAGGCACGCATACAATTGAAAACTGGCGATAAAGCAGCGGCTGTTGCAACCGCCCAGGAGGGTGTAAGGTTAGCCAAAGCCAGCAACGATGATGAATACGTACGCCTGAACGAAGCCGTAATAGCACAGGCTAAAGAATAAAAGAATAATTACAACACCGTATAGTAAAAAGCCTTAAACAAAAAGTTTAAGGCTTTTTTATTTCGAACAAACTGCTGGGGATGCGTGTGTAGGTTTGCGGTTGTACAAACACCAGCTTTATTAGCGGGAAGGTTGTTTTTATGGCCAGTCGAATCCGCTCTATCGATGCGGTAATATCCTCGGTGTCGATATCCGGATCAAATTCTATTATCAGCATTAATACAACCTCGTCAGGCGCCTGGTAGGTAGATAACACGTTAACCACCTTTATAACAGCCTTATCTTTCTCGGCAAGCACCCTTATTTGATGCTGGGTATCGCGCCCGATGCCTTCGCCCATTAACAGGCTGCGGCTTTCTCTGGCCAATATGGCCGATACAAACACCAGTAGCAACCCAACCAGCACCGACGCAATACCATCCATATAAGGCATGTGATAGTTATGGCCTATCAGCATAAATACAAACACAATAGCAAGGCCAAGCACCGCTGCGCCATCTTCAAATAAAACCAAAAAGCTGGACGGATCTTTACTTTTAACAATCGCGTTCCACCATGACAGGCCACCGCGAACCTTGTTAAATTCTTTTATGGCGATAATAAGCGATGTACCCTCGAAAATTGCCGATAGCGCCAGTACAATATAGTTCCACATGGGGTTGTTAACCGGCTCGGGTTTAATAATATGCTGTATGCCCTGGTAAACCGATATGCCCCCGCCCAAACCAAATATGAGTATTGATACCATGAATGACCAGAAATAAAGTTCCTTACCGTACCCAAACGGATGGATAGTATCCGGCTTTTTTTTGCTTTGTTTTAAGCCATATAATAGCAGTACCTGGTTTACAGTATCAACCATAGAGTGTATCCCTTCGGATATCATAGACGAACTGTTGGTAAAACCGCCTGCAATAAATTTGGTTACAGCTATAAGCAGGTTAGCTGCCAGCGCGCTATAGATGGATGCATTGTTTTTAGCTTTCATACCGGTGTTACAGTACTAAATGCTAAAATACCCGATGTGTTTGTTTGAGCGTACTTTTTTGGGTGGATTACCTTAAAGCAGGCTTTTTTTGCATGATAAATATATTTAACAGCCAGGCAATTATAATTACCCCGATGCAGCCAATTGCGTTTAACCAAAGATAGGCTACCGCATTATAATACCCCATAATACATATTATTATTTCGGTAATCACCGCTGCAGCAAATACGGGCGTACCTTTTATACTTTTTATGTAAAAAGCTACAATAAACACCCCCAGGATGGTGCCGTAAATGTACGATCCGAGCTGATTAACGGCTTCTAACAGGTTGCCTATCTTGCTTGCGTAAAGCGCCATGCCAATACAAACCACCCCCCAAAACACCGTTGCCACGCGCGATGCTGTTACATAAGTATGATCGCTTTCGTTGGGCTTTAATATACGTTTGTAAATGTCGACCATGGTGGTCGATCCTAGGGCGTTAAGGCCACTGGCTGTGGAACCCATAGAGGCCAGAAAGATAATGGCAATAAGCAATCCTATTAGTCCTCGCGGCAGGTAATGCGTTACAAACGTAAGAAAAACGTAGTTGGTATCGTTTACGTTGTCGTTGCCGCTGTTTTTCTTTATGATGCTGATAGCGCTTTTCCTCACCGAGTCGGTTTGCGCCTCCGCGGCTTTTAAACCGGCTTTTGCGGCACTTATCTGCTGTGCATCTTTACTATCAAATGCTTTTATCAGGTCTTCTGTCTTTTGCTTTTTGTGGTTAAAGGCGTCGCCATATCGTTTTTCTAACAGGTTAAATTGCGGGGCATATTGGCTCCTCTTTACCTGTTCTACCTCGTAATTATTAAAAAACACCGGCGGCCTGTTAAACTGGTAAAAACTAAACACCAGCACACCTATCAGTAGTATTAAAAACTGCATAGGAACTTTGATCAGCCCGTTCATGATCAGGCCGAGCCTGCTTTGCCCCACGGAGCTACCCGTTAAATAACGCCCAACCTGGCTTTGGTCGGTACCGAAATAAGATAACTGCAGAAAGAAACCGCCGATGATACCGCTCCATATGTTGTAACGGTTATCCGCATCAAACTTCCAGTCGATAACGTTCATGCGGCCCAGGTTGCCGGCCAGCTTAATGGCTTTTATAAAACCCACGTTTTGGGGCAATAACATTACCACCAAAACACCCGCCACGAACATCCCGGTAAAAATAATGCTCATTTGCAGCAGTTGGGTGTACGATACGGCTTTGGCCCCGCCGTAAACGGTATAAAACAAAACCAGCCCGCCAATAAACAAGGTGGTATAGGTAGTGTTGATATGCAATATACCCGAAAGGATAATAGCCGGTGCATATATGGTGATGGCCGTAGACAAGCCCCGTTGAACCAAAAATAAAATAGCGGTAAGCGCCCGGGTCTTGAGATCGAACCGCTGCTCTAAAAATTCGTAAGCGGTGTAAACTTTAAGCTTATGAAATATAGGAACAAAAGTTATACATAAAACGATCATGGCCAGCGGCAGCCCAAAGTAAAACTGCACAAAACGCATCCCATCGCTGTAAGCCTGGCCCGGGGCCGATAAAAAGGTGATGGCGCTGGCTTGGGTGGCCATAACGGATAAACCTACGTGGTACCATGGCAGCGAACGGTTGCCGAAGTATTGGTCGATATTTTTGCTGTTGCCGCTTTTCCATACGCCATAAGCAACTATGGCAAGCAGCGTGCTGCCGAGAACTATCCAGTCGGTTAAGCTCATTCAAAATACTTTGTGATGAGCCAAAATACTAAAATTAAAAAAACCAGCCATACGATAACGATACCGTAAAACTGGTTCCAGTTTTTTATAAAAGATGGGAGATCGGTATTATCAGACCTCTTCACGGCCTCTCACCAGAAATTTAATGAACAGGGCTGCGGTTAATAAACCAAAAACACCACCTACAGGTATCCAGATAAACCCTCTTTCAACAATAGCGCCTACGAACATACCGCAAACCAAAGCTACCAGGTAGTATACATAATCGTAGTTTTTTTCTTCTTTGTGTGGATGATGATGATGTGACATGATATTTTATATTATGGCAACAAAAGTAGGTGATTAATTGCTTTATATCAACTGCTTATTTTAAGCAATTTATTCCATTACGGGCTCATTTAGGGTTATCAGTTCTTAGGTTTACTTAACAAGTTTATAAATAGGCGATACGCCCCCGGCACACCCGCAGGCAGTTCCCTGAAAAACGCCAGCGATGTATATACAAAGCGCCCTTTGCCAAAGTTTGCTACAATCAGCGCGCCCTTGTTTGGGGCCATGCCGGTATCGTTCATCTGCAGCGGGGTGCTGTATTGGCTGTCGATATCGCTTACAAAGTACAATCCGCGTTCCTGTATCCAGTCATTAAAATCTGCATTGGTTATTTTATTGGGATAGTTTAGCACAGGGTTTTGCGGGTCGGTAAAGGTTACTTTTGCATCTTCTTCAGTTACGCGCTGGTTTACCACCGTAAACGGATAAGGGCCAATTTGCTTGGTTACCAGGCCATTATTATTATTGTATTGCACAACCAAATTACCACCATTTTTTACATATTCCATTAGCCGGGGCTGTTCATATGCAAGACGGGCGCTTACGTTATACGCCCGTACGCCGGTTACAATGGCGTCGTAAACAGACAGGTCGGCGTTAATAATTTCATCCTCGGTTAGCAGGTGCACATCATACCCCACCTCGCGCAGCGCATCAGGCACCAGGTCGCCGGCACCGGCTATGTAGCCCACTTTTTTGCCCGCGGTTTTTAAGTCGATGCTCACCAGTTTAGCCTGCGCCGGCGGGAAAATAGTAATGGCCGGGATGTGATTGTACCTGATATCCAGCAATCCCCGCGAAAACGTTTTGCCGTTGGCGATGATATCCGCCTGCAATACCCCTGTGTTGGTTTTGGTATCAACGGGCGATACGCTGAATGTTACTGCCCACTCTTCGCCTTTGGCTTTATCTGTAAAATCAATTTTAGCCGGGCTTATCTTCCACCCCTTTACAGGCTTTAAACTGATGCTGCCTTTGGTGTTTGTAAAGCTTTTTAATTTTATCTGTAACAGTTGTGGTTGCGTATTGTTATATACGTATGCCTTCTCGGCAATGTTAGCGGTAACAGGTGGGGTTATTTCTAACGGCTGATAGATCTCGCCTCGTGCGGGATCAACATATTTGTAAACCAATTTACGGTTATACGAAATGTCTTTGCCTGCTATATTAAACTGATAATTTATCGCAGGCACATCCGGATTTTCAGGATTACCAACTTTAAGGATGTTATTTATAGCATAGCTCCCAATGCCATGCGATTCTTCCAACCAGTAAGGTTGGGAAAGTTTAACTGCCGGTAACTTATAAGGGAAAGTTTTTAACTGCCCTTTAGTTAATATGCTGTCAGCAAATACAATAAACTCGTCAGCTTGGTTGATGCCAAAAAGTTTCACTGATACATTACTGCGGTTAATCGTCTGCAGTTGAATTTTTATCGTATCGCCCAAAGCATACGCAGGCTCATTTGCGTAAGCCTCAAACCACAATCCCGCGCATTGTGCTATCAGATCTTTTAGCTCGTTTGTTTTTTGCTTGTGCCAGTAATCATAGCTTGAGTTAGCCACTTCAGTTAACCTCACCGTTTGGAAGGCTTTATTGGTAGCTACCGTTTGGTCAACTTCATCCAAAAACTTAACCAGTGCCGGTACCGATGCCTCGGGGGCATCATCATTAAACGCTTTGGTAATAACAGCAAGTTGCGCGGCTACCGGCGCACCAAATGGTATGCGGTTCCAGGTAACATCAACGCCATCCATCAGGTCGGTTTTAGGTGCGTCGCCCAAAATGGTCTTGAAATATTCAAAGGCATCGCCGCGCTGCCTGGCCGAGCCAAAGCCCTGAGTTTTATGGTTACTACGGCTCTCGGCAGCTATTTCGCCATAGCTTTTGCCTAAAATTGGGTTGTAACCGCCAACATTTATCTTAAACTGATCAGGCGAGGTGGTATTCACCGATCCAAAACTAAAGGTGTTCCATAGCAGGCGTTTGGCCTGCCACACGCCAACGTATTTTAATTGTTCGGGATAACGTTTAGGGTCGGCAGCTGCACTGAAAGCCTCCTGTGCTAAAATAGCCGAAGCCGTGTGGTTACCATGGCCGCCCTCGCCGGTTGTGGGGAAACGGCATATCATTACATCGGGCCTAAAATTACGTATCACCCAAACCATATCGCCTAATACCTTGTCCTTATCCCAAAATTTCAGGGTTTCTTCTGGATTTTTAGAGAAACCGAAATCGTTGGCCCTGCTAAAAAACTGCTCTGCCCCATCCGTACGGCGGGCTGCTAAAAGTTCCTGCGTTCGTATCAGGCCCAATAACTCGCCCTGCTCGGTACCTATCAGGTTTTGCCCGCCGTCTCCCCTGGTGAGCGACAGGTAACCCGTACGATAGTGTTTTTCCTGGGCCAGGTAGGCCAGCAGGCGGGTGTTCTCGTCATCGGGATGGGCCGCAATATAAAGTACGCTGCCCAGCACGTTCAGCTTTTTTAAATTTTGCCGGATGGAACCGATATCCGCCTGAGGGGCTGTTTGCGAAAAAACCAAATAGCTTATTAAAACAAAGACAAGAGTGAACGATATGCGCTTCATAACAACAAATATATCTGAAAGATAACTTGGTGCAATAATTGGTACGATAATTATACCGTCATAATTACCCTGCAATTCTCACCTTTTAATCGATTGATTAATTTTTTCAACTTGATTATCAGATAATTACATAATCAGACAAATAAATGACTTTCACTAATCAATCGTTTGATTAATTTTGCGCGGGACAAAAAGAAATGGAAAAAGAAAAAATTGATAAAAAAGACCACATACTCGACGTAGCCGAACGGGTTTTTGCCGAGTTAGGTTATGATGGCGCCTCAACCCGTGTCATCTCCGGCGAGGCGGGCGTAAACATGGCGATGCTTAATTACTACTTCGGGTCGAAGGAAGGGGTTTTTCTGGCAATTTTCGATCGCCGCATATCTACCTTCCAATCGGTGTTGCTTAGCATAGGGAATGACGAGAGTAAAAGCTGGTGGGAAAAACTGGATAAATATATTGACAGCTACGTGGAGAAGGTTATTAACAATAACTGCTTCCATGTAATGCTTCACCGCGAGATATCCAAATCAAAAAAAACGGAGCTCACCGACCAGATAACCGGCATCATTATGAAAAATGTAAGTGTACTGCAGGATATCATAGACGGCGGTATCAAAAGCGGCGAATTTAATAAGGATGTTGACCCGCAATTTGTGGTGGCGACCGTATTTGGCACCAAAAGTTACCTTGTAAATACGCCGCATATATCGTCGGTGATTATAGGTTACGATGTAATGGATGCAAAAAATCAGGACGAAAAACTAAAGCCCCGGTTAAAAAACTATCTAAAAAAACTGTTAAAAGCTTACTTACAGAACGAAAATGACAACCACTAAATACCTACACTTGAAACCTTTAAAAATTAACAAGGCATTAAAGGCCGCGGGCAGTATTGCTATTTTGCTTATGGCGTTGCTGATTACCAGCCCCGCCGCCGCCCAGGAGCGGACAATTACACTTGACGAAGCCATTAGGCTGGGCTTAGAAAACAGCAAAGTGCTAAAACTTTCGCAATCGCGTATTGACCAGGCCGTGTCGCAATACCAGCAGGCTAAAGACCGCTCGTTACCAACCGGATCTGCCAGTTTTGGCTATAACCGGGCGCAGATACCTGCCCACAAGTTAAACCTGGGAGAAGAAACTTTAACCCTGCCTACAAGTGCTAACGCCTACTTAGGTACCTTATCGTTAAACCAGGTAATATGGGCCGGAAATAAGTTAAGGTACGCACGCGAATCAACCAACCTGCTTACCGAAGTTGCGCGCCTGGATGCCGTGAACGACAGGGACCAGATTACTTATAGCATTATTAATGCCTATTACAACCTGTATAAGGTATTACAAAGCAAAAAGATAGTTGAGCAAAATCTGGCCACCATTGATGCCCAGATCAAGCAATCGCAACGCTTTTTTGACCAGGGTATAGTAACCAAAAATGATGTGTTACGCTTTCAGTTACAACGTTCGAACATCGAACTGAATGGCATCGACCTGGAAAACAATCGTCGTATCATCAACTATAATATGAATATTTTATTGGGATTACCCGAAGGCACCCAGTTAAATATTGAGCAAATTACGGAGGCCGAAAGGTCAGCAATGCCTTTGTCCGCTTATCTGGATTCGGCCATGAGCAACAGGCCCGAATTCAAACAAATGGATCTGCGTACCCAGGTTGCTGATATCGACATCAAAAACATAAAAGCAAACACCAGGCCTACCTTATCAGCATCGGGCAGCGCGTATTATGTAGGTGTATCGGCCAACCCGCTGCCCAAAAGCGGCAACTTTATTACGCCAATATCAATCGGGTTAACCTTAGGATGGGATTTTGGCAGCCTTTGGACTAACAAGAACAAGGTTACCGAAGCCAAGCTAAGGCGCGAAGAGGTGATCATTAACAGGGGTATTACCACAGATAATGTCAAAAATGAAGTGAACCAAAGTTATCAGAACTATAAGACGGCACTTGAAAAGATAGCCCTGCTGCAAACCTCTATTAATCAGGCGACAGAGAATAACCGCATACTTGAAAATAAATACCGCAGCAATATATCAACCGCTACAGATCGTGCGGACGCGCAAACCCTGCTTTACCAGGCCGAAATTAACCTTGAACTGGCTAAAGCTGATGCAGGGCTTGCATATTATACTTTACTAAAATCAACAGGAAAACTTAACAAATAATTACAATACATAAAGCGATGGCAAACCAAACACAAGAAACACAACCTAAAAAGAAAAACAAAGTTCTCCCAATAATACTTGGGGTGATCCTTTTAGGGGGTATCATATTCGGTGTAAAAGAATATATATACTTCAGCAAGCACGTTGACACCGACGATGCACAGATAGATGGCGACATTAGCCCTGTTGTTGCCCGTGTAGGCGGCTATGTTGACAGCCTGATGTTTGAAGAGAACACACACGTAAACAAAGGCCAGTTACTGGTTAAAATAGACGACCGCGACTTAAGAGTGAAATTAGAGCAGGCGCAGGCTGCACAGGTTGGTGCAAGCGCAGGCGTTAATGTAAACCAATCGCAAATATCTACCACAGCAGCAAATTCGGCGAGCGCAAAGGCACAGGTTGCATCGGCAGCGGCCCGGTTAGAAAAAGTGCAGAAAGACTACCAGCGCTATGCCAACCTGGTTAAAGACGGATCGATAACACAGCAACAGTTTGACCAGGCCAAGGCCGACCTTGACGTGGCACGCGCTAACTACAATGCCGCAAAAGACGAATACAGGGCGGCCCAGCAGCAAATAGCCACCAGCCGCAGCCAGTTAAAGGTTACCAATACCGGTGTAAGCCAAAGGCAGGTTGATATTGATTATGCCAAGCTGCAGTTAAGTTATGCTAATGTTAAATCGCCGGCGAGTGGTATCGTAGCGAAAAAGAACGTACAGGTAGGCCAGCTGGTGCAGGCAGGACAAACCTTGTTCTCGGTAGTAAACGATAACAGCATATTCGTGACTGCTAATTTTAAAGAAACGCAGCTTAATAAAATTAAGAACGGCCTAAAGGTAGACCTTAAGGTAGATGCCTACCCCGACCTGAAAATTGAAGGTACGGTGTACAATTTTTCGCCTGCTACAGGTGCTAAATTCTCGTTACTTCCACCAGATAATGCTACCGGCAACTTTGTTAAGGTTGTACAACGTGTGCCTGTTAAAATCAAAATAACCGGCAGTAAAGAAGATATCGCGAAACTGCGCCCGGGTATGAGCGTTGATGTTTCGGTAATTACAAAAGACTAAATAAAATGGCTGAAACTGGCTTTAAAAAATGGATAATCACCATTACGGTGATTATGGCGTCATTACTCGAGCTGATTGATACCACCATTGTAAACGTTGCTATACCGCACATTCAGGGAAACCTTGGGGCAACCCTGGAAGATATTGCCTGGGTAGTTACCGGTTATGCGGTGGCAAACGTTATCATCCTGCCTATGTCAGGATGGCTTGGTGGGCGCTTTGGCCGTAAAAGTTACTTCCTTACTTCCATTATCATATTTACCATAGCATCGTTTTTATGTGGTAACGCTACTACGCTCAACGAGCTTGTGATATTCCGGATACTGCAGGGCATTGCCGGCGGCGGTTTGATCTCAACCGGACAAACCATATTACTGGAAACCTGGCCGCGCGAGCAAATTGGTACCGCTACAGCCCTTTTTGGTTTGGGTGCGGTGGTGGGCCCAACGGTAGGCCCAACTATTGGCGGCTGGATCACCGAAAATTACTCGTGGCCGTGGATATTTTATGTAAACTTACCGGTAGGCGCGCTTGCCGCGTTCCTAACTTATACCTTTATCAGGGAAACGCCCAAAGAAGAAAAAAGGCCCATTGATTGGTGGGGCATTGGTTTATTGGCGGTTGCAGTGGGCAGCTTGCAAACTATTTTAGAAAAAGGAGAATCAGAGGATTGGTTTGCTAAAAACTATATCATCGTACTAACCATTACTGCGATACTTGGCATTATACTATTTATATGGAGGGAACTAAGTACCGACCACCCTATTGTAAACTTTAGTATAATGCGGCACCGGAGTTTTGCCGTGGGCATGTTTACCTCCTTTATATTAGGATTTGGTTTATATGGTTCGGTGTTTGTGTTCCCGGTATTTTGCCAAAACCTGCTGGGATTTAACGCACAACAAACCGGCGAATTATTATTCCCCGGTGGTTTGTGTACCATAATTATGATGCCCTTTATTGGTAAAATGCTTAATAAGGGTATCCCCGCACAGTTTATGGCTACAGCGGGCATGTTCCTGTTCTTTGTATTTACATGGATGCTTAGCAACTCTACCCTGGCAACCGGCGAGAAGGATGTGCTGATACCATTGCTTATACGCGGTGTAGGTATGGCCCTGCTATTTGTGCCGTTAACCACTTTGGCAATGGCCGATCTGAAAGGCCCGGAAATTGGGCAGGGATCGGGTTTAAATAATATGATGCGCCAATTGGGCGGCTCGTTTGGCATAGCGGCATTAACAACGCTTATACACATTCGCCAGGGTTATCACCGAAGTACTCTGATTGAACATGTAAACCCATACAACCCCGCCTTTACCGAGCGCTTAAACCAGTTAGTACACGGGTTTATGGCTAAGGGCAAATCGGTTTTAGACGCCACACATATGGCTTATGCGGCCATTGAGGGCACGGTTATCAGGCAAACCATGCTGTTAACTTACGACGATGCTTACTGGATCTCGGGCTTGATCATGCTGTTCTCGATACCCTTATTGTATCTGCAGCCTTTCCGCAAAAACATGAAACCCATCGCCGACGCGCATTAAAAACAAAGCCATTCTGCTTTTACAAGCGGAATGGCTTCTCCAAAAAATCAACAATTAAAATTCTTATCCCCTGGGATCTATAGTCTTAAATAAATAAAATCTTTACGATAACAGGGGGTATTAGTAATGTTAAGCCTTAAAATTAGGGCTTTTATATGAACAAACCCAAATTTTATTTTACATTATTTTTGAACACGGTAAGGATCATCCGGTTTTAAAAAATAATTTTTCCGGTAGCGGTAACCAGTGATGCTATCCTAACGGCATCAAATATGCGCTCCTCGGTGGTGCCTAACTTTATTAGCGAATCTTCGTGCGCGTTTACACACATCTCGCAGCCATTAACAGCAGATATAGCAAGGCTCATCAATTCAAAAAACTCTTTGCCGGTTACGGGCTTCATCATTAATTGCATACGTATGCGTGCAGGTATCTGGGTATACTTTTCCTTTTGAGTAAAATGCCTGAACCTGTAAAATATATTGTTTGAGGCCAGCAACGAAGCGCAGCCTACAGCTTCGGCCACGTCAGCGTCAGTAGCCTCATTTTGCTTCGCTACGCCGGTATAGTAAGCAATAAGCGCCGCGTTTTGATTGTTAACTGCAGTGCTTAGCCCCAGCAAGGCGCATTCTTTCGGGCTAAGATGCTCAGACGTAAGGGTGCTGGTAAAGTTTAACTTCAGATCGCGCAGGTAGCGCGATTCGCCAGTTTCTAATAAAGTAAGGGCGGGTGTACGGTATGATGTTTCCAGGCCCACGCTTTGCAGCAGTTCCTGTATTATCTCGGTGCTTTCGTTCATGATATGTGGTTAATAAAAAAGCCCTGCACTTTTACAGGTACAGGGCCTTTCAATGATATAAAAATTATACAGTTAAAGTTTCCTGGCCTTTTTCCCAGTTACAAGGGCAAAGCTCATCGGTTTGCAAGCCGTCAAGCACGCGCAAAACTTCTTTAACATTACGGCCTACGCTCAGGTCGTTTACAGATACCCAGCGGATGATGCCGGTAGGGTCAATAATAAAAGTAGCGCGGTAAGCGATCTTTTCGTTTGGCTCTAAAATACCCAGGTCTTCGGCTAATGATTTTGAAGTATCAGCCAGCATCGGGAATTTAAGGTCGCGCAGGTCATCATGGTGGGTCCTCCAGGCAGCATGCACAAACTCGCTATCAGTAGAGGCGCCAATTAAACGGGTATCGCGGTCGCGGAACTCGCCAAAGTTTTTGTTGAACTCAGCGATCTCGGTCGGGCATACAAATGTAAAATCCTTTGGCCACCAGAACATTACGGTCCAAACGTTATCATCGTTTTCAAGATAATCCGAGGTGATGGTTTCAAACTCTTTGCCTTTTTCCAAAGAAACTACGGCTGTTTTACTAAAAGCGGGAAATTTTTGTCCTATCGTTAACATAATGGCTATTTTATTAAAATTTATGCAACAAATATACGGATAAAAGCCCATCTAATTCCATCATTAATATCTATATTATATAGTTTTTATCTATAATATAATACACTGATATTGAAGTAAGTTATTACAAAATTTGAAAAAACCTGATTTAATTAAACAAATTTGCCGCATTTATCTCCTCTTTACTACCTCCCGGGGCGGTGATAAAAACCTTTAACGGCGTTTGCCTTATCCGGTAAGCACCGGGCTGCAACACAGGCTGGTTATAAATATATTTCACCTTGATGGTGTGGTATCCTTTGGCCAGGGGCAGCGCCGGCTCAGCCTCGGTTATCTGCAGTCCATCTATAAATACCTGGGTATCGGTGTAGGATGCCTGGGTGAAATTATACGCGCCATCTGCAGGGATGTTTATATAGCCATTGTAAACCACGCCAAAGCTGGGGTTATCCTTTTTAAATTGTTCTGCATTCAGCCTGTCGATGATGGCCGAGTCTTTTGCGGTTACATAATCTAATTGTTCGGGCGTGGTAAATTTGCTTTTTATCAGCTTGTAGCTCAAGCCCGGTTTGTTAGCGGTATAGTTTACAGCGGGTAGCAGCGCGCGATTGTACATCAACACCCTTGTAGCAATACTGAGCCTGCCCGATGGCGTAATAACCCGTGTTTTAAACTCGCGTTTCTCGTTTGCGGGGATAGCGAAAACAATAGGGGTGCCGTTATATTCCAGGTCTGTATCCAGCGGGTCGCGGCCGTTTAGGGTATAGTATATTTTAGCCCCCGGCACCACGCTTTTCGGTGCCCAGGTAAACCGCTGACCAAATACCATGGTATCTATAACCGGCATTGCTGTTGGTACGCGGTAATTGTACCCCTTTGCATCTAACCGCGCAAAGTGGTTAGCCAGGCGCACATTGGCAAAATTGTCGTAATCCTTATTGGCAGGCAGGCTCCACGCCACCTCACTCAACGCGAACAAGCGCGGAAATATCTGGTACTGCAGCTTAGCCATCGTCGGCACGTACTCCGTCCACAGGTTGCCCTGGGTACCAATGATGTATTGCTGCTCTTGGGGTGTCAGTTCTTTTGATACCGGGTCGTAATTATAGGTCTCGTCGAGCGTGGCGTAACGGCCAAACGATACCGGCTCCTGCGGCGAACCGCTTTGGTAATGATCAAAGTAGTTGCCGGTGGTTTGCGGTGTCATGATAACGTTGTGCTTTTGTTTGGCTGCCGCTATGCCGCCTTCTTCGCCTGTCCAGCTCATTACGGTTGCATTTGGCGCAAGGCCGCCTTCCAGTATCTCGTCCCAGCCAATAATGCTGCGCCCTTTACTGTTAATGAATTTTTCCATCCGCTGTATAAAATAGCTTTGCACCCCGTTCTCATCTTTCAGGTCTTTCTCCTTTATCAAATTCTGCACAAAAGCCGACTCTTTCCAGGGCTGCTTATTGGCCTCGTCGCCGCCAATGTGTATGTACTTACCCGGGAAAAGCGCCATCACTTCGGTAAGTACGTCCTCTAAAAAGCCGAACGTTTTTTCGGTTGGGCAAAACAGGTTGTTGTAAGCACGGGCATTGGTCTTACTATCGGCCGGCTGTTCACACTTCAATTCGGGATACGCCCGCAAAGCGGCTTCGCAATGCGCAGGCATCTCAATTTCGGGCACTATGTTTATAAACCTGTCAGCAGCAAATCTCACCACGTCACGTATATCGTCCTGGGTATAATATCCGCCATAAGTTAGGCTGTCGGGCCAGTCGCGGTTGGTGCCAAACATGGTTTGCTGGCGATAAGCGCCTACTGAAGTTAGCTTCGGATATTTTTTGATCTCGATCCGCCAGCCCTGCCCGTCAACCAAATGCCAGTGAAAATTATTGATCTTATAAGCGGCCAGCAATTCAATCACTTGTTTAACCTGCGGCACAGTAAAAAAATGGCGCGATACATCAAGCATCATGCCCCGGTAACCAAAGCGCGGCGCATCCTCAATTACCACGCAAGGCAGCTTTTCGGTGCCCGATGTGGCTACCGGGAACAACTGCATAAATGTTTGCATCCCATAAAATAACCCCGCTCCTTTACCTATAATAGTAATGCGATGCGGCGTTATGGTAAGCTTATAACCCTCTGTCGGCAAGTTTTCGGCACCTTTTGCTGTTAGAATCAGCGTGGTGCCTTTGGTCGATCTTATTTTCGGATTGTATTTGCCAAACCTGTTATTGAAATGGCGGTTATTCAGTAAAAAATCCCTTAAAAAAGCAATGGTTTTGTCTTTAGGGTTATCGGCCTTTACCTGTGTAAGCTGGCTAAATACAAACACCCCTTTATTTTTGATAATAGATGCCGGCGCGGGGATAATGCCCAGGTGCGGGTCGTCGGCAGGAGTTTGGGCGCTGGTTTGCACTATTACAGCAAATAAAAGGGCTAAAGCTAAAAATGCTTTTTCAGGTAAATGGTTTGTGATCATAACAAGCAGATAGTGTGGGCTATGGGTACGAATTGCTAAAATACCATTATACCTATAGATTACTATATTAGCCGTGTAACAAATAATTGACAGGCAGAATATTACATTTGTAGCCGCCTGAATTATAAAACCGAATTTTACAGATGTACGATATTTGCTGCATAGGCCATATTACCTTAGATAAAATTGTTACCCCCAGGGCTGTTAAACATATGGCCGGGGGTACCGCGTTCTACTTCTCCAGCGCTATCCGTAATATGGATGTTAAATATAAACTGGTTACCGCGGTTGCCGATACCGAGTTGCCCAGTGTAACCGCGTTAACTGATAAAGGCATTGATGTAAAGGTACTGCCGAGCGCCCATACCGTTTATTTTGAGAACATTTACGGCGACAACCAGGACAACCGTACCCAGCGTGTTTTACAAAAGGCCGATGCTTTTACAGCCGGGGATATATTGGATGTGGAAGCCGTTATATTTCATTTGGGACCGCTGCTGGCCGATGATATGTCGACCGACTTGATCAAAGCCTTATTTAGCCGGGGTAATGTTTCTGTTGATGCGCAGGGTTACTTGCGCGAGGTGATCGATAAAGGGGTGCATGCTGTTGACTGGGCCGATAAGCGGGAGGCCCTGCAATATATTGATATACTAAAAGTAAACGAACACGAACTTGAGGTACTTACCGGCAACGCGGATATTAAGGAAGGCGCTAAAGTGCTGGCCGAGTGGGGCGTTAAAGAAGTAGTGGTAACCCTGGGCAGCATGGGCTCGGTTATTTATGCCGATAGTGTATTTTATGAGATCCCCGCCTACAAACCTACCGATGTGGTGGATGCTACGGGCTGCGGCGATACTTATATGGCAGGCTATCTGTACAAACGCGTTAAAGGCGCCGATATACAAAAAGCGGGCGAGTTTGCTGCCGCGATGGCCGGACTAAAAATTGAAACTTCCGGGCCGTTTGAGGGATCGGAAGAAGATGTTAGGGCAATGATGGGGAGGTAATGAAGACGATGCTTAAGATTTAACCCGGCCCAGACTTACTATGACACAACGGAATTGTCGGTCTGAGCTTGTCGAAGACTTGAACGCTTTGTTAACGGTTCGACAAGCACACCACGACAGGCCCTGTTAATTTGGATGTGTGACTTCCCTTAATGCTTCAACAATTTTTTTTGCCGTGGCAGCCAGTTCATCCTGCGATGGCGAAAGCTTTGGGCGGGAAAAGTTCATATCGTCAACCTGGTTCATGGGTATTAAATGGATGTGCGTGTGCGGCACTTCTAACCCAATAACGGCTACACCCACCTTTTTACAGGGGATGGCCTTTTTTATACCGCCTGCGACAATTTTGGCAAACATCTGCAAACCCAGGTAGGTTTCGTCGTCCAGGTCAAAAATATAATCCACTTCTTTTTTGGGGATAACCAGCACATGCCCTTCTGCTAATGGACTGATATCTAAAAAAGCCAAAAACTCGTTGGTTTCGGCAACCTTATGGGCCGGTATTTCGCCTGCTATGATTTTTGAAAAGATGCTCATGGTAATGATGGTTGATTTGTGAATGATGAGTAGTTAGTTGTATGGTTTTGGGTGAGCAGTTATGAACCACTCACCCAATCATCCATTCACTACCTGCTAATTTCCAGTATCTCGAATTCTATCTTACCTGCAGGTACGGTTATCTCGGTGGTTTCGCCAACCGATTTACCAAGCAGGCCTTTTGCAATAGGCGATGCTACAGAAATTTTTCCGGCCTTAAGGTCGGCTTCGCTTTCCGACACCAGCTGGTAGGTCATGGTAGCGCCGTTCTTCACATTTTTTATCTTCACTATAGATAATGCTAACACCTTTGATGTATCCAGTTTAGATTCATCAAGCAAGCGCGCGTTTGCCAGGGTTTCCTGCATCTGGGCTATTTTGGTTTCGTGCAATCCCTGTGCCTCTTTCGCGGCATCGTACTCGGCATTTTCCGACAGATCGCCCTTATCGCGTGCCTCTGCTATAGCCTTTGCAATATTTGCGCGGCCTGTAGTTTTTAAGTATTGTAATTCTTCTTTTAGTTTTTCTAAACCATCCTTGGTAAAGTATGATACTTCTGCCATAACACAATTATAATTAGTAATTATTATCAGTTTACCGCCAAAAAAAACCGCTCCCCTACTTTTTGATAGAAGAGCGTGACGGCCTTAAAAACAAAACAAGACTACAAAGGCAGGTGCCCGCATAGTCTTGTTTTGTATTAAACGAAGATAGTATAATTAAATTTTAATATGCAAATTTTTTGTTTTAGGTCGATATTCTTTTCTGTAGAGACACGATACTCGTGCCTCCCATTAATATAATCATTTATTAAGACGCGAGGTATCGCGTCTCTACGCCAGGCCTAACTCGCCGAATCTCTACTCTGAAAGACGCGAGGTATCGCGTCTCTACGCCAGGCCTAACTCGCCGAGCTTCTGCGCCATTACTTCGCTTATCTTACGGTAGCTGTCAAATGTCCACCCGGCAACATGCGGGCTTAAAATAACTCTGCCGCTTTTGCGCAGTTCATCAAACCACGGCTGCTCGCCCAGCGCCGGGAATTTTTCAACCTCGAGCACATCTAACCCGGCGGCTATAATTTTCCCCTGCTTAATGGCATTTAGTACTGCCTGTGTTTTAACCACTTTGCCCCGTGCCATGTTCAGGAAAAAGATGGGCTTTTTAAAATGAAAGAAGTACTCGTCATCCACCATGCCGTTGGTTTCTTTGGTAAGGGGAACGTGCAGGCTAAGCACATCGCTACGCTTGACAATTTCCTCCATGCTTACCTCGCGCGCATGTTTATCGCTAAAGCCGGTCTTGTATTTATCATAAGCAATAACCTCTACCCCAAAGCCGGATAGCTTTTTGGCAAAACTGCTGCCCATATAACCGTAGCCGATAATGCCCACGGTACGGCCTTTTAATTCGTGTCCCCGGTTTTCTTCCCGGCGCCAGCTGCCGGCGCGTATCTCGGCATCGGCAGTGTTCAAATTATTCATCAGGGATAGCAGCATACCAACCGCGTGCTCGCCAACCGCATCCATATTACCTTCGGGAGCGTTTATCAGTTTAATGCCTTTTGCAAGGGCGTATTCTTCATCGATGTTATCCATACCGGCGCCTGCCCGGCAAATAAAACGCAGGTTTTTAGCCTGGTCTATAAAGGCCTTATCTACCTGAAACTTTGACCGGATAGCCAGGCCATCATAATTGTCTATAATGGCAAAAGCTTCTTCTAATTTCATATCAGGCTGGTAATTGCAGGTATAACCAAAACCTTTGGCCTGTTCCATAAAGGCGGGGTGCAGGTCGTCTACTATAAGGATATTATTTTTCAATGGAGTAAGTTTGATAGGCAAAATTACGAATTTCATATATCTAAACGTGACACAATTGCCTGCTCTGCGGGGTTGACTCACCCCGCGGCACTTCGTGCGCACCCCTCTCTGCTGCGCAAAGAGGGTGAAGAGAAAGGGTTTTACCTTCTTTGCGCAGCAGAGAGGACCGACCAGCGTAGCGTAGTCGGGTGAGTAATTTATCGCCAGCCAGAATCAAACTTGGCACGTAAATAGTATGCTCATATCTATGAAGATCCCCTTTAAAAAAACACGAACCGATATAAAACAGTATGTAGATACGCTGTCGCAGGATGGTTTCAGAAAGATATTTGACCAGATAGACCAGTTAAGCGTAAAGAAAGGTGTTGATAAGCACGGGCTGGATAAGTTTATAAACCATTGCGCCTATATGGCAGCCGGCAGCGGTGCCATTGCGGGCAGCGGCGGTATCATAACTATGTTGGTGGGTATGCCGGTTGATTTTGTGAACCTGATAACCCAGCAATTTAGGGTAACAATGGCTATTATGTATTATGCAAAGGGCAGTTACCGGGTGGGCTTTGATGAATTTATGCAGCTGGTAGCAACCTCGTTTAAGATTGAGGCGGGTGTTGCCGTTACCAAAAACGTGATGGAAGGAATAGCCGAAAAGCTGCTGCTTGCCTTTGGCGTTCGCGCTGCCGAAAGGCTGGTGCCGGTAGTAGGCGCTGTAATTGGTGGCACAGCAAACTACCTTTTTGTAAAACGCATGGCCCAAAAGGTGAAAGAAATAAACAGGGTAGATAAACGGGTGGTTATACCTGTTGTTTAGTGCTTACCCAAAACGCCTTTGGCATCCAGATATTTAAACTTCATAAGCTGGTTATAGCCGAATAAAACGTTCCTGTCGGGTTCAAACGATTCTGCTACATGAGGTAAAATAGTTTCTGAAGATAATAATATCCCCTTTTTGGTGACCAGGTATTTCACTTGTGGGCTATTCAAACTCAATTTATTAACTGACGACATCAGTTTTGGAAGAACAGCAACGTAATCGGCATCGCCTGCGTAGGCCTTCCTATCTTTGCTTATCCTATTCAACAATATCTTTTTGTACTCAGCTTTAATAAATTGCAATCCGCGGGCGGTAATAATTTTAGATAACGGGATTGCTTTGCCAGTATTGGGGTTTAATGTAAGCCACCGCTGATTAGTGCTGGGGTAAGCGCCCATAGTCTCGTACGTTAATTTAATGGAAATCAAATCGCTATACAAACAGGTAACTTCATATTGCAGTGATGTTATTCCACATCCGCATTCAGTATATTCATTTATTACATCCTGCAAGGTTTCTCCGTTCAATAGCTCTTTTTCAGAAAGCGCTTTTTGTAGTTGCGGTAGCCTGTCTGCTATTTGCGGCAAATACAGCGTGTCGGTTTGGTCTTTATATTTAAGAGGGACAACTTTTGTAGTGACTGTTTTACGGCTCATCACCGCCTGCGCATTACTGTATCCAATGCCGAGCACTCCGATAAGTAAAAATGATAGTATCGTCTTCATTACCTGCTCATTGCAATTTCATTGGTCAATTTTACAAAATCGGCCACACTCAAGCGCTCAGCCCGCAGGTCAAGGGTTTTGTTATCCACCATTTTTTCCTTATTTATCAGCGATGATACCGCGTTGCGCAGTGTTTTGCGGCGCTGGTTAAAGCCCGCCTTTACCACCTGCCAGAAAAGTTTTTCGTCGCATGCCAGTTCGGCAGTTTCGTTGCGGGTTAGCCTGATAACCGCCGATAACACCTTTGGCGGGGGATTGAAAACTCCGGCTTTTACGGTAAATAAATATTCTACCTTATAATAGGCTTGCAAAAAAACGCTCAGTATACCATACTCCTTACTGCCTGGCTTGGCAGCGCAACGCTCGGCCACCTCTTTCTGGAACATACCTACCACCTCATGCACCTGGTCGCGGTGGTCGAGGACCTTAAAAAGTATCTGCGAGGATATATTATAAGGGAAGTTACCGATAACCGCCATCTGGCTATCAAACCGGGCTTTAAAGTCCAGTTCCAGGAAATCGTCGTTTATAAGCCTGTCGCCAAGGGCGGGGTATTTCTTTTTCAGAAAAGCGTACGATTCGGTATCAATATCGATCAGAAAGGTTTCGTATTCGGCCTTTTGCAGCAAAAAATCCGACAGGATCCCCATACCCGGACCAACCTCCAGCACTTGCTTGTATTTGCCCGCCGGGCGCAGGCTTTCCACAATTTTCGAGGCGATGTTTTTATCAGTAAGAAAGTGTTGCCCTAAATGTTTTTTTGCTCTTACTAATGTCATTATCGGTTTTTATTTGAGCAAATTAAGGCATATTTGTGCTTTAATCAGGAATTATAAACTTAAAATCTTTTTATTTGCATGTTGAGCGGAAAGCTAAAGGCTTAAAGCACAAAGCAAAATTTCAGTAAAACTGATTGTTTGTCAGGTTTCAAATGGTTGAGATCTCAAACTAATCAGTGAAATCATACTACTATGAGCGACAAACCTAAAATAGGAATAAGTATTGGCGATATTAACGGGATAGGACTTGAGATCATTATTAAAACCCTGGCCGATAACCGCATATACGACTATTGCACACCTATTGTTTACGGGCATACCAAGGTGGCATCGTTCCATCGCCGGGCTACCGATGTAAATGAATTTAACTTTAACGTGATAGACCATCCGGCCAACGCACAGCACCGCAAGGCCAACATGATAAACTGCTGGGAAGAGGATGTTAAAATAGAACCCGGCCAGGTAACCGCGGAAGGGGGAAAGTACGCCTATATTTCGCTGCAGCGCGCCGCCGACGACCTGCTGGCCGGTAACATAGACGGACTGGTAACCGCGCCTATCAATAAAGATAATATCCAGAACGAGGAATTCAGTTTCCCCGGCCATACCGAGTATCTGCAGCATCGCGACAGCAAAACCGAATCGCTGATGTTTTTGGTGAGCGAAACCCTGCGCGTTGGCGTAGTAACCGGCCATATCCCGGTAGCGAAGATAGCAGAGAGCATCACCACCGATAAAATTGTGCACAAGCTGAAGCTGATGAACGCCAGCCTGCAGGACGATTTTTGGGTGCGCAAACCGAAGATCGCCGTATTAGGGCTTAATCCCCACGCCGGCGACAACGGCCTAATTGGCAGCGAGGAGAAAGATATCATCATCCCCGCCATAGAAGAGGCACGCAATAACGATGTGCTGGCCTTTGGCCCATACCCCGCCGACGGCTTTTTTGCCAACGGCACCTACATGCAGTTTGATGCCGTACTGGCCATGTACCACGACCAGGGGCTGATACCTTTTAAACAGATAGCCTTCGAATCGGGCGTGAACTACACGGCCGGGCTGAGCTTTGTACGCACCTCGCCCGATCATGGTACGGCATACGATATCGCCGGCAAAAACCGGGCATCTGCAGTATCGTTCCGCGAGGCTTTATTTACGGCTATACACCTGGTTAAACACCGCCGCGAAACCGCCGAATTGAACGAAAACCCGCTTGTTTTTGCTAAGTTAAGCCGCGACAGGGATTAATTGCCCCCCTTACAGATACTGTTTTAATTTAATTGCCGTTAAATAAAACATTTATCTGTAAAAATACTTTTTCCTGTTTAATGAGTAATTTAATTAACCGCATCAGGTCAATTGATGCGTTTCGTGCGGTTACCATGTTCCTGATGATCTTTGTAAATGATCTGGATGGAGTGCCAAACACCCCTGAATGGCTCAAACATGCAGATGTAAATGCCGACGCTTTAGGACTTGCCGATACCATCTTCCCCGCCTTTTTATTTATTGTAGGCTTATCAATACCCTACGCGTTCAAAAAACGCCTTCATAACCAGGATGCCAAATTGCCGCTGCGGATTGTGACCCGGTCGTTTGCGCTGGTGTTTATTGGGTTTTTCCATGCCAATATGGAAACCTATAACGACCCTGCCACCCTGCTGCCCCAACCCGTTTGGGAAAGCCTGGCCACCTTCAGCTTCTTCTTTATCTTTTTAGATTACAGCAAAAAATCAGCGCGAACGCGTTACCTGCTGCAGGGTTTTGGCATAGCGCTGCTGATAACCATGTGCGCACTTTACAAAAGCACCGACCCAAACCATCCCTGGTTGCATTTAACCTGGTGGGGCATACTGGGGCTTATCGGGTGGTCGTACCTGGTGTGCGGGTTAATTTACTACTACAGCAACGGCGTATTATGGGTGCAGGCCGCCGCCTGGATCTTTTTCATGTTCTTCAATATCGATTTCCACTTTGGGATGCTGAATTTTCTGAACGGCATACAAAAATACATGTGGATAGCCGGCAACGGCGCCATGCAGGCCTTTACCATGGCAGGCGTATTTGTATCGGTAATGTATATACGCCTGAACCAGAACAAGGAGATCAAGATGCTTTGGGTGGGCCTGCTGCTTATAGCCGTGATCCTGTTTAACCTGGGCTTCATTGTGCGCTACTTTAGCGGCGGCATCTCTAAAATGCGCGACACCCCCTCGTGGGTGCTCATATGTACCGGCATCAGTTTGGTGGTGTACGCCTTTTTTATCTTTTTGGTTGATTTTAAGCATAAATTCCATTGGTTTAAGGTGATAGAACCCGCTGGCACCAACACCTTTACCTGCTACCTGCTGCCCTTTTTGTTTTATCCCCTTTACCAAATGACCGACCTGGGCTACCCCGAATACTTTGACCAGGGCACCGGCGGACTCATCAAATGCGTCATCTTTTCGTTTATAATGGTATGGCTAACCGGCCTGCTGCAAAAAATAAACGTACGGCTCAAGATATAACCAGGTGTTCACGTTCGGCGCACGTGAACACCGTGAACACTCGTGAACGCCTGGTAATGAGGCATTAACATTTTTGCATAGTGACACGGTCGTGTCACCATTTTTATGAAACATTTACCGGTTTATCTGCTGATATAGAACTTTTTTCGGCGTTTTTAGGAAGCAATACAATCCCCCCCCGGGAGGGGTGCGGCTGGCAAGTGTAAAGGCAGGGAGGGGTGTAAACCTTGTTAAATGAACAAGGCTTTAGGTGGTTTTGTAAAGGTGCTGTTTGCGGGGTTTCGGTTGCGGCAGCCCCGTTTTCCGCTTCCCGATAGCTATCGGGACCCAGCAGGCCTTAAGCGCGATGGCCGGTATACGCTTCAACCGGGTTTAGATTGACTGCTGGCGGTGCCGGTTTATATTTTATCCAAACAAATATTTTTCTATCCAGGCATTATTGTAATTGCGCGCTATGTCGAATAAAGAAGACTTCAGTTTCTCACAAACATCATCTTGATGAATTACCAATTTATTATCTTCTAAAAATTCAAAACTTAAAATTTGTTGAACAAATGTTGGTTGCTGTTCAAACAGAATATAAGATTGACTATCAAGATAATCTTCAAGGAAGTGCCATCCATCCCATTCATCGGTTTGCTTTTGGACACAAATTCTTCCCATAAATTATTGAGACCACAATCGGGAGATAATCTATACGCTTGCGGTGCTCGTTTTAAATCGTGCACCAATTTTTTACCAACGCATTGTAATAATAGTTTGCTCCTGATTCTATTAATTCGTCTGACAACTTACTCATCTTAACAATTTACCTTTTATTCTACCCCCACTTTATCAATTTCAGCCATCAATCTTTGTGTTTCGGTTAGGGCGACTATCATGCGCTGATAATGTAGTATATCGTCGAAACTTAACTCGCGGCCTTTGCGGTCTTTTAGCCATTTTTGGGCGGGCTGGTAACCACCAATATAAAACTGCCAGGTACCGGCAGGCACGCCGTCGAAATATTGGGTATCGTTGATATATACTTTGCCGGCATCGTAACGTGTACCGGTTATTATGTTATTGCCATCCTGTGGGTAGCTGGTAATATATTTATCAACCTCGCTGCTTTCTAATAAATGCAGTTGCCTTAACTCGCCACCTAACTTTACCAGTTGCCAAAACCTGGCAGCATCTTTTGGGTAGGGCACACGTGGGAAATCAATTTTTAAAAACTCCTTGTATTTTTCGCGATAACTTGGACTGTGAAGTACAGCATAGATATAATCTAAAATATCAACCGGTGCAAAAGTGCCTACGGTTGGTTCTTTTTCGTTGGTAAAAGTTAAGCCTAAACCTGTTGCTATTTGTTTGACGATTTCTTTGTCGAGATTAGAAGTCCGGGCATTTGAACTATATAAAATTGTTTGCGGATCATTATTAGGATATAAATACAATGGCAAACAATAAGATTGATCCGATAGAAAATTTTTATCAACCATATTTGAGGAAATAAAACAATGGTTAAAAGTCTTTTCTTTACCAAGTAATCTAGCTCTTTTTAAAACTAAGCATATGTTTGGTCCACTATACATATGCCTCATTATACTTTCTCTTGGCCTCCCCATTAATCCATTGGATTGACCTGTATAGATTACGCTTCTTTGTTCAAAAGGCCTATATGTTAATTTATATATCTTATGCTGATTTTTTTGTACGTCCTTTTTTGCATTCGCAAGTTTTTGCCTGTACTTAGTTGGCAAATTAAATCTTTTTAGCAAATCATCTTCACTTAAATCATGTAACAATTCAAATGTTTTCTCAGAATCTGAATAAGTCTGTTGAATGGCAATTTCGTCAAATTCTGTCTGAACGCCTGAATTGTAGTTTTTAAATAGTTCGATTGGTGAAATCCCATTGTCAAAGATTAGTTTTAGATCTAGGTCTTTCTCCGTAAAATAAAAATCAGGTTTTGAGCTAATAACATTGGTAAACTGAATGGTTTCTAAAGAATTATCCTTCAAAAACGAATACTTTTTGTTTCTGTTACCCCAAACGTTAACATGCTTAATTATGGGTGAATCATTAAGCCCCCTTTTTTTTATAAAAATATTAATACTTACTCCCTGCTGTATATCGAAAACATTTTCGTCCTTCGTCCCATCTGGAGAAATCTCGTTCGTTTTAGAACTCCCATGTAGGTTTAATATATAGATTTTGTCAAAACTTTCTAACAAATATTTACGCATTTGTCTATGTATAACACCGTCAACAAAGCTATTATTTGAAATATATGCTAAGACACCCTCTCCATTTTTATCAACAAAATGCTGACCAAAACGGATGAATTTAATATAGTCATCACTAAGCGGTTGAATATTACGTTCGTTTAAGTCTCTTTTATAATCGGCAGTTAGTTTTTCAATCCATTCGCTTTTGTTATTACTACTTACACTATAAGGCGGATTCCCCATCACCACCATTACAGGCGTATCGCGTTTAATGTGGTTGGCTTCGTTTGCTTCGCTGCTCAGCCAGTTGGCAAACAGGGTGCCGGTATCGGCATGGTGTTCTTCTAATGAGTTGGTCAGGTAAACGCGAAAGCGTTGGTCGCGGGTGGCTTTATAGCCGGTTTCGGTTAACAGCAGATCAAGTTTTAAATGCGCCATGGCATAGCTCGCCATTAACAGCTCAAACCCGTTAAGGCGCGGTATCAGGTGGTTTTCTACATAATTGCTCCAAATGCCCTGCTGGCCTGCAAAGCGTTTGTAAATGTGTTTAATGGCTTCGGCTAAAAATGTGCCGGTACCTGTAGCGGGGTCAAGTATCTGTACCCGGTGAACTTCCACTTCCGTTTCCACCTCTTTCATTTTCGAGCGCTGGTCGGTGGTGGCTTTGGTCATGGCCTTTTGCTTGATCTTTATCTTGCTGTTATCAGCAAGCCCGTTAGGCAGGTTAAACTCAGTTTTTAAAATATCGTCAACTGCCCGCACAATAAAATTTACAACCGGCTCGGGCGTGTACCATACGCCGCGTGCTTTACGCAGCGCCGGGTCGTACTCGGCCAAAAAGGTTTCGTAAAAATGAATGATAGGGTCGTGCGTTTGGGTAGCCCTGCCAAAGTTGTTTAACAAAGCCGCTACATCCGTAGCCCTGAAAATATCTGCCAGTGCATCAACTATCCAAACAATACGGGTGTCAAGGTCGTACCCGGCCAGGTATTGGAAAAGCTTACGTAAGAACGGATTTGTTTTGGGTATCAGTTCGGCGGCTTCCTGCCGCGAAAAATCATTCAACGTGGTATCATGCAGCCTTGCTGCAAACATACCATAAGCTATGGTTTGGGCATATATATCGGCAAAATCGCGCGGTTTAATATCATGTATCAGAATATCTTTAAAGGCGTGCATCTGCTCTTTAAGCGAGCTGTCTTCTTCGTTCTCCACATCGCTGGTCAGAGCTTTTTCAATAACCTGCGACAGCAGTTTGGCTTTATCAGCCATCATCACCGCCAGCTTTTGCGATGATTTAATGGTTTGCCCTATATGCGTGCAAAAGCTGCGTATAAGCGCAGTGAACTCGTCGAAATGCTGGGGCAAAGGTTTTACATTGTGCCCGTCAACCTCGGCTATTTTTACCTTTGTTTTAAACTCGCCGTCAATATAAAGTTCAAACTCCAGGTAATCGGTTATTATAAGATTGTTCAGCGATTTTTTGTAACGGTCAAACTGTTCCTTGTAGTCCTTATGCCTTATGTCTTTACCAATATCTTTTGCCTCAATATAACCAACGGGTATCTCGTTACGGGTAATGATGTAGTCGGGCGCACCGCATTTGATACGGGCAGGCTCGTTGGTGACGGTAACGCCGCTGGCAAGGTGCTCTAACAAGGTCTGCAGGTAACCGCGGTAAGTATGTTCGGTAGCGTTGCCAAGTTTATAGCTTGCCTGTAATCGGTCCAGATATTGAGGGATGGTCATGTATAAGGTTATAAAAGTAGCAAGGTAACAAATTACAGGTTATCGTAAAAAGCCTTTGTTAACTAAACCCGATAGCAGCGATACCGGCCATCGCGCCTAAGGCCTGCAGGGTATAAGCGTATAGCGGGAGCTGCCTTATCCGATGCAACACAAGCCTTGCTTTACCTATCGCTTTTATAAACCTCTCCCTAATCCTCCTTTGGGGAGGGAATTGATTGGCATTAACACACCCCTACCCCTCTCAAGAGGGGAACTACCCGCAAAGACGTCAGTCTGAGCTTGGCGAAGACCTGTACGCTTGGCTAATGGTTCGACAGGCTCACCATGACATTTAAGCTTTCAACACACCCCTAACCCCTCTCAAGAGGGGTGACTTTGGCTTCTGCTTTCACCTTTCGGCAACAAACCCTATATTTATTGGGTTAACCGGTCTGTTTTGAAAAAGATACTTGCCTTAGTTGTATTGTGGTGCGGTGCATCGGCAGCGCTGTTTGCGCAAAGCCGCGATGTTAGTTATGTAAACTCGGGCGGGCCGCTACGGCCGTTGCAGGCCATTATGGATATCCGGCATAATACGCTGTCGCTGCGGGTGGATATCCAAAAGCACATCATTGATGGCTATGCCGAGATCGACCTGGTGCTGTCGCGGGCTACAGATACTTTACTGTTCGACCTGGTGCACCTGCTTACAGTAAACAAAACGCTGGTTAACGGCAGCGGCAATACTTTTAAGCAGGTTGGCGATTCGGTACTCATCATCAACAAAAGCGGCTTTAAGGCCGGCAAACAGCGGGTACGCATTTATTACGGCGGCGTACCGCCCGAGGGTACCCGGCCGCCATGGGTGGGCGGCTTCACCTGGAAAACAGATACACAGGGAAACCCATGGGTATCGATAAACGTGCAGCTGCAGGGTGCTAAACTTTACTATCCTTGTAAAGATCACCCAAGCGACGAGCCAAACGAGGGCGTCGACCTGTTTATCACCATCCCCAAAGGCTTGTCGGTAGCGGGGCCGGGTTTGCTGCAGGGCGTAAAAGCGGCTAAAAACAACGAGGCTACCTGGCATTGGAAAACCAATTACACCATCAGCAACTACACGGTGGTGTTCAATATCGGCAAGTATAAGGTGTACAGTCGCACCTACACCACCGTAAACGGGCATAAGGTGCCTATACAGTTTTATGTTTTAGAGCAGGATACCGCGCAGGCCAGCAAGGTGCTGGATATGCGTGTGCGCGATACCCGGATGATGGAAAAATATTACGGCGAGTACCCCTGGTACCGCGAGAAGATAGGTATTGCCGAAGTGCCGAACTCGGGCATGGAGCACCAAACCATGGTTACCTACAGCGGCAAGTTTAAATATGATGAATACCCCGGCGGACTGGAGTTTTCGGGCGAGATGTTTCACGAATACGCGCACGAGTGGTGGGCAAACAAGGTAACCAATTACGATTGGTCGCACATGTGGATCCAGGAAGGGTCGGCCACGTACGCCGAGGCCTTGTTCTTTTTAGATAAGCGCGGCGAAGCGGGGTACGATTCGGTAATGATCAGGCAGCGGGCGGGCATCCGCGGGTTAAAACCGGTTATCATCCCCGGCCAAAGCGAATATTTAAACTCCAATTATAACACCGACATGTATAGCAAGGGGGCGTTTTTGCTGCACACATTAAGATATGTTTTGGGCGATAGCGTATTTTTCCCGGCGCTTAAAAAGTTTATTGTTGATGTTAAATACCCTTACAATAAATTTTTTACTACCGATGAGGTGGAGCGGTATTACTCGGCCCAGTCGGGCAAAAATTTAAAGCCGCTGTTCGATTTTTACCTGTACACGCTTGATTTTATGGAGTTTGAGCTGGTGCAAACCGGCCCCGAAAGCTATTACCTCACCATTAAAAACAGCCCGATGGACCTGCCGCTGGATATCATGACCGATAAAGGCCTGCTGCATACCAGCACCGCCGGCAAAACCACGCGCTTTGCCATCAAGAGCAAAACTATCCCGGTTATCGACCCGAGGGGATGGTATTATAAAAAGGTTACCATGCGGTAAGGCCGGCCCGGCTTAAAAAACGTGTCATTTCGAGGGAAGCGCAGCGACGGGAGATCTTTTACAAGCGATAAGGGCGCCTGCTGTTTCGCCACATGTATGTTGTAGAAGTTCCCTCCTCGCTATCGCTCGTTCGGGATGACATGTTGCGAAAGGTAAGTGCTGCGCCGCAACCCCTCACCACGCTCAATTCACCGCTCACCAACCTCAAAATCCAATTAAAAAAAACACTTTCCGCTTTTCAGAAATTTACCTACATTTGCGGGCTAATTGTTGCTCATTGAAATCGCTAAAAACATATTCAATACCTTTTACCGGCCTAAAGCTGGGTAAGCATTATTTTGAATACGAAATAACCGATGCTTTTTTTGCCGAGTTTGAATACTCGCTGGTTAAAAAAGCTAACCTTTTATGTAAGGTTGAACTGGAAAAGCAGGAAACGATGCTGATACTTAATTTTGACATTAAGGGCACCGTTGGCGCAACCTGCGATAAATGCCTGGCCGATTATCCGCAACCGATGGATATACACGAACAGCAGATAGCCCGGTTCAGCGATGAAACAATGAGCGAGGATGATGAGATTATTACCCTTGGCAAAAACGATCATGAGATTGGGGTTGCCGGGCTGATATACGAATATGTAAATGTTGCCTTGCCGTTTATTGCTACCTGCGGTAACGAGGGCAACACCGAATATTGTGACAGGGAAATGCTGGAAAACTTAAATAAGCTTTCGGCAAATGATGAACAAACCGAGAGCACTGACCCGAGATGGGAAGCCCTCAAAAAATTAAAATAATATAATAACTAAAAGTTATGGCACATCCAAAACGGAAAATTTCAAAATCAAGAAGAGATAAACGCAGAACGCATTACAAAGCCGAAGCGCCTACTTTAACTACTTGCCAAACTACTGGTGCGGTACACCTGCCACACAGGGCTTACACTGTTGATGGTAACGTTTACTTCAACGGAAAAATTCTTATCGAAAAGGCTGTAGCAGTTTAAGTTAATTTTCTGAAATGAAGATTGGCTTAGATATTATGGGCGGCGATTACGCCCCCAGGGCAGCCGTTTTAGGAGCAATTGAAGCCAGCAAGGTTTTGGTTGCCGGGCAAAAACTTGTGCTTATTGGCGACAAGGATACAGCCCTAAGCATTCTTCACGAAAATAATTTTAGCCCCGATAACTTCGAGTTTGTACACACAACCGAAGTAATTGGCATGGGCGAACACCCCACAAAGGCCGTTGTACAAAAGCCAGACTCGAGCATAAGCGTTGGGTTTAACCTGCTTAAAGAGGGTGCCATACAGGCATTTTCGTCGGCAGGTAATACCGGTGCCATGCTGGTAGGCAGTATGTTCAGCGTAAAAACGATACCCGGTGTAATACGCCCGGCCATGACAACCATTATACCCAAACTTAAAGGCGGTTTGGGTATTTTATTAGATGTAGGCGCCAACGCCGATTGCAAGCCCGATGTGCTTTTGCAGTTTGGTGTGTTAGGCAGCCTGCTTGCCCAATCTATTTACGGCATTGCAAACCCCCGCGTTGCGCTGATGAACATTGGCGAAGAGGAAGAAAAAGGCAACCTGCTTTTACAGGGCACCTACCCTTTAATGAAAGCCACCAGCCTGTTTAACTTTGTTGGCAATATTGAAGGGCGCGACCTTTTTGAAGACAATAACGATGTTGTTGTGTGCGACGGTTTTACCGGCAACGTTATTCTGAAACTTGCCGAATCTTTTTACGTTATTACCTTAAAAAAACGATTTAAAGACGAATTTTTTGACCGCTTTAACTACGAGCAATACGGCGGCAGCCCTATACTTGGCGTTAACGCGCCTGTTGTTGTTGGCCACGGCATATCAAGCCCCGAGGCTATTAAAAACATGGTGCTGCTGTCAAGAAACATGATCGAGACCAATCTTATAGACAAAATTAAACTGGCTTTTCAGTAAAAAAACATAGAATGAGCAAAATTCATGCTGCTATTACCGCTGTAAATGGTTACGTACCCGAGTACGTGTTAACCAACCAGGAACTGGAAACAATGGTGGATACCAATGATGAGTGGATCACCAGTCGTACGGGCATTAAAGAGCGAAGGATTTTAAAGGGCGAAGGCCTCGGCACCTCTGATATGGCCGTTCCTGCTGTACAGGGCTTATTAAAAAAGCGCGGTATAAGCGCCGAAGAGATAGACCTGATTATTTTTTGCACCACCACCCCCGATCTTCCTTTCCCGGCCACCGCAAACATACTGGCCCACAAAATTGGCGCTAAAAACGCCTGGGGGTACGACTTGCAGGCGGCTTGCTCGGGTTTTATTTTTGGCCTGGCAACCGGCGCCCAGTTTATCGAAAGCGGAAAGCACACCAAAGTACTGGTAGTTGGCGGCGATAAAATGTCGGCCATTATCAATTACGAAGACCGTGCTACCTGTATCATATTTGGCGATGGCTGCGGCTGCGCCCTGCTTGAGCCCAACACCGAAGGCTACGGCATCATCGATTCTGTTTTAAAAAGCGACGGCGCCGGCTCGCAGCTGTTGTACCAGAAATCGGGCGGTTCGGTTAGTCCGGCCACGCACGAAACCGTTGCCAACAAAGAGCATTTCGCCTACCAGGAAGGGCAGGCCGTATTTAAGTTTGCCGTAACCAACATGGCCGATGTTGCCGCCGAAGTGATGGAGCGCAACAACCTTACCGCGGATGATGTTGCTTGGCTGGTACCACACCAGGCCAACAAACGCATTATTGATGCCACCGCTAACCGCACAGGCTTAACGGCCGATAAGGTTATTGTTAACATTGAGCGCTACGGTAACACCACAAACGGCACCATACCACTATGTTTATGGGAGTGGGAAGACAAATTTAAAAAAGGCGACAACCTTATTTTGGCTGCATTTGGCGGCGGGTTTACCTGGGGTTCTATTTATTTAAAATGGGCTTATTAGCAGATGTGCAGATTTTAAATGTGCAGATATGCAGATTTTTAATTAAAACATCTTAAAATTGTACGTGTTAAATAACTAATTCACTTTAATCATCTGCATATTTGCACATCCGCATATTTGCATATTTATAAATACTTTTATCCAAACCAATTATCGCTATTATGGATATTAAACAGATTCAGGACCTTATACGCTTTGTATCAAAATCGGGCGTAAACGAAGTTTCTATCGAGCAGGAAAATTTTAAGATCACTATAAAAACAAACGAAGCGCCAACTTATGTAAATGCTTCAATTCCTGTGCAGCAGCCACAGCCGCTTGCGGCCGCATCTGCACCGCAGCCCGCAAGCCTGCCTGCCGCGGCGCCTGCTCCTGAAGCAGCAGCACCGGTTGCCGAGGCCTCAAACCTCATTACCATCAAATCGCCGATGATCGGTACTTTCTACCGCTCGTCGTCGCCAGATAAGCCTTTATTTGTAAACGTAGGCGACGAAATAAGCGCCGGCACCGTGCTTTGTATCATCGAAGCCATGAAACTGTTCAACGAGATCGAGTCGGAAGTTTCGGGCCGTATAGTTAAAGTACTTGTAGATAACGCATCGCCGGTTGAATACGACCAACCTTTATTTTTAGTAGAACCTAAATAGATGTGCAAATGTGCAGATATGCGGATGTGCAAATTAGGCGCATTCATTTTCATCTGCACATCTGCACATTTGTAATTTGCACATCTGAAAGCCATGTTTAAAAAAATATTAATAGCTAACCGGGGTGAAATTGCCTTGCGAATCATTCGCACCTGTAAAGAGATGGGCATTAAAACGGTAGCTGTATACTCAACCGCCGATCGTGATAGTTTGCACGTGCGCTTTGCCGATGAAGCTGTATGTATTGGCCCCCCGGCAAGCCGCGACTCCTACTTAAATATCCCCAATATTATATCTGCGGCCGAACTTACCAATGCCGACGCAATACACCCGGGGTACGGGTTTTTATCAGAAAACGCTAAGTTTTCGGCTATTTGCGCCGAGTATGGCATTAAATTTATTGGTGCCACCTCTGATCAGATCAACCGGATGGGTGATAAAGCTTCGGCAAAAGAAACCATGAAGAAAGCGGGCGTGCCTATCGTTCCGGGCTCAGAAGGGTTATTAACTGATGTAAAGCAAGGCATTAACATTGCCAACAAAATAGGTTACCCGGTTATACTAAAGGCAACGGCCGGCGGTGGCGGCCGTGGTATGCGTATTGTTTGGAAAGACAGCGAATTTGAAAACGCATGGGACAGCGCCCGTGCCGAATCGGGCGCGGCCTTTGGTAACGATGGCCTATACCTCGAAAAATACGTAGAAGACCCTCGCCATATCGAGATACAGGTAGTGGGCGATCAGTACGGCAAGGTTTGCCATTTATCTGAGCGCGACTGCTCTATACAACGCCGCCATCAAAAACTGGTGGAAGAGGCCCCTTCGCCGTTTATGACAGAAAAACTGCGTAAAAAAATGGGCGATGCCGCTATTAAAGGGGCAAAGGCCGTTAAATACGAAGGTGCCGGTACGGTGGAGTTTTTGGTTGACAAGAACCGGAACTTCTACTTTATGGAGATGAACACCCGTATACAGGTCGAACATCCGGTTACCGAAGAGGTGATCAATTTCGACCTGATAAAAGAACAGATAAAGGTAGCTGCAGGTATACCAATATCAGGCAAAAATTACGAGCCAACCATGCATGCCATCGAGTGCCGTATAAACGCCGAAGACCCTGCTAACAACTTCCGCCCTTCGCCGGGTAAAATAACAAACTTTCACTCGCCGGGCGGCCATGGTGTACGCGTAGATACGCACGTTTACAGCGGCTACATAATCCCGCCGAATTACGATTCGATGATCGCTAAGGTTATTTGCATGGCGCAAACACGCGATGAGGCCTTATCGACCATGGAGCGTGCGTTAAGCGAGTTTGTGATAGAGGGTGTTAAAACCACTATTCCGTTCCATTTAAAGCTGCTGCAAGACCCTAACTTCCGTGCCGGCAATTTCACCACCAAATTCATGGAAACGTTCGAATATTAATATTAAAAAAATCTTTTGGGGGTTAATACAACGTAAATAGTATTTCGGCGTTAATAGTGCTGAATAAAAGGCAATGAGCGATAACAAACTTATAAAAGCAATAAAAGAAAAAGGCCAGAACATGGAGGCCGAGATGTCGTTCTTTGATCACCTGGAAGCCCTGCGCTGGCACCTGGTGCGTTCGGCCATCGCCATTGTAATTTTTACGTGTTTAGCTTTTTATTTCTACGATTTTATCTTCGATACCATTATCATGGGCCCAAGTAAGCCCAGCTTTTGGACCTATCGCATGTTGTGCCACCTGGGTGATTTGCTTCACCGCGATGGTTTTTGTATCAATAAGATCAACATAAGCCTGCTTAATACCGAGATGGCCGGGCAGTTCACGCTGATGATCAACTCGGCGCTTCTGATAGGTATAACACTTGGTTTCCCGTATTTACTTTGGGAGATCTGGCGTTTTATTCGCCCCGCCTTGCACGAAAAAGAGCGCAAGGCCGCATCGGGGTTTGTTATATACGCTTCCTTTTTATTTATCCTCGGTGTTTTGTTCGGCTATTATGTGATCACGCCCGAGTCGATAAATTTCCTTGCCGGGTTTACCGTTAGCTCCCAAATCGAGAATAAGTTTACTGTCGATTCTTACCTGTCGTCTGTTGCTACCCTTACCCTGGCAACGGGTATCGTATTTGAACTGCCAATTTTAGTGTATGTGCTGTCATCATTAGGCATCCTTACCGCTAAGTTTATGCGCGATACCCGCCGTTACGCGGTGGTGATCATCCTGATCATAGCGGCGGTGGTAACGCCTACACCCGATATGATGACCATGACCGTGGTCAGCATCCCGCTGTTCATCCTTTATGAGATAGGTATCCTGGTTGCCGGTGTTGTTGAAAAGCGTAAAAAAGCACGCGAAAACGCGCTGTAATTAGTGAGGTTAGCTTATTCTATTTCCAACAAAATCTTTACCTTCGGCAACGCAATATTATTATAAATTTGGGTTGATGAAAAAAGGGTTAAAAATAGCCATTGGCGCCGACCATGCCGGCTTTGATTATAAGCAGGCCATTTTAGGCATGTTTGGTGATGATATTATGTTTACCGACCACGGCACTTACTCTTCCGAATCGGCCGATTACCCAGATTTTGCCCACCTGGTTGCCAATGCCGTTGAAGCCGGCGAGGCCGACTATGGCATACTGCTTTGCGGCAGCGCCAACGGTGTGGCCATGACGGCCAATAAACACCAGGGCATACGTGCGGCGTTATGCTGGAAACCCGATGTAACTATCCCGGCACGCACACACAACAATGCAAATGTGCTTTGCATACCAGCCCGCCATGTATCAATTGAGGATGCCAAAAGCATTATAGAAATATTCCTGACAGAGGAATTTGAAGGCGGGCGCCATGCAAACCGCGTTAACAAGATTGGCTGCTAAAAGATAAACTGACCCATTATTAAAATTTAAATGAAAAAACTATCACTATGGATCACGGGGCTGGCATTTACGGCCACCGCCTGTGCCCAACAAAACCCAACCGCGCTTAAGTACAGCAAGGTGATCAATCCGACCGATGCCAGGAAGCACCTGAGCATTTTGGCATCTGACGAATTCGAGGGCCGCGAAACCGGTAAGCCGGGTGCGGAAAAAGCCGCCAATTACATTGCTGCCGAATTTAAAAGATTAGGCCTGCAAGCCCCGGTTAAAGGCTCGTATTTCTTAGAGGTACCGTTAACCCAAAGCACGCTAACCGTTAGCGCTTTAAACATAAACGGACAGGATTTTACTAACTGGAAAGATTTTGTTTTCCAGGGATCGAATGGTGATGTAAAGGTAAATGCTGCCGATATAGTATTTGTGGGCTATGGTACTGCCGATGAGATCGCAGATGTTGACCTTGCCGGCAAAGTGGTACTTTGGATAAACGAGGACAAACCCGAAGAAGGCAAAACCGCCAATACCAGCTACCGTATGAGCGCTGCGCGCCAGGCTATAGTTAAGGCTATGCAGGCTAAAAAACCGGCTTTAATATTAGGCGTTAACGAAGGCTTATCAAAGTTGCTTGCGCGTTTTAACGGCGTAAACCCAAGCGGTTCTGCCAGCATTTCGCTAAAAAAGGGCGAAGCAGCCGCAGGTGATGTGGTATCGCCTGTATTTATGGTAACCGGCCCAGTTGCCGATGCCGCTGTTAAAGCAACCGGCAAAACATTCGCCGACCTTAAGGCAGCAGCAGCCACCGCAAAACAAACGCAGGTTATTAAAACCACGGCCAGCGTATCTGCAACCTCAACAAAAACCGATGTTAAAGCGGTTGATGTTTTAGGCTTTATGCCAGGTTCAGACCCTAAGTTGAAGAACGAGGTACTGGTGTTTTCGGCCCACTACGATCATATTGGTTTGGTAACCAAGCCAGGCGCTACTGATAAAGTTAACAACGGTGCCGATGATGATGGTTCTGGTACAACCGGTATCCTTGAAATTGCCCGTGCTTTTTCGCAGGCAAAAAAAGATGGTAAGGGACCGCGCCGCAGCGTGCTTTTCCTGGGCAACGTTGGCGAGGAAAAAGGCCTGTTGGGTTCAGAATGGTATACCGATCATCCGGTGTTTCCATTGGCTAACACCATTGCCGACCTGAACATAGATATGATCGGCCGGGTTGGCGAAGAATACGTGGGCAAGCCCGATTCTGCAAACTACGTTTATTCTATCGGTTCGGCTATGCTAAGCACCGACTTGCATAAAATTGGCGAGGAAGCAAATAACACCTACACCAAAATGAAACTGGATTATAAATACGACGATCCAAACGATCCTAACCGTTTTTACTACCGTTCAGATCATTATAACTTTGCCCGTTACGGCGTGCCAATTATATTCTATTTCAACGGGGTGCATGCAGATTATCACGCCCCTGGCGATGAAGTAAGCAAAATAAACTTCCCGTTATTGGTTAAACGTGCGCAGCTTGCATTTTTTACCGGCTGGGAACTTGCTAACCGCGATGCCCGCCCGGTGGTTGATGTAAAACCGGCCACCCCATCGAAATAAAAGTATCTGAAATGATAATACAAAAGCGGCTTAACAGCCGCTTTTTTTGTTAATACAGGCCCCTCCAGATATAGTTTTGCATTTTTAAACCTGTATTTTTAACAATTGTTACATCTGTTAATTGGTTTGTTTATTTTCGCATAAATGGGAAGCACCGCTGAAGAATTTTTGGTAGCCTCGGAACAAAAGGCGTTTGAGATAGACCATCGTAGCATCATCAATAAAAATATTGATAAGTACGATATTGCATTTAACCGCGGGCGATCGCGTATGATCAACCTCGAAAACACCAAAAGAAAGGGGCATACCATTAAGTGGAAGGTGATGGAAAACCTTGACAAGTTTTTGCCCGAGTTTGAATCAAACTTCCAGAAACGTGGCGGCAAGGTTATCTGGGCGAATGATGCCGAAGAAGCTAACCGCGAGATCCTGAACATCCTTCAAAAAGCAGGCGCTAAAACCGTTATCAAATCAAAGTCAATGGCTACCGAGGAGATCCATTTAAATGGATTTTTGGAGCAGCATGGTATAGAATCGCTT
The DNA here is from genome assembly GCF_014200785.1 of Mucilaginibacter sp. AK015. Taxonomy (NCBI): domain Bacteria; kingdom Pseudomonadati; phylum Bacteroidota; class Sphingobacteriia; order Sphingobacteriales; family Sphingobacteriaceae; genus Mucilaginibacter; species Mucilaginibacter sp. AK015. Next base: position 415,549 of record NZ_JACHCV010000003.1, read on the forward strand.
GAAAGCGACCTTGGCGAATACATTGTACAGCTGCTTGGGCAGGAACCCTACCATATGGTTACCCCGGCCATGCACTTATCTATTGAGGATATTGCCAAATTATTTAACGAAAAATTTGGCAGCCCGCTGGATAGTACCGCCGAGCAGCTTACGCAAAAAGCCCGTGAGCTGCTGCGCGAAAAATACCTGCAGGCAGATGCAGGCATCAGCGGCGCAAATTTTCTGATAGCCGATACCGGCAGCATCTGCATTACCGAGAACGAAGGCAACGCGCGTTTAACAACCAGTTTCCCTAAAATACATATTGCTGTAGTGGGTATCGAAAAAATGATACCGTCAATGGCCGATCTGGACACCTTTTGGCCTATGCTGGCCACGCACGGCACCGGCCAAAACTTAACGGTTTACAACACCATACTCAGCGGCCCCCGCCAGGCCCATGAAACTGACGGCCCCGACGAAATGTATGTAGTGTTGCTTGATAACGGGCGCACCAACCTGCTGGCACAAAAAGAACAGCGCCAGGGTTTATATTGCATACGCTGCGGGTCGTGCCTTAACGTTTGCCCGGTTTTTCAGAATATTGGCGGCCATACCTATGATACTACTTACGGCGGACCCATAGGCTCGGTTATTGCGCCCCACATGCGTGGGATGGCAGAGTTTAAGCACCTTAGCTACGCATCCAGCCTTTGCGGCAAGTGCACCGAGGTTTGCCCGGTAAAAATAGATATCCACAAAATGCTGTTGCTGAACCGGCGCGACGCGGTTAATGAGGGCTTGGCGCCAACTGTTGAAAAGTGGGGCTGGGCCGGCTGGAAGAAAGGGATGCTAAAACGCAGCCTTACCGATTTTTTTAGTGGTAAAATGAAAAATCGAATGATGAAGCTGTTCTTCAAAAAATCGTGGGGACACTATAAAGAAATGCCGGAGGTTGCTCAAAAATCGTTTAGCCAGATGTGGAAAGAGGAAACCAGGCCTGATAAACATGCGTAAAATAATTTTAAATGTTGCAGTAAGCCTTGATGGGTTTATTGAAGGGCCTAACGGCGAGTACGATTGGTGCCTTGACGACCAGGACTATGGCATGGAAGCGTTTTATGCCAACACCGATACTATCTTTATCGGCCGTAAAAGCTTCGAGCTTATCCGAAGCGATACCGGTATGTTCCCGGTTAAGCACATGTATGTGTTTTCGGATACGCTGATACCCCAACCGGACGAGGAGATCACGGTTATTTCGAGTGAAAATTTTGAAAGCGCCGTTGCAGAAATTATGGAAGCCGATGGCGGTGATATCTGGTTATTTGGCGGTGCTGAACTGGTAACAGCTTTTATGAAGAAACGTTTGGTTACCGAACTGATGCTCTCTATCCACCCGCTCATCTTAGGCGCGGGGAAGCCGTTGTTTAAAGATATTAAAGAAAGAGTGGCGCTGACGCTTATAGATCAGAAAGCTTATAATACGGGGCTGCTGCAAGTCAGGTATGAATTAAAACCCTGGTTCGACCCGCAAAAGCTCCCGTTTCTTGGATAGCTAACCCTTAGCTGCGCCGTTGTAGTGTTTTCATCAACAACGTTAATGCTTATCGCCAAAGCCAAACTCCTTATAGGTATTAGGCTCGTCGTTATGATTGCTGAACGCGAAAGTGTAGCTGGCCACCCACGATTCGTAATCGGCGTCTTTACCCTTTGAGGCCTCAAACCGGGTAGCCCTTAGCAGGTATATCCCCTCGCGCGTAACGCTAAAATACACCTTTCCCGATGCATCGCTGGTAAATTTTTGCGGGTAAACGTTGCCCGATGCCGTTTTAATATACAGCATTACCTGCCCGGTAAATGGCTTGCCTTTAAAAAACACCTGCCCGGTAAGCCCGTCGCCATAATTAAGTTTGTACGGGTTATGCTTAAGGATGATCTCGAAATCATCGCCCAAAACTTTTTCGTAGGCGTTGCCGCGGGGCTCGTCAACCGTTATCAGGGTTTTTAAATAGCGGTTGTATTTTTCGGTAAAATTAAGCGCGTTGCTGTTTTTTAATTTATCGGCTATCTCGTCGTAGCCCTGCTCGGTAAGGTACGGTATAAAGTCCTCGCGTGGTATCTCGTTCAATTCGTTGGTGTTCATTTCAACCATTACCAGGCCGTCATCCTGCAGGTTGTAATTTAAAAGCGGCAAAGCGTCATTTTTAGTTATCTTGGAAAGATCGGTTTTTTTCGACCCTTCGTAGATCATAAATTTGGTGGTTTGCGAGGTAGTGTAAGGCACCTCGCGCTCTTTAATCAGGTTTTCGCCTGTTAACAGGTGCAGGTTGAATTTATCGCCCTTATGCAGGTAAAAGTTCTCGGGCATCAAAAAATGGTCGGGTATAAAAGCTACCAAACCAAAAAACGACAACATTATAAGTAATTTAACGTAAAAGTGCTTCATAGCGACAAGATGGATTGTTCAAACATACAAAGTTTTAAAAACTTCTTAGCTTTACCTGATGATTTTTGACCGGAAAAAGATAGATAACGACGGTTTGATAACGTTTTATAAGAAACTGTTATTGCCCCGCCTGGTCGAAGAGAAGATGTTAATTCTGCTCAGGCAGGGCCGTATTGGCAAATGGTTCTCGGGCATTGGGCAGGAAGCTATTGCTGTTGGCAGCACTTTAGCTCTTAACGCCGATGAGTATATATTGCCTATGCACCGTAACCTGGGCGTATTTACTACGCGCAATATCCCCATATCGCGTTTAATGGCGCAATGGCAGGGCAAGGCATCGGGCTTTACCAAAGGCCGCGACCGATCATTCCACTTCGGCACGCAGGAATATAAGATCATCGGCATGATATCGCACCTTGGCCCGCAGCTGGCCCTGGCCGATGGCATAGCACTTGCCGATAAATTAAAGAACAATAAAAAAGTTACGCTGGTTTATACCGGCGAAGGCGCTACAAGCGAAGGCGACTTTCATGAAGCGCTTAATATTGCCGCCGTTTGGGACCTGCCCGTTATATTCCTGGTTGAAAACAATGGCTACGGGTTATCGACTCCGGTTAATGAGCAATACCGGTGCACGTCAATAGTTGATAAGGCTGTTGGCTATGGCATGGAAGGCCGCCGCATTGATGGAAACAACGTACTGGAGGTTTATCATACCATAAACGAGCTGGCTAACGAGTTACGTGAAAACCCACGCCCGGTGCTGATAGAATGCATGACCTTCAGGATGCGGGGACACGAGGAAGCCTCGGGCACTAAATATGTTCCGCAGCATTTATTTGACGAGTGGAAGCAAAAGGACCCGCTGGATTGCTTTGAAAAGTTTTTACTTGATGAAGGGGTACTGCGGCAGGAATGGGTGCCCTATCTGAGAAACGAATTTACCACCCTTATTGATGCCGAGGTGGAAAAAGTTTTCAGCGAGCCGGATATTATCCCGCATTTACAAACCGAGGTGCAGAATATGTACCGCTTATATAACGTGCCGCGGCATATCCCCTCAGAGGCAAGCACCAACAAGCGCTATATTGATGCCATAAGCGACGGTTTAAGGCAAAGCATGCGCATGCATAACAACCTGGTTATTATGGGGCAGGATATTGCCGAATATGGCGGCGCCTTTAAAATAACCCAGGGCTTTGTTGACGAATTTGGCAAAGACAGGGTGCGAAACACCCCCATTTGCGAATCGGGCGTGGTGGGGGCGGCTATGGGCCTGGCCATAAATGATTATAAGGCCATTGTTGAAATGCAGTTTGCCGATTTTGTTACCTGCGGCTTTAACCAGATAGTGAACAACCTGGCTAAAACTTATTACCGTTGGGGCCAAACGGTTGATGTGGTTATACGCATGCCCGCAGGCGCAGGCAGCGGCGCAGGGCCATTCCATTCGCAAACTAACGAGGCCTGGTTTACAAAAACGCCGGGGTTAAAGGTAGTTTACCCTGCCTTTCCGGATGATGCCAAGGGGCTGCTCATGTCGGCCGTGGACGACCCTAACCCGGTAATATACTTCGAACATAAAAACCTGTACCGCAGCATGAGCGGCAACGTGCCTGATGACGATTACTATGTGGAGATAGGTAAGGCCCGGGTGGTGCGCGAGGGCACTAAGGCCAGCATTATTACCTTTGGGCTTGGCGTACACTGGGCCATAGCCTATGCCGATAACCACCCTGATCAGTCAATTGAGATACTTGACCTGCGCAGCCTGCAACCCTGGGATAAGGATGCAGTTGTACAAACCGTAAAAAAAACCTCGAAAGTACTTATACTGCACGAAGATACGCTCACCAGCGGCTTCGGTGGTGAAATAGCCGCCTACATAGGCGAGCATTGCTTTAAATACCTGGATGCGCCTGTAATGCGTTGTGCCAGCCTTGATACGGCTATACCTATGAACAAAGCCCTTGAAGACCAATTCCTGGCAAAGGCAAGGTTAGAGGAAACCATGGATGCCCTTTTAAAGTTTTAAAAGCCGTTTTGCCTCATAAAAAATAAAAACGAGGCACTTCTAAAAATGCCGCGTTTTATAAGCTGCAACCGTTAACGCTTAATCGAGCGTTATTTGTCTTTTTATGCTTTCCTCTAATGATATAAATGTCTCGGTACGTTGTATGCCTTTTACACTTTGGATATTTTCGTTCAAAACCTCGCGCAGGTGGTTGGTATCATGGCAAACAATTTTTGCGAAAATGCTCCAGCTGCCGGTAGTATAATGCAGCTCTACAATTTCGGGCACCATTTTTAATTGCTTCACAGCTTCGTTATACTGCGAACCTTTTTCAAGGAATATCCCCAGGAAAGCGGTTACATCATAACCAAGCTTTTGTGGGTTTACTTCAAGGCTGGCACCCTTTATTACACCCATCTCCTCCAATTTTTTCATCCGCACGTGTATGGTCCCGCCAGAAACTATCAATTCCTTTGCGATTTCGGTGTATGGAGTGGTCGCATTTTTCATCAATATCGATAATATCTGTATATCCAGATTATCAATTTCTAAATTTTGAGGTTTCCTGTGAGGCATAATTTTAAATATCTATATTCAAATACAAGTATAATTATAATAAAAGTAAAAATAAAAATATTTTGTTGAAATATTTGCAAGAAAGTGCCAACTCCTTTAGATTTGTATAAAGCGAATGACAATTGCGCTATCGTTCTTTAAAAAAACAAACTTGTTGGGTGGTGAAATTTTTGGCAGACACACCTCCTTGTCCCGGTGGCGGAGAATATGGGAAACCCGAAGCGGGCTAACCACTCTGTGAAGGTTCGAACCCTTCCCCAACAGCAAGTTCTTAAAGTAGAGAGTTAAAGGTGAAAAGTTTAAAGACTTTGAACTTTCGACTTTAAACTTAAGGCTTATATCCTGTAGGATGGTGAAATTTTTGGCAGACACACCTCCTTGTCGCGGTGGCGGAGATCATGGGAAACTCTTAGCAATAAGAATAACCACTCTTTGAAGGTTCGACCCCTTCTCCTACAGCCTCTTCTCATAATTTAGGTTTATAATTGGTTAGTAAAGGCCCCTGCCCATCAGGGGCTTTACTTATGTAAAAGGGTTACCTAAATCAATTAACAAAGTAATATCGAAAAAATGAATCTTGAATGTAGGATTCGGATCTGATATTTTCTATTCCATATCATTTGGTGTTTAATATTTGACAGACAAAAAAATCCCGGCTGTTCACCGGGATCTTCGCATTGTTTTTGAATTATTATATCGCTTAAAAGAATTTAAACCCTACGCTTAACGCCCATAAGTTTTGGCGCTGGCCGTAGTTTTCGTTTATTTTGGTGAGGCCGCCTTCGTAACGCAGGTCGGCGGTTATGTGGCCAATATCAATACCGCCACCTACCTGGTAGCCCAGGGTGCTTTTTTTGTAGTCGCCAAAATCGTTGTAGGCTCCGCTTACATTATCGCTAAAATTTTGGTTCTTATCCAATATGTAAGTGAATATTGGCCCGGCCATTATCCTCACGTTAAGATTATCGCCACCAAAGCCTTTGCCAATTAACAGCGGCACATTTAAGCTGGTGAAAGTTACTTTGCCATCAGAAGTTACAGTACTGCCATTGCTGTTAAAATCGAACTTACCGCCGCTGCTGCCTAAGTAAAGCTCGGGCTGCAGATACAGGCTGCTGCCAAAACGCGCAAATAAACCGGCCTGGTAACCTGCCACGGTAGATTCCTTTACGTTATCGGTACTGATTTTAGAGAAATTGATGCCTGCTTTGGCACCTAAAGAAAATTGCGCCTTAGCGCTTATTGCCGCTACACATAGTATAGCTACGCTTAACAAACATTTTTTCATGGGTATTAATTTAAAGTTTGATAATTAAAACGTTAGATGCGCTAAGTTGTTTAAACTTTAACACTTCGCGCCATATTAAACGCAGGTAGCAGCGTATTTTTTATATTTTTGCTTAAATATTTTTTTATGGCAGAGATAACTATCAGTAATAAAGATTGGGAACGTGTAAAAATAAAGGTGCAGCGCAAATATAACCACCTTACCGATGAGCAGTTACAGTACACCGAAGGCCAGGAAGAAAGCCTGATAACCCGCTTAATGCAACTAATTAACCGCGACAGGCGGTACGTGGTGTTCACGCTTACAAAGGCTTTGGTGAACATTGATAATAACCGCCTTTAAAATCAGTTTATTATTAAAAGCTAAGTGGCTTTTATATATTTATATTTCAATAGGTTAAGGGGGATGAATAAACGCATGATAAGCAAGTACAAAAAAAAAGCTATGTACGTGGGCGGGCTTGCTTTGGTTATAAGTATCTGGAGTTTTAACGACGATCTTTTCCAGATCTCAAAAAACCTGGATGTTTTTGCATCGGTATATAAAGAAGTGAACATTAATTATGTTGACGATATAAACTCTGCCAAACTAATTAAAACCGGCGTTGATGCCATGCTGCAAGGTCTGGACCCCTACACCGAGTTTGTCCCCGAATCGGAAATTGAAGAGTATAAACTGCATTATGTAAGCACCCAATATGGTGGCATAGGCGCCAGCATTTTCCTGCGCGATAAGAAGGTTTATGTATCTGATGTATTTGAAGGCTTCCCTGCGCAAAAAGCAGATATACGCCAGGGCGACCAGATGCTTAAAATAAATGACATTGACCTTGAAGGTAAAACCAACGACCAGGTAAGCCAGTTGCTTAAAGGGTCTAAAGGGGCCGTTATTAAACTTTTGATGAAACGCGAAGGCGAAGCGCCAGTAGCCAAAAGCCTTACCCGCGACGAGATAAAACAACCCAATGTTGTGTACTCGGGCATGGTAGCAGGCAACATGGGTTACATAAAGCTGAATAAGTTTCTTGAAAACTCGGCCGATGAAGTAACCAGCGCGCTTATTTCCATTAAAAAGAACAACCCAAGCGGCATTATTCTCGATCTGAGATCAAACGGTGGGGGTATTTTGCAGGAGGCTGTAAAGATTGTAAACCTGTTTGTACAAAAGGATGTGCAAGTGGTATCTCAAAAAGGCAAAATAAAGGAAAAGAACTTTACATACAGTACGGTAGCTACCCCGCTTGAACCCAACCTGCCGCTGGTGGTTTTGGTAAACGGCCGTTCGGCATCAGCGTCAGAAATAGTTGCCGGCGCTTTGCAGGACCTTGACAGGGCCATAATCATTGGTCAGCGCAGTTATGGCAAAGGGCTGGTGCAGCAAACCTTTAACCTGCCTTACAATAGCCTGGTAAAGGTAACGGTAGCCAAATACTACGTGCCATCAGGCCGTTGCGTGCAGGAACTGGATTATACCCACCGTAAGGATGATGGCAGTGTAATAAAGGTTGCCGATTCTTCTATCCACGAATTTAAAACCAAAAACGGCCGCTCGGTTTATGATGGCAGCGGCATTTATCCTGATATTTTTATAAAACAGGACAGGTTTGCCAATATTACCCAGGCACTGGTTAGCAAATTGCTGATATTTGATTACGCTACCAAATATCGTAATACCCATCCGGCGCCTGTAAATCCAAAAACACTAACCCTTACTGACCAGGATTACGCCGATTTTATCAAATACCTTGATGGTAAAAACTATACTTACAGCACCATATCTGAAAAAATGCTGAACAGCCTTAAAACCGAGGCCACTAAAGAGAAACAATTTAGCCAGATACAAGCCGAATATGATGCGCTGAAAGCCAAAATGGCTAGCAGTAAACAAAATGACCTGCAACTGCACAAGGACGAAATAAAGCAGGTGCTTGAAAACGAGATCGCGTCGCGGTATGCGTATGAACGGGGCCGGTACGAGGCCAATTTTAAATACGACAAGGAGTTGGCCGAAGCCGTAAAAACCATGCAGGATAAGCCACAGATGGCATCAATACTAAATGGAGTAGGCGACTACAAAGTTATCGGTAAGCCCCTGTTAGCTATGGCAGGCAAAAAAGCCGCCGACAAAGACGACGAGGACGACGACTAAGCGCGGCATATCATCACGCTCAATTGATGATTTCAAGGCATCTTTAGCTAACCTAAAGATGCCTTTTTTGCTGTTATTGCTTTGCCTACGGATGGACCGCAGCGAGGGGCTTTGTAGCCGGCCCTGTTAATACCTGTCCGTTAATATCATACCTTGCACCATGGCAGGGACAGTCCCAGCTTTTTTCTTCGCCGTTCCAGTTAACAATGCAGCCTGCATGGGTACAAACCGGGCTAAGCGCAAACACCTGCCCCTTTTCGTCACGGTAGGCAGCTACTTTTTTTCCGTCAATTTCTACTACCTGTCCTGTTCCCGGCTGTAATTCTTTAAACGATTCCGTTTCCTGCAAACCAAATCTATCGGCTACAAAATGGTAGGCCACATCAGCATTTTCTTTAACAAATTCAGTAAAACCGGCAATCGGTTTAAGTCTCGACGGACTAAATATCTCCTGGTACCTGTTATCCTTCCCCTGTATCAGATCAGCCAGTATCTTCCCCGCTATGCTGCCAAGCATCATTCCGTTGCCGTTATAGCCGGTAGCACAATAAACGCCTTTTGCCGCCTCGGGCATCTGCCCTATGTAAGGGAAACCATCTGCCGGCACATAATACTGGCTGGACCACCGGTACTTAACTTCGGCCACCGGGTAATTGTCCCTAAAATATTTTTCCAGGTCTGCAAGGGCTTTTTCAGGTTCATCGTGCCCGGTTTTATGATCGTTACCTCCTGCTATCAGCAGTTTTTGCCCTTTAATTACATGGGTGCGAAAATAGTGATATGGCTCCTGCATATCGTAGATAAGGGCGTCGGGATATACTTCGTTGGTAAGTTGAACAGCAATAGCGTAACTGCGGTACGGCGCGCAGCGAAGGCTGTAAGAATTGATGCCCGGCGGAATGTGTGTAGCATAAACCACATTCCTTGCTTTTATTTTTAATGCGCCCGACAAACCGTAATGAATGTCGTCGCCGGCTTCTAAGGTGTCAATTTTTGTATTTTCAAGTATCACGCCGCCTGCTTCTACAAATGCTTTTGATAAGGCCTGAAGGTATTTTAATGGATGAAACTGTGCTTGCCCGTTCAACTGCAGGGCCGCCTTAAAGGCCAGCGGGGTCGGTACCTGTTCGGTATAGTTTACCGGCACGCCAACACGTTTGGTACTTTCAAACAGTTCATTAAGCTGGCTGGCTTGTTTCTCGTCCTCGGCATAAATAAAACCTGTTTTGGTTTCATAATCGCAATCAATACGGTAGTTGCTAACATTGGCCCTGATAAGGCCGCAGCCCTCGTTAATGGCCTCGGCAAAAAGCTGCGCCCCTTCTTTACCAAAATTGCTTATTGCATCGTTATAGCTGGTATCTGCAAAGGTATTGATGTGGGCGGTAGTGCCTCCGGTAGTACCAAAGCCAATTGTATAGGCCTCGGCTATAACAACTTTCCTGCCCGCGTTTTGCAGCAGCAGCGCGGCTGTAAGCCCGGTTATGCCGCCGCCTATAACCAGTGCGTCGTAAATTTTATCCGGCGAAAAGCCTTCTTGGATGGCCCCGCCGGTTACTAATTGCCAGGGGCTTAGCTGCGCCCCGTCGCGCATTGTGCCCGGTTCGTTTTGTGGTATCATTACCGTATAACAAAAGTCCGGCCCCTCTGTTCGGATCTGGCTGCAAATAATAACTGCTTATCTTATTTTGAATTAATTATCCAGTTTGTAAAATGTGCGGTTACAGCGAAAGCAAATATATCGCTTAAGCGGCAGCCAGCTCAGGAATATCCTGACAAATGCACCACGGGGTATCCGCGCATCGCAGGGCCGCCCGCATTTCCTGCAATAAGGAAATGCCTGTTCATGTGCAGATTTTTCTAATGTGGTAGTCAAAACTTACAACTTTAAAAGTTCAAGTACTTTGTAAAGTATCATGGCGGGCCAGAAAACCGCCTTTAAGATGCCAAGCATACCACCCCAGAATGTAGTGGCATGCTGTATGAAATAAACTAACGCGCCTGGTAACGCCATGCCATAAATGGCTCCCCCCTGATTCCCCATCTTTTTAACTTTCTCTTTCACGGTATGATGTATTAATTTATTCTTATATAAAATTGCGTTGAGCTGCCCTTACTTAACGTGATGCACATCACGAGCCGGGTTGATGTTGCTCAAAAGGTTGACGATTGATGTTTCTGAAATTGACCTTACAGGCTCACGGCTTCGTTAAAGGCCTTCCTGCCTGTTTCGTTTTCGCCATTTGAACAGCTCGAACCAGATGACGGAAAATAAGCCGATAGTAAGCGCGGCGATGAGCTGCGGAGCATGGAGGGGCGCCAAATTAAAAAACAAGGCCAACGGTTCAATATAGATCAGCGCACATGATATGAGAACGGTTATCCCGATAACCAATAACACCAGGTTGTTCTTATACCCGATGGTAGTGAACAGCGAATAGTAAAATGACCGGTTAACCAGCGTAAGCCAAATGTTCGCGCTTATCAAACAGGTAAATACTATTGTACGGGTAACCGGTTCGCTGGCGCCATTAGCTACCGCATACCGGTAAGTAAACAACGTTGCGGCAGTTATTAACAGCCCTTGCAATATACTGACGAGTAATTCCTGCCAGTTAAAAAAAGTTGTACTGAAAGGGCGCGGCTTTTGAAGCATCGTGTTTTTTTCCATGGGTTCGTTCTCGTATATGATAGAGCAGGTTGGCCCCATGATCAGTTCCAGGAAAATGATATGTACCGGCGAAAAAATATTAGGATAAACCCAGCCTAAAGCCAGCGGAATAAACACGGTTAATATGATAGGGATGTGGATAGAAATAATATATTGTATCGCTTTTTTAAGGTTGGCATAAATACGCCGGCCCATGGCAACAGCAGCTACCATCTTTGAAAGGTCGTCCTCCAGTAAGATAAGCGATGCGGCTTCCCTGGCTATCTCGGTACCCTTTTTACCCATAGCAATGCCAATGTGCGCGGCCTTTAACGCAGGGCCGTCGTTCACCCCGTCGCCCGTCATGGCCACTATCTCGTTTTGTGCTTTCAAAGCATTAATGATCTTTAACTTGGCGTCAGGAAACATGCGGGTGAAAATATTCACGTCTTCCACCTTCTTTTGCAAGTCATGATCAGATAATTGCATCAGCGCGTCGCCACTAATGGATCGGCTTGCACCCCTAAAGTTTATTTGCCGGGCTATTGCCGCGGTTGTTGCCGCGTTATCACCTGTAATGATCTTTACTTTAATCCCGGCCTGGTAAAAGCTCTCCAGCACCGCTTTGATGTTCTTTTTTGGCGGGTCATAAAAAGCTACGAGGCCTTTCAGCTCAAAATGAAATTCCTGCTGAGTGGCGGGAAAATTATCATCGATTAGCTTGGCTTCTGCAACGGCCAACACCCTGTAACCTTCGGCAGTCAGGGCGTTTATGGCAGCCATCATTTGGGTTATTTGGTGTTCTGTAAGCTTACATATCTTCATAAATGCCTCCGGAGCACCTTTTGCCGCGATGATCCTGGCCCCGCTGCGATTCTCGAATATATGCGTCATCATCGGCGGCTGGCCGCTCAGCGGATATTCATGGATCATCCTGTAGTCGGGGCGTTCGTCCCCTTGATGAAAACTGGCGTAAGTTTCATGCAGCGCGGTCTCCATCGGATCGAAAGGTATCGGCTCACTGGCCCACATGGCTAATCTTACCAGCTCCTGGTTGGGGCCGCCGGCAATCTTATCGGTCACATCCTGGATCTGACCGGTTTTCAACGAAAACACCTTGGCCAGGCTCATTTTGTTTTCTGTAATTGTTCCGGTTTTGTCAATGCAAATCACAGATGCGCTGCCAAGCGTTTCTACCGTTTTCATTTGTTTCACCACGATGCCCATTTTCATCATCCGCCAGGCGCCCAGCGCCATAAAGGTGGTAAAGGCTACCGGTATCTCTTCGGGTAAAATGCTCATGGCCAGTGTTAGCGCTTTTATCAGGCTATCCAGCAGCTTGGGCGAATGGTAGTAATTGATGGCCCATACCCCTGCAAACACAATGAGCCCGGCGACCACCATTTTTTTAACGAAATTGCTGATCTGTATTTCCAGTGGCGTCTTTTCGTCGGCAATGGCTTCCATGCTTTTGCCTATCTTACCCAAACGCGTTTGGTTGCCTACGGCCGTTACTGTGGCAATGGCCAGGCCGCTGGCTACCGTTGTACCGTGAAAAATAAAATGATTAGCGCCCAAACTGTCTTTATAGACGGCCAGCGACTCGCCCGTGAGCACACTCTCGTTAACCGAGAAATCATTAGCGTGCACAATAACACCATCCGCCATGATCATGGTACCTTCTTCCACCATAAGGCTGTCGCCAACCACCAGTTCCTCACTTTTTATCGCTTTTACGATACCGTTGCGGATAACCTTGCACCGGGGTTGCGAAAAGTCCTTTAATTTTTCAAGCGCGTTACGGCTCCTCGAGTCCTGATATAAAGAGATGCCGGCCACAAGTATGATCGCCGACGCCAGAAAAATGCCATCACCTGTTTTACCACTTATAAAGTAGACACCCGAGGTAACAAGCAGTAAAACCACCATCGGTTCTTTGGCGATCCCGGTAAGCGCGTTGATAAACTTGTTTGCTTTTTTAAACGAAAGCCGGTTTGCTCCGTAAGCGGCCCTTGACTTTTCTACGCCAAGGTTATTTAAGCCTTGTATACCATAATTATTCGCCGCCATCTTGTTCTTTAAGTCCGCGCTTTTTTGCACGGTGCATAATTCAAAATTGAGCATTTAAATGCGGGGCCTGAATGATGAACATCATCAAATTGGCTGACGGCCGTTATGTGTGAGGCTAAGCAAGGATAAATCTTTGAAAGCAAACGGATTTTGCCGGTCGCTCACTTGTCCCGGGGAAGAAAGCAATGCGAGAAATAAACACCCAACTAAATAAGTGCAGAATGCCAGCCAAATTCCTCGATCAGCCCGTCGAGGGCCTTGCGGTTCATCAGGTCAAAACCATTGCGCATACCGGCTTTCTGCGCTGCGTCTTTTACCAGCATAGACCCTAAACGCAACAACAAACGGTCTTTAAGACTTAGATTGCTGATGACACACCTCCCGGGCATGAAAAATATTTTAGCCCGATGCCTTATTGCGGCCGAAAGATTATTATCCAGGAGTTTGTCCTGTTCCTTGTTGTTGGCGCCTGAAGAACCACATACGATGAACAGCAACAGCTGCTTACCGGCAAGCGCTGATTCGTTTTGCCGAAGCCAGCGCCGAATGACCAGCTTGCCAACGTATACCGAACTGCCCAGGATAACGCTGTCATATCCCTGAAGACTGGCTGCTGTGGCTTTTTCTGCCGGCAGCATGGGGAACTTCAGCGTATCGGCTAACCATTGCGCTTATTGACAGGTAGCGCCATATTTCCCTGCGTAAATAATGATCCCTTTCATATTGGCGACAAATTAGAAAGTACCTGCCGTCAAAAAAATGACGACTATCAACCGGGAAAGAACTACTCGTCATCTGCATTGATATTGGCCGCATGATGAGTGAACAAGCTGTGAAGATAGTGGCCACTTAAAAATGACCGTTACAGATGAAATTTGCTTTGACGACTCAGGACACGGCATCTTGCCATTGCTCAGAAAAAGCCTTACTACTTGTTAGGAAAGGTCATGGTAAAGCAGGTCTGCTCGTTCGGGATGCTGGAGAACCCAAGTGTTCCGCCCATAAGTTGCACGTAGCGCTTTACAATATTCAAGCCCAGCCCTGTTCCCGCAATATTACCGGTGCTGTCAACCCGATAAAATAAAGTAGACAACTTCTTTTGGTCCTCTTCAGCTATACCCAGGCCGTTGTCCTTAACGCTTATGATCACGCCGTTGGCGGTTACCTCCGTCGTTAGCCAGATATGCGCGTTGTCTCCGGCGTATTTAATTGCATTGGATATTAATCTGCTTAACGACTTTTCGATAAGGTCACTGTCTAAGTTTACCATCTGCGGTTCGGTTGGTGAATCATAAACCAACTGCTGCCCGGGTTTAGCCGTCAACCTTAAATTTAACATCGCATCCCTGCAAAGTTGCACAAGGTCAAATGAAGTAAACTCCGCCTTTATCAAACCTTCCTCCAACTGGTCTAACGATAAAAAGTCTTCCAGGATGCTCTCTAGGTTATGCACTACCTGCCTGATCTTTTCCGCGTGTTTAAGTGCAGGCACACTTTCGTTCCGTTCCAGATAACGCTCTATAAGCGTGGCGGATAGCAAAACAGAACTAAGCGGGGTGCGGAACTCGTGCGAAGCAAGGGTAATAAAACTGCTTTTTAACTGGTTCAGTTCATGTTCCTCCTGGTAAGCGCGCATCCGGCTTTTCAATTCGGTTAAGATCACATATATGAGGCAGGATACGATCAGCAAAATAAGTAAGGAGCCCACTACTATAATTACCTGCGTTTGTTTACCTGACCGGGTGTAAGCGTTCTCACGGTTTAGTAAAAGCGATTCTTCCAACTGCTTTATCCGCCGGAGCGTTTCATTAATATCCCTGATATATCCATGAACACGTTTGGTGTCTCCCTCGTTCGATATCTGAAACAGGGTATCAATTTGCCGCCGTAACAGCCATATTTCTGTTGAACGCAGTTGGCTATCTTTAACAAGTGCAATTAAGCCATTCACCTGCCGGGTTAAACTCTGGTATTCAGAACGGCTAACAAACCCTTTTTGATAGGGATGGGGCTGCTGCATATAACTGTCCAGCAATAGTGTTTTACTGAAACAAATGGCTATCGAGTCTGTTTTTCGCAGTACTTTATAAGTGTGCTCTACCCATTTTTCCAGCGTTTGCTGCCGGTTCAAGGCCCGGTAAGATGTCATACCCACTATTACAACCAATACAATAGAAGTGACACAACCGAGATAAAAGAATATCCGAAACCCTGTTAGGGCCTTGGACGATAGCCCCCTACCGGGAGTCGTTTGTTCCCCGGTAAAAAAACTTTGGTCGGTTTTGCCTTTAGGGGGTTTCATCCTGTTCATAATTAATCTCAATAATAGAACAAATCGTAATGGTGAAAAATGACGTGCAACACCTTCCGGGCAGATATTCCACACATGTTAACAGCCCTGGGGGCCATTATTTCTATTACCGGGTGGTAATAGTTACCGTTAGCTAAAAGTTTGAGAGGGCCAACGCGCAGGTAACCTTTTTGGCAAGCCAGAAGCGCTTTTTTTAGCATTTGGCCGCAGCCTGCGAATTGTGAATATTAAACCTGGATGGTAAAGCAGTTAATACACCGATCCCTCGGGCGTGATCGTCAGATAACTCGCTTGATATTTTGAGAACGTTTATTGCCGATTGGCTTAAGCCTTTAACAATCGCACGATGGTTTCAAATAACTCTTCAGGTTCAAAGGGCTTGCGGATATAACCACTGGCCCCCATTTCAAGGCCTGCCGCAACCTCCTTTTTTTCGGCACTGGCGGTTAAAAATATAAATGGGATAGCACGGGTAGCCTCGTTGGCTTGTAACCCACTAAGGACCTCATAACCATTGGCTTCCGGCATCATAATGTCACAAAGGATCAGGTCCGGTGAATGTTCAGTCGCCAGTATTAAGCCTGTTTTTCCGTTTAAGGCCAAAATAACTTTATAACCTTCCAGTTCCAGCAGTTCGCAAGTATTCTCGCGTATATCGTTATTGTCCTCTATTAATAAGATCGTTTTCATGGCCGGGATGATTTAGTGAAAATTCAATAGTAAAAGTTGTTCCCTGGTTAGGTTCACTAATAAAACTAATATCGCCGTTCAATAATTCTACATATTGTTTTACGATAGTTAACCCAAGCCCGGTACCCTGTATGTTAGTGGCATTTTTAGCCCTGTAAAATTTATTAAACAGATTTTTTTGATCCTCCTGCGGAATGCCAATACCCTCGTCCCTTACCCTGATCACTACTTTTTTTTGGTCGTTGTCGGCATCAATATCCAGGTAAACTGTTTGCTGTTCGCCGGAATACTTCACCGCGTTAGAAAGCAGGTTGAGCATTATATTACGAAGTATCTTTTTATCCTGTGTGATATTGCGGACCCCGTTATAAGAAAACCGGATATGCTGGCCGTTTTTGAGCATCCCGTTCACTTCCTCTACCAGGTCTTCTGCAAAATCATAAAGGTCAAAGGTTTCGCGTTCAATTTCAACTTTGCCCTGTTCCACTTTATCCAGGGAAAGAAATTCGTCAAGGATGACAGTGAGGTTCTTAACAGAGGCGCGGATGCGGCTAATGTGGCGCTTCCTTTTATCTTCCTGTTCAGCTTTGGTGTAGGATTCAGCCAGTGTACGGCTGGAGAGAATAGCGCTTAAGGGGGTCCGGAATTCGTGAGAAGCCATGGCAACGAACCGCGATTTCATATCGTTCAGCTCTTTTTCGCGTTCAAGCGACTGCGTCAGCTCAAGCGTACGTTCTTTTACCTTGGCCTCTAACTCATCATTAAACCGCTGGCGTTCGGTAATGTCGGTTACAAATGCAACGGCAAGCGATTCATTATCCAACTGATAATGACCGAGGCTGATCTCTACCGGAAATTGGGTGCCGTCCTTTTTACGGGCAAATAAATTGAGGCCATAACCCATTGGCCTGGCTTTGGGTTTTTTGAAATAACCCTCGCGGTGATGAACGTGGCTGTGACGAAAGCCTTCCGGCACTAATAACTCGATCAGCTGCCCGGTTAATTCCGTCTTTTCGTAGCCAAACAGCTTTTCTACGGCCGGGTTAGATAGTTCTATCCTCCCTCCACTGCTAACCACCAGGATGCCAACGGTAGCGTATTGAAACAAAGCCTTAAAACCGGCTTCATTTTCAAGCGATAAGGTGTTTGACTCGTTCATAACACGAGGTATTAAGCGCGGGTAGATACGCGATTATAAAGTTAAAAAATATTCCAATTAGTAGTAAAACTTTTTACGTTGCCGTTTATTATAAGTTTTATTTACTGGTATTTTTTAACGTTAAATAGCAATATCCGGAAAAAACAAGAAGGCTACCAGGCCAATAATGGTTAATGCCAAAAAGGCGATCAATACCGCCAATACCCATTGCGTAAAGGTCCACCCGCGTGGCTTTCGCTGCGGATATTTAATATTTTTCGCCGTTTTCATAATTCATTTATTTTTTCGCAACATATACATCGGGGCAAATGCTGAAACCCATTCCACAAAATGACGGCAAGTGACGCCCTGTAACGGAATGATCTGGAGTAGTCTGGAATTTAATCAGGACACCGGCGAACAAAACCCGTGCACCAAAGGCGTTACCTACCTTTGGTGCACGCTTCGGCGTTTAACCAAGCGGCAGTAAAGCACAGATGGGCAAATTTCAGCCCATACCCATCAATCTCGAATGCATCACAACCAGCCAGGCAGATAAAAATTTGGTAATGATGATCATTTATGTACCGGGGCAATCGGCATTTTATTTAAAATGCCCTCTACCCCTTCAGGGATATCCTGGATAGCTCGTTGGCGGTCATCAACGTCGCCCGAACCGTAACCGCGCCAAATAACCTGGTGGTTACGGCGTTCGATGAGGTCGATAATAAGTGTCCCTTCGCTATAAGGCATTTCTACAATATCATTTGCGACGAAAACCGGGAAAGGCCTATTAAAATTGTAATAAAAATAGCGGCCGTTCCTGTCACGTGTCACACCCCGGTAGGAAATACCCGGCCCGTAGACATAAGTAGGATAATTGTATATCCGGGTACGGTCTTTTACCTGCACCGAATAACGCACCAGTAAGTCGGGGCGTGCGCTTTGAAGCGCGAGCCCGCGTTTTTCAAGGCCCGCGGTAACCGCTTCTTTGATCTTTTCATCTACAAGGTCGCTGACATGCCCGGGAGTATCCGGCACAGGCAGCCAGGCAAACGTGCGGTATTTATTGAAGCTTGCTTTACTGCTTTGGATAGCATAATATTGATAGCCGGAGCATGCCACTATGAAAGTGGCCGCCAGCAAAACGATAACGGATTTGAAATTTTTCATGACTGTTTATTGATTATGATTACCGGTGTGTGATGAAAACCGGTAAATTATTAAGCTTAAGCACAAGGTCGGCAGCGCTGGCCTTAAACAGGTTTGACAACCAGCTGCGACCATAAGCGCCCATCACAAGAATGGCGTTGAGTTCCCGCAAACAGTAATCGAATAGCTCATCCTGCGGCTTTCCACGCAGATCTGTAAAATCTATACGGCTGTAATGCACTTTAAGGTATTCATAAACCTTTTCTTTTTCTTCCTCATTAAATATCGCTCCTTCATCGGCCTGCAATACGTTAATGTCGGTCCCGCTCAGCTCGGGGAACAGGTAGGTAAACTGCTTGATGGCAAACAGCGCGGAAGAACTGCCATCAAAGGCAAACAGTACCTTATCAATGGCGTAGGTGCGATGAGGCGAAATGATAACGGGGCTCTCGGCCTTGTTCAGCAACGATTTAACCATCTCGGCGGGAGTTTCTACGGGTGAGGCGGCAAACAGTGCCGGGCCGGAGATGATCACGTCGGCATAGCGGCTTTCGGCTACCAGTTCGTCCAACGGAACATCCTGATCGCGATGCACCAGGTAACTAATGCCTTGCGCTTCGCAGGTAGCCTTAAATTTCCGGATATTTTCTTCAGCAATCCTTTCTTTATAAGTCAGTTCGGGCGGGGTTTCCGTGCGTATGCTTTCTGCATACACGCTGCCATAAGCAAATTTGGCTGCAGGCGGCGCAACGGGCAGGTCTTCTAAAAACACTCCGGTTAATGCCGAGCCTGTTAGCTGGGCCAGATAAATCCCGAATTCCAGACTTTGCAGATCGGGTTTTTCCGCGTCAAATGCGAGCAATAGCTTTTTCATGATAAAGCATTTTTAAAGAAAGCTTTCGCCTTAACACGAAAGCTTTCTATTATTGTGAGCAGGTTGGTTAAACCTGTATAATATTAACCTTAGCACCGCGCCGTTAACCGTTCCATGACTATGCGCCGCGCGGAATCAACAACAGCAAATGGGCCCCGCCACCTGGGGCGGGGCATAAGCCGAATTGAAAATGCTTAATTTACAGCGATCTTCTTCGCCGAAGGACTTTTAACTTTCCCGTTGCGGGGGATATTTATCTTTAACACGCCGTCTTCGTACTTAGCGCTAAGCTTTTCCTTGTCGGCTCCTTCCGGAAGTGTAAAGCTCCGGCTGAACGACGAATAGTTATATTCCTGGCGGGTGTATTTCCCGTCCTTCTCTTCTTTGCTATCTTCCTTTTCACTGCTAATGGTCAACACATCATCATCCAGGTCAACCTTAAAATCGTCTTTCTTTAACCCCGGGGCGGATAGCGCCAGCTGGTAGTGATCTTTGTTCTCAATAATATTCACGGCCGGAACATTGGTGGCACGTTTAAAAAAACTACCGTCAAATAAATCGCTCCAGGGCCTGAACAGGTCCTCAAACACAACAGGAATCCTTTCTTCAATTTTTGTTACGCTTTGATTTTTCATGATATAAAATGATTAATGATAAAGAATTTAGACAAAAGTAATTTTTGGTATTGCCCCGGGGGAGGATGCCCGTCATCCGTACGGGTGATTTACATCAGCCCGGCCAGTGGGGTCGATCATTTGCCGGGAAGGAAGGACGGGCTAACTTTGATTATGAAACCTGGCTCAAAAACAAACGGAAACCACGGAAAGCCGTTAAAAACGGAACACCCGTTGTCTGAAAAAGATGAACAAGCCCGACGGCTGGATGGAGTTAGAAAACTGCAGGCTGAGGCGCTGAAATTATGGCACGAACTAATGAAGAAAAATAAATGAAAAAGCTATTAGTACTTACCGATTTCTCGGCCAATGCAGCACATGCCGAGTCGGCCGCCCTGCGGTTATCATCAAAAATGTCGGCCGATCTTGTTTTGTATCACACGTTTTCGTATGTGCCAATGGCCCTCAGTAATATCGAAGGGCCGTTGGTTACCCCGGATATGTATTATGCAGACAGCATGGAAAACTTACAAAAAGGAGCCAACCGGCTAAATGAGTTATGTGCCACAATTGCCGGTTGCAAAACCCATATAGAGTGTAAAACCGGCGACGGCGGCCTGGCTGAGAATGTTCGGGAACTTACCGCTGGAAACGAGATGAGCATGGTGATCATGGGTGGTAGAACCGGCGGGACGATCGATCATTTACTTACAGGGAGCGATACGGCCGCGGTGATCCGCAAATCCCGCAAGCCCGTTTGCATAATACCATCTGCAGCACAGCTGGGTATTCCGAAAAAGGTGGTATTTGCTACCAACTTTGAAATGTCTGACTTGCCTGCCGTAGATTTTCTGTTGGATTTAGGCAAAGACCTTGATTTTGAACTGCAAATTGTTCACATATTGCGGCCCGGCGAAGCAGCCACGGCGATAGGCGCTGAAATGGCCTTTCGCAAATTCCTTTTACACCGCGGGCTCACTTGCAAACAAGTGTTCAGGGAAGCGGTTCAACCCGCGTTGCAGCATTACTGCGCGGACGAAAAGGTAGACCTTTTGGCATTGAGCCACCAGCATCATTCTTTAGTGGCACGGCTGTTCGGCCACAGCGAATCTAAGGCCGTCATTGCACAACAACAGTTACCGGTTATCATCTTTCCGCCGGATTATAAATAAAATTTTTAATGCTTAAACCATGAGAGACTTTTTTACAAACTAGTACTATTGGGGAATGCACCTGGTATGGTGGTTTCTTTGGGTTTGTTTACTGATCTGGATATTTGCCACACCTTACGATATTCCGGGGCAACGCAAAAGAAGAGACTCCCCGCTGGACATTTTGAAAAAGCGTTTTGCCGCGGGCGAAATTACAAAAGATGAATATCGCGAGCGTAAAAATATCCCTGGAAAATGAGTAAGTCAATTTTGACGGAGAACCCAGTATAGCCCTTTAACATCCGCCTGCCATTTTGGGAGGATCAGTACCAGCACAATCTCTTCCGCCAAATCAAGCAGCGTAAAAATTGAGGTAATATAAAAAAGGTAAGTCAGCGGTTCGTCCAGAAAGTAAAACAGGACCAGGAACATGCCTTGAAGAACAGCGGCTATCTTGGCCATATAGGTATGAAAACTGGTTAATTTGCCGAAGCGAATAAGGGCGATGCTATTTTGTGCCATATAAAATAAAATCAAAGCGGCCACCAGCTGCCATTCGGCGCGTAAAAAATCGATATGAAATAGCGCTATGCCTAAAACGGCAACCAACACGGTCAGATCATCGGCGATGGAATCTATACGCGCCCCCATCAAACTAACCGCCTTGAAGCGGCGGGCCAGCCAGCCATCTATAGCGTCCGTAAAAAAACTGATGGCCAGCAGCCATTTAAAAATGTTAAACTGATGGCACAGCAACAGGATGACCAGCACAGGCGCAGCTGCCAGCCGGTAAAACGTGATCAGGTTAATCAATCGATAACTCATCTTTTTCATCGCCAAACCATGATAAGGTAAATCAAAACAAACGGAGCTGAACCTAAAAGGCTGTCGAAGCGGTCCAGCATGCCGCCATGCCCCGGCAATATAGTACCCGAATCTTTCACATTAAGGCTGCGTTTCAGCAATGATTTGATCAGGTCGCCATAGGTGCCACTGACGATGATGATGAAAGTCAGCATCAGCCAGTCCGCAGTTTTCAGCAACGGAATATGTCGGGATATCAGGTACCCTATCAATAAGCAAACCATTGCTCCGCCTACACTTCCTTCCCAGGTTTTTTTTGGCGAGATGCGTTTAAATAAAGGATGTTTACCTGTCAGTTTTCCACACAGGTAAGCTCCGCTGTCATTTGACCAGAGCAGCAAAAAGACACTTAAAGGCACTTCAGCATGATATATATTCCCTGGTTTGGGCAGGAAGGGCAGCGCCAGTAAACAACATAGCGGCAAACAAATGCAGATGATTCCTAAAAAAATGACCGCTAATGACTGAAAAGGCCTGTAACCAGACCCGTAAAGCGACGCGACAAAAATACCGAAACCAACCGGCAAATTGAGTAGCAACCACTCCCAACCGCCTATACCGCTGCTTACTATGTAGGTGGTGATGATAAGGCTGCCGGAAAGAAAATACCCCGCCGTGCCGGCAAGCCTGGTATCCGGCGTCTCCAACAGTCGGTAAAACTCATGCAGGCTTAGCATGTTGATTATCAACAGCAAACCTGCGAAATAAACCGGCCCCAGCCATATACCGCCAAGAATAACCGTTACCAACGCGATACCGGTTAAAACGCGTGTTTTAAAATTAGTCATGTTCTACTGCGTTATTCGGAAAGATCAGTAAGGAAGTATTGCCCTTATTGAGTAACTCCTTCAACGGATTTTCATGAAATAGGTGGTACCATAAAGGATGTTTTCGATAACGCAGGGCAATAATATCTACGCCTGTTTCTGCTTGCATGGTGTCCAGCCCTTCAATGACCTTCGCGGCCCTCGCGCTCGTATAGCGGGTTGCAGGATATAAGCTTCTGATTTTTTGGCTGAAGGCCGAAGTGCTGCTTTCTTCCGCAAAATCTGGGATAACAACCCTGGGAGACACGTGACCGATGGTTAGCCGGGCTTTAAGGCGTGCCGTTAAATCAACAAGATCGCCGATCACTGCCTCGTCCGCGGCCGCCAGGTCTGTAGCAAACAAAACATGATGTATCCCGTAACTTACGCGGTTGCCCGGCGTAGCCAATATGGGGCAACGGACTTGCTGCAATACCGCCCTTACATCGCCGCTAAACAGCATATCGCCGTAAGACTTGCCGGATACCCCCATAACAATCAACCGGCTTTTTTTCCGGTGCGCCAGCCCTGCTACACACTCGGCAAGCTGTCCTTCAAGCGCGATGGGGCGTACCACCGGACGCTGCCCGGGAAGCTTGATACGCTCCAGCCGCCGCACTTCCCGGTTTAATTTCATCATACTATCATGCCGCTTTTGGACAGCAGTAGGCTCCTGAAGTACGGTCGAACCCACCGATGGCAGATACGGAGTAATAGGATAAACGTTAACCAGCCAAATTTCGGCGTTCATCTGCGCTGCGATGAACAGCGCCTGCTCTGCTGCGCACCTGGCGGCCGCCGAGAAATCCGTCAGAATCAAAACACATTTCATAATTACGGTAATTAAACGATCTAAGCTCGTCAATGCTGCCGGAAATTAGCATGATAACGATCATGCGACGGGCTGTTTTTAGTCAGCGTCAATAAGCTAAGCCGGGTTTATCTTGCACCGATTATGGATATCCTGACACATCTGACGCTCGGCGCATGCTTAGGCGAAGCCATTGCTGGCCGTTACCTGGGTAAACGTGCGCTGGTTTGGGGGGCGGTGTTGCACAGTTTGCCGGATATTGATGTGATAACTGCCCTTTGGCTGCCCACGCCCGCCGCATTGCTGGCGCATCGGGGTATTACGCATTCTTTTATAACCAGTATAATAATAGCGCTTTTGCTGGCTACTTTTGCCTACCGCCGGCCCCATAACGCGGGTATGAACTGGAGCAAGTGGTTTTTGTTCATCTTGATCACCATTTTATTGCATGATATACTTGATGCCTCCAACAACTATGGCACCGGCTGGTGGGAACCCTTTAGTTCCGGGCGTGTAGCGTTCAATATTATTTACGTTGCCGACCCTTTTTTATTGATGTGGCCATTGAGCGCTTGTTTGGTGCTGCTACTTGCGAAAAACAGTGTTATACGCAGAAGGATCTGGAGTATTTTTGGATTAGGAATGGCATTTTTTTACGTGTTGTATTGCGGCGCCCATAAAAAGATAGTCGACCAAAGGGTAACCGAATTGCTAAAACGCCAAAAGATAACCTACTCGCATTACATGAGCACGCCCGCGCCGCTACAAAACTGGTTATGGTATATTGTAGCCGGCACAGATAGCGGTTATTATACAACCTATTATTCGGTTTTTGATAAGGAAGAACACCTGTCCCTGCATTATTTCCCGCGTAATGCCTATTTACTGGCCAGGGCTAAGCACCAGGCCACCGTTCAGCAGCTTATTCGCTTTTCGCCACAATTTTACACGGCAGAAATGCGTAAGGATACCCTTGTATTTAACGACCTGCGTTTCGGCCAGATCATTGGCTGGCAAAATCCTCGGGCGGCATTTGCCTTTTATTACTTCCCTGATCAGCCAAATCATAACAAATTGGCTGTTCAACGCGGCAGGCTGGCAGGCTGGAACAAGCAGGCAGTTCGGTCACTCTACCGGCGCATCAGGGGTGAGTGAAGGGTAGATTTCTGATAGCTGTATCTGTAAACTTATCGCTTTGCCCCTGTGTCCCTGCCGGTCAAGGGTACTGGATCAGGTGTGCGCTCAGTTTCGCCACCAGTCGCGGGCCAATTCGCAAACGCTAACAATCATCACTTTTTAGCATTAAAGGGAAATAATAACAATGGTATTTTTTGATGTGCCAGTTCTTTTTTGGCCTGGCTGTAGGTTAGCAGCCTTTTAAATACCGAATATTGGTGATGCGTCATTGAAAGCAGGTCGGCACCCGTTTGTTTACTGATGCGGTTTAAACGGCCGGTAACATCTTTCCCCCGGATCTCTTTATAATTGATCGGTTTATCAAACCCGCTCAATTGCGTCAGGAACTGCTTTTCTTTAGCGATGGTAGAATCATCCTTATCGCCATTCAGCGTAACATGCACCACTTCGATGTCCAAATCGAACATCGAAAATAGTTCCTGAAGATGGCGAAGCGCACTTATATCCTGAGGTTCAAAATCGGTCGCAAAAACTATCTTTTCCAATTGATCCAAACCAGCTCTTGGCGGCACAACCAATACAGGGCATGTGCCTGTTTCAAGAACTTTGAATGTGTCGCTTCCGCTAAAAACATGTTCAACGCTGCACGACGAAGCTGCCGAACCCATCACGATCAGCTCAACCGGGTGTTCGTCCAATTGCAGAGCCAGTTCCCTTTCCAGGCTTCCTTCCTTGTAACAGGTAAATAATCGTGGTTTGTATGTGCCGCCGGTGCCGCTAATGTAGTCATCTAATTGTCGCACCGCCACCTCAAGCAACCCTTCGCCTTCCCCGGTTCCGGCCACCGCTTCGGCTACCGCAGCACCTCCCAGGTAGCCCGGCATTATAGGTATCTTTGGCGAACAGTTCCATAGCAGCAGGCCTGCGTGGGATTTTTCCGCCAGCCAGGCGGCTGAACGGGCTGCGTGAGCCGAATTCCGCGAGAAATCTGTTAAAACCAATATCCTTTTCATAAACGTAATCTGAAATACCTGCAAAATAGCCTTAGCGGGCGCGCCATCCACTGACGGCTGGCAGCACGAAAAATGATCCTGGTCACGCTGATATTAATGATGGCGAAGGTTGCGGTAAAGCGCCAGGCCAATAGGTATAGGCAGCCAAAACGAGAAGAACCGAAAAAGCAGGGTAACAATAAGCGCCGCGTGAACCGGTAAGCCCAGTACCGTGTAAAAATAAGTCATGGCACTTTCATACGCTATCAGCGCACCCGGCGATATGGGAAGAGAACCGATTACCAGGCTTAATAACAGGCCGTACATAATTAAGGCCGGATGCAAGGTAACATGAAAACCATGTATAATGGCAAATACCGTGACCGCATCACAAACCAGGATGCTCATATGGTAAAACACCGCGCAAATCAAAGCTTTCTTATCCTCGAAAAGATCCTTCCAATCCGCGTTTCCGCTTTTTGAAAGGGTAAGCAAGCCGCTGTTAGCGATGTAACGCTTCAACCAACGTATGCGGTTAAGCTTTGGCAGCAGATACGAAATTGTGCGTTGATTACTGATACCCAGCATTAATGCGCCAAGGCAGCAAAAAAATACGCACCCGATAAGAACCGTATAGCTCATTACAGGCTGGTGACCGGGCTGATGCCGTACCCAGGCATACAGCGCGGTCAATAAAAATATAAAGGCCAGGTAATACGTAATTGATTCTAAAACCAGCGTCTGATATGCTTTTGTAACCGGCACTTTCCTTTTCACCAGTTGACGGAACAGGTAACCATTACCACTTATTCCCCCGCTCGGCAAAGCCTGATTAACAAAGAGAATAACAATTGACAGTTTAAAAAGCGTAAGGAAGCCGGCAGTGCCGGTTTGGCCATTCAAAAGTGTTCGAAAGATCATCACGTTTAACAAATAAGTTGTTACCTGGGCAGTAACGGCCAGGATAAGCCAGGCCGGGCTCATTTGTGCCAAAAGCAAACGGATATCTTTTAACGTTCCGATGTACCGGATAGCGAGGTAAAAGACCAGTAGCGATAGTGTGTAAAAAAGGATTCGCGCCGGCCTGAACACAGCTGCTTTTCTCATGCCACATATCGTTTACTGCGCCAGGTAACCACCATCAATATTGTAATACGAGCCGGTAACAAACGAGGCTTTGTCTGAATTGAGCCACAGCGCTAATTCAGCAACTTCTTCCGCCGTACCCAGGCGGCCCATGGGGTGTAATGCCTTCACCGCGTTTAACGCGCTTTCGTCAAGCATATCTAATAAAGGCGTACGGATATAGCCGGGGCCTATGCTATTGATACGCACACCTTTGTCGGCGTATTCAAGCGCAGCCGCTTCGGTTAAACCAATTACGCCATGTTTGGCTGCAACATAGGCCGGTGAACCCTTTGTTGCCACTTTACCCAGAATAGAGGCCATGTTTACAATACTTCCTCCACCTGAATTGATAATTGCCGGAACCTGGTAATGCATGCCATAAAACACCCCGGAAAGGTTGGTACTGATCACCTTATCCCAACCCGCTAACGGATACTCTGCCACCTGGCTCAACGGGCCGGCGATGCCCGCGTTATTAACAGCTATGTGCAAGCCACCAAACTGCTTAATGGCGCTTTCAACCAGCTTTTCATTTGCGACGGGTAAAGAAGTATCTGTCTGAAGGAATATCGCTTCGCCGCCTTTGCTTTTGATCTCCCCCACAACCGCTTCGCCGTTCTTAGTATCAATGTCTGAAAGAACCAGTTTTGCGCCTTCGGCTGCGTAAAGCAGCGCTATGGCCTTGCCAATGCCCGAAGCTGCACCGGTGATGATAGCTACCTTGTTTTCTAAATTTTTCATGTTTGTCGTCTTTGTTGGAGTTCCAAAGGTCATATTTGGCGCCGGTAACTTAAATGATATTTATCACGCGGGTGGATGATCTGCAGGCTGTTGGTGATTAGTCATTTGCTTGACTAAAGTCATTGCAGCTTATTTACAGAATCAAAAGCTTTGTTTATCAATCACTTGCTATGCGATACCATTGCTTCATTACCGATTATGACGGCACACTTGCAAGTAACGACCGGGTTATGCCTGAAGCTGTCCAGGCGCTTAAAGCGCTTAAGGCAACCGGGAGGAAGCCGGGCTCGCTGCTCATGAGGCATAAACGCAAGTATGCAACCGGCGATATGGGTTACAATAGCTTTTATTTTAATGGCCCTGCTCACCGCCTCAATCTGAAAGCTAATAACCTGATGATGTTCATTCAGATGGGAAGCGGCGTAGATGATGATACATGGTCATACCATCTACGGCGTCATGACTATTACAACTGGTTCCGTCATTCTGTAAAAGATGAAAGTTTGGCCGTTGCTGCTGAGCAGGTTGAAAACGGGCCAGACGACAGCCGGGTTTAGAGGCAGGCAATATTCAAAATGATAATGGAGAGGTATAGCTTGCCTGCCTGAGTCAACAACACTCCATGCGGTCAATAAATATGGTTGTATGTCTGGCTCGTGGCTGCATTGAAGGGCTTTCTGCCCCATAGCCAAATACAATCGCCAACTGTACTTTCTCGCTTTCTGATGCTTCCAGCTGTTGATAAAGGGATGTTTGGTCAATGTATTTCGCTAACCCTATAGGGCAACTATCCAATCCAAGTGAGCGCGCTGCGAGCATCATGTTTTGCGCGCACATGCCCGTTTCAAGCCCACCCCACTCGTTGTCCTTAGGCGAGGTGATAAATATAACAACCGGTGCGCCGTGAAAAATGTGATCATCTTGTGCCGTAACCAGGTCATGTGAACTATGCAATAACGTCTTTATGGCCTTCATCGGATGCTTCAAAGCCATTTTGACCAGCAATTTAGGGATCACTTTAATAATTTCTTTAGAAAAGGCATCAATCGTGTCCCGATGCGTTACGACATAGAACTTCCAGGGCTGCCCGTTCATAGCAGAGGGCGCCATCCGGCCGGCATTGAGGATTTGCTCAAGCAAGTCATCATCAATCATTTGCGGCCGGTACCGGCGTACGGCCCTTCGGTCAAAGATAGTTTTGATCGTTTCGTTCCCCGGTTTAACACTAATCGTTTCAGGTTTCATAGCGATACAGATTGATAGCAGTAAAGTACTTTATTTCCGGCCCGGTAAAAGCTGACCACAAACAAAGTTTAAAATGATGCTCGTCAGTTAGCCTGCCTTTTGACGTCATTTTTTTATCAGCATCAGAAGGCCACCTTTATTTTATGAAAAAAGTGACGCCCCCGGATAAAAAAAAGCCCGCCGGCAATATCAATAAGCCACCATTTAACTGGGCCTGGGTGTATGTGACCATTTTGCTATACTTGATTCTTTCACCACTGCTTTCAGAAAAAATGGCTAAGGAGACCACCTGGCAACAATTTTCCACCAAAATATTGTCGCGAAAGGCAGTTGCCAAACTTGAGGTAATTAATAAGGAGCGTGTTGACGTTTACATTAAAAGCTCATTCTCTAAAGATACAGCCTTTAAAGAGGTGTTTAAACCTGTTTTTGGCAATGGATTATATCACGGTCCGCACTACACTTTCAATATCGGCTCCGTAGAAACATTTGAACATCACCTTGACGAAGCGGAGCAGGCTTTTTCTCCGGCCGAACATATTCCGGTGAGCTATGTGACAGAAAGCAACTGGCTGCTTAACCTGCTAAGTTGGGTGGTTCCGTTTGTGCTCTTGTTTTTTTTGTGGAACTACCTGATGCGCCGGGCCCGTGGCGTAGACGGCCACGGGAGGCAACGATATTTAACTTCGGAAAATCGCCGGCTATCTTGATGGAAAAAGAAAACAGCAACGTAACTTTTGAAATTTTGGGTAAGCACACTGTAGGTTTTAAGTATTTTGATTTAAGCGATCATGAAATTTATAATTAAAATAACGCGAATGGCAGTTGGCGTGTCTAAAGTTATCGTAGCACTTCTTACACTGCTAATGTATTTACCGGCATGCAGCCAGCAAAAGGCATCTAACCCCGCCAATGTTGATACCCCCCCGGATCAATGGAATCAAAGTGTACGCGGCAACTTTAGTAGTCAAACCAAGGTGACCCTCGACAGCACCCGTTTAAAATTTTTTTTTGGTAAATACCCCGTTTTAATGCGCTATGCCAAAGATATTGAGGGCTTTTACAGGCGCCGGCAATATGCTTTTGCCTGGTTCGAGAATGGGCAACTGATAGAACAGGCATCCAACCTGGCGAACCGTGTACGGAATTTGAAACTTGAAGGCCTGCAACAGCAGGCGCCCTACCAGCAGGCATTGGATTCGCTTTTGTTCGCCGGTAACCCATCATCGCGTACTGCCGATACCGACCTTGAACTTATGTTAACGGCACAGTATTTTGTATTCGCCAATTTAGCCTGGACTGGACAGGGCGCAGCAACCAGCCTTTCCGTCAATTGGTACCTTCCGCGCAAAAAAATCGACTATCAGCAGTACCTGGACACGCTGATCGCGGCCCGGCCAACGGGCGTTGTCCCCGGCGAGCCCGTTTATCGCCATTATGAGCTGCTTAGGCATTTCCTGATCAAATACCATCAATTGGCAGCCGAAAACTGGGCGGCTATTTGGCTTCCGCGCGATTTAAAACTTGGAGACACCTCCGCTGCGGTTCGAAGTGTTAAAGTCAGGCTGATGCGACTGGACGATTTTTCCGGCGACACGACCAATTCCGTTTTCAATGAGGAACTCGGCCGCGCAGTTCAACTTTTCCAGGAACGGCACGGTTTACTTATAAACGGCATATTGAACGCTGAAACATTAAAGGAGTTAAATGTAACGCCTCAGAAACGGATAGAACAATTGATCGTAAATATGGAACGCAGCCGCTGGTTGCCCGTGCAGCTCAAGGGCGACTACCTGGCCGTTAATATACCTGAGTTTAAGCTGCATGTTTATCATGCCGACAGCTTGCTCTGGAGTTGCAACGCGGTGGTGGGAAAAACCATGAACCGTACAACCGTATTCTATGGGGAAGTAAAATATATAGTTTTCAGCCCGTACTGGAATGTTCCCCCCGGCATCCTCCGCCAGGAAATACTCCCGGCGATTCAGCGAAACCCAAACTATCTGACAACGCACAACATGGAGATCACCGGGCAAAGGAACGGATTGCCGGTAGTGCGGCAAAAACCGGGTCCGGATAACCCGCTGGGGTTGGTCAAATTCCTTTTTCCCAATACTTATAACATCTACCTGCACGATACTCCCTCTAAATCTTTGTTTGACCAAAGCACACGTGCATTCAGCCATGGCTGCATTCGTATCAGCGAACCCGAACGACTGGCTACTTTTCTATTAAAGGACCGGCAGGATTGGCCTGTGGAAAAGATCAGGCGTTATATGAATGCAGGCAAAGAAAACACGCTTACGCTGCAACATGCTACCCCGGTGTTCATTGCTTACTTTACAGCTTTCGTTGATCGCGCCGGCCGGCTTAATTTCCGCAGGGATATATACAACATGGATCAAAAACTCCTCGGCGCCTTATTGGTTTCCGGGCACTAATGACCGGTATCATCTTAAACAGAAACGTGCATCATGCTGATGCTCCAAGTTTAAGTTTAGCTTTAAAAAAAGTCGATCATGAAAAATCTATTTATTTACAGTTTTTTGATGCTGTCTCTTACCCTGAGGGCCCAGGTACCGGCTAATAACGGTTTGAGCACTGCTGCTGCGCGGGCTTTGCCGGCAGTTGTTATCGTGCAATCGTTTCTTTCAGATAGTATATTAACGGTCAGGCCGCAATCGCCTTTAGTAAAGACCCTGCCTAAGATCAATAACGGTTCGGGTAAATTGGTCGCCAGCGCATCAGGTGTCATCATCAGTACAGACGGTTATATCATTACAAACGCCCATGTACTTGCCGGTGGCGACAGCCTGAATATCATTCTGCAAAATCGCCGCAGTTACCGCGCCAACCTCATCGGAACAGACGATCAGGCGGATCTTGCGCTACTAAAGATCACAGCCCCGGGCCTGTCTTATATTGAACGTGGTGATCCGGGAACCGTTGCTATCGGCGATGAGGTGTTGGCTATTGGCAATCCGCTCGAATTGACGTCAACGGTTACTGCAGGCATTTTAAGCGCACGGTATCGCAGTATAGATGACGACCTCACTCTTTCAACGGTCAATTCGTTTTTACAAACAGACGCGGCGATTAACGAAGGTATGAGCGGCAGTGCGCTGCTAAACCGCCATGGGCAATTGATCGGGCTAAACGCGGCCATCATTTCGCCGTCGGGAACATTTGCGGGTTACGGTTTCGCTATTCCGGCTCCGTTGATCTATAAGGCCTACCATGATCTGTTGATGTATGGCCGCGTGCGGCATGGTTGCCTGGAAGGAACTTTTACTGATTTGGACGATGCACAAGCCAGGCGGCTGGGTGCCAGTACGCCAAACGGTGTGCTGGTTGAAAAACTCATAAAGGATGGCGCAGGTTATAACGCGGGCTTACGGAAAAACGATGTGATAACATTGATAGGCCAACAGCCGGTGCATTTTGCGGCCCAGTTACGGGAGATCATCGCCGTCCGGGACCCAGGCGACCGGCTGGTACTTACCGTGGAACGGGCAGGTGTCATGCTGACGCTGACAACAATACTCTCAGAGAACAACGACCGGAGAGATTTGGCGAAAGGTACCCACTCCCCCGGCTTGAAACAGGTGCAGCATTGATCGTATTGTAAAGCGTAAAAAATCGGAGCCGGACTTTGCCGGCTCCGCAATGCAACAAACGTTGCATCTGGCTGAAACAGGATAAGTTCCATTCATCAGTTGATCAAAGATAACGCCTGATCAACGTCGTTCGGGTGATCTGCATCAGCGTTACGGCCAATACTAATCATTGCAATCTGCGCTTAACGCCTATTAAATTGGTCATTTCAAGATAGAAAACTGCCATGAAAAACAAAAAGCATCTAAGTAATTTACACATCGGCGGTTTACTTCTTAGCCTTGCGCTGCTCTTACTGCTGCTGGTGATGACCATCGTTGGGATGAACGCGCAAAAAACCTTAACCAGCCATTTCAATACACAGCTTAAAGTTCATGAACAGCTAAGCGAAATATCGCGCTCTGTAGACCTGCTGGACGTTCTGCACCTCCGTTACCACACCAGCGGCATGGCTTTATTTCGCATTGGCTATGATCAAATGACGGACACTGTCAGCATCCAATTAAAAGAGTTGAAGGAACTGGTTAAAAAGGATGCTGTAGGGATAGAACAAACCCGATTGATCATTACCGGCATCGATACCGTTCAGCGTTACTGGCAGGCTGAGGGTTACCCGTTGAAAGGCAAACTCTCAGCGCAAACAGCGCAGGATGAAGAAAAGTTGCTTGACGTGGTCAGATTTGCCATCTCAGATGCTGACGAACGGTCTCGTTTACTGCTAAAGAACCAACAACAGCAACTGGAAAGCTTACACTTACAGATGCAGTCCTGGTTCATTTTACTGGAGATCCTCATCGTAATTATATTATTGATTGTTAGCGTTCGGGCGGTTCTGACAAGAATCAGGGCAACCAATGACAACCATCATGGTAGCCTGTCTGAATAAGGGGTTTCTTTGCTTTATCAATAATCAATTAAATAGCAAATCATATGAAAACAGATGTTGAAATCCAGAAAGATGTGATGGCTGAGCTTAAATGGCAGCCCTTCCTTCATGCAGCTGAAATTGGTGTAAGTGTAAAAAACGGTGTAGTTACCCTGTCCGGCCAGGTAGATACCTATGCAAAAAAACTGGCCGCTGAAAATGCAGCCAAAAAAGTTGCTGGTGTTAAGGCGATCGCAGAAGACCTTCAGGTGGGGGTATCGCCCAGCTATCGCCGAACCGATGCCGAGATCGCAGAAGCGGTATTGAACGCGTTAAAATGGCACACCGCTATTCCGGAAGACCGTATAAAGGTAAAAGTGGAAGATGGTATCGTAAAACTGGAGGGCGAGGTAGAATGGGAGTTCCAGCGGAACAGTGCCAAAACAGCCATACAGAACCTGAACGGTGTGCGTATGGTTAGCAACCTTTTAACCGTGCGCCCAAAAGTTAGCGCCGATGACCTGGAAAAAAAGATCAGTGCTGCATTTCATCGCAGCGCTACTATTGATTCAGCCAACATCAAGGTATCGGTTACCGGGAACAAAGCTACATTAACCGGAAAAGTTCGCTCTTTTGCTGAAAAAGATGAAGCTGCAGATGCAGTTTGGGCCGCACCGGGCATATTCAGTGTTGACAACAAATTATCCATTCAGGAACCTGAATTGGTATTTTGAAACAATTATACGGCCGGGCTGCATCTATGAATATAGCTGCAGCCTCTTTTTTTTTCGCGCTATGGCCCGTTTATATTTCCTGATTCTTTGTTTAATGGCTGCACTTTACGCCAAAGGTCAGCGCTCTATCGCGCTTGGTGCATCATATAAAGCTACGGGGTGCGCGGTAACGGATACGCTACCGCCACATCGCTTTGGACGAGCCGCTTTTCAACTGGCGCTGGGGGAACTGATCCCCTGGACGGTGGACCGTTATTTGCTGAATGCAGATTACGCCCGGATATCTTTTAGAACGCTGGGGCATAATTTGCGACCATCAAGCTGGACCTGGGATGACGATGCCTTTGGTACAAATCAATTTGCACATCCGTATCATGGCAGTTTATATTTTAGCGCGTTCCGGGCCAACGGTTATACATTCTGGCAATCGGCGGCGCCAACGGTAGTAGGTAGCTACATATGGGAGACCGCGGGAGAGTCGCAATCCCCATCACCAAATGATTTTATCAACACGAGTTTCGGCGGCATCGTTTTGGGGGAAATGACTTACAGGCTGTCTAATCAGATCGTTAATAATCACACCCGCGGAGTTAAACGGCAGGTTAGTGAAATACTCGCGCTTCTGGTTAATCCCATGAACGGCTTTAATCGTATA
The DNA here is from genome assembly GCF_014200785.1 of Mucilaginibacter sp. AK015. NCBI lineage: Bacteria > Pseudomonadati > Bacteroidota > Sphingobacteriia > Sphingobacteriales > Sphingobacteriaceae > Mucilaginibacter > Mucilaginibacter sp. AK015. The sequence goes on from NZ_JACHCV010000003.1 coordinate 450,246, forward strand.
ATTGATGGGAAATGGGGAAAGACTGAACAAAATTCGCATGAACGCGATTCGACCCACGTACTGGCAGAGTTTGACATCGGGGCGCGCAAGTTCAGGGCCGATCACCATGGGCGTACCGGGTGGTACGGGCATGTTCGCTTAACCTATGGCACACCTTTTGAAAATTATCACACTCCTTTCAGTAACATTTCGGTAAATGGTGAATTCGGCAGTGATGATAGTTCTAAAGTGAATATCCTTTTTGTATATGGCTCACTTGCCGGATGGTGGCTGAGTAAAGCGGACCGCGACCCACAGCTATTAACGTTATCTGCCAATTACGATTACGTACACAACGAGGCTTTTTTTTACAGTGCCCAAAGCGTAAAATTAAACTGGCTTGCATCTTTCCGGTTGAATAAGTATGTCCAGATTAACGCCAGCGCGGGCGCCGGTCCGATCTTGCTTGCAGCGGTTCCTGACCCTTATCTATTTAACGGCCGGAATTATGATTATGGCGCCGGCGGTGGCATGTATGGACAATTCGGCTTAACATTGCTCGACCGGCTTTCATATCGCCTCAATTACCGGGCAGGGTGGATCGGCACCATCAACGGCAATAACTCTCGTTATGTATTGCAGGCAGTAACCAGCGAACTGGCTTACCGTTTTTACGATGGCCTGGCCTTTTGTTCAGAATTCGGATACTTTCACCTTCATGGAGACTATCAAAAATACCCCGTGGTAACCGCCCGCTATCCATATCTACGTTTTTCGCTTCGCTACACAGTCGACTTCAACTAAAGCCAGTGACGGGCGTCATCAGCACGCCTGAGCCTGATCATGGAAGGGTATATACTGTGGGTTTACCTTTGACAGACAAGTAACAGTAACCATGATATGAAAAAGATCATTGCGGCCTTCGACGGCCTTAAATTCTCAAAAGGAACGCTCGATTATGCGATCGAACTTGCCGTCCGCGGCAAATCTGTGGTAACGGGCGTATTCCTCGAAGATTTCCTTTACCATAGCTTTAATTTATTTGATATGGTAGGCAGCGAGGGTATCTCAAAAACAAAATTAAACCACCTGTTGAAAAAGGATCAGGAAACCCGGCAGGCGGCGGTTGCCCTTTTCGAGCAAACCTGTAAAAAACGGGGCATTGAATATTTGCTTCATCAGGATAAGCGCTTCGCTATTGACGACCTGCTGAAGGAGAGCATTTATGCCGACCTTACCATTATTGGCGCAGCCGAAACACTGAACCATTTTGAGCAAGCAAAGCCAACGCCTTTTGTACTGCAATTACTGGCAGGCACACAAAGCCCCGTGTTGGTGGTGCCTGCTACACACCAACTGATTGAACGGGTGATTATACTTTACGATGGCCACCCATCATCCGTTTATGCGCTTAAAATGTTCACTTACTTATTCCCCTGGACAGTAAAATACCCCTCTGAAATTGTTTATGTAAGCGACAAGGAACTGGACTTATTGCCCGACGGGAACCTGATTGGCGAATATACACGCAGTCATTTTTCAAAACCACTGCTTACGCAGTTAACCGGCCAACCGGATGAAACGCTTGTGGCCCACCTTAGAAAGGCGGAACCGGGAACAGTGGTGATTATGGGCGCTTACAGCCGTGGCGCGCTTTCAAGAATGTTTAACAGCAGCATGGCCAATGTACTGATGGAAGCACTGGACCTGCCCTTATTTATTGCGCACCACTAATCAAAGCCGATGAAAACATTACTGCTTGCAACCGACCTGGCAGCCAGCTCGGAAAACGTAGCTGCTTATGCTTACCGCCTTGCACAAACGCTAAAAGCAAAATTATTACTTTGCTATACGATGAACGTACCGGCAGAGATACCACAGGCCGGAGTTGTTGCATGGCCGCTCGGTGTATATGAAGATATGGACCGCGACAGCCAGGCCGCACTTAAGGCGTTAAAACACAAATTACTCGAAAGTAGTACCGGAGAGGACTTTACTCCAGAGGTTGTTTGTCTACTGGGGGCAGGCCTGGTGACGGATGTGGTAACTGCCGAAGCTGCCCGGCACAAGGCCGATTTGATCATTATGCGAACACATGCCAATGACCGGCTAAGTACATGGCTGATAGGTAATCATAGCCGAAAAATGATAGAAGCAGCTATGTGCCCTTTGTTGCTGGTGCCCGGCGATTTTGCGTTTCGCCCAATAGCTAAAATCGCTTTTGCAAGTGACTTTAAGCACCCCGAGTTAGACATCGTTGCTATTAATCAACTGGTGTCGTTCGCTAAAAAGCTCAATGCAGAGTTGGTGCTGGCGCATGTTATACAGCATAATAAAGCCACAACAAATGACTCGATAGTGAAGGACCTGTTAACCAACCTTGCACGTAATCATGGTCATCAGCAGGTGAGCGTAAAAGTAGTTAAAAGCGAACATGTGGCAAATGGCCTTACTTGGTTGGTGCACCATGAGCACATCGACATGCTCACTATGGTACACAACCGACATTCTTTTCTCGGAGAATTATTGCACGGCAGCCATACACAGCAAATTGCAGATGATGCTTCAGTCCCCTTATTGGTGTTCAACTCTCACGAAAATGCTGATTAATCGTTTTTTCAAATCTGCCTGGCCGATGAATGGAATTGAACATTTTCCTGCCTACCCGGCATGATCGACGGCGGGCGACCTTATGGCCGGATAGAAACTATTTCTAAAAGTTCAATAGCGCTTATCGTGCTAAAAAATATGACAAAGATCATAAATATACATGACCGCCATACTGTCAAATCGGTACCATCTTTGAGGATATTTGTGACAGACATCATTGCTATTCAGTAAATCGCAGATCATGAAAAAGATACTTGTCATAGAAGATAACAGCGATATCCGCGAGGGTACCGCAGAGATACTGGAGCTTAGCGGCTACCAGGTACTTAAGGCTGTAAACGGAAAGGCCGGCGTTGACCTGGCGCTCAGCCAGCGGCCCGACCTGATCTTATGCGATATCATGATGCCTGAACTGGATGGTTACGGCGTGTTGTACTTGCTCAGTAAGAATCCTGAATCGGCCGCCATTCCCTTTATATTTCTCACCGCAAAAGCAGAACGGCTGGACCTCCGTAAGGGAATGGAAATGGGGGCCGACGACTACCTGACCAAACCTTTTGATGATATGGAACTGCTGCATGCCATCGAGTGCCGCCTACAAAAGCAGGAAAAACTGGCCAGTTACTACAGCCGCTCATTGTTTAACCTGGAAAGGCTGGCGTCTGGACAACTACGTGGCACCGCCGAGCTAAAGGCGCTTATAGCAGGCCGGAAAATACGGCAGATTAAAAAGAAACAAGTGTTATATTACGAGGGGGACGAGCCACAAGGCATTTACCTTGTGCTTGAAGGCGGAATAAAAACTTTTAAACTTACTGAAGACGGCCGCGAACTAATGACAGGTCTTTACAAACCTGAGGATTTTGTGGGCATCAACGGCTTGCTGGTAGCAGATACGCAGGCAGAAACTGCCGAAGCGCTGGAGGATTCGGCGGTATGCCTTTTACCCAAGGAAATGATCATGAACCTGCTGACACGTTACCCGGATATAAGCCAACAGTTTTTGAAGATTCTGGCCAATGATATCCGCGATAAAGAAGAGCAGCTCTTGCAGTTTGCTTACCAGTCGGTCCGAAAAAGAATGTCGCAGGTATTGCTTCGCCTGCAAGCGCAATTTGCTCCCGCCGAAGAATTCAAGATATCCCGGGATGAACTGGCAGCAATGGCCGGCATGGCTACCGAGACCGTTAGCCGCACCCTTACCGATTTCAAAGAAGAAGGACTGATTGGGAGGCAAGGCAGCCAGATCCGGATACTGGATGGCACACGCCTTCAGAAAATGAAGAATTGATTTTCGCTGCGTTCTGTCAGCAGTTAGACTGACAGCCATCATATTTTATTTTCATCAGACAGGCGATCTTTAATTCATAATTCAGTAAAAAATCATGAAAAAGATCTTAGTTCTTACCGACTTCAGCGACAATGCCATGCAGGCTGCCGAAGCGGCCGTAACCATCGCGGGAAAATTACACGCAAATATCATTTTGTTCAACACTTATGTCAGTGAGCCGATCATGTCGGAGTATAGCGGCACGCCCTGGCCGGTAGAACAACTGATGTGGGCAGACCAGGGTAAAGAGAAATTAAAATATCTGAAAGAAGACCTCCAGGAACTGGCCCGCCAGCTGCCTGCTGGGGACCATCGCCCGAGCATTGATGACCGTCATGACATGGGAAGCCTTGGCAGCCAGGTTAAAGACCTACTACAACTGGAAGATATAGAGATGATCATTATGGGCGCACGCAGCGGCAAAGCCTGGGAACACTTGCTTTTGGGCAGCGATACCTCTGCTGTAATGGAACACACGGACCGCCCCGTATTGATAATTCCCCCTGGCCGGCCATTGAAAGGATTGCATAAAGTAACCCTTGCGACGGACTTTGACCGCCCAGACCAAAAGGCGGTGCATTATCTTACCCGCATTGGCCGGGTGTTTGGGTTCAGCCTGGAAATTGTGCATGTTTCGCTATGGGGCAAAAAGCCTTTGAACGAGCACCTTAAAACCTCTTTTAAAAATCACGTAGCCAAATACCATTTCCCGGCCATTACCTACCAGGAAGTAGCTGGAAAAGAGTTGATAAAGCGGTTAAATCACCTTTGTGCAGCAAACAGCAGCGATGTGCTGGTTTTGGTGCATGATCGGCATAACTGGCTTAACCGCCTTTTTAAACAGAATCAGGCGCAAACCTTGCTGGACAACCAGGATCTTCCGGTCTTGATCATTCCGGCCGCCATTGCCGACGAATAGCAAATGATCAGGCGGCAGTCTCATATCTGCCGCTATATTTCGTCCATCACCAATACCGCCGCACCTTTCACCTTGCCGGCACGCAGTTGCTGTAGTGCATCGTTCGCCTCGGATAATTTGAAAAAGGTAGTTTGTGTTTTGACAGGTGATAACGCCAGTTGCCGAAAGAATGCCTGACCGTCTTCGCGGGTGAGGTTGGCGACCGATTGTAACGATCGTTCCTCCCATAGCAGCGCATAAGGAAAAGTCGGTATATCACTCATGTGAATGCCTCCGCAGATCACCTGCCCGGCTTTATCAACATCCTTTAGGGCTTTGGGTATAAGCTCGCCGGATGGGGCAAGGATAATAGCGGCATCAAGTCGTTCCGGCGCCTCACTCAGGCTACTCCCGGCCCAACCGGCTCCCATCCGGATTGCGAACAATTGTGATTCTGTATCGCCTTCGCTGGTAAAGGCAAATATCTGTTTGTTTTGCGCCTTGGCGATCTGCGTCAGAATATGTGCGGCTGCTCCAAAACCATAAAGCCCTATCTTAACCGCGTCCGGGCGGATCATCCGGTAAGATCTGAACCCGATCAGGCCAGCGCACAATAGCGGGGCGGCAAACGCGTTTTGGTAACCAGCCGGCATCGAAAAACAAAATCGCGCATCGGCCACCAAAAATTCCGCATACCCGCCATCGAGGGTATAACCGGTGAACCCTGCTCTTTCGCAAAGGTTTTCGCGGCCGGCCAAACAAAAACGACACTTTCCGCAGGTGTAACCAAGCCAGGGCACACCGATTATATCGCCAACACGAAAACCGGCAACCCCGCTGCCGAAAGCAGTGACGCGGGCAATTATCTCGTGGCCGGGTATCAGCGGCAGCTTGGGCGCAGTTAGTTCGCCATCAATAATATGCAAATCGGTACGGCAAACGCCGCAGGCAATCACCTTTAATTGCAATTCGCCGGAAACAGGTTGAGGAATAGCCACCTTTCGATAGGTGAGCGGCTGTCCCGGGCGGTCCATCACCATGGCATTCATTTCGCCTTTCATACACAAATTATTTAAAAACAAACACCGTGAGCCTCCCGCGGAAAAACCAATAAAGGTATCCGGATATGCCTGGCTAATCGTTGTGTATGACTGCCTTTCAGAATTTTTTCCAAATAGAAGTGCGGACGGTGTACCATGGCAAGCATATCTACCTGGCCATGTTCGCTCAGCCAGTCCAGCCCATGGTCTACATCCATGCTTTTTACATGCCGGTAATATATTTGCCCATAATGTGCTTTAGCCGTCACCTCGTTCAGGAACTCATCTACCAAATGCTGGTGCGCGGGCGCATCATATTTATCGTTTGTTACGTGCACAATTAAAATTTCGGCGTTGAACGGGCGGGCCAGGCTGGCCAGCGAATGAATTAGATCAATGTCACCTTTATTCAAATCAGTGGCAAAAGCAATTTTCTTTAACTGGCGGGGAGCAGGAATGTTAGGGATGAGTAACACCGGGAAAGTGGCTTTATCAATTAGCTCCTGGCTGTTACTACCCAGCAACAGGCGATGCATTTTTCCTGCACCAGACATGCCCATTACCACCATTGGCGAGCGATAATGATCGACCAGGTTCCGGACCATAATACTCACTTCTCCGAGTTCTGCCGTACCCGAAACACGGCTGATGTGGTTACCTGCCGGCGAACCGATCGTTTCCATTTCCAGTTGGTGACGCAGGTTGTCCAATTCCACAACGGCGTCGTGTTTAACCTGTTCGTAATCATTCAACGGCCAGGCAGATTGCGCCGCCGCACGCGCTTCAGCAGGCACCTTAAAAGCGTGGATAAGCTGTACATCGGCCTGCAGATGCCGGGCTAAAAATAAGCCGTAACGAGCTGCATTAGTCGCGGCTTCGGAAAAATCAGTTGGTATCAGGAAGGTTTTCATCGCATATATTTTGGCTTAAAATTCCATAAATAAGCGCGGATGTGCCGTGACAGACATCACCTTGATAAATGAGATTGGACAGCCGGCTTATTCTTTTTACTGATATGTGCCAGCAGCCGTTTATAGAACCAATGTTTTACAAGTTCGGCTGTGAGCATGTAGGCCGCGATGAGCACAGCTATCCAGGTGTATAAGGCAGGCGGCAAAACAACGAAGCCGAACCAGCCGGACAATGGTGAACCGGGAATGAGGCAGACAGCCAGGATTATGACAAAACTCGCTCCGAGAAGCGCGTTTCCGGGCAAGCTGCGAAAAAAAGCCCGGCGCGTGCGCACCACCAGTACAATAACCACTGCCGAAATAACAGATTCAGTAAACCATCCTGTCTGAAATTCCCGCTCACCGGCGTGGAAAACAAATAGCAGGCAGGTAAAAGTCAGGTAGTCGAATACAGAGCTCAGCAGCCCAAAAGTGATCATAAACTTGCGGATGAAAGCCATATCCCAGCGCTGTGGTAAACTAAGCTGGCTACTATCCACCTTATCGCTGGCAATCGCCATCTCTGGGAAGTCGGTCAGCAGGTTTGTCAACAAAACTTGTTTAGGTAACAGCGGCAAAAACGGCAAAAATAGCGAAGCGCCCGCCATACTGAACATGTTGCCAAAGTTAGCGCTGGTGGCCATAAACACATATTTCATGGTATTTGCAAACGTTTTACGACCCTCTTCTATGCCGTCCAATAAAACTTGCAGCCCGCTTTTCAGCAAAACGATATCTGCGGCCTCCTTGGCCACGTCAACCGCTGTGTTCACCGAAATCCCTACGTCTGCCGCATGCAGAGCGGGAGCGTCATTAATACCGTCGCCCATAAAGCCTACCACGTAGCCTGCTTTCTTTAACAACAATATGATCCTCTCTTTCTGATTCGGCTCCACCTCGGCGAAAATATCGGTACGCGGCGCCGCGTGTAATAAGGCGGACTGGCTCATCTGTCGGATTTCGGGCCCCTTTAATATCCGGGGGGCGGGCAACTCCAGTAAACCGGCAAGATGCTGCGCAACCAGGGCGGTGTCGCCCGTAATGATCTTTAACTTAACCCCTGATTGCTGCAAACGGAGAAGCGTGCTGGCGCTGTCGGGTTTAGGCGGGTCAAAAAGGGTAATGAAACCTGCAAAGGTCATACCCGACTCATCGTGCCGGTCAATCTTGTGCTTATCCGGGATCTCTTTAACGGCCAGCGCCAGCGTTCGGTAACCGCTGCGGCTTAACTCCTCCCATCGGTTTACCAAACTGCTTTTAAGATCAGGGCCAAGGGGCACAGGCCGGCCGCCGTGCATTACTTCTGTACAAATCTCCAGGATGGATGAAAACGCGCCTTTGGTGATCAAGCGGGAGCGTCCGGATTCCTCTACCTGGATACTTAAGCGTTTACGGGAAAAGTCATACGGGATCTCTGTTTTCGCGTTCGGCAACTTTTCGTTACCCTGATAAGCTTCGCATATAGCTTTATCAATAGGGTTGTGAAAACCGCTTTGCAAGGCTGCGTTTAGCCAGGCATAGCGTAAAACGCCGGCACTGGGATTTCCGCTGCAGTCCAGCGCATCTTTTACCACTACCTTACCCGCGGTAATGGTGCCTGTTTTATCCGTGCATAATACATTCATACTGCCGAAATTCTCAATTGCCGACAGCCTTTTAACGATCACTTGTTTCCGGGCCATCTTTCTGGCACCCGCAGCCAGGTTGACACTTATAATTGCAGGAAGCATTTGGGGGGTGAGCCCTACAGCAAGCGCCAGAGAGAATAAAAAAGAATCAAGCACGGGTTTATGCAGCCAAACATTTAGGGCAAAAATGATTATAACCAGCAATAATGTCAATTCCATTAAAAGATAACCAAACTTGCGGATCCCACGCTCAAAGTCAGTTTCAACTATGCTATTTCGGAGACTGGCTGATAATTTACCAAACTCGGTTGACATACCCGTATCTACAATCAGGGCGCTTGCGGTACCGCTCACTACATGGCTGCCCATAAACAAAGTATTAAACCGTTTGGCCAGAGGTGTATCCGCAGGTAACGGCCCACTGTACTTTTCAACCGGAAACGATTCTCCGGTAAATGCAGCTTCATCAACAAATAAAGCAGTGGCCGTAAGTAGCAGGCAATCTCCCGGTATCATATCACCGGCGGACAACTGAACAACATCTCCGGGAACGGCAGCTATCATCGGGATGCTTACCGTTTTACCATCCCTGACGACACTACAGTTTAACTGCACCATCTGCAGTAAGCCTTTTATAGCCTCGTTAGCCCCCTTTTCCTGCCAAAAACCAAGAATGCCGCTAAGCAGGACGATCCCGAGGATGATGATGGCATCAGCCAAATCACCCAAACCTGCGGCTAAAAATGATGCTACGATGAGCAGGATGGTAACTGGGCTTTTGAACTGAGCAAGGAATAAGATGAAAGCCTGGCTTGTTCTGTTTGAACTTACCGTATTCCTACCGTATTTACGAAGCCGTTCGGCGGCATCGCGGCTGGAAAGGCCGGCAGTACCCGTACTTAGCCGGCTAAACACTTCGGTAGCCTCCAGGGCCCAGAAAGGTACCGGTGTGTATGGTAATATTGACATAGATATCCTTTTACATGGGAAATAGCAGAACAGGCACAGCTAAACCTTCGGGAATCCGCCCATTAAGCCGGCCACCCATAATCTGTTCGAAATGGAACCGGTGATTGACCAGCACCATCAGGTCGGCATGTAAACCGTTAACAAGCACATCCAACGCCCGGTGGATATCGCGCTCGGGTATATTGTTAAAAGTTAGGGAGCATGGCGGTAGTTGCTTCGCTATCTCACCAAATAGCTGAACTCCATAACTTTCAACTATGGGGGCCAATCCTTCTTTACTGAAATGCGCCAGCGACAGGCTCGCCCGGGATGCTAATGCCCAACCGGTTAGATAGCGCATGATATTCAGGCGGCAATACCGAAGGTCGGCCATATAGGTAATCCGGCGTATCGATTCGCCCTCCCAGCAGTCGGGTACCAGCAAGAGCGGGCACTGCAACCGGTTAAGCAAGCTTTGAAAATTGAGTGACTGCTGATCTGCCGACGTTTTGCTGTACCCGCTAACAATCATCCAGCAGTTGGCTCTTAGTGCCACAGCGGCAACGTCAGCAGCATTTGCCAGCGGAAGTTCTATCTGGGAGATGGAGGGCTGAAAACCAGCCTGCCCTTCATTTAGTCGCTGCAGCAAGCGATAGATCTGTTCAGATTCCCGTTTACCGCCGGTCGTTGCTCCGTGCCCTCCTGCCAGTACTTTAACAGGGACGGTAGTAGCCTGATAATTAGTTTGAACAATCAGGACTTCTGCCTGTACATCCCGGGCGATCTGGAACATTAATTTTGCAGCTGAGCTTGCGGCTGTTGAACCGTCGTTGATAAAGAGGATTGTTTTCATGTTTTGCTTGCTTCATTTTCCATAAAATTGGGGAATTTCTTCTGGCAAAAACATGATACGGGTCATCCGGCGCCATGCGCCTACTCATACATACAGGTCCTGATAATATTGCCTGGCCAGGCGATCGCTATCGAAAGCCGGCACAACATCTTCGTAAGCCGTACCTGCTATGCGGAACCATTCTTCCGGATTATCGTAATACATAGGCAATACCTTTTGCTGCAGCACTTGCAGCATCGCTTTATTCTCCATCTCATCTTTTTGGGGTTCCTGCAGTTCTTGCGGCGCCGTCGGGATCAGAAAACAGTTCACCGGGTCGCGGGCAAATTCAGCTACCCAGCCGTCAGCGATGGATAGGTTCACCGCCCCGTTCATAGCCGCAGTCATCCCACTGGTCCCCGAAGCTTCGTGATACAGGCGCGGTGTGTTCAACCAAAGGTCTGCACCTTGCTTTAAAAGTGCGGAAAGGCGCAATTCATACCCGGTGAGTACAGCGCAATTGCAAAAAGCAAACGTCCGGTTTATCAATTGGTTAAATTCCCCGGCTCCTGCCTCATCGCCCGGATATGGCTTTCCTGCCCAAATCAATTGTACAGGATATTTCGTCTGTGTAACCAGGCTTACAAAAGCCTGCCAATCGGCCATAAGCAGTCCGGCACGCTTATAACCCGCAAAGCGCCTCGCCCAAACAATGGTTAACACATCTTCGCGGAATAGTTTGCCGCATTGATCAGCAACAACCCGGAATAGTTCGCGCTTTAACTCTTTCTTACGGCCGGCAAAGCCCTGTACATCCTTTGATTGCAACTGCCGGCTTATCTGCATATCGGCCCAATAATACCGGTTTTGCGCATTGGTGATGGGGATGAGAGGGCAAATACCGGCATTGGCGCCCCACATTTGCTGCGCTATTTGAGTATGAAGCTTTGAAACGCCATTGGCCTTCCGCGCGAATTTGAGGGCAGTCAGCGTGTAGTTAAATTGCTCCCCCTCCAGCTGGAGCAATTCCCTAACCTCTGTTACGGTGAGGTGATAAAAAAAGGACATTGTTTCCAACAGTGCAAAGTTATGCGCTTCATTACCTGCCATCTCCGGCGTATGGGTAGTGAACACTACCCTTTTTTTTACCTCTTCGAGATTTTTGAATTTATCATACAGGTAAAAATTTAAGGCTACGGCGTGACCTTCATTCATATGGTAAACATCTGGCGTAAGCCCTAAAATATCCAGCATTTTAGCGCCCCCGATACCTAAAACGATATTTTGTGCGATGCGGGTCGCCTCGTTTGAATCATACAGCCGATGGGTGATCGACCGGGAAAGCTCGTCGTTCTCCGGGATATCTGTGGTCAGCAAAAATAAGGGCGCGCAACCAAAAGTTGCCGGCGGTAAAAGGTAAGCTTTGACATGGACAGGGGACTGGTGAACAGTTATACTGAAGGTGATATTAATATCTCTTAGAAAGGAATAGTGCTTTTCAATAAAAGCGTCTGCCATATGGTTTGTTGCATCGCGCACCTGGTCATAATAACCATATTTCCATAGCAACCCCACGGCGACGAAGTTTTGCTGCAGATGATACGCACTGCGCAGGTGCGAGCCGGCCAGGAAGCCAAGGCCGCCGGCGTAGATCTTTAACGATTGGTCTATCGCGTATTCCATGGCAAAATAGGCGACCGATGTGCGGTACTGGTCGGCCGGTGTGTAAGTAAATAATTCAGCTTTGTCCATCTGGTGCTGTATTGATGTTGCGCCCGGCGATTTCCGCTTTTAACTTCGCCGGTATTGGCCGGCAGCCACAATTTTGCTGATGCGCCAGGTGCCAGCATATCCGTTGGTCGATGGTGGCGTTTTTCGGCATCACGTTCATCTTATGCCAAGCTTTGTTAATCATTTTCATAAGGTGTTAAATGGGTTTCGTCGTTCCATTTCCAATCTTTGATCTCGGGCATATCATCCAGGTGCTTACAGATATATTGATGATGCCGCTGAAGCATAGATTGGCAATATGCGGTAAAGGTATCTGCGTAGGGTTGAAAGCCGGCTATCCGCTTCACAGCTTCCATCGCCAGATGATATCGGCTCATATTATTTAGTACAACCATATCAAATGGCGTCGTGGTTGTGCCTTCCTCCATATAGCCGCGAATATGGAAGCGGGCCGGTTCCGGCCGGCCGTGTACCAGGTCGTGTATGATGCGCACATAGCCATGAAAGGCAAAGATCACATGCGCTGTGTCTGTAAACAAACTGCTGAATAATTCGGCACTCATACCGTGCGGATGATAAGCTTGCGGTGATAAGGCCATCAGGTCGATCACATTGACGACGCGTACCTTTATCTGCGGCAGGTGGTGCCGCAGCAGCCATGCCGCCGCCACCGTTTCCAAAGTAGGGACATCGCCCGCGCAGGCCAGTACAATATCCGGCGTTTCAGCGCCGCAATTGCTTGCCCAATCCCAAATGGAAGCGCCTTGCGCCGAATGCCTGATCGCGTCAGCCATGTTCAGCCATTGCAGTTCCGGCTGTTTGCCAGCTACAACTACGTTTATGTAATCACGGCTGCGCAGGCAATGATCCATAACAGATAGCAATGTATTGGCATCAGGCGGCAAATAAATACGCACTACCGCGCTTTTTTTGTTCACCACCGTATCAATAAATCCTGGCCCCTGGTGGCTGTAGCCGTTATTGTCCTGCCGCCATACATGCGAGGTCAGCAAGTAATTTAATGATGCTACCGGTTTACGCCAGGGCAGTTCGCGCGCAGTTTTTAACCACTTGGCATGTTGGCTCACCATAGAATCTACTATCGTTACAAATGCTTCGTAACAGGGAAATAATCCATGCCGCCCGCTCAGCAGGTAACCTTCCAGCCATCCCTCACAAAGGTGCTCACTCAGCACTTCCATTACCCGGCCGTCAGTGGAAAGCTTATCATCTGCAGGCAGCGTTAATTCCATCGTACAACGCTCCGTGACCTCAAAAACAGCCTCCAGGCGGTTCGATGTCGTTTCGTCCGGGCAAAAGAGCCGGAAGTTCCTTTTATCTGCATTCAAGGTAAAAATATCCCGCAGATACTTACCCAACTTGCGGGTACTCTCCGCTTCTAGGGTTCCCGGCATACCAATATCAAGACCGTATGTTTTAAAATCAGGCAGCACCAGATCAGTTAGTAACAACCCTCCGTTTGCTTGCGCAACTGCGCTCATGCGCTTATCTCCTTTTGGGGCAAGCTCCGCCAGTTGCGGCAACAGTTTTCCCGTATCGTCAAAAAGCTTTTCAGGGTGATAGCCGCGCAACCAGTTTTCAAGCAGTTTGAGTTTTTCCGGATCTTCACGCACACCGGTAAGCGGTACCTGATGAGCACGAAAGGTGCCCTCAATAGGTACCCCTTTCCAGGCCTTTGGCCCCGTCCACCCCTTCGGCGTCCGCAAAATAATAACCGGCCAAAGAAAAGGATAAGAAAGTTTTTTAGCCCTGGCTGATTGTTGTATAAGCCTTATTTTATCGTAGGCAGCATCCAGGGTTCTCGCCATTTGCTCATGCACCACGAGCGGGTCGTCGCCCTCAACAAAATACGTAGCGTAGCCATAACCGGCAAAAAGCGCCGTAAGCGAAGCGTCGCTCATGCGCGCAAGCACTGTGGGCCCTGATATTTTATATCCGTTTAAATGCAGAATAGGCAAAACTGCCCCATCCGTTGCCGGATTTAAGAAAGCGACTGACTTCCAGCTGCCCTCTAATGGGCCGGTCTCCGCTTCCCCGTCACCGACAACACAGGCGACAATAAGGTCCGGATTATCAAACGCCGCTCCGAAGGCGTGTACCAATGAGTATCCCAGTTCGCCTCCTTCGTTAATCGAACCCGGGGTATGCGCACTTACATGGCTGGGAATCCCGCCCGGTGTTGAGAATTGCCGGAATAACTGACGCATACCTTGCTCATTCTCGGGCACAGCCGGGTAAATTTCGCTGTAGGTAGCCTCCAAATAGGTGTGGGCTATAACAGCAGGCGCTCCATGCCCCGGGCCGCAAACATAAAGTATGGCGGCGCCTGTGTTTTTGATCAGCCGATTCAGGTGAACATACACCAGGTTCAGCCCCGGCGACGTGCCCCAATGGCCCAGTAGTCTTGGCTTGATATCTGCTGCTTTCAATGGCTCGTTAAGCAACGGGTTCTCCTGCAGGTAAATTTGCCCCGCTGCAAGATAGTTTGCTGCTTGCCAGTAGGCGTGTATCGATCGAAGTTCTTTTTCGTTTAATGTGTTCATAATCTTAAAGGTTACCGATTAACGTTTGGGCGTGTTTGGCCATGATAGCGGCCTCATTGGTTTTCAACACTCCTATTTTTACTTTACTGCCTGATTTTGATATCCATTTATGCCCGGCACTATTGCGCCGCCGGCTGAGTTCCAGCCCCATAAACTGCAGGCCGTGGCAGCACTGCTCCCTAACGAGCGCGGCATTCTCGCCAATCCCTCCCGTAAAAACCAGCATATCCAGCCCACCCATAGCGGCAGCTAAGGCGCCGATAAATTTTTTTACTGTGTAACAGAAAAGTTCGATTGCCTGCCCGGCTTTTTGATCGCTTGCAGAACGCTTTACCAAACTTTCCATATCTGCGCATCCGGCAATGGCCTGTAACCCGGACTGCTCACTCAATAACTCATCGATCTCATCTGCTGACAATTTCTCGTTTCGCAGCAAGTACAGGATCACCCCGGGGTCGAGATCGCCGCTGCGTGTTGCCATCACCAGACCGCCTAACGGACTAAAACCCATTGTGGTATCTACACTTTTACCATTACACACCGCGGCCATGCTGGCCCCGCTGCCCAAATGGGCGATAATCAGTTTCTGCCCCACCAGTTTTGGATGCTTTTGTAACAGCGTTTCCAGGATGAACTCATAGGATAAGCCATGAAAACCATAGCGCATCACCCCCTTTTCACGGTAGCTTGCGGGCAACGGGTAATATTTGGCTTGCCCGGGCAGGTGGCGATGAAAAAAGGTATCGAAGCAAGCTACGGCCAGCGATTCAGGAAAAATTTCCTGAAATGCCTTTATAGCTTTTATTTCAACCGGAAGATGGTTGGGTGCGAGATAGGAATAATGTTGAAGCTCGTTCAGCAAACTGTCGCTGATAATTTCCGGCTCCCGGTGTTTTGGCCCCCCCTGAACAATACGGTGCGCCACAACCCGGATAGTATAACGGTTGGAATGATTGTGAAGCCAACCGCTCAGTTCCCGAATACCGGCGGCCACACCAGCCTGCGCCAAT
Source organism: Mucilaginibacter sp. AK015 (assembly GCF_014200785.1). Classification (NCBI taxonomy): domain Bacteria; kingdom Pseudomonadati; phylum Bacteroidota; class Sphingobacteriia; order Sphingobacteriales; family Sphingobacteriaceae; genus Mucilaginibacter; species Mucilaginibacter sp. AK015. Next base: position 465,766 of record NZ_JACHCV010000003.1, read on the forward strand.
GGGTGATTGGCCAAATATTCGCCCCCTTCATCTTGTATGATAAAGTGCGTTTCACCGGCAATATCTGTCTTCACCGAACCGGATAAAGCGGGGTGCAGGTTTTGCAGCCCGAATAAACAAAACTTAAGGCTTGAAGACCCGCAGTTGACAGTAAGTATGAACTGATCATTCGCCGTTGTCATGCTACGAAATTATTATTCGCAGCGCGGCTAAAATATGACCATGAGCACGGCCGGTAATGATCTGCCGGCGTGTTTGGCTAAAAGAAGCACAAAGCCGGCTCAAGGTTGCGCTGCTGCGATATATAATTACGAATGTTTACAAATTTACTGTTTTTTAAGCAGTGGTTTCATCGTTGAAGTTTCCGGGAAAAACCAGCATCAGTAGCTGTAAATGACGTAACTCCTTAAAAGTTTGGCTGTTGCCTAACAAGCGACTGAAGAAATCATGATGGTAATTGATCATGGCCAGTACATCCGCCTTTTTATCCTGGCAAAACCGATCAAGTCGTTCTAGGATATCTTTACCCTGCAGGTCATGACATTGGAAATTATTAAAACTCAAGTTATTCAGAAAAAGTTCGAACACCTGCCTTTGCTGGGCTGTAAGCTGCGGTACCTCATCGCTGGTTTGAATATGCACAACATCCAGCCGACCGCCAATAACCGCTATCCATGCGCTTAAATAGCGTAACGCGCAAAGATCTGCGGACCGATAGTCGGTTGCCAGCACAAAGTTGTTAAAGGGCTTGATCGGCTTATCCCCCGGAATTATCAGTACAGGTCTGTTGGCAGATTTTATAACGGAACGCGTTTCGCTTCCGGTTAGTAAATGATTAATCAAGCTACCCTGCGGTGCTCCCATCACAATCAGTTCGATGGCTTGTTCGTTAAGCAGCTTTTTGATATTACTACCCAGATCACCCTCGCCGATGAGTATCTCGATTATCGGGCCTTTCCCCTGCCTGGCCAGTAAGCTGTTGCGCACTTGCGTTAACTGACCGAAACTCTCTTCGGCAAACAAATTTTCTGTTTCCGTTACAAATCCGCCGCCTGCATAATTAGGAACAATAGGTATGGACTCGACGGTATTATACAGCAGAATACTGGTTCCACGTTGGCTGGCCAGCACGTTTGCATACTGAGCAGCGTTGTAAGAACTGGCACTAAAATCTGTTAAAACAAGAATCTTTTTCATGATACTGCGGTTTATATCCCAAATCTGAACAATGTTAGTTTATCGAAGAATGACTTCGGTCAATAGCTACGCTGATGTCAGGCATCCGGCACAACAATACGGCCGTCTTTCATCTCTATTACACGGTCGGCGTGTTTAGCGAAATCAAGGTCGTGCGTAACTGCCAGTACCGTTATGTTCTTTTCGTGGGCCAGACGACTGAAAATATCAAACACCAACTTAGTGTTGCCGCTATCCAGGTTACCGGTTGGCTCGTCGGCCATAATGATCATCGGTTCGTTGATTAATGCCCGCGCTATGGCAATACGCTGCTGCTGCCCACCCGAAAGCTTGCCCGAAAGTTGGCGCGCAAAGGGCTCCATCTCCAGTTGACGCAATTGTTGCAATGCCCGCTCCTCTGTCTCTGCTTTATCCCATCGCCCGAGTTTTAAAGCGGGGAGCATCACGTTCTCCAACGCGGTAAACTCGGGCAATAAAAAATGAAACTGGAAAACGAAACCGATGTGCCGGTTGCGAAACAATGCCAGGTCGTTCTGCGACAGACCGGTAACCTGCTGCCCATTGATCGTGATCAACCCGGTATAATCCGTATCCATCGTACTGAGCAAATAAAGCAAAGTTGATTTACCACAGCCGGACTTGCCGATAATGGGGACGAATTCGCCCTTATTGATATTGAAAGAGATATCCTGCAGCACCCGGAATTCTTCGGGTTCGTGGAAGTACTTATTCAAATTCTCGGCGGTTAGTGCTGCTGTCATCCTCTTAATATCATTACGGGGTCTATCTTAGCGGCTTTGAGCGAGGGCATTAAGCCGGCAACCAGCGGGGTAAGCGAGCCGAATAGCAACCCAAAAAAATAATGTGCAGGCTCAAAAGCTACAGGGAAATATTTCAGGGCCACGTACTCGTTAGGCGGAAAGGGCACGCTGGACAAGGCATAAGCTAACATAAAGCCCAGGCCCATGCCGCTCAGGGCTCCCAACAACCCGATAAATATGGCCTGGCTCAAAAAAATCTGCATAATGTCTTGTCCGGCAAAGCCCTGGGCCTTCAAAATAGCAATGTCCTTCATTTTATTATTAATGGTCATGTTCATAATATTGTAAATGCCAAAGCCGGCTACAATAAGCAATGTCACGCTTACCACGTAAGTGAGTGTATCGCGCACCAGGTTAGATGTCTTTACAGAGGCATTTGCGGTTTCCCAGTCATCCGCTTTGTAGCCAAACTGTTTATTCATTGCCTTGGCTACCCACGCCGCCTTACTATGGTCATGTAGCTTTATGCTGATGTCTGTAATATAACTTTTGTCCTTCCCCAATAGTTGCTGGCCGCTGGCCAGGCTAACATAGCTGCGTACATTATCAATTGCACTCATGCCGATTCGGAAAATACCGACGACCCTAAAACGCATCAGCATGCCATTGGGCGCCGCCAGACTGACCAGATCACCCAACTGCACATTTAACTTTTGTGCCAAACCGCTACCCATTAAAATTCCTTTATCAGCGGTTAGCAAATCCTCCGGCATGCCGCTAACCATCTTTTCTTTAAGATCAAACATCCGCGACTCATCCAGGATGTTAACCCCACTGATGTTACCATTGATCTGAACCGGCCCATAGTTGTAAAACACCAGCGTGCTAACCATCGGCGAAATCTCTGATATCAGTGGATCCTGCCGGAGCCTGGCTATAATGCCTGCGGCATTTTTCAGATTAAGCTTTATTTGTCGCGGTTTTGGATGCGCCACGCCTACAGATACCGGCTGGCCTTTAAAGTAATCTCCGGCTATTGAATGGCTGTAATCCGTACTGATGTCATTGTACAGGTGTACATCCGGCGTAAAAGAAAGCATGGTGCGTTCCATAAACTGGTTCACCCCCGATCATGAAACTGATCATAAGGATAAACATCGCGATTCCGAACGTAACACCTAACATAGCAACCAATGTCTGCTTTTTGCTGGCCATTAAATGCCGCCTTGCGATGAGTAGATTTACAGACATGCTATTGGGGGTTAAAAGGGTCAAGAATAGCGGTATGCCTGCTTGCCCCGCTGATAATTTCAATTTCGTTCGTCGTACGGATACCGGTTTTTACCGGTTGGGTAACTATCCGTCCGTTTTGGCGCACACGGATACTGTCGCCTGTCATGAGCAAAGCCAGCGGGATCGTCAGGCAATTCATTTTCTTTGCGATAATGATATTAGCTTCAACGGAACTATGAAGATAAGCAGGGTCAGCACCGTCGGTAAACAGCGCATCTACCCTAAAGGTCTGGTCTGTTTCATTCATCATAGGATAAATCCGGCTGATCTTTGCCTGGTAAATATGCTCGCCACTGGCGTCGGTTTTCAAAAGCACCTGCTGGCCGGCCCTGATCTGACGGATGTCTTCCTGGTCAACAGCCAATTGAATAAGCCTTGTTCCAGATCGTCCCAAAAGGGCAACGGGTTCGTTCATCTTAACCGCTTCACCTTTTTCCTTTAATAGCTGATAAATCGTGCCGCTACTCTCGGCACGTATAAAATAATTTTCCAGATCAGCCCTGGAACCGGCCGCCATGCTTTCGGCATTTTTCATGCTAACCTTCAGATCGTTCAACGTTGACCGGTATTTTTCGCGGGCAGATTGTTTTTGATTATAGGAAAGCTCGTATTGCGTTTGCGCGTTATCCAGATTTACCCTGGTGCCAATATTCTGAGCCCACAGGTTTTGATAGCGGATGTATAGTAAGGAATCGTTGTGGAATTTGAGATCTGCGTTCTGCTCGGCAATCTTCAGATCATTTAAAATGCGCGAACGTGCAGAAATATTTTCCCTTGCATTCAGTAACGCGCTGGCAGCCGCTTCCATTTTTGCCGCCGGGGCGGTATGGCGTAAAATATAAATGACCTGGCCTTTTTTGATTTGGTCACCTTCCTTAACAAGCTTTCCAATAACCGTTCCGGAGATGAGAGCGCCCACCGTGTATTCACTATCCGCCATGACCTTGCCGGAAGCATAAACTGTTTGCACGATCGTCATGTACCGCGGGTATGTAATGCGCTGTTGCTGACAAGCTGCAACAAAAACAGAAATTAATAATAGTAATGACTTTTTTGACATGGCTACTGTTTAATGCAGCCGAAAGCTGCGCTGTAAATTTGTAGCTAAGCTGTATATAACAGAATGATCATTATCAGTTTTTATACTGGCTTTCATCAGCAAACGCTACAATACCTTCAACGATATTTGACTATGAACGAATCTGAGATTGTGTTTCTGGACGGGCTGCAGTCGCGGTGGAAGGAACTAAAGTTTGCTTTTAAGACCTTGCGCGAAATGATAGTTGGTTTTCGGGCGCTGCATTTTATCGGGCCATGCATTACTATTTTTGGCTCTGCGCGTTTTGCCGAAGACCACCCCTATTATACCATGACCCGACAGGCAGCAGCTGCCTTTGCGCAGCTGGGGTTTACCATACTCACCGGCGGTGGCCCCGGCCTGATGGAAGCGGCAAACCGTGGCGCAAAAGATATTGGGGGCCGTTCTGTAGGCTGTAATATTCAGCTTCCGGTTGAACAATCTCCTAACCCTTACCTTGACAAATGGATACGGCTGGAACACTTTTTCGTGCGAAAAATACTGCTTGTAAAATATTCGTACGCGTTTATAGTGATGCCTGGCGGCTTTGGTACGCTTGATGAGTATTTTGAAGCGCTTACGCTAATACAAACCAGGAAGATAAAAGATTTTCCGGTGGTCATTTTTTCCAAAACCTACCACCGGGAATTACTGGCGCATATGGAAGCCATGCAAAAGGAGGGCACCATCGGCCCTGCGGATGCACGAATGTTTCTTGTAACAGATAGCATTGAGGAGGCGGTTGAAATGATCAGGGAAAAAAGCATCAAACCCTTTGGTTTGCAGCCTAAAAAGAAACCAAAACCCTTCCGGTTTTTATTTGAACGCGGCTGATCGATGCTTAACCATAACCTTAAACCATTTACAATGAACAAAACAACAATATTTGAGGCGCTCTTTGAACGGGCCGCTGATGGACTGTTGGTTACCGACAGAAATGGCAACATCCTGTTAGCCAATCCTGCTTTTTGGTCATCCTTTGGGTGGAAACCTCATAAGGGCATGCAAATAGGGCAGTTTCTGGATGGCCAAACCAGTCAGCGGCTGCTGTCGTGCGATATGGCACAAGAGTTTACCGGCATTAAAAAAGACGGCACGAAATTTCCCATATTTTTTTCCCTGGTGCGGGTTCCGGATGATGACGACCACTATTACATCGGACAGGTTCATGACCTCAGCCGTGAAAAAAGTAACGCGAACTCCTTAGCAAGGGAACAGCAGTTAGGTCAGTTAAAAAGCCGGCTTGTGTCTATGGCATCCCACGAGTTCCGTTCACCATTAAGCCAGATCCAGCTCTCGGCCTCCCTCATCGAACGCTATTATCAGCGGCTTGATCAAAGCAAGATCATGGCGCATTTGCAAAAAATACGCCTGGCGGTGAATGATATGACAGATACACTTAACGATTTCCTATCCCTGGAACGTATTGAGGCCGGAACCTTCCAACCCGATTTAAGAAAGTTTGACCTGGTTAATTTTGGAGAGGATCTGTGTGCCCAGATGCGGCTAATGGCTGGTAATCATCAGTTACTGTACCAGCATAATGGAAGGGAACGCCTGATAAATTCTGACCGGAGCCTGCTAAAACATTGTGTGATAAACCTGCTATCCAATGCGTTTAAATACTCTGCCCTGCCCGGCAAGATCTTCCTTCGGACAAAGATAAATCCCGAAGGATACGTAATCACCGTTAGTGACCGAGGGATAGGCATTCCGCAGGATGAACAAAAAAAGCTATTTGAACCATTTTTCAGGGCAAGTAACGCCGGGGCAGTATCGGGTACCGGGCTGGGCCTGCATATCGTTAAAAATTACGTACGCCAGCTTGGTGGTGAAGTGCGTGTACGAAGCCACGAAAATAAAGGATCAACTTTTAGCTTATCGTTTCCGGCGCTGCCGGCTCAAATAGCATCAAGCGTACATCCTGTTGCATAATTTCCGCATAAATACCTAACTCATCTTTAACTTTTACCCGGAAAGCATCCTGTACACCAGGCTCGCCGTGTACCAAAAATACACGTGGCTGGCTGGCAGCTAACCGGCTGAGCCAATTTAACAATTCCCTTTGATCGGCATGGGCCGAAAGCCCTTCTATCTCTTTAACCTGAGCCCGCACCGGGTAATAGTTGCCGTGCATCTTTACTTCGGGGGCTTTGTTCAGCAAGGCGCGGCCACGCGTGCCTTCGGCTTGAAACCCAATCAGCAAAACCATATTTTTACTATCGGGTAAATATTGCTTAAGGTATTCCAATACCCGTCCGCCTGTTAACATGCCGCTGGCGGCCAATATAATCTTGCTTCCCCTGCGGCGTATGATCTTCTTTGTTTCTTCATAATTTTCATTAATGGTTACTCCGCTGAACATTCGTGCGCATTCCTTTTCATCAATGGTAAACCATTGAGGATGGTGAAGCAATGCTTTGCCTGCGGCTGCCGCCATGGGGCTGTCCAGGTAAACCGGTACAGTCCTGGGGATAATATTCTGCATTTTTAAGCGGTAAATTAGGTGCATAACCTCTTGCGCGCGGCCAACGGCAAAACAAGGGATAAGGATGTTTCCTTTATTAAAAAGCGTATCGTTAATCAGCATTGCCATTTCCTGGGCCGTATCCGCTGCGGAATGCAGCCGATCGCCATAGGTGGTCTCCATAATTACAAAATCAGCATTGGTGAGCCGTGCGGGAGGCGGGAGCAATTCGGAATGTTCGCGGCCGATATCGCCCGAAAACAACACATTTTTACCATAACAGTTAAAATTAACCGAACATGCCCCGGGGATATGACCGGCGGGGAATAAGGTAAAAGACAAATGTTCGCCCAATCTTATTTCAGATGCTGTTGCACATACTTTAAACAGTGGCAGCGCAGTTTCAACATCAGCTACTGTATAAAGCGGCTGCGCGGGATGATGTTTACTAAAACCATGCCGGTTGGCGCGGGCAGCATCTTCTTCCTGTAATTTTGCGCAATCTCTCAGGATGATCTCGGCCAGGTCGCGTGTTGGGGCGCTCATATAAATTGGCCCGCGATAGCCGTTTTTTACAAAAAGCGGAATATAGCCGCAGTGGTCCAGATGCGCATGGGTAAGTACCATAGCCCCCACGCTAGGGGCAGCAACCGGCAGCTTATCCCAATTGCGCTCACGTAACGTTTTGATACCCTGGAAAAGTCCGCAGTCTATCATTACCGTCATACCTGGGGTAATCAGCAAATGTTTAGAGCCCGTAACCGTACCGGCCGCGCCCAACGATTCCAGGTAAACTGCCGAAGCGCTGTGATGTTGTTTTCTTCCCATGACGCAATATCAGGCTCTGCTGCTGATGGAAAGTTGACCAAGATCACCCATATAAGTGATACCCGGCAAGGAATAACTATTGAGCCCGGATCTCCCTGTTATCTACGTTCCGGATGCCGAATTGATGCTGTAACCGGCCCAAACGCTCCAACCATTCGGCCGGCGGCGGCCCCGCAGGTACAGTGGGGTAATCTAAAGCAATTGCAGGCTGGCTTAATTCAAGGAACATGGCTTCAAGCCCCGCAGGCACCAGGTGAATTAGTACCCTGGCGGTGGGGCTCAGTACTTTAAATGTGTGCTGAACCCCTTTTGGCAGATGCAAAAATTCTCCGGCCTTAAGTTGGTATTGTTTGCCATCTGCAGTAAACAACATCTCGCCTTCCTGCAACTGAAAGGACTCATCTTCGTTGGTATGTACATGAGCTGGCGGCTCCATGCCCTGGCGCAGGTTGGCTTCTATCAGGCTAAACTGCCCCCCTGTATCTGCAGCGGTAGCCAAAAACACCCAGTAACCGCCCATATAATAGCGCGCCCGTCCAAGTCTGTTTGTTAATTGATATATTGTTGTTGATGGTTGCATACACTAAAGTTAACCCGTTCCATTTTTAAAAATGTTGACCCGGATCAACAAATCAACCCCGCAGCAACCTGGCTTTGATACGGCTAAGCGTTTCAGTCCGCACCCCGAGATAGTTGGCAATAAGATGTTGCGGTACACGCAGAAGTAATGACGGCCTGGACTCCATTAACTCGCGGTAAAGTGTTTCGGGCGGTTCGCTTTTTAAACGGTTTGCAGCTTCCAGTAACCTGGCATGGTCAGCGGGGTACTTTTTCAAAAAATATTGCTGATACCATGGAAACAGCGCCATGCCGCGATCTACATTCTCTATCGTAATACCCAGTATCTGGCAGGGTTCAAGCGCCTGCAGATAAACGTTGGTGGGCGTACGGCTGCGCATGCTGCCTAATTGCCCTGCCCAGTTGCCCTCTTCGTTGAATAATATGGTCTGCTCCCGGCCTGATTCGTCCAATATGAACTGCCGCAAACATCCTTGAACTACGAAAGGGCTGTACCGGGGCACCTCACCACTTTTATAGAAATACTCGCCTTTGCGAAGACTGAAGGGCACAAGTAATTTTAAAAATCCATCGAAATCCGCATCAGGAAAGGACACGTAGGAACGAAGATGCTGCAGAAAAATGCTGGTATCCATCAGTTAGGAAACTATATGAATTAAAATTAATAAGCATTTCGCGATAAAACAACACCCCAACTGCCTTAGCCCGGTGCACCGCTTAGCATCAACTAAAACTATGACCACCGTCATAGCCTAAACCTGTTTAGCTTGCGACCTTCGATATAAAAAGACGATCATGAATTTATTGAAAAACAAGGTAATACTGGTGACTGGTGCAGGGTCCGGAATTGGCAAAGCAATCGCACAGCGGTTCACTCTTGAGGGAGGAAAGCTTATGCTGGCCGACTTGCACCAGGGAAATATTGAAGCTGTGGCACGCTCGATCACCGACCAGGGCGGCAGCGCCAGTTGCTTCGCAGCCGATATTGCGAGCCCTGGTGATGTAGAACAGTTGTTCAAGCACACGCTGAATACTTATGGGAGCCTTGATATCCTGGTCAACAACGCCGGTATCATGGATAACTTTACGCCGGCAGCCGAGCTGAGTGACGAACTTTGGGCCAAAGTGATAGGTACCAACCTGAATGGATCGTTTTTTACGTGCCGCAAGGCCTTGAAGCTCTTCCTGCAGAATGAGCGCGGCCGCATCATCAACATCGCTTCTATAGGTGGCTTTTGCGGCGGCCGTGCCGGAGCCGCTTACACGGCGTCTAAGCATGGCCTTATTGGCCTTACCCGCAATATTGGTTACCAGTATGCCGGCAAAGGCATTCAGTGTAACGCTATTGCTCCGGGCGGTGTAACTACCAATATCCTTCAAGGTATGCAGCCCGAACCCTTTGGTTATGAACGGATGAACGCGGGCACTGGGAATATTCCGGAAAGTGCCCAGCCTGATGCGATCGCTGAACTTGCGCTATACCTGGCCACTGAAGCATCAGGGTTTATTAATGGCGCGGTCCTGGTTGCAGACGGTGGCTGGACTGCTTACTAAACCGCTTTCGTCCCACACAATAAAAAACAATATGGAACGCTATATCAAAAAATTCAAGGATACCACCCTTCGCGACATTGCCGAGGTTGGCGGAAAAAATGCCTCGATCGGCGAAATGTTCGCAACGCTGGAACCACAGGGAATTGCTGTGCCTGATGGCTTTGCGGTTACTGCCGCAGGCTACCGGCACTTTTTAAAAGTAAATAATTTAGAGTCGCAACTGGCCAAACTGATGGAAATGCTGGATCGAAACGAATTCGCTAATTTGCCTGAGATTGGTCAAAAAGCGCGAAAGTTAATCTTGAACGCGCAGATGCCAAACGATCTGCAGCTGGCCATATTTGATGAATATGACTACGTATTCGATTTTCACGAACAGGCAGTTGCAGTTCGTAGCAGCGCAACAGCTGAAGACCTGCCCGATGCCAGTTTCGCGGGTCAGCACGAGTCCTACTTGAATATCAAAGGTCACCGGGCCGTTGTTGATGCTGTAAAACACTGTTTTGCTTCGTTATACACCGACCGTGCCATCAAATACCGCGAAGATAAGGGCTTTGCACACGATAAGGTTTACCTATCCGTTGGTATCCAGGCCATGATCCGCGCTGATCTGGGTTGTTCTGGCGTCGGGTTTACGCTGGAACCGGAAAGCGGCTTTCGCGACGTTATTCAAATTTCAGGTGTATGGGGACTGGGGGAAAATATGGTACAAGGTACCGTTGTGCCTGATGAGTTTTTGATTTTTAAACCCACCTTACGTTCAGGCAAGCAGGCCATCATTCAAAAAACATTAGGCAGCAAAAGCAAAATGATGGTTTACCCAACAGATAATGACCAGCAGCGTACTACCGTTAACCTGGACACCCCCTGGGAACTGCGCGAGAAGTTTGTTCTGAAAGACGGGGATGTGCTTAAACTGGCCAACTGGGCGTTATTGATTGAGGCACATTATCAAAAACCTATGGATTTTGAATGGGCAAAAGACGGTGCCAGCGGCCAACTATACCTTATACAGGCGCGACCTGAAACTGTACATAGCCAGGAAAAAAAACGCCTGGTAAAAAGTTGTCGTATTATAGAGCAAGGAGAATTGATTACCAGCGGGGCAGCGGTAGGCCACCAGATCACTGCCGGTACTGCACGTTTATTGAACTCGCCGGCAGATATAGGCAAACTGCGCCCGGGAGACATACTGGTGACGGACACCACCAGCCCGGATTGGGACCCTGTACTTAAAAAAGTGGCCGGTATTGTCACCAATAAAGGCGGAAGGACCAGCCACGCAGCCATTATTGCACGGGAACTGGGTGCAGTTGCGGTTGTGGGTACAGAAAACGCTACTGTTAATATACAGGATGGGGAAGTGATAACGGTTAGCTGCGCCGAGGGAAAAGGCGGCAAAGTTTACCGTGGCAAGTTGAATTGGACCGAAAGCATAACAGATGTTGCTTCAGTGAGGCTACCACAGCGGCCGCTGGCACAATTGATCGTTGGTGATCCTGAACAAGCCTTTGAGTTATCTTTCTTCCCTAACCATGGAGTTGGCCTGATGCGCCTGGAATTCATTATTGCCCGCCAGGTACAGGTTCATCCCATGGCACTGGTGCATTTTGACCAGGTAACCGAAGAAACCGACCGGATCAAAATCCAAAACCTGACGAATGGCTATGATACGAAAGAAGCCTATTTTATAGATCAACTTGCCCAGGGCGTGGCCACTATAGCGGCGGCATTTTATCCCAAGGAGGTAATTGTACGTATGAGCGACTTTAAGACCAATGAATATGCAGGCTTGTTGGGTGGTAAATATTTTGAACCAAAAGAAGAAAACCCGATGATCGGCTTCCGTGGAGCTTCTCGTTACGACAACGATCATTACAGAGAGGGGTTCCGCCTGGAGTGTGCAGCCATGAAACACGTTCGCGACGATATTGGGCTCACTAATGTTAAACTTATGATACCATTTTGCCGTACCGTTGCAGAAGGTAAGCGGGTGATTGAACTGATGGCAAAAAACGGATTGAAGCAAGGCGAGAACGGCCTCGAAATAATGGTAATGGCGGAAATTCCAAGTAATGTATTATTAGCGGAAGAGTTTGCGCAGGTATTTGACGGCTTCTCCATCGGTTCCAACGATCTGACGCAGCTTACCCTGGGTATAGACCGCGATTGTGCGCTTATTGCGGACGAGTTTGACGAGCAGGATGCCGCCAGCGTGCAACTCATCCGGCTGATGATCGAAAAGGCAAATCGTTTAAACAAGCACATTGGGCTTTGCGGGCAGGCAGCCAGCGATTCGGAAGCTTTTGCCCAGATGCTGGTTAAGGCGGGGATAGATAGTATTGCTTTTAACCCCGACGCCCTGATCAACGGCATCAACAACATTAACCGTGTTTTAGCAAACCAAAAGCCATGTCAACCCCCGGCGTAAAAAAACCAATGCCTGATATCAGGCATTGGTGGCTGTTTCCGGCAAGTGGCTGCGTTTTAACAGGGATGGGCATTTGGATACTGACGGAACAATTGACCGCTTACTTAACGGTATGTATCATCTTCGCGATCGGCATTTTTGTGACAGGAATTATTGAATTTTTGTTTGTACTGCTTACCCGGCGCGCTTCGGGCGTAACACGCTGGGCCTTACTTGGCGCATTTGTTGATCTGTTCATAGGGATTTATCTTGGGTTTTACCCGCTGATATCGTTGGTCATTGTACCTGTTATTCTCGGTTTTTGGCTCGTACTGCGCGGGATATTGTCCATCGCCAGCGCCTGGCAGTTGCACGACCATGGGCAGGAAGACTGGGCCTGGTTGTTGCTTTTTGGCGCACTGGTTATGTGTACCGGTGTGCTGATGCTCACGAATATGATCTGGGGCACTCAAGACATTATCTTACATACCGGTGCCGCCTTTGTTATTACCGGCTTGTTCCGGATCTATCTGGGGTTTAGGTTTCGTAACTTAAAGATCAACAACAACAGCATATGAAGTGTGCATGGCCGGTATCGTTATCGGTGCATTTCGTAAGGGCCACCCGATGGCTCTAAGTTGTCCGCCGGCCAGGGTACACAGGTGGCCTTAACGGCAATGGCACTACATCAAACCAGCCAAAAATCCGTTGACCAAATAATGCAAAAATTAAAATTTATCGTGTCAAGGCTTTGACGTCTGTTTCGCGCTTTTTTTGGCTTGATCCTTAAAATATCCCCTGAACAGGAAATTGTGTTTCAGCGCTTCCATATTTTGATTAAAGCCATCGGTACCTTGTTCGATATGTTCGAGGCTTTTCCGGATGTGCCCGGCGGTCACAGAATCTTTTAGGAGCAGATGTAGCGTCCCCTTGCCATTTTCCAGGTCGCTATTGACCTGCCGCAACAGGTCGTCCAGTTCCCTGGTCAGCGACTGTGTATGTTCAGTTGTTTGGCGGATGTTTCCTAATGCGGCCCGCAGGTCACCAGCCAGCAGGGTATCGCTTACCAGCGTGCCGGCCAGGCCTTTTCCTTTGTTGATTTCAGTAACCGTCCTATTGAGGTTAACAGCCAGTTGATCCGCTTGGGCAGCTGTTCGATCCATGTTTTTTAGTGCAGACTTTAAGCTGTTTCCGATAGAAGGGTCATCCAGCAAAGCCATCAATTTACTTTCGTTGATGCGAAGTACCGACACCTTCAGCGCCTCTGAAATGCCGGCGATATTTTGATTGGTGCGCGAAAGGGTTTGCAGCATCTCATCTGTATTGATAGCCGGGCGCGAGGAAAGAAGATCGCCATCAACTACCAATGGATAATTACCTGACGATGGTACGATATTTACGATCTTATTCCCCATCAGGCCTTCCGTTCCGATAGAGGCAACCGAGCGCTGGTGTATGTGCTGCCTGATGGTCTTATCAATCAGTAGGGTTACTTCTATGGTGGTGTCATTGATCAGTGTGATATCGCTTACTGTTCCTGCCTGGATACCTGCGTATAACACATTGCTTCCTTCTATTAAACTGTTCAGGTTACTAAACCGGGCGCGCAATTTAAATTTTGCGCCAAACAGATGCTGATTCTTACCAATAAAATAAAAGGACAGGATCAAGGCCAGTAAGCCAGCCAGCATAAATCCGCCAAGTTTTACATTATTAATGCCTTGCTTGCTCATAGTTTCATTCAAAAAATTGTTTTACCAGTGGGTCAGTAGCGTTTTCCAATTCACTATACGTGCCTCCCATATACACCTGGCCGTCCAGCAGCAGCGCTACATGGTCGGCCGTGCTTTTCACGCAATGCATATCATGGGTAATAATGATGGATGCCGTTTGATATTTATGCTGTAACTCCACAATAAGCCGGTCGATTTCCCGGGCGGTTACAGGGTCTAGCCCTGTAGTCGGCTCGTCATATAAAATAATATTCGGTTGCAGGATCATTGTGCGGGCCAGTGCCACCCGTTTTAGCATCCCTCCGGAAAGCTCGGCGGGCATCATATCTACCGTATGAGGAAGACCTACATTTTCAAGCGCTTCCATCACCAACCGGTTTACTTCTGCCTGCGTTTGCTGCAAACGATGACGCCGAAGGGGAAATTCGAGGTTTTCTCTGACGGTCATCGAGTCGTAAAGCGCATTACCCTGAAACAAGAATCCTACCCTGACCCGGATATCGTCGAGTTCTTCTTCATCCAATTCAGGAATGTTTTTTCCGAAGACCAAAATGCTGCCCCGCTCGGGCTTTAACAAGCCGATGATACATTTGATGAGCACGGACTTGCCGGAACCTGATTTGCCCAGCACAACCACATTTTCATTGGCATGCACTGTTAAATTAAAATCTTTGAGGACCTTGTTTTTACCAAAGCTTTTGTATAGGTGCTCAACAACGATTATAGGTTCCCTGGTGTCCATCCTTTTCAATTTAAACCAAGAAGGTCAGTTATTTGAACGGCCAGTAGGTCGATGATAAATATAACTACAGAGGATAGAACAACCGCTGAATTAGCTGAATTGCCTACACCACGTGTTCCCTTATTGCAAAAGTATCCTTTAAAGCAGCCGATAACCCCCACAGCGAAACCAAAAAAGAACGTTTTTATTACTGCAGGCAACAGGTCTCCGAAGCTCAAGCTGTTAAATATCTGATCAAAAAACAAGCGAAAACTTGTGACAGAACGAATGTTAACACCGATATAAGAACCCGTTAAAGAGATCGCATCACCAAGGACGGTAAGTATAGGCAGCATTAGTGTGCAAGCCAGCACCCTGGTGGCTACCAGGTACTTAAACGGGTTTGTACCACTAACTTCCATGGCATCTATCTGCTCGGTAACCTTCATCGAACCCAATTCTGCACCAATACTGCTGGCTATTTTACCCGCAAAGATCAGCGCGGTAATAACCGGCCCTATTTCCCGAACAATAGCGATACCCACCATGACTGGCAATTGCGACTCAACCCCATAATCAACCAGATTAGGCCGAAGCTGCATGGTTAGTACTAAACCCATAATAAAACCGGTGAGGCCAACCAATGGCAGAGACTGGTACCCTACGATAAAACACTGTGCTAAAAATTCGCGAAACTCATAGCGCGGTTTCAAGCCGCCGGCAAAAAAGCGGCCTATAAACCGCCCGATTGAGCCGGTTTGTTCTAAAAAAGAGGATATATCTTGACTAAATGCCATATGCGTGCTTTGATCATAAAATTAACGGAGCGTTGTGAGCTTGCCTATGACCGCCGGCAGCCCCAAAAGTGATCGGTGTCAGGCTTTAGCGAAGCGTTCAAAGTAAGCACGGTCCAGCGTTTCGCGGTGATCTGGATGAGCAAGGGCAATCAGGCACTTTGCCCGCTGTTTCAGGTTTTTTCCAAACAGATCAACGGCGCCGTATTCCGTCACCACCCAATGAATATGTCCGCGGGTGGTAACAACACCGGCACCTTCCTTCAAGCATGGTACAATACGGCTGATGCCTTTATTGGTTTGCGAGGGCAGCGCGATGATAGGCTTACCGCCTTCTGATAAAGCGGCACCCTGTATAAAATCCATCTGCCCCCCTATACCGGAATATTGGAAAGAACCGATTGAATCGGCGCAGACCTGGCCGGTGACATCAATTTCAATAGCACTGTTGATGGCTGTTACTTTCGGATTTTGCCGGATCACACTGGTATCGTTTACATAGCCGATATCCATCACGCCAACGGAGGGGTTGTCATGTACAAAGTCGTACAACTTTCGGGTACCCGACAGGAAGGCGGTTACAGATAAGCCTGCGTGAATCTTTTTATAACGGTTATTGATCACACCTTTTTCGATCAGGGGGATAACGCCGTCAGAAAACATTTCCGTGTGAAGACCAAGATCCCGATGGCCCGACAGGTTTTTCAATACCTGGTCGGGAATGCCGCCTATACCCAGTTGCAGGGTCGCGCCATCCTCAATAAGCCCGGCAATGTTTTTCCCTATCTTTTCGGTGACAGGATCCGCAGCGCTGGCATAATCCATTTCGGGTAGTTCAGCCTGGTGCCAAACCATGGCGTTAAGGCGACTCGTATGCACAAAGCCTTCACCATGCGTCCTTGGCATTAGCGGATTTACCTGCGCAATTACGTATTTAGCGGTTTCTACCGCGGCCAGTGCAATATCCACCGAAGTACCCAGCGAACAATAGCCGTGACTATCCGGCGGCGAAACCTGGATCAACGCCACATCGATCGGCATGATCCGTTTACGAAATAGCGCCGGGATCTGGCTCAGAAAGATAGGAACATAATCCCCATGTTCGCTATTCGCGACATTACGGGTGGTGGCAGATACAAATAGGGAATTGAAAAAGAAGCTGCCGCGGTGTTCCGGCCGGTCAAAATTAACCTGCCCAAGCGTGGTAATGCTTACCAACTCTACATCCTGTAAGTCGCGCCAGCGCTCCTGAAGCGCTGCAACAAGGTGAATTGGGGTTGCCGCGCTACCGTGAATGAAAACACGATTACCCGACTGCACGAGTTTAACAGCTTCGGCGGCAGGTATGTAGGCGATGTTTTTCATGTTTACATCCATTCCGCCGCAAAACGATTGAAATCCTGCCTGAGTGTTTTGAAAAATTGCTCTTCCTGTTCATAATCAGCCCCAATCTGATTCGCCGCGTCGACAGTAGCCTGCTGAACGAAATTTTCGGATTGCTGTAAATCTGCTGCCACCTGGTCCAGGTTCACATGGATACGATGTTTTAATTGGTCTGTCTGCTCGCGATGAATAATCAGCTGGTTCTGAAAATGCTCGACCTGCTCAGACACCTCGTGCCCCGTGTTATCACCGGCGATCTCTTCGAGCCTTTCCTGTAGAAAACGGATCTCTAATGCATAGAATTCCAGTCCGCGCAAACAAGCCTGATGCGCGAACGTCAAATGTTTGATGTTTGTCTTTTTCATCCTGCAAGTGTAAATGTTTAACATGCCTTAAAAAGTGACCCAACGCATTTTTGCCGCTGATACGCATCATTGGGTGGCCCACTTAAATATGGGTTCTTTGCTAATAAAAACGGAAGATGAACTTACCATATCCCCGCATAAAACTGGCCCGCCTGCCCTTATATTGGGTCTTAGCTTTTTTATTCCTGAGTAGCGCACCGGCGCTGGCCCTGCAGCCGGATCCCGGGCTTGCAAGCCAGATCCGATCGCAATTGCAAGCAAAAAATAAGTTAGCCTTGTATTTTCCACGGTCTGTTAAAAGGTTTTATGCGGCACGTAACTTTAAGCCCGTCTGGCTGATCAAAGAAACAGGAGAAACGGGCCACGCATGGCAAGCCATGCTATTGTTAGATTGCGTAGTTCAATACGGCCTGTCATACGGCGATTACCATCCGGATGAATTAAAATACGGCATATTACGTGACATTGCAGAGCAACCTGCTAAAATCAACCGCAAACAGCAGGCGCGCTTTGAGATCATGCTGACCGATGCGATGCTAACCCTGATGGTTCATCTGCACTACGGTAAACTAAACCCCGATTTACCGGCGGCAAAAATAGACGCGGCATATGGCGACCTGCGGGTGGAAACTGCCCTGGCGCAGGCATTAACTCAGCCGGATGTAACAGAAAAAATGCTGGCTGTTCAGCCGAGCGGTCAAGCTTATCAGGAAATGCAGAACTGGATGCACAAGTGGAAGGGTCAATACCTGGATGATTGTTATGAAGTGCCCGAGGCTGATGTCAGGAAGGTGGCCATTAATATGGAGCGTTTACGCTGGGCAGCGATCGGCCCAGGGCCATACTTGCAGGTCGACATCCCGTCATTTACTTTATCGTTATTCCTGCCCGACTCTGTTTATCGCTTTAAAATAGTAACCGGCAGCAGGGCCACGCCAACACCATTATTGAAAAGCCAACTGCTTGCCGTGAGCCTGGTGGCAGGCAACAGCAGGCCTTATCGCCAAAAACACGCAACCCCAAATCAGGAAGATAAAAAAAGGTCGCTTATAAACTTTGACTTTTCCGGCCGGGGTAATTTATTAATGGGCGAGATCAGTGAAAAAGCGTGGTTTCGGCAAGATATGCGCGCACTTAGTATAAGAAATGTAGGCGTTGATCAAGCGGAAAAGCTGGCAGCCATACTCTTACAGGCCGACAGGCAACCTGCTTTAGTCAACGCCCTCCGGCACAATCGCAAAGCAGGCCGGTTTATGAACGTTAAGCTGCACAAGCCAGTACCGCTAAAAATCACCTACCTAAGTTGTGGTTTTCAGGACGGACAGCTGATAACCTACCCTGATATCTATCAATTAGACAAAAAATTGGAGCAGGCCATTTACCATGAGCTACCAAAAAAGCTGCCCGTGAAGTGAAGGTTGGTCCGGGGGAAGAAAAATAAGTGATTCAAAAAGAAAAAAGTGATCCGGATCACTTTTTATCCTGAAATTAATTACATTTTGTATTCGTTACAATAACCATATTTGTGATTATAATCACGTTTATGGAAAATGCGGCACTGCTTAAAGCTATTATTGATAACGCCATTGATGGAATCATTACTATAGATGGTCGCGGTATCGTTGAATCAATCAACCCGTCCGCTTGTAAGATGTTCCTGTATGCGCCGGAAGAAGTGATTGGGAATAACGTTTCTATGCTTATGCCTTCACCTTACCACGAAGAGCACGACCACTACATCGCGCGTTACCAACAAACGCGGCAGGCACATATCATCGGCATCGGCCGCGAGGTAACAGGCCTCCGTAAAGACGGAACAACCTTTCCCTTTCGTTTAGCGGTAAGCGAAGTTCAATTTGCCGAACGCAAGATCTATACCGGATTTATTCATGACCTATCGCGGGAAAAAGAAGCAGAAGAACAGTTAAAAGATTATGCTGCACATCTGGAGGACCTGGTAGAAAGCCGCACCGCTTCCTTAAAAGATTCGGTAATGGCACTTGAGCGGGCCAAAGAAGAGGTTAGTTCATCCCTGGTTAAAGAAAAAGAGCTGGGTTTAATGAAAAGCCGGTTTGTATCCATGGCTTCTCACGAGTTTCGTACGCCGCTTAGTGCTGTTCAGTTGTCTGCTTCGCTGATCGAAAAATATGCCCAACCTTATGATAACGAAAATATCCGCAAGCATGTAGCCAAGATCAAAGGCTCCGTAGGCGTACTTACCGGTATTTTGAATGATTTCCTATCCCTCGAAAAGCTGGAGGCTGGTAAAGTTGATGCGGTGTGCAGCCCTTTTGATTTGGTTAAATTCGCAGAAGAAATCACTGATGAACTGCAATTGGTGGCTAAACAAAATCAACATATTATTTACCAGCATACCGGCACGGCTAACATGGCCAATCTGGACCAGACCTTGCTCAGGCATTGTATCACTAATCTCATCGGAAACGCCATAAAATATTCCGGAGAAAATACCTTCATAGAATTTAACACTGAGATTGGCCCGGACGAATGTGTGATCTCGATTAAAGATAATGGCATTGGCATCCCTGAAACCGACCAGAAGCATTTGTTCGAGGCATTCTTTCGCGCACATAATACCGGCAATATATCAGGCACCGGTTTAGGATTAAACATTGTAGCCCGTTATGCCGGCCTAATGAACGGCCGCATTGATTTTAAAAGCGAGGTAAATAAAGGCACCTCATTCACCATCACATTCAAGATTGTATGAAAAAGAAAGTACTCGTTATTGAAGATAATAATGACATTCGGGAAAATATTGTCGAGATCCTTCAGCTGGCGGGTTATGAGGTTAGCGCGGCGGATAACGGTAAAAGCGGGGTTGAACTTGCACAGCAGCATTTGCCGGACGTGATCCTGTGCGATATTATGATGCCGGAGCTGGATGGCTACGGCGTGCTCTACATGCTGAGCAAAAACCCTGCTACCGCGGCCATCCCTTTCATTTTTCTGACAGCAAAGGCCGAAAAAGTAGACCTTAGGAAAGGTATGGAAATGGGAGCTGACGACTACCTTACCAAGCCGTTTGATGATATGGACCTGCTGAATGCCATTGAAATGCGCTTAAAGAAAAAAGCCATCCAAAAAGAATTTTACAGCAACTCACTGGAGCGGTTACACACGCTGATTGGCCGGAACGAGGGATTGAATGAGTTGAAAAAGATCATCCAGGAACGTAAAAGCCGGCCATTCAAAAAAAACCAGGTGATCTATTACGAAGGCGACCGGGGCACTGGCATTTACCTGATTATAACCGGTAAGGTGAAAACCATACGCATGGCGGAGGATGGGCGCGAACTGATGACCGGTATATTCGGAAGCGATGAATATTTCGGAGTGAATGCCCAACTCTCAAATGAACCATACAGTGATACCGCTACAGCATTGGAAGACAGCACCGTATGCCTTATTCCTAAAGACCAACTGGAACACTTACTGTTTCGTTACCCGGAAGTGGCGCGGGAGTTTATCAAACTATTGGCAGATAATATCCGGGTAAAAGAAGATCAGTTGGTACAATTGGCTTACCACTCGGTAAGAAAACGTATGGCCGAAGCAGTGCTGCGGCTGCTTAAGCCGGCCCCTGGCGGCGAAAGCTTTAAAATAGCCCGCGAAGACCTCGCTGCGATGGCAGGCATGGCCACCGAGACGGTAAGCCGCACCCTGTCTGATTTTAAAGAAGAGGGCCTGATAGACAAGAAAGGCAGCACGATCACGGTATTAGACGCGAATAGGTTAGCTAAAATGAAAAACTGACAAAAGTCACCTTTCTCTCTGATCAAACTCACCGTTTGGCTTTGCCGGGTACCCTACTTTTGTGTAAAAACATAAGTGGATGAAAGTAATAGCGTATAGTATTACCGCTCCGGAAAAAGAGCATCTGGCGAAAGCAAATCAAAAGAAACATGATATTACTCTTATCGCAAATCCTTTAGGGATCGATACGGTCGCCTTCGCAGCCGGAAAAGATGCAGTAATCATATGGAATCACGGCGATGTATCAGCAACGATAATAGAACACCTGGCGGCATTGAATGTTCGCTTCATCATCACAAGATCGGTAGAAACCGGGCACATAGATAAAACAGTGGCCGCGAAATATGGCGTTAAAGTAGCTAACGTTTCTATCGGTTCCCTACAGGGAACCGCGGATCAACTTGTCCAAATATTAGACTTATACCAGCAAAGCAAATGCGTTGGCGATGCTTGTGCCTGCAACAAAAATTGCCGGGCCGCAAAAAATTTGAATATTACCTGATGGACCAATATCCTTACCTCGTGGCTAAATATAACATACCATCGCCACGTTATACCAGTTATCCAACGATGCCTTATTGGGATGTTCAAAGCTATACCGAGGCGGGATGGATAGAAACAGTAAAACTGGCTTTTGATGAAAGTAACGCAGCGTCTGGCATTAGTCTATACGTTCACCTGCCGTTTTGTGAAAACTTGTGTACCTATTGTGGTTGTAATACCCGTGTTACAAAAAACCACGGCGTTGAAGAACCATATATTAATGCGGTATTACAAGAGTGGGCAATGTACAAAGCGGTACTTAATGCTCAGCCCCTTATCCGGGAGATACACCTGGGCGGCGGAACGCCTACATTTTTTAGCCCTGAAAACTTAGATAAGTTACTCGGGGGATTGCTGAAAGGTACCATCAGGCATGAGGAAGCGGAGTTCAGTTTCGAGGCGCATCCTGCAAATACCCGCACAGACCACTTACAAATTTTATATAACCATGGCTTTCGGCGATTAAGCCTTGGCATCCAGGATTTTGATCCTAAGGTGCAGTTTATCATTAACCGGCACCAAACTGTTGAACAAGTATTCACAGTAACCCAGGAGGCGCGCCGGATCGGCTACACGTCTATTAACTATGACCTGATCTACGGCCTGCCATTACAAACCGTTGATGGCCTGACGGATACTATGAACATCGTTGCCGGACTAAAACCGGACCGTATTGCCTTTTACAGTTATGCACATGTGCCCTGGATAAAACCCGGTCAGCGCCGTTTCACCGAAGCGGACCTTCCGGCACCTGAATTAAAAAGTAAATTGCATGACATTGGCCGAAGCTTGCTTACACACTTTGGTTACCAGGAGATTGGTATGGACCATTTTGCCTTGCCAGGCGATGAGTTGCTAGTGGCGGCCAGGGAGGGCGCCTTACACCGAAATTTTATGGGATACACACATCAGCACACCCAACTACTAATCGGTTTGGGGGTATCTTCGATAAGCGATTCCTGGCACGGTTTTGCCCAAAACGTAAAAACGGTTGAAGAGTATCTGTCCAAAACCGCAGCAGGAGAATTTCCATTGTTAAAAGGCCATCTACTTTCTGAAGAAGACCTGTTGCTACGGCAGCTGATCCTGGATATCATGTGCAAAGGCGAAGCCCGCTGGGGAGCGCTGGAGGAATTGCCTGCAATAAGGCACGCACAAGAGCGTCTACGCGGATTAGCCGAGGATGGCCTGGTAAAACTAACGCCTGATGGCCTGCGGGTTACCAGCTTGGGCAACCGTTTTTTACGCAACATCTGTATGTGTATGGATGCGAAATTATGGGCAGCTCAACCCACTACGCAACTATTCAGCATGGCCGTTTAAAAATCGGCGGCACAAAATACTTTCGGCCGAACACCTATACCATCCATTAATGGCTCGGTTTTGGCAAGCCCCGTTGCGAGAAAGCCGGCATAGCCGGCTAACTGATTAAATAACTTTTACGCAAAGGCCGGTTTACGGCCGGGATATTTCTAATACCACCCGACCATCTATCTGGCCGTTTTTCATTTTCGCGAAAACATCATTGATGTCTTCCAGTTTGGCTGCATGCACCGTTGCCTTTACTTTGCCTTCTACGGCAAACGCTATAGCTTCCTGCATATCTTTGCGGGTACCCACAATAGATCCCCTAACCGTGTAACGGTTCAGCACCGTATCAAAAATAGATAAGTCGAAAGTGCCTTTTGGTAAACCGTTCAAAGCGATGGTACCTTTACGGCGAAGGGCGGAAATTCCTTGCTCAAAGGCGATAGGAGAAACCGCTGTGACCAGCACCCCATGCATACCGCCAACAGCTTTTTGCAAATAGGTCCCGGGGTCTTCTTTTGAGGCATTTACAACCAAGTCGGCACCTAAGTTTTTAGCCAGTGCCAGTTTATCATCTGCAATATCTATGGCTGCCACGTGCATGCCCATTGCCTTAGCGTATTGAACCGCCAGGTGACCCAGACCGCCTGCACCCGAAACAGCTACCCATTCTCCCGGTTTTACCTCGGTTTCTTTCAGTCCCTTATACACGGTGACACCCGCACAAATGATCGGGGCCATTTCGGTAAAATTAATCCCTTTCGGGAAATGCGCCACATATCGCGGGTCTGCCAAAACATATTCGGCAAAACCACCATCTACGCTATACCCACCATTTAACTGGGTTCCGCACAGTGTTTCCCAGCCGGTGACACAAAATTCGCAGCAACCGCAGGCACTATGCAGCCAGGGTACACCAACAATATCCCCTTCTTTAACATTTTTCACCTCCGAACCCAGTGCCACCACATAACCAATGGCCTCGTGGCCTGGAATTAGCGGTAGCCTGGGCTTTACCGGCCAATCGCCATTGCACGCATGGAGGTCGGTATGGCAAACGCCGCAGGCAACTACCTTCACCAGTATCTGGTTAGCGTGTGGTGTTTTTACCGGAACGGTCTCGATCTGCAGCGGTGCGCCGAATTTACGGATCACGGCTGCTTTCATATTTTGTGGTAACATAATGTTTCAGTTTAAAATTCAGATCATAAAAATCAGGATCATTAGCAAGTGCGTTGCAATGCTGACAGTGAATATCCAAAGGAGCGCTTTGATGCCCGCACCGCCCATTCCGGCAATAATGTTGGCGAAGAAGAGGGCCAGGGTAACGGCCAGCACCCCTACCGGCGCGTTAGTGTAATAGATCAATATAGCGGGAACTGGTAAGATCAATACCCCCTGAAAAAGTAAGGATATGAGAAACCAAAGCATGATCCTGTCGGATTGGCTTTCCATGAAAACGTTCCATTTTCTGAGTAAATTGTTTGTGTGAACAGGGGTTGCGGCTTTAGCTTCCCAATTCGCATTTGATGTTATTGTTGCCATTTTAATTTGTTTATGATACAAATATCCTAAAGCAGAAGCAGGTCAGTCATGACGTTAGGCTCAGAGACAAGTGATGCTTGTCACACTTGCTCAGCCGCTAATACCGAAACATGTTAATGGCAAATGGCTACCCCTTGTTGCTGCCTGGCGGGGCTCAGATACGGTATATTTAGGCTAAGTCCCCTCAACAGGAACCAGCAGCCCAGGCAAATCATCAGGTAAGGCATCCCCTTGTTGATACGTCGGCGAAAAACCGGCCCGACATAGCCGGAGCCAACGGTGGCTATAAGCATAAGGGGAAAAGTACCGGCACCAAACCAAAACATATATTGGGCTGAAGCAGCCGCAGAAGAGGTATTTACTGCGCCTGCCAGTGCCAGGTAAACAAAGCCACACGGTAAAAAACCATTCAGCACACCCACCAAGAAATGGCCCCATTGATGGTTAAGGGCATAGCTGATCATCCGCCGGATAGGCGCCACCGAAATGGGCATATACCGGCTTTGGGTGAACCGGG
Organism: Mucilaginibacter sp. AK015; assembly: GCF_014200785.1. NCBI lineage: Bacteria > Pseudomonadati > Bacteroidota > Sphingobacteriia > Sphingobacteriales > Sphingobacteriaceae > Mucilaginibacter > Mucilaginibacter sp. AK015. Next base: position 490,619 of record NZ_JACHCV010000003.1, read on the forward strand.
CCTTGAACAAACGTGAAAAGCCTGCCACGACGATGAGTAAGCCGCTAATGATGCTTACAGCTTGCTGCAACCCTGCCAGCCATAACTGTTCACCAAGCAAACCGATCAGATACCCCAGTAGCGTATAACTAACTACGCGGCCTGCATTATAGATCAACTTATCGGCAATAACCAGCCACCATTTGTTATGCAAACCCGTAACAGCAAAAGCCAGCGGGCCACACATGCCAATACAGTGTACGCTGCCGAAAAGGCCTATGTAAAAAGCAATCTGGTTGGCCGACATCATAAGTAAAGTTGCTGCTGATATAAATAACTCTTCGATCCGCTTTGCCATTCCAATAACAGGTGCCAGCGCCCTTTTGGCAGCTTAGCGACGAGGAATCCGTTTGTAATTTCCTCGCCGTTTGCTATCGCGAAGGTTTTGTCTTGTGCGGCACTGGAGGGCCTGATAAATTTTGCAGTGCCTTTGGCCGGGCCATTAAAAGCTATCCTAACTGTTGTGCCTGTAACGGTAACTGTTGGTTCAGCATGGTCGGCCATTACCTGTCGCTCTTTGGCAATATCCGCATTAAAACTTAAACCTTTTTCATAGTACTGATGATCATACTCGTCAGCCGGAACGCGGAACATATAAAAACACATGCTCAGAATGAAGAGCATGAAAACAGCCATGCCGGTAATTAATCCTTTTCCCCAATTCATATCATTAATCGTTTACAGGCCCCACAAAGGTGGTGCTAATAGTTTGTTTTAATTGCTTGCCTGTATAGAGCTGCAGCTTAACATCAGTTTTCGCCGTATGCAAATGAGCAGCCGGGATCTCGACAAAGAACATGGTCTTTGCCATGCCGCCTTTCATGACTTGTCCCGGTGCCTGAATGTATTTGACCTTGACGGCCGGATCGTCTGAAAGGATAGTGATTACCCGGTTTTCGTTACTTTTATTGATGATCTCGGCGTTATAGATATTACTGATGTAGCCGCCGGGTTGCTCCTGGTAAAGCGTACCTGCACTCCGCATCACGGTCATGTCCATATCGCCGCGGCTGAATATAAAGTAGCACAAAACGCCGAGCATGATCGTAATTACCGTGGCGTAACCCTTCATCCGGAGCGTGAAAGAAGGTTTCTCCTTTATCCGGATCATGTTTTCTGAATAAAAGCCGATGAGGCTTTTTGGCTTGCCTATCTTGCCCATAACCTCATCGCACACATCAATACAAGCGGTACAGTTCACACACTCCAGCTGCGTACCTTTTCTGATGTCGATTCCCGTAGGGCAAACCGCTACACATAACCCGCAATCCACACAATCCCCTTTCAAATTAAGCGGGTTGGCATTGCTCTGTAATTTTCCCCGTGGCTCCCCACGAACGTCGTTATAAGCCACCACCAGGGTATGCTCATCAATAAGTACACTTTGCAAGCGTCCGTAAGGGCAGATTACCGTGCATACGATCTCTCTTACCCGGCTGTACACCAGGTAAAACACGATGGTGAACACCCAAATGCTGCCAAAGCCAACTGTGTGGGCGGCCACCGGTTCCGTCACGATCTTTAAAAGATTTTCGCTCCCGATAAGGTAAGCCAGAAAAGTATTGGCTATTAAAAATGACACCAGGATAAACACCGCATGCTTGGCTGTTTTTTTGGCTATCTTGATTTTAGTCCAGGGGCCTGCATCAAGTTTTTTCCGGCGATGGGCATCGCCTTCTATCCATTCTTCGATCTTCCGGAAAACCATCTCCATAAAGATCGTCTGCGGACATATCCATCCGCAAAAAATGCGCCCAAAGGCAATGGTAAACAGAACAATGCAAACCAAAAATACCAGCGACGCCAGCATGAAGAGGAAAATATCCTGGGGCCAGAACACCTGTCCCAGGATGACGAAGTGCCGCTCCATAAAATTCAGGAGCAGGAAGGGTTGCCCGCCGATACGAATAAACGGACCTGCAAAAAAAACGATGAGGTACACATAGCTGATAACCGAACGCCATTTATAATATACGCCTTTACGAATAAGCGGATAAATCCATTTCCGTTCACCTGATTCCTTCACCGCTGTCAGTCCGTTCATCATTGTTAATTTAATGCCAGTTTGCCGGCTTCATCCGCCTCTTTTTCACCCTGTGGCGCTTTAGGATTTGCCGGATTACTACCTTTTAAAGACTTGATATAATTGGCCACATCAGCTATCTGCTTGGGCGACAATTGTTTTTCCCACGATGGCATACCTTTGGCCGAAACGCCGTATTTTATGGTTTTAAAAATATCATTGATCTTTCCGCCGTGCAGCCAGTAATCATCAGTTAAATTAGGGCCAACATTTCCTTGTGCGTCGTCGCCATGGCAAGGCGCGCAGGTTTGTTTGAAGATAGCCTTGCCGGAAGCCAGTACCGCCGGGTCGTGAACCAGTTTTACAGTGTTTTCATCCACACGGTTAGCCGCCTTGCTTAAATATATTTTTTTGGCAACCTCGGCCTGTGCTACCTCATTTTTATATTCGTCGTATTGTAACTGTCCTACGCCAAATACGTGGTAGATCAGCATATAGCAAAATGCAAAAACAATGGTCACGTAAAATAACCACATGAACCATGCGGGTGTGGGGTTGTTGAGTTCCTGGATACCGTCATATTCATGAGCGATAAGTAAGCTTTTCTCTTCTGACATCGGCTTTAGTGACAGTAGCTTCAGGAGTTTTTTGTTATCACCTGAACTTGGGGCAGGCTTTTCCTTTTTGGCAGGCTGTTCCAGTTCTTTGATCTCGGCATTGCTGTAGCCCTGAAGGCGCAATACAACCTTTGTTATTACCTTAAATGTTCGGAGTAATATCAGAAAAACACCCACAAATAACAGCAGCATAGCAATGATAGCACCAAAGCCGATATAATTTTTTACCTCATCGCTTAGTAAACTATCATTCTGAGCGCCTGCAGTTTGTGCAAATGATAAAATAGCAGGTATAACTAATAACTTTTTCATGATTGGTGAAGGTTTGAGGGTTGAATTTCATCGCCGTCGTGCAATGGAAGGTCACTCATGTGTTGGATATGCGCTTTTCGCATACGTATCAGCAATACAGTTACTAGGATGAAAAAAACCAGGAAAATGCCTAATGAAGAAAGCAAATAAACCTGATGACCAGAGACATTTTCGGTGAATTGTTTAAACATGACGTTATTTATTTTTTTTCGGTTTTACTGACTTTAATATCGGTGCCCAGCCTTTGCAGGTACGCGATGATCGCAATGATTTCTTTATCTTTTTTAACTTTAATATGGTCGGTATTTAAATTATCAGCGATCTCCTTCGCCTGCTTTTCCAGATCTGCGTTGGCTACCTTTTCATAACCCTTCGGGTACGGTACCCCTAAGGTTTGCATTGCGCGTATCTTAGCGGCTGTTGTTGCTGTATCCAGCTTTTGGGTAAGTAGCCAACCGTATTCGGGCATGATACTGCCGGGCGACATCAATCGCGGATCCATCAGGTGATTATAGTGCCAAGCATCACCATACTTGCCGCCTTCGCGGGCCAGGTCTGGTCCGGTCCGTTTGGAGCCCCAAAGGAAAGGGTGGTCGTAAACAAATTCGCCTGCTTTGCTATATTCGCCATAGCGTTCCGTTTCAGACCGGAACGGTCTAACGGTTTGCGAATGGCAGCTAGAGCACCCTTCCCTGATGTAAATGTCACGCCCCTGCAATTCAAGCGGCGTATATGGTTTTACGCTTGCGATCGTGGGTATGTTAGATGATATGGTTAGGGTTGGCATTAGCTCGATCACCGAACCGATTAAGATCACAATTAGCGACAAGATCATAAACTGTATGGGCCTGCGCTCAAGTCGACGGTGCCAGGCTGTTTCTTGGGCAACGCTATGTGCCGGCTCCAGCGGCATTGCCTGGGCGGCTTCGTTAGCCACCAGGCTACCCTGTTTCGCGGTCTTGATCAGGTTATAGGCCATTACAATTACCCCCAGCAGGTAAATGCCCCCGCCTATCGATCTCATCACATGCATGGGGATGATCCTTAAGGTGGTTTCTAAAAAGTTGGGGTACTTTAACATCCCTTCCGCCGTGAACTCTTTGAGCATCAGGCTTTGGGTAAATCCGGCCCAATACATTGGCACTGCGTAAAAAATGATGCCTAACGTGCCTATCCAAAAGTGAAACGAGGCCAGCTTTTTCGAGTATAGCTCTGTTTTATAAATGCGCGGTATTAGCCAGTAAAGTATGGCAAAAGTAAGGAAGCCGTTCCAGCCAAGAGCGCCTACGTGCACATGAGCTACTATCCAATCGCTGAAGTGGGCAATACTGTTGATCTGTTTCAACGACAGCATCGGCCCTTCAAAGGTTGCCATACCATAAGCGGTTAGGCCAACTACCATAAATTTCAGGATCACGTCATCGCGCACTTTGTCCCAGGCGCCGCGCAAGGTTAGCAGGCCATTGATCATACCGCCCCAACTAGGCGCTATCAGCATTATTGAAAAAACGACGCCTAATGATTGCGCCCAACCCGGCAGGGTGGTGTATAATAAATGGTGTGGCCCTGCCCAGATGTAAATAAAGATCAGTGCCCAAAAGTGCAGGATACTCAACTTATAGGAATATATCGGACGGTTGGCCATTTTAGGCAGGAAGTAATACATCATGCCTAAATAAGGCGTAGTGAGAAAAAATGCAACTGCATTGTGCCCATACCACCATTGTACAAGGGCATCCTGTACGCCGGCATAGACCATGTAACTTTTAAATGCAGAAACAGGTAACTCAAACGAATTGACAATGTGTAACACCGCTATGGTAACAAACGTGGCGATATAGAACCAGATCGCTACATATAAATGACGTTCCCGGCGTTTAATGATCGTTCCGAACATATTCCAGCCGAATACTACCCAAATAATAGTGATGGCAATATCTATCGGCCATTCAAGCTCGGCGTATTCATGAGAGGTGGTCAAGCCCAAAGGCAAGGTAATAACTGCCGACAGGATAATGAGCTGCCAGCCCCAGAAATGGATGTTGCTAAGCAAGTCGCTGAACATACGCGCTTTAAGCAGCCGCTGTAAAGAATAATAAACACCCATAAATATTGCATTACCCACAAATGCGAAGATCACAGCGTTGGTATGCAATGGGCGGATACGCCCAAAGGTGGTAAACTGGTTGTGCAGGTTTGCACCTGGCTGATACAATTGGATGGCCGCGATAAGGCCAACGGTCATTCCGATGATGCCCCAAACTACGGTAGCGATACCGAAATTGCGGACGATCTTGTTGTCGTAGTAAAATTTCTCAGGCTGCATAAAAATGTATTACGTTTAATGGGTGTAAAACTAAGCTGCTAAAAAAGGTTGCCGAATGATGTTGATCGACGTAGTTAGTGATGGACATCATTTTTTATTTCCCGGTTCATTTTCGTCGTCCAGCAGTATCCGTATGGATGGCGTATACAGGTCGTCATGCTGACCGCTGCGTTGTGCCCAGAAGAAGGCGGCAAGGAAGATCAGCGCCAGCAATACGCTACAACCAATAAGCAGGTAGATGATATTCATAATAAATTTCTCCTTTTTGCCATAAAATGCGTCGCCAGCGTTGTAAAAGAAATAATTGTTGCGGTGCTTAACGGCATCAATACCGCCGCTACCAATGGCGAAAGGTTTCCCGAAACCGCGTAGCTAAGGCCCACCAGATTATAGGTGAGTGATATAAGGAAAGAACAATGTATAATATTTACAGCGTCTTTTGAGAAGCGCAGAAACGCCGGTATTTTAGCAAAAGAACGCCCATCCAGGATGGCATCGCTTCCCGGAGAGAAATTATTCACATCGTCGGTAACGGCTACGCCAAGCTCACTTTGCATCAGCGCGCCCGAATCATTCAGGCCGTCGCCAAGCATCATCACCTGCCGGCCTTGTTGCTGTAAAATTTCAATACGGTCTAATTTCTGTTGAGGTGACTGAGCAAAGAACAAGTGTTCATTATCCAAAAAATAAGCCAGCAGTTCGCTCCGTTCCTGGTCCTGATCTCCCGACAGGAGATAAAGCGTATAAGAATCGGCCAGTTCAGCAACCTGCTTCAGCCCTTCCCGGTATTGATGGTAAAAGCCAAAATATCCCAAGTACTGCCCGTCTACCATCAGATGGACGCGGGTTGTCAAATGTTCACCCTGCGATTGCCCGAAAATCAATTTACTGCTGCCCACCAGTAACCGGTGACCGTCTACCGTCGCCCGGATGCCCTCCCCCGCGATCTCACAATAATCGGTAACGTTCCCTTTTTCCGGGTAACCAAAGTATTGGCAGATCATCCGGCTAAGGGGATGGATAGAATTAGCGCAAGCACTGTATATCAGCCGCCGGTGCTTCGGATCTAACGTTCCATTAAGTTCTATGCTTTTGCTGCCGGTGGTGATGGTACCTGTTTTGTCCATCACCAGGGTGTCGATCCGGGCCAACTGCTCCACAACTGCCGTGTTTTTTAGATAAAATAAATTCCTGTCGAAAATACTTAAAGCGGCGGCCATGGTGAATGGTGTACTTAAGGCCAGCGCACATGGGCAAGCAACAATTAGTACTGCTGTAAAAGCATCTATCCCCCGCCTGTAGTCAAAAGGTAGCCAGGCCACTAACGATATCATCGCAACAGCGATGAGTACAATGGTAAAATACTTACTGACCCTGTCGCTAAAGGTTTTCATCCGGTTGTCTTGCTTCCTGGTAAAAACCTCATTGTTCCAAAGTTGGGTCAGATAACTTTGAGAGACGGCCTTTACTACTTCAAGCTCGATAGCCTCTCCTGTTTGCCTGCCGCCGGCATAGATGATCTCGCCCAGGGTTTTGTTAACAGGTACCGCTTCACCGGTCACAAAACTGAAGTCGATCAGTGCCTCTCCTTTTAGCAGAATAGCATCAGCCGGAATGATCTCGTTATGGCGGATCACTATTCGGTGACCGGTTTGGATTGCTGACAGCGGCAAGGCTTTTTCCCTTCCTTCTGCAATCACCTGCACCGCAACCGGAAAGAATGAACGATAGTCCCGCTCAAAAGAGATATGATGATATGTTTTTTGTTGTACAAATTTACCTACCAGCAGGAAGAATACCAGGCCGCATAGTGTATCTGCAAAACCAGCCCCGCTATTTGTTGACACTTCAACAACGGTTCGTAAAAACAATACGGCAATGCCCAAAGCTAACGGAAAGTCGATATTTAGGACCTTGTTTTTTAGGTTGTGCCAGGCCGAAACAAAATAGCCCCTCCCGCTGTAAAACACTACCGGCAAACTGAACAGCACATTTAGCCAGCCAAAAAAATACTTGAACGATTGTTCAAATGCAGACAAGCCGAAATATTCCGGAAAACTGAGCAGCATCACATTGCCAAAACAAAAACCGGCCACCGCTATCTTTTGAACCAGATTCCCTTTCGACGCTTTATTTTGCTTTTTGATTATATCCTGTAAACTGATCAGCGGTTCATAGCCGATATCGTTCAACAGCTCCACTAATTGTTGCAGCGTAAATTTTTCCGCGTCATAACGAACGATCAGTTGCTTTTTTAAAAAATCTACCCGCGAGTAATGAATGGCCGGGTTAAAGCGGTTCAATTGTTCAAGCAACCATAAGCAGGAACTGCAGTGAATTTGTGGAATGTATAGTGTAATAGCCTGCTGACGTTCATCAGCATAGTCCAATAGCTCGGCCATAACTTCCGGGTTACTCAGGTAATCAAAACGCTTGTCCACACGTGTCCGGGTTGTTCCCGGGTGGTCGTTGTAATGATAATAACTGCACATACCGGCCCCTGAAAGTATGGTGTACACGCTTTGGCAGCCTTGACAGCAAAATTGTCGGTCATCTTTTTGATATGCGGTGGTCTGACATTCATCACCACAATGGTAACAAAGGGTGTTGACCAGCGTATGGGTTTCGGCCATTTCTTTTTTTCTTCAAAAATCGAGGATTCGCCCAGGCGCCGGAATGACCACCAGGCCCGAAAAAAATGATGCCGGTCATTTTTTTGAGAAATTCCGTACTGTTTACCATATCTGTAAAAACGGTCAGAGGAAAAAATAGCGCGGGATATAGCGATTATGACGGTGGTCATTTATTGGGTATTACAAGCGCATTACCTTTGGAAGATTCTTAAATGGATTTTACGGAGATGTTAGATATCAGTGCTGTTGCACCCAGTTTTAAAAATGAGGCCTTTATAGAAAAGTTTGATGCGTTAAAACCCGGACAAGGCTTTGTGCTCGCCAACGATGAAAGCTCAGAGGCTTATTATGGCCTGTTATCAGCATCACGCGGCCTTGATTTTGAGTGGGAACCGCTGGAACAAGGTCCGACCCAGTGGACGGCAAGGATAGTAAAACGATTATTAAAAGATGATGAGGAAACTATAGGCGCTATCGTTGCGCGTGATTATCGAAAATCGCGCGAGCTTTTCGCGCATGATATCGATTTTTGCTGCAGCGGCGACAGGACCCTTTCAGAAGCGCTTAACGGAGATACTGCTGCGATAAACGAAATTTTAAAGCAGTGGGAAGCTATCGATCAATGTCCGGCCGAAGAAGGTATAGATTATCAAAGCTGGAGCCTTTCTCTATTGACTAATTATATCGGCCAGATCCATCACACCTTTGTGCGCACACAAAGCTCCTTTATTGCCGATATGGCTTTCAAAGTGGGGGCATCAAACAGTGATCGCTACCCACAGATAAACAAAGTTGCACAAATTTTTGCCTTGACCGGGAAAATATTTGAGGCCCAGATCAGCAGAGAGGAGCAGCTGCTTTTCCCGTATATCCATCAACTTCCCGGACATACGCTTTTGCAAAGGCCGGGCGATATAAACGATAATTCAAGTGTCACGCAACTTATTTCCGTTTTAAAAGTGCAAAGCATCGATATCATTGGCCACCTGCGGCAAATCCGCGCCCTGACGGACAATTACACCGCCCCGGCTTATGCATTAGGAACATGCAAGATTCTTTATAGGCTCCTGGCCGATTATGAAGCGGATGCTTTACTGCATTTGCACCTGAAAAACAACATTTTGTTTCCTAAAGTGCTCCAATCACAACCAAACTATCGTCGAACCGACATAAAGCCTTAACTATTAAAATAACAATAAGCCTTTACTATGAGCCACACATTCCACATACCGGTTTTAGGACTCGGTTATTCCATAGATACACCTTTAAAGGTTGCCCGATATGGTATTGCCTCCACCATATCCATTGTTGACGATGAACTGATCGAACGCATGCGCCAATATCACGCGAAATTAAATGGAGAACCTTACACGGCAATTGCTAAAGGTGATACGGATGCCCGCGCAAGGCGAATTACACAATACCTGGACCTGGTTGCCGGGCTGGTAGAAAAACAATTTAAAACACTTAGGGCACTGCAATTTGAACCGGGGAATGACCTGAGCCGCTATTTTGAGTTATTGCCCGAGCACAGCCGCCTGAAACAGGGCTACGATCTGATGTGCGATTTTCCGGAAGGAAGTCAGAAACAACATTTTCAAAAATGGTTAAAAAGCGAAATGGTTGTCGGTGCAATCGACGTCAATATCATGTCGAAAGTCGACAAGATGAATTATGCCGTAACGGGCGAATTCACCGGTGACCAAAACACCGACGCACTGGCCGCGTTACGTGGCTTTGCTAACAGCCGGTTACGCTCATCGTTGATCCTGTCTGCCGGCATGAACCCACGCCTATACAGCTACCTCGAATCCTTCGCAGATTTTTACCCCTCTGCAAACGGTGTTCTCAATAAAAAGATCATCCTCAAAGTGAGCGATTTTCGCTCAGCGTTCATACAAGCAAAATTCCTGGCTAAAAAAGGCTTGTGGGTTTCTGAGTTCCGGCTCGAATCTGGTTTGAACTGTGGCGGCCACGCTTTTGCAACGGAGGGGTTCCTGCTGGGGCCGATCCTGGAAGAGTTTAAACAGAAACGGCAGGTAATGGTCCATGAGTTGTTCGCTATTTACCAGGCAGCCCTGCCTGAAAAAGGTTACGCCTACCCCGCCTGCCCACCTAACCAGAAATTAAGTGTCCAGGGCGGCATTGGCACAGCTTCAGAAAATGCCTTCCTGCTGGAGCACTATGAGGTAGATACCACCGGTTGGGGCAGTCCGTTTTTGCTGGTACCCGAAGTTACGAACGTTGATCAGGAAACGCTTCACTCGCTTGAGACTGCCACGGAAGCCGATTATTACCTTAGCGGCGCGTCGCCTTTAGGAATATTGTTCAATAACTTTAAAAAAAGCACCGCAGAATCACTTCGTTTAAAACGGTTGGAAAAAGATCGTCCGGGCAGCCCCTGCACAAAAAAATACTTATGCACCAATACTGAATTCACCGCAAAACCTATATGTACTGCATCGCGTGAATACCAGCACCTTAAGCTGAAAGAGTTGGCAGTTGCCGGCCTGCCTGAAGATGAATACCAACAGGCCCGCCAAACGGTGGTAGAGAAAATATGCTTGTGTGAAGGTTTATGTGCTTCAACATACATAAAGTACGATATGTTAAAACCGCGTGAAAATAAAGCAGTGGCCATTTGCCCGGGTCCTAACCTGGCTTATTTTTCCAGAAGTTATAGCCTCGACGAAATGGTTGGGCATATTTATGGTGTTACGGACATTTTGGAGAAGGTAAAACGGCCCCACATGTTCGTCAAAGAACTTAACCTTTACATTGACTATCTGCAACGCGATCTTGTATCGCAATTAAGGCAGGTAAGCGAAAAGAAGAAAAAGCAGTTGACGAATTTCAAATCGCAATTGCACGAAGGCATAGCTTATTACCAAACTCTTTTCGCCGAATCGGCCAATCAGGCGCCACAGCTTATTCAAGATTGGGTTGAAGAACTGACCAGCTCAGCAGCCCGGCTTGCGATGATCAAAATCTGATCAAAAAGAAAGGCGGTATGGATTCCATGCCGCCTTTCTTTTATTGATTACCGTTAGGGTAACTTAGGCATCACCATAACTGGTAAGTTTAAATGATAGCTTACCGACTCATTTTGCCCTCTTTTAAAGAACCGGCCAAACTGTTCATGTGGCGTTTGTACAACTACCAGAAGATCGGTTTTTTTATTGGCGCTTAGCCAGGCCCAATCTTTCACTGTAGAGGTATCCGGAATGCTCCTGAAGTATACGCCGCCGCAGTTGAGTTTTTTATAAAGATCGCGGTTAAGCGCTTCCTCGGCCTGCCTTACTGCCGCGTTCAACGGGTCGCAGTTTAAGTGAGCGATCATCAACTCTGCCACATAGCTGTCCATCAGGTGGCCAAGGTGTCGAATAGAGTTGATGTCTTCTTCATGCAGATGGGTGGCAAACGCGATCTTTTCAAAATTACGCAACTGTGCTGTGGGCGGCACCACCATTACCGGAACGGCGGCCCAGTCGATGATCCGTTTACACATATCGCCAAGCAGGAAGGGCACGGGGTCGGCGGTTCCCGCCGTACCGGTAACAATCATGCAGATATCTTCGCGATCCAGCAGGGCGGTCATGATATCTACTATATCTGTATTCTGTTCATCAAGGCTAACTTTGGGCTGGTATGCCCCCGGAAAGCTGCGACCGGCATGTTCCCGGGCCATACTGCGCCCGAATATTGCCAGGCGCGATTCGGGTTCCGGTTCGCTATCCTGGGCTGCAACATTTATAGGGGTTGGTATCACGTTACCGCAAAAACTAAACAAAAGCAAGTTGGCTTTCATTTTTCTGGCCATATGGAAGGCTACCCGGGTTGCGTGCGCCGAGTCGGTAGAGCAATCAGTTAATACCGCAATAGTTTTCATAATATATAAGGGTTAGGCCTGTATTTTACGGCCCGCAAGAGACTCCGTATACTGAAATAATTCGCTTTTGGTTGCACGGTAGCTGTCGAAAAGATCGGTCAGTTCCAGGCGAAGGGTATTATACCGGGTAAGAAAATCCAGGTCCATGGGTTTCTTCAGGTCGCCGATAAATGGTTCTAAAAACGCCAGGAAACCCGGGATCTTGGCCCTTAGCAACTCCAGCCGCTGATACTGAGCCTCAATCTTAGCCTTAAATTCCGCATTCCGGCTGCCGTTTACGGAAGGTGATGTGTAGCGATTGATGATATCACGAAAAAAATGTGTTTCTGTTTCCAGGAACGCAATATCTTGCAGCCAGTGTGTGGCTTGCAAATGGATATCTTGAAGTTCCGCCTCCAGCTCGTTATCAGATAATGATGGGATCATATTTTTAATATTATGTATCAATAAGTTAGTTCTTCCAGCTTTTCACCATCTTTTATTGTGATGGTTGATTCATGGGAGAATGAGCGGCCCTCAAACTCCCAGTTAAGAATCACCTGGTAGGTACCATCGCCCGCAACCGGCAAAGCAACATCAAAATCATGTTCGCCATCGCTATTGTAAGGTATCGACTGGCACCATGGCTGCGCGCATCCTATTTTTCGCAGGAAAACTTTACCATCAAAAGGATGTCCAAAATTGAAGCGCAATGCCACCATGCTTTAAGGATTAATAAATTAAAGTTACCAGGAACGCTTTGACCAAAAAATGATCTTCGGCACTAAATAAGTTGATTAGGGGCCGCCGAAATATTGGGAAGAAAAAGTTAAATTTATATGCTCATGGAAGTTAATGAATACATACAGACATTGCCGGAAGAACGCCAGGCCGCCGTACTTGCGCTGCACAGCCTGATCTTAAGTAATGACCACAGCGTAAAAGCTAAACTATCGCCTATGATGGGCAAAATAATGATCCGGTATGACCAGGGCGAAACTTTCAAATATGCGCTGGCTGGCGAAAACAAGCAGCTTACACTACATTGTATGCCAATTTATTGCAATACCCGGTTCAAAGACAAGTATCTCGCCTTACTAACCGGCGTAAAGGTTCAAAAGGGATGCATTAACTTTGTTGGTAAAGGTCCCTTACCGTTTAAAGTGCTTGCCGATCTTATTGCCGAATGCGCCGCTGTTGATATGCCATCCATTACCGCCGGGCAAAAAGAACATCGTAAATAAGCTAACTTTTTTCGAAACGCCCGGTTATTTCTTCCAGCCTGATCCGGTAAACCACCAACTCCACCAGGGTGCCTACGTCGCTGTCCTTTTCTGTAATGCCATGTGAGGGATGCCCTTCCGGTTTGGTCACCAGGGGCATGATCCTGTGGATGATACCTTGCATAGCCTGCTGTTTTTCATCCACATCAGTTATCTCTTCATAAACCCCTTTTGCAATCACACTTTTCCATTGAAATACATTTTGAATATCATCGATCTCGAAACAAACATGCGGGTTATCACGCATCATCCTGATCTTTTTGCCTTCGCCGGAATGCCCGTAAATGTACCCGTCGCGATAAACATAATTAATAGGTACCAGGTATATCTCGCCTTTACTCTGGCAAGCCACCCTGCCAACTACTTGTTCCTTTAGCAAGTGTTCAATTTCCGCATCATTAAGTTTTCCTAACATGATATAGATCGTTAAATTTCGTTGGTAAAATTACCACCGTTCTCTCATACCGTTAATGACCATGAATTACTCCTTTTCGTGATGCTGGTCACTTTTTAAATTGGTGTACCGGAGAAAGCGGACCAACAAACCTGCTGATAGATCCCTCAAGGTGCCGATTCTTAAGGTGCCGGTATGCACCGGCGACTTGTTTACCGTACCGCCTTACGTTTACAGCTTAAGCGTTAGTATTAACCGGGCTGCGATACAAATTGATAACCAGCACCAGGTACACTGACCACCGTCATTGATGGACACGCCGCCACCGGGTTAAATTTACGTTTAAAAGAATACTATGAAAACAGCCGTTGATCCCGAACTCCGTGAAATTATGGAAGTTCCACATTATCGGCCGGCGTTATCTATCATATTGCCGGTCGATACCGACGTGAGCTTAAAAACAGAAGCTGCCCACACTCTGAAGATTACCGCTGACAAAGCAGAGCAGGCATTGAAAGAATTTTATCCTGAAGAATACTGCGACCTGATCATGCAAAAACTTCATTCACTAATCGATGAATTAGATATTCCGGCAAACAGCAGGGGTATGGCCTTGTTTGTGTCGCCACTGTTTAAAAAGGTATGCTATCTTGATTTTCCTGTAACTGAAAAAATCATTTTAGACGATTCCTTTGAAATAAGAGATTTGCTCTATAACGCCAGGCAGAACATAAACTTTATTGTTGTGATGCTTAGCGGCCGCGGAAGTAAGGTTTTTACAGGCGACCGTATTTCCATACACCCACTTCACACTAATATACCGGCGACAGTCGATTCCTTTATAGCGGATACACCTGAACGAGTAAGGAACTTTACGGACATGACGGAACACAAACAAAGCGTTTTGAACAAGTTTCTGCTTCATGTGGACGAGGCCCTGGATGAATTGCTGCAGCAATACCGCTTACCGGTTTTGCTCATCGGGACCAAAAAGACCCTGGGCCAATTTAAGAAAATCAGCAAAGGCAGCTACAAGACTATAGGATATGTTGAAGGCAACTACGAAAAACTCGCCACAACCGCGTTGACCAAGCTTATAAAACCATTTATAACCTCGTGGCAGGAAAACAACCAACAGGAGATTTTAAAACTTTTGGACGAAGCCGCCGGGCAACACCGGCTAACAACAGGTATCTTGCAAGTGTGGCAAGCAGTTCAAAACGGCCACGGAAAGTTGCTTGTTGTGGAAAAAAACTTTCGCTTTGCCGCTCAGCATGGACCGCAGCCGGACATTATTGAGCCAGCTAATGAGCCCTATAATCATTTTACCTTTATTCGCGACGCGGTAGACGATGTCATTGAGAAGATACTGCTGAGCGGCGGCGAAGTTGAATTTATCGACAACGGGCGACTGATACAATACGATCATATCGCGCTGATAAATTATTACCCACAATGATGTTTATAAATACCAGAGATGTAACAAACACCAGCCGGTTACGCGGCCTCCGCCAGACAGGCCAGCCATCGGCTCGTAAATAATTCATTCCAATGCCATGTCGCGCCTTAGGTAATTGCTTCGCTGTTCAGCTTATCCACCAGGTCTACAAATTCATTTACATTAAAAGGCTTGGCTATATAGGCATTGGCGCCGGCATTCTTCGCTATCTCTCCGCCATCCCTGCTTGCAGACATAATCAACACCGGCATATGTGCGTCATCAGGTTGACTTTTTATTTTTTGGGTGATCTGATCTCCTGACAACACTGGCATCCACAGGTCCAGAATCAGCAGATCAGGCCGGAAGTTTTTGATGCATTCAAATACCCTGAGGCTATTACCTTCTGTAAGTACTTCATACTTGTCTTCATTAAACACAATTTCAAGCATTTCCAGGATGCCCTGGTCATCATCACAGATCAGTATCTTTTTTTTCATGGTAATTGTTTTATCGGCAAGGTAAAACTAAAGGTAGAGCCCTGCCCGTATTCACTATCCACCCAAAGGCTTCCGCCGTGATTTTTAATGATCTGTTCGCAGATATATAGACCGATACCCATTCCAGGGTATTTTTTCTGCGTTTCGGTTGACCGGAAGAAACGCTCGTATATTCTTTTTTGGTCGGCAGCGTTAATGCCCAGGCCGTAATCTTTAACAGATAATTTGATGTATCCGTTTAACACCGCCAGGTGTACTTCCACTTTATCTGCGTCGGGCGAATATTTGATCGCGTTTGATAAAAAATTACTAACCACCTGGCTCAGTTGCGATTCATCGCCTATGAGTTTTATCTGCGTATGCCCTGAAACTATGATATGGTGTTTGGCAGATGCAGCCTGCAAACTGTCTACTGTTTCGGCAACCATCTTGTCAAAATCAAACTCTTCCTCGTTTAGCGTGATATTCCCGGTTTGAATTCTTGAAACTTCCAGCAGCTCCTCAATCAAATTATTTAGCTTTTCGGTGTGTTTAGCGGTTTTTTTAACAATATCTTTCAGTTTTTCACCTGACTCGGGAGGAAGCAACCGCTCTATTATCTGGATGTAACCTTTAATAGTGGTCAATGGTGTTTTTAGTTCGTGGCTGGCTACCGAAAGGAAATCATCCTTTCGCTGTTCAATCGCCCGGCGCTCCGTTATATCTTCGATAGCCAACAGAATACGGTCTTTATATTCTCCTTCAAGTTCAACGCGATTGGCGTTAAGCAGCATAAGTTTTTTACCTATATGCGGAAAATCATGCTCCACCTCGAAGTCTAACACCGGGTTATTTGTAGGAAGTATCTTTTCGAGCAACTCCTTAAGTTTTGGTATATTCCATTGCCCATTCCCCAGTTGATAAAGGTTCTTATTCTCCGTTTCCAGGACACTGACTTTAAAAGTGTTCAAAAAATGCTGGTTGGCACTGATAACCTTTAATTGGGGGTCGAGCACCAGCAGGCTTTCCCTTACCGTTTGAACGATACTATCGAGATATTCCCGGCTATGATGCAGGGCTTCTGTACGTTCTCTAATCCTCTGCTCGCGTTGTTCCTTTTCCTGCACAAGGTTCTCTTCCGCTTTTTTGCGCAGGCTGACGTTATGTTGAACACCAATAAAATGGGTAACTTTTCCATCTTCGCTTTTCACAGGTGAAACATAAAGTTCGTTCCAAAACAATTGTCCAGTGCGGGTGTAATTTCTGATCTCTACAAATATGTTGCTGCCATTGGCTATAGCCTCCTTTATTTTAGCTCGCGCGGGTTGATTACGGTCATCCGCTTGCAAAAAACGGCAATTGTGGCCAATAATGTCATTGCGCCGGTAGCCAGTCATTCGCTCAAATGACCAGTTGCAATAAATGATTGGGTTATCCGGCAATTGGTTATCCGTGATAATGATGCCCGATACGCTGGCGTCAAGGGCGGCTTTGATCAGCGTAAGGCTGATATTATTATTATTGTCGCGAGGTAGTTGATCGGCTGTAAACATTTTAAGTATATCCGCAAATAGGTTGAAATATGCCAACCATCTGAATAATTTCGCTTTAGTAACACGATTTCTACCGGTTGGTTTTGCAAATCATCGCCGTTTGTTAAAATAGTAAGCAGGTATCGCCTTCACACTTTTGGCCAGCGAAAGCTTTAACTCAAGCATTTGTCCGCATCAGCAAGATGTTAAAATTGTTAAACCAGAATTAGCTGATAGGCTTTAACAGGAATTTGAAAAGATTAAATAGGCAACACAGTAGGTCATCTCCTCAATATTTTCGAAACAAAAAAGCCTGTAAACATTAATTTACAGGCTTTTAGTTGTTGCCAACTTTTTTCTTAGCGGAATGGACGGCTCCGTAACCCTGTCCATTTATGTGCTGTTATTCAGTATTTTACCAATTTTCAACTACTGTACTCCCGAATTTTTTCTGAGCAAAGACAATAGCATTCAATATCAAATGATACTAACAAAAATAAGAAAAACCGGCAAATAGTAGCCAATTGTTACCATGATTAAAACATAGGGACATTAAGTGCTGGTGTGATTGGCGGCCATGCTATTGAACTCACCATTCTTTATTCATTACTTAAGCAACCAAAAGCGCTAGCCGGGTAAAATGTCAGGGCCGGGGCGCAACCGCTGAAAGCGGACAACCGCGCCACGCTTGTATAGCCTTGACTTTTTGTCCCGGCGGTGGGCTATCTTTGCGTTTGTGGTGAATAAGATAAATGGAATTTTTATTGGAATTATTTATGTTTAGAGAAGATCATTGGGTATTTACCTGGCAATATTCTATTGCGCTTCCACTTCAACCGTTACGATCTTGTTTACCATATAAGTTCTTCGGTCTTTATCATGCTGCATAGGCTGTGTAATTCCATTACTATCGGTTGCTCTCGACATTAGCTTATGCCGCTGTTGTCCCAGCGGAACCTCCCAGTTGTATTCCCAAAGCCGCCATGCAAACCTAACTGACTTGCCTAATAACTTTGCCGGTTGCCAAGTTTTACCTTCATCGAAGCTAAGCTCTACCTTTACGATTTCGCTTTCGCCGCACCAGGCCGCACCATGCACCCGGTATATTTTACCTGCAGGGATCACTTCGCTTAGCGCTGGTCTGGCGATCTCTGCTTTTACCTGTACTTCGGTAACTGCCGTCAGTGTCGGCTGTTCATCAGTGCGTTTCCAATATGCATATTCCAGGGTTTGCCAATAACCTTCAAACGGCTTATTTACAGCTAATATCTTGGTTAACCATTTCACTGAAGCCATACCATACCAGCCCGGGATGATCGCCCTTACCGGGTACCCATGCTCAGGGCTAAGGTCCTTTCCGTTCATTTGATAGGCAAGGATCACCTCCGCCTGCATCGCTTTAGTAAGCGGTAGACTTCTGGCGAAGTGGATAGCACCGGGAGACTTGGGTTCTTCCGAAACTTCACCTTTATCTGCTCCTTCCAAGATGATCTCGACTGCTCCCTCTTTTATCCCAGCCTTTTCAAGTAACACAGCAAGTGGCACACCTGTCCATTCTGCATTCCCTACGGCACCCTGTTCCCACAACAAGCCTTTTACCTTTGGGGCCAAATTGGCGCGCCCATTTCCGGCGCACTCCAATGTCGCCATCACTTTTTTTGCGGGCAAAGCACGTAACTCATCATAGGTGAGCGTGATCTCTTTATTAACATGCCCACCGATCGTCATTTTCCACTCTTTCGCCTGTAGCTTCGGGATTGGGAAATGAGTGCGTATAAAAAACTGATTGTTTGGTGTAATGGCTTCTGAAAGCATCGGAAAAGGGAATTCAAAATTGACCGGTTCCTTTTCCCTGATGATTAGGCCCGGGAAGGATGGTTCAGATCCTTTATCTGCGTTACTCGCTGAAGCGATTCCCGGAATGATTGCGGTTGCCATGACGGGAACTGTCCCTTTCAGGAAAGCACGTCGTCCGTTATTGTTCGTTCCGTTATTTTGCGCCTTATCCATAATTGACCGATTTTGATTGGAGTGTTAAATAATTAAGGATCGGCAGTGCATTTTGTTTGAACAGGCAATCTCGACCGGTTGCCAACAAATCAGCTTTTCAATTGCTTAGATCTTATGGAAATACCAAGCGCAAACACGAACAAAGAAAAGATCAATCCCGGTGATCATCTGGCCAATGAACGCACCTTTTTGGCCTGGATCAGGACAAGTATCGCTTTAATGGGTTTTGGGTTTGTAGTCGTAAAATTCAGCTTGTTCGTCAAGCAATTATCCCTCGTTATTACTGACAAGATCGTTCTGCCAGGGAAGGGCTTTTCCGCGACCATCGGGATCATACTCGTCGCTATCGGTGCCCTGATGGCCTTGTTAAGTTATTTCAGGTATCGACGTATTGAAAAACAATTGCTTAGAAATACCTACTTTCCTTCGTTCGCCTTATCGCTTTTGCTGACCGTTGCGATAGTACTGGTCAGCGGGTTGCTGCTTTGGTATCTTTTACCCAATACCTGATAAACTCCTTGTGGAACAATTTCTATGCTTTATGGTTAAATAAACATGGGAATACATTCTGAATTTATGGTATCCGCTACGATACCTGGCGGTTCCGATCAGCAATATAAAGTGACGCACCAGGACGAAACATTTGCCGTGGAGACAGATAGCGGAACGATCACACTTATAAATAATGGTGATAATTCATGGAGTATTGTTAACGGTGATATCTCGCAAGAGTCCGCCAATATTATTGGGCAGGCTATTGAAGACCATTATCAGAAGTAATTCTTTCTGAACTATCGCTCAAGCCTTTCGATCATCTTCTTCATTTGTATGATCTCTGCCTGCTGTGCCTTAACAATACTATCCGCCAGTTTGCGCACCTCCGGGTCTTTGAGTTCGGCGTTTTTACTGGTCAGGACCGCTATAGAGTGATGCGGTATCATGCCCTTCATCCACTGGATATCGCCCACAGCGATTTGAAGTCTTACGCCCCATAAGGCAGTGCCGAAAATGACAATACTGAATACCATGATCAAAAAATTCTTCTTTCGATCGGTATACATATTGCGCATCATCATCAACATTAGAACTGCCATCGGGCAGATCATCAGTAAGGTCATGTAAAATCTGGTCAGGTTAAGATAAATATGATCCCACTCATACACATTAAGATACATAACGGCATACATGATCATGAATGACAGCGCAAGCATGATCAGGAAACGTGTATAGACTTTTTTATTCATGATCGATCTTTTATGGTAAAACCCAACTGTTTCTAAAATG
Organism: Mucilaginibacter sp. AK015; assembly: GCF_014200785.1. Lineage (NCBI taxonomy): Bacteria > Pseudomonadati > Bacteroidota > Sphingobacteriia > Sphingobacteriales > Sphingobacteriaceae > Mucilaginibacter > Mucilaginibacter sp. AK015. Next base: position 510,857 of record NZ_JACHCV010000003.1, read on the forward strand.
TTCATTTGTTAAGATACCATAACCACAGGTTATCAATCATCAAATTTTGTGATATAACTTCAGCCTTTTTCGCTTGTACTTTTGATGTATCAACCAACAAACAAAATGAAACAGCAAGACGAAAATAGAGAAGTGACCAAAGCCTTGGTAAAAGTATCAAAGGCCTTAATTACCGTAAGTGTTTTGTTTGCGGTTTGTATAATAGTGGTGATCGTGACATTGATAGTACCAACTGGTCATTTACCTGGTAAGGATTCCCAGAAGATAAATGGCAGATCCGACCAACCAGTTACCATTCCATCTACCGAAGCCTCTGCCGGTACGACACCACGCCCTATTCCGGCTGATGCATGGAAAGCTCCAAATGATAATACGATACCTGCCGGTAAAGATGGCGAGATGATCAAATATGGCAGGGAGCTTGTAGCACATACCGCCAGATATTTTGGCCCTCAAGGCAGCATCGCGAAGATCACTAACGGGATGAATTGTCAGAACTGCCACCTTGATGCCGGGTCACGCCTTTTCGGTAATAATTATGCCAGCTTTATTGCTAGTTATCCAAAACTGAGCAACAGGAGTGGCAGGGTGGAGCAGCCTGAAGAACGCATCGCTGAATGCTTCGAGCGTAGTTTGGCCGGTAAAGTACCTAACCCATCCAGTAAAGAGATCCAGGCCATGTTGGCTTACATGAAGTGGATCGGCAAGGACGTAAAGAAAGGTCAGAAACTATTTGGAAATGCAACAGAAAAGCTGGCATTCATGGACCAGGCAGCAGACCCGGCCAAGGGCAAGGAAGTGTTTATGATGAAATGCCAAAGCTGCCATGGTGCTAATGGCGAGGGCCTGCTTAACGCCGATAAAAAAACCTACGCCAATCCGCCGTTATGGGGAAAGCACAGCTATAACGATGGCGCAGGCATGTACAGGCTGACCAATTTTGCAGGTTTTGTGAAAAACAATATGCCATATGGCGCTTCATATCATAGTCCGCAATTAACAGATGAAGAGGCCTGGAACGTTGGCGCCTTTGTTAACTCCCAGCCGCGCCCTCATAAGGATCAGCAACATGACTGGAAAGACCTGAAAAAGAAACCGATCGATTTCCCGTTCGGGCCTTACGCCGACCAGTTCAGCGAGAAGCAGCATAAATACGGGCCGTTCAAACCCATCAAAGACGCACAAAAACAAGCATCAATCATCAAATCATAAAATAAGAACCATGAAAAAGTACATCATCATTTTAGCAGCCTTCGCGCTGACCGCTTTCACAAAAACTGTTAAAGCACAACAAACCGATCCCGCCGCCTTTACGGGCGCAACCGCAAAGCTCAAGCATTACGATGCGCTTTACATCATCAATTCCGGCGATGATAAAAAGATCAAGGGGACGTTAAGGAACATCAATAACGCGCTGGAAGATCCAAGACTAAAAGGTAAACTCCATGTTGAACTGATCGCTTTTGGTGACGGCGTGGCTGTTTACATGAAAAGTAGCGCCTATGAGCAAACTTTAAAGGACCTACAGGCAAAGGGAGTGGTGCTGGCACAGTGCGATAACACGATCAAGGAAAGGAAAATTGACAAAGCCGACCTGTTTCCATTCATCTCCTATGTGCCGAGCGGCAACGGTGAGATCATCATCCGCCAATACGAAGGCTGGGCTACTGTACATCCCTAATAAGCATCCTCATTCAATTTATATAAACCATCATGAAATATCTTCAAAAAATAACATTTGCAATAACAGCAATAACAGCCTTGAGTAGCCAGGTAAAAGCACAGGATCACCGATTTGATCCACCCTGGAATACCCCGCCTGAAAGCAAGGTGCAATTTACCGTCCCGGGAGTCGACAATGTACCCGATCTGTTCGGCGACATTAACGACCCGCAACTGGTGGTATTCTTTGCCGGAAATCAGTTCATGTGTATAGACGACCTGCTGGCCGCGTTCAAAAAACAATACCCGCAATACCAGCGTGTATTTGCCGAAACCTTGCCACCGGGCATACTGGCTAAGCAGATCATAGGTGGCAGCATTGTTATTGGGAACATGCGTATCACCTTGAAACCCGATGTTTACACTGCAGGAAAAAGCCGGATCGATCAGATGCCGGAATATTTCAGCAAGACCGCACCTTATGCCTACAACCGTTTAGCTATTATGGTGCAAAAGGGTAATCCTAAAAAAGTGAAGGGATTGAAAGACCTTGGGCGTAACGATGTGCGTGTAAGCATGCCCAATCCGGAGTGGGAAGGAATTGGTAAACGTATAGAGGAAGCTTATGTAAAAGTGGGCGGTGAAACCTTAAAAAATACGATCATGGATACCAAGGTTAAAAACGGCAAAACTTTTCTAACCCAGATACACCACAGGCAAACGCCAATGCGCATTATGTATCAACAGAGTGATGCTGCACCGGTATGGTACACCGAAGCCTATTATCAGAAAATGATCGGTTACCCGGCAGATATGGTGGAGATCCCTGAGAAAGATAACATCAGCGCCACTTATGTGGCCGGACAATTAAAGGCCGCGCCGCACGCGCAGGCTGCGCAGGATTTTATGGACTTTTTAGTAAGCCCGGTAGCCAAATCAATTTACCGGAAATATGGTTTTATAACAAAATAACAATATGAAAAGATCGATCATTATCATAGTTCTCATGGCCAATGTAGCTGTGGCCTTCGCCCAAAAAGACACCCTTCACATTTACGGACCCGGCGGCCCGCTTTCAGCCATGCAGGATTGCGCTAAAGCATTCACCGCTAAAACAGGTATTCCTGTAAAAGTAACCGGTGGCCCGGAACCGAAGTGGCTTTCACAAGCGCAGGCAGACGGCGATGTGATCTACGGCGGTGCGGAATATATGCTTACGCAGTTCATGCAAACCCATCCGGGAATGGTTGATGCAGCCACACGTGTGGAACTTTATAAAAGACGCGCGGCCATATTGGTAAGGTCGGGGAATCCAAAACAGATCACAAGTTTAAAAGATCTTGCCAAACCCGGTATAAAAGTGCTGGACGTGAACGGAGCCGGGCAGTTGGGCTTGTGGGAAGATATCGCCGGTAAAGAAAACCTGATCGGCGCGATACAAAAAAACATCGGCGGTTCCTACGCCAATACCGCGCTGGGCATCGAGGCCTGGAAGAAAGACAAAAGCTATGATGCCTGGATCACCTACGCATCGTGGCACAATAATTTGAAGGATGTTACGCAAGTTGTGGAATTGTCTTTGGCATCACGCTTATATCGTGGTACGCCGGTAGCACTTACATCCAATACCAAACAGGCTACGCAAGCCAAACAGTTCATTCAGTTCTTGCAAAGTGTCGATGGCCATGTGATATTTAAGAAATGGGGCTGGGAATAAAGCTCATATTTAAAACCCTAACATGAACTGAACGACAGAATCAGCCTGTTTTTGCCTTATATGCTTGAGCTGTTTTTCATAACCTTAGGCTATCAACCATCTGTTTTGACGATGAAAATGACTTGGTGTTATGATTGATCTTTGAGTTATAAGCAAAGAGATCATGAAAACTATTCAACGTTATGTACATTATCAATTTGATGACCAAGCAATAATAATTGGCAACAAGGTTATAAATATAGCTGTATCAGTCATCGCCTTGGCAGCAGCTACTTTCCCATTTTTGTTGTTATTTTTCCGACTTAGCTAATAACATTTATCAGTATGTTCGATTTTCGATTACAGGTTTTTCATACAGTGGCCAAGAGGCTGAACTTTACTAAAGCTTCTGCTGAGTTGTATATCAGCCAGCCTGCGGTAACCAAGCATATCAAAGAACTGGAGGAACAGTTCAAAACGACGCTGATAGAACGTAGCGGGAATAAAAAAATATCGCTCACACCTGCTGGCGAAATGTTGCTGGCTTATGCGGATAGACTGGCCGCTGTTTACAACGAGCTGGACTTTGATATGAACCTGCTGATCAAAAAACATTCGGGTACGTTGCGTATCGGTGGCAGTAATACGGTTGCGCAATACGTGATCCCCCCGGTATTAGCCCGGTTCCACGAAAAGTTTAGAGACGTACAAGTGAACCTGGTGCCCGGTAATACTGAGCAGGTGGAACTGGCATTGTTAAACAAAGAGATCGATCTGGGTATAGTAGAGGGCATCCTGCGTAATCCGCAACTCAGCTATCAGGAATTTTTGAGTGATGAACTGGTGCTGATCTGTAGCGCCTCAAATACTTTTAAAAAGGACAGCATTAAACCGGAAGAATTAAAAGATTTACCCTTATTACTACGTGAACCAGGTTCAGGGACTTTGGACGTCATTGCTCACGCTTTAAAGCCTTTCAATATTAAGTTATCAGATCTGAATATCGAGATGCAGTTAGGCGGCACGGAAAGTATAAAGTCTTATTTGCTACACAGCAAATGTTTTGCATTTGTATCTGTGCAGTCGATATTAAAAGAACTAAAATACAACGAATGCAGGATCATTGATATCAAAGATCTGACTATAGAGCGTCCATTTTATTTTATCCTGCCACACGGTCAACCTTCATCGTTAGCAGAAATATTTATGCGATTCGCTAAAAGCTATAAGAGCCTATAAGCCTCTGATATGACTGAAAAGAGAAATAAAGTCATCATCATGTTTATTGCTGAAGCGCCTGGTTCTATCGATAAACATTTTTATTTAAAGAACACCAATTTATTCCGGGCAATGCGCACGGCCTTTGAACAGGCTTTTGGTAAATTTAGTTCTGCTGACGACTTTCTTGACTTTTTTAACAAGTCCGGATGCGTCTTGGATCACCTTTATCCTTTGGGTAAAGAAATATTGACTAAACCAACGGGTTATGCTGCCCGGCAGTTGGCAGATCGCATGCGTTCGCTTCAACCTGATCATGTTATTATTCTAATGAAGCGTATTGCTCCCGTTATCTGCAAAGCTGCCGTCGATGCTGATTTTCCCTCGTCTAAAATTCTAATTACAGCATATCCAGCAGGAAGTGAAAGGAACAGGCAGCTTTTTATAAGAGATGTATCAAATTGGTCAAAAAAAATGTTCGATAATATTTAGTTATCGTGATGTCTGTTTACCATAATAGATCTCTTTACGGCAATAGGATCTGATAGCTTGGTTGGGCTGGAAACTTTCCCATCATTTGAGGGTTTATTTATCATATTCAAATGCTATGAAAATATCTAAATATATCCACTCTTGCCTACTACTGGAAAAAGACGGTTTTCAGTTATTATTCGATCCCGGTAAGTTTACATTTGCCGAGGACTTAGTAAAAGTGGAGCAATTTATTAAAGTCAATGCTGTCATCATTACCCATAGTCATCCCGACCACCTGGACGTGGAACAACTGAAAGCCATCGTTAAATTAAGCGGCGCTAAGATTTATACCAACAAAGAAGTCGCTAAAGAATTAAAAGAGTCCGGGCTATCTTATAACTTGGTTGAGGCCGGGTTGTTCGATATCGGTCCTTTTGCTTTGCAGGCGATCAATGTAAAACATGAAAATATTCTTGATAGTCCATTGCCTGATATGCAGGCCTACTTGATCGATGGCAGGGTCTTAAATCCTGCGGATTCTTTTGGCACTTATGATGATGAATTTCAACAGCCTGAATTATTAATACTGCCTGTTATGGCTCCGTTTACGACAGAGATAGCGGTAGCGGAGTTTGCTGATCATATTAAACCCAAGGCCGTACTACCGGTGCACGATGGCTACGCCAAGGAATTCTTTTTAAAACAACGCTACGAGACCTATAGTAAGCACTTTGAAAAACGAGGGATCGTATTTCATCAGGCCATGCAACCGGGTTTTAGTATTAGCATTTGAAGAAGCAGTATTAGGTAATAGATCTTAAGACTGCTAAATTTACTCAATGATACAGTTTGGCCCTGCGTTGCAATTAGAATTAGAGGCAAATAGCCAGCGTAAGCAGTTGCCTGCCGGTACGGTGCTGATGTCGTCAAACAGTTATGTGCGTTCGTTGCCGGTGCTTTTATCCGGCAGTATGCGGGTGATGCGGCAGGATGAGGATGGCCGCGAAATATTACTTTATTACATTAAGCCCGGCGAAAGCTGCATCATGTCATTCCTGGCCGGGATACATGAAGATACCTCGAAAGTACACCTGGAGGTGGAAGAGGATGCCGATGTACTGATGTTGCCCATTACCAAAGCCAGCGAATGGATAAAGAGCTATCCCGAATGGGCCGATTTTATCTTTAAGCTTTACCACCAGCGTTTTGAGGAATTACTCACGGTAATTAACGAAGTGGCCTTTCAAAAACTGGACGACCGCATTGTTGAACTGCTGAAGAAGAAGGCTGCGGTATTTAATTCCCATGAGTTTCAGCTCACGCACCAGCAACTGGCAGAAGAGTTAGGCACTACGCGCGAAGTGATCTCACGCCTGCTTAAACAGATGGAAAAGAAGGAAATGATCATTCTTTCCCGCAATAAGATCACTTTAAATTTCCCTGTGTAACATAAGTCACTAATTACCGGGCTTAAAGCGGATAGCTTTGTTCCATCAATCATCAGATTTTGGAAATAGCAGGTTACGCAGCTTCGGTTTTAATTGGTTTATCCCTCGGTTTGATAGGCGGTGGTGGCTCTATCTTAACCGTACCTATTCTCGTTTGTTTTTTTGCTATTGATCCGGTATTGGCCACCACATATTCTTTATTTGTAGTTGGGCTCGCAAGCACCGCAGGTGCGGCCAGCCATTATCAAAAGGGCAATGTAGATGTGAAAACGGCATTCTTATTCGGTTTACCCTCATTAACGGCGGTATTTATAATGCGGCGATGGGTAATGCCGATCATGCCAGTTCATTTATTTACCCTCGGCCATTGGGCGTTAACCAAAAGTATGCTGCTGATGCTGATATTTGCCGGGTTGATGCTGGCCGCATCAGTTTCCATGCTACAACGGACAAAAGGAATCGAACTTGCATCAATTGAGATCAATTACCGAAGGCTTATCTTACAGGCCATAGCGGTTGGCCTCATCACTGGTTTTGTGGGGGTTGGCGGTGGCTTTTTGATCATCCCTTCACTGGTATTATTCGCCGGTCTGCCGATGAAAAAAGCTATAGGCACCTCGCTCATGGTGATGGCCATCAGCTCGCTATTGGGGGTATTGGGTGATATCACCGGGCATGTAGCCATCAATTATTCGTTCTTAGCCATCTTTTCGGGTTTCGCCATTGCCGGTATCATTCTCGGCAGTTACCTTACGCGGTTTATCAGCGATACGCGCCTGAAACCGGCCTTTGGCTGGTTTGTACTGGCTATGGGTATCTTTGTTTTAATAAGCACTTTAACCAACTCCTATGAATATCATTAAACACCCCTGGCCCTGGTATGTAGCAGGGCCATTAATAGGCCTCATCGTCCCGGCGCTATTGCTATTGGGTAACAAAACATTCGGCATCTCATCCACCTTGCGGCAGATCTGTGCGGCATGCATTCCTGCAAATGTTTCCTTTTTTAAGTTTGATTGGAAGAAAGATGCCTGGAACTTGTTTTTTATCGCCGGTATAGTGTTGGGAGGATTCATCGCTGCGCATTTGTTATCCAACCCCGGCCCGGTAGCCATCAACCCTAAAACTACCGCCGCTTTACAGCAACAAGGCATCAAAGATTTTACAGGGCTGCTGCCGCAGGATATTTTTGGTTTCAAAGGGCTTGCAACTTTAAAAGGATTTGTATTTATCGTTGTCGGCGGTTTCCTGGTCGGCTTCGGTACCCGCTATGCAGGGGGCTGCACATCCGGGCATGCCATTATGGGTATTTCCTCTTTGCAATGGCCTTCGCTGGTCGCAACCTGTTGCTTTATGATCGGCGGCTTTGTAATGACCTGGTTGATCTTACCTTATTTATTACAGCTATGAGGAACCTGAAATTTTTACTGGTCGGGATGTGCTTCGGTATCATCCTGATCAAATCCGAAGTGATATCGTGGTTCCGCATACAGGAAATGTTCCGCCTGCAAGCCTTCCACATGTATGGCATCATCGGCAGTGCTATTGTAGTCGCCATGATCTCCATCTTGTTGATCAAACGATTCAATATCAAAACGATCCATCAGGAAGCGATCATCATCCCGGATAAGCAGTTTAACTGGGGCTATGTTTATGGTGGTTTGATCTTCGGATTGGGCTGGGCGCTTACCGGTGCGTGCCCAGGCCCCATATTCGCGCAGATCGGCAGCGGCATTTTAGTTACCTCAGTTACCCTGTTGAGCGCCATAGCAGGTACCTGGGTTTATGGTTTATTACGTGAAAAACTTCCACATTGATATGAAAATTGAACAATTTGAAGATAAAGGGCTATCGCATTATTCTTACGCGGTATTAAGCGAATGCGAAAACAAGATCGTGCTGATCGACCCGTCAAGAGACATTACGCCCTACCTGTCTTTTGCCCAAACGCATGGTGCTGCCATCATCGCTGTGATCGAAACCCATCCGCATGCGGATTTTGTAAGCGGACATCTGGAATTGCAACAGGTTACCGGCGCGGTCATTTATTCTTCCAAGCTATTGGGCGCGGAATATGCCCATCAAACATTTGATGATGGTGATGAGATCGTATTCGGTAAAATAAAATTGAAAGCTTTGAACACACCAGGGCATTCGCCAGATAGTATCAGCATTGTTCTGGAGCATGATGGCAAGGACAAAGCTGTATTTACAGGTGATACTTTATTTATTGGTGATTGCGGCAGGCCCGATCTGCGCGAGCAGGCGGGTAACCTAACTGCGAAGCGCGAGGAGTTGGCTAAACTAATGTATCATTCGCTACGCGATAAATTGTTGACTTTAGATGATGTGGTTGGGGTTTATCCGGCACATGGGGCAGGTACCTTATGCGGCAAAGCATTGAGCGAAGCTAACCGCAGTACCATTGGTGCGGAAAAGGCAGGTAACTGGTCATTACAGGAAATTAGCGAAGCGGAATTTGTGCGCGAGTTATTGGCAGACCAACCGTTTATACCCAAGTATTTCGCCTACGATGTCGCCTTAAATAAGCATGGTGCCATAGGCTTAAAAACAGCTTTAGCCGATGTCCCTGTCAAAAAACCAATTACGTTAAACAGCAAACTGTTTATTATTGATGCAAGGCCTGAAGCAGATTTTAAAAAGGGGCATCTACCGGGATCGATCAATATCCAGGACGGCGGCAAGTTCGAGACTTGGCTGGGTAGTATCATCGCGCCGGAAGAAGTGTTTTACCTGGTAGCGGAAAATGAGGAGAAATTAAAGCAATTGATCAGCAAAACGGCAAAGATCGGTTACGAAGCTTTTATAGAAGCTGCATTCGTTGTAGCGGGTGGCGATGAACAAATGGCAGAGCTGCATTTGGCGCATTTTGCAGCGCACCCGGAGCAATATACTATCGTCGATATCCGTAATGAAGCAGAAATAAAAACACAGCCGGTCTTCAGGAACGCCATCCATATTCCACTGTACGAGCTTCGGGAATGTTTAGCGAATATACCTTTAAGTAAGCCTGTCGTAGTACATTGTGCCGGTGGGTACCGCAGTGCTGCGGGAAGCAGTATCATTGCCAACGCGTTGGGGACAAAAACCAAGGTATTTGATCTGGGCGAGGCGATCAAAAACTTTATATCCTAACAATGGCAAACAAAAAAGAACACTGGGAAAACGTTTATGCTCAGAAAAAACTGACCGAAGTAAGCTGGTACGAGCCAATACCGTAAACCTCGTTAACGATCATCAATAGTTTTGACCTTCCCAAGGATGCCGCGATCATCGACATCGGCGGCGGGGACAGTTTATTGGCCGATCACCTGCTGGCATTGGGCTACACCAACATCACCGTTTTGGATATTTCCGCTAAAGCCATTGGTAGAGCAAAATTGAGATTAGGCGATAAATCCAATGAAATTAAATGGATCGTGAGCGATGTACTGAATATTGTAACCGGCGATCAATATGACCTTTGGCATGACCGCGCAGCTTTTCATTTTCTTACCGAACCAGAAGATCAAATCAAATATGTGGCGGCGGTAGCTAAATATTTAAACGCTAATGGAAAACTTATCATCGGGACTTTTAGTATCGATGGCCCGGAAAAGTGCAGCGGATTAGCGGTTGAACGTCATTCACCTGCTTCATTATCAAACATTTTCCGGGAGCACTTTCATTTAACGGGAAGTATGGAGCATATCCATCATACGCCATTTAATACCGGGCAGCTATTTAATTACAGCTGGTTTCAAAATTACCATAACCTGTAGTTATCGGCCATCGCCTTTTATGATAAAAATCATCACTAAATAAGACGGAATTTTGGGGTATCAAAAGCAAAGATCATGGATACCCAACATCAATTAACTCAAACCCATACATTTCTTCACCTGAACGAAAACACCCGCAAATTTATCTTTATTATTTGCGTGACCTTGTGCCTTACACCATTCGTCAGTCCGGCTATCGCGCTGTTATTAGGTTTGGCGGTTGCACAATTATCAGGTCACCCTTACCTGCATTTAAATCATAAGGCTACACACTTGTTGTTACAGGTATCGGTTGTGGGGTTGGGTTTCGGTATGAACGTGCATAGCGCCATGCAGGCCGGTAAAGAAGGCGTGCTGTTTACCATCGCATCGATCAGCAGTACTTTGGTGTTCGGTTTCCTGATCGGCAAATGGCTGAAGATCGAAACGAAAACTTCTTACCTGATCTCAAACGGTACGGCTATCTGCGGTGGCAGCGCCATTGCAGCCATCTCTCCGGTGATCAAGGCCGAAGAAAAACAGATCTCTGTCGCTTTAGGTTGTGTGTTTATACTGAACTCTATCGCGCTGTTTGTGTTCCCGGTAGTCGGGCATTACTTCAACTTATCACAAACCCAGTTCGGTTTATGGTGTGCCATTGCCATTCATGATACCAGTTCTGTTGTCGGGGCTGCCAGTAAATACGGCGCACACGCTTTAGAGGTAGCTACTACAGTGAAATTAGCCAGGGCGCTGTGGATCGTGCCGATCTCATTTTTGTCGACCTTTCTGTTCAAAAACCAATCTAAAAAAGTAGCTATTCCTTATTTCATCGGGTTATTCATTCTGGCAATGATCGCCAACACTTATCTGCCGGTAGTAAAACTGATCAGCCCCTACATGGTCATGATAGCGAAAGCTGGACTTACCTTGACACTGTTCCTGATCGGTGCAGGTCTATCTCGCCAGGTATTGGCTTCAGTAGGATTCAAACCCTTGGTGCAGGGTGTGGCGTTATGGATATTGATCTCAGTGAGCGCCTTGTACGCTATCCTGCATTTGGTATAGATGAACATGGGGTCGAGAAGTATCAAATGCCCTTTTTTCGGTCGGTCGTTTTATTTTTTAGGATCAGGCTGGGTAGTATTTGGTTCTAAACCAAAAAGCCAAATTCACTAATGCTATCAGCGCCGGAACTTCCACAAGCGGGCCGATCACACCGGCAAATGCTTCACCTGAATTAATGCCGAACACGCCGATGGCAACAGCGATAGCCAGCTCAAAATTGTTACCGGTTGCCGTAAAGGCAATAGATGTCGATCTTGAATAATCGGCACCGAATGACTTGCCGATAAAAAAACTGGCAATAAACATAATGGTAAAATAGATCACTAATGGGATAGCGATGCGCACTACGTCGAATGGTATTTTTACAATCAGATCACCTTTTAAGCTGAACATGACGATAATAGTGAATAGCAGGGCGATCAAAGTTATCGGCGATATGAAGGGTACATATTTGGTATTGAACCATGTTTCGCCTTTCAGTTTAATGAGCGTATAACGGCTGATCACGCCCGCTGCAAATGGAACACCTAAATAGATGCCGACCGACTTGGCAATTTCTGCGATCGTAATATTAACAGCCAGACCTTTTAAGCCGAATAGGGGCGGCAGGATCGTAATGAATATATAAGCATAAACACTGTATAACAGCACCTGGAAAATACTGTTCAAAGCGATCAGGCCGGCGGCATATTCACGGTTGCCCTCAGCGAGTTCGTTCCAAACCACAACCATCGCGATACAACGGGCCAACCCGATCAATATCAGCCCGATCATATAATCAGGATGGTCGCGCAATAGTGTGATGGCAAGAATAAACATGAGTATCGGACCGATGATCCAGTTCAAGATCAGCGAAGCGCTCAATACCTTAGTATTGCGGAATACTTCGCCCATGTTCTCGTATTTCACTTTGGCCAATGGCGGATACATCATCAGGATCAGGCCAATGGCCAGCGGGATATTGGTGGTACCGCTCGAAAAGGAATTAATAAAAGTGGCCGATGAAGGGAAAAAATAACCAAGGCCAACACCAATGGCCATCGCCAGGAAGATCCACAAGGTGAGGTAACGGTCAATAAAGCCTAATCGTTGTCTTTCAACAGTCGGCGCGCAGTGGTCAATACTCATTAGTCCTTTAGGTTTTCGTTCACGAAATTCCTTGCGTATTGCCTGATCATTTCCCGCACTTCGCGAAACTGCTCCATAATTTGTTCATCTGTACCGGTAGCTTTGGCCGGGTCCGGAAAATTTTGATGCAGTTTAATAGCCTTGGTTGGGAAGTAAGGACAATTCTCCTTCGCGTTATCGCAAACGGTGATCACGTAGTCGAAAGGGATATCGGCATACTCATCTACATTGTTGGAAGTATGGCCGGATATATCTATACCATCACGCTTCATGATCTCAATGGCTTTGGGGTTTACGCCATGCGTTTCGATACCTGCGCTGTAAATAGTTGCTTTGTCACCTGCAAAATAACGCAGGTAACCTTCGGCTATTTGGCTGCGGCAGCTGTTTCCTGTACAGAGCACTAATATGTTTTTCATTTATAATTTAATTAGAGGTTTTGACATAACGACTGCCGAAACCGGGCAGACATGGGAAAATTCGGATGAAGCTTTTAACGGTTCGGGCACTTCTTCCCGGCTGACGCGTTTAAAGCCATGGTTTTCAAAATGACCAGGAGCTGTTTCTGTCAGCAGAAAAAGCTTGGTCATGTTTTGATCTAAGGCTGTAGCTTCAATTTTTTGCAAGAGTTGAGCGGCGATGCCTTGTTTTCGGAAATTGGGGTGAATGACCACCGAACGCAGTAGACCATTACTGCCGTAGATCTCCACTCCGGCGGCCCCGATGACTTCGCCATCGTTAATGGCGACAAAGAAATTGTTCAGTGTTTCCGGCAGATCTGCATAAGGTAGTTTGGCCAAACTTAAAAGTTCAACTACTTCTGCTTTGTAAGGTTGCGCAGCTTTGATCTCCATGATGAAGTTGTTTAACAGCAGCCCCCGCCCGGTGTGCAGCAGGCTTCAGCGGGTGCAGCCAGGTTCACTAATTGTACTTTTGGTTTTTCAACGACCGCAGGCGCACAACATTCCTCACCCTTATCATTCGTGCCGCAATTGCCGCCGCGACCAATAGCCTTGCATTGCACCGCATCCGGGCGCAGGTCAACGATTAAAGCATTTTCACTCACGATCATTTCATTGGGGAACATTTGGCGGGTATCAAATTCAGAGTTACCGAACTCGATCTTTACTGTACCATTGGGGTTCAGTGGCAGCATTTTCTCGACGATATCCACGATAGATAAAGCTTTGCCTACTTTCATCGAACGCTCTTGCTGTTCGCCCTCCGGCACCCAAAGCTGTACGATAATTTCTGTCCAGGCATTCATTACGCCGCCGCAATCCACGGAAGTGATCGGCGCTTGTTTGATCTCGGTGATATGGTAAGCTGGATCTACCAGTTTGCCTTCTGCATATTGGAATTGCAGGTCAAGGTCCGGATGCTGTAATAAGGTATCCTTAAAGGTTTTCCAATTGTTGGCTTCTATTTTATTCATGGCTTTGTATTTGTTGCTTATTGTAATATTACGATAGATCAAGCCAAAAAATTTTAACAGCAGCTATCGTTCTTTTCTGTGTAAGAGCCAAACAATATATTCAATTCCAGTTGCAGGGCTTTCCAGGCTTTGGGCTCAATACAATAACATACACTCACCCCCTCAATAGTCCCTTGTATCAGACCGGCATTCTTCAGCTCTTTCAAATGCTGCGAAATGGTCGCTTGCGCTAACCCCAGTTCTTCTACCAGATCGCCGCAGATACAGGCATTCGCTTTAATGATCTGCTGTAAAATAGCGATACGAGCGGGATGCGCAATGGCTTTTAACTGCACTGCCAGCTTGTTTTGCTGTTCGTTGAATATGTCCGTTTTGGTAATGCCCATAACTATATTGCAATATTACGATTAAATTGACAATCAACAAATTTTATTAAAAGACAGACTGTATCGATTACAAGCAACTTTAATAACGATAACCTTGACCTCTTTTCTTTTTCTTTTTTGGCCGGTCTGACTGGGGAGAGGCGGCAATATGTGTTTGCTCCAGTAATACATCTAAGAACTTTCCGATTGTTGTACCAGTAGATGCCATCATTTTTTGTGGTGTAGTAAATTGTTGCTGAGCAACTCCTTCGGCTAATTCCTTTATTTGATCTTTATCAGGGGAAAACTGTTCTCCCGCAGAGAGTATGTCCATTTGGCGCCTTTGTTCAAGGCTACCGTTTTTTATTACATTGGCATAAGCCATAGTATCATGCAAGCCACGGTCAAATTTAAAATGTTGATCAAAAATATGCTCGCCACATTGCTTGAAAGCTACCCGGTCAAATTCGCCCATCTTTTTAGAATGTTCGACATTTCTTCCGCGTGAGTTATTCATTGGGCTTAGCTTTACAGTATTGCTGGCATCCTTACGGCTGACAATCACTTGTATGTGCATTTGTTCTCCCGGCTTTCGTTCTCCCCGTTTTTTTAAGCCTTCCTTTACTTCCTTATCCTCATAACTGTAATAGCGGTAATTTTCCAATTTGGCAAACCATATCAAGTCATTGCTATCTTTAATATTGGCCCGGTTAAAATTGCGCGCATATTCATCCATCACCAATACTGCATAACCTTTCAGTAGTTCCTTAACTTGTTCCCGGTTATTCTCTGCGAACAGGTGATTGAGCTCTTTTTGACTCGGGCTGATATTTACAAGGAAGAATTTTGCATCATTGCGGCCGAGTTTAGCAATATTATTATCAATCTTTTGCCTTACTTCATAGGCGGCATAAAGATTATCTGTTTGATTAAACCAATATTCTTGCTGTGCATTATCTAAACGATTCTCCTTTTCCAGATAATTGACCAACCCTCCTGCACTGCCCTTGTTATCTGCTGTTTTGCTGTCTGTTATATTAATAAACATATCTTATCTTAATATTTCTATTTGTGCTTTTGTAGTTGACAACAATTCTTCCTTTTCCCGGCCGGTATTAAAACCACTGATATTTTCCCTGGCTTTCACGTAGCCCTCCAGTATCAACACAAATTGCTTCTTCAGTTGGTCTTTACCGGTTTGTTGAAGTTCTACACGCTTCATCACATCAGCAATAAGTTTAAACCTGTCTGATGCTGTTTGCTGCCCGGCCAGCATTGTATTTAAACTTGGCGACAACGTTTCGTTAAAAAAAGTTATAACATTCCTAAATGCTTCAACCATTCGGTCTACTTCCCGCCGGGTAGGTATCAGCAAATCATTTTCCTGGGTTTTAATGAAGCCAATCAAATCTTTATGGTTCTTTATGAGCGAGTTCTTTAGCATTTCATCATTCAGATCCATTGGATCTTTCTTGCTTTTGTAGAAATAATCTACCATTTGAATAAATATCTGTCGCTTTGTCCTTCCCAATTTCAAGGCAATCTTCTCAAACTTTTGATCGACCGCTTCGGGATACCTTACCGACCTGGTGTTAATGTCTTGCATACATCACAATTTTTTTGTTAAAACTTTGCTGGCATTAAACTATATATCTTGATACATAGATGTACAGATAGCCAGCTATATGGGATACCATTAAGTATCCTGAAATTGGCCTTTTTAAAGCCGTAGGAGCAGGCAAGTATCCCCGGAGGATACTTCAAACCCTTTTTGCAGCGCAAAAAGCAAGCAAAGTAGGGCTCTGCCCAACTTCCGCTTGCTCCCTTATGGGACAAGCCAGGTAGCCATCCATATTTGCACAGTTGATATTAAAAATGGTTGTCGCACTTCGCGCGACAACCATTTTTAATGGCCAAGAGAAGTACTTGAGGGAGTGGACTTGAATGGTGGGTAATATCATTCTTGAGATAATTGAGTAATAAATTGATATGCCGGTAAATTGGTACACTGATATATGTTTATGTGGTTATCCCAATACAAAATAGCTGGATAACAATTTATCCAGTTACATAGATATATTATTACCAACATGGCTTTCAGAGTCGTTTACTTTCCAGTTTTCCGGCCAGTCAACCGTACTTGCTTTTGTCGGGTGATAGGATGGCAGATAGAGGATGTAACCAAAGTCCCGTAACTCTTTAATGCACTTTTGATAAGTGGCGGTGGATGCAATTCTTGACGTCGCCATTAAACCGCTTCTGCTTATTTTAAATGGACGCTGATAGCCTGAGCGCTGCCAAAAAATGAAAAGCCCTGAGAAAAGACTGACATGTGTGGGAAACAACCGCTCATCCTTACCCAGTGATCTGAATAACTTTGAATAGCCTTTTAAATCCATTGAAGATGATAAGGCTTTCATTTTACACCTCCTTCTAACAGTTTGTGAATATCTTCCAACTTGTAATAAAGCATTCCGCCAATTTTGGCAAACCTTAGTGTGCCATTGATACGCAGGTTTTGTAAGGTGCCTGGTGATATATTTAAAAGCTTTCTTACCTCTACACTTTTAAGCCACTTTTTCCCCTGGCTTTCTACAGGCTCGATCATTTGCCTGATCTCCTGGAGCAGGTCTTTTTTAAAATCATTCAAATCGTCTTTCGTGATCACTTCAATTGCCGCCATATTTGATTTGTTTAAATTGCAAAACAGTAAAAATTAATTATCAATGCTCCTAACGACTATCAACATCTATTTGAGAATCGTTGAAATGCCTAAATGATGCAGAACAAATTTAGTTAATGTTTTGATAAAATAAAATAATATCAAAACATTTCTTATTTTTGTATCATTCCACTGAAATATATTTAACGAGAGATATATTACATTTGAAAAATCATCATTGGCAGGTACTTAAATAATGGGGAAGATCGCTTACAAAACATATTTGAATGACAGGCTTAAACAAGTGGACTTTCATGGTACGCCGACATTTCCCTTATACATACAGATTACTCACGAACGAAAAAGCATCTTTTTTAAAAGCTATTATTTCCAGTTACTCTCAAAGCGTAAGTATTTGATCGTTGTTCCGGGTATAGTTTCTAGAGGGCCATCGTTGGAGTTTGTAAAGAGCAGGGAAGAAGTGATTATTAAGTATTGTATTGAACAACTTGGTGATGCTTTTTCGCTCGACATTTTCAAAGCATCATATGATGGCATGAGCACTGATCTGTGTGATATGCTGGAAGGTGGCTTTTTTGAATACCTGTTTAATTTCTTTTGGGACGAGGGAAACCCGTATATGCGGGACGCTATACAAAATGCGGTCTCTACAGTGAACCCGTATGACTTGCTTCATGACTTTAAACGTATGTTTAAAGCCGACTTTTATAATAAGTTGATAGAAAATTCCTTTTTTTATGCGCCTCCGTATTTGCCGCTTTATGGATTTAAAGATGGCCCGCAAAAAGGAGATCCGATTATTTTTTCTGTTATGGATTGGCAGGATGATTCTGTTAAAAAGAAATTTAAAACTTACGTGGAGAAAACTTACCCGTTTGCGAAAGCTGATGAAATAGTAAAAGCTGTAGATACCTGGGCACAAAAGTATTTGTCCTCATTTTCCGGAAAATGAAAAAGCCGCTCCATTTGAAGCGGCTGACAGGAAGTATGTTAACGACTTGGGCCTCTGTAAGGTCGCAATTCTTGTGTAGGCGAAGGTGGTATGAATTTCTCGACAATAGAGTTTATCCGATCGACAAACTTTTCGGGTATATTAATACTTTGATAAACAACGCTTCGATTTTGGATGCTAAGCAAGGAACGAAAATGTTGGTTACTTTTTGAAGCATCAGCGATCTCTACGTTATCAAAGTGATCGGCAAACCGTTCGATATATTCCAACCCTAAATCGTAGTTCTGTTGAATGTTTTTTATATCTACAAAATGTCCACCGTTTTTAACTCTTTCATTCACACGGAAAACAGATTGCTCAATACTATCTAAAGTCAAATAAATCAACTGGGTGGCATAACCGTGCGCTTTAAAATGAGCAACAACATCCATCAATGATTCGTCTCTGAAATTTGTTTCCAAAGTAAAATGCCGTCTATCTTTAACAGCGGTATTCGCCTGTCTAAAAAAATCTTTAGTCGCTTCCTCATATATGCGTCGTTTAGGCATATGAGGTGATTGGGCCTCTATCTGTGCAACAACTTTGTCCACGTCAAAAATAATGGCACCAGGTTTCGACAAATCTTTAGAGAAAGTCGATTTTCCCGCTCCATTTGGCCCCGCGACAAATAATAGTTGCGGGTTTGACATAAGATTAAAGGGTTTTTATAAAGTGTTCCTGATATTTATCGTCCATCCACATCAAGTCCTTGCGGTCAACGTATTCGTGTACCGCATGGGACGTAGTTGGGCAAACAGAGGGATCGTAATATGTGATGTAACCACCTTTAGCAAATTTTTCCTTTTTCATCGCTTCGTAGGTCGGCCTAAGTCGTTCCTGCCTTTCTTCTTCTGATAGATCAAAAAAGGATTTTAAACGTAAGTCGATTGCTGCGTTGTTACTCATGGTTTGACGGAATGTTCTCATACAAATATAAAAATTGAAATATTAAGAATTATGAATGTTGATATTTAGGCGGTCTTGGCTACACGTTTCTTTGGTAACAGTTTAGCCTCTAATTGCGACATGTCTTCGCTGATTTTATGATCCAAAACTTTGGCATATATCTGCGTGGTCTTGATGCTGGTATGCCCCATCATTTAAGATACCGTTTCAATGGGTACACCATTATTTAGGGTAACGGTAGTGGCAAACGTGTGGCGGGCAATATGAAAAGTGAGTTCCTTTTCAATATCACAAATACCTGCAAGTTCTTTTAAGTAAGCATTCATTTTTTGATTACTCATAACAGGTAATAATAGGTTTTCAGCGATACATTGCGGATGCTTATCGTAGGTGCGAATAATACCTGCTGCCACAGGTAAGACAGGGATACGGGAAAGTGTATCTGTTTTTTGGCGCTGGGTATATATCCAGGTTTTGTTGTCAATTCCTTTTACCAGTTCAGAACGTTTAAGCTTTCGTGCATCAACGTAGGCCAGCCCCGTGTAACAACTGAAAACAAAAATATCCCTTACCGTGCGTAAGCGTGCGTTCGGGATTTTCTTTTTTGTCAACCGGTCAAGCTCTTTAGTGTCGAGTACCTGCCTGTAAACCTTTTGGGTACGTGGCTTATAATTCAGATATGGATCGATTGTCAGCCAGCCATTACCCAGACAGATCCGCACGATCTTACCGAGGTTCTTAATATATTTTATAGCAGAATTATTGGCGCACTTACGGACAGTCCGAAGGTAGTATTCAAAATCGTTCAGGAATGCAAAGTTGATCTTGCTAACGGGGATATCAGTAATATTATATTGCCATTGCATAAAATCCTTGGTGTGCATTAAAGCTGTTTCGTAACGCTGCCAGGTGCTTTTCTCAAACTCATGCCCAATCAAAGCTTTCATCTTCTCATTGTGGTCTTCAAATATGGCCACAAGGGTTCTTGCACGTTCTAGTTTACCTGTGTAGCGACTCTTAATGGTTTCTACCGTTACTGTTTCATCGGCAGCAGTCATCTGTCTATGGATTTCGTAAAGCTGATGCTCAATACTGCTCATGAAAGCATTAAGGGAGCGGGCATCTTCTTTATTGCCGGTCGCCCTGCCGGTATCAATATCCCAGCGGTCAGGATTACATTTCCGGCCAATGGAAATTTCGGTACGTTTGCCATCCACAGTGATGCGCAAATAAATAGGGGCTGAACCTGATTCATAATTCTTAGGCTTTCTCAGGCAGAAAAGCACGGCGAGCATAGTTCTCATGTTGTTTTAACTTGCTTTTAAAGTGAACAAAATTGTTAATTAAGTCACTTGAAATCAAGATGCGCAATCACTGAACAGGTTGATATACAGATATATATCAGTTAATTCGGGAGTTGTTTTGTGGCTCGGCTATTAACTCCCGAATTATTGTCATTTTCCTTGCGAAAACTTGAATAATTTGGCTTGGCCGTAAAACAAAAAACCCTTCAAATGATATCATTTGAAGGGTTTTGCTTGGTAATGTTACCTTTTTAGCGGAATGGACGGGACTCGAACCCGCGACCCCATGCGTGACAGGCATGTATTCTAACCAGCTGAACTACCACTCCGTTTGGGATGGCAAATATACGCACCTTTTTGTTTTACACAAGCTGTTTTTAAAAAAATATCTTTTTAATTGTTTTTTGGCTTTATTTACGTCAAACAGACACTTTATCAAAAATTAATTTAAATTCGTTTCTTCATACCAATTATTTCTGCTTGCATAATTTTAAAAGAGAAAAAACATGCTGTTATTAGGCATCGACATCGGCACTTCGTCGGTAAAGGTATGCGTTGTTGATGCTGAAAGTCAGGCCATTGTAGCATCCGCATCCTACCCCGACCAGGAGTCGCCTATCACTTCGCTGCAAAGCGGCTGGGCGGAGCAATCTCCTGAGATGTGGTGGCAGCAAACCCGGCAGGCGTTAACTTTGTGCCATAAAAAAGGCGGATACGATCCCAAAAATATTTCAGCAATTGGCATTGCTTACCAGATGCACGGGCTTGTTTTGGTTGATAAGGACCAAAAAATCCTGCGCGATAGTATCATTTGGTGCGATAGCCGGGCGGTTGAAATTGGCGACAAAGCCTTTGCGGATATCGGTACCGAAAAGTGCTTAACGCATATGCTTAACTCGCCCGGCAACTTTACCGCCTCGAAACTGGCATGGGTTAAGAAAAATGAGCCGGACATATATGCACAGATAGATAAGATCATGCTTCCCGGCGATTACATTGCCATGAAGCTTACCGGCGAAATAACCACCTCGGCTTCGGCATTATCAGAAGGTGTCTTCTTCGATTTTCAAAATAATGGCCTGTCAAAAGATATTATCAGGCACTTTAACTTCAGCGAAAAGCTCTTCCCACCGGTTATGCCCGTATTTTCGGAGCATGGCAGGATAACTACCAATGTCGCTGCTTTATTAGGGCTAACCGCGGGAATCCCTGTAACTTATAAAGCAGGCGATCAGCCTAACAACGCTCTGTCATTAAACGTGCTTAAACCCGGCGAGGTAGCCGCTACCGCGGGCACATCGGGTGTTATATATGGAGTAAGCGGTGAGCTTACCTACGATGTACAATCCCGGGTAAACACTTTTGCACATGTTAATTATACAAATGAACGTAAGCGCCTGGGCGTATTGTTGTGTATTAACGGCACAGGCAGCCTGTATCGCTGGATAAAAAACACTTTCGGCGCATCGCTTAGTTATGCGGAAATGAACGCAATGGCAGAGCAAGCGCCAATGGGTTGCAACGGCCTGCGCATTATGCCTTTTGGCAACGGTGCCGAGCGTATGCTGAACAACAAGCAAATTGGCGCGCACCTGCATAACATCGACCTTAATTTGCACACAGCAGCACATGTTTTCAGGGCTGCACAAGAGGGTATTGCATGCGCTTTCAGGTATGGGTTGGATATCATGCGCGAAAATGGCATGCACCCAACCGTTATTCGCGCCGGAAAAAGCAATATGTTTTTAAGCGACTTGTTTGCTCAAACTTTTGTAAATGCCACAGGGGTGCCCGTTGAGCTTTATAACAACGATGGCAGCCTGGGCGCAGCATTAGGCGCGGGTATTGGCGCGGGTATATACCCATCGCAAGCCGAAGCGTTTAACAAAGCCGAACGGGTAGGGTATATAGAGCCGACGGATATCGAAAAATTTGAGCCCATCTACCAGGATTGGAAAGAAATTCTTGAAAATCACCTGCAAAGGAAGCAGGAAGATAAGGATCAGAAAGTAGAAACATTCAATAATCAATAACTCAATAATAAAATTATGGGAATTGTAACCGGAGAAAAAGAGTTTTTTAAGGGAATAGGGCAGATAAAGTACGAGGGGCCGCAATCAGATAACCCGCTGGCGTTTCGCTGGTACGATGCGGATAAGATAATAGCAGGTAAACCCATGAAAGATCACTTGCGCTTTGCCTGTGCTTACTGGCACTCGTTCTGTGGTAACGGCGCTGACCCGTTTGGCGAACCAACGCATATATTCCCGTGGGGCCTTAAGGATGATGCCATTGAGCGCGCCAAAGATAAAATGGACGCGGCTTTTGAGTTTATCACCAAAATGAATTTACCATTTTATTGTTTCCACGACGTGGACATAGTTGATTACACAAACGATATTAATGAAAACGAGCGCCGCTTGCAGACCATGGTTGGCTACGCTAAACAAAAACAGGAGGATAGCGGCGTAAAATTGCTGTGGGGCACATCAAACCTGTTCAGCAACCGCAGGTATATGAACGGGGCGGCAACCAACCCTAATTTTCATGTACTGGCCCATGCAGGCGCGCAGGTAAAGGCGGCTATTGACGCTACTATCGCACTTGGCGGCGCGAACTACGTATTTTGGGGAGGACGCGAGGGTTACATGACCCTGCTAAACACCGATATGAAGCGCGAACAGGAGCATCTTGCAAAATTCCTGCATACCGCAAAAGATTACGCCCGCAAACAAGGTTTTAATGGCAATTTCTTTATAGAACCCAAACCTTGTGAACCTACCAAACATCAGTACGACTATGACGCGGCAACCGTGTTAGGCTTTCTGCAAAAATATGGCCTGATGGACGATTTTAAACTAAACCTTGAGGTTAACCACGCCACACTGGCAGGCCACACTTTTCAGCACGACCTGCAAGTAGCCGCGGATGCCGGGCTGCTGGGCTCGATAGATGCCAACCGCGGCGATTACCAAAACGGCTGGGATACTGACCAGTTCCCGAACGACATTACCGAGGTTACCGAATATATGCTGATCATACTACAGGCCGGCGGCTTTGGCGGTGGCGGGATAAACTTCGATGCCAAGATCCGTCGCAACTCTACAGACCCGGCCGATCTGTTCTACGCGCATATAGGTGGGATGGACATATTTGCGCGGGCCCTCGTCATCGCTGATAATATCCTGCAAAAATCCGAATACAAAAGAATACGTGCAGATCGTTACGCATCTTTCGACAGCGGCGCGGGTAAGGATTTTGAAGCGGGCAAGTTATCGTTAGAAGACCTGCGGAAATATGCCGTGAAAAATGGAGAGCCGGAAACCATAAGCGGCAAACAGGAGTACCTTGAAAATTTGATTAACCGATATATATAACTATTATTAAGCTCCGATTATAAACCTATTTAAACCAGATAAATGAACTCTCTTACCTTTGGCGATAAGATCGTCTTCCTTATTTATTTTTTGATCGTATCTTTTTACGGGTATTGGATTTACAGGCGTAAACGCAATGCCGATGCAACCTCAAAAGATTATTTTTTGGCCGAAGGTTCGCTTACCTGGTGGGCTATAGGCGCATCTTTGATAGCATCTAACATTTCTGCCGAGCAATTTATCGGCACCAGTGGTTCCGCGTTTAAAATGGGGCTTGCCATATCTACATACGAGTGGATGGCGGCGGCAACGCTCATTATCGTAGCGATATTTTTTATCCCCATATATTTAAAGAACAAAATATTTACCATGCCGCAGTTTTTGCACCAGCGGTATAACGGCACAGTGGCTATGGTTATGGCTATCTTCTGGCTGTTGCTATATATCGTGGTTAACCTTATGTCTATCCTGTACCTGGGCGCATTGGCAATAAGCGGTATATCAGGCTTAAATATTTACTTCTGTATAATTGCTTTAGCCGTATTTGCTGTTATTATAACATTAGGCGGCATGAAGGTAATTGGCTATACCGACGTAATACAGGTGTTTGTATTGGTACTTGGCGGGTTAGCCGCTACGTACATAGCATTGGGCGAATTAACAAAAGGCGCAGCCGACCATTCCATCCTTTCGGGCCTAAAAATATTGCATAACGAGGCCTCGGAACACTTCCATATGATATTTAAGAAAGAGAATGAAAATTATATGGACATGCCGGGCCTTTCGGTTTTAATAGGCGGTATGATCATTGTTAACCTTAACTACTGGGGCTGCAACCAGTACATTACACAAAGGGCCTTAGGCGCCGATCTTAAAACAGCGCGCGCGGGTATCCTGTTTGCGGCTTTCTTAAAACTACTGATGCCGGTTATAGTGGTATTGCCCGGTATAGCAGCTTATGTGCTTTATCAACGGGGGATGTTCCACCAGGAGATGCTAAGTTCATCGGGCGTTGTGGATGTAAATAAAGCGTACCCTTCGCTTTTAAACCTTTTACCTGCCGGGTTAAAGGGCTTATCGTTTGCCGCGCTTACAGCGGCGATAGTAGCCTCGCTGGCCGGCAAGGCAAACAGTATAGCTACCATTTTTACACTGGATGTTTATAAAAAAGCCATCAACACCAAGGCCACCGAAAAAAAGTTAGTGGTATTGGGTAAATGGTCGGTTTTGGTAGCTATGGGCTTAGGTGTTGCAATGTCGCTGGTAATTGGCGAGCGTTTAATGGGCGAAGGCAAGCAGGGCTTCCAATACATACAGGAGTACACCGGTTTTGTATCGCCAGGTATATTTGCCATGTTCATCCTGGGCTTCTTCTGGAAAAAGGCATCGTCTAACGCGGCTTTATTTGCTACCATAGGGGGCTTTATATTTTCGGTGTTCTTTAAACTGCTTCCGCGCTTTGCCGACCTTAGCTTTTTATACCCTTATGGCTTTGCAAAACAAGCCTTACAGGATGATAAGGTTACCAAACTATACGAGATTCCCTTTATAGACCGTATGGGCTTTGTGTTTGTGCTTTGCGTGATAGGGATGATCATCATTTCAAAAATTGACCAGGCCAAAGGCGTTAAAACCAACGGACTGGAAATTGATGCCTCGATGTTTAAAACATCGCGTGCGTTTACTGCTGGGGCGCTCATAGTAGGTGGTATTATAGTGGCTTTATATTCGTTCTTTTGGTAAAATAGGAACTCTGAATATCGGAGCGGCTTGCATAAAGCCGCTTTTTTTTGCTTATCTCGCCAAAAAGAATTTATATTATTTTAAACCAATACTTAAATTTACCGTCTAAGGCGTATACATAACCTTAAACTTTAATAAATTGAAAAAAACATTTTTGTTAAGCGCTGCTGCTATATTGCTTAGTGCATCAGCCACTTTTGCGCAGGCTACCGCAAATCAAACAACTTCTCCTTTTATATTTCCCGAATTTAAAACAGGTACCGTTTTCCAAAAAGGTGGCGCCACCGTAGAGGCATCCCTTGATTATAATACCGTTACACAGGAAATGATGTTCGACCAGAACGGTAACAAACTAATCCTTGATGATGTTAGCAATATCGACAGTATTGTGATCCAAAACTTTGTATTTGTGCCGGCAAATAAAGTATTCTACGAAAAACTTACTAAAACACCTGTTAGCTTATTTGCCCAATATAAAGGCAAAGCGGTTAAAGCTTCGGCAGATGGGATAGGCGTTAGCGGTGCCATTGGCGGTACCATAGGTATAGTCAAAAAGGATAATCAAAAACCCGGCAGCTATGATATGCAGCTTAAAAAAGGATATAAAATAAACAATCAGGTGATTTACTGGCTCAAAAAAGGAAATGAGTTTATCGAGATCAATAACCTCAAATCGCTTGATAAAATATTTCCGGATAAAGCAAGCCAGATCGATGCCTTTATTAAGGAAAATCATACGAGTATTTACAATACTGAGGATATGATAAAGCTGATTGAGTTTAGCAATAGGTAGAAGCCCTTGACAGCGCTTTAAAAAAGGCCGGAGGTTTTGCACCTCTGGCCTTTTGATTGTTGTGCGGTAGCATAGGGCCTCCATTTCAAACAATATAACACTCCATTTCAGTCACTTATTTATAATTATTCTAAATAATTTGGATACCATAAATTCTTAGTATACTTTTGGCCATTATTTATAATTAGTCTTAATAAGGAATGGTCAAATATCAACTTACAGTATTAGCAATATCAAGTGCATTGCTTTCAATGTTTTTACCAAACGTATCTTTTGCTCAAAATAAAGGAACTGTTCAGGGTAAAGTAGTAACTACAAAAAACGAACCTGCCGATAATGTATCAATTGGCCTGGAAGGTACCGGCTATGGCACAACCACCCGGTCAAACGGCGAATTTTCTTTTAAAGCACCCTCAGGATCTTACACCATTATCATATCATATGTGGGTGTAGAGCGTGTTGAAGTACCTGTAACTGTTATTGCAAATCAAACTGTAACGGTACCGCAGATAGTAATAAAAGCCAGCTTATCGCAGCTTACAGAAGTAAACGTGATTGCTAACAGGGCAAACCGTTTTACGCGCAAGGTGAGCACCGATGTAGGTAAAATACCATTGGACAATCTGGAAAATGCCCAGAGCTATACCACTATCAGCAGCGAGCTGATCAAAGAACAGCAATTATTTACGGTTGAGGATGCCTTAAAAAATGCTTCAGGCATTCAAAAAATGTGGGATGCTACAGGCCGGGCCGGCGATGGCGGCGGTTATTTTACACTGCGCGGCTTTACTACGCAAACGCGCGTTCGTAACGGTATAGCCGGTTTGGTAACCAGCAGCATCGACGCTGGTAATATCGATAAGATCGAAGTTATCAAAGGCCCCTCTGCTACCTTATTCGGCAGCACAGTAACCTCATTTGGTGGGTTAATAAACAGGGTCACCAAAAAGCCTTATGGCACTTTCGGGGCCGAAATTGGTCAGTCCGTAGGCAGTTATAACCTAAACCGCACCACAATTGACGTTAACACTCCTCTCGGTTCTGATATCGCCTTCCGTTTAAACGGCGCGTACAGCTACGAGGGCAGTTTTCAAAACTATGGTAAAAACCGCACGTTTGCCTTCGCCCCAAGCCTTTCTGTAAAAGCAAGCGACAGGTTGTCTTTCCTGTTTGAGGCCGAAATGTTCTACGGCCGCAGTTCGGCCAAGCCGTTCTTCTTTTTCTGGTCGAGCCCGAAAGACCTTGGTGTTACCAATGCTAACCAGTTAAAAATAGACTATAAGCAGGCCTACGCTAACGATAATGTAACTTCATACTCACGCAGTTTAAATTACTTTGCAGAGGCTAAGTATAAGATATCTGATAAGTTCACCTCGCAAACCATCTTCTCATCATCAAATAGCTATTCTGATGGCCCGAGCCCTTACTATTATCTGATAACCGACGCTATCGCTATGGCAGCGCCTTACAATGCTCCAGACCTGCCTGGTGAAGGCAACTACATCCTGCGTAACGACCAGTCGACCGCAAACAGCAAGCTTGGTGCTATCCAGGTTCAGGAAAACATCAATGGTGATTTTAATATTGGCAGCATGCGTAACCGTGTTGTGTTCGGTTTAGATTTTCAGCGCCAGAACTCTCACCAGATCTTCCTTGACCACCAATATGGTTATGCCCCCATAAACGATCCAAATTTTGATTACGGCAATTTTAACAAGCAAGCGGTTGATGCCGTAGACCCGGGCACGCCATATCCATATATTTACAAAACCAATACGTATAGCGCCTACGTTTCGGACGTGCTTAACTTAACCGATAAACTCATCGCTTCGGTTGGGGTGCGGGTAGACCGCTACGAGAACAAAGGCTCGTATAACGTAGATGGCGAACAGGTTAGTAAACCCTTTGATCAAACTGCATATTCGCCAAAGTTTGGGTTGATCTATCAACCGGTAAAAGAGGCCCTTTCGTTATTCGCCAATTACCAGAACGGGTTTGTTAACCCTGGTGTTTATACGAATGGTGATGGCCAACCTGCCGTTGCCGACTTGCAAAACGCTAACCAGATTGAAGGTGGAATAAAAACCTCGTTATTTAACGGCAAGTTAAACAGTACTATAAGCTATTACCGCATTAACGTTACCAATGTATTGCGCCCCTTGCCCAATTCGCCGGTTTTCGGTCAGGTTCAAGATGGCACACAGTTGAGCCAGGGTTTCGAGGCCGAACTGGTTGCCAACCCCATACCGGCTGTAAATATTGTAGCAGGCTTTTCATATAACGATTCTAAATTTACGAAGGCGGCAGATAATGTACAGGGCTTGCGCCCTAATACTGCGGGGTCGCCTTACCTGGCCAACCTTTACATCAGCTACCGTTTACCGCAAAGCTTTGTTAAAGGCCTTGGTGTAGGCGTTGGCGGAAACTATGCCAGCAACAACAAGATCATAAACAGCATTAGCGAGGGCACTTTCGAACTCCCATCTTACACCTTACTAAATGCGTCGATATATCTCGACAGGCCAAAATATCGAATTGGGTTAACAGGCAATAACCTTACCGACAAGCATTACTACACCGGTTTTACAACGGTAAACCCACAACGTTTACGCCAGTTTGTTTTAAGTGCATCATATAAATTGTAAGTAATGACCCCATTTAAAAAAGGTTTGCTTTTTTGCCACCGCTGGCTCGGATTTATTTCCGGGCTTGTGGTGTTTATTGTAAGTATCACGGGTTGTATTTTTTGCTTTCAGGACGAGATACAGGATGCTTTGCACGATTACCGCCGGGTGGAGTCGCATGGGAAGCCTTATCTGCAGCCATCTCAACTGATCAATATTGCCAAACAAAAATTCCCGAAGGCATCGCCTGATTACATGTATTACTATGGTGAAAAAAGGCCGGCTGCGGTATTGTCTAATACGGGCAATGAGGGTTACATCTATATATTCATCAACCCCTACACGGGTACAATTACCCATACCGAAACCCCTGCGACCAACTTTTTTATTATTGTTGAGTATATACACCTGTATTTATTGCTGCCGCCTGCTATAGGTAAATGGGTTGTTGGGGTAGCTGTTATCATTTTTATGGTGATTATGGTAACAGGCCTTATTTTGTGGTGGCCTAAACGCAAAACCGACCGCAGGCGAAGCTTCACTATTAAATGGGGCGGCCGCTGGCGCAGGGTGAACTATGATCTGCATAACGTACTTGGTTTTTATGCCACATCCATAGCAGTTATACTTGCTATCAGCGGCCTGGCCATAGCATTTGAACCGGTGAGCAGAGCCATATATAACACGGCAAACATTGGCAAGAATATCAGATATGAAGATGAAGTAACGGAGCCTAAGTCAGATTCGCTTAAGAAAGCCGGGGTTGCCAAACAACCGGTTGTTGATATCGCATTTGCACATGCCAGGCAGCAATCGCCAAAAGCCGAAATGTTTTTGATACATAACGACCCGGCCATTTCGGGCGCTATTGGTGTGGGCGCTTATCCTAAATCAATGCATTACGCATATGCCAGTGGTTATGAGTTTGATAAGTACAACGGCAAATTGCTAAAAACATATGCCTACAATAAAAAAAGCCCCGGCCTTAAACTGAACGAAATGAATTATGATATTCATGTGGGCCAAATAGGCGGTTTAACCACCAAGATCATCGCGTTTTTGGCGAGCCTTATCTGTGCCAGCCTGCCCGTAACCGGGTTTATCATCTGGTTAGGGAAGCGCAAAAAATCAAGATCTAAAACAAGCAAAGCGCGTAATGCCGTGCACCACAAAACCCACAGGCGGATGGTTTTAGAGACAAAGGGTTAAGTCCGCTTTATCGATCAGTATTACAGGTAAAACTTACCTATACTCAATCTCCACATCATCCGTCAACGCATGGCCCGTGCAGGTGAGTATCCACCCCTTGGCAAGGTCATCATCGGTAAGCACTTCGTTTTTGGCCATCTCTACCCTGCCGGTTTTGCAAAACGCTACACAGGCCGAGCAGATCCCGCTGCGGCAGCTATAAGGCAACGGTATATTGTTTTGTAATGCAGCCTGCAATATGGATTGGTTTTCGCCTGCTACTATATTATGCTGTTCGTTATAGAAATTAATATTGATATTCCGGGGGGGATAATTGGTTTGGCTGCCGGTAACGGGCACAGTTTCCAGTACAAAATTCTCTTTATGTATCTGCCTTGGTTCGATACCCATATACAGCAGGGTAAGCATGATCATCCGCATGTACACAAAGGGCCCGCAAAGGTAAAATTCCGCTTTATTCCTGTCAAATTCCAATTGCATGTTTACCAGTTGCTCAACCATAATATTGGTAAGCCGCTTGGCATTGCTGCTCAACAAGTAAGTAATGTTTAACCTATCCGGATGTAGCACCTGTAAAGTATTCAACTCTGCTTCGAACAAAACGGAGTTACTATCCTGACAACTGTAGATCAGGTGCAGCTTGCTCTTTCCGGCGCGTTTTAGGATATACTTAATAATCGAGAATATGGGTGTAATTCCGCTCCCTGCAGCTAACAACAAAATGTCCTTTTCAGGCTGATGCCCGGTAACGGTAAAGACTCCCGCGGGTTCGGCCGCATATAACACATCCCCTACCTTAACTTTTGCGAGCAGAAAACGCGATATTTCGCCATTGCTAACCCGTTTAACAGTTATAGCCAGCCGGTCTTCATCAGGCGAAGAGCTTAACGAGTACGATCGCCGTACTTCCTCGTTATGATGGTTAAATACCAGTGTAAGGAATTGCCCGGCGCTATATGCCACGTGGCGGCCCTGCGCTTCAACAAGGTAAAATGTGGCCGTATCGGGCAGTTCCCATTTTATTTCATCAACTCTTAATTGCAGCATCAGCTCAGATCTTGATCACAATTTTACCGAACTGCGTTGCGGCGCCCATTTTATCAAAAGCTTTTTGAGCATCTGCTAAAGGGTACACTTCATCAACCACCGGTACTATTTTATGTAAATTAACAAAGTCAAGCATGGCTTCAAAATCCTGTTGTGTGCCCATCGTCGTCCCTATGATCTGTAATTGTTTCCAGAATATAGGCCGGGCATTTAATTCAGGGATATTACCCGCTGTACCGCCAAAAAATACTATGCGCCCGCCGGGGTTGCAAAGATCGGGCATCCTGGCAAAATCAGGGCCAAGCGCGCTGTCAACAATAACATCAAAGCCTCCTCCCGCAAAATGCTTTAGCTCCTGCGCCCAATCCTGCGCTTTGTAATTTACACCCGCGCAGGCGCCGAGCTGCCTGGCCTGTTCTATCTTTTCGCCGGTGCCTGATGTTACAAAAACCTTGGCGCCGGCGGCCAAAGCAAATCGCAGCAAAAAAGTGCCCGTGCCTGCGCCTACACCAACGATCAGCACCTTATCGCCCTTTTTAATATGTGCTTTTGTAAATAACGCGCGGTACGATGTCAGCCCCGCTAAAGGCAGTGCCGAGGCCTGCTCAAATGTTAAATGTAATGGCTTTGGAAATAAGTATTCCGCTTTTACCAAAACATATTCGGCCATAGTGCCATCATCGGGCAAGCCCAGTATTTTAAATTCTTTCGATTGAAACTCCGCATGTTCGCCCCAGTTGTGTGATGGGTTAATGATCACCTCTTTACCCAGCCATTCTTCAGCGCCATCACCGGCATCACTTACCACTCCTGCACCATCAGCGCCCAGTATGGTTGGATATTTTATTCCGGCATACTTGCCCTGGGTTATCCACCAGTCGCGGCGGTTTAAGGCAGCAGCTTTTACCTGCACCAATACCTCGCCCGCGCCGGGCGTGGGTTTGGCAACATCTTTTATAACCAGAGGGTTTTCTGCGGATTCTAATACAACGGCTTTCATAGTGTAATAGTCAATCCACGCCATTGCGGGCTACGGCGTGGTGTGTAAAATAAAAATAAAAAAAGCGGCAGATTGTTTCCAACTGCCGCTTCTGTATTTAAACCCTCGCCATTAGCTCAGGGTTTGTGGGTTTAAGCAATGGCTTTTGTATATAATTCCGAAACGTGGTTCCAGTTAATCACATTCCAGATAGCGGCCAGGTAATCGGGGCGGCGGTTCTGGTATTTTAAGTAATACGCGTGTTCCCATACGTCGATACCCAAAATTGGTGTGCCTTTTACTTCGGCAATATCCATTAAGGGGTTGTCCTGGTTTGGTGTCGAGGTTATTGCCAGCTTTTTATCGGCAGTTACAATTAGCCACGCCCAGCCCGATCCAAAACGGGTAGCACCTGCTTCTGATACCTTAGTTTTAAAATCGGCAAACGAACCGAAAGTGCTTTTGATAGCATCAGCTAACGCGCCCGCAGGCTCGCCACCACCGTTCGGCGATAATATGGTCCAGAATAAAGAGTGGTTATAGTGGCCGCCACCGTTGTTGCGCACGGGGGTCGGGAACTTCGAAATATTTTTGATGATGTCTTCAATATTACCATCAGCCTCCGGTTTACCTTCTAAGGCCTTGTTTAAATTGGTAACATAAGCCTGGTGGTGCTTACCATGGTGAATTTCCATCGTAGCTTTATCAATGTGCGGTTCCAGAGCATCGGTAGCGTATGGTAACGCCGGTAGTGTAAATGCCATAATATTAAAATTTAAGGTTAAAACTTTCGTGTGTGATGTAGCAAATATAAGGGTTGAGACAGGTAATTGTTCTATATCAATGTCAAGTTTTTGTTAAGGGAGTTGGAAAAACAGCGGCAGGAAAATTTCGTCTTTCCAACTTTCGGACATCGGAATTTCTGACTACT
Source organism: Mucilaginibacter sp. AK015 (assembly GCF_014200785.1). Taxonomy (NCBI): domain Bacteria; kingdom Pseudomonadati; phylum Bacteroidota; class Sphingobacteriia; order Sphingobacteriales; family Sphingobacteriaceae; genus Mucilaginibacter; species Mucilaginibacter sp. AK015. Next base: position 543,699 of record NZ_JACHCV010000003.1, read on the forward strand.
ACTTCCTCTTTCCCTTAAAAAAATCTTTCACCAGCTGCGCGCAGTCGTTTTCATATATACCGCCGGTTATTAAGGTTTTTGGGTGAGTGATGGCTTGGTTAAGCCGGCCAAAACCGCGTTTGGTATCGTACGCGCCAAAAACTATGCGCCCTATCTGGAACCAGTAGCTTGCACCGGCGCACATTACGCAAGGCTCTAAAGTAACATACAGCGTACACTCGGGCAGGTATTTACCGCCCATATAATTAGCAGCCGCTGTCAGGGCCTGCATTTCGGCATGGGCCGATACATCGTTAAGCCGCTCGGTAAGGTTATGACCACGGCCAATGATCTGCCCCTTACACACCACAACCGCGCCAATAGGTATCTCATCCTCCTGCAAAGCAAGGCGAGCTTCTTTTAGCGCCTCATTCATAAAAAACTCGTCGGGCGAAATGGCGGGCTGCTCATCGCCAAAGTTTACGTATCGCATCAGGTGTTTTGTTCAAATTTGTTCTTTAAATGTTTTTCGGTAGCCCTGAAAAGTATGATGACCGTAACAAAAGCACCTGCCAGCATCAAACCGACTTTTATAAGCGCTGTTATTTGGGCGCTTAACATTACCAGCTTTAATAACCCTGTTATAACAAGCCCGGCTACTACCAGCGCCCAACCGCATTTAATGATCAGCGCGGTGGAATAACGGTTACCCTCATCCCAATTTTGCTGATTTTTCATAGACAAGGCGGTGCGGTAACCATAAAGGCTATTTATTTCTTTAGGCGGATAACGCTTTTGTATCATACCTGCCAATATAAATATCAAACCTATCAGGTGCGGGCCTATTATCCAGTTTACAAATATCATATCAGCTTGCTGCCGTTGGGCACAGGTTTATCTATTGCAGTTAGCACAATGTCGCCGTTCTCGTCGGCCATACCGGTAACCAAAAACTCCGACATAAAATTGGCTATCTGTTTTTTAGGGAAATTAATTACCCCCAGTATCTGCCTGCCCGGCAACTCCTCTTTTGTGTAATGTTTGGTGATCTGCGCGCTGCTTTGTTTAATGCCCAGCGGCCCAAAATCTACCTTAAGTTTATACGCAGGTTTACGGGCCTGGGGGAAATCGGTTACCTCAAGTATAGTACCGGCACGCAGTTCCACTTTTTCAAAATCATTCCAGGATATGGTTTCCATAAATGCAAAGGTAGCGGGTGGATGTTGATTATGCGGATTCACACTTATCTAAACTTCTTAACCGTTTCGGTTAAGTGGGCTAAATGATGATTACCATGCCACGCATACAACGCAAGATTCTTTTTTAGCGGCGTAACGCTGCCCGACTCGGGGTGTATAAATGTGCGGTTCCATTGATCTTCGGTAAAACTCTCAAAAAGGGCCACCATATGCTGATGGATACCGTCGAGCATTTTTAGCGATGGCTCAACCGGCAGGCGGTAATCGGGCTGCAGGGCCCAGCCTGTTTCGTCATAAGGTTTAATGGTTGGGGTATCTTCGGTGAGGGCCAGCTTAAAGCGGCATAACGAGTTCATGTGGCTATCAGCCAGGTGGTGTACTACTTGCCGCAACGTCCAGCCGCCGACACGGTATTGGGTGTCAAGCTGGTTATAATTAAGCCCTATAATGGCTTCACGTACGCGGCCTGGCAATGTTGCGATATCATGTATCCAGCGGCGCATGGCATCGTCTGTGTATGATACCGGCGCCACAAACTTCCCTATGGGGTAACGCATTTGCTCGTCTGTCATGGTCTTTGGTTAGGATGTATCTAAATTTTTGTTATTCCATAAGGAATTGGGCTAAATTAGCGTTTTAGTGTTATTTTGCTTTAAGATGTATAAAAAATTACTCCTGCTATTACTGTTCTTTAAATGTTTTACCGGCTTTGCCGAAACTATACGTACCGATGTATTAGTTGTAGGCGGCGGTGCAAGCGGCGTGGCGGCAGCCATACAAAGTGCCCGCAGCAAAATTAAGACGATGCTGATTGAACCCGGCCCCTGGCTTGGCGGCAGCATGACCAGCGGCGGGATGTGTATACTGGAAGGTAACCGCACCTTAGCATCGGGAATCTACGCTGAATTTAAAAATCACGTACGCGAATTTTATAAACCACGCCTGGGGTACGATACCACCACAAACGCCCCGCTGGTATTTGAACCCTACACCGGCGCGGCGATACTTAAACGCATAACCGATACGGTTAAAAACCTCACCGTTAAGATGAACACGCCTTTTACAGCTGTAAAAAAAGATGGCACAGGCTGGGAGATCACCATTATGCAGAGCGGCAAGGCGGTGACCATAAAAGCTAAACTGGTGGTTGATGCTACCGAACTGGGCGATGTAGCCGCAGCTGCCGGCGTATTACTAACAGCGGGGTTTGATAGCCGTACCGATACAAAAGAGGAACTGGCACCCCAAAATGCCACCAACCAGATACAGGATATCAGTTATCTGGCAATTTTAAAAGATTATGGCCGTGGTATTGATCGTACCATCCCCCAACCTGCGGGCTATGATGCAACGCAATACGCTTGCCTAAAAAACGCCGATATCAAAAAAATGCTGGCATCGGCCAAGTTGCCAAATGATAAATACCTGATCAATTGGAGCGACTGCGCAAATCAATACCCTGTAACCAGCAACGACCTGAATCCGGAAAACCGCGAGGCCACATTCAAAAAGGCAAAACTACGCACACTGGGGCTTATTTATTACCTGCAAACCCGCCTCGGTTTTAAAAACCTTGGCCTTACTGATGATTTTAAAACGGCCGACCATCTCCCTTATTTGCCGTTGATCCGCGAGAACCGCCGGGCGGCTGGGATGGTGCGTATGGTGCTTGACGATATTTATACACCCTATACCCGCGGCTCGCAGCTATACCGCACCAGTATTGCCGTGGGCGATGCCTTGCCGGGGCAACATTACAGTATACCGGGGGCACCTCACATCAATTACCCGCCGTTCCCGGCTTATTCTATCCCGCTGGGGGCGGTTGTTGTTAAAGAACAGGAGAATTTACTGGTTACAGAAAAGGCTATGTCAGTTACGCACCTGGTAAATAGCAGTATCAGTTACCCGTCCGTACAGATGACACTTGGGCAGGGCGTTGGCGCCACCGCAGCCTACTGCATATTTTTTGAAACCACTACCAAAAATTTAAAACCACGCATCATTCAGGGCGAGATACTTGACTTTAAAGGTATGCTGATGCCCTTTGCCGATATTAAAACCAACGACTGGGATTACCGCGCCATACAGCAGATAGGCGCCACCGGTTTATTGCAAGGCATACAAAAGCCAAATGGCAACAGCGCCCGGGTGTTGTTTATGCCCGACAGCGTTGTACATACCGCCGAAATAAAACCCTTTTTAAACGAGATATACTCGCGGGCATTTTTATGGTTTAATAGGGAGAAGCCGGGCGAACTGTTTACCATAGGTAACCTGCTATCGTACATCAGCGAAATGACCCTGCGCGACCCGAAAAACCTGCAGGATGGCATCCAGAAAACATGGAAAACCTATTACAAATTTACAACCGGTTTTGACGCTACTCGCCCGGTTACCCGCCGCGAGTTTGCTGTACTTGCCAACCGCTTTTTTAACCCCTTTGCGCGCAAGGTGGATATGAGCGGAAAATTTATTAATTAACATGAAGCGATTGTTGAACGGCTGATTGACTGAGCTGTTAATAAAGTTTTCTTTTAGTGGAAGAATAAAAGGCGCTTTCGCGCCTTTTATATTACATATCCATCATATCATGATCCATTTTGTGTTTTGCACCGCCCATTTTCATCAGTGAGGGCGTAATACGCAGGTACACCTGGAAACCAACCGGAGCATCGCCATATAATGGCCTTAGCGCTTTGGGCGAGGCATTGAGTGTTGCCTGAAGCCCCAAGGTAAGGTTGGTTTGCTTAACGGTGGTTAGTATACGGTTTGCCCCCAGGGTTATGGCGTTAATGTTAAAATTAGGGTCGCCCGGGAATAATGCATCCAGATCCATCTCGCCTGCATCCTTTTGCACATATTCGTAACGGCTGTAAATGGCGGTTTTGTTTAATTGCAGGCTGTTCTCAAGCAATATAGCGGGCTGCGTTTTGCCGTGATGCCGGTTTTGCCCATATACCAGGGTGGTGGCTACGTAGCTGTTATTGCCCAGCATTTTGGTGTGTATGGCCGATGCGGTAAATCGGTTCACATTATCCTGGGGTTCGGCTTCTTCGGGGCTGTGCAGCCAACCGTTTGAAACCTGTAACGCCCATTCCCTGGACGGGTTTACCGACAGGCGCACCGAGTATGAATCAAACCTGGGCTTATCAAAATCGTACCGGTGCTCATCAGGTTCGCGGCCTGTAAAAACTGAGCCCTCCAGCTTCACATTTTTGTAGCGTAAACCCAGCGTGGCTGTACCAAAGGTAATGTGCGTGGCATCTGCATAATGATGGCTCAGGGGTGCATCCGGGTTATTCATGGCCGAGATACGGTGCATAAACACGGGCGGACCGAGCGCAGGCTCACCGGGCATCCCTACCGATAGCGAAATGTCGGTATTTTTAGCTAGCCGGTGGGTGTAAGCTACACTTAGTTCGGCAAACAAGTCATGCGGATGCTGACGGTCTACCAGTTTATTGCCTTTATACGATTCGCCGGTTTGATACAGCAGCGGGTATCCGCCCGCGCCAACGGTGAAAGGATCAAACGAAAACATGGTATTCACAGCAAACAAACCGTTGCTTCCTACCTTACGCTGAGCCATATACATAAACCAGTTTGGCACATCAAATTTACTATCTCCACGCTGGCCCTTGTTAAACAGGTCCTGCTTGTTATAGCGTGCAAAAAAGCTTCCGTGAAACATGTGCATCCACTTTCTCCCGTGTACCATATACATGTACATCGGCGTTTCATCGGGCAACCACGAGGTGCCCGAGCCATCGCGGTTCATCGGCAGGTCTAATGAAAACTGACTGCTCATCCCCATATAGCGGGTAGTATCGTTGCCCATCGCCGCCATCATTTTAGCATGATCGTGCGGTTTGGCGTTTTTTGTATTATCATGTTGCATGTGATCCATTTGCTGCGCATTGACGTTTACCGCCAGCATCAGCATACCAAACAATGTGATATAATTTTTCATGGTTGATATTTATAAGTTAAAAAAATTGTACTCGAACCGTACCAGGTACATATTGGCACTGTTGCGCAGCATGTTATTGTATAAAGGGGTACGATAGGATATATCGAGCCGGCAAACACTGTTGAATATCAGCTGCGCGGCCGGGGCTACATCAACATAGCTTTGCGCATAGCCGGGATTGGTTTTGCCCAGCAACTCGGCATACAGGTTTAAGTTTACCTGCTTATAACTGGTATACCGCTTTGGCAACAGCAAATAGCCGGCGCTTATAGTATACGCCAGGGCCGACTTTGCGCCTGTAACTTCGCCATAAGTATTGGCATTGTCTATTCCGCGTAAATAGCTTGCCGAACCTGAAAATGCCAGTTTATGCAGCAATTGCGTAAACACCATGCCCGCCTGCAAGCCCGAGTTATCGCCCTCAAAGGCTATCTCCTGCATAGTGTAGGGGCTGCGGCTTACGGCTGCCTTTGCGAAAACGGCTCCCCGAAAATGCGCCTGAACCGTATCAACGGATAGAAACCTGTATTTTCCGTAAATGCTGCCCCCCTCAAAACGCTGGCTGTTTTGCTGAAAATTTGACGTATATAACGCCCCGTGCATCATTAGCTTACCGCTTACGCCGTACATCGCTTCTAATGTTGTGCGATTTTTAAACGCTAATGAATTAAAGCCCTGATTTTCCAGCCTTATACCAAGCGAATGTGCAGCCATGTTGCTGGCAGGTTCGGTATTTACATATAATTCTTGCGCATGTACAGCGCATGCCAATGCCGTAAGGCAAAAAGCCAATAAAATAACTCTCATAAATTAAATGTTTATGAGCGCTTATATAGCTAAATGATAGGTGCGGCCTGTTGCGGTGGGCACTTCTTCGGGATTTTTACCCAGGTGCTTTTTGGTAATGGATTTTGGCGCGAAACCCTGATCGACAATAGTTAAAACTACCGGGCCTGTAAGCGGCTTGTCGGCGTTTAAAAGCTTATAATTATTGGCGCCGTAGGTAAACGCGTTATCGGCAACCGTGGTGTTGTCAAAATTAAAAGTGGTTTTTAAATAATTTACCGAAAAGCCCGAACTCCTGACCTTTTTGCTGATCTGCTCAAAATCTACCGGCACATCATTTTTAAAGGTGATAAAGTAAACGTTGCGGATCAGGTCGGGTTTGATCTCGCTTACAAAAGGCAGTGCCTTTAATGATTTTTCGGTAGTGCGCGCGCAAAGCGAGCAGGTTAAACCACTAACTTGCAATTCGGCTTTGGTGAACTGAGCTTTAGCAGCCGTAATGGTTGCTATAAAAAGTAATATGGATATTTTAAACGTCTTCATGACTGTAAAAATTGAATTTGAAATTGATAAGTTAACTCTAATGGGATATAACTAACTATCAGATCTTCAAAGTTCGATTTTTGATAAACACCGGCACATTTTGCTTCGGAGCCACATCGGGCGGAGCGCGATCAAAAAGCAAATCAACCAATACCTGCTGGGCCGGCATTAAAAAATCGCCCAGAGATAGCCCCGGCAAATCAACAGTTGTGCTTTTAGGTATCGATGAATTGGGCTGACTTTCGTGGCTGTCTTTAACTTTTACGTCAACCTTGGTGTCCTTGCAGCACTTCATTTTATTGCTTGCAAGAGGCTTGGCGCAGCTTTTTGGCGGGGTATTTACTTTTATTGCAACAACCTTGTTGCCGCAGTAATGTAAGTTAATGGCAAAGCCCGATGATGTAACCATGTACATCAATACCAAGATCAATACGCCTGCCTTTTTTAACATAGTACAAAAATACAGTATTAAGTATCTGATTTCAAACACTTAATTCAATTATCTATGAAATAATTTGTTTAATTAAGATCAATACGGTTAAGTACTATTGTCCTTTTAAAGTAGCGGTTACCTTACCACATTCCAGCATATCATCGCCATAGTACGGATTGCGTATTTCTTCGGTTTCGCTTAACCATGCGGCTTTTTTCATAGGGCAATATTGCTGGTAAATAGTGGTACTATTCAGCTTCAAGCCCGATAGTAAGGCGTACATGTTTTTAGACAGGTTTTCGAAATGTTCGCGCTGGTGATCTAAAGCACCATTTTCACTCATGTGGCGGCTATCAAATTTCAGCTTCTGCAGGTAAGTGGTCATTAGTTTCTGTTGGCCGGGCTGCAAGCCTTTAACCGGTGCAGAAAGGGCGGCAAGCAATTCAGCCGAACGTGTTTTCACAAGCGGGGCATTGCTGCCCACCAACGCGTTTTTTACACCCATGTACGATGATGTTATTTTATCGATACCTGTGTTTTGTGCTTTTGCCACGATGATGGATAGCACAATTAACATGCTTAAAAATGCCTTTTTCATAATTGATATATTAACGTGTAAAGTTGATGTAGTATTGTTAAGCCTGTGCGGCAGGGTGCCTGTTAAATAATATTCCAAACACAATTGCAAACAGCGTATAAATGCCTGCCAATATCCAAACAGGTGAGGGCAGACTGGCATCTGCCAAAAGAGCTTTAACCAAAGCTATGCCCCCAATAAAAAAATGCGCGAAGTTGCCGATAACAATTGGCCTGTTATAAATACCGCCAACGATACTACCCTTTGCCATCCAGTTGATCATTGCAAAACCAAAATACAAACCGCCTAAAATTTGAATGATAAGTGTAAAGTATTTATTTGGCCCCATACCTATACCGGCATTTATTTCCTGCGGAAAAAAAGTAAGCCCCATGCCTATAATCGCCAAAAACAGGGCACTTAATATCATTATTATCTTAGTGTTCATTTCAACATTAAAACTTTACAACCTTCAACGGCTACGCTCCAAATAGCTGATTCAATAACCCGGCTAACCTAACGCCGCCTTTCAGCAGCTGGTTGTTCAATGTATCAATATAATCGAAATTGTATTTATAAACGTTGATCTTGTCGCCATCTTTTGTGCCGGCGTAAATTTTGCCGGCAATCTGGCTCGACTCGAACAGCCACTGGCTAATGGGCGCTTTTTGCCACTGCAGGCGCTGCGCGGTTGTGGTATGGTTTATCCAGCTAACATATTCCGTGTAGCTCAACTGTTGAAAATCTATCAGCTGGCTATCCCATATCGAGTGCAGGTTGGTTGGGTTGTTAAACCACGTTACTTTTATATCGTTACCGCCCTTATCGGCTGTATGCGCCGTATGCATAGGCTGGTGTATATCTTCCACAATGTGTATCAGCATGCGCAGGGCAAGTACTTTATTGCTTTTAGTGATATTCTTCCGTTTTAGCTCGCTTATTAAAAAGTTTAATTTGGTGTAAGCATCGGTGGCGGTATCCTGCTTCAAAAAAGCCTGCATCTCGGGATAGTTGTATTCTTTGTCAAAGTCTACATAATGCCACGATGAAAGGTACTTGTATTGCGGGTCAGACTTAATGAAGTCGGCCCAGTTACTGGCCATGGCTATCGATTCGTTACCCAAAATGGCCTTAATTGCCGCCCTTGCTTTAGGGGTTAGGTAGCTATCGGCAATTTGCCCGCTAATACGGTGCCCATTGGTGCCCCAAGCCATGGTTTGGACCGGCATGTACATGATAGCGATACCTACAAATATTTTTTTTACTAACGTGATGTTCATTTCTATAATGGTTTTGGATTACAGGTACTTCTTTTTATTAAACGCGTATTAAACGATATAACGTTCGATGTTGGCGAAAACTGCAGCATCGAATCGCCTTTTTTTGTTATTTTGAAACGCTCCTCGTAAACCCCCGACCTTAAGCAGCCGCCGGGATCTTTATAGGTATAATTTGCATTACAAAACAAGCCGCGCACATGCAGGGTATCGTTGCGCTGCTCATATACCCCTTTGGCGTACTCTGTCCAATTGCCGCCTTTTGTGCAGCTATCAGCGCCGTTGTTCACCTTGCTGAATGTTTTAATGCTCACAAAAAACGAATCGCAGTTAAACTTAAGGTTATATAAAGAATAAGTTACCAGTTGCTTTTGCATGGTTACACTATCCTGCTGCCACTCGCCCTGCAGGTAGCCCTCGCCCGGTGTTTGCATATCAGGATTGAACCTGCAGGCAGTTTGCAGCAGGCAGTTTGCAGTTAGCAAAAGGGTGAAAGCAAAAAGGTAAAAGGCAAAAGGTTTCTTCATGAACCGTATCAGATAATTTAAAAGCCTCTTCCACCTGGAAGAGGCTAATTTTTCTTCCCTTCGGGTCGGGGCTTATTTCAAACTCCCTATCATATCTTCGGGGCGTACCCATTCGTCAAATTGCTCGTTGGTCAGGTAACCTAAGCCAACCGCCGCTTCGCGAAGCGATTTATTTTCTTTTAACGCTGTTTTGGCAATTTTTGCCGCGTTTTCGTAACCAATATGCGGGTTAAGCGCGGTAACCAGCATCAGGGAGTTTTCCAGGTGCTTTTTAATACCGTCGTAGTTGGGCTCTATACCTACGGCGCAATGATCGTTAAACGATACGCAGGCGTCACCTATCAACCTTGCCGACTGCAAAAAGTTAGCCGCCATAACCGGTTTAAATACGTTTAGCTCGTAATGCCCGTTTGACCCGCCTATGCTGATGGCAACATCGTTACCCATTACCTGCGCGGCAACCATGGTAACCGCCTCGTTTTGGGTAGGGTTAACCTTACCCGGCATAATAGACGAGCCCGGCTCGTTATCCGGAATATGGATCTCGCCGATACCCGAACGCGGGCCCGAGGCCAGCATGCGAATATCATTAGCTATCTTCATTAACGAAACAGCAATTTGCTTTAACGCGCCGTGGCTTTCCACGATAGCATCGTGCGCGGCCAGTGCCTCAAACTTATTTTCGGCAGTAATGAATGGTAAGCCCGTAAATTTGGCAATGTATTCGGCAACCTTTACATCATAACCTTTAGGGGTGTTAATGCCGGTGCCTACGGCGGTGCCGCCAAGTGCAAGCTCGCTCAGGTGGTCTAAAGTGTTACGCAAAGCTTTAAGGCCATGGTTTAATTGCGATACATAACCCGAGAACTCCTGGCCTAAAGTAAGTGGCGTAGCATCCATCAGGTGGGTGCGGCCTATCTTTACCACGCTTTTAAACGCTTCAGATTTCGCCTGCAGTGTATCGCGCAGTTTTTCGATACCCGGGATAGTTACATCTATCAATATTTTATAGGCCGCGATATGCATAGCCGTCGGGTACGTGTCGTTTGACGACTGCGATTTGTTAACATCATCATTAGGGTGTATAAAGGTTTTGCCCTCGCCAAGCTTGTTTCCCTGCAATACATGCGCGCGGTTAGCAACCACCTCGTTCACGTTCATGTTCGATTGCGTGCCCGAGCCTGTTTGCCATATCACCAGCGGAAACTCGCCCTCCAGTTTGCCATCCAGTATCTCATCACACACCTGCGCTATCAGGTCGCGCTTATCGGCAGGCAATACGCCCAGGTCGGTATTGGTGTAGGCGGCTGCTTTTTTAAGGTAAGCAAAGGCTTCTATAATTTCCTTTGGCATGCTTGCCTCGGGGCCAATTTTAAAATTATTGCGCGAGCGCTCGGTTTGCGCCCCCCAGTATTTGTCGGCGGGCACTTGTACCGCGCCCATGGTATCGTGTTCGGTTCTGAAACTCATATCGATAGTATGTTTTTGCAGGTGCAAATTTAGGGTTTTATGCGGAAGGGCTTACTATCAAAAGGTAATCTTTTTGGTACAGAATAGTTACTATGCTGCCGCGAGATTAGCGTAGTGTACCTCGTAGTATAAAATTAACAAGCTTTCAGCTTCTATCATCTGAAAGCCGACCGACATCTGCTTGATCCGGAGTGTTTAATGCGTATTGCTTTGACTGATCAACTTTACAAATGCATCAAAATCACTTGTCTGCGATAGCTTGTAAAAATATCCTGCCAGCCAGTATGGCTTAGGCTGGGTGCCAAAGGCGGTAAACAACTCTTTTAGCTGCGCGGTAAGCAAAGCGGTTGCCGAAGCGTACTTGCGTGTCATAAAACCAGCAAGCACTTTGGTAATGAGCTTGTTTTGGGCCACTGCTTCTGCTTTGGTAGCGGGTGCGGGCTGGTAACCACTCTCGGGCGCCAGCGTGCCGCGCTGCAAAATGTTTTGCAAGTTTCCAAAGGCTTCCTTGCTTCTTGCGGTGTTTGGCTCGAGCTGTAAAAACCGGCAAAAGCCCAATATGGCATCGGCGCGTTTGTTTTCATGAAAGGTAGTAAGCGCGTACATCCGCATGCTTCCCGCATCCGCCGAATCAAGCTTTACAGCATTCATAAAAGTTTGCTCCGCGTCCTCGTATAACTTGCTGCGGTATTGCACAATACCCAGGTTGTAGTAGATCCGCTGATTGGTGCTATCGGCCTTTATTCCATTCTTGTATGCTTCAATAGCTTTGGGCAGCTGTTTGCCGTTGCCATAAACGCTCCCCATTAAGCTGTATGATGCAGCTTTAAGCGCGGCGCTCGCATTACCGTTTATTACCTTATCCAGGTAAGGCAATCCTTCGGGGCCTTTGCCGCTCGCAAAAAGTGTAAAGGCTAACTGGTAGTTTGCCTGTGTATTTTGGGGGTCGATAGTTAGGGCGCTTTTATATTTTTCTACAGCTCCGAGATAGTTTTTTTGGCTGTTTAGTTCACGGCCCTGTTTGATAAGCGTATTTGCATCCTGTGCCTTTGCAGTGTGCACTGTCATTGATATCAACAGCAGTATTTTCGCTAAAAATCTCATGGTCAAATTTAACAGTTTATAATTTGTTGAAACATTAATCAACTTTTAGGCTTATACCTCCTATATAATTTCTAATTTTCGCCTTCGTTTACGTGAAAGAATTTTTTGTCTATGAAACAAGTGTGCACAGTTGCCATTTCCATTATATTTTCCATCCTCGTATTTACTTCCTGCTCCGGCAACGGCGAAAATAAAAAAGGCGAAGCCGATAACGGCAAACCTTTTAATACAACCGAACTGCTGAAGTACGACCCCGCTAAAGGTGATAAAAAAATTGAAGAGTTTATGCAGCACCTGCATAAGGTAAGCGGGTTTAACGGCAACGTACTGGTTGCAAAGAAAGGCAAGATACTTTACGAAGGGTCGTTTGGCTGGGCCAATCACCTCACCCGCGACAGCCTTAAACTAAGCTCGCAGTTCGAGCTGGCATCGGTTACCAAAACCATGACGGGTACCGCCATTATGCAGCTTTGGGAAAAAGGCAAAATTAAGTTAGATCAGGATGTGAAGGAGTTCTTCCCTGATTTTCCGTATGATGGAGTAACCATACGTTTGCTGCTTACGCACCGCAGCGGCATGATGAATTACGTTTACTTTGTGGATAATATTTACCGCAGCCAGCATCTTAACCAAAAAAAGGGCTTAACCAACAAAGAGGTTATGGCTATGATAGCCAAATACAAGCCGGCGCGCTTTAACAAGCCAAACGCCAGCTTTTTATACAACAACAGCAACTTTATGGTGCTGGGCGCTATTATAGAAAAGGTTACCGGCCAAAGCTATGCCGACTACATGAAGGAACATATTTTTAAACCCGCCGGGATGACACATACCGCCGTTTATTCAAAGGCGGTTTACGATAAAATACCCGTTGATGTAGTGGGCCATGACCGTAACAGCTGGAAATACTCGGTAGCACAAAACTTTTTAGACGGCCCCGTGGGCGATAAAGGCATTTACAGCACCGTTGGCGACTTATATGTTTTTGACCAGGCCCTTAAAGCCGGCAAGCTCATTAAACCCGCCACGCAAGATTCTGCCTATACGGCGCGCAACCCCATGATACGCGGGCACTTTAGCTATGGATACGGGTGGCGTATATTTGAAAGCCCGGGACAAAAGGTGGTATACCATACCGGTTGGTGGCATGGGTTTCGCCATATATTTTTGCGCGATATGAAAAACGATGTTACCATTGTTTTGTTAGGTAATGTAGTAAACGGCAGCCTGCTGCACCTTGACGACCTGTTTAAAATGACAGGTATGCCGGTTGTGCGCAAGGGGGCATATACCGGCAGCGGCGATACGGCGGAGGATTAAGCTGCAAATGTGCAGATGCGTGAATATGCAGATGTGCAGATGACTTTATAAATATTGATAACCCGGATATTCAAAAGCTTTGTGCCAATATCTGCACGTACGCACATTTGCATATCTGCACATCTAAAACATTATGTTCGATAAACTAATGGAAGCCCAGCAAAAGGCGGGCGAAGTAAAACAACGTTTGGATGCCATAACCGTTACCGGCACCGCCGAGGGTGGCAAAATAACCGTACAGGCCAATGGCAACAAAGTGGTTAAATCTGTTGCTATTGACGAAGCTTTTTTGAAAGAAGCCGATAAAGAGGAGCTGGAAGAACTGCTGGTTGTTGCTATAAACAAAGCCATGGAGCAGGCCGAAAACGTAAGCCAGAGCGAAATGGCAGCCATGACCAGTGCCATGCTGGGCGGAATGGGCGGCTTAGGCAACCTGTTTGGCAAATAAAGCAACAGATGTGCAAAAGCGTGAATGCAAATGCACAGATGAGCTTCTGAATATTTAATAACCAGGGTATGCAAAGCGATGTGCTAATAATCTGCACCTACGCACATTTGCATATCTGCACATTTAAAATCTATGAAACTTACCTATTATGGCCAGTCGACCATTGAGATCGTGACCGACGGCAAAACATTGTTATTTGACCCGTTCATCACGCCGAACGAGCTGGCTAAAAACATCGATGTTAACAGCCTAAAACCCGACTATATATTGGTATCGCACGGGCACGGCGACCATGTTGCCGACCTGGTAACTGTTCAAAAAAACAGCGGTGCAAAAGTTATATGCATTGCCGAAATTGCGGGTTGGCTGGGTAAGCAGGGCATAACCAATGTACACGGTATGAACATTGGCGGTGGCTTCAACTTTGAGTTTGGCCGTGTTAAAATGGTAAACGCTGTACACTCCAGCGCACTACCCGATGGCAGCAACGGCGGCAACCCTGCCGGTTTTGTACTATCATCCGAAGGAAAAAAAATATACTTTGCAGGAGATACAGCGCTTACTTATGATATGAAGCTACTGGAGGACGAGAACCTTGATTGGGCGCTTTTGCCGATAGGCGATAATTATACCATGGGGGCCGACGATGCTATTAAAGCCGCCGCATTCATCAATTGTAAAAACATTATCGGCATACACTACGATTCGTTCCCGGTGATCAAGATAGATAAAGAAGAAGTCGCCGGTAAATTTATACACGCCGGGCTTAATTTAAAGCTTCCGGCCATAGGCGAAAGCATAGAGCTATAACATACAAGACTGTCTAAAAAATACGAGACGTCTTTCTTCTGATATAATATTAAACGAAACGGGTGGTGACAATATACTGTCACCACCCGTTTTATTAATTGGCTGATTATCACGCGTTCATGTTTGTTCACGGTGTTCACGTGCGCCGAACGTGAACACTTCCTGCTTTAAGCAGGTGTTCGCAACAAGCTTAAATAACCGTTCCGCTTGGTATTACAGCGCGTTTCTTAACTATCACAATACCATCAGTTACCGTATAGGTTGGGAAATCGCCGTCAGGCAAGGGCCCGCCGCAATTTATCTTTACATCGTTACCTATGTACGTGTTTTTGTCTATAATGGCGTTTTTTATGCAGCACCTGTCTCCAATACCCATAATAGGCGCGCCGGTAGCTTTTGCCTCGGCTATATCTTCAAGGGTTTGATAATTGTCGCTACCCATTACATAACAGCTTTCAATTTCGCTGGCCACCCCAATGCGGGTACGTATACCAATTATGGAATGGATAATGTGCGCGGCATTGATGATACAGCCATCGGCAATAATAGAACGGTCTATTAGTGTACCCGATATTTTTGTAGGGGGCAGCATACGCGCGCGTGTGTATATCTGGTTCTTATTAAACAGGTCGAATTTTGGAATGTCATCAGTAAGGCCCAGGTTAGCTTCAAAAAACGAAGGGATAGTCCCGATATCTGTCCAATAGCCTTCGTACTGGTAGCTTAATACCTTGTGGCCGGTGATGGCCTGCGGGATGATCTCTTTCCCAAAGTCCGGATCATCGTTTCCTTCCAACAACTCGTATAGTAATTTACGATTAAAGAGGTATATACCCATTGATGCCAGGTAAACACGCCCCTCTGCTTTCATCTCATCACTCACTTCAGATGCCCAGCTCTCGAAATCCTTTTTAGGCTTTTCAATAAAGGCGGTTATCATGCTGTTTTCATCCGTTTTAAGGATCCCAAAGCCGGGCACATCATTCGCGTGTACGGGAATGGTGGCTATAGATATATCCGCACCTGTGTCAATGTGCTTTTGTATCATTTCCTCAAAATCCATCTGATACAGCTGATCGCCTGATAAGATCAGCACATATTCAAAATCGTGCGTAGCCAGGTGATGCAGGCTTTGCCTAACCGCATCGGCCGTACCCTGGAACCACCCGCCGCTGGTTGGCGTTTGCTCTGCAGCCAAAATATCAACAAAAGCCGTGCTGAACGTACTGAAATGGTAAGTGTTTTTGATGTGTTTGTTTAACGATGCCGAGTTAAACTGCGTTAACACAAATATACGGCTGATATTTGAGTGCAAACAGTTAGAGATGGGGATATCCACCAAACGATATTTGCCCGCAATTGGCACTGCCGGTTTTGAACGGGTTAATGTAAGTGGTGCTAAACGGCTACCCTGGCCGCCTCCAAGTACAATACTGATTACTTTTGATGTCATATCTTTGGAATTAAACTTTCATACAGGTTTATATATTCTTTTGCCGAGCGTGCCCACGAAAAATCAAGGGCCATCATGCGCTTGCGTAATACTTGCATTTTGCGGTTGTCTTTATACACTACAACTGCACGGGTAACCGACGTGCAAATGTCTTCTACACTTACTTCTTCAAATCGTATGCCGTAACCACCTTCTTCGCCAAAATCTATTACGGTATCTTTCAGGCCCCCCGTGCTGCGTACCAGTGGCATAGTGCCATAACGCATGGCATACATCTGGTTTAAGCCGCAAGGCTCCACGCGCGATGGCATCAGCAGAAAATCGGCACCTGCATAAATTAAATGCGCCAACGATTCATCGTACCCAATAAACACATTTACGTTTTGGGGGTATTGTTCTTTTAACAAAGTTAATGCTTGTTCCGTTGCGCTTTCCCCGGCGCCAAGTATCAAAAAGTTGACTTTATCGCCATGTTCTTTAACGCTTTTTTCAATTGCTTCAGGCAGCATATCTGACCCTTTCTCGCCTACCAGACGGCCTATGAACGCCACCAGCGGCTTATCTGCAGATAACCCAAACCTGTCGCACAAAATATCCTTGTTTTTTTGCTTGCCCTCAGTAACCGTTGCCGCATCAAAATGCACTGCCAGCATCGGGTCGGTTTCGGGGTCCCAAACGTCGGTATCAATGCCGTTGATAATGCCTACGCCTTTATCCCGCTCTACGTAAAACAAATATTCCAACCCGTTTGAGTTAACACTAAGTTCGTGCAGGTAGCTTGGCGAAACGGTGGTGTATTTCCAGCAGCATTTTACCGCGGATGCCAATGGGTTTATCCCCCCGTTCCAGTCAAGCAGGCCGGTTTTATAAAAATCAATTTCGGGCAGGTGATTTAAATTTTCCCAGCCAAACGCACCGTGATACTGTCCGTTGTGTATGGTAAATATGGTGGGTATATGGGCCAGCCTGCGGTACAGGTTTGAGTGGTACATCATAAATGGCACCAGGCCCGAGTGGTGGTCGTGGCAATGTATCAGGTCGGGCGTTTGGCCACTCCAGTTTATCCAATCTAAAAACGCTATCTGGAAAGCGATGAACTGCTCTTTTTCATCCGGGTAGCTGTATACATTTTCCCTGTCAAGCAGGCCGGGTATTTTTACCAGATACAGTTCAAAGCCAAGTTTATCCGTTTGTTCTTTTAAAATCTCGAAATAAATACGCCGCGTACCCAGCAAAGTTGCACCCTGAAAAACAACATCAAATGTATTATCAACAACAAACTTACGGTTGTAAAAAGGCATTACAACGCCCGCCTGTAAGCCTGACAAATTTTGATATTTGGGCAATGCGCCAACCACATCGGCAAGCCCCCCTACTTTAGCAATAGGATAGCATTCGGCGCTCAGGTGGAAAATTCTCATTTGGGATTATATAAGGGTTAAGGTACTAAACATTTCCCCAAATGAACAAACACATAATTTAAAAAATGTGTTTAAAAAAGTGACATAATTTAATTAAAGAAACGCAATAATTACAATATCAGCATAAATGCGAATTGGAGAACAGGGCTTTTGACAAATTGTTAAAAGGCTGCAGAGGATCTATTTCTATTTAACATCAACGCTCTAATCGCTTTTGAATAAATCCAACCTTATCTTTTTCTTTAGCGCTGATATTTATATTGGGTGTAATACCAATATTATCAATAGGGTATTGAGGTAACCTTTTAGACCGTGCAATAGGAATAACCAGGTTAAGGTCGACGCACGGAATATCAAAATACTGGTAGCTGCCATAATCTAATATCCCTGCCGAATTTTCTCCGTATACGGTTACTTTTTTGCTTTGCATAGCAGTTAATAAAAACGACTCGGTAGAACTTGCGCTGTTCCTGTCTATTAATATCCCAACTTTTTTTGGGAATTTATAAACGGAATCGAGCCTGATCTCAAATGACTCTTTGCCGGAGGGGTTTACAAACTGGTTTGGATGTAACTTCATCAGGCTAATTACGTTACTCAAAAATTCTTTAGCCTGCCCGGAGATATCCGGGTCCTTTAAATTGCCTTCTAAGAGGGCAATATTATCTTTTGATGAGCGATATTCATCCGGTTTAATATTTATCGGATTGGCGTAGATATACGGCAGTAAAGCATTGAATGCATAATCAGTGCCGCCGCCGTTACCACGAACATCTATGATCCAGTTAGGAGCTGTTTTTAAACTTTCCTGATGGGCTTTAAAAAGGCTGTCGATTATTTTCTTCTCACTCCATTCAAATGAAGGAAGCCTGATGAGTATAGTATTAGCGTTGAACTGCTTTATACTCGTTTGGCTATCTAATTTCTCGCCAGATCCGCGTAAAGTTTGTTTCGCAGCAAAAAGCTTATTAAGCTGTTTAACCTGTTCGGGATATTTTTTACGATAACGCCAATCTAATTGCACCCTGAGATGATGGTCTTTAAAGTAATTGACCCATGTTTTTAATATCACATAACAGGAATCTGTACCAGTTGCTTTTAACGCCCTTTGGCGTAACTGCCCGGTGAAAGTGTTAAATTCCTTCAGGTTATTGTTTTTTACCTTGTCGGTATACCCGGAATAGTTATCGGTTACATGGCTTGTAACGTAATCAAAATTTACCAGGCAGTTGCAATTCTGCGCTAATGCGCCTATCGGAAACAATACAATAAAACAGAGAAATAATTTCTTCATAAATTATGATAACTATTTTGAAGACGATAAACATTCTTCAATAGTTGCGAAGAGCTTTTAAATAATTTAATGCGCCTCCAGCCAATTTAACCCTGTACCTATTTCTACCATTATCGGCACTTCGGTTTTGATGGCGTTCTTCATGTTTTCCAGGATGATAGGTTTTACAATTTCAATCTCGTGGTTGGGCACATCAAACACCAACTCATCATGCACTTGCATGGTCATGCGGGCATCCAGCTTCAGGGCTTTAAACTCGCGATGAATGTTGATCATGGCTATCTTGATCATATCCGCCGCGGAGCCCTGTATGGGCGCGTTTATAGCATTTCGTTCGGCAAAGCCGCGTACGGTTTGGTTGGCTGAGTTGATATCGCGCAGGTAACGGCGGCGGCCCATCAGGGTACATACGTAACCGTTCTCGCGGGCAAAGTTCATGGTATCGGCCATGTATTGTTTGATGCCGGGGTACTGTGCAAAATAGTTTTCAATGATCTCGGCGGCCTCTTTACGCGGGATGCCCAGGTTTTGCGATAACCCAAATGCCGACTGCCCATATATGATACCAAAGTTTACCGCTTTGGCATTGCGGCGCTGGGTGCTGTCTACCTCATCGATGCCAACCCCATACACTTTTGCTGCTGTGGCGGTATGGATGTCGATATTATCTACAAACGCCTGGCACATGTTAGGGTCTTTGCTGATCTGGGCAATGATGCGCAGCTCGATCTGCGAATAATCGGCAGATACAATGCTGTGATTCTCATCGCGCGGGATAAAGGCTTTCCTCACCTCGCGGCCCCGCTCGGTACGAATGGGGATGTTTTGCAGGTTTGGATTATTAGAGCTTAACCTGCCCGTTGCCGCCACCGCCTGGTTATAGCTGGTGTGCACACGCCCCGTTTTAGGGTTCACCATGGTGGGGAGGGCATCTACATAGGTAGATTTTAACTTTTGCAGTTGGCGGAAATCCAGTATATCCCTTACAATATCGCTTTTAGCAGCAAGCGATAGCAATACATCCTCACCGGTTTGGTATTGGCCGGTCTTGGTCTTTTTAGCCTTAGGGTCAAGCATTAGCTTTTCAAACAATACCTCGCCCAATTGCTTTGGCGATGCGATATTGAACCTAACGCCCGCTTTTTCAAATACGGTTTTCTCCAGTTTGGCTATATCGGTTTCCAGTTCCTTTGAAAATTCGCGCAGGGTATCATGGTCAATACGTACACCTTCGTGCTCAATATCGGCCAGCACGTATATCAGCGGGTTCTCAATTTTATGCAACAGGTCTTCTGCCTCTACTTCCTTTATCTTCGGCTCAAAAACGGTGCGTAGCTGCAGGGTAACATCGGCATCTTCGGCCGCGTAATCTTTTATTTTCTCGATCTCCACATCGCGCATGTTCCCCTGATTTTTTCCCTTAGGGCCAATAAGCTCTGTGATGGAAACCGGCTTGTATTGCAGGTAATTTTCTGACAGGATATCCATGTTATGGCGGGTATCGGGGTCTATCACATAATGCGCCATCATGGTATCAAACAGCTCGCCTTTCATTTCCACATCATACCACTTCAGCATCAGTATGTCGAATTTAAGGTTCTGGCCCGTTTTGCCAATATTAGGGTCTTCAAACACAGGTTTAAACTCGGCAACGATCTTCTTTGCTTCCGCCTCGTCATGCGGGGCGGGTACATACCAGCCCTGGTGGTGCTTCACAGCAAACGATAAACCCACCAATTCGCAATGATTGGCATCGGTGCCGGTGGTTTCGGTATCAAAGCAAAAGTGCTTTTGCTGTTTTAATATATCAATCAGTTCGGCGCGTTTTTCAAAGGTATCGGCCAAAATATATTCATGTTCAACAGTGTTGATATTTTTGATCTCAACCTGTGTTGGCGCTTCGTATATATCCTGCACATCAACCTCAAGGGTTGTACGGCCATCGGCCACGGGGTTGCCAAACAGGTCGGTTTGTACCGATACCGCCCGGGTTTCGGTAATACTAAAATCATCGCCAAATACACGGCGGCCTAATGTTCTAAATTCCAGTTCGGCAAACAGGGGTTCCAGCAGGTCTTTACTTGGCGCACACATCTCAAGCCCGGCTTCGTCCAGCTCAACAGGCGAATTTAGATTTATGGTAGCCAGCTTTTTCGACATCAGCCCCTGCTCAGCGTATTGCTCCACGTTTTCGCGTAATTTGCCTTTTAGTTCGTGGCTATGAGCTATAATCTCTTCAACCGAGCCATATTGTTTAATAAGCGTTTTGGCTGTTTTTTCGCCCACGCCCGGGATGCCGGGAATCCCATCCACTGCATCGCCCCAAAGGCCCAGAATATCTATTACTTGTTCCGGGCGTTCAATTTCCCATTTCTCCAGCACTTCTTTCACGCCCAATATCTCCATATCGTTACCCATGCGGGCAGGTTTGTAAATGCGGATATTTTCTGACACCAGCTGTGCAAAATCCTTGTCAGGTGTCATACAGTAAACCTGGTAACCTTTCTGTTCGGCTTTTTTGGCAAGGGTGCCTATGATATCATCGGCTTCATAACCGTCGGAAGTGATCAGCGGAATGTTAAACCCTAAAACCACTTTAAATATATACGGAAGGGCTTTACTCAAATCCTCGGGCATGGCCTGGCGGTGTGCCTTGTAGCCTTCAAAATCGGTATGGCGTTCGGTTGGCGCATCGGTATCAAATACCACGGCCATGTGGGTGGGTTTCTCTTTACGTAAAACTTCCAGCAGAGTGTTGGTGAACCCCATAACCGCGGACGTATTTAACCCCCCCGAAGTAAAACGCGGATTTTTACTCAAGGCAAAATGCGCCCGGTATATCAGGGCCATACCATCCAATAGAAAAAGCTTCTTCATTTTTTGTGATTACACAGATTGTGATTGATTGCACCGATCACCGGTGTGATTTCAAAAATACGATTAATGTTAATCTATCCTTATCAAATTTACAATTCCTCCCTGGAGAGATCTGCGTAGTGTTATCATCTAAAACTACACTCGGGGATATGGTCGTTAACCATGCCGGTGGCCTGCATGTGGGCGTAGCAAATAGTGGTGCCAAAGAATTTAAAGCCGCGCTTTTTCATGTCCTTGCTTATTGCGTCCGATTCGGGGGTGCTTACCTGCGGCCCGTTGTATGTGGTAATGGGTTTACCATCGGGCATAAAGCTGTACAGGTAGTTATTGAAAGAGCCAAACTCCTTTTGCACCTCAATGAAAAGCCTGGCATTGTTTATAGCAGCGTCTATTTTTAAACGGTTACGGATAATACCGGCATCGTTCAGCAAGCGTTCCTTATCCTTATCGTCAAACTTAGCAACCTTTTCTACATCGAAGCCGGCGAAGGCCTTCCGGTAATTATCGCGCCTGCGCAAAATGGTTATCCAGCTTAAACCGGCCTGCGCTGCTTCGAGCGTTAAAAACTCAAACAGCACCTTATCGTCGTGCGTTACCTTGCCCCATTCCTTATCGTGGTATTCCATGTAAAGCGGGTCGGTACCGCACCATTTGCAGCGGGTAATTTCTGTTGGCAGTATTGAGTTTGCAGTTGACATAAGGAGTAAATTTAATAAATTAATCGCCATTGCGAGGTACGAAGCAATCTCTTTAGGACGGCGGTACACATGCATAACGGATCTGCTTAAAGAGATTGCCGCGCTAACGCTCGCAATGACATGGTAAAAAATTATAATCCGTTCAATTCATCCCAATACTCCACTGCTCTGCGGTAATGCGGAATAACAATAGAGCCGCCTACCAGGTTGGCTATCATAAAAACTTCGTTCATTTCATCATGCTTTACGCCTGCCTCGTGGCATTTGCCCAGGTGGTATTTAATGCAATCATCGCAGCGTAAAACCATTGAGGCTACCAGACCCAGCATTTCCTTGGTTTTTACATCCAGAGCGCCGTCGGCGTAGGTAGTAGTGTCCAGTGCAAAAAACCTTTTGATATTAGTGTTGGCGGTTTCCATTATCCTGTCGTTCATTTTTGTACGATAGGCTTCAAAATCGTTTATTAATTGACCCATAGGGATGAATTATTAAGTTTATTTAATGTATAATTTAGTGTTTAAAGGTATAAATGTTTTATTTTGATAGCGCCCGATTAATCATAAATTTACCATACAATTAAAAAATCACCATGGAAAGTTTATCACCAAATATTTTTGTAAACGACATGAAGGCCACCGTGGCTTTTTATAAGCTGCTGGGTTTCGAAGTAACCATGAGCGTGCCTGAAGCAGGCGAGGAACTGGTTTGGGCCATGATGACCAGCGGCAAGGTTACAATGATGTTTCAGACCTATGCGAGCCTTGCGGATGAACTGCCCGAGATAAAGCGCACCGATGGCGGATCGTTATTGTTATACATTAATGTGAACGATATAAACGGTTTGTTCGACAGGATAAAAGATAGCGTGAAGGTACTTAAGGGACTTGAAAAGACTTTCTATGGCGCTACCGAATTTTCTATACTCGATAATAACGGTTATGTTTTGACCTTTGCACAACACCAATAGTTAATGATCAGCTTTAAACGCGCCGACCACTTTCATGTATGTGTACCGCCCGAACGGCTGGAAGAAGCAAAGGATTTTTATACCCGCATAATAGGCCTTGGGTTAATTAACCGCCCCGATCATCTTTTTTCATCTGCCGGGTATTGGTTTAATATTGGCGATGTGCAGCTGCATATTGGTGTTGAACTCGCGTTACCACGCACCATACGCCACACCGCAATGGAAGTTACTGATGTTGATGCCGCCCGCCGGCATCTGGAAGCTAACGATGTGGAAATAGTGGAAGAGCCTGTTATCCCCGGGCGGCGGCGCTTTGCGTTTATAGATCCGTTTGGTAACCGCATGGAGTTGCTGCAAATTACAGGCTGACGCCAACAGTTGGCGTGATTTGTGCGTATGTAAGGGATATGAAACTTATTTCGCCAAAATTGCATGGCATTATCGATTACCTTTTGATCCTGTTCCTGTTTGCATCGCCTACCTTATTTGCTATGCCCAACAATGTAAGCACCTATACTTACCTGCTGGCTGCAGCACAATTGATACTTACCATAGTTACCGATTATAGTTTTGGGATGTTCCGGATGGTGCCACTGGGCGTTCACCGCATTATTGAACTGATCATATCCCTGGGGCTAATCCTTTCTGCATTTACCCTGTTTCAATACGACGAGCGGTCAAAGCCTTACTATTTAGGGCTGGGGGTAATTTGGTTTATTGCCGCCCTTTTTACCGATACCGACAAAAAGAGGGATGCCGTTAAAGCGCCAATTCTATAGCCGGGTCCCAAAAAAGCGCTTTAAAATTTTGCACTTGGTTATCAATAACTTCAACACCCTCGCTTTGCAGCATTTGCTCCATGGTATTACCACCAAAGTGGAATTTGCCGGTTAATAAGCCTTGCTTGTTTAATACACGATGCGCAGGCACGGGCGGGTTTGCAGTGCCGCAGGCCATCATGGCATAACCCACAATGCGCGATGATTGCTTAGAGCCCAGGTAAGCTGCAATAGCGCCGTATGATGTTACCCTGCCCCTGGGTATCTGCCTTACCACGTCATACACGTTATCAAAAAAGTTATAATCGGGCATTGTGCTTAAAATGAGAATTTAAGGTAGTTAATATTCTTATTATGCTGCAGGTATTTTTTTTCGTAATAGGTTTTTATCGACAGCACCTCATCGGCATATTCCGAGTGGTAAAGGTCTTCCGTTTTGGCAAATAGCTTTAAAGCAAGTTCGGCTATTTTATCTGCCGTATAGGCATGCAGGCCATCGTTATCGGTCTTCAGGTTAATGTAGCCGCCCGGTTTAAGCACCACCCGGTACATGTTTAAAAACCGGGAAGATGTAAGCCTCTTTTTCTCGCGGCTTAGCTGCGGTTGCGGGTCGGGGAAGGTTATCCATATCTCGTCAACTTCGCCTGCTGCAAAATAATCTACCAGGTTCTCTATCTGCATGCGCAAAAAGGCAACGTTGGTAACGCCTTCTTCTAAAGCGGTTTTAGCGCCGCGCCAAATACGGTTGCCTTTATAATCAATGCCGATAAAATTTTTATCAGGGAACATGCGGGCAAGGTTAACCGTGTATTCGCCTTTGCCGCAGGCCAGTTCTAATACAACCGGATTATTGTTTTTAAAAAAGCCTGCGGCCCAGTTGTCCTTGAACGGCTTGCCGGCATCTAACTGCAGTACATTGCTAAACGTTTCTATCTCGGCAAAGCGCCTTATCTTATCTTTTCCCATAAAAAAGCAAAAATAAGGATTTTTGTGATTGTTGTGCGTGCCCCGTTTTCTATCGCTGCGCTTTATAACCCGAGGGAACGAGGAGAAATCTTGTTGATGATTCAATTTGCGGCTTGTCATCCGAAAAACTTCTTACATGCGTTCGAAATGACATGCTATGATATGGAAGCATATAAAATAAAAAAGGGATAAACCCTGTGGGTCTATCCCTTTTTCGTTAAAACTGTGTTTCGCAACAGGGCTTTAAGATCTTAATATGGCTGATAGGCCGGTACATCGTCTTTTTCCAATACTATCCCGGTATCCTTATCATCTTTCGCTTTCTTTTTAAAAATATTCCCAAAAAGGTTTTTAGCCTTATCCCATACACTGCTTACCGAGTCTTCGCTAATGTAGTGCGATGCTTTTTGCGAAAGAATGCCTACCAGCGTTTTGATGATAAAATTTGAATGTCTGAATATGGTTTTATTGAGTGTTAAAGGCAATACAAACCTTGATAAAAGCCCTAAAAAATCCTGGTTAAAAAAACCCGCCCCTTGTATACCATCGGTTGCGGCCGATTTAGGGAACAACGAAAGGACTGTTGAAAATATGGCCGATGGCCCGCTAAAGCGCGCTTTTAAAGCAATGGCCTGTTCAGCCTCTAAATTTTTTAAACGGCCAATCTCGGCTTGCAACTCAAATATATTTCTGATAGGTGTTTCCATGTGCTTATTTAAATAACTTCCTGATCATGGCATTAATTAAGGGCCTTTCGAAACTGCGTTTTGCTAACATTATAATAACGGCCATAAGCAGGTATAATAAAGCTACGCAGCCAAACCCCTGCCAGTACGAGTGCAGCACATCGGCCAGGAACAGCGCCAGCGTAAAACTGGCGAATAAGAAGGTCAATACCAGGCTTAGTATAATTACTATATCAATTAAAATATCAGCTAAAACTGATGTGCTGCGTTCAATCACTTCATACTTCAAAAGTTTAAAGCGCGTTTCAGCATAATCTTTCAGCTGGTCAACAATCGGGCGCGTGGTTTCTGCTTTTTCCTGTTCCATATAAATTTGTTAGTACAGCGGGCTTTATATGCCCGGCGGTAAGTTATGCGTGCTCCAGGTCGTCCTGATATTCTTCTTCAGCGCCTTTTACTTTGCTTTTTATATTCTCTACAACTTTATCTTTAAGGCCTACAAGCTTATCAATTTCGTTAGCGGCAGTTTCTTTGATAGAATCGCCAAGGTTGCTCAATGATTCTGAAAGCTTATCGCGTGTTTCGATACCTTTATCGGGTGCAAATAAAATTCCCAGTGCCGCACCTGCCGCTAATCCTGCCAGTAGGGCGACAATAACTTTTGTGTTATCGTTCATATTGTATTAATTTTTAAGTTGAGTATTTGTTTTATAATTATTAAATATCTTTTCAAAAAGGGTGCTACCCATGT
This sequence comes from Mucilaginibacter sp. AK015, assembly GCF_014200785.1. Lineage (NCBI taxonomy): Bacteria > Pseudomonadati > Bacteroidota > Sphingobacteriia > Sphingobacteriales > Sphingobacteriaceae > Mucilaginibacter > Mucilaginibacter sp. AK015. The sequence continues at coordinate 570,037 of NZ_JACHCV010000003.1, forward strand.
CATAATCAGTTAGGTATAAAACTACTGCATTTCGGGCCCCGTTCGTATCCGCTCCAGCCTGTCGGCCGCCATACGGTTAGTTTCATATATTTCTAACAACAGCAAGAAATACGATAATAACACCGGCCCAAAAACCAGGCCAAGAATGCCAAACAGGGGCAAGCCAATAAACACCCCTACAACTGATATAATAGGGTGCGTATTGCCAATACGCTTATTGATTATCATACGCAACACATTATCAACGTTGCCAATAAACAATAACCCCCAGGCCAGCAGCAATATACCCTTAATATTGTGCCCGCCTGCAAATAATATAACGCTGGCGGGTATGCACAGGGTTGGCGCCCCTACCACCGGCAAAAACGACAGGAACGCGCCTATAACTCCCCAAAAAATAGCATCGGGTATGCCAAAAGCGTAAAAGCCCATTGCCAGCAATATACCCTGGGTAATAGCGATAATGCCCTGCCCCAGAACATTAGAATAGGTTGAATTGCGCAGCTCGGTAGCAAATTTTAAGGCATGTTGCTCCCGAAAGGGAGCGTATTTCAATAACCCTACTTCAAACTCGCGCATTTGCACAAACATAAAGTACAATAAAAAATACATTACCAATAAGGTAAGTATAATACTGGCCGCGCTGCCCAGCAACGATGGAAAAAGGTCGGCGGCATAAGCCCCCAACTTTTGTAAGGTATTTTCGGCAAAGTGCGGCTGATTTAAATTAGCTGCTGTAAATGCGTCTATCTTCTCGGTCCATTTATCAATATTGATAGACTCGCGGTTTAAGCTCCCTATTTTGCCTATCACCATAATGCTCAGCGACAGGAACGGGATAACAATTACGATGAGGGAAATCAAAATAATGATGATGGTGGCCAGCGTACTGTTAAATTTACGCCGCTCGACCATGTACAGGTAAAACGGCCTGAAAATGGTAAAGAGCACAATTGCGCCCAATATTGAGCTAAACAGATCGCTTAAAGCGTAGAGTAAAAAGCAACCGAGCACAACAATGCTTACCAGTATTATATTATTACGCTGCTTATAATTAAAAATAGACATTCTATAAACCGGAAAGCTAATTGTGATACTAATATATAAACAAAAAAGCGCCAAAAAGTTTTTAGCGCCGCGGTCTCATTTTTTTATTTAAAGCCGTCAAGAAGTTTATCAATTTTCAGCGCCGATTGGGCCAGGCTCTCCAGGTAAATTTCAAAGTCGCCGTGTATACCCTCTACCTCGTACCTTAAGCCTTCTAATGCCAGTTGAATGTTCGATAGCTGGTTTTTGATATCGTGCTTTAACATATCCAGGTCCGTTTTATCTGCAGGGTTGTTTAAATCTTCGGCCATAACTATTTCAAATTGATCGCTTTCATTTTATTGTAAAGCGTTTTACGGTCGATATTCAAAATCTCGGCAGCTTTTGTTTTGTTAAAGTTTACTTCGCGCAGTACTTTCAATATGGTTTCGTGCTCGGCACCCAAGGCAGCGTTTTTTAAATCGTGCTTGGGTTCCTTAACCTCGGTATTAACCAATGTGCCGGCAGGTTCAAACGATGATACCTTAAAGTTCGATATCTCCAGCGGCAGCGTTTTCATGGTGATCTCGTTACCCTCGCTTAACAAGGTAGCCCGGCGCACCACGTTTTTCATCTCGCGGATGTTTCCCTGCCAGCGGTAATTCATAAAACATTCTACAACCTCCGGTGCAAAACTGGTTACGTTACGGTCAAGCTCCTGGTTGGCAATCTTCAGAAAATGTTCGGCCAGCATCATAATATCGTTCCCACGTTCGCGCAAGGGCGGCATGTAAATACTAAATTCGTTAAAACGGTGATAAAGGTCTTCACGGAACTTTCCTTTTTGGATACCCTCCTGCAGGCTTTCGTTGGTGGCTATAATAATGCGTACATCCAGGTCTATCTCTTTAGTGCTGCCTATACGTTTTACTTTACGCTCCTGCACGGTACGCAGCAAAGCGGCTTGTATCTCATACGATAGGTTACCCACCTCGTCAAGAAACAAGGTGCCGCCGTTGGCCATTTCAAAATGCCCTATCTTGGTATAAAGCGCCCCGGTGAACGATCCTTTTTCGTGGCCGAAAAATTCGCTCGCGGCCAACTCTTTGGTAAGCGATCCGCAATCCATCGCCACAAAAGGCTGATTATGCCGTGGGCTGTTTTGGTGTATGCTTTTAGCAACCGACTCTTTGCCGGTGCCGCTTTCGCCCAATATGATAACGCTGTAATTGGTGGGCGCAACCAGTTCAATCTGTTTTAAAAGTTCTTTTGATGCGCGGCTGGTGCCAACCACAAACTCGCCCGACAGTACCTGCTTTTTACTTTCCTTTTGAGGCTTATCGCCCGGGCTGTAATCGTTATGGGTCATTTCCTGCAGTGCGTACTGCGTTTCAATGGCCTTGTTAATGGTATTTAATATCTCGTCGGGATAAAGGGGTTTGGTGATATAGTCGTATGCGCCCATTTTAATAAGCTCGACCGCCATTTTTATATCCGAGTACCCGGTAATGATGATAACGCCTGTTTTTGGATAAAGCGCTTTGATGTTTTTAAGCATTTCGCGGCCGTCGGTATCCTCCAGTCTAAAATCGCACAGCACCAGGTCAAAATCATTTTTTTTGAGATATTCCATCCCGGCGGCGCCATTTGCAGCTGTACTTACCTCAAAACCGTTGCGTACCAAAAACTTTGATAGCAATAGCCCAACGTTAACTTCATCATCAATGATGAGTATTTTTTTCATATCAGCAGTTACTGTTTACAGGTAAATGTATTACGCAGGTTAAGGTACAAATATTTGCTAATTTATCAGAATTATTATTGATATGGGCTAAAAACCGGCTTTTGGACGCAAAAAAAAGGGAGCTGTTGTGCTCCCTTTTTACAATTGTTGCCTTTACCGGTCTGATTTCTTTTCTTAGAAGCCGTATGCAACACGCACACCTAAAAAGCTTGGCTTGCTGCTGTCAAGAGCGCTGTTAAATTTAGTAGTTGCCTCGTAACGTACGCCGGCATCAATGAAGTTACCGCTTGCACTAACCGGGAACTGAACACCAATTTGCGGCGCGTAAACAAACGCTACAGATTTATCTTTGTAGGTATCATCGCTGTTCAGCAGGAATGATGCACCTGCTTCGCCCTGAATGTAAAAATTCTGAACCGGGAAGAATTTTAAACCTGCTTTTACCGGTAATAATTTGATATCGGTAATATCGGCAGCGGCTACACCACCTACATTCTTTTTACCGAAAATGTTGTTGTAACCGGCGTTAACGGTAACAAATAGTTGTGTTGCCACAGGGATATCGGCCTGTACCGATCCACCTAAATTCCAGTTATGGGTATCTTTCAGGTCGCCAACCGGTACGCCTGCGTCAACACCGATGCTGTAGCGTATGCCGCCATTTGTAGTTGTGCTTGTAGTTGTTGTTTGGGCATTAGCAGCGAATGATAGTCCGGCGAAAGCTAAGGCCAATGTTGCGATTTTTAATGTACTTTTCATGATATAATAATATTTAGATTAACGTGCTTTTTTGTTTGCACAGGGCAAAGTAAAGCACGAAATCGGGTACATTTATTCATCAGATTGTCACGAATATTCAATCGATTGATTAATAGGGAATTAATTTTGACCCATTTGGACAAATAGTCAGGGCAGTGTAAATAATGTGTTAAAAACCAGCCTGGTTTATGAAATTTGAATGAAAAGTGGCTGCTCCGTTCTAACACCAATGAAGCGGAAAAACTCGAAAAAATTGAATTTTTTTACCGGTTATTTACCGGCCTTTGAACGCTGCTTTACGCTTTTGCATAAACGCCGAAACGCCTTCCTTAAAATCTTCGGTACCGAAACATTTGCCGAACTCGCGGATCTCGGTCTCGAAACCATTGATACCTTCTTTATCAAAATCATTTACCGTTTTGATGGCAGCTGCCAGGGCAAGCGGTGCGCGGGTCAATATCTTGTTCATGATCTCTTCGGCCTTTGGCAGCAGGTCGTCCTGGAAAACTACGTGATTAACCAAACCCGCGGCAAGTGCTTCGGCAGCGCTTAGCATATCAGCGGTCATGATCATTTCCAATGCCTTTCCCCGGCCCACCAATTGGGTTAAACGCTGCGTGCCGCCGTAACCGGGAATTAAGCCAAGCGTAACTTCGGGCAACCCCATTTTGGCGTTTTCAGACGCGATACGAAGATGGCACGCCATTGCCAGTTCTAAACCGCCACCTAACGCAAAGCCATTTATAGCTGCAATTACCGGCTTATTGCCATTGGCAATTACATCAAATACGGTTGATTGCCCTGTGCGGGCCAGTTCGGTACCACCCTGTACGTCAAGGTCGGCAAATTCGGCAATATCCGCCCCGGCAACAAATGCCTTTGTACCTGCGCCGGTAATGATGATCCCGCCCACACTATCATCTTTAAAAGCCGCGGTGAATGCCTCGTGCAATTCGGCAAGGGTAAACTGGTTAAGGGCGTTCAGCTTACTTTCGCGGTTAGTGGTTATATAATGTATGCGGCCCCTGGTTTCGGCCAGTATGTTTTCAAATTCCATGATCTGGTAAATTAAAAGTTGCGGTTTGCATGTACCCAGTTGGTAATATAGGTAACAATATCGGCTGTGCTGGTACCCGGCGGAAACAGTTCGCCCACGCCTGCCTTTTTTAGTTCGGCCATATCATCTGCCGGTATAATGCCCCCGCCGGTAAGCAGCACATCATCCATTTTTTTCTCTTTCATGAGCGCCATCACCTTCGGGAAAACCGTCATGTGCGCGCCTGATAATATCGAGATGCCAATAGCATCCACATCTTCCTGCAGGGCGGTGTTCACCACCATTTCGGGCGTTTGACGCAGGCCGGTGTATATCACTTCCATACCGGCATCGCGCAGGGTGGTGGCAATAATGCGTGCACCGCGGTCGTGCCCGTCCAGGCCTACTTTAGCTACTAATACGCGTATAGGGCGGTTAAATTGGTTATCGCTCATGTAAAACGAATTGGTTGGTGTAAAAGTAAGAAGAAAAACGTTGGAATTTTGATTACGCGGTTTAAAGGAATAGGATTATTGGCTCTTCGTTAGGTGCGGCAGTAGTCACGTTAAGCCTGCGGATGTTCATTTTCTTTGTCTTAGCCACAAAGAAAACGAACCAAAAGAAAAGGCCAAGTCAGAGCAATGCTTCCCCGCTCCCTGCCGGTTCTTAACGCTTTTGCTGGATGACTCGTTGCGCTCGCATCACAACGCAAAAGCTAAACCGTCATTCCCGCCACACACCCGGCCCGCCTGCTCTGACATTTACCCCCACCCTTTTTGAAATCCTTAAATTAGGAAGTCGCATGGATCATGGTTAAAATCGCACTACTGTTTTGCTGACGTAGAGAAAAAGAAATCCCTAAATAAGGAAAATCCCATATCAGGGTTCAGACAATCTTCGCGTTAGGGATTGCAGCGGATACCGGCACCGTGGCTAAAGCCTGTGCTGTATGAGCGTAAAGCCCGGCCCGCAGGGAACGCCCTTAACAGTTTGCAGTTTGAGCCGGCAGTTTGCAGTTATATATTATATTCCATTTATTCTTATTTACATCCAATTCTGATTATGTATAACACTGTCTAAAAATGTATTATTTCCGTACTTTTGATCCCATCATGAGCGAAGAAAGATCACTTAATTTTTTAGAGGAGATTATTGAGGCGGATATTGCCGCCGGCAAAAACGACGGCCGGGTGTTAACCCGTTTCCCGCCCGAGCCTAACGGTTACCTGCATATTGGCCACGCCAAGGCCATTTGCCTGAGCTTTGGCCTGGCGCAGAAATATAATGGCAAAACAAACCTTCGTTTTGACGATACCAACCCCGCTAAAGAGGAAGTTGAATACGTAGATAGCATTAAAGAGGACGTAAAGTGGCTGGGCTTTGAATGGGCCAAAGAATGTTACGCGTCCGACTATTTTGACCAACTGTACAATTTTGCCGTTGAGCTGATAAAACAAGGCCTTGCTTACGTTGACGACAGCAGCGCCGAAGAAATTGCCGCTCAAAAAGGTACGCCTACCGAGCCCGGCGTGGCTAACCAATACCGCAGCCGCTCGGTTGAAGAAAACCTGCAGCTTTTTGCGGATATGAAGGAGGGTAAGTACCCCGACGGCGCCAAGGTGTTACGTGCCAAGCTCGACCTGGCATCGCCAAATATGCTGCTGCGCGATCCGCTGATGTACCGCATTAAGCATACGCACCATCACCGTACGGGGAGTACCTGGTGCATTTACCCCATGTACGATTTCGCTCACGGGCAAAGCGACGCCATTGAAGAAATTACCCACTCGATATGCACGGTTGAATTTATACCTCACCGCCCGCTTTATGAGTGGTTTATTGAGAAACTGAACCTGTTCCCGAGCAAGCAGTACGAGTTTGCCCGCCTTAACCTCAATTATACCGTGATGAGCAAGCGCAAGTTGCTGCAACTGGTTGAGGAAGGCCACGTTGATGGCTGGGACGACCCGCGTATGCCTACAATTAGCGGCCTGCGCCGCCGTGGCTATACGCCTGCCAGCATTCGCGAGTTTTGCGAACGCATTGGTGTAGCCAAGCGCGAGAATATGATTGATGTTGGCTTACTGGAGTTTTGCATCCGCGAAGACCTGAACAAAACCGCGTGGCGCCGTATGGCTGTACTCGACCCGGTTAAACTGATCATCGATAACTATCCGGAAGGCAAAACCGAGATGTTTACCGGCGAGAACAACCCTGAAGCCGAAGGTGGCGATGGTAGCCGCGAGTTTCCGTTTGGTCGCGAGCTTTGGATAGAGCGCGACGACTTTATGGAAGAGCCGACAAAAAAATATTTCCGCCTGGGCATTGGCCTGATGGTGCGCCTAAAAAGCGCTTATATTATTAAAGGCGAAAGCGTTGTTAAGGATGCTGAGGGCAACAGTACCGAGATACATTGCTCGTACATCCCCGAATCGCAAAGCGGCAACGATACCAGCGGCATTAATGTGAAAGGCACTATTCACTGGGTGAGCGCCGAACATGCAAAAACTGCAGAGGTTCGCCTATACGATAGACTTTTCCGGGTGGAAGACCCAAGCAACGAGGACGGCGACTTTAAGGATTACATTAACCCCAACAGTCTGCAGATAATCCCAACGGCTTATATAGAGCCCGACCTGACCAACGCTAAAGTGGGCACACCTGTACAGTTTATGCGTAAAGGTTATTTTACGCTTGATAAAAACTCGACCCCTGATAAACTGGTGTTCAACCGCACGGTTACGTTAAAAGATGGCTGGGTGAAGAAAGGTTAAAGCTAATAATAAACCACAGAGGGCTAAAGTTAAACTTTAGCCTTTTTTTATATCCCGACCTTTGCAAAATAAAAATTTTTGAGCTATTAAACCCGCACGTATTTTTCGGCTCATACCGATATGAAAAAAATACTTATACCTTTATTACTTGTATTTCTTATGGGCTGTGCAGCGCCAAAAATGGTTGCGGTTAACATGCCCGAAGATCAGTTTAAAAAAGAACATGCATCTGCCAAGCTTATAGAATTATCTGAATCGCGCACCGTTTACCGGCAACTCAATTACGCCCCTGGCGAAGGGCTTTATAAGTTCTATTATTTTAAAAATGGCAAGCTCACTTTAATGGACGAAGGATTTTTACCGCACGGGCAAACCACCCCTGTGCCTACGCCTGAATTTTAACGGTTAATATTTCTGATAAACATTATACAACACATCCAAGTCGAACTGCGTTAGCCGGGTGGATTCTTCGCGCTGTACAAAGTGGCGTTTAAATGCGCCGATAGCGGCGGGCAGGTTACGGGTGTCATACCCTATCAGTCGCAGGGCGGTAGCGCTGTCAAAGTTTGCAGGGGCGGACACAATGATCATATCTGAATAATAGCCGAAGCCTCTGCTGGCAAGCAGTTCCCACGGGAAGCGGATCCCCGGGTCGGGTTTGCGGCCGGGGGCAACATCGCCGTGACCAATAAAATTGGCTGTGGGTATGTTGTAATCCTTCTTTAATTTAGCCAGCAATGCCAGCAAGCTGCTGATCTGCGCGGGGGCGAAGGGTTCGTTGCCTTTATTATCCAGCTCGATACCTATCGAGCAGCTATTCATATCGCTGATGCTGCCCCATTTGCCAACGCCGGCATGCCAGGCACGCATATAATCGTTAAGCATGTGCACCACAGTACCGTCTTTACTGATAACATAGTGAGCGCTCACCTGCGGCCTTACGAGTGTGAAGGTTTTGATGGTTTGCGCCAGCGAGTCCTGCGCGGTATAGTGGATAACAACATAGTTTGGCTTACGCAGGTTAAAGTTAACCGTACCCACCCATTCGGAAGATATAGGCCTGCCCAGGCTATCTGTTAACATGGCCGGATTTTCTGCCAGTAACACCTTGCTTAAGCTATCGGCATGTTCGGTGTACACTTTATTGGTAGCAGCGTACCGGCTGGCAAGCGGCTTTACCTTTGGCGAACAGGATGTGATGATAATGGCGGTAATGGCAAGCAGTAGCAGTCGGTTTTTCATAGTTGGTGCTAATTTAGCAAATTTTGTGCCTTGATATTTTATTCATTCTACACCGCGTCATTGCGAGGTACGAAGCAATCTCTTTAAGTTGGTATACGATTAGTTCTTCGTTAGGAATGGGTTATACTATATGACCGCCAGTTGATGTACTTTTTCTTTTCTGCAGGTGCAATGCCTGTGCTACCCGAACAGGCCAATGCCGCATTGTGAGGTTGCGTTAAGGCAGTGGGGGACCTATCGAGGATTGCCACGCTACGCTCGCAATGAACTGTGTTTAAAATCAAATAATATTTGAATAATTTTCGTTGTATTTTGTTTTTTGTGTTGCAATAGCAAAGGCCTGTTTCAAT